>NZ_FPJJ01000018.1:0-1320 GCF_900119375.1 Pseudomonas sp. NFR02
CAAGGGCGACCAAACTGTCACCACCGCCATCAAAGGCGTAACCGGCGGCGAGCATTTCGAGAACCTGGTGCCGGGCACTACCGCGGTGAACACCACCGTTACGGACACACCGGGCACCGATAACACCACTACCGTAACGCTGACAGCTCCGACCGAAACGAATGAGGGGGGCCAGATCACCTATACCGCGACCTTGAGCAATAAGGCCGGTACTGACGTCACGCTGAAGTTGGATAACGGCTCTTCGATCACCATCAAGGCTGGCGACACGGTTGGCACTGTGACCGTGCCTGCGCCTACCGATGACGTGTTCATCGATAAGAGCACTCAGACCGTCAAGATCACCGACGCTTCCGGCGGCAACTTCGAAAAACTGGAAGTTGCAGGCAGCGGCGCAACCACCACGATCAACGACACCATCGACAAGGTGGATGTAGTTCTAACTGCTACCACTACCGTCGGCGAAGGCGGCAATATCGTCTACACCGCCAGCCTTGTGGACAAAAACGGCGCGCCGGTGACTAACATCACCAACCCGCTGACCGTGACTTTGGATAACGGCAAGACCATCACCATCGGTGTGAATCAGTCGAGCGGCTCCATCACCACCATCGCGCCAGACGATGTGTACAAGGGCGACCAGACCGTCACCACCGCCATCAAAGGCGTGACTGGCGGCGAGCATTTCGAGAACCTGGTGCCTGGCACTACGGCAGTGAACACCACTGTCACCGATACCCCCGGTACCGACAACACCACCACCGTGACGCTGACGGCTCCGGCCGAAGCAGACGAGGGTGGGCAGATTACGTACACCGCCACGCTGTCCAACAAAGCTGGCACTGACGTCACGCTGAAGTTGGACAACGGCTCGTCGATTACCATCAAGGCTGGCGAAACTGTTGGCACCGTAACCGTGCCCGCGCCTACCGATGACGTGTTCATCGACAAGAGCACCCAGACCGTCAAGATCACTGAGACTACTGGCGGCAACTTCGAAAAACTGGAAGTTGCAGGCAATGGCGCAACGACCACGATCAACGACACCATCGACAAAGTCGATGTGGTCCTGACCGCCACTACCACCGTTGGCGAAGGCGGCAACATCGTCTACACCGCCAGCCTTGTGGATAAAAACGGCGCACCGGTGACTAACATCACCAACCCGCTGACCGTAACCTTGGACAATGGCGAGACCATCACCATTGGTGTGAATCAGTCGAGCGGTAGCGTTTCGGTTCTTGCTCCTGATGACGTGTACAAGGGCGACCAAACTGTCACCACCGCCATCAAAGGCGTAACCGGCGGCGAGCATTTCGA
>NZ_FPJJ01000017.1:0-1343 GCF_900119375.1 Pseudomonas sp. NFR02
GCGAACCAGGGGAACTGAAACATCTAAGTACCCTGAGGAAAAGAAATCAACCGAGATTCCCTTAGTAGTGGCGAGCGAACGGGGACTAGCCCTTAAGTGGCTTTGAGATTAGCGGAACGCTCTGGAAAGTGCGGCCATAGTGGGTGATAGCCCTGTACGCGAAAATCTCTTAGTCATGAAATCGAGTAGGACGGAGCACGAGAAACTTTGTCTGAATATGGGGGGACCATCCTCCAAGGCTAAATACTACTGACTGACCGATAGTGAACTAGTACCGTGAGGGAAAGGCGAAAAGAACCCCGGAGAGGGGAGTGAAATAGATCCTGAAACCGTATGCGTACAAGCAGTGGGAGCCCACTTTGTTGGGTGACTGCGTACCTTTTGTATAATGGGTCAGCGACTTATTTTCAGTGGCGAGCTTAACCGAATAGGGGAGGCGTAGCGAAAGCGAGTCTTAATAGGGCGTCTAGTCGCTGGGAATAGACCCGAAACCGGGCGATCTATCCATGGGCAGGTTGAAGGTTGGGTAACACTAACTGGAGGACCGAACCGACTACCGTTGAAAAGTTAGCGGATGACCTGTGGATCGGAGTGAAAGGCTAATCAAGCTCGGAGATAGCTGGTTCTCCTCGAAAGCTATTTAGGTAGCGCCTCATGTATCACTGTAGGGGGTAGAGCACTGTTTCGGCTAGGGGGTCATCCCGACTTACCAAACCGATGCAAACTCCGAATACCTACAAGTGCCGAGCATGGGAGACACACGGCGGGTGCTAACGTCCGTCGTGAAAAGGGAAACAACCCAGACCGTCAGCTAAGGTCCCAAAGTTATGGTTAAGTGGGAAACGATGTGGGAAGGCTTAGACAGCTAGGAGGTTGGCTTAGAAGCAGCCACCCTTTAAAGAAAGCGTAATAGCTCACTAGTCGAGTCGGCCTGCGCGGAAGATGTAACGGGGCTCAAACCATACACCGAAGCTACGGGTATCACGTAAGTGATGCGGTAGAGGAGCGTTCTGTAAGCCTGTGAAGGTGAGTTGAGAAGCTTGCTGGAGGTATCAGAAGTGCGAATGCTGACATGAGTAACGATAATGGGTGTGAAAAACACCCACGCCGAAAGACCAAGGTTTCCTGCGCAACGTTAATCGACGCAGGGTTAGTCGGTCCCTAAGGCGAGGCTGAAAAGCGTAGTCGATGGAAAACAGGTTAATATTCCTGTACTTCTGGTTATTGCGATGGAGGGACGGAGAAGGCTAGGCCAGCTTGGCGTTGGTTGTCCAAGTTTAAGGTGGTAGGCTGGAATCTTAGGTAAATCCGGGATTCTAAGGCCGAGAGCTGATGACGAGTTA
>NZ_FPJJ01000015.1:0-33633 GCF_900119375.1 Pseudomonas sp. NFR02
CGGTGACGGCGCGGGCTTCCACGGCGGCAGCGGCGCCGGCACCGTCGAGGCGGTCCATGTTGGCTTCGGTGGCGTGGCCGGCGTTGGCGCCTTTGGCGGCTACTTCGCCTTCTTCTTCTTTGTCGAATTCGTCCCAGCTCAGCATGACGTGTCGTCTCCTGCGTGAGGGCTCAAAGGTGCCCGTGTGAAACCGGATGGTTGGGTGTTCACACGGCCCTAGGGCCGCGGTGGATCTTAAGGAATCGTTTGTTGCAACAGCTCGCGCAGGCAAATAAACGGAATCAGGTTGCGGGTGCTGCATGAGGCTTGAGGGGCGCAGCGATGCGTGCTTGCTGCAGCGCAGGCTCAAGGTCTGGCTCTTTATCCCTGTGTAAAGGGATATTGCAGGCCCGATTTACCCGCGCATTATAGGGAAAAAATCAGGTTTGTGTTGCGACGGATGGTCACTTGAGAGCGCCAAAATGACGTGGGTTTCGGCCAAAGCGAGTGTTTGCAAGGCTTTGCTGGGCGTGGGGGTTTTTGACGGGCGGGGATGTTTTTTTTTGGGCAGGGGAAGGGGGCGTAAAAAGAGTGGTCGTGGCTGAAATCGCCATCGCAGGCAAGCCAGCTCCCACAGTTGATGCGTGGTGTATTCAAGGCGGGTTCTTGGCCGCAAGAACGATTTCTTGCGGCAATTAAGAATCCAACTTCAGAAGTTGTTAGCCGTTAGAGCAACCATTGCCCATCACTTGATAGTTAAGAATATGACGCTGGCCTTGCGAATCTTCATATTCCATCTTCACCGGTACAACTTCGCAGACTTCTGGAATGCTGCTCATGGATAAGACTTTGGCCACATCCAGGTGAGTGCTGTAGGTGTAGTCCTCAACGATCGGGGCGTTCTGGCCGGCCAGTTCAGTCGGGGCTTCGTCCGCCAGGGCGGCGGTGGCGCACAAGCTGCTCAGGGCCATCACTAATAACGCTTTCATTGCTTCATTACCTTCTTCAGGGCGAAAGGGGGCACGGGGCCCTTGTGAGGCCGCGTGTGTCACTTAAAGTTGGGAAGTTCGGATTAACGTTGCCTTCGTGGGGGCTGTTGCGTTGTTAATCAGAGTGCCTTGTTGGCGGAGTTGATTTTAGGCGCCTCGGTTATATTCATATACCCGTGGTTTTGATAAACACTTTTGGCGGTTTTTGTAACAATCCCTCAATCAAGATTTTTTCAGAAACCTGTCAGCCGCCGCAGCACGCGGGCCAGAGCGGTGAAACGGCATAGCAGGGCAATTTGTAGGGTCTTGTTACTACCATCGTCGAATGGTTCTATAGGCCCACCCCGGCTACAACAGGGGCCATACAACAACAACTATGTCACCGAGGTAAGAAAGATGAGTGCGGCTTCCCTGTACCCCGTTCGCCCCGAAGTAGCAGCCAATACGCTGACCGACGAGGCGACCTACAAGGCCATGTACCAGCAGTCGGTGGTCAACCCCGATGGCTTCTGGCGCGAGCAAGCCAAGCGCCTTGACTGGGTCAAGCCTTTCACCGCGGTGAAGCAGACCTCTTTCGACGACCACCATGTCGACATCAAATGGTTCGCCGATGGCACCCTGAACGTTTCCTACAATTGCCTGGACCGTCACCTCGCCGAGCGTGGCGACCAGATCGCAATCATCTGGGAGGGCGACGACCCTGCCGAGAGCCGCAACATCACCTACCGCGAGTTGCATGAGGAAGTCTGCAAGTTCGCCAACGCCTTGCGCGGCCAGGATGTGCACCGCGGCGATGTGGTGACTATCTATATGCCGATGATTCCCGAAGCCGTGGTCGCCATGCTGGCCTGTACCCGCATCGGCGCGATCCATTCGGTGGTGTTTGGCGGTTTTTCCCCGGAAGCCCTGGCCGGTCGCATCATCGACTGTAAGTCGAAAGTGGTGATTACCGCTGACGAAGGCATCCGCGCTGGTAAGAAGATTCCGCTGAAGGCTAACGTTGACGACGCGCTGACCAACCCGGAAACCAGCAGCATCCAGAAGGTGATCGTGTGCAAGCGCACCAATGGCGCGATCAAGTGGAACCAGCATCGCGACATCTGGTACGAAGACCTGATGAAAGTGGCGGGTACTGTGTGTGCGCCAAAAGAGATGGGTGCCGAAGAAGCGCTGTTTATCCTCTATACCTCTGGCTCTACCGGCAAGCCTAAAGGCGTGCAGCACACCACCGGCGGCTACCTGCTCTATGCGGCCCTGACCCACGAGCGTGTATTCGACTATCGCCCGGGCGAAATCTACTGGTGCACTGCCGACGTGGGCTGGGTCACTGGCCACACCTACATCGTCTACGGCCCGCTGGCCAATGGCGCGACCACGCTGCTGTTCGAAGGCGTGCCGAACTACCCGGACATCA
Source organism: Pseudomonas sp. NFR02 (assembly GCF_900119375.1). Lineage (NCBI taxonomy): Bacteria > Pseudomonadati > Pseudomonadota > Gammaproteobacteria > Pseudomonadales > Pseudomonadaceae > Pseudomonas > Pseudomonas sp. NFR02. Next base: position 2,383 of record NZ_FPJJ01000015.1, read on the forward strand.
CCCGCGTGGCGAAGATCGTCGACAAGCACAAGGTCAACATCCTCTACACCGCACCGACTGCGATCCGCGCCATGATGGCCTCCGGCACCGCAGCCTGCGAAGGCGCCGACGGCAGTAGCCTGCGCCTGCTGGGTTCGGTGGGCGAGCCGATCAACCCGGAAGCCTGGGACTGGTACTACAAGAACGTCGGCCAATCCCGTTGCCCGATCGTCGACACCTGGTGGCAAACCGAAACCGGCGCCACGCTGATGAGCCCACTGCCAGGCGCCCATGCGTTGAAGCCGGGTTCGGCGGCACGGCCGTTCTTCGGGGTGGTGCCGGCGTTGGTGGACAACCTGGGCAACATCATCGAAGGCGCCGCCGAAGGCAACCTGGTGATTCTCGATTCCTGGCCAGGCCAGGCGCGTACCCTGTACGGCGACCATGACCGTTTTGTCGACACCTACTTCAAGACCTTCCGCGGCATGTACTTCACCGGTGACGGCGCGCGTCGCGATGAGGACGGTTACTGGTGGATCACGGGCCGTGTGGATGACGTGTTGAACGTGTCCGGCCACCGCATGGGCACTGCCGAGATTGAAAGCGCCATGGTTGCGCACCCCAAAGTCGCCGAGGCGGCGGTGGTGGGTGTGCCGCATGACATCAAGGGGCAGGGCATTTATGTGTATGTCACCTTGAAGAATGGTGAAGAGCCCAACGAAGCACTGCGCCTGGAACTGAAGAACTGGGTACGCAAGGAAATCGGGCCGATTGCCTCGCCGGATGTGATCCAGTGGGCGCCTGGGTTGCCAAAAACGCGCTCGGGGAAAATCATGCGGCGCATTTTGCGCAAGATCGCCACGGCTGAATACGATGGGTTGGGGGATATCTCTACCTTGGCAGATCCAAGCGTGGTGGCGCATTTGATTGAAACGCACAAGACCATGAACGTCGCGTAAGCGGAGTAGGTGGGACAAAGCCCCATTCGGTGCAGGCCGGGTGGGGCTTTTTTGTACGGCCTCAAGACCGCCAGCTCCCACAGTTCAGATTGCATTTCATAAGGGGGTATGGATGGCGGTCTGACAGACCTGCAAGCCACCAAACCAATAAATATCGGTTTTCCCCGTAGGACGTTTCTGAATGTTACCGCCTCGCTCAAATGTGTAACCGCCCGCACAAACCTGGGGCGATGGACCACGCCTACGCCCCGAAAAACCGCGTTCTAGACATCCCCACAAATAAGATTAAACGCCAGACTTGCCGTGCTAGAAGGGTTTGCGAATAATAGGCCCGCAATTTGCAGCATCATCAGGTTTAATATCTTTTGTCTCTGCATAAAATTCAGAGGCTGTCAATGAGCTGGAACCGCTTTCTCAGTGCTTCTGTAAATTGTTGTCGCATTGAGGAAATATCGGCCTCCGGCCTGTCGTTAGAATGCCGATCACTCGCTCGTCGTCGCAGGTGTCGCCCGCGCAGGACGCAGCACCGCTATTCGGTTACACCTTCGCCGCATCGTGGGCCATGGCTCATACTGCTGTTTTTGCCCTATACCGATGGAGTCCCAAGATGAAGAAACTCGTGCTGTTGGGCGCCCTGGCGCTGTCCGTGCTGTCCATGCAGGCTTTCGCCGAAGGCAAGCCGCTGAAAATTGGTATCGAAGCGGCTTACCCTCCGTTTGCCTCGAAGGCGCCGGATGGCAGCATCGTCGGTTTTGACTACGACATCGGCAATGCGCTGTGCAAGCAGATGGACGTCAAGTGCACCTGGGTCGAGCAGGAATTCGATGGTCTGATCCCGGCACTCAAAGTGCGTAAGATCGACGCGATCCTGTCGTCCATGTCCATCACTGACGACCGCAAGAAATCCGTGGACTTCACTACCCGCTACTACCTGTCCCCAGCGCGCCTGGTGATGAAGGAAGGCACCACCGTCAGCGACGGCCTGGATGAGCTCAAAGGCAAGACGATCGGTGTGCAGCGCGGTTCGATCCACGACCGTTTCGCCCGTGAAGTCCTGGCGCCAAAAGGTGCGAATATCAAGGGCTACAGCACCCAGAACGAAATCTACCTGGATGTGGCCGCCGGTCGTCTCGACGGTACCGTGGCTGATGCCACCCTGCTGCAAGACGGCTTCCTGAAAACCGACGCCGGCAAAGGCTACGCGTTTGTAGGCCCATCGTTCACCGAAGCCAAATACTTCGGCGACGGTATCGGCATCGCAGTGCGCAAAGGCGACAAGGAAAACCTTGAGCGCATCAATGCGGCCATCGCTGCGATCCGTGCCAACGGCGAATACAAGAAAATCCAGGACAAGTACTTCGACTTCGATATTTACGGCGCTGACGCCAAGTAACTCATCGCAGCTGTCTGTCCGAAATGGCGCAAGCAACAGTCATCCTGAAGTTTGCGCCATTTTTTCATCCCCCTTTTCGAGGACCTGAATCATGTTGAAAGGCTACGGGGCCGTCATCCTCGATGGCGCATGGTTGACGCTTCAGCTCGCCTTGTCGTCCATGGCCTTGGCCATTGTTCTGGGTCTGATCGGGGTCGCGCTACGCCTGTCGCCGGTACGCTGGCTGGCTTGGCTGGGCGACCTGTACTCCACGGTGATCCGCGGGATCCCCGACCTGGTGCTGATCCTGCTGATTTTCTACGGCGGTCAGGACTTGCTCAACCGCGTCGCGCCGTTGCTGGGCTTTGACGACTATATCGACTTGAACCCCCTGGCCGCCGGTATCGGCACCCTGGGTTTCATCTTTGGCGCTTACCTGTCGGAAACTTTCCGTGGCGCCTTCATGGCCATTCCCAAGGGGCAGGCTGAAGCCGGCCTGGCGTATGGCATGAGCAGCTTCCAGGTGTTTTTCCGGGTGATGGTGCCGCAGATGATTCGGCTGGCGATCCCCGGGTTTACCAACAACTGGCTGGTATTGACCAAGGCCACCGCGCTGATTTCGGTGGTGGGTCTGCAAGACATGATGTTCAAGGCCAAGCAGGCGGCAGACGCCACCCGCGAGCCTTTTACCTTCTTCCTCGCAGTGGCGGCGATGTACCTGGTGATCACCAGCGTGTCGTTGCTGGCCTTGCGTTACCTTGAGAAGCGCTACTCGGTAGGCGTAAGGGCGGCTGATCTATGATCTTCGACTACAACGTCATCTGGGAGGCCATGCCGCTGTACCTTGGCGGCTTGCTGACCACCCTGAAACTGCTCGCTATCTCGCTGTTCTTCGGCCTGCTCGCAGCCTTGCCCCTGGGCTTGATGCGCGTGTCCAAGCAGCCGATCGTCAATGGCGTGGCCTGGCTTTATACCTACGTGATCCGCGGCACGCCGATGCTGGTGCAGCTGTTTTTGATCTACTACGGCCTGGCGCAGTTCGAGGTGGTGCGCGAAAGCTTCCTGTGGCCGCTGCTGTCCAGTGCCACGTTCTGTGCGTGCCTGGCGTTTGCCATCAACACCAGCGCCTATACCGCCGAGATCATCGCCGGCAGCCTCAAGGCCACGCCTAACGGTGAAATCGAAGCGGCCAAGGCCATGGGCATGTCGCGCTACAAACTGTACCGCCGCATCCTGTTGCCGTCGGCCCTGCGCCGTGCGCTGCCGCAGTACAGCAACGAAGTGATCATGATGCTGCAGACCACCAGTCTGGCCTCCATCGTCACGCTGATTGACATCACCGGTGCCGCGCGTACGGTGAACGCCCAGTATTACCTGCCGTTCGAAGCCTATATCACCGCCGGCGTGTTCTACCTGTGCCTGACCTTCATCCTGGTGCGCCTGTTCAAGTTGGCCGAGCGCCGCTGGCTGAGCTACCTGGCTCCACGGAAGCACTGACATGGAACGTATCGATCATCTGCTGCCCTGGGGGCACCTGGGCTGCGAGCGCCAGCTGAGCGTGTTTCGTTTCGGCAGTGGCGAGCGCAAGGCCTATATCCAGGCCAGCCTGCACGCCGATGAGTTGCCGGGTATGCGTGCCGCGTGGGAGCTGAAAAAACGCCTCACCACGCTGGAACAGCAAGGCGCCCTCAACGGCGTGATCGAGTTGGTGCCGGTCGCCAACCCGATGGGGCTCGGCCAGTTGTTGCAGGGCAGCCACCAAGGGCGTTTCGAAGTCGGCAGCGGCAAGAATTTCAACCGCGATTTCGTCGAACTGAGCGAGCCGGTGGCCGAGTTGCTACAAGGCAAGCTGGGGGACGACCCGCACGCCAATGTGCGCCTGATTCGCCAGGCCATGAGCGATACACTCACCGCCTTGCCCGAGCCGAGCAGCCAGTTGCAAGGCATGCAGCGTATCCTGCTGAGCCATGCCTGCACCGCCGATGTGGTGCTGGACCTGCATTGCGATGCTGAGGCAGCGCTGCATATGTACGCGCTGCCCCAGCACTGGCCGCAGTGGCGTTCGTTGTCGGCACATTTGAATGTGAAGGTCGGCCTGCTGGCGGAGGATTCCGGCGGCAGTTCGTTTGACGAGGCGTGCTCGTTGCCGTGGCTGCGTTTGTCGCGCCTGTTCCCCGAGGCGCAAATTCCGCTGGCCTGTCTGGCGACGACGTTGGAATTGGGCGGCCAGGCCGACACCGGCCGTGATGAAGCCATCTTCCACGCCGAAGGCATCCTTGCGTTCCTCGCCGAACAAGGCTTGATCAAGGGCGAGTGGCCCGCGCCGCAACACGAACCTTGCGAAGGTGTGCCTTTCGAGGGCACCGAACTGCTGTTCGCGCCCCATGCCGGGGTGATCAGTTACCTGCGTAAAGCGGGCGACTGGGTAGAAACCGGCGACGAGATTTTTGAAGTGATTGACCCCCTGACCGACCGCGTAAGCACTATTTGCGCGGGCACCTCGGGGGTGTTGTTTGCCGTTGAACGGCTACGTTATGCCCAAGCGGGTTTCTGGCTGGCCAAGGTGGCGGGGCGCGAAGCGCTGCGTCACGGGCGCTTGCTCAACGACTGACCACCTGTTTTTGTGAGAACCGACCGCATGTACAAGCTTGAAGTCCAAGACCTGCATAAACGCTATGGCAGTCATGAAGTGCTCAAAGGTGTGTCCCTGGCCGCCGCCGCCGGTGATGTGATCAGCATCATCGGTTCCAGCGGTTCGGGCAAAAGTACCTTTTTGCGCTGCATCAACCTGCTGGAGCAGCCCCACGCCGGCAAGATTTTGCTCAATAACGAAGAGCTGAAACTGGTGGCCAACAAGGACGGCGCCATGAAGGCTGCCGACCCCAAGCAGTTGCAGCGCATGCGTTCGCGCCTGTCCATGGTGTTCCAGCATTTCAACCTGTGGTCGCACATGACCGCGATTGAAAACGTGATGGAAGCCCCGGTGCACGTGTTGGGCATATCCAAGAAAGAAGCCCGCGAGAAGGCCGAGCATTACCTGGCCAAAGTCGGCGTGGGCCATCGTAAGGATGCGTTCCCCGGCCACATGTCCGGTGGCGAGCAGCAGCGCGTAGCGATTGCCCGTGCACTGGCGATGGAGCCTGAGGTGATGCTGTTCGACGAACCTACTTCTGCGCTGGATCCGGAGCTGGTAGGCGAAGTACTCAAGGTGATGCAGGACCTGGCCCAGGAAGGCCGCACCATGGTGGTCGTGACCCACGAAATGGGCTTTGCCCGCGAAGTGTCGAACCAATTGGTGTTTTTGCACAAAGGCATCGTTGAAGAGCGTGGCAACCCGCGGGAAGTGCTGGTGAACCCGCAGTCGGAACGGTTGCAGCAGTTCCTCTCTGGCAGTTTGAAATAATCAAGACTGCTTTTGTGCACCGGGATAGTGCATGCTCCGCAGTCTTGAGGTAAGCCCCGATCCCCTGTGGGAGCTGGCTTGCCTGCGATAGCGATGTATCAGCCAATGATGTGTTAACTGACCCACCGCCATCGCAGGCAAGCCAGCTCCCACTGTTGATCTGTGTTTGTTTTGGGATTTGTAGTTGATTACGGGCTAGCATTGGCCCACAGCTTCTTTCACCGTTTTCGCTCCGGATAGCACTCCATGACCGCCCACAAAATTGGTTTCCTGATTTGGCCCAGCACAAAAGCCCTCACGCTTGCGCTGGCTGAGGAGGCCTTGCGCGTTGCCCAGCGGGTGCATCCGGATGTGATCTACGAGTTGTCGTTCCTGCTCGCCGAACCCGCAGTCGAAGGTGCCTGGCAACTGCCGGGCGAGCCGTGGGCCGGTAAGCTGGAGGGTTTTCAGAAGTTGTTCCTGTTGGCCGACGAACCGCCGACGGTCATCGCTTCGCCACTGAGCTCCGCGCTCAAGCAGCTTGTTCGGGCGGGGTGTGTGATCGGCGGCTTGTCAGCGGGGGTGTACCCGTTGGCCCAACTGGGCCTGCTCGATGGCTACCGCGCCGCCGTGCACTGGCGCTGGCAGGACGATTTCGCCGAGCGTTTCCCCAAGGTCATCGCCACCAGCCACCTGTTTGACTGGGACCGTGATCGCCTGACCGCTTGCGGCGGCATGTCGGTACTTGACCTGCTGTTGGCGGTATTGGCCCGTGACCATGGCGCCGAGTTGGCCGGTGCTGTGTCTGAAGAACTGGTGGTGGAGCGCATCCGCGAAGGCGGCGAGCGCCAGCGTATCCCGCTGCAAAACCGCCTGGGCTCCAGCCACCCTAAGCTGACCCAGGCGGTATTGCTGATGGAGGCCAATATCGAAGAGCCGCTGACCACCGACGAAATCGCCCAGCACGTGTGTGTTTCACGACGACAACTTGAACGCATCTTCAAGCAATACCTCAACCGCGTCCCCAGCCAGTATTACCTGGAGCTGCGCCTGAACAAGGCGCGCCAGATGCTGATGCAAACCAGCAAGTCGATCATCCAGATCGGCCTGTCCTGCGGCTTCTCCTCGGGGCCGCACTTCTCCAGCGCCTACCGCAATTTCTTCGGCGCCACTCCTCGCGAAGATCGCAACCAGCGTCGCAGCAGCAGCCCGTTCGAGTTGTCGTCGGTGCCTTCCGAGCGCGGGTGAGCTGCGTCTATTCTTCTCCCTCTGTTTCGGATGACGTCGCAGAGCGTGAGCTGGAGCGGTCTGGCGCGGGTTGTCGGGCTTGCGCTACATCGAAATCCACTGCCGTGCGGTTGTAATAGCGACGCAGAATGGCAAGTGCTGCGGGTGAGAAGGGGTTGTCGCTCAGGTCAAAGCCTGCCGCTGAGTCCGGGTCTACTTCAAGCAGGTCCGTGGGCAACTCGGTGATGTGGTTATCGCTCAGGTTCAGTTGGGTGAGCGACGTCAGGTTGAACACCCCGTGAGGCACCTCGGTAAGCCTGGTGTTTTCCATCATCAGGGTTTCCAGGCCGGACATTTTGCTGACGTCGGGCGTCAGCGCCAGCGGGTTATCGCTCAGGTCCAGGTACTCCAGGTCGTGCAGGTCGCTCAAGGCGGCGACGCTGTCGGGGGTCAGTCGCAGATTGCATTGCGTGAGGCTGAGTGTGGTCAACTTGGGCAGCTTGAAGACGCCAGCGGGAATGCCTTGCAGGGCATAGCGGTGGATCAGCAGGCTTTCCAGATTGGGGAAACGTTCCAGAAAACCTTCGGGTATCGAGGTGGTTTCCTGTGCCCTCAGCTCCAGCTTGGAAATATGCTTGAAATCCACATTCAGTCTTGGCAGGTCTCCCCACAGCGGCAAGGTCAATGTCATTTGATGGGACTGCGTCAGCGGGTCATGGCTTAAGTCCAGGCTGGTTTCACGCCGCCAGCCTTGCTCCAGCAGAGCGCGGATTTGCGCTCGAATGAGTTGTTGCTGTGGGCGAATCTGTTCATCCATGGGCAGGTTCGTGATGGGGTGGCTCTCAGGCACATCCACCACCCATTCCTGCAGGTCGGCTTGCAAGCGTTCGTAGTCGGCCTTGAGGCGCACGAGATTCGCCATCGAATCATCCAGCCCGCCCGGTAGCCTGAAGATAAATTGATTGGCCTCGGGAACGTTGTAGGTCGGGTAAAGCGCTTGGACCAGGCGAACCTCATCTGGATTGGCTTGGACGCCAAAATGTTCCCCGGTGCTCTGGCAGTAGGTTTTTATCCGTTCCAGGGTTGCGCGCGTCAGCGGGTTGCCGGAAAGGTCGTAGGCCTTGGCAGCACTGGCGGGCAACGAATACAGGGCTTCTGGCAGCCTGCGCAGGTTATTGTGGCTGAGATTGGCGTTTGCCAGCCGAGGCCGATTGAGCAGGCCTGTGGGAAAGATGGAAATACCGCAGTGGCTCAGGTTGAGTGTTCGCAGGTTGGCCATGTTTTCGAAATTGGGCGCCAGCACCAGCGGGTTGTGGGACAGGTCAAGGGTATGCAGCTCGGTCAGGTTGGCCAGGGCTGCTCGGGTTGGGGTGGTCAGGTTGAGTGCGCAGCCGCGCAGTGTCAGCGCGTTAAGGTGGGTCAATGCACTGATTTCGCCGGGCAGTGTTCTGAGGGTCATGTCGCTGATGGCCAGTCGGCGCAATCCGGGGAAAGATGCCAGGAAGCCCGGCGTGCCGCGGGTGGTCAAGTAACCCTGGAATTCCAGGGTAGTGATGTGCCCAAGGCGGGTATCGAGCGCGGGCAGTTCCCCATAAATGGGCTGGTTGAGTTGCAGCAGGTGACCGTTGTCATAAGCAGGGTCTACGGGGGTGTTGTGGCGCCAGGCGCCGATCAGTTTTTGTGACCAGAGAAAGCGATTTTGCTGTTCCGCAGCAATCCGCCAGCGGCTCAACGGTAAATCTGTACCGACAAGGGTCTGCGGCACATTCTGCTGCCATGTCCGCAGGTTGGCTTCCAGTTGCGAGAACTCTTTCTTCAGAAATTGAAGGGTACCCCAAGGTGTGCCGGGATCGTTTTGCATGGCGGCGAGTACGGCCGTCACCTGGCTGGGGCTCAGTTGTGGGTACAGCTCATGCAACTGACTCTCCAGCGAGACGCCTTCGCTGCTGCCAGCGGTGACCGGGCTGGCGTCGTAGCCCTCCATGCCGCCGGGCAGGCGCATCAATGTCGGGTCATAGGACGGTTTGAGCAGCGGAACTTCGGCCAGCAGGGCGCCAAGTTCGTCATGTGCCAATGTGTGTTGGCGCAAGGTTTCTCTCAAGTGTGGGCCTTGGCCTATCTGCATAGCCAGTGCGTCGCGCTGTGCATCGGGGAGTGCCTGGAGCACGGCGGTGTAGAAATCGGTTTCGCCAAGCAGGGTGCCCTTGCTGTCTTCGGGAATGTAATCGCCTTCGATGGTGCGCAGCAGCAGGCGTCGGATGGGCGCCTGGGCGGGGCCGATGGCGTCGCGCAGATGGCCGTCGCGCTTGAAGTCGCGAACTTCCAGGCGCACCTGGGGCGACCAGCCCGGCAATTTTTCCAGGGAGTGCAGGGCGAGTCGATGGGTGTCGCCGCTCTCCAGCGCGCCCATGTACAGGCCTTCATACGCCCGGCTGATTCTGACCTGATGGGCCGCCCAGCGTGCGCGTTCGACCAGGTGCGAAGGCAGCGTGCCCTGGTCGATGTCGAGCAAGTCCTGGCCGTGGGCACTGAGCAGGACCTCCTCGGCCGCGCTGACGGGCAGGCCCGGTGTGCTGTCGATGAGCTTTTGCACGCGCGCATCGGTGGTCAACTCCAGGCCTCGATAGCGCGCGTCGAACATCGAAGCGCGTTTATCCTCGGCTCTGCGTGCCAGCTGTTTGCGCAGCTTGGCGGCGCGCACATGCAGTTGGGGGGCCGGGCTACCGAAGTCTTCCTCCAGCACAGTCTTGCGCTCTGACTCGTCGAGGGTTTCCAGCAGGGTCTTGAGCAGGTCGCCGTTGTTCATCTGCGCTTCATGAATTTGCGCTACCGCCGCATTTTCCCTGCCTGGGTGTTCCCATACGGTTTCGCCTTTGGCATTCAGAAAGCGCAGGGTCTTGGATTCCGGCCACAGGCCGGTCTGGCTAAGCAGCCAGAGTTGGGTTTGCGTGTCGGCTTTTGCGTAAACCAGTGGGTCGTCGCTGTTCATCTGGTCGATGAAGTCTTGCAGTTGCTGGTCGATATGGATGCGCTTGAGGCTGTCGGCCAGCAAGGGCGGTGGCGGTTGGCGGTCCATGTAGAGTTTGCGCAGGGCACCATCGTCGGTGCTGCTGATGCGCTGTGCCTGTTCCAGGCCGGTTTCGCTGAGAGCGTTGGCGGGCTCGCCGAGTCTGCGCAACAAGGTGCTGCGATGCCATGTCAGCGGGTGATCCAGTGGGGTTATCCAGGCGCCTTTGCCATTGCCGATAACGGGCGGTTGGTAGGCATGCGCATGGCTTGGGTGCGCCAGCACGGCGTTGCCCGCTTGTTGCTTGACGGCAAAGTGTTGCCCTTCAAGGGGCAGGATCTGCTTGTCCCCGTAGGCATGCAATCCATCGGCCTTGGGGCGCGAGGCGGTGGGCAATTGAAGGTCGTGGGCGTAGGGGCTCAGGTCTGGGCTCCACAGGCGCGTTTTGCCGTCGTCCGAGCTGACCGGATGAAGGCGCTCGAAAAACGCCCAGACTTCCCGAGGCAGTGCCTGGCGTAGCAGCCCTTCGGCAATCGGTGCGCCGACCGCGAACATACCCAATTGCACCATTTGCTCCAGGGTCGACATCAGGTGCCCGAACGCCTGGCGCTTGAGACCCTCGGCCCAATCGACGATGCCTTCGAATACGTCATCGAGCAGTTGATAGGCGGTGTAGCCGAGCATCAGTAAGCCCAGGGGGGGAATGAACGGCGTGGCGATGAAGGCGGCGATTTCGAGCAGGGCCTTACCGATTTTCTGCACGATGGCCCAGCGCTGCCAGCGTGCCTTGCTGTCGGCGTCGGCGGTGGACACGGCGATGCTTCGCGCGTCATTGAGCAGCTTATTGAGTTTGGTTTCATAGAGGTGTTCGTACAGCTCGCCCGTGATTTTCGTCGCGTGCAACTGCAGGTTGGGGTTGGCCACAGGTTCGGCGCGCCAGGTCGGCCTGGGGTCGCCGGGGACGGGGTGATGCCAGGTAACCTGGGACAAGCGGTTATGCAGGTTGGCAAAGAAGTAGGCGCGGTGCTCGTGGCTTATAAAGCGGCTGAAGAATGCCTGGTAATCGGCATCGCGCAATTTGCGGATCAGGTCTTGAATGAATGCGATGCCATCGTGGTAATACTTGAGCGGTGCCTGTGGGTCGCCGGGAATGTACGCCACCACGGGCACTGCGCTGTGGTGCAGTTCCAGGTCTGCGGCGAACAGCACAATGCCGGCCAGTGGTGCGTCCATCAGGCTCAGGTCGTGGCTGAGCAGCGTCTTACCGTCGAGTGTCAGGCCGCTGATGCCTTTGAGTTGAGCCTGGAGCGTGCGTAACACCCGCTCGCTGCCGTCCTTTTTCAGGCGCGCCAGGTGTACGGCAGTTTGGGCCTCGGCTTTGAGGCTCTCGATGACAGTGCTGCGCAGCGAAGCCTTGCGTTTGGCATCTTTGAAGCCGAAAAATGTCTTGAGGTAGTTCTGGTATTGCGCACCGATGTCCAGTTCACGGCACAGCCCGACGAAGGTCTGGATGCTGACTTTGCTGTTCACTGAGGGCAGGGTGTCGAATTGCCCGGTGGCGGTGGGTTGGGTAATGAAGCTGGAGTCCGCGGTGAAGGCAGTTTTCTCGCTTTCTGCTGCGTCGAAGTTATGCAGCGCGGCGTCCACCAACGACACGGTCCAGACTTTGACGCCGCCAGTTTCTATAGGAAACAGTGGGATCGTCAGGGGCGCATACAGGCGCAGATGGGTGGTGCGGACATCAATCTCCACGCCCCATCTTGTCTTGAACGCCTGTTGCAAAAGCGGCGCGGCGAAGGCCTGCGGTGTCTTGAGGTCGGCCAGGGCCGTGTCTACTTTGTTTTGCGCGGCCCAGCTCTGCTCCACCGCCTGTTTGAGCGGCGCGTGCTGCTGGCGGCTGGCGTCGGCCTGCCAGTTGGGAATGTCCAGTGGTGCATTCTTCAAGGCTTGGCGCTTGTCATCCGAGGCGCTTGCCAGCCAGGCCGGCAGGCGTGTGTGAAACCCGGGGGGTACTTGGGTGGCGGCGACTGCGAGGCGCTGGCTGATGGTCGTGGGGTAGGGCGTGGGCACGAGGCTGATCCTTCAGTGGGAGTGAGTCACTGTCATCACAGCAAGCCTGATGGGGTCACGGGCAGCAGATAGTTAAGGCATTAGGCGAAAATCAGCGGGCCGTGCCTCTGCCTCTCACTGAACGCAGCGTTTACACTGCGCCATTGCGATGCAATATGTCGCATTGCCGTAAACCCGCGTAAAACCGGGGTTGGCGCTATAAGAAGTTGTCGCTTGGCGACAAGGTGGCGCTGAAAACTGTCCTTACAATCCCTGCATCGCCCGCCAGTTCCAGGCAGGCGTTCCTCTTCAGGAGACTCCGATGTCCGTTGAGCAAGCCCCGGTGCAACGTGCCGATTTCGACCAAGTGATGGTGCCCAACTACGCACCTGCTGCCTTTATCCCTGTACGTGGCGCAGGTTCGCGCGTGTGGGACCAGGCCGGTCGCGAGCTGATCGACTTTGCCGGCGGCATCGCGGTCAACGTATTGGGCCATGCGCACCCGGCGCTGGTCGGTGCACTGACCGAACAAGCCAACACGCTGTGGCATGTCTCCAACGTGTTCACCAACGAGCCGGCGTTGCGTCTGGCCCACAAGCTGATCGACGCCACCTTTGCCGAGCGCGTGTTCTTCTGCAACTCCGGCGCCGAAGCCAACGAGGCCGCCTTCAAGCTGGCCCGTCGCGTGGCGTTCGACCGTTTTGGCAGCGAGAAGTACGAGATCATCGCCGCGTTGAACAGCTTCCACGGCCGTACCCTGTTCACCGTCAACGTCGGTGGCCAGTCGAAGTACTCCGATGGTTTCGGGCCTAAAATCACCGGCATCACCCACGTTCCTTATAACGACCTGGCTGCGCTGAAAGCGGCAGTGACCGATAAGACCTGCGCCGTGGTTCTGGAACCGATCCAGGGCGAAGGCGGTGTACTGCCGGCCGAACTGGCTTACCTGCAAGGCGCTCGCGAGCTGTGCGACGCCCACGACGCACTGTTGGTATTCGACGAAGTGCAAACCGGCATGGGCCGCACCGGCCACCTGTTTGCCTACCAGCATTACGGCGTGACGCCAGATATCCTCACCAGCGCCAAAAGCCTGGGCGGCGGCTTCCCGATTGCGGCGATGCTCACCCGTGAAGACTTGGCCAAGCACCTGGTAGTCGGCACCCACGGCACCACCTACGGCGGCAACCCGCTGGCGTGCGCGGTAGCGGAAGCGGTGATCGACGTGATCAACACCCCAGAAGTGCTGGCGGGTGTGAATGCCAAGCACGACCTGTTCAAGGCGCGCCTGGAGCAGATCGGCAAGCAGTACGGCATCTTCACCCAAGTGCGTGGCATGGGCTTGTTGATCGGTTGCGTACTCAGCGATGCCTTCAAAGGCAAGGCCAAGGACGTGTTCAACGCGGCCGAAAAAGAGAACTTGATGATCCTGCAAGCCGGCCCCGACGTGGTGCGTTTTGCGCCGAGCCTGGTGGTGGAAGAGGCGGACATCAATGAAGGCCTGGATCGTTTTGAGCGTGCTGTGAAGACGTTGACGCAAGCCTGATAGACCGTTCGGTGCCTGGCGATACCGGTACCGAACACAAATTTTGTATGCCGGACCCTTTGGTTGGAGCTGTGAAGATCAAATGTGGGAGCGGGCTTGCTCGCGAAAGCAGTGGTTCAGCCACCTGTAATGTTGAATGACACCCTGCATTCGCGAGCAAGCCCGCTCCCACACTTGACCTCACTGTTCTCAACAGTGTGTTTGGCTTTTTTTTCTGTGAGTTTTCGAGTTAAGGAGTGACACCATGCTGGTGATGCGCCCCGCGCAAATGGCTGATCTGGGCGAGGTACAGCGTCTGGCTGCGGACAGCCCGATTGGTGTCACCTCCTTGCCGGATGATGTGGAACGCCTGAGCGACAAGATCGCGGCCAGCGAAGCGTCCTTCGCGGCCGAGGTGAGTTTCAACGGTGAAGAGAGCTATTTCTTCGTGCTGGAAGACACCGAGACCGGCAAGCTCGCCGGCTGCTCGGCTATCGTAGCCTCGGCCGGTTACTCCGAGCCGTTCTATAGCTTTCGTAACGAAACCTTCGTGCACGCCTCCCGCGAGCTGAAGATCCACAACAAGATCCACGTGCTTTCCCAGTGCCACGACCTTACCGGCAACAGCCTGCTCACCAGCTTTTATGTGGTGCCTGAGCTGGTCGGTTCGCCGTGGTCGGAACTCAATTCCCGTGGCCGACTGCTGTTTGTCGCCAGCCATCCTGAGCGCTTTGCCGACTCGGTGGTGACCGAGATTGTCGGCTACAGCGACGAGAACGGCGATTCACCGTTCTGGGATGCCATTGGCCGCAACTTCTTCGACCTCAACTACGCCGCCGCCGAGCGCCTGTGCGGGCTGAAAAGCCGTACCTTCCTCGCCGAGTTGATGCCGCACTACCCGATCTACGTGCCGCTGCTGCCGGACGAAGCCCAAGAGGCCATGGGCCAGGTGCACCCGCGTGCGCAAATCACCTTCGACATCCTCATGCGTGAAGGCTTCGAAACTGACCATTACATCGACATCTTCGACGGTGGCCCGACGCTGCACGCCCGGGTCTCGGGCATTCGCTCAATCGCCCAGAGCCGCGTGGTGCCGGTGAAGATCGGCGAGATGGTCAAGGGCGTTGGCCGCCAGTACTTGGTGAGCAACGCGCAGTTGCAGGATTACCGTGCGGTGATGCTGGAGCTGGACTACGCGCCCGGCAAACCGGTGACCCTGGACCTGGCGGCAGCCGAAGCGCTGGGTGTTGGTGAAGGCGCCAGTGTGCGCCTGGTTGCGGTTTAAAAAGAGAGTTTCGCGGGTGGCTGACAACAGCGGCCCGTTCGAGGAGATAGCATGATCGTTCGTCCCGTACGCAGCAGCGATTTACCGGCCCTGATTGATCTGGCGCGCAGCACTGGCACCGGTCTCACCACCTTGCCGGCCAACGAAGAGCGCCTGACCCACCGGGTGGGCTGGGCGGAAAAAACCTTTCGCGGCGAAGCCGGGCGCGGCGATGCCGACTACCTGTTCGTGCTGGAAAACGACGAAGGCCGCGTGGTGGGAATCTCTGCCATCGCTGGCGCCGTTGGCCTGCGCGAGCCGTGGTACAACTTCCGGGTTGGGCTGACTGTCAGCGCTTCCCAGGAACTGAATATCTACCGTGAGATACCGACGCTGTTCCTGGCCAACGACCTCACCGGTAATTCCGAATTGTGCTCGTTGTTTTTGCATGCCGATTACCGCAACGGCCTCAACGGTCGCATGCTCGCCAAGGCGCGCATGTTGTTTATCGCCGAGTTCCCGCAACTGTTCGGCAACAAGATCATTGCCGAGATGCGCGGTGTGTCCAACGATGCTGGGCGTTCGCCGTTCTGGGAAAGTCTGGGCCGGCACTTCTTCAAGATGGAGTTCAGCCAGGCCGACTACCTCACCGGCGTGGGCAACAAGGCGTTTATCGCCGAGCTGATGCCCAAATTTCCGCTGTACAGCTGCTTTCTCTCCGAAGACGCGCGCAATGTGATCGGCAAGGTCCACCCGGACACCGAGCCGGCCCTGAGCATGCTCAAGAGCGAAGGCTTCAGCTACCAGGGCTATGTGGATATTTTCGACGCCGGCCCGGCGGTGGAATGTGAAACCAGCAAGATCCGTGCGGTGCGCGACAGCCAGTCACTGGTGTTGGCCATCGGCACGCCGGGGGACGACGCCACGCCGTTCCTGATCCATAACCGCAAGCGCGAAGAATGCCGTATCACCGCCGCTCCGGCCCGTCTGGCGGCAGGTACTCTGGTGGTCGATCCACAGACCGCCAAGCGCCTGCAACTGGTGGTGGGTGATCAAGTACGTGCTGTTGCGTTGTCTGCTGCTCGGGAGTCCAAATAATGAATTCGTTGTATATCGCAGGTAGCTGGCTGGCTGGCCAGGGTGAGCTGTTTGAATCGCGCAACCCGGTGACCCAGCAAGTGCTGTGGGCTGGTAACGGTGCCAGCGCTGAACAGGTCGAATCCGCCGTGCAGGCTGCGCGTCAGGCATTCCCGGCATGGGCCAGGCGCCCGCTCGAAGAACGCATCAGCGTGCTGGAAACCTTCGCCGCCACGCTTAAAAGCCGTGCCGATGAAATCGCCCGCTGCATTGGCGAAGAAACCGGCAAGCCACTGTGGGAGTCGGCCACTGAAGTCACCAGCATGGCCAATAAGATTGCGATCTCGGTGCAAAGCTACCGCGAGCGTACTGGCGAGAAGAGCGGCCCCCTGGGCGACGCCACCGCTGTGTTGCGCCATAAGCCCCACGGTGTGGTGGCGGTGTTCGGCCCTTACAACTTCCCTGGGCACTTGCCCAATGGGCACATCGTCCCGGCGTTGCTGGCGGGTAACACCGTGCTGTTCAAGCCGAGCGAGCTGACCCCCAAGGTCGCCGAGCTGACCGTGCAGTGCTGGATCGAAGCCGGTTTGCCGGCGGGCGTGCTGAACCTGCTGCAAGGCGCGCGGGAAACCGGCATCGCCCTGGCGGCCAACCCAGGCATCGACGGCCTGTTCTTTACCGGCTCCAGCCGCACCGGCAATCACTTGCACCAGCAATTCTCAGGGCGCCCCGACAAGATCCTGGCCCTGGAAATGGGCGGTAATAACCCGCTGGTCGTGGACGAAGTCGCCGACGTGGATGCGGCGGTGTACACCATCATCCAGTCGGCGTTTATCTCGGCAGGCCAGCGTTGCACCTGTGCCCGCCGCTTGCTGGTGCCGCAAGGTGCCTGGGGCGATGCCTTGCTGGCGCGCCTGGTGGCGGTGAGCGCGAGCCTTGAAGTGGGCGCTTTCGATCAGCAGCCGGCGCCGTTCATGGGTTCGGTGATCTCCCTGGCTGCGGCCAAAGCCTTGATGCAAGCCCAGGAACTGATGTTGGCCAATGGCGCCGTGGCACTGCTGGAGATGACTCAGCCTCAGGCTCAGGCCGCTTTGTTGACCCCTGGCATCATCGACGTAACCGGTGTGACGGAGCGTGAAGATGAAGAGCTGTTTGGCCCGCTGCTGCAGGTAATCCGCTATGCGGATTTTGCCGGTGCCATCGCGGAGGCCAACAACACCCAGTACGGCCTGGCCGCTGGCCTGTTGTCGGACTCCGAAGCGCGTTACCAGCAATTCTGGCTGGAAAGCCGCGCCGGCATCGTCAACTGGAACAAGCAGTTGACCGGCGCTGCCAGTACCGCGCCGTTCGGTGGTGTCGGGGCGTCGGGCAATCATCGCGCCAGTGCCTATTACGCGGCGGATTATTGCGCGTACCCGGTGGCGTCGCTGGAGACGCCGAGCCTGATAGTCCCGGCAACGCTCACGCCAGGTATAACGCTGATCTAAATGTGGGAGCGGGCTTGCTCGCGAATGCGGTGTTTCATTCAACATTTGAAGTGACTGAACCACCGTTTCGCGAGCAAGCCCGCTCCCACAATGGATCTGTGGTGTATTCAAGTGATTTGATGCCTATAAAAACAGATGTTCGTGGAGCCTCGCCGATGAAATCCTGTGAAGTCAATTTTGACGGTCTAGTGGGGCCGACCCATAACTACGGCGGTTTGTCCTTCGGCAACGTCGCGTCCCAAAGCAACAGCCAGCAGTCTTCCAACCCGAAGGAAGCGGCGTTGCAGGGCCTGCAGAAAATGAAAGCCCTGATGGACATGGGCTTTGTGCAAGGTGTATTGGCGCCCCAGGAGCGCCCGGATGTAGCCGCCTTGCGCAGCTTGGGTTTCAGCGGCACCGACGCCCAGGTAATCCAGCAGGCTGCCAGGCAGGCTATGCCTTTGCTGGTAGCGAGCTGCTCGGCATCCAGCATGTGGGTAGCCAACGCCGCCACCGTCAGCCCAAGCGCCGACACCGCCGACGGCCGTGTGCATTTCACTGCCGCCAACCTCAATTGCAAATACCACCGCAGCATCGAGCACCCCACCACCAGCCGCGTGCTGGGGGCGATGTTCGCCGATGGCAAGCATTTCGCTCACCACGCCGCCTTGCCGGCCGTGGCGCAATTTGGCGATGAAGGCGCGGCCAACCACACGCGTTTCTGTCGTGAGTACGGTGAGGCGGGCGTCGAGTTTTTCGTCTTCGGCCGTAGTGCTTTCGACCCTCGTTACCCGGCCCCGCAGAAGTACCCGGCGCGCCAGACCCTCGAAGCCTCCCAGGCCGTTGCGCGGCTGCATGGCTTGAAGGATGACGGTGTGGTCTACGCCCAGCAGAACCCGGCGGTGATCGACGCGGGTGTGTTCCACAACGATGTGATCGCGGTGGGCAACGGCGAAGTGCTGTTCTATCACGAGGATGCGTTCCTCAACACCGAGCAGATGCTCGCCGAACTGCACGGCAAGTTGGGCAAGCTGGGCGGCAACTTCCAGTCGGTGTGTGTGCCTCGCGCGTTGGTCAGTGTCGAGGACGCGGTGCGTTCCTACCTGTTCAACAGCCAGTTGCTGACTCGTCCTGATGGTTCGATGCTGCTGATCGTGCCGGAAGAGTGCCGCGCCAATGAGCGCGTGTGGCAGTACCTGCAAGGTCTGACCGCTTCCGGCGGGCTGATTCGTGAGGTCAAGGTCTTCGACCTCAAGCAAAGCATGCAAAATGGCGGTGGGCCGGCGTGCCTGCGCCTGCGCGTGGCGTTGAACGAAACCGAGCTGGCGGCCGTGAACCCAGGGGTTATCATGACCGCGCCGTTGTACGAAACCCTGACCCAATGGGTGGGCAAGCACTACCGTGACAGCCTGCGCGAAACCGACCTGGCTGACCCGCAGTTGCTGCTTGAGTGCCGGACGGCATTGGATGAACTGACGCAAATCCTTAAACTGGGCTCGGTTTATCCTTTCCAGATCAATTAATGCCACACGGCTGAGATATTTTATTTATGACCGACACCCTGAAACTCATCCTTGAAGACACCGACGGCACCCAGCTGGAAACCTCCTGCACCCGCGTCGCCGTGGTCTGGCAGGGCAAGGAGATCTGGATCCAGCACGATGGCCGCGGCCAACTGCTGATTGGCGTAGACGTAGAAGAGGGCGACGCCGAGTACGCCAACCTGCTGATGCGCCCATTGGCCACCAACCTGATGAGCCTGCAACTGGAAATGGAACCGGCCGACGTTGAAGGTGACGACGACGATCACGTCCATGGCCCAGGCTGCAACCACTAAGGAAGCTGCTTATGCTCGCCCTCGGCAAACTGCTTGAACTGACCCTCGCCGGTCGTGAACCGGCGCAAAAAATTCAACTGACTGTCGACGGCGTGCAGATGCGCTGGCTCAGCGAAGGCGCGCTTGAAGTGCGCCCTCCTGAAGCTCTGGACAACGGCAGCGACTTGCTGCTGTCGTCCGGCATCCATGGCAACGAAACCGCGCCGATCGAATTGCTCGACCGCCTGTTGCATGGCATTGCCCGCGGGGAGATCAAACCCCGCACCCGTATTCTGTTCCTGTTCGGTAATACCGAGGCCATGCGCCGCGGTGAGCGTTACCTCGAGCTGGACGTCAACCGGCTGTTCAATGGCCGGCATGAACAAAACATCGGCCCCGAAGCCATGCGCGCCGCCGAGCTTGAGCAATTGGCCCGCAGCTTTTTCAGCCTGCCTGGCCGTTCGCGCCTGCATTACGACCTGCATACCGCGATTCGTGGTTCGAAAATCGAACAGTTCGCGTTGTACCCGTGGAAAGAAGACCGACAGCATTCGCGCCGTGAGCTGGAGCGCCTGAACGCGGCTGGTATGCAGGCGGTGCTGTTGCAGAACAAAACCTCGATTACCTTCACCGCGTTTACCTACGAGCAACTCGGCGCCGAGGCGTTCACCCTGGAGTTGGGCAAAGCCCGGCCGTTCGGGCAGAACGACGGTGTGGACGTGTCGCGCCTGGAAGCGCGTCTGAAGCAGATCATCGAGGGCAACGAGCCTGAGACCGGTAGCCTCGACGGCCTGCAACTCTTCGCCGTTGCGCGAGAAGTGATCAAGCACAGCGACGCCTTCCTGATGCACCTGCCCGCAGATGTGGAAAACTTTTCGGAATTGGAAAGGGGCTACCTGCTGGCCGAAGACGTGGCCAAGACCCGTTGGGTGATCGAGGAGGAGGGCGCCCGCATTATCTTTCCCAACCCAAAGGTGAAGAACGGCTTGCGCGCCGGGATATTGATCGTGCCCACCACGGATGCCGGCCTGGCCTGAGAGCCAAGTCTGGCTCAGTCCAATGTGGGAGCTGGCTTGCCTGCGATAACATCACCTGGGTATCACTGATACACCCAGGTGTCTGCATCGCAGGCAAGCCAGCTCCCACACTGGTTTGTGGTGAGGCTTGGATTTAGACCGCTACCGCACGCGGCTCGCTACGACGGATCGCGCGTACCTTGTGCAGGGTATCGGCGCAGGTGCGCGCCGCTTCCTGGCCCTTGTGCACGAAGTGCTCGTAGAAAAACGTGGTGTGCTCGCTGCCGGCATGGAAGTGGTGCGGCGTCAGGGACACCGAGAACACCGGCACTTCAGTTTCCAGCTGCACCTGCATCAGGCCGCTGACTACCGATTGCGCGACGAATTCGTGACGGTAGATGCCACCGTCCACCACCAGCGCGGCAGCGACGATGCCGGCGTAACGGCCGGTCTTGGCCAGCAACTTGGCGTGCAGGGGCATTTCAAAGGCGCCGCCGACTTCGAAGAAGTCGATGTCCGATTCCTGATAACCCTGGGCGATCATCTCGGCGAGGAAGCCTTTGCGCGATTGGTCGACAATATCCTTGTGCCAGCAGGCCTGGATAAACGCGACGCGCTCGCCGTGATGGTTTTTGCTTTTGCTGTCGATTGCGGTGGGTTGCATGTTCTGACTCCTGTTTAAGAAAAAAACAGGGCGTTATGAATCGAATGGGATTTAAGGGTACGCATGCGCAAACAAGCGCGCGGCCCTTAGGTGCCAATCCCGTTCTCTCTTCATCCGGACTATGACCGTCGGCCCCGGGATCACACCGGGTCTGCTGACCTCGTCGCCGTCCTGCCTGAGCAGTTCGAGGCGCCAAGCGCTCGCGGGCTATGCACATTGCGTGCAATTACCGCCGGTGGGGAATTGCACCCCGCCCTGAGAACGTTGCCACCAGAACCCTGGCGGCGCAGAGTTTTTAACATGGTTTTTTGAAAACTGCACGGCTGCCGTCTCGATAACTTATATCGGTTTGATTGGTTGGTATTCGAATGAATGCAATAGGGGCTTGATATTCCGTGGCTTTGCCCGCAGTAATCACACACAAAAGGACTTATCCACTCCGTTAGAGGCCCCCTTCATGACCGTGATCGACCTGCGCAGCGACACCGTGACCCAACCTACCCCCGGCATGCTCGACGCAATGGCCAGCGCCGTCAGCGGCGATGATGTCTACGGCGAAGACCCCAGCGTCAACCGCCTGGAGGCCGAGTTGGCCAAGCGCCTGGGCTTTGCCGCGGCGCTGTTCGTGCCCACCGGTACCATGAGCAACCTGCTGGCGTTGATGGCTCACTGTGAGCGCGGCGAGGAATACATCGTCGGCCAGCAGGCTCACACCTACAAATACGAAGGCGGCGGTGCGGCGGTGCTGGGGTCGATCCAGCCGCAACCCCTGGAAGTTCAAGCTGATGGCTCCCTTGATCTGAACCAAGTGCTTGCCGCCATCAAGCCCGACGACTTCCACTTCGCCCGCACACGCCTGCTGGCGCTGGAAAACACCATGCAGGGCAAAGTGCTGCCGCTGGATTACCTGGCCAAGGCCCGTGCATTTACCCACGAGCATGGCCTGGCCCTGCACCTGGATGGCGCGCGCCTCTACAACGCGGCGGTCAAGCTGGGGGTGGATGCGCGAGAAATCGCCCAGCATTTCGATTCGGTGTCGGTGTGCCTGTCCAAGGGCCTCGGTGCGCCGGTCGGCTCGGTGCTGTGTGGCTCGACGGCGCTGATCGCCAAGGCTCGGCGCTTGCGCAAGATGGTCGGCGGCGGCATGCGCCAGGCGGGCTCCCTGGCGGCGGCGGGGTTGTATGCTCTGGATCATCAGGTGCAGCGCCTGGCTGACGACCATGCCAACGCGCAATGGCTGGGCGATGAGTTACGCAAGGCCGGCTACAGCGTCGAGCCGGTGCAGACCAATATGGTGTATGTGCAGGTAGGTGATCAGGCGCAGGCGCTGAAGGCCTTTGCGGCCGAGCGTGGGGTCAAGTTGAGCGCCGCGCCGCGCCTGCGCATGGTCACCCATCTGGATGTGAGCCGGGCGCAGATCGAGCAAGTGGTGCAGACATTCGTCGCGTTTTCGCAGAAATGACAGTGCAGGCCGTCTAATTGACTGTTTCTATCACATAAACACGCTGTACCACCGGCAAAGGGCCGATATAATGCGGCCCTTTGCCGTCGCTCCGTCTGATGATGTTGCGCACTGGCCTTTGGCCGCAGCCTCCGTGGAAGAACCTAATGAAAAGCGCAGAAATCCGTGAAGCCTTCCTTCGCTTCTTCGAAGAGCAAGGCCACACCCGTGTAGCCTCCAGCTCCTTGATCCCAGGCAATGACCCAACCCTGCTGTTCACTAACGCGGGGATGAACCAGTTCAAGGACTGTTTCCTGGGCCAGGAAAAGCGCGCCTACACCCGCGCTACCAGCAGCCAGAAGTGCGTACGCGCCGGCGGCAAGAACAGTGACCTGGAAAACGTCGGCTACACCG
Organism: Pseudomonas sp. NFR02; assembly: GCF_900119375.1. Taxonomy (NCBI): domain Bacteria; kingdom Pseudomonadati; phylum Pseudomonadota; class Gammaproteobacteria; order Pseudomonadales; family Pseudomonadaceae; genus Pseudomonas; species Pseudomonas sp. NFR02. Next base: position 25,038 of record NZ_FPJJ01000015.1, read on the forward strand.
CCCGTCACCACACCTTTTTCGAGATGCTGGGTAACTTCAGCTTCGGCGACTATTTCAAGAAAGACGCGATCACGTTCGCCTGGACCTTCCTCACCGGCGTGCTGAAGCTGCCCAAGGAAAAACTCTGGGTCACCGTGTACGCGACGGACGATGAAGCGTATGACATCTGGACCCAGGAAATCGGTGTACCTGCCGAGCGCATGATCCGTATCGGTGACAACAAAGGCGCGCCCTACGCGTCCGATAACTTCTGGACCATGGGCGATACCGGCCCGTGCGGCCCGTGCACCGAGATTTTCTACGATCACGGCGACGATATCTGGGGTGGCCCGCCAGGCTCGCCGGAAGAAGACGGCGACCGCTACATCGAGATCTGGAACAACGTGTTCATGCAGTTCAACCGCACCGCCGATGGCGTGTTGCATCCGCTGCCGGCACCGTCGGTAGACACCGGCATGGGCCTGGAGCGGATCAGTGCGGTGATGCAGCACGTTCACTCCAACTACGAAATCGACCTGTTCACCAACCTGCTGAGCGCCTCGGCGGCAGCTATTGGTTGCGCCAATGAAGGCCAGTCTTCGCTCAAGGTGGTGTCGGACCACATCCGTTCCTGCGGTTTCCTGATCGCAGACGGCGTGCTGCCGTCCAACGAAGGCCGTGGCTACGTGCTGCGTCGCATCATCCGTCGCGCGTGCCGCCACGGTAACAAGCTGGGCGCTACCGGCAGCTTTTTCTACAAGATCGTGGCCGCGCTGGTTGCCGAGATGGGCGATGCCTTCCCGGAACTCAAGCAACAGCAAAGCAACATCGAGCGGGTGCTCAAGGCTGAAGAAGAGCAGTTCTCCAAGACCCTGGAGCACGGCCTGAAGATTCTGGAACAGGACCTGGCTGAGCTCAAAGGCACCGTGGTGCCGGGTGATGTGGTGTTCAAGTTGTACGACACCTATGGTTTCCCGATGGACCTGACTGCCGACATCGCCCGCGAGCGTGAGTTGACCGTCGACGAAGCCGGTTTCGAGCGTGAGATGGAAGCCCAGCGCGTGCGGGCCCGTTCGGCCAGCTCCTTTGGCCTGGACTACAACACCCTGGTCAAGGTTGACGTACCGACCGAGTTCACCGGCTACAAGGCGACTGCGGGCTCGGCCAAGATCGTCGCCATCTATAAAGACGGTAAGTCGGTCGACGTGTTGAGCGAGGGTGAAGAGGCGGTTGTGGTGCTGGACCAGACGCCGTTTTATGCCGAGTCGGGTGGCCAGATTGGCGATTGCGGTTTCCTGAGCTCGACATCCGGTCGTTTTGACGTGCGCGACACCACCAAGACCGGCGGTGCGTTCCTGCATCACGGTGTGCTGGTGCTGGGCAACTTGACTGTGGGCGCACCGGTAGACACCCAGGTCGATGCCGATGTAAGGCATGCCACGGCGTTGAACCACTCGGCCACGCACTTGCTGCACGCCGCGCTGCGCCAGGTCCTGGGCGAGCACGTGCAGCAAAAAGGTTCGTTGGTGGACAGCCAGCGCCTGCGTTTTGACTTCAGCCACTTTGAAGCGATCAAGCCTGAGCAGATCAAGGCCCTGGAAGACATCGTCAACGCCGAGATTCGCAAGAACACCCCGGTTGAAACTGAAGAAACCGATATCGAGACCGCCAGGAACAAAGGCGCCATGGCGCTGTTTGGCGAGAAGTACGGCGACGAAGTTCGCGTACTGAGTATGGGCGGCAGCTTCTCGGTAGAACTCTGTGGTGGCATCCACGCCAACCGCACCGGCGATATCGGCCTGCTGAAGATCATCAGCGAAGGTGGTGTGGCCTCGGGCGTACGTCGTATTGAGGCGGTGACTGGTGCTGCGGCCCTGGCTTACCTCAATGCAGCCGAAGAACAACTCAAGGAAGCGGCCGGCCTGGTCAAGGGCAGCCGCGACAACCTGATCGACAAGCTGTCCGCCGTTCTGGAGCGCAACCGTGCGCTGGAAAAACAGCTGGAGCAGTTGCAGGCCAAAGCGGCGAGCGCTGCGGGCGATGACCTGTCGGCCGCGGCGGTTGACGTCAAGGACGTAAAAGTCCTGGCGGCGCGCCTGGACGGCCAGGATGGCAAGGCGCTGTTGGCCTTGGTCGATCAGTTGAAGAACAAGCTCGGCCGCGCAGTGATCCTGCTCGGCAGTGTCCATGAGGATAAGGTCGTTCTGGTTGCGGGTGTAACCAAGGACCTGACTGGCCAACTCAAAGCCGGTGATTTGATGAAGCAAGCCGCTGCGACAGTGGGCGGCAAGGGCGGTGGTCGTCCGGACATGGCGCAAGGCGGTGGTGTCGATGCCGCAGCGCTGGACGCGGCCCTGGCCTTGACCGTGCCATTTGTCGAGGCAGGTATTTAAAGCACTGTTAACCGGCCCGTGGTCTAGTCACGGGCTTGTTCAGTGCAGGTGGATTGGATATTAGGCGCCCCTTTACGGGCTGAGGCGGCTTGGAAATGGCTTTGATCGTACAGAAATTTGGAGGCACCTCGGTTGGTTCTGTCGAAAGAATCGAGCAGGTCGCCGACAAGGTTAAGAAGTTCCGCGATGCTGGTGATGACCTGGTAGTGGTGCTGTCGGCCATGAGTGGCGAGACCAATCGCCTGATCGATCTGGCCAAAGCCATCAGCGGTGATCAACAGCCGCTGCCGCGTGAGCTGGATGTGATCGTCTCCACGGGCGAGCAGGTGACCATTGCGCTGTTGGCCATGGCGCTGAACAAGCGTGGCGTGCCAGCGGTGTCCTACACTGGTAGCCAAGTGCGCATTCTTACAGACAGCGCACATACCAAGGCGCGGATCCTGCAAATTGATGATCAGAAAATTCGTACTGATCTGAAAGCAGGGCGCGTGGTAGTTGTAGCGGGTTTCCAGGGTGTGGATGAGCACGGCAACATCACCACGCTGGGTCGTGGCGGTTCGGACACCACCGGTGTGGCCCTGGCGGCAGCGCTCAAGGCGGACGAATGCCAGATCTATACCGATGTGGATGGCGTCTACACCACTGACCCACGCGTCGTGCCAGTGGCCCAGCGGCTGGACAAGATCACCTTTGAAGAAATGCTGGAAATGGCCAGCCTTGGTTCCAAGGTGTTGCAGATTCGTGCGGTGGAGTTCGCCGGCAAGTACAACGTTCCGCTGCGCGTATTGCACAGCTTCAAGGAGGGTCCGGGCACCCTCATTACTATTGATGAAGAGGAATCCATGGAACAGCCGATCATTTCCGGCATCGCTTTCAATCGCGATGAAGCCAAGCTGACGATCCGTGGCGTGCCAGACACCCCGGGCGTGGCTTTCAAGATTCTGGGCCCTGTCAGCGATGCGAATGTTGAAGTCGACATGATCGTGCAGAACGTTTCGCACGATAACACCACCGATTTCACCTTCACCGTGCATCGCAACGAATACGATGCAGCATTGAAAATCCTGCAGAACACAGCGAGCGAGATTGGCGCCCGTGAAGTGGTCGGCGATACCAAGATTGCCAAGGTGTCGATCGTAGGGGTGGGCATGCGTTCCCATGCTGGCGTTGCCAGCCGTATGTTCGGGGCCCTGGCCAAAGAAGGTATCAACATCCAGATGATTTCCACCTCGGAAATCAAAGTCTCGGTAGTGCTCGAAGAGAAGTACCTGGAACTGGCTGTACGCGCGCTGCATACGGCTTTTGAGTTGGATGCTCCGGCCCGACAGGGCGAGTGATGCGTTGCCAGGAAGGCGCGGTTTACCGCGCCTTTCATTTTTTTGTGGGGTACATGGTCTTTTGCATGGGCTCGACAATACTTAGCGAGTAGGGCTACGACCTTTTGGTTGTGGGTCGAATGCTTTTTTTTTGCAGACTGTTGTTCCTGAACTGAAATGCGTGAGGTGAAAGGTATGCTGATTCTGACTCGTCGTTGCGCAGAAAGCCTGATTATCGGTGATGGCGAAATCACCGTGACGGTGCTCGGCGTTAAAGGCAATCAAGTACGTATTGGGGTTAATGCTCCGAAAGAGGTGGCGGTCCACCGCGAGGAAATCTACCTGCGGATCAAGAAAGAGAAGGACGAAGAACCAAGCCTTTAATTTTTATCGTTTTTTATGTTTGCAAACGGGGAGGAACGTGGTTAATATACGCCCCGTGTTGCGGAGAGCTGGCCGAGTGGCCGAAGGCGCTCCCCTGCTAAGGGAGTACACCTCAAAAGGGTGTCGGGGGTTCGAATCCCCCGTTCTCCGCCATTATTTGCTTAGTACGTTGCAATCTGGTTTTTTCGGTAAGTTGTTGAAAATACTCGAAAAAATAGCTTTACATAGAGATTGAACGGCCTATAATGCGCGGCAACAAATGCACTCGTAGCTCAGCTGGATAGAGTACTCGGCTACGAACCGAGCGGTCACAGGTTCGAATCCTGTCGAGTGCACCATTTAAGAGTTAGTTGCAGTGATGCAGGTAGCTTGGCTTCAACCAGTTGTGATCTGGTCTAAAAACACAATCTGCACTCGTAGCTCAGCTGGATAGAGTACTCGGCTACGAACCGAGCGGTCACAGGTTCGAATCCTGTCGAGTGCACCATACAAACAAAAAGCCCGCCTAGTGCGGGCTTTTTGCCGTCTTGGGTTTGTGTGGGTTTTATCCGGCGTCCTCCTTTTTCTCCCTCTTCATGTGTTTTCCCATGCGCTTGCGTCGTCGCAGTTCATAGATGCAGCCAATACTGAGCTTTGGCGTGCAAGCGCTTGTTCTTTCCAGTTTTTTAACGTTTAAAACGTCCGGGCGGTGTATCATGCGCCCGTCAGCCCCGCCGGGGCTTGTGGAATACCTCCATGGACTTACCCAGTAGTTACTCAGTACCCCGCTTTACCAATCATGAATTGACTGATTGATCCTTCCGGCGTGCCCCGCTGCTGGGAGTGGAGTTCGCCTATGACCGAAGTAGAAGTAAAGAAGACACAAGAAAGCCTGCAGGATCGTCTGGCTCAAGTTATCGAGCTGCTGCAGCGCCAGCGCGTGGTCGAAGACCTCACGCACCGCCAGGAAGGTCCGAACCACGACCGCGTCGAAAACCTGGTTCACCGGCAAAACCTCGTCGAGCTACAACGCAAGCTCGATGACCTGCACTCCGCCGACGTCGCCTATATTCTTGAAGCCTTGCCGTTGGATGACCGACTGACCCTGTGGCAGTTGGTGAAGGCTGATCGTGACGGTGACATCCTTCTGGAAGTATCGGACTCGGTGCGTGAAACGCTCATCGCCGACATGGATGACCACGAGCTCCTGGCTGCCGCCAAGGAGATGGATGCGGACGAGCTTGCTGACCTGGCACCTGAGCTGCCCCGTGATGTTGTCCATGAGTTGATGGAGGCGCTCGATACGCAGCAGCGTGAGCGTGTGCGTTCCGCGCTGTCGTACGACGAGGATCAGGTCGGCGCCCTGATGGACTTCGAGATGGTCACCATTCGCGAAGACGTCAGCCTGGAAGTGGTGTTGCGTTACCTGCGCCGTCTAAAAGAATTGCCCGGCCACACCGACAAATTGTTTGTGGTCGACTATGAGGGGATCCTCAAGGGCGTTTTGCCGATCAAGCGCCTGCTGGTCAATGATCCGGAGAAGAAAGTTGCTGACCTGATGGCCAGCGATACCGTGAGCTTCCATCCGGACGAAGATGCCTACGACGCGGCCCAGGCATTCGAGCGTTACGACTTGATCTCGGCTCCGGTGGTGGATAAGAACGGCAAGTTGATCGGTCGTCTGACCATCGATGAAATCGTCGACTTGATCCGTGAAGAAAGTGAAACCGAAGTCCTCAACATGGCGGGTTTGCGTGAAGAGGAGGATATTTTCGCGTCGGTCTGGCGTTCACTGCATAACCGCTGGGCCTGGCTGGCTATCAATCTGATTACCGCGTTTATCGCTTCTCGCGTGATCGGGTTGTTTGAAGGCTCCATCGAGAAGCTGGTGGCCTTGGCGGCGTTGATGCCGATTGTGGCGGGTATTGGCGGTAACTCCGGGAACCAGACCATCACCATGATCGTGCGCGCCATGGCGCTGGATCAGGTCAGTACCGCCAATTCCTCACGGCTGCTGCGTAAGGAACTGGCGGTAGGCCTCATAAACGGATTGGTGTGGGGCGGTGTGATTGGCGTGGTGGCTTACTTGCTCTACGGCAGTTGGTCCCTGGGCGTGGTAATGACTGCGGCCATGACCCTTAACCTGTTGCTGGCGGCCTTGATGGGGGTATTGATTCCCATGACCCTGGCGCGTCTAGGTCGCGATCCTGCCATGGGTGCCAGTGTGATGATCACGGCCATGACTGACAGTGGTGGTTTCTTCATCTTCCTGGGCCTGGCAACGATCTTCCTGCTCTGACCCTTCCAGCGGGGGCAAATCTGCCCTCGCTTTGCTTCTTATTCCCAAACTCCAGGCAAAAAAAAGCCAGCACATGGCTGGCTTCGGCTTTCAGGTGTCAATCAATTGGCTTCTGCGGCCGCCTCCACGTCATGCGCGATAAGCGAGACGAGAGCATTTTGCTGGCGGTGGGAGAGCTGACGAAAACGCTGCAGCAGTTCGCGTTCGTGCAGTGACAGCTCGGGGCTGTCCAGGCGCATGCTCAACTCTTCACCCAAGGCACCTTCCTGAATAAGGCTTTGTTCCAGGCGTGCGATGATTTCGGAGTTCATGCTGCGGTGATGATTGCGAGCCACCTCGGCAATGCGTTCCCGCATTCCGTCTGGCAGACGTACGACGAATTTGTCAGCCGTACGGCTGGAATAAATTGCCTGTTTCAATGGGCGCATATATTTAACCGGTTAGTTCAGGGGAGCGGTTTCTGGAATTGGCCGCAAGATGAGTGTTAAGACAAGGCTCACGACCAAAGTTCAACCCGAATTGCAAAGAGGCCGCATCATGCCTCAGATTTGACATTTCATTGGCGTCAATTCTGTGACAAATATTGAACCGCCTACAGGCTTTATGCCAGTACTGATTTACGTTTTTGCGGACTGGTTAGAAAAAATCCTGCGACTGCAGCGAAGCTCGTCAATCTTCGCCCAAGCCTGCACGGCATCCGGGTTGAAGGGCGCCCGTCCTATAGCGATATGGCCTTTTGCCCTCAAGCTTAAGGTTAGTAGCTGTTCGCCTATTTACGAGTATCAGGCGACATAAGGTAGGGGAGGGAGATGGGGAAGGGGGTTAGCGCAGGAGCGGATCGAATTTGATTCGGCGACCCTTGATTAGCGTCAGTACCAGTAGGCTGCCCAGCACGGCGCTGGCGACGAAGGCTAGGGTTTGAGTTTGTTGTGATGTAGCTCCCAGGCCTAGCGCAACAGATAGGAGCGTCAGGCACAGAAACAACCAGGCAGATTTCGACATGAATAGTGTTCTCAGAAAACCCAATGCTCGGCCGCTGGCGCTGATTGTGTATCTTGGGTCAGGCGGATGGGAGATTGGGGGTTTGCAGTCATCAGTGCCAACTGAGGTCGCTGTTGCAGATGGTGGGGAATGGCTTGGCTGATTTGCGCGCCGTCTTCAGTACTGGTCGGCTGAAAATGAAACGTCACCACCGTAGCCAGTGCCACAGCGTTCAGTGCTAGTAGAAGGGCGCTGTTCATCATCATAGTCTCCACGGTGCCTGGAACGATTGGTTTTGTGTTTATGACTTTGCAGATGTCGTGCCAATCTATTATTTCAATAAAAACAAGGAGTTAAGATTGTTTTTTGAGGGCGCTGGGTTGCAGTTTGCAATGATGGCATATTGGTGTAGTGCAATTTGCACGATGAGGGTGAAAGTCTTGGCATGCTGAATGAGGCTATGAACGTACGCGCAAGGATTGGCCTACAGTCAAAATGCCAACGGACGACATGACAAAACCAGCCTCGGCCGTTAAGATGCACGCCGTCTGTCGCTAGCCCTTCAGGGTAAGCGTGGCATTTGTCCCAGTAGCTCAATTGGATAGAGCATCCCCCTCCTAAGGGGAAGGTTGGCCGTTCGAACCGGCCCTGGGACACCATCTCTGTAAAGCTTTCCCCTCCTGGTATTCGTCGGTCTCAACAACAGTCATCCTCGTTCCTCGCCTGTGCGGGATCCAGCCGCGCTTCTTTCGGTTGAGATCCAGATGCATTTGTGTGGGTGGGAATAATTCACGCCCCTAGGTTGTGCGCTCCTTCTATATAGAAGAGGCGGCGGGGCACCCTGGTTTTTATAGGCGAGTAAGTGTTTCGCTTTTTTTAAGATAAGGGGGTTGACGTTCATGGCGATCCCTGTAGAATTCGCCTCCCGCTTACGAGAGATCGCAAGCGCAAGTGGTTGAAGTTGTTGAAGAAATCTTCGAAAACTTCTGAAAATAACCACTTGACAGCAAATGAGGCTGCTGTAGAATGCGCGCCTCGGTTGAGACGAAAGATCTTAACCAACCGCTCTTTAACAACTGAATCAAGCAATTCGTGTGGGTGCTTGTGGAGTCAGACTGATAGTCAACAAGATTATCAGCATCACAAGTTACTCCGCGAGAAATCAAAGATGTAACCAACGATTGCTGAGCCAAGTTTAGGGTTTCTTAAAAACCCAAAGATGTTTGAACTGAAGAGTTTGATCATGGCTCAGATTGAACGCTGGC
>NZ_FPJJ01000013.1:0-3112 GCF_900119375.1 Pseudomonas sp. NFR02
CGCCGTTGCCTGCTACTTCGAGTTTTTCGAAGTTGCCGCCGGAAGCGTCGGTGATCTTGACGGTCTGAGTGCTCTTATCGATGAACACGTCATCGCTAGGAGCGGGCACGGTCACAGTGCCAACCGTGTCGCCAGCCTTGATGGTAATCGACGAGCCGTTGTCCAACTTCAGCGTGACGTCAGTGCCCGCTTTATTGGAAAGCGTGGCGGTGTACGTAATCTGTCCACCCTCATTCGCTTCGGCCGGAGCGGTCAAGGTCACGGTAGTGGTGTTGTCGGTACCGGGTGTATCGGTAACGGTCGTGTTAACCGGGGTAGTACCTGGAACCAGATTTTCAAAATGCTCGCCGCCGGTCACGCCTTTGATGGCGGTAGTGACGGTCTGGTCGCCTTTGTACACATCGTCTGGCGCTACGGTGGTAATGGAACCGCTTGATTGGTTTACGCCGATGGTGATGGTCTTGCCGTTATCGAGGGTGACGGTCAGCGGATTGGTGATGTTAGTCACTGGTACGCCGTTCTTATCCACAAGGCTGGCGGTGTAAACGATATTGCCGCCTTCGCCAACGGTGGTAGTGGCGGTCAGGACCACATCAACTTTGTCGATCGTGTCGTTGATCGTGGTGGTCGCACCGTTGCCCGCAACTTCGAGTTTTTCGAAATTGCCGCCAGTGGTTTCGGTGATCTTGACGGTCTGAGTGCTCTTATCGATAAACACGTCATCGGTAGGGGCAGGCACGGTTACGGTGCCAACAGTGTCGCCAGCCTTGATCGTGATCGACGAGCCGTTATCCAGCTTCAAGGTGACGTCAGTACCGGCCTTGTTGCTCAAGGTCGCGGTGTACGTAATCTGACCACCTTCGCTCGCCTCGGTTGGAGCCGTCAGCGTCACGGTAGTGGTGTTATCGGTACCCGGTGTATCAGTCACAGTTGTGGTGACGTTATCGGTACCTGGGACCAGATTTTCAAAGTGTTCGCCGCCGGTTACGCCTTTGATAGCAGTAGTGACGGTCTGGTCGCCCTTATACACATCATCAGGAGCCAGAACCGAAACGCTACCGCTCGATTGGTTTACGCCAATGGTGATGGTCTGGCCGTTATCCAAGGTGACGGTCAACGGGTTGGTGATGTTAGTCACCGGCGCACCGTTTTTATCCACAAGGCTAGCGGTGTAGACGATGTTGCCGCCTTCGCCAACAGTGTTGGTGGCCGTCAGAACCACATCGACTTTGTCGATGGTGTCGTTGATGGTGGTGGTTGCGCCGCTGCCTGCCACTTCGAGTTTTTCGAAGTTGCCGCCGGTGGTTTCGGTGATTTGGACAGTCTGGGTGCTCTTGTCGATGAACACGTCATCGGTAGGCGCCGGCACGGTTACGGTGCCAACGGTTTCGCCAGCTTTGATAGTGATCGAAGAGCCGTTATCCAGCTTCAAGATGACGTCGGTACCGGCCTTGTTGCTCAAGGTCGCGGTGTAGGTGATCTGACCACCTTCGTTCGCCTCGGTCGGAGCGGTCAGTGTCACGGTAGTGGTGTTATCGGTGCCTGGTGTATCAGTAACGGTGGTGTTAACCGGGGTAGTGCCAGGGACCAGATTTTCGAAGTGCTCGCCACCAGTGACACTTTTGATGGCGGTGGTGACGGTCTGGTCGCCCTTATACACATCATCAGGAGCCAGAACCGAAACGCTACCGCTCGATTGGTTTACGCCAATAGTGATGGTCTGGCCGTTATCCAAGGTGACGGTCAACGGGTTGGTGATGTTGGTCACCGGTGCGCCGTTCTTATCCACAAGGCTGGCGGTGTAGACGATGTTGCCGCCTTCGCCAACGGTGGTGGTCGCGGTCAGGACTACATCGACCTTGTCGATGGTGTCGTTGATCGTCGTGGTTGCACCATTACCTGCAACTTCGAGTTTTTCGAAGTTGCCGCCGATGGTTTCGGTGATCTGGACGGTCTGGGTGCTCTTGTCGATGAACACGTCATCGGTAGGCGCAGGCACGGTTACGGTGCCAACAGTTTCTCCAGCCTTGATGGTGATCGAAGAGCCGTTATCCAGCTTCAAGGTGACGTCGGTACCGGCCTTATTGCTCAAGGTCGCGGTGTAGGTGATCTGACCACCTTCGCTCGCTTCGGTCGGAGCGGTCAGTGTCACCGTAGTGGTGTTATCGGTGCCTGGTGTATCCGTAACGGTGGTATTAACCGGGGTAGTACCAGGAACCAAGTTCTCGAAATGCTCGCCGCCGGTCACACCCTTGATAGCAGCAGTGACGGTCTGATCGCCTTTATAAATATCGTCTGGCGCCACGGTAGTAACGGTGCCGCTGGATTGGTTAACACCGATGGTAATGGTCTGACCGTTATCCAAAGTCACGGTCAACGGGTTGGTGATGTTAGTCACCGGCGCGCCGTTCTTATCCACAAGGCTAGCGGTGTAGACGATATTGCCGCCTTCACCAACGGTAGGAGTTGCCGTCAGCACCACATCAACTTTGTCGAGGGTGTCGTTGATCGTGGTGGTTGCGCCATTGCCTGCAACTTCCAATTTCTCAAAGTTGCCGCCAGAGGTCTCAGTGATCTGGACGGTCTGCGTGCTTTTGTCGATGAACACATCATCGCTAGGCGCAGGGACAGTTACGGTGCCAACGGTCTCGCCAGCCTTGATGGTGATCGACGAACCGTTATCCAACTTCAGCGTGACATCTGTGCCAGCTTTGTTGGAAAGCGTGGCGGTATACGTAACCTGCCCACCTTCGTTCGCCTCGGCTGGCGCTGTCAGCGTCACAGTGGTGGTGTCGATCGAATCGGTAATGGTGGTAATCGCTGGCGTGGTGCTCGGCACCAGGCTCTCGAAATTGCCGCCAGTCGCGCTCGTGATCGTCGTACTGACGGTGCTGCCGTTGACGTAGACGTCATTAGCCGGCGTATCAACGACAACGCTGCCTGTCGATTCGCCGGCCTTGATGGTGATCACCGAGCCATTGCTCAAAGTGACGTTCACCGGCGTTTGCGCCGGGTTGGTCAGCGTGGCGGTATAGGTGATCTGGCCGCCTTCAGTCACGGTCGAACCTGCGGTCAGGGTGACCGTGGTGGCATCGATCGAATCGGTAATGGT
>NZ_FPJJ01000013.1:3587-57272 GCF_900119375.1 Pseudomonas sp. NFR02
CACCGGGGTCTGCGCCGGGTTGGTCAAGGTGGCGGTGTAGGTGATCTGGCCGCCTTCGGTCACGGTCGAACCAGCGGTCAGGGTGACCGTGGTGGTGTCGATGGTGTCGGTGATCTGCGTCACGGCCGGGTTAGGGTCGATGGTCAATACCAGGTTGCCGCCGCCGGTGGTACCGGTAACGCCGACGCTTATCTGGCCCGGGTCGATGTACGGGCTGTCATTGGGGGCCAAGGGCACATTGACGGTGCCGGTCAACTGGCCCGACGGGATGGTAATCACCGCGCCATTGGTCAAGGTGACGGTCAGGTCACTGGTAGATGGCCGGGTCACGGTAGCGGTGTAGGTCAGCACGCCGCCCGCTTCGGTGATGGTCGGCGTCGCGCTCAGGGTCAGGGTCGAAGGCTGCAGCACTTGGTTACCCGAGTCTGCCGAGCCTGGTGCTCCGCTCAGGGCGTTGAGTGCCGAAGTGCCTTGGCCGATGGGTGCGGTGGGGAAGCCGATGGTCGGGTCTACACGGCCGGCGGTCGCGTCCAGCACCACGAAGCTGTGGCCGCCCCCGGCAGCACCATTACCGGCAGCGTTTGCGCCGGCGGCAGTGGCTTCCAGCTCGGTGGTCGGGTCGGCGCCGGCGGCGATGGCTTGTTGCAGCTCGGCCACCGAGGGCGCGGCTTGCTCGCTGGCCGCTGCCAGGTCGGCGGTGGAGTCCGGCATATCGGCGCTCCACTGGGTGTCCCGGCCCAGGTCCAGGATGCGACCGTCGGCCAGTTCCAGGCTCACGGCGCCCGACAGACCGGTGTCGATCTGGTCGCCGGCAAACAGACGATCACCTTCTACAAGGACGCGACGGGCACCTTCCGGAGAAATTACGAAAACTTGACCAACAATGCTTTTGACGGTGGCAACAACACTGCTCATTAAAATTTTCTCCGGCGATCCGTTTCGACAAATCCATTTCGCAGCGCGCTATTAGCGCTGCCAATCTGGGGGCGTAGTCTATAAATGCATTGACGTCAAATATTTGGCTGGATTTTTTAGCTATCTAGTTTGTGCCAAACTATTGACCTTATGGGCGTCATCCTAAACAATCGCCCTAGTAATGTCACATTGATATTTATGCGGCGAACCGTCCTACATGTGTGAAGCAGTTCCGCTTTTCGAACTTTCCGACGTACGGTCATTACGGTAGCCATTATCCGACGCAGCGGTGCCAATCGCTGTGATTTAAGACAAGAAGTCTTGGGGAAATTTTAAATGCGTCTGCACCTGTTCAAGGCAATACCGTTCGCTCTCGCCGCCAGTTTCGTACAAGCCCAGACACTGCCCCAAGCCATGCAACAGGCATTGGATGTACACCCGGAAATCCAAGCGGGTGTTAACAGCCGCATCGCCGCCGATTACCAATTGCGCGCCGCACAAGGTGGCTACCTGCCGCGTGTCGATCTGAACGCCGGATACGGCCGCCAAGGAACCGACAACGCCACCACCCGCGCCAACAACCCTGGCGGCAATCACTGGGACACGCTCAATCGCGGCGAATCCAGCCTGCGCCTGCAGCAAATGATTTTTGACGGTTTTGCTACCTCCAGCGAAGTCGGGCGTCAACAAGCCAACGTTAATTCCCGCGCTTACTCCTTGCTGGGGACTTCCGAGCGCACTGCGCTGACCGTTGCCCAGGTTTACCTGGAAGTATTGACCCGCCGTGAGTTCGTACGCCTGGCCGAAGACAACCTGCGCAACCACGAGCGCATCTACGACCAGATCAAGTTGCGCACCGAGCGCGGCGTCGGCAACGGTGCCGACCAGGACCAGGCTGAAGCCCGCCTGGCCCAGGCTCGTAACAACTTGATCACCGAGCAGACCAACCTGGCCGATGCGCAGGTCAACTACCTCAGCGCCGTCGGCCAGATGCCCGACGAACTCGAGCGTCCGGCCCCGTTCATGGCCATGCTGCCGGCAGACCTGAATGAAGCCCGTCGCCAGATGCTCGACAACAGCCCGGTACTGCGTTCGGCCGAGTCGGATATCTCTGCCGCCGAGAAGCAGTACGACGCCGCCAAATCCACCTTCTACCCACGCTTTGACGCTGAGCTGGGCACCAACGCCGACAACAACGTCTCCGGTGACCCCAACCACAGCAATGGCTGGGAAGCCATGGTGCGCATGCGCTTCAACCTGTTCGCCGGTGGCAGCAACAAGGCCGACCTGCAATCGAAGTCCTACCAGGCCAACCAGGCGCTGGACATTCGCAACAATGCCTTGCGCCAACTCAATGAAGAGCTAGGCTTGGCTTGGAACGCCCTGAACAACGCCAACGCGCAATTGCCGGTTGCCCAGCAGTACGTGGATCACAGCACTCGCGTACGTACGTCCTACCAGCAACAGTTCAGCCTTGGTCAACGTACCCTGTTGGATTTGCTCGACAGCGAAAATGAATTGTTCACCGCTTCCCGCCGCCTGGAAGAAATCAAGAACATTCAGTTATTTACTCAGTACCGAATCAAGGCGACCATGGGCGAATTGCTCAAGAGCCAGGGAGTGGTTGCACCAATGGCCTCCGTCGTGCAGAACGACGTGAAACCTAAAGTCCAACTGCCTGGGATGAATTGAGCCACCCCAATAGCCCCATCTGTTAGTCGAGAGTGCCCGCGTGGAACCTGAAGTCAGTCGAGTTCATCTCAGTCATGATCCACGCGCACTGCACGACGACCCGTTACTCGACGGGTTGTTGGCGCTCTGCGCCCTGCATCAAAAACCGGCCAGTGCGGCCATGCTCACCACCGGCCTGCCGCTGCCTTCGCAACGCTTGAGTGCCGACTTGCTATCGCGTGCCGCTGCGCGGGCCGGGTTGCAAGGCCGGCTGCTGCAACGCAAGCTGGAACAGATCCCGACTATTGCACTGCCGGCGCTGCTGTTGCTCAAGGACGGTCGCAGTACCGTGCTGGTGGGCTGGGAGGGCGAAGATCAAGCGCGGATCCTGCTCAGCGAAAGCGACGGCGGTGAAGTGCTGATCAAGCGCGAAGCACTGGCCGACGACTACATCGGCAAAGTCTTCTTTGCACAGCCGCAGCACAAGTTCGACGTCAACCACGGCAGCCTGATTCCGCGGGCACGCTCGTGGTTCCGTGACACCCTCATGCGTTCACGCTGGCTCTACACCGACGCCATCGCCGCCAGCTTCCTGATCAACATCATCGCCATGGCCGCGCCGCTGTTCGTGATGAACGTGTACGACCGCGTCGTGCCGAACCAGGCCACCGCCACCCTGTGGGTGCTGGCCGTGGGTATCTGTGGTGCCTACCTGTTCGACCTGATCCTCAAGAGCCTGCGCAGCCTGTGCCTGGACCTGGCCGGTAAAAAAACCGACCTGATCATCTCGGCCACGCTGTTCGAGCGCATCGTCGGCATGTCCATGAAATACCGCCCGGCGCGGGTCGGCAGCTTCGCGCAGAACATCCACGAGTTTCAAAGCCTGCGCGACTTCCTCGCGTCGCTGACCCTCACCAGCCTGATCGACCTGCCGTTTACGCTGCTGATCTTCCTGGTCATCGCCATTCTCGGCGGGCACCTGGTGTGGATTCCAGTGTTGGCGTTCCCGCTCGCCCTGGGCATCGGCTACGCCTTGCAGAAGCCTCTGGTCGCGACCATGGAACGCACGATGGCGCTGGCCGCCGAGCGCCAGTCGAGCCTGATCGAAACCCTCGCCGGGCTCGATGCGGTCAAGGTCAACAATGCCGAAAGCGAGCGCCAGTATGGCTGGGAGCAGACCATCGGCACCCTTAGCCGGCTTGAGCTGCGGGTGAAGTTGCTGTCGGGCCTGTCGATGAACATGACCCTGCTGATCCAGCAACTGGCCGGCGTGATCATGATCGTGTTCGGCGTGTACCAGATCATCGACGGCAACCTCAGCATGGGCGGCCTGATTGCCTGCTACATGCTCAGTGGCCGCGCCTTGAGCCCGTTGGCCTCGCTGTCGGGCCTGCTGACGCGCTACCAGCAAGCCAAGGTCACCATGACCTCGGTGGACCAGATGATGGAGCTGCCCCAGGAGCGCAACTTCGAAGAGCGCCCCATGAGCCGTCGCACCCTGCAAGGCGCCATCGAGTGCCGGGGCCTGAACTTCACTTACCCGAACCAGCAGAACCTGGCGCTGAAGAACATCAACCTGGTGATCAAGCCAGGGGAGAAAATCGGCATCATCGGCCGCAGCGGCTCGGGCAAAAGCTCCCTGGCCAAGTTGATCGTCGGCCTTTACCAACCCGACTCCGGCTCCTTGCTGGTGGACGGCGTGGACGTGCGCCAGATCGACGTGAGCGAGCTGCGCCACAACATCGGCTATGTCGCCCAAGATATTCAATTGCTGGCCGGCACCCTGCGTGACAACCTGGTCAGCGGTGCGCGCTACGTCGAGGATGAAATGGTTTTGCAAGCTGCCGAACTGGCCGGCGTGCACGAATTTGCCCGTCTGCATCCCCAAGGCTACGAACTGCAAGTCGGCGAGCGTGGGCAGAACCTGTCCGGCGGCCAGCGCCAGAACGTTGCCCTGGCCCGTGCGCTGCTGCTCAACCCGCCCATGCTGCTGCTGGACGAACCCACCAGCGCCATGGACAACACCGGTGAAGAACGCTTGAAGCAACGCCTGCAAGCCGTGGTGCAAAACAAGACCGTAGTGCTGGTCACGCACCGAGCCTCACTGCTCTCCCTGGTCGACCGCCTGCTGGTGGTCGACCGTGGGCAGATTCTCGCGGACGGCCCGAAAGCCGTGGTCATGGAAGCGTTGAAGAAGGGGCAGATCAGTGTTGCTTAACTCCATCAAGAGTGCGGTCGGCCGCTACTTCAAAGGCTCCGATTCGCTGCAGGGCCAGCCGCTGCCCGAGGTCAACAAGGCGCTGATCGAAGATGCGCCACGGGTCATCCGCCTGACCATCTGGGCGATCATCGCGTTCTTTGTATTCCTGGTGGTGTGGGCCGGTTTCTCCCAGATAGACGAAGTGACCCGTGGCGACGGCAAGGCGATTCCGTCGTCCAAGTTGCAGAAAATCCAGAACCTGGAAGGCGGTATCGTCGCCGAGTTGTACGTCAAGGAAGGCCAGATCGTAGAGGCCGGCGCGCCGTTGATTCGTCTCGACGACACGCGGTTTGTCTCCAACGCCGGGGAAACCGAAGCCCTGCGCCTGGCCATGCAACTGCGCGTCGAGCGTTTGAGCGCGCAGGTGGATGACCGTCCGCTGAACATCCCTGACGAGGTGTTAAAGGCCGCGCCGAGCCAGGCCGCCAACGAGCGCTCCTTGTATGAAAGCCGCCGTCAACAGTTGAAGGATGAAGTGGGCGGTTTGCAGGAACAACTGGTACAGCGCCAACAGGAACTGCGCGAGTTCACTTCCAAGCAGGGCCAATACCGCAGCCAGTTGTCCCTGCAACGCCAGGAAATCAACATGTCCGAGCCGTTGGTGGCCCAGGGCGCGGTGTCGCCGGTAGAAGTGCTGCGCCTCAAGCGCGCCGAAATGGAAACCCGCGGACAGTTGGACGCTACCACTCTGGCGATCCCGCGTGCTGAATCGGCGATCAAGGAAGTGCAACGCAAGATCGATGAAACCCGCGGCAAATTCCGCAGCGAAGCCCTGACCCAGCTCAACGAAGCCCGTACTGAACTGAACAAGGCCGAGTCCACCGGCCGCGCGCTGGAAGACCGGGTCAGCCGCACCCTGGTCACCTCGCCCGTGCGCGGGATCGTCAAGCAGTTGCTGGTCAACACCGTTGGCGGTGTGATCCAGCCGGGCAGCGACATGGTCGAAATCGTGCCGCTGGACGACACCCTGCTGGTGGAAGCCAAGATCCGCCCGCAAGACATCGCCTTCCTGCACCCAGGGCAGGAAGCGGTGGTCAAGTTCACCGCTTACGACTACACGGTCTACGGTGGCCTGAAGGCCAAGCTCGAACGCATCGGCGCCGACACCATCACTGATGAAGACAAGAAGACCACCTACTACATGATCACTCTGCGCACCGACCGCAGCCACTTGGGCACCGATGAGAAGCCGCTGCTGATCATCCCCGGCATGGTTGCTTCGGTGGATATCATCACCGGCAAGAAAAGCATCCTCAGCTATCTGCTAAAACCGATCATCAAGGCGCGGGCCGAGGCGTTGCACGAGCGTTGATTTTTATCGCTGGTACTGACGCCTTCGCGAGCAAGCCCGCTCCCACCTTGGAATGCATTCCAAATGTGGGAGCGGGCTTGCTCGCGAAAGGGCCATCAGCGTCACCGCGTATAAAATGCCTACCTCAAAACGCCATATCAATATGCTCTAACGGTATTTAAAGTCCGGTTGTTATACCTATAAATTCACTCCCCTGTCCGCCGGGAATGAATCAAATGTCTGCCACCACCGCCCTCCAAAGCTTCGACATCCACCCGTTCCCCGGCAGCGTCGGCGCCGAGATCATCGGCCTGGACTTATCCCGTCCAGTCAACGAGCAGGACTTCGCCCGCATCCATCGCGCACACTTGGACCATCACGTCATCGTGTTCCGCGACCAACGCATCACCCCCGAACAACAGATCGCCTTCAGCCGCCGTTTCGGCGTGTTGCAGATCCATGTGCTCAAACAGTTCCTGTTGGCCAACCACCCCGAGATCCTGATCGTCTCCAATATCATCGAGAATGGCCAATCCATCGGCCTGGGGGATGCGGGCAAGTTCTGGCATTCGGACCTGTCATACAAAGAACTGCCCAGCCTGGGTTCGATGCTGCATGCCCAGGAACTGCCATCTGAAGGCGGCGACACCCTGTTCGCCGATATGCACAAAGCCTGGGAGCACTTGCCAGGCCACCTGCGCAACGCCGTCGAAGGCCGCAGCGCCGCGCATTCCTACACGGCGCGTTACAGCGAAACCAAATTCGAAGGCAACTGGCGCCCAACCCTCACCCCGGAACAGCTCGCCCAGGTTGCCGAAGTGGTGCATCCGGTGGTGCGCACCCACCCGGAAAACGGCCGCAAGGCGCTGTTCGTCAGCGAGGGCTTCACCACCCGTATCGTCGGCCTGCCCGATGATGAAAGCCGTGACCTGCTGGCCCAGCTCTACGCCCATAGCGTGCTGCCGGAAAACATCTACCGCCACCAGTGGCAGCCCCACGACCTGGTGTTCTGGGACAACCGCTCGCTGATCCACCTGGCCGCCGGGTGCCCAAGCCACCTGCGGCGCAAATTGTTCCGCACCACCATTCAGGGTGACGCGCCTTTCTAACCCGATAAAGCCTGCTAGGATTGCGCCCAGTTCACTCCCAACGAACCACGAGTGCTTGGCATGCAACTACCGGACATGAACCTGCTGGTCGCCCTCGACGCGTTGCTCGACGAGGGCAGTGTGGTGGGCGCCGCGCGGCGGATGAACCTCAGCCCGGCCGCCATGAGCCGCACCCTCACGCGTATCCGTGAAGCGGTCGGTGACCCGATCCTGGTGCGTGCCGGCCGTGGCCTGGTGCCGACGCCCAAGGCGCTCGAGCTGCAAGGCCAGGTGCGCAATGTGGTGGAGCAGGCTGCGTTGCTGTTCCGTTCGGCGGACCAAGTCGATTTGAGCACCTTGCGCCGCCGCTTCAGCGTGCGCGCCAATGACTTTTTCATCGGCGTGTATGGCGGGCGACTGTTCGACACCATGGAGCGTGTGGCGCCGTTGTGTGAGCTGCGCTTTGTGCCCGAAGGCGACACTGACGATGAAGCCCTGCGGGAAGGGCGGTTGGACTTGCGGGTGAGCAACACCATGCCTGCCAGCCCGGAAGTGAAGGTGCAGAACCTGTTCTCCACCACCTTTGTCGGCCTGGCACGACAAGATCACCCGCTGTTCGACGAAGAAATCACGGCGGCACGCTTTGCCAGCTATTCCCACATCAGTATCTCCCGGCGTGGCATCGCCCGTGGGCCCATCGATACAGCGTTGAATGCTCAAGGCCTGGAGCGCCGTGTGGCCATGATCGCCCCAGGCTTTCACGGTGCGATGTTCATGCTGCCCGATTCCGACCTGCTGCTGCCGGTCCCCAAGGAAGCCCTCCTGAGCGCCAAGCGTCTGAACCTGCCACTGCGCGCATTTGCCTTGCCGATTCCACTGCAAACCCTGGTCCTGGCCCAATCCTGGCACCCACGCTTCGACAAAGACCCGGCCCATAAGTGGCTGCGCGAAACCATGCGCGAGAGCTGTCATGCCACCTGGCTAGAAGCCCAGCCGGTATAGAGCGAACGCGATCAATGTGGGAGCTGGCTTGCCTGCGATAGCGGCGCGTCAGACAACACATTTTCATCTGTCAGGCCGCAATCGCAGGCAAGCCAGCTCCCACAGGGTTCAGTGTTGATGTTCAAAGTTGCGTCTGACGCACTTATAACCTGCTAACAAGTAACTTTTTGTCATGAGAGTGCCTGATTAAACTGCTCGGGTATTTCTTATTCCGAGTTACCTGTTCATGACGTCCCTCGCTGCCCCCGTCCTCCAGGCCGCAGCCAAACCTACGGCTCTGAGCCCACCCGTATTCGGCCCGCGCATCATCATCGGCTTGCTCGGCGTATTGCTGGCGGTACTGGTCTCCGGTCTCAACGAAATGGTCACCAAGGTCGCCCTCGCCGATATCCGTGGTGCGCTATACATCGGCTTTGATGAAGGCACCTGGCTGGTCGCCGCCTACACCGCCACTTCCGTGGCAGCCATGGCGTTTGCGCCGTGGTGTTCGGTGACGTTTTCCCTGCGCCGTTTCACGCTGTGCGCCATCGGCTTGTTCACCGTGCTGGGCATTCTCTGCCCGTTCGCACCCAACTACGAAAGCCTGCTGCTGCTGCGTACCGTGCAAGGTCTGGCCGGTGGCGCGCTGCCGCCGATGCTGATGACCGTGGCACTGCGTTTCCTGCCGGCCAACGTCAAGCTGTATGGCCTGGCCGGGTACGCACTGACCGCCACCTTCGGCCCCAGCCTGGGCACGCCGCTGGCGGCGTTGTGGACCGAATACGTCGGCTGGCAGTGGGCGTTCTGGCAGATCGTCGCGCCGTGCCTGCTGGCCATGGCGGCCGTGGCCTACGGTTTGCCACAAGACCCACTGCGCCTGGAGCGCTTCAAGCAGTTCAACTGGCGTGGTTTGCTGTTGGGCTTCCCGGCGATTTGCATGCTGGTGATCGGCCTGTTGCAAGGCAATCGCCTGGACTGGTTCGAGTCGGGCCTGATTACCTTCCTGCTGTGTGGCGGCACAGTGTTGCTGGCGCTGTTCATGCTCAACGAATGGTCACAGCCACTGCCCTTCTTCAACTTGCAGATGCTCGGCCTGCGCAACCTGGCGTTTGCCTTGATCGTGCTGGCCGGCGTGCTGATGGTGCTGACCTCGGTGATCATCATCCCGTCCAGTTTCCTCGCTCAGGTTCAGGGCTACCGGCCGCTGCAGACCGCACCGGTGATGCTGCTGATGGCGTTGCCGCAGTTGATCGCGCTGCCGCTGGTGGCGGCGCTGTGCAACCTGCGCTGGGTCGATTGCCGCTGGGTGCTGGGCATTGGCCTGAGTATGTTGGTGCTGTGCTGCCTCGGCAGTTCCCACCTGACCTCGGCGTGGATTCGTGACGACTTTTATGGCTGGTACCTGCTGCAGATTTTCGGTCAGCCCATGGCCGTGCTGCCGCTGCTGATGCTGTCCACCGGCAGTATCCAACCCATCGAAGGGCCGTTTGCCTCGGCCTGGTTCAACACCGTCAAGGGCCTGGCCGCTGTGATCGCCACTGCGGTGCTGGATACATTGACCACCCAGCGCGGGCATTTCCATTCAACCATGTTAGTAGACCGCCTGGGCAATTCGCCCCTTGCCGACGCTGACGCGCCGGGCCTCGCCCACCGCTTGCACGAGCAGACCGTGGTGCTGACCTCTTCGGATCTTTACGTCGTCATGGCCGGTGTCGCGGTGGCGTTGATCCTGCTGATTTTCTGGATGCCCACGCGGATCTTTCCGCCTCGCGCTCCGGCCTGACCACAAGGACTTTCCATGAAACGCAAAGATAAAATTGCCGTCTCCGTTATCGCCGTATTTGCCGTCGGTGTGCTGGTTTACCTGGTTGCGCCGGGCGTACTGGGCAGCAAGCACCAGACCACCAACGACGCCTTCGTCGCGGCGGATTTCACCCTGGTCGCTCCCCGCGTTGCCGGCTTCATCAAGGAAGTGCTGGTGGAAGACAACCAGCGCGTCAAAGCCGGGCAACTGCTGGCGTTGATCGACGACCGCGATTTTCGCGCCGCCGCCCAGGCCGCCGATGCCGACACCCTGGTCGCCCAGGCCCAGCTGAAAAACGCCAGCGCGACCCTGGAGCGCCAAAGCTCGGTGATCGCCCAGGCCCAGGCCACCGTGGCAGCAGATCGCGCCGAAGTGGCCTTTGCCGAACACGAACTGAACCGCTACAACCACCTTGCCGGCGTCGGTGCGGGCACCGTGCAGAACGCCCAGCAAGCCAAGACGCGCATCGACCAGGCTACTGCGCGCCTGGCTAAATCCACCGCCGTGCTGGCCGCCGAACGCAAGCAGGTGGAAATCCTCACCGCCCAGCGTGACGCCGCCGAAGGTGGACTCAAACGCGCCCAGGCCGCGCTGGAAATGGCCAGTTATCAGCTGTCTTACACGCGCATTGTCGCACCGGTGGATGGCATGGTCGGTGAGCGTGCGGTGCGGGTCGGTGCCTATGTGACACCGGGCAGCAAGATCCTCGCGGTCGTGCCGCTTTCTGAAGCCTATGTGGTGGCCAATTTCCAGGAGACCCAACTGTCGCATATGCACGCGGGGCAAGCGGTGCAAGTCAGCGTCGACAGCCTTGACGGCGAACTGCTCAAAGGCCATCTGGAAAGCCTTGCGCCAGCCACGGGAGTGACCTTCGCCTCGGTCAAACCCGACAACGCCACCGGCAACTTCACCAAGGTGGTGCAGCGTATTCCGGTGAAGATCGTGCTTGAGCCGAACCAGCCATTGACTGAGCGCCTGCGCGTGGGCATGTCGGTAGAAGCCAGCGTCGATACCCGGCCCGTCGAGCAGCAGCGTGAGGTGGCCCAGCAATGAAACACGTTGCCTGGCTCACCTTGAGCCTGATCACCCTGAGTGCCTGCACGGTCGGTCCCGACTTCCAGCGGCCCGAGAGCCCGCAGATCAATCAATGGAGCGAACCTCAGGGCCGACAAGCTGCCAGCCGTGCCGTCAGCGATCCCTTGCAGGAGCGCTGGTGGGACGTGTTCCACGACGCGCAGCTCTCAGCCCTGACACGCCGCGCCCTCAGCGATAACCTCGACCTGAAGTTGGCCAGCAGCCGCCTGCAACAGAGCCGCGCGGTACGTCAGGTAACCACCGCCGAGCGCTACCCGAATGTCGATGCGGGCGGCGGCTACCAGCGCAAACGTAACAGTGGCAAAGGCTTGAACGACCCCTCCGGCGAGAATGGCCGCGCAGCCTTCAACCAATGGGACATGGGCTTTTCGGCCGCCTGGGAGCTGGACTTCTGGGGCCGGGTCAAGCGTGAAACCGAGGCCGCCGACGCCACGCTGGAAGTCGCCGAAAATGACCGTCGCGCCGTGTTGTTGTCGGTGCTGGCCGAGACTGCCCAGGACTATATCCAACTGCGCGGCGTCCAGAACACCCGTGCCGTCACCGAGCAAAACCTCGATGTTGCGCGCCACAGCCTCAAGCTCTCGCAACTGCGCCTGGCCGACGGCGTCGCGACCGACCTGGACGTGGCCGAAGCCGCCGCTCAAGTCGCGGCTATCGAGGCGCGCCTGCCGGATTTACAACAGCGCCAGGACCAATTGATCAACGCCCTTAGCCTGCTGATGGGCGAGCCGCCCCAGGCCCTGCACGCGCAGCTGTCCAAGGATGCACCTGTGCCGCAAACCCAGCGCCAGGTCGCGATCGGCTTACCATCAGAGCTGGCTGAACGGCGCCCAGACATCCGTCAGGCAGAGGCTCGCTTGCACGCCGCCACTGCCAGCATCGGCGTGGCCAAGGGCGACTTTTACCCACGTATCACCCTGTCCGGCAGCCTCGGCTCCCAAGCCATGCAGCTCTCGGATTTCGGTTCCTGGGGTTCCCGCGCCTTTGCCTTCGGCCCACAGTTGAGCCTACCGCTGTTCAACGGCGGGCGCCTGCAAGGCATGGTGGATTTACGCGAAGCCCAGCAACAGGAAGCGGCCCTGGCCTACCAGCAAACCGTGCTGCGTGCCTGGCATGAAATCGACGACCAACTGACCCGCTACAACGCCAGCCAACTGCGCCGCGACAGCCTGGCTGAAGCAGTGCGCCAGAACCAGATCGCCCTCACCACTGCGCAACATCAGTACGTCGAAGGCGTGGCGGATTTCGTCAACGTGCTCACGGTGCAGAGTGCGTTGTTGGCGACTCAGGAGCAGTGGGTAGAGAGCTCCACCGGCGTGTCATTGGCGATGGTCGGGCTGTACAAAGCGTTGGGAGGAGGGTGGGAGTCGGTGTATCCGTTGCAAGTCGCTCAGTAATGAGGGGGCGCTTTGTTGCGGCCCGAGATCCTTGATCCTAAGTGAGGTCGGCTGCAAACCGGGTACACACATTGGAAAGCATGCGCATATCGGCACCGCTACAACCTGCCGCCTCAAAAAAGCCGGAGGCTTCTCGCACCACAGCATAAATATCAGTGACGATGGATCTTGCTTCATCCATTCCCAACCCAAAGCGCTCGGGGGTACTGAGCAAATTGCTGATCGACGATACCCTGCCCTCATTCCCGATGATAAGTGCCTGCAAGCCTAGCTGAGTCGGGTGGGGCAACACGTCAAATACTGGCGCAAGGGAATAGCCCGAGGCGCTGGTCAATAGCAGTCCGGTTTGTTTCAGGTGGTCGTCGCTATTGCCGATGAGCACATTGAAGGCCATGCGCTTGTAAAGCGCCCGCCTATCAAACGTTGCATCGTCGCTGACCTTCTTCAAAACGTCTGCGATCCTGTAATAGGAAACGGCACTTTCAACCGCGTCGACGCGGGTCAATCGCAAATGCGTCGGGCCGCGCGAGCCAACTGTTGGCGTAGCGAAAAACGAATCCATTCCCATGCATCGCCACTTCGCCAACAGGGACCGGGTCACCGACTAAGTGAGCTGAAAAAACAAAGGCATTACCAATCGGCTTCCAGGACATCGTGTTCTCCTTCAGTGCGAATGCGCTCAGGCTCACGGGCGAGGCTCATGGTAATCCCAACCTGGTCAAGTTCTGGTGACGCAATGCTCGCCATACCTTCTTCCAAGTCCATCGCGCTAAGCACATTCATCAGCACGCCGAGGGATACGCCGGCCTCGCCCTGCCTCAGCCGCTGATACGTCTGCCGCGTAATGCCCGCGCGGCTGCATATGGTGGAAATTTTCAACCGGCGACGAATGCGGGCTATTTCGATACCGTTCCCGATACCTCTCATCAGCTCAGCGCTTCTCTCAGAGATGTACCCTTTGTGCGGGTAGGGCTTCGCTGTTTCTTGCATGATATATCACCCTTTAAAGCAATAAAGGTAACTTATATCATCCAAGCCTCTAAGGCCACCTGCAAAAAACCGGCTCGAGGCCGGCTTTTTGCAGGGTTGGAAGAATCAAAGGTTTTGCAAAAACACCACATACCCCCGAAACCACTCATCGGCCCCCAGATACCCCGGCTCTTGCCACTCCCCGCCCTGAATCAAGCCAATCTTGAACGGCACGCCCAGCCGATTCATCCGCGGCAAATACGCGGCATAGTCAGGGATGCTGTGACGCCCTTGATACGTCTGCACCACCACTTCATCCACCACGCCCTTGAGTTGGGCGATAGCGGCCGAGTCGGCGTTGCTGCTCCAGTCCATCAGGCCGGTGATGCTCAACCGCAGGTCGGCAGGCAGGCGCTGGCGCAGGTCGCGCAGAAAATCGGCGTATTCGTGCAGATATTGGGTGCGGGCGTCGAAGTCGATCTGGATGCCGATCACCGGGTTGCCGGCGTCACGCCAGCGTTGCACCTGGCCCAGCACCTGGGTGTAGACCCGTTCCGGCCAGCGCAAGGTGTGGGCGCGGTACACCACCCAGACGTTGCCTTGAGTAATACGCGGCACGCTCATGCCCTGGGCGATCAATTGCACGCCGCGCTGGGGCGCGCGACGAGTGGAGTTGATCTGGCCTTGCAGGATGTACAGGGTTTTTGCCTGCTTGATCACCGGCTGAGGCTCGACGCCACTCCACAGCCAGAAGGCGTCATAGTCGCGGGCGTCCACGGCACCAAAAGCCGGGCTTGCCAGCAACAGCAAGCCCAGCCACAGCGGCTTCACCAGTAGTACTGCAGCGATTTGCCCCACTGGGTATCGGCAAAACCGCTCTTGAGTTGGCGGAACCAGGCTTTGCGCACCGCCGGCGCAACGTCTTCGCCGCCGCAGCTGTTGTAACCGGCCGGCGCGTAGCAGTTGATGGCGCGGAACAGCGCATAAGCCTTGTCGGTTTTCGGCGCCTTGGCGTTGGCGATCACCTGTTTGTAGCCGTCCAGGCGCGAGAAGGTTTCACCCTTGAAGTCCGAGGCGGTACTGCCCAGGCTGCCGGCGGCGCGGGGTTGTTCCAACGGCATGCCGTCCAGGCCGTTGCGCAGGATGAACTCACCGAAGCAGTTCAACGCATGCGGGTTTTTGGCCTCGTTCTGCAAGGTCGCCGCGATTTGCGCGATGCTTGGGCAGGCGTAGCCGGATTCGGCCTTGTCGCCGTTCCATTGGAACAGCTTCAAGGTCTGGCCGCTGGTATAGGTGTAGCCCAGGCTGGTGCCGAGTTTGTCGTCAGAGAGCGAGGCCTGCTTGAGGTCATCGGCGAAGGTGGCGTACTGGCCGCGCAGCAGGTCTTTGTAGAGGAGCACGAATTGCGCGCTCTGACGCTCGGTCGGGTCGCTTGCGTTGGCGATCTGCTGGCGCAGCAGGTCGGGGCCTGCGACGTTACGCAGCAGGATGTAGCGCACTTGCTTGGCGCTGATCGGTGAGTCGGCGGCGAACACCTTGGCCAATTGGCCGCTGCGCTCGTAGTTCATGGCCAATGCCAGCTCGAGCTGGTCACGTTGCAGCGGTTGCTTGGCCAGCGGCAGCAGTTGCAGCCACAGGGCTTCGGCGGCCTTCCAGTCCTGCTTGGCTTCCAGAGCCAGGGCGCGCAGGGTCTGTTGGCTGAAGGCGAAGTAATCCAGGCTCGACGGCACATCCGCCGGCAGGTGCTTCAAGGCCGCGTCGGGTTGGTGTTCGACGTACAGGGCATAGCTGGCTTGCAGGAAGTCAAAAAGCGCCGGCTCACTGGCGAAGGTGCTCTTTTGCTTATCCAGGTCTTCACGGCTCAACAGCGGCGGGGTGTGGGCGCGCATCGCCATCAGGTCGCTGACCACTTGCAGCATCGGGCTGTTCGCCGCTTTATTGCCGACCATCAGCAACTTGAGGTCGGCCTCTTCCACCAGTTCGTCCACGCTCACATTGCGCTGGGCCTCAGTGGCCTCGGTGAACTGCCAAGTGAAGTCTTCGGCAAGCCTGGCGTCGTCGTTCGCCAGCCAGTGCACACGGCGCAACAGGCCACGGGCCGATGCAACGTAATCGCCCTGTGGATAATGTTTCAGGTAACTGAGAAAACCTTCTTCGGCATCGCTCAAGGCCGACTTATCCACATGCTCGCGTTGCGGCATGCCGTATTCGTCGAAGGCTTCGGCCTGGGCCTGATTCAGTGAAGTACGCGCAGTCATGTACAGCGCCGTTTCCTTCAGCCACGGCACATCGCTGGTGGCGGCGGCGGCGAACCCGCGCTCGGCGTAATCGAAGCGCCCGCTGTAGAAGTCGCCGGCGGCCTGCAAATAGGTGCGAAACAACTGGGCGTTGGCCGAGGGCGTCAACTGCGCGTCCACCACCTGGCGGCTCCAGTCACAGGTGGTCAGCAGCTGCAGGCGTGCTTTTACCAACACATCGCGCTCGGCGGGCGGCATCTGGGCCTTGATCACCTGGCTGATAAACGCCGTGGCGCTGTCATCGTCATTGCTGCGGCAACGGCTGCCTTCGCCATTCAGGAAGGCCTGGCCTGCGGTCTTGTACTCCTCGCGCTTGATGCCCAGGGGCTGGAGCAGCGTGTCGAGTTCGGCTGTGCGTGAATCGTCAGCCTTGTTGTCAGGCTCCTCATTCGTGGCCGGAACCGGCACCAGGCGGTACACCGGAAACGGCACCGGGCCAAAGCCTTGCGCCAAATCGTCTTCGCCCAAGGCATTCGGAGCCAGGGGCGCAGCTTTTTTGTCGGCCAGCAACAGGCGCAGGTTCACCCGGCTGTCGTTGCCAGGGCTGAGAAACGGCTGGTTGCTGCACGGCTCGTAGCTGTCACGCGATACCCGCCAATCGGGGTAACACGAGTCGTCAGAGCTGGCCTGGGCCGGTAGGGAAAAACCGGCCAACAGGGCCAGGGCCAGAGGTGACAGCAAACCGATGCGCATAACGTTTCCTTGATCCTGAGTCCTTGGAGAAGGGGCAATAATAGCCTGATCCGACGAGTGCTTCGGTGAAGGCCTACACAAATTGCTGATTTGTCCGATTCCAGCGGCGAGGCCAGGGCTTTTGGCCTAGAGTGGCGGTGTTTGCGCATAGGCAAGCAGGGTCATGCCGGGAGAATTTGAGGTGCGTCGGTCTGTGGTAGAGCAAAACGAAAAAGTTGAAGCATTGCCGACCTTCCATCGCTTGACCTGGGAAGGTGCCGGCTGGCTCAGCCGTCTGTGGTGGGTGCCGATCCTGGCACTGGCCATGGCCCTGCGGTTTTACCACCTCACCTCGGCGGCGATCTGGGGCGACGAAGGCTCAAGCCTGTTACTGAGCGAATACGCCCTGGCCGACCTGTGGTTTCACGCGGCCCATGATGTGCACCCACCGCTGTATTTCTTGCTGCTGCGCGGTTGGATCGAAGTATTCGGCGACAGCATCGGCTCAATTCGCAGCCTGAGTGCAATCCCCGGCGTGGCCGTCGTGGGCCTGGGCATCTGGCTGACACGGCAACTGTCCACCCGACGCGCAGCCGTGCTGGCGGGGATCCTGTTGGCGATGCTGCCGACCGCAGTGCGCTACAGCCAGGAAGTGCGCATGTATTCGCTGCTGGGCGTGTGGCTACTGGGCGCCACGCTGGCCCTGGTGTACTGGGTGAAGCAGCCCGAGCGCGTGCGTTATTTGGCTGTGTATGTGCTGTTAATGAGCGCCGGGTTCTATACCCACTACTTCACCGCGCTGTGCGTGCTGGTGCATTGGGCGTACCTGGGATTGCAGGCGCCAGCTCAACGCCTGATCACGCGACCTGCCTGGTGGGTCGCCAACGTAGCGATAGTGTTGTTGTATCTGCCCTGGCTACCCAACCTGCTGGATTTGGTGCAGCACGTCGAACAACTCAAAGTCGGCGGCGACATTGGTTGGGAAGATCCGGTCAATCTACTGTCGCTGCCGTCGATCATCTGGCAGTTCCTGTTGCAGGATGACGGTCTCGGCCTGTGGCCGCCGCTGTTCTGGCTGTTCCCCCTGCTGCTCGCCGGGGTGGTTGTATCGACGGCCTGGCGCAACCACGCGGCGCGCCTGCCGGCACTGTTTTGCCTGCTGCCGCTGCTGCTGGTCTATGGCGTGTCCTTTATCTCGCCCGTGTTTATCGAGCGCTACCTCACGGTGTATGCGTTAGGCCTGCCGATAGTCCTGGCGCTTGCCATCGACCGTTTGCCGCCCCGTTTGTCCTGGCTGGGCGTGGCGTTGTTCGCACTGTTTGTTGGCGTAGAACTGTTGGGGCTAAAGAACAACTTCGAAGTGGATGAGCACGACCAGTTCAACGTGCCGGTGGAGTTCGTCAATCGCGACTACCAGGAAGGCGACCGCATCGTCCTCAGTGACATGATGTGGTACCTCAGCTACGTGTATTACGACCAGACCGACGCGCAACTGCAGCTCTTCACACCGCCCAAACCCGACGGCACCGCGACGCGCCCGAACGCCTATGGTTTCGGCACACTGGTGGACCAGGACGGTGGCCGCATCTATCTGGACCGCCTCTCAGCACTGCCTGCTCAAACGCGGCGGGTATGGTTGATCAGCAGCAACGAAGCCCCAGATGAATTCGCGCCACTGCCCAACGGCTGGCGCGAACTCAGTCGCCAGGACGGCGGTGGCGCCAGGGCGCGGTTGTTCGTGCTATGCAACGCACCGGCGCCGCAACCTGAAGGCTGCCGCTAGACTCACTTGAACCTACTTATGAGGAGCCTTTCATGGAATCGCCACTGCACAGCTTGCCGGCTTTGTTCAAACAGCTTGGCCTGCCGGACGACCCGGTCAGTATTGAGCAATTTGTCGCCTCTCATTCGCCGCTCAAGCCGGAGTTGAAACTGGCGGATGCGTTTTTTTGGAGCGACGCCCAGAAGACATTTTTGCGTGAAGAGATTCTGGAGGATGCGGATTGGGCGGTGGTGGTGGATGAGTTGAATTTGATGTTGCGGGGTGGGCGAGGGGTGTAAAAAAATATCCCAAGAAATGCGAGTATGTAAAAAAAAATGGTAAGCGGTAAAAAAAACTGGGCTTTAATCGCTTAAGTGAATTTTTTCTGGAAAAGCTCGCCCTGCCAACAGTCGGATACGCTCATCTGTGTGGGGCGCTCGATCTAAAGGTTATCGCACCCTCCCTCCCGAAATGATGGACCGCGCCATCCAGTGGGCTTACCTGCACGAAACCCGCGATTCATTTGCCATCGAAAAAGAACAACCCAGCGAAGAAAAATCCCGTCGCTTCGTTCAACTCCTGCGCCAGGCCCACGAAGGCCGTTTGCTCACCGAAGACTACTTGGTCGAGCTGCAAAACAGCACTGTCTCCAACCCCTTCGACAAAGCCGTCGCGTTTCGCCACGAACAGAACCATCTGCACAACGGGCTGCGCGGCGCAGCCGGTGTGAGCTACGTACCGCCAACCCCCGCGCTTTGCCAGGAATTGATGGAAGAGCTGATGGCCTTCGCCAACCAGCCCGTACGAGACGTCGATCCTTTGGTTGCGGCCGCGGTCACCGCTTTCGGTTTCGTCTTCCTGCACCCGTTCATGGACGGTAATGGGCGCCTGTCTCGCTTCCTGATTCACCAGACGCTTTGCCACTACGGCGCACTGGAAAATGGTTTGCTGCTACCGGTTTCTGTCGCCATGAAGCATGAAGAGCAAGCCTACCTGCAAGCGCTGAAAACCTTTTCCCAGCCAACCCGTGAGTTCTGGAACGTCACCTGGCTGGATGCGGACCACATGGCGTTCGACTTCATCGGCCACCCCTCGATCTATCGCTACTGGGATGCGACCCGCTGCGTCGAATTCACCCTGCAAATGGCCCGCCGAGCCCTGGAAGTGGAACTGCGCGAAGAAACCGAACTCCTCGACCGTTATGACCAAGTGATCAAAGCAGTGAACCAACGCTACGACGTGCGTGGCAGTGATTTGTCGAAGCTGGTGATGATGTGCCTGGATAACGGTGGGAAGCTTTCCAAGCATCGGCGTAAGCAGTTTCAATACAGCGTGGCGGATGAGGTGTTTGGGTTTATTGAGGAGGAGAGCTTGAGGTTGATGGGCGAGTAAGAGGTGATCCAGACACTTCGTGAAAAGATGGGAAACGTCCTATTTCTCTAGGTGAAACGGACTATAGATGCAGCAGACGTTTTTTCTTATCAAAGGGATATCGCCTATTGATGAGTGGGTGCGACTAATTCCGCGCGGAAGACTAGGTCGTCTGGGTGGGCAGGCTGAGCAGCAAGCATGAAGCCGACGCTGACCTAATGTGGGAGCGGGCTTGCCCGCGAAGGCGGCGTGTCAGTCACTGAATATTCAACTGAACCACCGCTTTCGCAGGCAAGCCAGCTCCCACATTTTGTTTGTCGCATGGCGAACGCGCATCCCACCACTCATCTGCGAAATTGTTTCAAAACTTGACGGCAAATCCTTCTTCCACCATATTGATAGTTAGCAAACTAACTGTATGCGAACTATCCAGTGCCTCAATCCCTCGAACAACTCCAGATGAGCCTCAGCAGCAGCATGGTGGTGGGCGCCCGTAATTGGCGCAAAATCTGCCAGACCACGCTGGTGAGCTATGGCATCTCCGAAGCCTGCGCCGTGCCGTTGTTGATGATCGGCCGCTTGGGCGACGGGGTACACCAGGTCAAAGTAGCCCAGGCTTCCGGTATGGAAAGCCCATCACTGGTGCGCCTGCTCGACCGGCTGTGCGGTGACGGCTACGTCTGCCGCACCGAAGACATCCACGACCGTCGCGCCAAGGCCCTGAGCCTTACCGAGCGTGGCCGTGAGTTGGTGCAGGCGGTGGAAGCGCAACTGGTGCGCCTGCGCAAAGACGTGTTGGCAGATATCGCCCCTGACGATCTGCAAGCCGCACTGCGCGTACTGCGCGCCTTCGAAGCGGCTGAGGCTGTGTCGTCTTGAACGGATTTTTTACCGGCTTCCCGCCTGCCCGCGATTGGTTCTACGGGGTGCGTACCTTCGCCGCGTCGATGATCGCGCTGTACATCGCCATGCTCATGCAAATGCCGCGTCCGTACTGGGCGATGGCCACGGTGTATATCGTCTCCAGCCCGTTTGTCGGCCCAACCAGTTCCAAAGCCCTGTACCGCGCCATCGGCACCTTGATGGGCGCGGCGGCGGCGGTGCTGTTTGTGCCGATGTTCGTGCAGTCACCCTACATTCTGGTGGTGGTAATTGCGCTGTGGACGGGCACCTTGCTGTTCTTGTCCATGCACCTGCGCACCGCGAATAACTATGCCCTGATGCTGGCCGGCTACACCTTGCCGCTGATTGCCCTGCCGGTGGTGGATAACCCTTTGGCGGTCTGGGATGTGGCGGAGGCGCGTACCGAAGAAATCTTCCTCGGCATTGCGGTCGCGGCGGTGGTGGGCGCGATGTTCTGGCCCCGGCGCCTGATGCCGGTGTTCGATGGCTCGGTGGCCAAGTGGTTCAGCGACGCCCAGGTCTACAGCCAGCGCTTTCTCAGCCGCAAGGTCGACCCCGAAGAGGTCAGCAACCTGCGCGGCGGCATGGTCGCCACTTTCAATACCCTCGAATTGATGATCGGCCAACTGCCCCACGAAGGCGCGCGCCCGCAGACGGTGCGCAACACCAAGGAACTGCGCGGGCACATGATTCACCTGCTGCCAGTGATCGACGCATTGGATGATGCGGTGTACGCCATTGAGCACCGGGCGCCGGAGTTTCTCGATCAGCTCACGCCGTTGCTGGAAGAAGCCAGCGCCTGGCTGCAAAGCACCACCGAAGCCGCGCCACTGGAAAGCTGGCGCGTGCTGCGCGACAAGATCGACGCCGCTCAACCCCAAGGCGAAGCGCTGGATGACCGTCACACCTTGCTGTTCTCCAACGCCCTGTACCGCCTGGGCGAATGGGTCGACCTGTGGCAAGACTGTCGCAGCCTGCAAGCCGCCATCCAGTGTGAAAGCCAGGACACCTGGCGCGCTGTTTACCGTCACTGGCGCCTGGGCCGGCTCACGCCATTCCTCGACCGTGGGCTGATGTTCTACTCGGCGTTTTCCACCGTCACCGCAATCATTGTCGCTTCGGTATTGTGGATTCTGCTGGGCTGGACCGACGGCGGCAGCGCCGTGATCCTTGCCGCCGTCGCCTGCAGCTTTTTCGCCTCGATGGACGATCCGGCGCCGCAGATCTACCGGTTCTTTTTCTGGACCGCCATGTCGGTGCTGTTCGCCAGCCTGTACCTGTTTCTGGTGCTGCCCAACCTGCACGATTTCCCCATGCTGGTGCTGGCCTTCGCTGTGCCGTTTATCTGTATCGGCACCCTCACCGTGCAGCCACGCTTCTACCTGGGCATGTTGCTGACGCTGGTGAACACCTCGTCGTTCATCAGCATCCAGGGCGCCTATGACGCGGACTTTCTCAACTTCGCCAACGTCAACCTGGCCGGGCCCGTTGGCCTGCTGTTCGCGTTCGTTTGGACCTTGATCGCCCGACCCTTCGGCGCTGAATTGGCGGCCAAGCGCCTCACCCGTTTCAGCTGGCGCGACATCGTCAGCCTCACCGAGCCCGCCACCCTGGCCGAGCACCGGCACATGGCCGTACAAATGCTCGACCGCCTGATGCAACACCTGCCGCGCCTGGCGCTCACCGGCCAGGACACTGGCATCGCCCTGCGCGACTTGCGCGTGGCTTTGAACCTGCTCGATCTGCTGGCCTACTCGCCGCGCATCCTCGGTGTGCCACGGGTGTTGCTCAACCAGGTGGTGGAAGGCGTGGGCGGTTACTTCAAGGCCTGCCTGAAGGCGGGTGAACGCTTGCCCGCGCCCAGCGGTCTGCTGATGACCCTGGACCGCACGCGTCGCGCCCTCAACGGCCAGGGCCTGCAAGACGAAGACGACACCCGCCTGCACCTGCTGCACGCCTTGGCCGGCCTGCGCCTGGCGCTGTTGCCCGGTGTGGAGTTCATTGGCGGTACAGAGATGCAAGCGCCGTTACCTGATGGAGCGCCTTTATGATCGGTGACCTGGATATCAGCGGGGTATTCTTGCCCACGCTGCTGGTGCTGATGGGCATTACTTATGTGTTGTTTCTGGTGGTGCACGGGCTGTTGACGCGCATGCACTTCTATCGCCTGGTCTGGCACCGGGCATTGTTCAATGTGGGGCTCTACGCGCTGTTGCTGGGCGCGGTGGACTCACTCAGTCGATATTTGATGACATGAAAAAACCTTTTTTGACTATCGGCCGTGTCGTCCTGACGTTGTTGATCGTGAGTTTCGCGGTCGTCGTTGTGTGGCGCATGGTCATGTACTACATGTTTGCGCCCTGGACCCGTGACGGCCACATCCGTGCCGACATCGTGCAGATCGCCCCGGACGTGTCCGGGCTGATCCAGCGCGTGGACGTGCGCGACAACCAGTTGGTGACCAAGGGCCAGGTGCTCTTCGCCGTCGACCAGGACCGCTTCAAGCTGGCCCTGCGCCAAGCCCAGGCCGCCGTGGCCGACCGCCAGGAAACCCTGGCCCAGGCCCAGCGCGAGTACAAGCGTAACCGGGGCCTTGGCAACCTGGTGCCCAGCGAGCAACTGGAAGAGAGCCAGTCCCGCGTCGCCCGCGCCCAATCGGCCCTGGCCGAAGCCCAAGTGACAGTCGACTCCGCCCAACTCAACCTCGACCGCTCGGTGATTCGCAGCCCCGTGGACGGCTACGTCAACGACCGCGCACCGCGTACCCAGGAGTTCGTCACCGCCGGGCGCCCGGTGCTATCGGTGGTGGACAGCAATTCCTTCCACATCGACGGCTATTTCGAAGAGACCAAGCTCGACGGCATTCACGTAGGCATGGGTGTGGATATCCGTGTGATCGGCGACAACGCGCGCCTGCATGGCCACGTGCAGAGTATCGTCGCCGGTATCGAAGACCGCGACCGCAGCAGCGGCTCCAATCTGTTGCCCAACGTTAACCCGGCGTTCAGTTGGGTGCGCCTGGCCCAGCGGATCCCCGTGCGCATTGCCTTCGATGACGTGCCGGCGGACTTTCGCATGATCGCCGGGCGCACGGCGACGGTGTCGATCATTGACGACAAAGTTAAAGACGGGGGCAAACCATGAAGCGGCTTCTGGCAACCGCTTCCCTGGGGTTGTTGCTGTCGGCCTGCCAAGTAGTAGGCCCGGATTACAAACTGCCGGAGCAGGCTGCGGTCAACCGTGGCGACCTCCAAGGGCCGATCATGGGCGAAGGCAAAAATGTAGTCTCGGCGCCAGTGCCAGCGGATTGGTGGAAGCTGTACAAAGACCCGCGCCTGGACGAACTGGTGCGCCAGGCCATGGCCTCCAACACCGACCTGCGCGTGGCCGCCGCCAATCTGCAGCGCTCGCGTTACCAGGTGCAGCAGGCCGAATCCGCTGGCGGCTGGAGTGCCGGCGTCAAGGCCGAGGCCCAGCGTTTGCAGGAGTCTGGAGAGGCCTTCTTGCTGCCGGACAAAGTCCCGGTGGGCAATATCGGTAGCGTCGGGATTACCACGTCCTATCAATTCGACCTGTTCGGCACCTTGCAGCGTGGCATCGAAAGCGCCCAGGCCAGCGCCGACGCCACCCAGGCTGCGGCGGATATCGCTCGCATCACCCTGGTGGCCGATGTGGTGCGCTCCTATACCCAGGTGT
Organism: Pseudomonas sp. NFR02; assembly: GCF_900119375.1. Lineage (NCBI taxonomy): Bacteria > Pseudomonadati > Pseudomonadota > Gammaproteobacteria > Pseudomonadales > Pseudomonadaceae > Pseudomonas > Pseudomonas sp. NFR02. Next base: position 27,760 of record NZ_FPJJ01000013.1, read on the forward strand.
GCGCGGCCAACGAAGAGCTGGCGATTGCCAACGAGTCCCTCGACCTGCAAGCCCAGAGCACCAAACTGACCCAGCGCCTGCGGGATGCCGGGCGCGGCGACGAAACCCAGGTGACTCGCTCGCAAACCCAATACAAATCCCTGCGCGCCGACATACCGCGCTATGAAGCCTCGCGTCAGGCGGCGCTGTTTCGGCTGTCGATGTTGCTGGCCAAACCGGTCGACCAACTGCCAGCCGGCACGGGCACCTGCGCTGAGCTGCCGCATATCGCTCAACTGCTGCCGGTAGGCGATGGCGCCACGCTGCTCAAGCGCCGCCCTGATGTGCGCCAGGCCGAACGCCAGCTGGCCGCCGCCACCGCACGCATCGGTGTCGCGACCGGCGCGTTGTACCCGGATATCAGCATCGGCGCCACGGTCGGCACCGTCGGCTTGCTGGAAAACCTTGGCACGCCTGCCACTAATCGCTGGGGCTTTGGCCCAATGATCAGCTGGACTGTACCGACCAACGGCGCCCGCGCCCGCGTGCATGAAGCCGAAGCCGCGACCCAGGGAGCCCTGGCCCACTTCGACGGCGTGGTGCTCAACGCCATCCGCGAAACCCAGACCGGCCTGGCCCAATACACCGCCGTGTTGCAACGCCGCGACGCCCTGGCCGACGCCGAACAGTCGGCCCGAGAAGCGGCGGGCCAGACCCACCGCTTCTTCCAGGCCGGCCGCGAATCCTTCCTGGCCGACCTGCAAGCCACGCGCACCTACACCGATATGCGTGCGCAATTGGCGGCGGCCAACACCCAGGTTGCCATGAGCCAGATCGACCTGTTCCTGGCCCTGGGCGGCGGTTGGGAAAGCGGACGAACGCAAGGGCAAAAACCCGGCAAACCGTGAGGTGATTGCTATGCTTTCTTGGGTGAGGCCCGCTGGCGCCTCACCCGACAAAGCTCGCGTTTGCTCATGGGGATTCCAAGAATGAAAAACCCTTATGCTCCCGCTTTCTGGTGCGTGCTCTTCGCACTGGTTTTGTTATCGGCCGCGTATTTTTACGGCGTCATGCTCGCCCATCAACTCGACAAGGCGATGGTGTTCCTCGACAGCGCCTGCCTGGTGATCGGCACTTTGTCCATCGGCGTGGTGGCCTGGGCGTCGTATCAAAACCAGCGGGTGAAGAAAAAACTCCTCGAGCAGGGCAAGACCCGCGTGGCGATCTGGGACACCAAGGTCGCCCTGCGCCGCGTCGAAACCGTGTTCGACCGCTATTTCTGGGGCAGTTACTGGCAGCCGGGGCGCACGTTCCAGGAAGTCATGGGCGACCTCACCGGCACGCCGCTGGAAAAAAGCCTCGAAGTCCTGAAAAAACAATGCGTGCTGCTTGACCGACAGGTTGCCGACGGTAGGCATTGGCTGGATAACGCGCGGGAATTGTCCGACGTGGCCACGCAAATGGCCCGCGAGCGCTACCAGCTGGATTTTTGCGACCCCAAGGCCGACACCCCCGGCAATGCCGTGATACACCGCGAGTTCGAGGTGTTGGTGTACACCTGGACCGCGCGCTTGAAGAGTTTTGATCACCAACTGGATGAAGTAGAACAAGAGTACTCCTGAACTCCTGCTGAACTGATCCCTCTGAAAGGCTGGGCCGTTTACGCCCGCCAGTGCTAATCTTCCCCCGTTTTCGGCGGGCTTGAGCCAATCCCCTCAGGGGTTCAAGGAAGACAGCCCACTTCTCACAGGATTTGATCAGGTCACTTCATGAATAAGCCAGCCGTTGTTTTCTTGGGTTTTGTTGTCGCCGTCGGCGCCGTCAGTGCGGGCGGTGCCTGGTACACCGGTAAACAACTGGAGCCGGTCCTGCAAACCGCTATCCAGAGCGCCAATAAAGAACTGCAGACCTCCATGGCCGGCGTCGATGGTAGCGTGACCCTGGAGCTGGTGTCTCTGGACCGTGGCGTGTTCAGCAGCACCGCGCACTATCGCCTCAAGGGCCAAGGCAGCGTGTTCGGCGAAGACAACCCGAACCCCGAATTGCTGTTCGTCGACCATATCGAACACGGCCCGCTGCCGTTCTCGCGGCTGGTGACCCTCAAGTGGTTGCCGGTCATGGCCACCAGTCACTACGAACTGGAAAAGAACCCCACCACCGAAAAATGGTTCGCCGCCAGCAAAGACGTGTCGCCGCTCAAAGGCGTGGCGAATATCGGCTACAGCCGTTCGGTCAGCGGCAACATCGAGTTGCTGCCGCTGGAATTCAAGGATGACACCTCCTCGGTGAGCTTCTCCGGCGCCAACCTGGAATTCGACAGCAGCGCCGAAGGCCAGAAGGTCAAGGCTGATGGGTTCATGAACAGCCTCAAGGTCGCGGCGATCGATGCCAATGGCGCACCGTTCGAAGCGGAACTGGCTGGCCTGACCGTCGCCAGCAACCTGGAAAAGTCCACCTTTGGCTTCTACACCGGCCAGAACACTGTGGAGCTGACCGACACCAAGGTCACCTTCGGCCCGCAGAAAGCCGTGCTGACCCTCAAGGGCTTCGAGCAGAAAGATTCTACCCAGGCCAAGGACAACAACCTGGCCGGTCGCGTCGACTACAAAATCGACGAGATCGGTTACCAGGGCAAGCCGGTCGGCTCGGCGGCCATGGCCGTGAGCATGAAGAACGTCGACATCCCGGCGATGCTGGTGCTGACCAAGCTCTACCAGGACAAAATGCAACCGGTGCAAGCCGCTGCCGCTGCCGGCCAACCGGTACCGGAACTGCAATTGACCGAAGCCGAGCAGGCCCTGGCCGAAGCCAACGTCAACCAGGTATTGGCTGCCAAGCCGCAACTGGCGGTGGAAAACCTGTCGCTGAAAACCACCCACGGCGAAAGCAAGTTCAACCTGGTGGTCGACCTGGCCAAGCCAACGTCTATGGAGCTGCCGCCGGTTGAGCTGGGCAAGCAGATGATTGCGCTGCTCGATGCCAACCTGACCCTGTCCAAGCCGATGATCAGCGACGTGGCCGCCCTGCAAGCCCAGGTCGGCGGCGTGACTGACCCCAAAGCCATCGAGCAGCAATCGCAGATGGCGGCCGAGATGGTCAGCGGCATGGCCGTCGGCACCCAAATGGCAACCCTGGTGGGCACCGATGTGGTTTCCAAGCTGCACTACGCCAATAACGAAGTGACTTTCAACGGCCAGAAAATGACCGTTGAGCAGTTCCTCAGTTTTGTGATGTCCAAGGCCGGTGCGGTCAGCGGCGCCCAGTAAGCGCTGAAAATGCAGTAAAAAATGTGGGAGCAGGCTTGTGTGGGAGCTGGCTTGCCTGCGATAGCATCGCCCCGGTCTGGCTGAACGACCGCGGTGCCTGCATCGCGGGCAAGCCCGGTTCCCACACAAACCCGGCTCCCACATTCGTTTTGTGTGAGGGCAAAAAATCGCGCTCGCACAATTCTGAACAATTGTTCTGAATTGCACTTCCCCCTACTTCGCTAAGAGATAGTTCCTACAGGAAAGCTAGGTCGGGTCCCGAGACGCCGACACCCTGATGCGTTTCGCTCAGGATCACCTATCGTTAAGGCTTTCCGTGTGTAAGGAAGCTCACGATATGCTGCGAAACCACCCCTACAGTGCCTCCGGCCGGTTGCGTCTGCTTATCGGGGCCGCCCTGTGCAGCCAGTTGCTGGTTCCAGGCCTTGCGTTTGCCGACCCAGCCTACGACGCCCTGATCATCCAGGCCCGCAACGGCCACTTCACGCCGGCGCTGACCCAACTGCGCCAACTCTCCGCCGAACGCCAGACCCCAGGCCAGGTCAGCGACCACCTGGTGATCGCCGGCTGGGCCGGGCAAGACGCAGAAGTGCTTAAGGTGTACGAAGCGCAAGGCAAGCATCGCAACCTCACCACCCAGGCACTCGCCACGGTGGCGCGCACTTATCGCAATCAAAAGCAGTGGGCTGAGGCCGAAGCGGTCTATCGCCAGGCGTTGCTGCGTGAACCCCATAACGTCGACCTGCAACTGGGCCAGGCCCTCACCCAGGCCGATGGCGGCAAAGCCAACGAGGCGGTGCAACGCCTGCGCACGCTGGTGGCGGCCCAACCCAATGACCCCAACCGCCGCATGGCCCTGGGGTATGCGCTGACACGTGCCGGTTTGAACTACGACGCGCTATTCGAATTCGACCAAGCCTTTATCCGCGCCGGTGACAAGCCCGAAGTGGCCCGTGAATACATCGTTGCCCTGCAAAAGGCGCGGCTGCCGGAGCCGGCACTGCGCCTCTCGGCCAAGCGCCCGGGGTTGGTGGACGCCGTCACCCAGCGCCGCCTCGAAGGCGACCTTGCCGCCGAGCGTGTGCGCATGGCCGAGTTCGCCACGCGTACAGAAAAAGAACGCTACGTCATCGCAGACCGTGCCCTGCAGGACTACGACAAACTGATCAGCCGCTGGGCTCCCGACGCCACAGCCAAGGACGATGTCATCCGCTGGCGCATCGACCGCCTGGGTGCGCTCAAGGCGCGAGCGCGGCATGCCGAGGTGATCCGCGATTACCAAACCCTCACCAGCGAAGGCGTGCAACTGCCCACCTACGCGTTGCGTTGGGTCGCTGGCTCTTACCTGGAACAGCGCCAGCCGGAAAAGGCCGAGCCGTTGTACCGCCAGGTACTCACCGCCCCTGACACCGACGCCAGCTATCGGGTCGATGACAGCACGGCGCTGTTCTACGCCTTGTTGGAAAGCGACAAGGTCGAAGAGGCCCGCCAGGTCGCCAACAACCTGGCCAAGGAGCAAAACCCCCGCGTTGAGCTCAAGGGCTTGCCCATTGGTAACCCCAATGACAACTGGATGGACGCCCAACAATTATCCGCCCAGGCCGGTACCTATGGCGGTGACCTGCCCGGTAGCGAGGCCAGCCTGGAAGCCCTGGTGGCCAAGGCACCGGGCAACGTGGGTCTGCGCCTGGCCCAGGCCGACATGTACCGCGCCCGCGACTGGCCGCGCCGCGCCGAAGGCACGCTCAAGGAAACCGAAACCCAGGCCCCCCGCGACATCGGCCTGGAAGTCTCCCAAGCCTATACCGCCATGGACTTGCAAGAATGGCGGCAGATGGACGCGCTCACCGACGACGTGCTCGCCCGCAACCCGGACAACCGTCAGGTGCAGCGCCTGAGCCGCCTGCGCGATGTGCACGACATGGCCGAGCTGCGTGTCGAAGCCTACACCGGCAAAAGCTACGGTGGCGGCAATAACAACGACGCCGGTGCCGTCTCCGGCAGCCGAGACTGGGGCATTGAAAGCGTGATCTACACGCCGCCCATCGACGAAGACTGGCGCCTGTTCGCCGGTGCCGGCTATGCCACCGCCGACTTCCAGGAAGGCACTGGCCAACATCGCTGGCAGCGCGTGGGCGTGGAGCGTCGCACCCGTGACATGACCATCGAAGCCGAAGTGTCCAACCATTCCTATGGCGACGGTTCCAAGCAAGGCGCCAGCGTGTCGATTGCCCGCGACATCAACGACCACTGGCAATACGGCGGCAGCCTCGGCTATTTGCTCAGCACCACGCCGTTGCGGGCCCTGAATGACGGCGTCACAGCCAACGGCGGCAGCGGTTTTATCCGCTGGCGCGCCAACGAAAGCCGCGAGTGGAAACTGACCCTCAGCCCGTCCCATTTCAGCGACGGCAACGATCGCTTCGAAGCCTTGCTCACCGGCCGCGAAGGCCTATACAGCTCGCCCCATGTGCAAGTGGACCTGGGCCTGGAAGTGGGCGCCAGCCGCAACAGCAAGGAAGACACCGTGTACTTCAACCCGAAGTCGGACTTCACGGTGTTGCCCATGATCAACGTCAATCACGTGCTCTATCACCGCTACGAAACCCAGTGGAGTCAGCAGTTCCAAATCGGCGCGGGTACCTACAGCCAGCGTGACTACTCCACCGGCGGTATCGGCCTGATTGGCTACGGCCAACGCTATCGCTGGAACGACGTACTGGAAATGGGCGCCAACCTCAGCCTGATCAGCCGACCTTATGACGGTGATCGCGAACGCGATCTGCGCCTGCTCGTCGACCTCACTTACCGTTTCTAAAAGAGCCTGACCATGACCGTCCTCAGCCGTTGCTTGTTGGTCCTGGGTGTAATGCTGGCCGCCGCCTGCGCCCAACAACCCGCGCCCTACACTCCACCCGCCGAACGGCCGATAGCGCCCAACGAAGCGCCGTGGCCGAAGAACCACTTCCTGGGCATTGCCTATCACGACGTAGAGGATCGCGACCCCGATCAAGCCGTGGTGGCGGTGCGCACCGAGCGTTTGATCGAGCAGCTGGCGTGGCTGCGGGAGAATGGCTACCAGGCGGTCAGCGTCGATCAGATCCTGGCGGCCCGGCGCGGCGGCCCGGCATTGCCACCCAAGGCGGTGATGCTCAGCTTCGATGACGGTTATTCCAGCTTCTACACCCGCGTGATGCCGATTCTGCGTGCTTATCACTGGCCGGCTCTGTTGGCCCCGGTGGGCTCCTGGATCGACACGCCGTTGAACCAACCGGTGGATTTTGCCGGTACACCACGGCCACGCGGGGAATTCCTGACGTGGCAGCAGATTCGTGAAGTGTCCCAGTCTGGCCTGGTGGAAATCGCCGCTCACACCGACGCCAATCACAAGGGCATCCTGGCCAACCCCCAGGGCAACCTGGAACCGGCCGCCACCACGCGAAGTTTTGATCCCAAGACCAACGGCTACGAAAGCGAAGCGCAGTTCCAGGCGCGTATGCGGGCTGACGTCGCCGCGATTTCGAACAAAATCCGTACCGTCACCGGCAAGGCGCCGCGTGTGTGGGTGTGGCCGTATGGGGCGGCCGATGGCACCTCGTTGGCGGTAGTCGGCGAGCACGGCTACGAGATGGCGCTGACCCTGGAAGACGGGCTCGACGACCTCGGCAACCTGATGAACAGCCCGCGCTTTCTGGTGGCCTCCGACCCGGACGGTGAACACTTTGCCAACAGCATGGTGACCGTGCAGACCAAAGCGCCGATGCGCGTGCTGCACGTAGACCTGGACAACGTGTACGACCCCGACCCGGCCCAACAGGCGCGCAACCTCGACGTGCTGGTTCAGCGCGTGGTGGACATGGGCGCCGGCACCGTCTTCCTGCAAGCCTTTGCCGACCCCAAGGGCGACGGCCTGGTGCATTCGCTGTACTTCCCCAACCGCCATCTGCCGATGCGTGCCGACCTGTTCAACCGGGTCGCCTGGCAGTTGCACACCCGCGCCCATGCCAGTGTGTACGCCTGGATGCCGGTGCTGAGTTTTGCCCTCGACCCCAAGCTGCCGCGTGTCACCCGCTGGGACCCGAAAACCGGCCAAGTCGGCCCCGACCCGGATCAATACAAACGCCTGTCGCCGTTTGATCCCAAGGTGCGGCAGGTCATCGGTGAGATCTACCAAGACCTGGCGCGTGTAGGGCCGATTGACGGCATCCTCTACCACGATGATGCGGTGTTCAACGACTTCGAAGACGCCAGCCCCGCAGCGCTCAAGGCCTACGCGGCCCAAGGTTTGCCGGACAGCATCGCGGCCCTGCGTGCCGACCCTGCCGTGATGCAGCGCTGGACCCGTTTCAAAAGCCGTTACCTGATCGACTTCACCCATGAGCTCACCGCCAAGGTCCGCGCTATCCGTGGGCCGCAGGTACTCACCGCGCGCAATATCTTCGCCGAGCCGATGCTCAACCCTGGCAGCGAAACCTGGTTCGCGCAGAACCTCGATGATTTCCTCCAGGCCTACGACTGGACCGCGCCGATGGCCATGCCGTTGATGGAAGGCCAGGAAGTGAAAGCCTCCAACGCCTGGCTGGAAAAACTCATCGCCACGGTCAAGACGCGCCCCGGCGCGATGCAAAAAACCATCTTCGAATTGCAAGCCAAAGACTGGCGCACCCAGGCCGCACCGGATATCAGCGCTGAGCAATTGGCAGAGTGGATGGGTGTACTCAAACGCCAGGGCGTCACCAGTTTCGGCTACTACCCGGACAACTTCCTGGAAAACTCCCCGGACTTGAAGACCATCCGTCCGGCCCTCTCCAACCAATGGAACCCTTGATCATGGTTGACAGAATCCTGGCTCTATTCGTGTTGGCACTGGTACTGGGCTTGCCCCTGGGCCTGATATTCCTGGTGACCGGGCAGTTCCTGATGGACTTCGTGTTCTTCTACCCGCTGTTCATGTCGGCGCTGTGGATCGCCGGTGGCCTGTATTTCTGGCTGCACTGGGAACGCCACTGGCCGTGGGAAGAAGACACGCCGGCGCCGACCCTGGCCGGCGAGCCGCTGATCTCGATCATCATCCCTTGCTACAACGAGGGCGATAACGTCGCCGACACCATTGATGCGGCCCTCGGCCAGGTGTACCCGAACATCGAAGTGATCGCGGTCAACGATGGCTCCAGCGACAACACCGCCGCAGTACTCGATGCCCTTGCGTTGCAACACCCGCGCCTGCGCGTGCTGCACCTGGCGCAGAACCAGGGCAAAGCCGTGGCCCTGCGCATGGGCGCCGTGGCCGCCCGCAGCGAATACCTGGTGTGTATCGACGGCGATGCCTTGCTCGACAAAAACGCGGCCGCCTACATGGTCGCGCCGATGCTCGACAACCCGCGCCTGGGCGCCGTCACCGGCAACCCGCGCATTCGTACCCGCTCGACCCTGATCGGCCGAGTGCAGGTCGGCGAGTTCTCCTCGATCATCGGTTTGATCAAGCGTACCCAGCGGGTATTCGGCCGGATCTTCACGGTCTCCGGTGTGGTGGTGGCGTTCCGCAAGAAAGCCCTGGACCGCATCGACTACTGGAGCACCGACATGATCACCGAGGACATCGATGTCAGTTGGAAGCTGCAACTCGATCACTGGGCGATCTTCTACGAGCCGCGCGCGCTGTGCTGGATCCTCATGCCCGAAACCGTCGGCGGCCTGTGGAAACAACGCCTGCGCTGGGCCCAGGGCGGCGCCGAAGTGCTGTTCAAGAACATCCGTGGCATCTGGCAATGGCGCCACCGCTACCTGTGGCCGCTGCTGTTCGAGTACTGCCTGTCCACCGGCTGGGCCTTCACCTTCCTGCTGTCGGTGGTCTTCTGGGCCGTGGGTAAATTCGTCACGCTACCGGCGGCGATCACCGTGAGCTCTTTGGTGCCGCCCGCGTTCACCGGGCTGGTGCTCGCCATGGTGTGCCTGTTGCAGTTTGCGGTGAGCATCCTGATCGACCGGCGCTACGAAAAAGACCTGTGGAAAACCCTGTTCTGGACCGTGTGGTACCCGATGGTGTTCTGGCTGGTCAGCCTGCTCACCACGCTGGTCAGCTTTCCCAAGGTGTTGTTCAACCAGCATCAGAAACGCGCACGCTGGGTCAGCCCGGACCGCGGTATCAAACCTGCACAAGAGGAGGCGTGATCATGAAACTGGTCAGAACTCGCCAAAACACACTGATGTGGATCGTCGATGTGCTGCTGACCCTGCTGGCCTGGGGTGGGTTGATCTGGTTGCTGGCGCGAGGCATCAGCGCCATGCTTGAAACCCATGGCGGCCCGCGCATCGAGGCGCCTATCTTTGCTGCGCTCAACACCTTGCAGGTTTACCTGTGGATCGCGCTGTTCAATGCGGTGATCCTGATCAGTTGGGCACGTTATCAGCAGCATCGCGGGCGCAAATTCGCCCAGCGCCGCGCCGAGGCCAATGCGCTGAGCGACCAGCACCTGAGTGAAAGTTTCAACTTGGGCGATGGCGACCTCGAACAACTGCGCCGCCCCGGCGTGCTGGTGATCCACAACGACGAAGAAGGCGGCGTCGAAGAAGTGAAATCCCATGTCTCCCGCGACGTCGAACGCCCCGGCCTGACCCTGGTACCCGACAAAGACAAGGGCATTGGCTAGACCTAAGCGAACGCAATGCCCAAAGCAATGAAGACCCAATGTGGGAGCTGGCTTGCCTGCGAAAGCGATAGTGCAGTAACAGTTGCAGTGACTGACACACCGCCTTCGCGGGCAAGCCCGCTCCCACAGGTAGTATTTCCACCCATGGGTTGCAGTGGTTCACTCCTCTTGTTGGAATTCCGATAAATGGGATCCAATTCACAAAACCCCCGCGAACTTTTCCCCCTTCTCCGGTACTAACCTAACTCGACGAACACCTGATGGCTAAATAATGGCAGTCGGAAAGTCATTCGTCGAATCGCCATCAAAACAGTTGCCGCTTGTCGGAATAATCACCGTAGGTGCCCGACTTAAACTCTTTTGATGAAAAATTATTATTAATAATCAACAGGTTAGAAAACTAATCAGTCGAGCGGCCCCACTTCGCCCGTTTCTAGGCGAGCTGGAAGTTCGATGTTAGTTTCGCGGCCCTTGATTTTCGATGGATCGAACATGTCTTCGTTATTGCCACGGACCCGGTTACTGCTCTGCACTTTCCTGCTCACTTGCATGGGCCTGAACAGTGCATCCGCCGCCCCCACGCCTGGCGATCAGGACTTGATCCGCGACCGGCAGAACCGCCTGCTCGAAGAGCAGCAGCGGCGCCTCCAGGAGCTTCAGGACCTGCCCGGCAAAGCGGACAAGCCCCAAGCCCCGGCAACCCCGGCCGACACCCGTTGCTTCCCGATCAAAACCATCGAACTCAAAGGCGCCGACAGCCTGCCGGCGCCCGACCGCGAGCGCTTGCTCAAGCCCTACATCGGCCAGTGCCTGGGCGTGTCCCAGCTTAACGAGTTGCTCAAGGTCATCACCGACTACTACTTGGGCAAAGGTCGCGTCACCAGCCGTGCCTACCTGCCGCAGCAAGACCTCTCCACCGGCCATCTGCAAGTGCTGGTGGTGGAAGGCAAGCTCGAAGCCCTGCGCAGCGCCGAAGGCGGCACGGTGACCGACCGCGAACTGGCCATGGCCTTTCCCGGCAAAGTCGGCGAAGCGCTGAACCTGCGCGAAATCGAGCAACTGGTGGACCAGCTCAACCGCCTGCCGTCCAAACAAGCGCAGATGGAACTCACCCCCGGCCAGCAAATCGGCGGCAGCGACGTGGTGGTCAAGAACACCGCGCAAAAGCCCTGGCGCGCCAGCCTGTCGCGCAACAACGACGGGCAGAAAAGCACTGGCGAACAGCAATGGGGCGCTGGCCTTGAGTGGGACAGCCCGCTGGGCCTGGGTGACCAACTGATGCTGCGCGGCGGCCACGACGCCATCAGCGACCACCAGAAAACCTCGAAAAACACCATGCTCTACTACAACCTGCCCTGGGGCTGGTGGAACTTCAGCTACACCTACAGCGAAAGCGACTACCGCACCTACGGCGTCACCGACGGCTTCAAATACAAGCAGGACGGCGACAACCAGAACCACCAACTGCGCGCCGAGCGGGTGATCCATCGCGACGACGTCAGCAAGACCTCGGTCAACGTCGGCCTGGCGCACCTGCGCACCAACAACTACATCCTCGACGTGCGCACCGCGCCCAGCAGCAACCGCCTCAGCGAACTGCAACTGGGCGTCAACCACGGTCGGCGCATCGGCAGTGCCTTCGTCAACCTGGACCTGGGCATGCAAAGCGGCATCGGCCTGCTCGACGCCCAGGCCCAGGACGAGCGTGACCCAGCAGGCCGTCGCCAGCCGAACTCGCGCTACCGCAAATACACCGCCACCGTCAGCTACCTGCAACCTTTCAGCCTGTGGGGCGAGTCGTTCAGCTTCAGCAGTTTGGCCACCGGCCAACGTAGCGAAGACCCGCTGTTTTCGCCGCAGCGCATGAGCCTCGGCGGCTCGGCCTCGGTGCGCGGTTTCAAGGACCAGTTGCTGACCGGCGACAGCGGCGGCTACTGGCGCAACGAAGTGCGCTGGGCGCGCCCGGTGACCCTCGACTGGATGCGCCCGGCCTTCGCCGAGTACGGCGCCAGTGTCGGCTACGACCAAGGCGTGATCCGCAACGACCGCTACAACGACAACGTTCATGGCCGGGTGTCCAGTAACTCCCTGGAGCTGTTCGCCCGTGGCAAACACGTCAGCACCAGCGTGACCTTTGCCCATTCGTTAGAAAGACCCGGTGTGGTGACCGAGCGCGAAGCGCCGATCTACTTCCGCATGGATTTTTTCCTGTAATTCAACGCCCCGCTGCATGAGAGCCTGACAATGGATGTTCGCCAATTCGCCTTCCTGGCCCGCCAACCTTCTGCCGCCCTGAAGCGCCGGGACGCGTTCTTCGGCCTGCCCAAGCGCGGGCTGGCGTTGATCCTCGCCAACGCATTGTTCTGGCAGCCGCTGCTGGCCCAGGCTGAGGGCATCGTGGTCAGTGCGCCGGGCACCACCGTGGGCGCGGCGGGCAATGGCGTGCCGGTGGTCAACATCGCCACCCCCAATGGCGCGGGCCTGTCCCATAACCAGTTCAAGGACTACAACGTCGGCCCCAACGGCGTGATCCTCAACAACGGCAACAGCGCCATGGTCAACACCCAACTGGGCGGGATCATTGTCGGTAACCCCAACCTCAAGGGCGGCGCGGCGAACGTCATCCTCAACGAAGTCAACGGCGGCAGCCCCAGCCAGTTGCGCGGCTACACCGAAGTGGCGGGGCAGTCGGCCAAGGTCATTGTCGCCAACCCGTACGGCGTGACGTGCAGCGGTTGCGGCTTTATCAACACCCCCAACGTCACCCTCACCACCGGCAAACCGGTGCTCGACGCCAGCGGCCAATTGCAGCGCTATGAAGTGGATGGCGGCGCCGTGACCATCGACGGCGAAGGCTTGAACGCCAGCAACGTCGAACGTTTCGACATCATCACCCGCTCGGCCAAGATCAACGCACAAATCAACGCCCGCGAACTCAACGTGATCGCCGGGCGCAACGACGTCGATGCGCAAAGCCTGAAAACCACCGCCCGTGCCGATGACGGCAGCGCCAAACCCGAGTTGGCAATCGACTCCTCGGCCCTGGGCGGCATGTATGCCGGCGCGATCAAACTGGTGAGCACCGAGGCCGGTGTGGGCGTGAAGCTCGACGGCACCCTGGCGGCCAGTGGTGGCGATATTCAGCTCGACGCCAACGGGCGCCTGAGCATGGCGCAAACGGTGGCCACCGGTAACGTCAAAGTCACCGCGCAAAACGTCGACCTCACCGACAAGGTCTACGCCAACGGCAACGTGCAGGTCACCAGCGCCCAGGCCCTGGTCAACCGCAAGAGCATCGCCGCCGGCCAGCGCATCGAGATCAACGCGGCCAGCGTGAACAACCCCGGCATCATCGAAGCCGGCGTCGCCGCTGATAACAGCCGCAACACCATCGGCGATCTGGTGGTGAACGCGCAAACCGTCACCACCAGCGGCAACCTGTTGGCCAGCCGTGCACTGGCGATCACCGCCGCGCAGGCGCTGACCAACCAGGGCGCGATTATTCAGGCCAAGACCGTCGAGGTCAGCAGCGCCAAACTGACCAACCAGGGCGCCAGCGCACGTCTGTTCGGTGAGCAGAGCCTGGCGATCAACTCACCGGCCATCGTCAACCTTGGCGGCCTGATCCGCTTCGGCGAAGGCCAGGCCGCCACGCTCAACAGCGCCTCTCTGGACAACCGCCAGGGCCGTATCGAAATGGCCGGTGGCAGCCTGGTGCTCACCAGCGCCAACCTGAACAACAGCGACGGACAAGTCATCGCCAACGACCTGATCGTCAACGCCGGCAACCTGAACAACCAGAACGGCGTGTTGGTGGCCAAAACCGCGACCGTCACTGCCAGCAACCTCGACAACAGCCTCAAGGGCCTGATCCAGGCCGACGGCGGCGCGCTCAACCTCGCCGTTTCCAACACCTTCAACAACAACCAGGGTTTCGCCCAGGCCAGCACCGATCTGAACGTTACGGCCGGCACCCTCAGCAGCAACGCAGACGGCGTACTGAGCGCCGACACCGGCAAGCTCACCCTCACCGCCGTGCAACAGCTCAACAACGCCCAGGGCCGTTTGCAGGCCGGGCAGGGCGATATCGAACTGCACGCCGCCAACCTGGATAACCAGGGCGGCACGATCGTCGGCAAGCAACTGCTGCTCGACGTGGCCGGCGGCGACATCGACAACCGCGCCGGGCGCGTGTTGGGTGACCACCTCGACGTACGCGCCTCGGGCCTCGACAACCGCAACGCCGGCCTGCTGGCCGGTGGTGCCCAGGGCGTAAGCCTGCTGCTCAAAGGCCCGGGCCAGTTGCTCAACGCCCAGGGCCGCATCCAGAGCGAGGGCCTGCTGCAACTGCAAGGCGAGCGCTTGGACAACAGCGCCGGCATCCTGCTGGGCCAGACCGTCGACGTCACCGCGCAGACCTTCACCAACAGCAACAAAGGCGCGCTGGTCAGCGATGGCGGCGACGTGGTGCTCAAGGTCAGCGATCTGCTCACCAACGTCGGCGGCCAGATCGACGCGGACGAACGCAGCGTGCTGGTCAAGCAGCTCACCACCCTCAACAACGACGGCGGCACCCTGCGCGGCAAGCGCCTGGACATCGCCGCCCAGCACCTGAGCAACGACAACGGCCAACTGCTGGCCGGCGCCGAAGGCCTGAGCTACAGCGGCCAGGATGTGAGCAACCGCAAGGGCCTGATCCTCAGTGGCGGCGCGCTCACCGAACTGAACACCACCCGCCTGGATAACCAGGGCGGCACCGTGCAGGGCGACAGCCTGAGCGTCACCGCCAACAGCGTCGACAACGCCAGCGGCGGCCTGATGGCCAGCCTGGTCGGCAACCTGCAACTCACCGTAGAAGCCCTGGCCAACCGTGGCGGCAAGCTGTTCGGCAAAGAACAAGTGACCGTCAGCGGCGCCACCCTCGACAACAGCGCGGGCGGCCAGGTCAGCGGCAATCAGATCAACCTGACCTCACGCGACACCCTCACCAACCAGGGCGGCCTGATCGAAGCCAACCAGGGCCTGACCCTCACCGGCGGCAACCTGGATAACAGCGCCAGTGGGCAACTGCGTGCCCTGGGCGGCGCCAGCAGCAAGCTCAACCTCAGCGGCGCGCTGAACAACCAGAACGGCACCCTCGAATTCGGTAGCCAGGCCTTCAGCCTTGACGCCGCCAGCCTCAACAACCAGAACGGCATGCTGCAACACGCCGGCACCGGCCTGTTCCACCTCAACACCGCCAGCCTCGCAGGCAGCCAGGGCAATATCCAGGGCATGGGCAGCGCCGACTGGGCATTCGGTAAAGTCGACGGCCTGGGCCGTGTGCAACTCAACGACGTGCTCACCTACAAGAGCGACCAAGGGCTGGCCCTCAAGGCCGGTGACCGCATGGCCAGCGCCAAGGGCTTGATCCTCAACGTGGCCAGCCTGGACAACGGCGGCGAACTGCTCAGCGACAGTGACATCAGCATCACCACCGGCGATATCACCAACAGCGGCCGCGTCTCGGCCCTGCAAACACTCACCGTCGCCGCCAACAACCTCAGCCAGAACGGCGGCCGCCTGGCCGCAACCAATGCGCGCCTGACCCTGGGCGGCACCCTGGACAACCTCGGGTTCCTCACCGCCCGCCAGCAACTGGACATCGCCGCCGCGCAAATCAACAACCGTGGCACCCTCGGTGCCCAGGGCGCAGTGAACCTCACCGCAGTCAACGGCATCACCAATGCCGCAGACACGCTGCTGTTCAGCGGCGGCGACATGACCTTGCGCAGCAATGGCTTCAGCAACAGCTATGGCGATGTCTACAGCAAAGGCAACCTGAGCTTCGCCGCCCGCGATGGCGGGCGTGCCGTGCTGTTCAGCAACCGCTCCGGCACCGTGGAAAGCGAAGGCTCGATCGGCATCAATGCGGGCTTTATCGAAAACGCCAAAGATGAATTCGAACTCGGGCAAACGCTGACCACCGGCAGCTTGAGTTGGATCTGTGGCCAGCACTGCGGCGAGAGCGACAACTGGGAACGTGGCGAGATCACCATCTACGAAACGTACCTCGAGGCGGCGACCAAGGACTCGGTAGCGGCGCGCTTGGTGGCGGGCAAAAACATGCTGCTGCAAGGCGACACGGTGCAGAACCGCTACAGCCTGATGGCCGCCAATGGCGACCTGAGCATCACTGCCGGAGACCTGCTCAACCAGGGCGCCGCCACGCGCACGGGCCAGCGCAAGCTTGTCATCGGCACGCCAGGTCACGTCTCCGACGATTTGTTTGAACGCATGCAATATGTTGATGTGCCCGCGTTCAATGCGGCCACGGCGGCTGGGAATTTCGACAAGGCGCGCTTCGAAGAACTCAAAAGCCGCTCACCCAATAGCCTGCCGTTCGCCTACGCAAGTGACGTCACCACCTGGACCAACAACAGCGGCCCTGGCTACGACGCCACCCTGCAAGCGGGCGGCACGGTCAACCTCAACGTCGCCCGCACCCTGCAAAACGGCACGCTGCACAACAACACCCTGGCCCAGTTGACCGGCACCCTCGGCGACGACCAGACCGGCATCCCCGTCGGCGGCATCAACATCAACCTGAGCAAACACGCCAACGACCCGAGCGCCCAGGCGCCCGGCAGCGTCTTGCCCGTGGTGGGCGTGGCCCCAGGTGGCGGCTTCGTGCCCGTGGACTACACCGGCACCGCCTTCGCCCCGGTCGACCCCACCACCTCGCCCACTTTCCAACTGCCCAAGGGCGAGTACGGCCTGTTCGTCAAAAACGCCGACCCTACCAGCCACTACCTGATCGAGACCAACCCCGAATTCACCTCGGTGTCGGGCTTTTTCAGCTCCGACTACATGCTCGGCAAACTCGGTTTCACCGCCGACAACGCCTGGCGCCGCCTCGGTGACGGCCAGTACGAAACCCGCCTGATCCGCGACGCCGTCCTCGCGCAAACCGGCCAGCGCTTCCTCGCCGGCGGCCTGTACAGCGACGCCGACCAGTTCCGCTACCTGATGGACAACGGCCTCGCCAGCAAAGACGCCCTGCGCCTGAGCCTGGGCGTGGCCCTCACCGACCAGCAAGTCGGCGCCCTGACCCACGACATCGTGTGGATGGAAAACCGCGTCATCGACGGCCAGACCGTCCTCGTGCCGGTGCTGTACCTGGCCCAGGCCGACTCGCGCAACGTGCGCGGCAACAGCCTCATCCAGGGCCGCGACCTCAACCTGGTCACCGGCGGCGACCTGATCAACGTCGGCACCCTGCGCGCCAGCAACAACCTCTCCGCCATCAGCAGCGGCAGTATCTACACCGGCGGCTTGGTCGAAGCCGGCAACAACCTCAACCTGCTCGCCCAAGACAGCATCCGCAACGCCATGGCCGGCGAAATCCGCGGCAAACAAGTCAGCCTCACGGCCCTCAAAGGCGACATCACCAACGAAACCACCGCCATCCAGGTGCGTGACGGCGCCGGCATGCGCACCCTCACCGACACCAGCGCCGGCACCATCGTCGCCCGTGAAAGCCTCGCCATCGACGCCGGCCGCGACCTCACCAACCGAGGCGCACTGGTAGCGGGCAACGACGCTAACTTAACCGCCGGCCGCGACCTCAACCTCATCGCCGCCAGCGACACCAGCGTCAAACACGAGACCCGCAACGGCGGCGAGAAATCCAGCATCACCACCGACGTCAAAAACCTCGCCGCCAGCGTCACGGCGGGCGGCAACCTCAACATGCAGGCCGGGCAAGACGTCAACATCATCGGCAGCACCGCCACCGCCGGCAAAGACCTCAACATCGCCGCCGGCCGCGACCTCAACGTCGCCTCGGTCAGCGACATGCACAACGTTGAGGGCAAGGAAAAGGACGGCAAAAAACGCATCAAGACCTCGGACGACCAGACCACTCAAGTGGCGAGCGTGCTGACGGCGGGTGGGGATTTTGTCAGCCAGGCGGGGCGTGACACCACGATCGTGGCGAGCAGGATCAGTGCGGGGAATGAGGCTTATCTGTATAGCGGGGATAAGTTGAGTTTGTTGGCTGCGCAGAACAGCACCTACAGCCTTTACGACATGAAGGAGAAGGGGGGCTGGGGCGCGAAGAAGACCAAGCGTGATGAGGTGACCCACGTTACAAATGTGGGGACTGAGATCAAGACTGGTGGTGATCTGTCGCTGGTCAGTGGCGGTGATCAGCTGTATCAGCGGGCCAAGCTTGAGAGCGGTAAGGACCTGGCCATCACCAGTGGCGGCGCGGTGACCTTCGAGGCGGTCAAAGACCTGCACCAGGAGAGCCACGAGAAGAGCAAGAGTGACCTGGCGTGGACCAGCGCGAAGGGCAAGGGGAATACCGACGAGACGTTGCGCCAAAGTGAGTTGAAGGCACAGGGTGAGTTGGCGATCAAGGCGGTTAACGGGCTGAAGATCGACATTAAACAGATTGATCAGAACACGGTTAGCCAGACGATTGATGTGATGGTCAAAGCAGACCCACAGTTGGCTTGGTTGAAAGAAGCCGAGAAGCGTGGGGATGTGGATTGGCGGCATGTGAAGGAGTTGCACGACTCCTTTAAATACAGCCACTCCAGCCTCGGCCAAGGCGCAATGCTGGCAATTATCATCGTTGTCACCGTGTTGACGGCGGGAGCGGCCAGTGCGCTAGCTGCTTCGGCAGGTAGCGCTGTAGGGGCCGGCTCCACTATGGCTGCCGCGACAGCCGCTACCGCTGCGACGTCGACCACCGCAGCAGTCGCAGGAACTGCAGCAGGGTTGGGCAACGTCATCGCGACTGCCTCGTTGACCTCGCTTGCCAGTACCGGCGTCGTCAGCACCATAAACAATAAAGGCAACTTGGGGGCCGCATTCAAGGAAACCTTCAGCAGCGACAGCTTGAAGCAGTCACTGATCGCGGGCGCTTCTGCGGGCTTTGTGAATTACGCCAGTGGCAATTGGTTTGGCGCGCAGAGCGACCCTGTAACTAACAAGGTAAGTGGACCAAGCGTCGTACCCCATTGGAATGACCCCGCAGCGATTGGCCGTTTTGGAACGATCCAATTGGCTGGCGGTGCCGTGCGCGGAACGCTCTCTGAAGCTCTTGGACAAGGCAGCTTCAAGGATGCAATGAAGGGCAGCCTTTTCGATGTAATGCAGGCGACCGCGTTCACCGGCGTTGGTGATTTTGGTAATGCCTTCAAACTTCAAGACAGCGACCTGAGCAAAACTGCACTGCATGCTGTTGTAGGTGGTTTGCTTTCAGAAGCAATGGGCGGCGACTTTAAAACGGGAGCGATGGCTGCGGGTGCTAACGAAGCCCTTATTGTGGCGTTGGATAAGTCGCCTTTGCTCAGTGGCAATGATCCAGCGGAACACGATCGTCTGGTCAATGCGGCTTCGAAACTGGTGGGATTGCTCGCTGCCGCGAGTGTTGATGGCGATGTCGCCATGGGCTCGGAAATCGCTGGGAATGCACAGTCATACAACCGCAAGTTGCACGTTCAAGAAGAGAAACGACTGGCCCAAGAGGCCAAGAGTTTAGATGCCACCAAAGGTCAAAGCCGATCTGGTTTTGAGTGGGATGCGCTCCTAACGTTTGTTGCCGGAGGCGAGGTCGATCAGAAAACCAACAATGAGCTTCAAGGGATTCTGGCCGGTTACGGTCCTTCTAACCCTGAAGGGCAAGCATTAGGTGACGACCTGACTGTTGCGCGGGGAGTTATCACCAAGCTGCAAAACGAGAAAGTCCTGCTGACCTGGGGAGATGGCAGCCCCATTGTTGCCAACGGGGATCAGGTCGTTGCGTTCAAGTCCACAGAAAAGCAGTACAAGGATTCGCTGCTCTTCAATCCTTCAAGTAACACAACCTACAACAACGAACCTGGTGGCATGGGTGTTGTGCCTGATGCGTGGTCCGAGCAATACGGAGAGCGTACGGCTATCACGAAACTCCCTGAGATCGCCGCGCTCAGTTCTGACGCCGCCTCCCAAGCAGAGCAAATAGACCGGCTACGTGTTTTGGCAAGTGGTGGCATTAATTCAGATATTGATCTCAAGCTGCTTGCTGAGCTTATGCCCATAGGTGGAGTAGGCAAGGGAGCATTGTTAAGCGCAATCAAAGAGTTGGCCGCGCGCGACGCATTAGCGGTTAAAGGTACGGAGGCTATCGCTGGCAAGGCTGCAGAAACTGTTGCCGGAAAGGGCATTGAGTCAGCCGCTGGTAAAGGCTTGGATGCGGCGGCGGGTAAGGGGACTGAACAGTTTGCCAACCAAGCACAGGCCAAATTAGCAGGCTATAGCCCATGCTGTTTTGCAGCCGGGACTATGGTCGCCACCCCTGATGGTGAACGAGCCATTGACGCGCTCAGGGTGGGCGACGTCGTCTGGACTAAACCTGAAGAAGGCGGTGAGCCGTTCGCGTCGAAGGTCTCAGCAACCCACATTCGCACGGATCAACCGATCTATCAGCTGACGCTTGTGAAGAACGGCAGTGCCGGTCAAGGTATCACTGAGACTCTGCAAGTGACGCCGGGTCATCCGTTCTACGTGCCTAAGCGCAAAGGCTTTGTGCCACTTATAGAGCTCAAGCCGGGTGATCAACTGCAGTCGTTGGGGGATGGGGCGACTCAAGAGGCTTCGATCTCCGTTGTATCAATAAAGCTGCTGCAGTCGCAGGGTAAAACGTACAACCTGACGGTGGATATTGGACATACGTTCTATGTTGGCAAGCTAAGTACCTGGGTACATAACATTGGGCCTTGTTATACCTGTAATGCGGGAAGCTGTTCGATTCATGAGGTGCCTTCTGCCGGATCGCCTGTAAGCGAAAGCCACACTGACCGGACGTTTCAAGAGCTTGTGCCTGACGGCAAAGTGCCTAGCGTTCGTAACGGCGCTTTCACACGTTGGTTTGACGACCTGTCGCCAGCAGAGCTAGACGTGCTTTGGGAAAACAGGGCTACCCGAGAGGCAATTGAGGCGAGAATTCGTCAGCCAGGAGGTTTGCATGAGTGGTGTATGGTTTGTCGCGCTCCTGAATTCAAACAATGGGGGGTGCCGATGAGTGAAATTCAGCGTTTCAGAACAAAAACATCCGAATTGACATGGGTCAACCCTATTGATGGGGTACCAGGCGGTCACGGTGGGAATGCTTCAGGTGCTTTCCATAATGAGCTAAAAGCTGTTATTGATAACAGTAAGTCCCTAAACGAATTTAATAAGGGCGTAACGGCATTGCGCGATCGATGGAAAATCGATCCTTCTCTTTTGCCGGAGTTACCAAGAGGAAGAAATTAATGCCTACCCTTTTAAATGACTGGTGCGCTTTTTGTGAGGGAAGAACTTATTTTGATAAGTCGCATTTTTTAGCTCTGTTCAAAGTACATTCTTCTCTAACTGAAATTACTGAAGCGTTAAGCTATTTTCCTCAAGCTGACAGTTTGGTATCGCGCGTGAATGAGGTGATCCAAGCTGGTACGCTTGAAGATAAGTTATATCTATGCCCGACGATTGAATCTAGCGACTTTGAATTGATGCAAAAGGCAAAACTCTGGTTGCAAGCTCAGGCAAGTTTCTGTAAGTCTCTTGGAGACGACGAGTTATACGGGATATGCCAACGTGCAAAACTGTTGTATGGAAGTAAAGATCAATTTAACGATTATGATAAATTAGACGTTCCCAGCAACTGGATACTTGAACTGGTGGGGGATCAGGTCAGGGATTGCAGGTTGCTAAAAACAGAGCAAGAGTACGCACTGTTTGAGGCCCTTTACGGAGTTGCCGCTGATTATTATTTGGCTTGGTATATGGGGCAGCCTTTAATAAATCTGGATTTTGACTTTCGTTCATATTTCGAATTTTGGCGCTTAGGCGGTATTGGGTATCTCAGTGAAGATAAGTTCTTTGTTTGTCGAAAATAAAAGAGTGGGGGAAATGTATTTAGATCTGTTATGGCAGTACAAGACCTATTAGATAATATCTATCCCCCCTAAAAAAGGGGAGATTCGAGGGCGGAAAGTGATTACAGAAAGAACTGATCGTTACAGTGATGAACTTTTAGGGTTTGTAATCACCTGTCTGTTCTGCGAGGCTATTGATAGATTGGAGTTACAATCGTGGTGCGCAGGATTTTTAGGGGAGGAGGGAGCTCCAGATTTTTTATATGATTTGATTGAATTTGATGAGCCTATTTTCAAGATCTACAAAGTAATTGGCTATGTTCCAAATTGGAGTCGCTCTAAAAACGAGGAATATGCTTTATATGGAATAGCACTGCTCCGTGGCACGGTACCCTACGATATGCCGCTTTCGGCTACCGAAATGTTGGACGAGCTAGCCCGGTTGCCAGCGATACAGCATATGTTTCGTAAAGTATTTCCAAGTGTTGTATTTTAAAAGGTAGGATAGATTTTTTTGGGGTAGAGATGAGGGTGTGTTAGCAATAATGTGGAAATGAAAAAAGGGGACTAAAAAATGGGACAAATTTATTTAAATTAAAGTTGAAAAGCCTATTAAATAAATCTGTCCCATTTTGTTGGAACATTACCGCCGAATAAAGCTGGCTTAACTAAGCCAATGTCTGAGGTGAAGGTGGATCCGGTGGATTGGGGGGATAAATGATTAATATTAATTTTGAGACGGGCGAGATATTAACTCTACCTTTAAATGGTTTTGTTGGTGCAAGTTTGAAAGGGTTGCAGTTGCATCGCGCTATATTTGATGAGCTTAATATTGGAAGTGCCGACTTTTCTGGTTCGAATCTGAGAAGTGCCTCATTTGTTAACGCGTTTATAGATCGAGCTATATTTGATCGAGCAGCTCTGATGAATTCAAATTTTATGAATTCAGTTATGAGTAATACTTCTTTCGCAGGCGCAATGGCAGCATTTGCTGATTTTGCCGGTGCAAATCTTTCATGTGCAAGTTTTGATGGTGCTGATATTGGTGGTGCTAGCTTTATTAGATCAAATTTATGTGGCGCTGATCTTTGTGCAAATAGAATCGAAGAGGCGTTTTTTTTGGGCGCTACGTATAATGACGCTACTGTCTGGCCAAGTGGGTTTCGACCAGAAAGTTATGGTGCGATTAAAGTGCTTAAACGAGAGTAGAAAAGGGGGGCGTTATTTATGTTAGAGTTGAAAAGCATATTAAATAAATCTGTCCCCTTTTTCTATCGTGGTTGTATTTGATGTCGATGCTAAACTCCATAGTGAAATTATGGCTAACGCAGTTCCTCAACGTCCGATTCCAGGAGTCAACCGAGACCCGTCAGCGCCTAAAATTGTAGATCCGACCAAGCCTGGGACAGCCCTGGAACTTCCTAAGGTGTGGGAATCGTTGCTTGAAAAGCACTCAAGCAACGCCCGCATTTACGCTCATGAAGAATTTTTAAAGGAGTTCGGGAATTGAATTTAAATAAAGAAGTGCTTGATGGTTTATGGTCTGGTGAGAAAAGTATCTGTTTTTTTGTAAGTGGTGCTAAGTGTTATTGGGTTTTGGATTATAAGTATAACTTTTCATTGGATGCGGAAAAAGACTATCGCGCATATTTGGATAAAGGGCATATAACCCAGGCGCAGTATGAAGAAGCGTGTAGGGTGTTCCGTGGTGGAATTTTAAAGCTAACAGCCGATAATTTTTCGCAGTATCTAAATAGTGTTAGTGAAGGTGTGTTGACGGGTGAAGACCTTTCAAAAATTTTTGAGCTGGATGACGACTGTAGTTTACCCCGGTTGTTGAAAGAGGTTGAGGGCTACTTTTTGTCAGGCGCGAGTTTGAGTGCGGATATATTCGGTCTTGTTGGCCGTGTAGCGTCTAGGTTGCCCGTATTCTATATTAATTTTGATAGAAGAATATATATGCATATGGATCAAGACCGATTCCACGAGGAACTCTCATATTCTGATTGGACATCCAAGTGTTCAGATTTTAGTTTTTTAATACCAGATGCTGAGAGATATTGGATGAAGAGCGGTGATCTCTGGAAGTTTCGCTATGTTTAGTCGTGGTGTTGAGGCGATTTATTCGTGAATCTGACACAAAAATGGCCTTTCGTCGTGCTATAACTAAGGTGGGCGTCAAGATTTGATGGGCGAAGTTGCGTTTATTTAGGGGGGTAAGCCTTTTGGGTTTAGTTTTCAAGTTCGCCTAACTTTCAAGAGTGTTATGTATGAAAAAAATTTTCGTAGTTTTTTGCACTTTATTTCTGCTGGTTGGCTGCGTAACACAAGACCTGAGCATTGAAAACCGCCATAAAATCACGACTGTCACTATTTTGCCTGCCTCGTTTTCGGAGCAGCAGTTCAAGTACACCAGCATGGATCAAGCCTGGGGGGCCGGCTTAGGTGCCGGTGCCGGGGTGGCTGTGGGAATGGCATCGGATTCGTCCAAAGTCGCTACCAGTGCTATGGCTGGCGTGGGTGTGGCAGCGGGCGCGAAAGTGGCTGATGGTGGAGCTTCAAGTCCACGGCAGGCAATTTTGTTGAACTTGCAGCGTAACGAAATAGATCCAAGGCAGTTGTTCAAACAACTGTTGGAGGCACGGATCAGTGCTGAGCATTTATTCAAAGTTGAACCGGAGGGCGGCCGGGCCGATGCGCATATAGAATTTGTCGTGTCCGAATGGGGCTTTGCCTTGAAAAACTACAGTGCAGAGCTTTACCCCACAGTGGGCATTGTAGCGACCATGAAGCTCGGCGACGCAGTAGTTTGGAGGAATTTCGAAACTGTAACAGCGTTCAGTGAGGGAAATGTCCAGGCGTATACACCTCAGGAGTACGCAACAAACCCTGAAGCTCTCCGTAGCGCTTTGCAGAATGCTTTCGAGTTAGTGATAGCTAAACTAATGGCTGACTTAAACCAATAGGCGCTATAAGGGATAGAGAGAAAATGGCACAGATTTATTTAAATTTTAGCTGGGAAAGTGTATCAGATAAACCTGTCCTATTTTGTTGTGCTTAATTGCATAGGGCGCGGCGAGTTATGACGGATAAACAAGTATGTGAGCTGACGATTGATGATCTTGGTAGTTATAGCGTTTGGTTCTTTCCGATGGACGACACCGTGGAGGACGAATTAACTATACGCCCCCTCGCCGAACAGGAAACGTGCTCAGACTTTCAGATTATCGTTCGAGCTGATTTTTTTGGTGAAAATGGCTCTGTGTATTGCGGTTATTTGTATTGGGACTCCAATCTTGCAGTTGAATACTTGAGGCCTGTTGTATTGTCTGGAACGGGAGAGGCCGTAAGTTTTTGGAACGGTATAGTAACTCCCGCGTGGGAAAGTTCGGAGTTCGCCGATTTGATTAGATCCGAGTTGCCTATTTCTTATACCTCAGAACCGATTTTTGGTCTTCCTTCCATTTGCGGAAAACTGGAGGGACTTTATTATCTTTCTGATGATCAAGTTTGCTGCGTGAAATGACGAAAAAAGTGGACCGGTTTTTTGGTTGGATTGCTCACGCACAAAGCGGGCGACACAAAGGCCGCCCGATTTTCACTCAAGGAAAAGGGGACAGATTTATTTAAGTTAGAGTTGAAAGGTATATTAAATAAATCTGTCCCCTTTCGTTCAGTCCCCTTTTGTTCACAGCAAAATTGGACACATAGGTGGTGAAGCTATGGGGGGCGGAAAGTGATTATAGAAAAAACTGAGCGTTACAGTGATGAGCTTTTAGGGTTTGTAATTACCTGTCTGTTCTGCGAGGCTATTGATAGATCAGAGTTACAATCGTGGTGCGCAGGATTTTTAGGGGCGGAGGGAGCTCCAGATTTTTTATATGATTTGATTGAGTTTGATGAGCCTATTTTCAAGATCTACAAAGTAATTGGCTATGTTCCAAATTGGAGTCACTCTAAAAACGAGGAATATGCCTTATATGGAATAGCACTGCTCCGTGGCACGGTACCCTACGATATGCCGCTTTCGGCTGCCGAAATGTTGGACGAACTAGCCCGGTTGCCAGCGATACAGCATATGTTTCGTAAAGTATTTCCAAGTGTTGTATTTTAAAAGGTAGGATAGATTTTTTTGGGTTAGAGATGAGGGTGTGTTAGCAATAATGTGGAAATGAAAAAAGGAGACTGAAAAAAAAGGGGAAGAATTTATTTAAGTTAGAGTTGAAAAATACCTATTAAATAAATCTGTCCCCTTTTGTTCGTGCCGCCTGCTCTGCTTGTAAATTATGGAGCACTGTACGATAAGTAGCGCCCAGCAATTGAGTCGGAGAAAAAGCGTGAAAATTAATAAATGGCTTTTAGTAGTATTATTGTCGGCCTTGGCTGGCTGCGCACCTTCCCATTCCAATTGGGAAAATGGAATGAATCTATGGGTAGGTACTCATTTCGATTCCCACCTTTACAAAGACTGCACTCGAGGATGTGGCGACTCATATTGGTCGCCTGTAAATAAAAATAAGACCTTTGATAAGGTTGTTGATGAAAACGGAGGCAGGCGGTATTACATAACTTGGATTAGAGATTGCCGATATTCGGTTTTTGTCGCTGCGGATCGGCTAATAAAGTCATGGAGATACGAAACTTCTAACGTAAAAGGATGTTATGTCTTTTAACTGCTGTTTTAAGGGTAAAGAAAAGAGAGAAAAGGGGGCGGATTTATTTAAATTAGAGTTTAAAGGTGCATTAAATAAATCAGTCCCCTTTTGTTCGAAATATTTCTGTAAGGGTGGCACGGTAATGACTAAATATAAGCTTGAGTTTCGGCATAGACCTAGTGTTTCAGAGTCTATCGAAGAGAGGCATAAAGATTTTTTGAGAGCTATAGGCGATTTGGGCGTTCCGTGGAGTTTGAACGATGCCTTTGAAGTTCCCCCTATTGGAAGCGAGTTGGTGACCTCGGTGTCATTGGATAAGCTACTTCCAGTCGGCGTTAAAGGTCGAATTTCATATGCTCTGCGAGATCAGAAGTATCTCCAAGATGATGCGCAGTTTGATGATACGCTATTTATTGAATTTACAGACTCCAAAGTCGACTATTCGTATTTGTTGAAGGTTGTTTTTCCTGTTTATATAAAGGCGTTTGGCTCCTATCGCTCAGCTTTACATGATTGGAGTGTTACGAGGAGCGATTGGCCTTTAGTGTTGGAAGCTTGTGATGCTACAAAAAAAGACGTTAACGGTAGGGATGGCGTTTTTCGTATAAATGCAGCGAATTATTTCGATAAGGAGTTGTGTTTTCGCGCCTTTGAAAAAGGGCCTCGTGAACTTGTTGATTTGTTGAATGGTTATGTAGAAGAAGTGTGTGAGTTTGAAGAGGGGGTTTTGATTGTAATTAGTTATACTCCGCTTTCTGCCGACGAACTACTCAGTGCGGGTGATCGAATAAAGAGCTTAGTGGTTTGATTTTTTGTCTAGTCAAATTGGTTGGTGTATTGCAGTTTTGATTGCAAACGAAAAGGGGGCAGATTTATTTAAATTAGAGTTTAAAGGCGCACTAAATAAATCTGTCCCCTTTTTCACCTTTTTCATTTACGCAATACCTACTGGGGTAGGAGTTTGGATACAGTCCTGGTTGAAAAATCGTAAAGAGCGTGAGTCTAACGATAAAGACAGGGGCCAAGGGAATTGAGCACAAAGCGGGCGACACAAAGGCCGCCCGGTTTTCACTCAGGACGGATCGGCATTAAGCCTGCGACTGATGACATCCAGCAAATCACACCCATCGCGCAGCGGAATGGCCAGCAAGTGGGCGAAGTCTGAAAGCACTACGGCATCGCTGCTGAGTTGTTCGCGGAAGGCCAGGTTTTCCAGCAGTTGGGTGACGGCCCGAATGCGGTGCACGGCGGCGTCGTGAAGGACGTCGAGAGGTGCCTGGGTGTCGATGATCAGGGCTGGGACGGTGCAGTCGTGGCCGGTTAGGGGCATGTATCTATTCATACTTAACACTCTGTTTTTGGTGGTTGAAGCCACCACTCAATCGTCGCCAAACGAATGGGTGGCAGCTGTACGCAGGTTGGCGAACCGGCAACAGAGTAAACCGGCAGACCCGAAGGTCTCCCGCGCACAGCCGCCATAACGAGCACAGCTTTGCGGGTGCAAAAACACCTGCATGAAGCGGATTGCTTTTGCACTCTGTTGTCAGGTCGCCAAACCTGATCGCCGTATGGGCGACGGCCGGACTATAAGCCCCTCACCCAAAACCGCGCAAGGCATCACAGCAATGGCACAATGCTTCGGGCCATGCCATAAAAATGAGATCCCGCCATCATCGGCACTCTCAAAACCGCTCCACCGTTACCCACAAGGAAGAAATACATGATCAAGTTGTTCTGCAAAGCCGCTGTCGTTCTGTCCCTTGCCACGCTGTTTGGCTGTTCCTCGACGCCGTCGGTGGAGAAGATGCAGGCTGACGTGGCGAACTATTCGCTGCCCAAGGCTGCCGTGGCCGATAAAGGTTTGGTGTACGTCGTGCGCCCTAGCAATGTCGGGATGATGGTGCGGTTCAATGTGTTCCTGGATGACAAGGAAGCCGACTCGGAGATGGGTTACAACCGTGGTAACCAGTACATCTATTTTTTCGTGACGCCGGGCAAACACGTGATCAGCTCCAAGGCTGAAAACTGGGCGGACATGCCGATTGATGTCAAAGCGGGTGAGGT
Source organism: Pseudomonas sp. NFR02 (assembly GCF_900119375.1). Lineage (NCBI taxonomy): Bacteria > Pseudomonadati > Pseudomonadota > Gammaproteobacteria > Pseudomonadales > Pseudomonadaceae > Pseudomonas > Pseudomonas sp. NFR02. The sequence continues at coordinate 56,262 of NZ_FPJJ01000013.1, forward strand.
GGTTTACCTCAAGCAGGAAGTCGAAATGGGCTTCGCCGTGGCGCGTAACAGCCTCAAAGCGCTGAGCGAAGTCGAAGGCCGTTACCTGGTCAAGGATGCGTCCTTGGGCACCATTGCCAAAGAAAGCAAATGAGTTGAGCCAGTGTGTCGGCAGGGTCCAGGCTCTGCCGACTTCTCGTATTCACTGCAAACATTAAAGGACTGATGTGAAAAACCTCCTTTTCATTCTCCTCACCACCCTCATCCTCGGCGGCTGCGTCAGCCACCCCCTCACTCCCGAAAACCGCGCGCAGATCAAGACCGTCAAAGTCCTGCCCGTGAAGTGGGAAAAGAACATGGTGTACTTCGGCCGCGAACAGGCCTGGGGCGCGGCCCTGGGTGCCGGGGTTGGCGCGGGTGTTGGCATGACCAGCGGGGCGTCCAAGCTGGGTACTGCGGCGTTGAGTGGCGCCGGGTTTGCCGGCGGCATGAAGCTTGGGCAGTTGGCCGAGATGCCGACGCCGGTGGCTATTCTGACGGTGATGGAGGCGGAAAAACTCGATGTAGGCGTGTTGCTCAAACAGGGCTTTGTCGATGAGTTGGGTAAGATTTCGACGCTCAAGGTGGTCGGCGATGATGAGCCCGCCGATGCGCAGATTCAACTGACCGTGTCCGAGTGGGGCTTTCGCCTGACCCAGGGTTTCAGCAGTGTGATTTATCCGACCCTTAACGTGTTAGCGCAGATGGATCGCGGCGATGAGATGGTCTGGCGCACCTTTGAAGCGGTCACGCCGTTTAATGGTCAGAACGTTTATGGCTATACACCGTTAACCTACCGCACGGACCCTGAAGCCTTGCGCCGGGCGTTGACCGGGATTACGCAGATTTCTGCGCAGTACCTGGTGAAGGAGCTCAAGTAGGGCTGTGCGAAGGCTGGCGGCTGTTGGTGTGCGGGCTTGGGCTAATGCCAGTCAGGGTTAAGCGCAGTTCCCCTGTGGGAGCGGGCTTGCCCGCGAAGGCGGTGTGTCAGTC
>NZ_FPJJ01000012.1:0-69293 GCF_900119375.1 Pseudomonas sp. NFR02
ATCACGCGCCTGCGCGACGAGGGCAAAGTGGTGCTCTACGTGTCGCACCGTATGGAAGAAGTGTTCCGTATCTGTGACGCAGTGACGGTGTTCAAGGACGGCCGCTACGTGCGCACCTTCGAGGACATGAGCACGCTGACCCACGACCAGTTGGTGACTTGCATGGTCGGTCGCGATATTCAGGACATCTACGATTACCGCCCGCGAGAGCAAGGCGAAGTGGCGCTCAAGGTGGACGGCTTGCTCGGTCCTGGCCTGCGTGAACCGATCAGTTTCCAGGTGCGCAAGGGCGAGATCCTGGGCCTGTTCGGGCTGGTGGGCGCGGGGCGTACCGAGCTGTTTCGCCTGCTCAGTGGGTTAGAGCGCGCCAGTGCCGGCAGCCTGGAACTGTGCGGGCACGCGCTGCAACTGCGCTCACCCCGGGACGCCATCGCCGCCGGGGTATTGCTGTGTCCGGAGGATCGCAAGAAAGAGGGCATCATCCCGCTGGGCAGCGTCGCTGAAAACATCAACATCAGCGCCCGTGGTGCCCATTCCACCTTTGGCTGGCTGTTGCGCGAAGGCTGGGAGAAAGGCAACGCCGACCGACAGATCCAGGCGATGCGGGTCAAAACGCCGAACGCGGCGCAGAAGATCCTGTACCTGTCCGGCGGCAACCAACAGAAAGCCATTCTTGGCCGCTGGCTGTCGATGCCGATGAAGGTGTTGCTGCTCGACGAACCCACTCGCGGTATCGACATCGGCGCCAAGTCGGAGATCTACCAGATCATCCATAACCTGGCGGCCAGTGGCATTGCGGTGATCGTGGTGTCCAGCGACCTGATGGAGGTGATGGGCATCTCTGACCGCATCCTGGTGCTGTGCGAAGGCGCCCTGCGCGGCGAACAACTGCGCGAGCACGCGACTGAATCCAACCTGCTGCAACTGGCCTTGTCACGCGGCCTGGCGAACTGAGAGACGACCATGACCATTCAAAACAACGCGTTGCCCTCGGCACGCAAACCCCTCGATATGCGTGCATTGCTCGATAACTGGGCGATGCTCTTGGCGGCGGTGGGCATCTTCGTACTGTGCGCGCTGCTGATCGATAACTTCCTCTCTGCGCTCAACATGCGCGGCTTGGGCCTGGCGATTTCGACTGTCGGTATTGCCGCGTGCACCATGCTGTTCTGCCTGGCCTCGGGGCACTTCGACCTGTCGGTAGGCTCGGTGATCGCCTGCGCCGGGGTAGTTGCGGCGATTGTAATGCGCGATACCGACAGCGTGATGCTGGGCATTGGTGCAGCGCTGCTGATGGGCCTGATGGTGGGGCTGATCAATGGCATCGTGATCGCCAAGCTGCGGGTCAACGCCTTGATCACTACCCTGGCGACCATGCAGATCGTGCGCGGCCTGGCTTACATTTTTGCCGACGGCAAGGCGGTAGGCGTGTCCCAGGAGCAATTTTTCGTGTTCGGCAACGGCCAATTGTTCGGCGTGCCGGTGCCGATCCTGATCACCATTGTCTGCTTCCTGTTCTTCGGCTGGCTGCTCAACTACACCACCTATGGGCGCAACACCATGGCCATCGGCGGTAACCCGGAGGCGGCGCTGCTGGCGGGCGTGAACGTTGACCGCACCAAGATCCTGATCTTCGCCATCCATGGCCTGATCGGCGCCTTGGCCGGGGTGATCCTGGCTTCGCGCATGACCTCCGGCCAGCCGATGATCGGCCAGGGCTTCGAGCTGACGGTGATCTCGGCCTGCGTGCTGGGTGGGGTGTCGCTGAGCGGCGGCATCGGCATGATCCGCCATGTGATCGCCGGGGTGTTGATTCTGGCGATCATCGAGAATGCGATGAACCTGAAGAACATCGATACCTTTTACCAGTATGTGATCCGCGGTTCGATCCTGCTGTTGGCCGTGGTCATCGACCGCATGAAACAACGCTGAACCCAGGCGCTGTGAAAAACCAATGTGGGAGCTGGCTTGCCTGCGATAGCGTTGGTTCAGGCAATAATTGAGTAGCCTGTGCCACCGCCATCGCAGGCAAGCCAGCTCCCACAATTTAATCAGCGGTGAACTTGAAAATAGTGTGTTGGGTGTAAGTCTGCCCTGGATTCAAACGCGTTGAAGCAAAGCTCGGCTGGTTAGGCGCATCCGGAAAATGCTGGGTCTCCAAGGTAAACCCACTCCAGTGCTGGTACGTCTTGCCGCCTTTGCCCTTCACCGAACCGTCCAGGAAGTTGCTGGTATAGAACTGTACGCCAGGCTCTGTGGTGTAGAGCTGCAAACGTCGGCCTGATTCAGGATCATGCACCTCGGCGGCCAGTTGCTTGACGTCCCCTTTGGTATCCAGCGCCCAGTTGAAGTCGAAGCCACCTTGTTTGGGCTCGGCGAATTTGAGCTGCGGATGGTCGTCCTTGATGTGCTGGCCGATGGCGGTAGGCTTCAGGAAGTCCATGGGCGTGCCCTTGACCGGCGCCAGTTCGCCGGTGGGAATCAAGGTGGCATTCACCGGTGTGTAGTGGCTGGCGTGCAAGGTGGCGACCTGCTTGAGAATGTCGCCGTTGCCCGCGCCGGCCAGGTTGAAGTAGCTGTGGTTGGTGAGGTTGAGCACCGTCGGTTTGTCGGTGGTGGCGGTGTAGTCGATGTGCAGTTCGTTGTGGTCGTTGAGGCGGTAGGTGACCTCGGTTTTCAAGTTGCCCGGAAAGCCCATTTCCCCATCTTTGGACAGGTAGGTGAGGGTGACGCCCACCGAATCCTTGTCCTTGACCGATTTGGCTTGCCACACCTGCTTGTCGAAGCCCTGGGCGCCGCCATGCAATGAGTTAGGGCCGTCGTTGAGCGGTACCTGGTAGCGTTTGCCGTCGAGTTCGAAGGCGCCGCCGGCCAGTCGATTGCCGAAGCGGCCAATGGTCGCGCCGAAAAACGCGGTACCGCCTTGATAGCCTTGCACGTCATCGAAGCCCAGCACCACGTCGTCGAGCTTGCCGTGTTTGTCTGGCACTTTTAGCGACTGCAGCACGCCGCCGTAGGTGATCACCGTGGCTTGCATGCCATGGCTGTTGCGCAACACGTACTGTTCGACGGCGGTGCCATCGTTGGTTTTGCCGAAGGGTTTGTGTTCGCTGCTAAGGCCGGCGGCGTGCGCGCCACCGCTGGCGATCAGCATGGACAGCGCGAGGCCGGACAGCAGGTATCGAGGGTGCTTCATGGTCGAACTTCCTTTTGTTGTTTTGCTGGAATAGTTCTACTAATTTGAGATATTTTGTCGATATGACAGCAGATTTATAGCCTTTAACGCCGTTCTTGCAAAATAAAATAAGACTAATTAAGCGGAGCACTGATTGTTATGACTACCCAGCAAGCAATTTATCCCGACCTCAAGGACAAAACCGTGCTGGTTTCCGGCGGGGCGTCGGGGATTGGCGAGTTCATGGTGCGTGCCTTCGCCGCGCAGGGTGCCAAGGTGGCGTTTGTGGACCGTGCACAGAGCCAGGGTGAACGCTTGGCGGCGCTGCTCAACTCCAAAGGGCACAGTGTCGAGTTCGAGTGCTGCGATATCACCGACGAGATCGGCTACCGCGCGGCGATCGGGCGCTTCGAGCATTCCCTGGGGCCGATCACGGTACTGGTCAACAACGCAGCGAACGATGTGCGCCACAGCCTGGAAGAAATCGACTCGCACATGTTCGACCAGCTGATTGCGGTCAACCTCAAGCACGCCTTCTTTGCCGCCAAGGCGGTGGTGCCCATGATGAAGGAGGCCGGTAGCGGCTCGATCATCAACCTGGGCTCGGTGGGCTGGATGATGGCCTCGGCCGGCTACCCCGTATACGCCGCCAGCAAGGCCGCCGCCCACGGCATGACCCGAGCCCTGGCGCGTGAGCTGGGGCCCAACCGTATTCGCGTCAACACCTTGGTGCCGGGTTGGGTGATGACCGAAAAACAACTGGCCATGTGGGTCGACGACGCCGCCAAGGAACTCATCGCCCGCAGCCAGTGCCTGCCCGGCAGCGTGATGCCAGAACACATCGCCAACATGGCGCTGTTTTTGGCCTCGGATGCCTCGGCGATGTGCTCGGCGCAGAACTTTATCGTTGACGGCGGGTGGGTATAACACGCGACTTTCAGAATGATGCACATCGAGTGTGGGAGCGGGCAAGCCCGCTCCCACAGTTAAATTGTGGTGCTTACTCGATGGGGTAACGCTTGAACGCCGGGTGCTGCTCCAGGCGTTCAGCATGGCGCTTGAGGTTGGGGAACGCATCGGCCTTCACCACCGAGGCCACGGTGAACTGGCTGAACGACCAGGCGACCGCTGCGGTAATCGACGCCTGGGTCAGCGCTTCATTGCCCGCCAGTTGCTTGTCCAGCAACGTATAGGCCGCCAGCAATTGCCCGGTAACGCGCTCAAGCCATGGCGCATGCAGCTTTTCGGCGGGGCGCAGGTTGTGTTCATAGACGATCTGCACGCTTTTTTCACAGGCCGCCAGCGCGAGCCCAAGCAGTTGCAGGTCGCGGGCGCGTGCCGCCGGTTGTTGGGGCAGCAGCTTCTTGTCAGCCGGCGCCAGCGCTTCCAGGTAATCGAGGATCAGGCTCGAATCCATCAGCACCGTGCCATCGTCCAGCATCAGGGTCGGGGCCTTGACTACCGGGTTGATCTGGGCAAATTCAGCGTAAGTGCTGAACACCGAAAGCGGTTCATGAACAAAGTCCACCCCGTATAACTCCAGGGAAACAGCCACGCGGCGTACGTAGGGCGAGTCCAGCATTCCGACCAGTTTCATGCAGCCTCCATTGCTTACAGGGTGTTGGGCTCACGAGATTAAGGGCGCGGGCCTGGATTGCGCAACGGCGTTGTGCAGCAGCCGATACGCCTGCACCAATTGATCGAGGCTGAACGCCAGGTTGCGCCCGCTGGGGTTGGGCAGCACCCAGACCGAGGCCCCGCCCAGTGGCTGCGCTTGCAAACCCCAGGCGACCTCGCGCTGGCCGCTCAGCGCGCTATAGCCGGGCTTGCCGAGGAACGCGACGAAGCGCGGGGCATGGCGGCGGATCTTGTGTTCGAACGCCGCCGCCGCGTCCTGGAACTCATGCCGCGCCAACTCGCCTGCACTGGCCGTTGGACGTGCCACCAAGGTGGTCAATCCGCAACCGTAGTGCAGCAAGGTGGCACCGTCTTGCGGGCGGATTTCATGGGGCGTGAAACCGGCCAAATGCACGGTGCGCCAGAAGCGGTTGCTGCGATTGGCAAAATGCAGGCCGAGGGCTGCCGAGCCCTTGCCAGGGTTGATGCCGCAGAACAGTACGTGCAAGTGGTCGGCGAGGAGGTCGTCGAGTCGCTCGTTCATGCCGGATCTTCCATGCTGATAGGTGAGACGAGTCATCAACCTTTGGTTTAGTCTGGAACGCTTAGTGGATCACAAGCGCCTCTGGAGCATTGATTATGACCGAGTACGTACCTGCCAAAGTCTGGACCTGGGACACCGAAAGCGGCGGCACCTTCGCCAGCATCAACCGGCCCATCGCCGGCGCCACCCACGAAAAGCCGCTGCCGGTGGGCAAGCACCCGCTGCAGTTATACTCCCTGGCCACGCCCAATGGGCAGAAGGTCACGATCCTGCTGGAAGAACTGCTGGCCCTGGGGCACAGCGGCGCCGAATACGATGCTTGGCTGATCAAGATCGGCGACGGCGACCAGTTCGGCAGTGGCTTTGTGGCGGTGAACCCGAACTCGAAGATTCCAGCGCTGATGGACCACAGCGGCGCCACGCCGATTCGCGTGTTCGAATCGGGCGCGATTCTGCAGTACCTGGCCGCGAAGTTCGGTGCATTCCTGCCCATGGAGCCTGCGGCCCGGGCTGAATGCCTGTCGTGGCTGTTCTGGCAGATGGGCAGCGCGCCTTACCTGGGGGGCGGCTTCGGGCATTTCTATGCCTATGCGCCGAGCAAGATGGAATACCCGATCAACCGCTTCGCCATGGAGACCAAGCGCCAACTGGATGTGCTGGATAAGCGCCTGGCGGTCAGCCAATACATTGCCGGGGATGAATACACCATTGCCGACATCGCGATATGGCCTTGGTACGGTGGGTTGGTCAAAGGCCGCTTGTATGGCGACTCGGCGGAGTTTCTCTCTGTGCATGAATACAAGCACGTGCTGCGCTGGGCCGACGCAATTGACGCCCGGCCGGCGGTGCAGCGCGGGCGGCGGGTGAACCGGGTGTCGGGTGAGGAACAGTTGCCCGAGCGGCATAGCGCCAGCGATTTGGATTAAGTCCTGGCACCGTAAAAAATGTGGGAGCGGGCTTGCTCGCGAATGCGGTGGGTCAGTAAAGAATAGGTTAACTGACACACTGCATTCGCGAGCAAGCCCGCTCCCACACTTTTGATCGTCATTAATCAGGTGACATGTTTTCCGGGGTCACTATCTGCGGCGGTATATGCACGCGGTGCCTCAATGGGTCAAACCCCTCATCACTCTGCAAGCGCACCAGCAACTCCACCAGCGCCACGGCCGTTTGCCGTGGCTGCGAGTCCATCACCACATCAATCAAGCCGTTGCTCAATGCCTGACGCGACAACGGCGTGGACTCTTGCAGGATGCAGCACAGCGCCGGGCGCTTGGGCAGTTGCGCCAGGGCGTTGATCACGCCGTCGCCACCACCGCCGACCACACATAACCCACGCAAATCGGTATGGCGGCTGAGCAGATCGAGGGTGGCTTCTTCGGTGATGTCGCAGTTGTCCAGGTTGATCAGCGGCTCCAACGGTTTGAGCCCCGGCGCGTGTTCGGCCAGGTAGCTGTGCAAGCCCTCGACCCGTGCCTGATGGCCGAGGAAACGATGGCCGCCCAACAGGATGCCCACGCTGCCTTTGCGTGCGCCGCAGGTGCGCGCCAGCAGCCAGCCCATGGTGCGCCCGACCACGTGGTTGTTCTGGCCTACATAGGGTTCGGCAGCGTGTTCATGGATATCCGAAAGCAGGGCAACCACCGGCACGCCTGCTTCACGAATCTGCGCCAGGCAGGCGTTGATCAACGGATGGGCGAAGCTGACCACCGCGAGGGCGTCGCACTGCACGGCCAGTTGTTCGATTTGCGCGACGATGACGCCGGGCGTGCGGTCGTTGATGTAGTCGAACTGGCAGCTCAGGTTAGCGGTGGCGTGATGCTGCGCTGCCTCGCTAATGGCGTGGGCCAACTGCGCATAGAAGGCTTGGGCGGTCCCCAGCAACAGCACGCCGAAACGGTAGGTGGGCCGACGTTCGCGAATGCGCTGGCCGATCAGCCGTGCGGCGAAATAGCCCACCGCTTCGGCGGCCTGGAACACCTGTTCGGCGGTGCCGGGGTTGACCGGCGCGCGGGCGTTCAATACGCGGTCGACGGTGGCTACGCTGAGCCCCGCATGGGCGGCGACGGTGGCGATGGTTGGGCGTTTGTTGTTGTGCATGGCAGGCCCCTTGAGCGTCTTGATAGAAAACTATCAAGCCCCGCTGGGCCTGGATGATAGCTTGATAGGGAATGGATTCAAGGCCTTGAGGGTGATTTAGCCGCACTCTATCGTTGGTTTCGCAAAGCCCCTGAAACCCACGCTTGCGGAGAACAATAACAATGCCTGGACACACCGCTCACCGCGCTCGGCGCGACTACAGCCTCACCGGCCCTGAAGCGGCCCGCGCCGCCGACAAGGGCCTGGTCTCGGCCCGTTGGTACCAGTCGCCCATCCCGCGCAATCGCATGAAAGCCCTGATGCAACGCCGTGACGGCCCGGCCTTGCGCGACACCGCCCTGTGGTTCTCGACGTTGTTGGCCACCGGTGTCGGCGGCTACTGGTTCTGGGGCACTTGGGCCTGCGTGCCATTCTTTATCGCCTACGGTGTGCTCTACGGCACGGCCTCCAACCCGCGCTGGCACGAAACCGGCCACGGCACGGCGTTCAAGACCCGCTGGATGAACGATGCGCTGTATCAGGTGGCGAGCTTCATGTGCCTCTTCGAACCCCACGTGTGGCGCTGGAGCCATGCCCGCCATCACACCGACACCATTGTCGTCGGTCGCGACCCGGAGATCGTTGAACCGCGCCCGCCGAGCTTATGGATGATGGCCCTCAGTCTGTTCAACCTACCCCTGGCCTGGAAGACCTTCAGCGGCGTGGCCCGCCATACGTTCGGGCGAATGAGTGCCCAGGAGCAGGACTTCATCCCCGAATCCGAGTGGCCCAAGGTGTACCGAGATGCGCGTATCTGGGTCGGCATCTACGCCCTGATCATCGGCACCGCGCTGTACCTGCACAGCGGGTTGCCGCTGATGCTGGTGGGCCTGCCCAGCCTCTACGGCGCGTGGCTCGGCTACCTGTTTGGTCTCAGCCAACACGTGGGCCTGGCCGAAGATGTGCTCGACCACCGTAGCAATTGCCGCACCATCTACATGAACCGCGTGTTGCGCTTTATCTACATGAACATGAACTACCACCTCGAACACCACATGTACCCGATGGTGCCTTACCACGCGCTCAGTCAACTGCACGAAGAGATCCGCAGCGACTGCCCGCCGCCGTATGCCAACCTGTGGCAGGCCTACCAGGAAATCATTCCGACGATCTGGCGCCAGCGCAGAGACCCCAGCTATTTCGTCCAGCGCCCCACCCGTGGCGAGCAAGCTCGCTCGCCACAGACTGAAAGCCAGTCATTGGAGATAAATGCATGAACGATCAATGGATCGACGTCTGCGCCGTGGGCGAAATAGAAGCAGAAGACGTGCTGCGCTTCGACCACGGCGCGCAGACCTACGCGGTGTTCCGTTCAGCCGATAACGAATTCTTCGCCACCGCCGGCCTGTGCACCCACGAGAAAATCCACCTGGCCGACGGCCTGGTGATGGACCATGTGATCGAATGCCCCAAGCACAACGGACGCTTTGATTACCGCACCGGCAAGGCCCTGGGCGCGCCGGTGTGCGTCAACCTCAAGACCTACCCCGTGCGGGTAGATGCGGGGCGGGTACTGCTCGCCGTCACGGCCGAAGAATGAACGCTCCCCTGATCATCGTCGGCGCCGGCCATGCTGGTGGCCGTGCGGCACTGACCCTGCGTGACGAAGGTTACAGCGGGCGCCTGATCCTGATTGGCGATGAAGCGCACTTGCCCTACGAGCGGCCACCGTTGTCCAAGGGCTTGCTGCAAGGCTCGACCGACTTGGCGCAATGCAGCCTGTGCGACAGCCAGCAGTTGGCGGCGCTCGAGGTAGAGCATATCGCCGCCAACCCGGTCAGCCGCCTGGAGCCGCAGCACCACCGGTTGCAATTGGCCGACGGCCAGTGGTTGAGCTATGCCGGCCTGCTGCTGGCCACCGGAGGCCGGGCGCGGCGTTTGCCCCAGGAGCAGGCCAACGTGTTTTACCTGCGCACCCATGATGACGCGTTGGTCTTGCGCAATGAATTAAAGCCAGGCGCCAGGCTGGTGGTGGTTGGCGGTGGTTTTATCGGCCTGGAGGTGGCAGCGACGGCGCGGGGCCTGGGCTGCGAGGTGACGCTACTGGAAGCCGGGCCACGGCTGGCAGGGCGGGTGTTGCCGCCGGTGATCAGTGACGCGTTGCTGGCATTGCACCGTGAGCAGGGTGTGGACGTGCGTTTGAACGTCGCCCTGGAGTGCATCCACGCCGACGCCGTGCAACTGGTCGACGGGCAACGGCTGCCCTGCGACCTGGTGGTGGTCGGCATTGGCATGCAGCCCAACATCGAGATGGCCGCGGCGGCAGGTTTGGACGTCGGGCAGGGCATTCGCGTCGATGCGTACTTGCGCACCAGTGTGGCGGATATCTACGCGGCGGGGGATGTGTGCGAGTTTCGCCTGGCGGGCCTTTATCAGCGCCAGGAAACCTGGCGCAACGCCGAAGCCCAGGGCCGTCTCGCGGCGTTGAACCTGCTGGGGCAGGCGTTGGCGTTCGAGACGATCCCGGGTTTCTGGTCCGATCAATACGCGTGGGGCTTGTACACCGTCGGGGTGATGACTGCACTGATGGTCCGCCGGCAATTGCCCGACGGCGGCCTGCTGCTGTTCTACCTTGACGACCATCACCGTTTGCAAGGCGCCTGCGGTTGGGCCATGGGTCACCGCGCAGCGAAGGACATCAAGCTGTGCGAGCACTTGATCACTGCCCACATCCCGCTTAACCCGGCCAGCCTGGCCGACCCCGAGGTATCCCTGAAGCTGTTATTGCGAGGCTGACCATGCGCCAGTTGTTAGTATTCCAATCGATGTGGGCCATGCAAACCGAGCCCGGCAGCCTCGAAGCGCAACTGGACCGCATCGCCGCCGCCGGTTATGACGGCATCACCGACCATTACTGGGCGCCGGCATCGGTGCAGCGCCTGCACGCGGCGGCCACGGCCAGTGGCCTGCAGATTGAAGGGCAACTGTTCCCGCAATCGGTGGATGATCTGGCCAGGGCATTGGAGGTGATCAGCCGTTACGGCTGTCACCACCTCACCTTGCAAGCCGACGTGCGCCCACGTACCCAGGCAGAGGCGGCCAGGCTGATCGACGGCTGGCAACGCCTGGCCGAACAGGTGGACTTCCAGATTTTGCTGGAAACCCACCGTTATCGGCTCACCAACGACCTGTTGTTCACCCTCGACCTGCTGGCACAGATGCCCGATCTGAAACTGCTCGCTGACCTGTCCCACTACGTGGTTGGCCGCGAGTTGCCCGAGCCCGGCAGTGTGGAAGACGACGAACAGATACGCACCATCCTGCGTCACAGCTGGGGCTTTCATGGCCGCATCGCCAGCAGCGAACAGGTGCAGGTTGGCCTGGATTTTTCCCAGCACCAACCGTGGGTCGAGCGATTTACCGGCTGGTGGCGCTATGGGGTCGAACACTGGCTGGGCCGCGCTGACACCCCGCAGAGCCTGTCCTTCACTTGCGAGTTGGGCCCGCCACCCTATGCGATTACCGACGCACAGGGGCGCGAACTCACCGATCGCTGGGCCGAGGCGCTCAAGCTCAAAGCCCTGATTCGCCAGGTGTGGGCCAGTTGCCATCGATGATCTGCTAATCTGCGCGGGTTCAAACCGCCCTCAGCCTGTGGAATGCCCATGAAAACCTGCCCCGTCCGTCCCCCGCTCGAACCGCAATCGGTGTGTCACCCGATCACCAGCAGCGCGATCTTCATGGTCGCCACCCTGGCGCCTGATGCGGTTGAAAACGTGCGGGCCTGGTGCGCCGACATCGCAGGCCTGGTGCGCTCGGTAGGCAAGCGCGTGCCCTCGGGCAACCTGACGTGCGTTTGCGGGTTTGGCTCGGATGCCTGGGACCGCCTGTTCGGCGCGCCGCGCCCGGCGGCCTTGCATCCGTTTCGCGAGTTCGGTGTGCAAGGGCGCAAGGCGGTGTCGACCCCAGGTGACATCCTGCTGCACATCCGTGCCGAGCAGATGGACCTGTGTTTCGAGCTGGCAACCCAACTGATGGCCGCCCTGGGTGATAGCGTGAAGGTGGTCGATGAGGTCCAGGGCTTTCGCTACTTCGATATGCGCAGCATTATCGGTTTCGTCGACGGCACCGAGAACCCGGTGGGGCGCAAGGCCGAGGCCTTCACCCTGGTGGGCGATGAAGACCCTGAGTTCGAAGGCGGCAGCTATGTGCTGGTGCAGAAATACCTGCACAACATGACCGCGTGGAATGGCTTGACGGTGGAGGCTCAAGAGAAGGTGATCGGGCGCACCAAATTGTCGGACATCGAACTGGACGACGACGCCAAGCCGAGCAACTCCCACAGCGCCCTGACAGTGATCACTGACGAGGACGGCGAGGAGGTGAAGATCCTGCGCGACAACATGCCCTTCGGCCGCCCTGGTGCCGGGGAGTTCGGCACCTACTTCATCGGCTATGCACGCTCGCCGCAGCCGTTGGAGCAGATGCTGGAGAACATGTTCGTCGGCCGCCCGGCCGGCAACTACGACCGCTTGCTCGACTTCAGCACGGCCGTGACCGGCGGCCTGTTCTTCGTGCCCTCGGCCGACTTGCTCGAAGCGCTGGCCGACCGCGAGCCGGTGGCTTAACTCAACAACCCGGTGCTGACCGCCACAATCAGGAAGATCCCCAGCAGCGCACGGTAGATCACGAACGGCCAGGTGGAGAAACGCTCCAGAAATTTCATCAGGCCCCAGATGGCAAAGAACGCCGAGATGCTGGCCACCACCAGGCCAAAGATCAAGTGCGGCCAGGCGTGGGCGGGCAGGTCGGCGCGCAGCAGCACCCACAACTCTTTCAAACCGGCCAGGGCGATGGCCGGCAAGCCTAACAGGAAGGAAAACCGCGCCGCTTCTTCGCGTTTGAAATTCAGGAACAGCGCCGCGGTCAACGTGGAGCCCGAACGCGATACGCCCGGTATCAACGCGCCAATCTGTGCAACCCCCACGATCAGGGCATCGCGCAGGCGCATTTGGCTCACGTCGCGTGTATGCCGGGCACGCAGTTCGGCCACTGCCAGCAGCACCGCCATCACCACGCAGGAAATGCCGATCACCATCAGCCCGCGCAATGGCGAGTTGCAGGCATTCAAGGTCGACGACAACGCCAGCCCCGCAATGCCAATCGGGACGGTTGCCAGCACAATTGCCACGGCGAGCTTGAACCAGCGGTCGTTGTAGTCGCCCCGGCGCACCGCACTGATGCTGCCCGTGGTGACCTGGCGCACATCGCGCCAGAAGTAACTGACCACTGCTGCCAACGCCGCCAATTGCATGGCTGCGGAAAACGCCGAGCCAGGGTCTTGCCAGCCGAGCAGGGCGGGTACCACGCGCATATGGGCGGTGGATGACACCGGCAGCAATTCAGTAATGCCCTGGATCACGCCCAGGATGAAGATCTGCAGGTAATCCAGGGAGGCAAAGCCCACATCCAGGCCGGCGGTACAGACGTTGGTCAAAATACGTGTCCTTGAGCAAAAGGGGGAACCGGCGAAGTTTATTCTAAATGTTTCAGGATTTCGGCCAGGGCAATCGCTATTTGCAATCGGTTCAGCCAATAGAAAGGATTCGCCAGGCCATTGGCGTGGGCTGCACTTTTGTGAACAATGGCGCCCTGCGTTTTTCCACCGAGAGCCCCATGCCTGAAACCACCGTCGAATTGATCCAGACCGGCCCCGAAGAAGCCGAACTGATCCGCAATCTTTACCAGTACTACGCCTACGAGTCTTCGGACTGGGAACAGGAAGATGTCGAGGCCGATGGGCGTTTCTACATCCATGACGAACACTTGGCCCGCTACTGGAGCGACCCGCAATGGAGCGCCAACCTGCTGCTGGTAGACGGCTACATCGCCGGCTTCCTGTTGATCGAAGGCAGCGAACTGCCGGGCATCGACGCCCTGGAACTGGCCGACCTGTTCATCCTCAAGCGCTACCGCCGTAAAGGCATTGGCCGCGCAATTGCCAGCCAGGTGCTGTGCAGCGGCGCGGCCAATTGGTTGGTGCGTTTCTATGATCAGGACGAGGTGTCCCAGGCGTTCTGGCGCACCGTGCTGGATAACCTGCCGCGCCCGGTGCAGAGCATTGAATTGGACGATGACCCGCAGTTGGTGAACTACCTGATTACCCGGGCATCGCTGCATTAAAAGCCTGCTGCATCGCCTGGGGCGGCTGCCCGAAGGCCCTGAGGAACGCCTGGCGCATGCGTTCGCGATCACCAAACCCGGTTTCGCGGGCCACCACCTCTACCGGGTGACGGCTGATTTCCATCATCGCCCGCGCAGCTTCCACCCGCAGGGCTTCGATGGCTTTGGCTGGGGTTTGACCGGTTTCTTCGCGAAACACCCGGCTGAACTGGCGGGGGCTGAGCCGGGCAACGTCGGCCAGGGCGTCCACCGACAAATCATGGGTGAGGTTTTCACGGGCATAGGCCAGGGCCAACTGCACGCGGTCGGACTTTGGGTCCAGTTCCAGCAAGGCCGACAGTTGCGACTGCTCGCTGCCGCGGCGCTGGGCAATCACCAGCTTGCGTGCAATGCGCCGGGCCAGGCCGCTGCCCAGGTCGTCCTCCACCATCGCCAGCGCCAGGTCGACCCCGGCGCTCATGCCCGCACCGGTCCACACCTGGCCGTCGACAATGAACAACTTGTCTTCTTCCAGGTGGATATCCGGGTAGCGTTTGCGAAATGCCGGCGCATGGATCCAGTGGGTGGTGGTGCGCTTGCCCGCCAGCAGGCCTGCCTCGGCCAGTACAAAGATGCCCATGCATAAGGACGCCACCCGGCGCGACTGCGCGGACGCGGCCTCGACCAGCTCCAGCAGGTTGGCTTCGGGCAGGCGAAACTCCAGGTAGCCGCTGACAATCAAGGTGTCATAGCCCTCTGGGCGCAGCGCGCTGGTGTTCACCGAAAAACCCTGGGAGGTCATCACGGCGCCGCCGCTTTCCGACACCAGGTGAAACTCATAGGCCGGCTCGCCGCGCAGCAGGTTGGCGCACTCGAACACCGAGCCCAGGCTGAGGCTCAACGACTGGAAATTCGGGTAAACCATCAGCGCAACGCTGTGCATTGCATCTCTCCAAGGGGCGGGGGAGAGGCGATTGTCGGCGCGTGCCCGGCAAACGGCAACCGACTTTGGTGCATGTCCGCAATCCTTGCGGATATGACATTGTGAGCCACTGCCTCGCTGCCTAACATGAGACAACTGTTATTCACACCGACCGAGGCACTGGAAAATGAAAGTATTAATGGTACTGACCTCTCACGACCAGCTTGGCGATACCGGGCGCAAGACCGGCTTCTGGCTCGAAGAATTCGCCGCACCTTATTACGCGTTCAAGGACGCTGGCGCCGAAGTGGTGTTGGCTTCCCCGGCCGGCGGCCAGCCGCCGCTGGACCCCAAGAGCGATGAACCGGATGCGCAAACCGAGCAGACCGAGCGCTTCGGTAAAGACTCGGCTGCGCAGCAAGCCTTGGCGACCACCGTGAAGCTGGACTCGGTCAACGCCGCCGACTTCGACACCGTGTTCTACCCAGGCGGCCACGGCCCGCTGTGGGACCTGGCGGAGTCGCCGGTGTCCATCGCGCTGATCGAAGCCTTCGAGCGGGCCGGCAAGCCCATCGGCTTTGTGTGCCATGCACCGGGTGCCTTGCGTCACGTCAAGGCGGTTAACGGTGAGCCGTTGATCAAGGGCCGCCGCGTCACCGGGTTCTCCAACTCGGAAGAGGCCGCTGTGCAGTTGACTGAAGTCGTGCCGTTCCTGATTGAAGATGAATTCAAAAAACTGGGCGGCCAGTATGAGAAGGGCGCTGACTGGCAATCCTTCGTCCTCGTCGATGGCTTGCTGGTGACTGGGCAAAACCCAGGCAGCTCCAGCGAAGTGGCCAAGGCCCTGCTGACACTCTGCGCTTAAGTTAATCAACCGATCTACACGGTGGCGACTCCCAGGAGTTGCCACGGTTTTCGTTCGTCCTGAATTTGGAATATCGCCGTGCCTGACTGCATCCTGAACACCCCGATCAAGCTGGGGCATCACCGCTTGAACAACCGTGTCGTACTGCCGCCGCTGACCCGCCAGCGCAGCGCCCAGCCGGGTAATATCGCCACCGACCTGATGGCCGAGTATTACCGTCAGCGGGCCAGTGCCGGGTTCATGGTCAGCGAGGGGACGCAGATCGAACCCCGGGGCCAGGGCTACGCGTGGACGCCGGGTATCCATACACCGGCGCAAATCCAGGGTTGGCGCAAAGTCACCGCAGCGGTGCATGACGAGGGCGGTGTGATCTTCGCCCAGCTATGGCATGTGGGGCGGGTGTCCCATCACGCGCTGCAACCCGACGGTGGTGCACCGGTGGGGCCGTCTGCACTGGCGGCGTTGCAAGCCAAAGCCTTCATTGAAACCGGGCCGGGTGTGGGTGAACTGGTGCAGCCACCGGTACCCCGCGCCTTGACCGCGCTGGAAATCGAAGAGCTGGTGGGGCACTACGCCCAGGCTGCACGCAATGCCCTGGACGCCGGGTTCGACGGTGTGGAAATCCACGCGGCCAACGGCTACCTGGTCAACCAGTTCATCTCGGCCCATTCCAACCTGCGTGAGGATGAGTACGGCGGCTCGCTGGACAATCGCCTGCGCTTGCTGCGCGAGATTGTCGAAGCGGTGTGCAAGGTGGTGGGGCCGGAGCGCCTGGGCGTGCGCTTTTCGCCGCTGTTCAGTGGCACCGACCAGGACCGGGTCTACATCGGCCTGGTGGAAGAAGACCCGCACCTTACCTATATCGAAGCGATCAAAGTGCTGGAAGCGTCGGGCATCGCCTATGTGTCCATCGCCGAAGCCGACTGGGACAACGCGCCCGACCTGCCCGAGACTTTCCGCCAGGCCGTGCGCCGCACCTTCAGCGGCAGGATCATCTACGCCGGCCGCTACACCGCCGAGCGCGGCGCACGGCTGGTAGAGACCGGGTTGGCGGACCTGATCGCCTTTGGACGGCCCTTCATTGCCAACCCGGACTTGCCCCAGCGGCTGTTCAATGGCTGGCCATTGAATGCGTTGAAGGCCGAAGGCTTGTATGGCGGGACAGAGGCGGGGTATGTGGACTATCCGGTGTATGCCCAACAGCCGTGATAGCCCATGATGGCCTGTGTTATATCCAGTGTGGGAGGAGGCTTGCCCTAACGCCGGTCAGTTAAACGAACGCTATGCTCGAAGCAATGAAGATCAAATGTGGGAGCTGGCTTGCCTGCGAAAGCGGTCGTGCAGTAACAGATACAGTGACTGACACACCACCTTCGCGGGCAAGTCGAATCGCCTCACTCCACCCGCAACACAATCTTGCCGATATGGTCCCCACCTTCCATCCGCGCATGGGCCTGGGCGGCGTCGGTGTAGGCGTAGACCTGGTCGATCATCGGTAGGCAGCGCCCGGCACTGAGTACCGGCCACACGTGTTCGCGCAGTTGCTGGGCAATCTCGGCCTTTTCTTCCCGCGTGCGGGCCCGCAGCAGCGAGCCGGTGATCACCGCGCGTTTGCCGAGGATGGTCAGCAGGTCGACGTCGTTGGCCTTGCCGCCACCGAGGAAGCCGAGGATCACCAGGTGGCCGTCCATGCCCAGGGCCTTGAGGTTATTGTTCAGGTACGAGGCGCCCATGATATCGAGGATCACGTTGACGCCTTTGCCGTCGGTCTGTTTGGCGATGACCTCGGCAAAGTCCTGTTCGCGGTAGTTGATCGGCTCGGCACCGAGCTTGGCAATCGCCGCGCATTTGTCGGCGCTGCCCGCCGTGGCGAATGCCTGGATGCCGAACTCCTGGCAGAGCATCAACGCGGTGGTACCGATGCCACTGGTGCCGCCGTGGATCAATGCGCGCTGGCCCTTATGGGCACCGCCGAGGCCGAACAGGTTGGCCCAGACCGTGAAGAACGTTTCCGGCACGGCAGCGGCCTGAATCCAGTCCATGCCCGCAGGGATCGGCAGCGCCTGGCTGGCCGGCACCGCGCAATACTGCGCATAGCCGCCGCCATTGGTCAGGGCACAGACCTTGTCGCCCAGGCTGTATTCGTTCACGCCAGTGCCCAGCGCCACCACTTCACCGGCCACTTCCAACCCCGGGATCGGGCTCATGCCGGGCTTCATCGGGTATTTGCCCGCGCGCTGCAAGGCGTCTGGGCGGTTGACCCCGGCGGCGTGCACGCGAATCAGAATCTCGCCTGGCCCGGCCACTGGCACGTCGGCGCTGCGCGGCTGCAAGACCTCGGGCCCGCCAGGGGTGGTGATTTCGATCAGGGTCATTTCTTGGGGAAGCGTCATGGAAAAATTCCTGTAGCGATGAGCGTATGGGTTGGGACCGTGTGGCGGCGCAAGCAGTTCAGCACGATGAGGCCGGGTTCGCGTAGCAATGCAGTCATTGCTCTCTCCCTCAACATCCCTCCCGTACGCTAGACCGTACCCTTGGCGGCAAACAATTTCTGGGCTTGCGCAAAACACTTTTCGGCGATGGCCGAGCGGGGTTCGGTTTTGCGCATCACCATGCCCAGCGGCGCGAGTACGCTGGCGTCCGGGAGGTTGATAAAGGCCAGGTTTTCGATCGGGCTTTCCAAGCCGCTGTCCAGAGGCATAATCGCGCAGCAAAAACCGTTGTGGATCGCCTGGAACAGCTGATACGTCGAATCGCTCTCGAGTATGGGTTGGGGGTCGAGGCCGCGGCTGCGAAAGCTCAGGTCAATGGACTTTCGATAGTGCATGCCATTGCTGATCATGCCTAGGGGCAGTTCGGCGGCGTCTTCCCAGCTCATTTCGGTGCCTTCGAAATGGAAGTGGCGCGTGTCGTACAGCAGGCCGACGCGGGTTTCGCCCAGTTCGAAAAACTCTAGGTAATTGGCGTTTACGTGGTCCAGGTAACACACCCCCAGGTCCAGTTGGTTAGTGCCCAGCGCTTCGATGATCTTGTCCGAGCTCATCGAGGTCAGGTTGAACTTGAGTTCCGGGAAGGTATGGGATAGGCCCTGAATGTAGCTGATCGGATTGAAGCCGCTGAGCGGCACCAGACCCAGACGCAAATTACCGACCAGTTGGCCGCGACAGGCTGCAGCTTCGGCGAACAACCCGTCATGGGCGGCGAGCAAGGTCCTGGCCCAGGCGAGCACGCGTTCACCGGCCTGTGTAAAGCCTTCGAAACGCTGGCCCCGGGTAACCAATTCCAGGCCCAGCTCATCCTCCAGATTACGTAAACGCATCGACAAGGTCGGCTGGGTGATGTGGCAACGCGCAGCCGCCTGGCCGAAGTGCCGGGTCTGCTCCAGCGCGATGAGGAATTTAAGCTGCTTGATATCCACTAAAGCACCTGTTGCGGAATAAATGAGGGGTAATTATTAACGCTGGTGGCCAGAACTCGCGGATTATTTTAGCGATTCTGTTTCTGCCCTTTTAATTAATGTGCCGTCGACTTCTTCGGTGCACGCTAATGATTGCCCAGCCAGCCATTCAGGGGTATTGAAATTGCTCAGGCGCAGATCGTCGCTTACGCAGGTCAATGCCACCAGCTCATGCTTGAGCAGCGCGCGCAGCAGGCTGCGTTCGCCTTCATCCCAGGCCTGGTTCAACTGCGGCAACAACGCCGTTGGGATCAGGCTGAACATGGGCTGCCATTGCCCGGCCTGCTGGATCATTAGCGCGGCGCCGGTCGTGGGACGCGCCTC
This sequence comes from Pseudomonas sp. NFR02, assembly GCF_900119375.1. Classification (NCBI taxonomy): domain Bacteria; kingdom Pseudomonadati; phylum Pseudomonadota; class Gammaproteobacteria; order Pseudomonadales; family Pseudomonadaceae; genus Pseudomonas; species Pseudomonas sp. NFR02. The sequence goes on from NZ_FPJJ01000012.1 coordinate 19,146, forward strand.
GAGCATTGCTCTGATCAGTGCGGCATCAATATTCGGAGCATCACAGGCAAGCACCAGCAGCCAGGGATGGTGCGCAACGGAAACTCCGGCCAAAACACCGGCCAAGGGGCCCGGGAAATCCTTTTGTGAGTCTTCGACCAATTGATCGGCATACGCGCGATAACGTGCTGCATTGCGGTTGCAGGAAATAATCAAGTCGTCGGTGAACGGACGGACGATGGCCTGTACATGGGCAATCAGCGGCTTATCTTTCCACACCAGTAATCCTTTGTCCCGCCCGCCCATACGTGCCCCGCGCCCGCCCGCCAGCAGGAGTATCGAACAGGGGCTGGATGCAGCTTCAGGAGAGCAGCGCGATGGCATGACAGGAGTACCGCGAATTGAGATGAGCAGACGATCTCATTCTCGCGCCTGTACGTCCAATCATGACTATTGAAGGATTGATCGACTCACTCGATCACCGGTGAATGGCGTCCGGAAATATCAGTGATAGAAGCGCTCGATAATCCGGTCGACTGTAACGATTAGACAGTGGCTGTATGGGCGCTTTAGCCTCTGGTGATCGTTTCAATAATGGCTTGTAGGAGAGTGACATGAGCGTGAAGTCGGATGCATTATTTGTTCCGCTGAATATGGCCGTGTTGACCGTCAGTGATACCCGTGAATATGCCAACGATACCTCCGGGCAACTGCTGGTCAGCCGGCTGCTGGAGGCGGGTCACCGTTTGAGCGAGCGCAACCTGCTAAAGGATGACCTGTATAAAATCCGCGCGCAGGTCGCGACCTGGATCGCCGACGAGCAGATTCAGGTGGTACTGATTACCGGGGGCACAGGCTTCACCGGGCGCGACAGTACGCCTGAAGCGGTCCACTGTTTGCTGGACAAGCAGATTGACGGTTTTGGTGAGTTGTTCCGTGCGATATCCATCCTCGATATCGGTACCTCCACGGTACAGAGTCGTGCCTTGGCCGGTTTGGCCAACGGTACGCTGGTGTGCTGCCTGCCGGGCTCGACGGGCGCTTGCCGCACGGCGTGGGAGGGTATCCTCGCCGAGCAGCTGGATGCGCGCCACAGGCCGTGCAATTTTGTGCCGCACCTCAAATCGGTGGCCTTGTGCGAGTCCCGGGGATGAGCCCGTCACAGCTTATGTCAGTGGAGGAGGCTATCGCTTCACTGTTGGCCATGGCGCAGGCGCGACGCCTGCAAGGCAGTGAGTCGATAGCATTGAGCGACGCACGGCAACGGGTGCTGGCCAATGACTTGATCGCGACCCTGGATCTGCCGCCGTGGCCGAACAGTGCCATGGACGGATACGCCTTGAACGTCGACGACTGGAAAGGCCAGCCGCTGACCGTGTCGCAACAGATTTTCGCCGGGCATACACCTGAGGCATTGCTGCCGGGCACCTGCGCTCGAATCTTCACCGGCGCACCGGTACCCCTTGGGGCCAATTGCGTGGAGATGCAAGAGAACGCCGAGCAACTGGAGGACGGACGGGTACGTTTCAAGCAGGCGCTTAGCGCGGGTCAGAATATCCGTGCGCAAGGCCAGGAAAACCGTGCCGGGCAGGTGTTGCTCGCTGCCGGCAAGCGACTCGGGCCTTTCGCGCTGGCCATCGCGGCCGCGCAAGGCTGTACCCATGTATCGGTGGTACTCCGCCCACGGGTGGCATTGCTGTCCACGGGGGACGAACTGGCTGAGCCGGGGACGACGCTGAAGCCTGGCTGTATCTACAATAGCAATCGCATTTTGCTTAGCCATTGGCTGAGTGCATTGGGTTGTGACGTCATCGATGGCGGTATTCTTCCCGACCAGCCGCAGCACACGCGGCTCAAGCTGGAACAGTTGCAACCTGCCGCCGACTTGATCCTGACCACCGGTGGGGTGTCAGCCGGAGACGCCGACTGCCTTGGCCAGGTGCTGCGCGATAGCGGTAAGCCGTTATTCTGGAAACTCGCGATCAAACCGGGAAAGCCTTTGACCGTGGGCTATTACGGTAACGTGCCTGTCATCGGCTTGCCAGGCAATCCGGCCTCGGCACTGGTGACGTTCGGCCTGCTGGCACGGGCTTACCTGTTGCGTATCCAGGGTGTTGATGACGTCACGCCCCTGAGCTTCCCGGTTAACGTCGGGTTTGACTGGCCGAAAGCAGGCAGCCGTCGCGAATACCTGCGGACCAAGCTGGAGGAGGGCCGGGCGATTCTGTATCCGAACCAGAGCTCAGGCGTGCTGCTGGGAGCTTCGTGGGCGGACGGCCTGCTTGAAATCCCCGAGGGCTGCACCTTGCAGCGCGGTGACACAGCGCGTTTCATTCCTTTCTGCGACTTGTTCTGACGCGGCATGCACTGTCCTCAAATACCGCCACCGCCACTGTAGGAGCCAGCTCGCCCCTACCGCGGGGGCGTCATGCAGTCCAGCGGTTTACCGCCAGTTGGTCACTTTCTCTCCCCTCTACCCAGCGTTCTCCGGACGGCGTGTGTTCACGCTTCCAGAAAGGTGCCTGAGTCTTCAGGTAGTCCATCAAAAAATTGCAGGCATCGAAGGCTTCCTGGCGATGTTCGCTGGCAACACCGACGAACACGATGGGTTCACCGACCTTCAATGCCCCCACGCGGTGGACGATGCTCGCCCGTTGCAGGGGCCAGCGTTGATGGGCTCTATCGATGATCTGCTGCAGCGAGCGTTCGGTCATTCCCGGGTAATGTTCAAGGAACAATTCGCTGACCTGATCCCCCTGATTGAGATCGCGCACATAGCCGACAAAGGTGGCTACGGCGCCGACGCCCGGCTCTTCGGCATGTAGGCTGCGGGTCAGTTCACCCAGATCAAACAGCTCGGTCTGAACCTGAACAGGCATTGGTCAACCTCCGGTCACTTGGGGGAAGAAGGCGATTTCATCGAAATCTTCTATCGGCGCGTCGGGTGTGCACAGCTCCTGGTTCAATGCGCACATGAGGCTGGTCTCACCGAGCACTTGCTGCCAGGTTTCACCTCGGGCGCACAGGTGTTGCCTGAGGTCGGCAATGGTGCGCAGCGACCCGTCCAAGGCGATTTTTTCGCCGCCGATGCCCAGCTGTTCCCGATAGCGCGCAAAGTAATTGACCAGGATCATTGCGCGTCACCCGCGACAAAGGTGCCCGACTTGCCACCCTGTTTTTTGAGCAACTGGATCCGGTCGATGATCATCCCGCGGTCCACCGCTTTGCACATGTCATAGATCGTCAAGGCCGCTACGCTGGCGGCGGTCAGGGCTTCGAGCTCGACGCCGGTCTGGCCGTTGAGCCGGCAGGTGCTGATGATCTGCACGCTGTCGGGCTCGACAGCACGCAGTTCGAGGTGAATCGAACTGAGCATCAGCGGGTGGCAGAGCGGGATCAGTTCATGGGTTTTCTTCGCCGCCATGATCCCGGCGATACGAGCCACCGCAAACACGTCGCCCTTGGGGTGCCCGTTAGCCTGGATCAGTTGCAGCGTGGACGGCTGCATGCGCACCCAGGCCTGGGCTTGGGCCTCACGGGTGGTTGCTGCTTTGTCCGTGACGTCGACCATGCAGGCCCGGCCTGCGGCGTCCAGATGGGTCAGTGTGTGGGAGCGTTCGTTCATGGGGGCCTCGGGTCAGTTCAGTACACAATCAATGGGTTGGAGCACGGGCGGCAGTTGTGTCGCGCCGTTGGCGTGCAGCACTTCGCGTTCAATCGTGCGCACGATGGCATTGGTTGGCAGGTCGTTTTCGTCGTAGCCGAAGGGGTCTTCCAGCTCATCGCCAATCGCGTCCAGCCCAAAAAACGTGTAGCTCACGATGGCGGTGAAGACCGGCGTCAGCCAACCCAGGGGTTCGGCCATGGCGAAGGGCAGCAAGATGCAGAACATGTAGCTGGTACGGTGCAACAAGAGGGTGTACGGGAAGGGCAGCGGCGTACTTTTGATGCGCTCGCAAATCGTCTGCGTACGGGTCAGGTTGCTCAAGTGCCGGGCCATCAGTTGGTAGCGCCATTCACTGAAGCCCCCCGATTCGGCCAGCGCCGAACACTGCTGGGTCACGCGGCCGATAATGCTTTCCGGGATATTCGGGGTGCTAGCCGACGGCAGCTTGTCGAGCCAGGGCGCTGCCGCGATGGACTCATTTTCATTGCGCAGCCTGGCGTTCAGTGCGTGGGCGAACCCGCACAGGTTGCGCAGGATCTCTTTGCGTTGGCGAGCATCCTTGATCACCTGGGTTTCGCGAATCATGACGCGCACATCCATCACCATGGTGCCGAGGGCTTTGCGCCCTTCGTACCAGCGGTCATAGCAGGCGTTGTTGCGAAAACTCATGAAGATTGAAAGTGACAAGCCCAGCAGCGTGAACGGCGTGGCGTTGACCTTGGAGAAGTACGCCGGCTGAAGGGTCTCCACCAGCACAATCACCGAGGCCAGCAGTGTCACCAGCAGGCTACGCAGTGCGATACGCCGGGCCACGGAGCCCTTGAGCGAAGTCAATACACCGATCAGGTTGGGTTTGGCTCTGACGATCATGGGCAATGGCCTTAATGCGAAGGGATAAAACCGGATGGGTTAACCACCGGTCATGTTCATGAAGCGGACAACCTGCACGTCATCATTGAGCTCGAAGTTGTGCCGATACGGCTTGAGTTTCATCGACTCGACGATGGCACTCTCCAGGCGTTTTGGTTCACCCGGATAGCGCCGCAGCACCTCCTTGAGATCGACCGAATGCTCGTTGCCCAGGCACAGCAACAACCGGCCTTCAACCGTCAGGCGCACGCGGTTACAAGTGCCGCAGAAGTTGTGGCTGTGGGGTGAAATAAAGCCCAGGCGAATATGCGGCGCCTCGGCCAGGCGCCAGTAACGCGAAGGCCCCTGGGTCGATTCTGCCGAGTCGATCAGGGTGTAGCGCTCGGCGATACGCTCGCGCACCTGCGCGCTGGAATAGAACGCCTCGGCACGGCTGTGTTCGCTGATGACCCCCAGGGGCATTTCTTCAATGAAGGAAATATCCAGGCCGCGGTCAATGGCGAACGCCACGAGGTCGTTGATTTCGTGGTCGTTGCGGCCCTTCATCACCACGCAGTTGAGCTTGGTGCGTTGGAAGCCCGCCGCATTCGCCGCATCGATACCGGCGATGACCTTGGCCAGGTCACCGGTGCGCGTCAGTTCACGAAAGCGCTTGGGGTCAAGGCTGTCGAGGCTGATGTTGAGGCGCTTGAGCCCGGCATCGAACAGCGGCGCGGCCAGCTTGCCCAGTTGCGAGCCGTTGGTGGTCATGCACAACTCGCGCAGGCCGGGCAGCGTCGCGATGCGCTTGCACAGCTCGACCACGCCCGGACGAATCAAGGGTTCACCGCCTGTCAGGCGGATTTTGCGCGTGCCCAGTGCGACAAAACTCTGCGCCAGTTGATACAGCTCTTCCAACGTCAGGATTTTCTGGCGTGGCAGGAATTCCATGTCTTCGGCCATGCAATACACACAGCGGAAATCGCAGCGGTCGGTCACCGACATCCTGAGGTAGTCGACCCGGCGAGAAAAACTATCCATCAAGACTTGATCGGTCATTAAAACCTCGGCAGCGACGCTGAGCGTGTAACTACGGTGTTTGGACGCTCGATGTAGGTAAGCGCGTTATTTAAAGCAAGGCTAGAGTTGTTTTAATGCCGCGTCTAATCACTATTAGCAACCGAGTGATCGACGAAATCTATGGGCTTTTGATTGGGGGTTTTATTCGACTTTTATTATTTTATCTTTTTGATTTTTAAAACAATTTATCGTGATAGAGCATGTCGATGAAGTGGTCATTATTTGTGATTAGACAGGCTGTTTATGCACGGCATAGGCTAAATGCGTAACTCGATGTTGGACCCTTAAAACCGGTCGACGTGAACCCGGTTTAGTGGGCTTTAAACCGATTTGCGTTTTGCAGTGCCTGAAAAATAATCATCAATAAGGGCTTTAGTTAGGCCCGCGCCTACGTGTGAAGTCTTGGAGAATTACCATGAGCGAAGTTGAACGTTATAAACCGTACAAGGGGGCGGCCGCAGGTTGGGGCGCGCTGATTGCGGTGACGCAAAGCTGGCTGGGCAGTGAAAACGCGTTCAAGAACATCCGCGCGATGCTCAAGACCAACCAGAATGGCGGTTTTGACTGCCCGGGTTGTGCATGGGGCGAATCGCCGGAAGGCGGCATGGTCAAGTTCTGCGAGAACGGCGCCAAGGCGGTGAACTGGGAAGCCACCGGGCGCCTGGTCAACCCGGCGTTCTTCAATAAATACACGGTGTCGTCGCTGGCGGCGCAAAGTGACTATTGGCTCGAATACCAGGGGCGCCTGACCCATCCGATGCGCTACGACGCCTCGCTGGATCGTTATGTCGAAACCAGTTGGGACGACGCCTTTGCCCTGATCGCCAAGCACCTGAAGGAACTGGAGTCGCCGGACCAGGCGGAGTTCTATACCTCGGGCCGGGCCAGTAACGAAGCGGCGTATCTGTACCAGCTGTTCGTGCGCGCCTACGGCACCAACAACTTCCCCGACTGTTCGAACATGTGCCACGAAGCGAGCGGCCTGGGCATGGACGACAGTGTCGGCGTGGGCAAAGGCACGGTGACGTTTGATGACCTGGGGGAAGCCGACGCGATTTTCGTTATCGGCCAGAACCCCGGTACCAACCACCCACGCATGCTTGAGCCACTGCGCGAGGCGGTGAAGCGCGGCGCCCAGGTGATCTGTTTCAACCCACTCAAAGAGCGTGGGCTGGAACGTTTCCAACACCCGCAGCATCCGCTGGAGATGCTCACCAACGGTTCCGAACCCACCTCGTCGGCGTACTTTCGTCCGGCGCTGGGCGGCGACATGGCGGCCTTTCGAGGCATCGCCAAGTTCCTGCTGGAATGGGAGCGTGATGCACTGGAAAACAATGGCGAGGCGGTGTTCGACCGCACATTCATTGCCGAACACACCTCGGGTCTCGAACAGTACCTGGCACAGGTCGACGCCACCTCGTGGGAGCATATCGTCGAGCAATCGGGCCTTAGCCTTGCCGACATCGAGCTGGCGGCGCGCATGTACCGCCGCGCCAACCGGGTGATCATGTGCTGGGCGATGGGCGTGACCCAGCATGTGCACTCGGTGGTGACCGTACAGGAAATCATCAACGTGCAACTGTTGCGCGGCAATATCGGCCGGCCAGGCGCAGGGCTGTCGCCGGTGCGTGGGCACAGTAACGTGCAGGGCGACCGCACCATGGGCATCAACGAGCTGGCGCCACCGGAGCTGATCGATGCGCTGGAAGCGCGCTTTCACTTTAAGGTACCGCGCCGCCATGGTCACAACACTGTGATGGCGATTGCCGCCATGGAACAGGGGCTCGCCAAAGTCTTCATCGGCCTGGGTGGCAATTTTGCCCAAGCGACGCCGGACACCCCACGCACCCATGCGGCATTGCGCAAGTGCGACCTGACCGTGCACATCGCCACCAAGCTCAACCGAAGCCACCTGGTGACCGGCCGCGAAGCCTTGATCCTGCCGTGCCTGGGCCGTACCGATATCGACATTCAGGCCGAGGGCCCGCAAGGCGTGACCGTGGAAGACACCTTCAGCATGGTGCACATCTCCCACGGCCAACTGAAACCCAAGTCGCCCTTGATGCGCTCTGAACCGGCCATCATCGCCGGGATCGCCAATGCGACCCTGGGCAAGCACCCCATTGACTGGCTGTGGACGGTGGCCGACTACGGCCGCATCCGTGACTTGATCGCCGACACCATTCCCGGCTTCAAGGACTTCAACACAAAACTGCTGCACCCGGGCGGCTTCCACCTGCGCAACAACGCCGCGCACCGCATCTGGCATACCGACAGCGGTAAAGCGCAGTTTGCTCCGAGCGAGTTGCCCGCCCACCTGGTCAGCGAAGGCGTACGCAACCTCGACGTCAAGCCGGACCTGATTCTGCAGACCATGCGTTCCCACGACCAGTACAACACCACGTTGTACGGGCTCGATGACCGCTATCGCGGCGTTTATGGCATGCGCGACGTGGTGTTCGTCAATGAACAGGACATTCGCAAGCTGGGTTACGAGCCTGGGCAAAAGGTCGACATGGTGTCGTTGTGGGGCGATGGGCGCGAGCGTCGGGTCAGTGGCTTTACGTTGATCGCCTACGACATTCCGCCTGGCCAGGCTGCCGCCTATTACCCGGAAACCAACCCCCTGGTACCCCTGGAAAGCTATGGCGACCGCACCTTCACTCCCACGTCGAAGTTCATCGCTATTCGCCTTGAACCTGCGCCGGCCAGCAACCTGATTCAGTCACTCGGCGCTTGAGCCGGGCGGGGCGGCCGGCAGGTCGCCCTGGGTTGTGCTGATCACTGGACACTATGAGGGTACCGTCATGCTAAATCTCGAGGCGCTCGACCTGGCGCGAATTCAGTTCGCCTTCACGGTCTCGTTTCACATCATCTTTCCCGCCATCACCATCGGCCTGGCCAGTTTCCTGGCTGTGCTGGAAGGCTTGTGGCTGAAAACCGACAATCCGGTCTACAAGGATCTGTATCACTTCTGGTCGAAAATCTTCGCCGTCAACTTCGGTATGGGCGTGGTTTCGGGCCTGGTCATGGCGTACGAATTCGGCACCAACTGGAGCCGCTTCTCGGACTTCGCCGGGAGTATCACCGGGCCCTTGCTCACCTATGAAGTGCTGACGGCATTCTTCCTGGAAGCGGGCTTCTTGGGGGTCATGCTGTTTGGCTGGAACCGGGTCGGGCGTGGGTTGCACTTCTTTGCCACCGTAATGGTCGCCATCGGTACGTTGATCTCGACGTTCTGGATTCTGGCCTCCAACAGCTGGATGCAAACTCCCCAGGGCTTTTCCATCGTGGATGGCCGGGTGATGCCGCTGGACTGGTTCGCCATCGTCTTCAACCCGTCGTTCCCGTTCCGCCTGACGCACATGGCAATCGCTGCGTTTGTCGCCACGGCGTTCTTCGTCGGCTCCTCGGCGGCCTGGCACCTGCTGCGTAAAAACGACACCCCGGCAGTGCGCAAGATGCTCTCGATGGCGTTGTGGATGGCATTGATCGTGGCACCGATCCAGGCGGTCGTCGGTGATGCCCATGGCCTGAACACCCTGGAGCATCAACCGGCAAAAATCGCCGCGATTGAAGGGCATTGGGAAAACGTCGGTGACGGCGCGACGCCGCTGGTGTTGTTCGGGATCCCTGACATGGAGGCCGAAAAGACCCGCTACGCGATCGAGGTCCCGTACCTGGGCAGCCTGATCCTAACCCACAGCCTGGACAAACAGATCCCGGCGCTCAAGAGCTTCCCTAAAGAGGACCGACCGAACTCGACCATCATTTTCTTCAGTTTCCGGATCATGGCCGGGCTGGGGATGTTGATGATCCTCACCGGGATACTGGGCTTGGCATTGCGCCGTAATGGCGCGCTGTATCGCAATCGCCTGTTCCTGCGCCTGGTGTTGTTCATGGGGCCGACCGGCCTGATCGCGATGCTCGCCGGCTGGATCACCACCGAAGTCGGGCGCCAGCCATGGGTGGTCTACGGGCTGATGCGCACCGCCGACGCGGCGTCCAACCATACCGTCACGCAGTTGAGCATCTCTCTGGCGTTGTTCGTGGTGATCTACTTCTCGGTGTTTGCCGTGGGGATCGGCTACATGATGAAGCTGGTACGCAAGGGCCCGCAGCCCCATCACGACCATCCGCCCCAAGGTGGCCCCGGCCAGGACCGTACGCCACGTCGTCCCCTGTCCGCCGTTACCGAGACGCTCGCGTCCGGCGACCACACCAACTGATCGAGGGGATTGCACATGGGCATTCAAGGTATAGACCTGTCGTTGATATGGGGCGTGATCATCGCCTTCGGGGTGATGATGTACGTAATCATGGACGGCTTCGACCTGGGGTTGGGCATCCTGTTTCCGTTGATCCCGGACGAGCAGGAGCGCGACGTGATGATGAACACCGTGGCGCCGGTATGGGACGGCAACGAGACGTGGCTGATTCTGGGCGGCGCGGCGTTGTATGGCGCGTTTCCGCTGGCGTACTCAGTGATCCTGGAAGCGTTGTACCTGCCGCTGATCTTCATGCTGGCCGGGCTGATCTTTCGCGGCGTGGCGTTTGAATTCCGCTTCAAGGCCAGCCCGCAGAAGCGGCACATTTGGGACATGGCGTTTATCGGCGGCTCGTTCCTGGCGACCTTTTGCCAGGGCGTGGTGATCGGCACCTACATTGCCGGCATACCGGTGGTAAATCGCCAGTTTGCCGGCGGCACCCTGGACTGGTTGTCTCCGTTCCCGCTGTTCTGCGGCGTAGGGCTGGTGGTGGCGTACGCCCTGCTGGGCAGCACCTGGTTGCTGGTCAAGACCGAAGGCATGCTGGAATCGCGGATGCGCCTGTTCAGCCATTACCTGGCCTTCGCCCTGATGGCCGTGGTGGCCGTACTGTGTGTGTGGACCCCCTGGCTGCGCCCGGAAATCGCCACGCGCTGGTTCACCCACGCACACATAGTGGTGTTCGGCGGGCTCTTGCTGCTCGGCGTACTGGCCCTGGTCGGGCTGTTGAAGACCTTGCGTCACCACCATTCCCACTGGCCGTTCGTGTTCACCCTGATGCTGGTCTTCCTCGGCTATATCGGTCTGGCGTTCAGCATCTGGCCGAACATCGTACCGCCGTCCATCAGCCTGTGGGACGCCGCATCACCACCGTCCAGCCAGCTGTTTATCCTGATCGGCACCCTGTTCATCCTGCCGATCATCCTGATGTACACCTGCTGGAGCTACTACGTCTTCCGTGGAAAAGTGAGGATTGGCGATGGTTACCACTAACGCTGAAAAACCGATGCCGTTTTACAAACAGGTGGCGCAGTTAAGCCTGCTGTTTTGCACGGCAATGATCATGCTGGCCGCCGCGACGGCCCTGACAATGGAAATGGCCCATGGAACGCTATGAAGTGTCACAGGCTCAAAATCAGGCAGGCCCCTGGTACAAACGGGTGTGTTGGTTGATCGCTATTTGGCTCGCCAGTGTGGTTGCACTCGGCATTGTGGCCAGTGGTATTCGAGGGATCATGCACATGGCCGGCATGAGTAGCCATTGACGGGGTATTTTACCTAACGAACGTCCGGCGCTGAACGTGGCGCCGGATCAAGGAGAGACGTATGTCAGAACGTATTGATAGAGACCATCCTGTTGAATATGTGACAAAAAGTGGTGTCACCGTGATGATTGGCTTCAGCTGGGGCCAGGCACTGGATATTCCTGTGGGTGCCCGGTTGACCTTGCCAGGCGAGGATGCCCGACCTGCCTTTGTGGAGGGAGACCATTGGGAGAGTTATGAGCAGGCGGTTGAAGGGGCGCAAGAAGCGGCAGAGCGGTGGGTGAGATCTCCGCTTCGATGAAAGGGCTTATGGGGCTGGTGTGGTGGTGGGGTGAACTGCGCCTGGCCTTGTAAGCGTCACTGGATTTCAGGCACAAAAAAAGACGTCTTTGGACGTCTTTTTTTATGGATGCTTACTATTTTTGCGTTTGCGTACCCGCCGTGAATACCAAAGTCTCCAGCAACCCCTTACCCTCAGGGCTTTCCCGGCCAAACAGGGAGAGGATGTTTCAAGTGGTTCAGCGGTTCAGGAACCCCAACAGGTCTTCATTGAGCTGTTGAGCGTGGGTCACGGCAAACCCGTGCGGCGCATCCTTGTACACTTTCAGTTGTGCGCCCTCGATCATCTGCGCCGCGACTTTGCCGGTGGTGTCGAACGGCACGATCTGGTCGCCGTCGCCATGGATCACCAGGGTCGGTACGTCGATCTTGGCCATGTCCGGGCGGAAGTCGGTTTGCGAGAACGCGGTGACGCAATCCACGGTCGACTTGAGCGAGGCAAGCATGGCGATCTGCAGGGTCTGGCTGAGCACACCCTCTGAAACGTGCTGGCCTTTATTGAGACCGAAGAACGGCGTGTTGAAGTCGCTGATGAACTGCGCACGATCCTTCAACAGGCCGGCCTTGATGCCATCGAACACCTCACCAGGCACGCCTTGGGGGTAGTCGGCTTGCTGGCCGAAGATCGGCGTGACCGCGCCCAACAACACCAGGCCGGCGACACGGGCACTGCCGTGGCGGGCGATGTAGCGCGCCACGTCACCGCCACCCATGGAGAAGCCCACCAGGGTCACGTCCTGCAGGTCCAGGTGTTCGATCAACTGGGCGATATCGTCAGCGAAGGTGTCGTAGTCGTTACCGGTCCAGGGCTGGTCCGAGCGGCCAAAACCACGACGGTCAAAGGCAATGGTGCGAAAGCCACGGCTGCTCAGGTATTCCATCTGGTATTCCCACATGTCCGCATCCAGCGGCCAGCCGTGGCTGAACAGCACGGGCTTACCGCTGCCCCAGTCCTTGAAGTAGATCTGGGTACCGTCTTTGGCAACGAATGTGCTCATCTGAAACTCCTTGCAGGGCTGAAAAAGGGCGGTGAAAAAACCGCATCACTATTGCCGTAAACCTGAGCCGAGGCTTGTATGGGTGTGCTTGTCTCACCAACTGAACTTGAGCTCCATGCCCAGATAATTGCTGTCGTGCCCACCGGCATCACGCAGGGTCTGGCCGACCGCATAGTGCACGGCCTCGACCGCACCGCTGAGGTTGGACGTAAAGGCGTAGTCGGTGCGCAGTTGACCGTAGGCGCCGGTCCAGCGCTCACCTTGGCCCGCGGTGCCAGCCACGGGCAGGTTGGGCTGGGTGTAGACGGCGTCTGCGGTGGTCTGCCGCCACAGCAGGCCGACGGCGGTTTGCACGCTGAGCTTGGCGATGGGCTTGACGGTGATCGACGGCTTGACGTGGATCAGGTTGCTGTAGCCGGTATAGCCCGCCAGGGAAAAGTAATAGCCATTGGGGAACAGCGGGTTGAAGGTGCCGACCCGGCCATCACCGGCCTGGCGGTCACCGGAAGCGATATCCAGTTGCAGGCCGATACGCGGCTTCCAAGCCAGGGTGTCAAAGGTGTAGCCGGTGCGGCTGCCACCGGCCCAGGCGCGAATCGTCTTGCTACCCACCGAGCCCCGTTGCAGCATGGCTTCGACGTCCCAGTCGAAACCCTGGGCTGCGCCACCGAGGCGGGCGTCCAGCAACTGGCGCGTCTCTTCGCCGTCGGCGTCCAGGTAATGAGCGGCGCTGCGCTCGTACACGCCGTAATAGGCCGACAGCTCATTGGTGCCGCCCACCAGCCGCTCGACCCGCAGCATGTGGAAGCGCGCGTCGCTGTTGGACTTGTCGTCGAAATGCCGGCCATCCTGATACTGCACCGGTTGGCTGGCGATCCCGATAAAGCGCCATTGCGGCGTTTCCCAGTCCGCCCACAACGCATCGAAGGACTGCCGCACATTCGGGCCGTCCCGTGACGAGATGAAGCGCTGCAAGTCGAAGGCGAAATCCTGGCGGCCAGCCCGTGCCTTGAAGGTGCCGGCGCTGAAGGTCTTCACGTATTCGGCAAAGGCCAGGCGCAGGTCGACGCGGTTCTGGTCGGCACCGCCAATCGTGGTCTTGTCATAGGCCCGCACATCTTCCAGCTGGGTGAACAGCCGCCAGTGTTCGTTCAGGTGCAAATCGGCGTGCACCTGAAAGCGCTGGATCAGGTAGCGGTCACGCGGTACATCCCGCACGCCGAACCCGCTGGCGTCGTTCATCTCGAAGCGTTCACGCAAGGTTGCGCCCAACGACAAGTAGGTGAACGGGTTGGCGGCGGACAGTGGGATGTACTTGAGGTTGTCCAGCGGTTGCGTGCGCAACGCCGGGTCCTTGAGCACAGACCAGTCCTCCTGCCAGCGGTTGGCCTTGATCACCGGGCGTACCGGCGGGTCGTCGGCCTGCACGCTGCCAGCAAGCAACGGCCACAGCACCGCCAGGCTCCAGCCTGCGTGACGAATCATTTTGCCGCGCTGAGTTGGTGGATTTCTGCGACATAACCGCCGGGGAACTCCACCAACGCACTGCGCCGACCTTTGCTGTCGAACGCCGGCACCAGCACGGTGGCACCAGACCCGGTGGCCTTGCCCAGGGTGGCGGCGAGGTCGTCGACCTGATAACCGGTGGTGTCGTGGCCGAACGGGTAGGGCAGTTGGCCGTTGGTGACCAGCACCGCCATGCGCCCGAACGGCGATTCGATATCCACGCGGCGGTAGTGGCCGCCGGCCTGGCCGACATCAACCCCTGGGGCGTGCTTGTCGTCGCTCACTACCTTGCCGTGGGAGAAACCCAGGAACGCCTTGATAAACCGCTCGGCGCTGTCGTGAGACACATACACACGGTTTTCCGGCACGGTGTCGAAGGCGGTGTAATCCGGGGTCTTGGTGTGCCAGTAGAGCTGCATGTTCACACCACCCGGCCACTGCACCACGGCATCACGGCCGATGGGGTCGGGGAAGTCGCTGACGATCACATCGGCGCCATTTTCCCGTGCGGCCTTGAGGGCCACGTCCATGTCCTTGACCAGATAGCCGTTGCGTTCCTGGCCGAACGGGTGGGGTACGGGGGTGGTAAAGCCGAACAACGACACCGTACCCGCCGGGGTTTGCAGCAGTTGCGAGGTGGTGCTGCTCGGTACCGGCAGCACATTGACCACGACCTGTGGCGTGCTTTTGCCGCCGAAGGTGGCGAGGAAACTCTGGGCAAAACGGTCCACATCGGCCGGTGCCACATACACATGGCTGGTGTCGTATTGCGGCGCCACGGCCACGCTTGGGGTGGCGGCGAACGCGCTGTTCATCATCGCGCTTGCCAGCAGCGTCAATGTCAGCGATACCTTGGTTGTTGTGTTACCCATGCCCGTTCTCCAGCGCTTCTGAGGGTTCGAAAGCCGTGAGGTTAGGGGGGCAGGGCGGTGGGGAATTGTATGGACGTGCTCGGTTGAACGTTTCAGCTACCTGACGCCCCTCAATTTAAATGTGGGAGCTGGCTTGCCTGCGATGACGGCGTGTCAGTCACTGCATCTATGACTGCACGACCGCTTTCGCAGGCAAGCCAGCTCCCACATTTGATCTTCGCTGCTTTGGGCATTGCGGTCAGGCCACCATGATGATCTTCGATACCAATTCCACCACCGTCTTGGCCTGCAGTTTCTTCATCAACCGCGCCCGGTGCACCTCAACGGTGCGGTGGGAGATCGCCAGGCGCAGGGCGATTTCCTTGGATTTGAAGCCGTTGACGATGTGCATGGCAATTTCCCGCTCACGGGGCGTGAGGTCGCCGGTGCCCTGGTGCATGCGGTCCAGGCGTTCGAAGTGCCAGATCATCAGTTTGAATGGGTCTTTGGGGGTGAGGGTGTAACCGTGGGACTTGGCCCAGAACACTTCGCCGTTGTGGTGCTGCATGAAGCGTTCATCGGAATAAAAGCCGTTGTCGCTGTCGAGCAGCCAGTCATGGCTGCGCTTGCCGATGGCGTGGTAGTCGGCCTGGGACGGGTAGATCAGCAGGGTCAGTTGGTTGACCAGTGCATCGCGCGTATAGCCGAACAGCTTCAGAAAAGCGTCGTTGCAGTCGAGAATCACGCGGTCGCTGGTGACGATCTGCGGGGCAGGGGACAGCTTGAACGCCAGGCGTTCGAGGTCGGGAAATTGCTGGGCTAGCGCGGTCATGGGGCATCCTGCCTCGTTGTTCAATGCCCTGGGGCGCTACTTACCCGTGTAAGTAGTTACACGAATTGGCGCACGATCAGGGGTGGGTCATTGTAAGTAAAGTCCGAATCAAGAACAGAAGAAATTGATTATGCCTGCTGATTGCGTCTCCATTGTTGCCGCTGGTCACTCCCGCTTTGGTCGCCTGGAAGGCACGACGCTGGAAGACCTGATCGTCCAGGTGACCCGGGAAGCCCTGAGCGACGCCGAGATTGACGCGTCGCAAATCGATGCGTTGTTCCTCGGTCATTTCAACTCGGGGCTGGTGCCCGACGGGTTTGCCGCCTCATTGCTATTGCAAGCCGACCCCGGTCTGCGCTTCAAACCTGCCACCCGCTGTGAAAACGCCTGTGCGTCCGGCTCGGCAGCGATCCAGGCGGGGGTCAATGCGATTCTCTCCGGCAGCGCCGAGCTGGTATTGGTAGTGGGCGCCGAGAAGATGACCCACACCAGCACCGCCGCAGTCACCCAAGCCTTGGCCGGGGCCGGTTACCAGAACGACCCGGCCGAAGCCGGCCTGAGTTTCCCGCAGTTGTTCGGCCGCGCCGCCCGCCAATACGCCGAGCGTTACCACTGCCCGCTGGGCTCGATGGCGGCCATCGCCACCAAAAACCACTCCAATGCCATGGCCAACCCCTTGGCGCAGATGCATCGGGAGATGAATTTCGAGCACTGCAACAACGTCTCCCAAAGCAACCCGTTCGTGGCCGAGTCCCTGCGCCTGACCGATTGCTCGTTGATCAGCGATGGCGCCGCCGCCATCATCCTCGCCTCGCCCAAACGTGCGCGTGCGTTTCGTCGCGAGGTGCAGATACGTGCAATGACCCAGGTCAACGACACGCTGCCCATCGCCCAACGCGACATCCTCGCCTTCGAGGGCCCGCAGCGGGCGATTCATTCAGCATTGCGCGGCGCAAATGTGACCCTGGCCGACCTGAGCTTCGCCGAGGTGCACGACTGCTTCACCATTGCCGAGTTGCTGATCTACGAAGCCATGGGTCTGGCGCCCAAGGGCGAAGGCCATCGCGTGCTCGACAGCGGCGTGGTGCGCGCCGGCGGGCGCTTGCCGGTGAACCTTTCCGGCGGGCTCAAGGCCAAGGGGCACCCCGTCGGTGCCACGGGGGTGTCCATGCATGCCTTGGCGTTCCGGCAATTGACCGGCGAACCGATTGGCCTGGCGGTGCCCAACCCGGAGTTTGGCCTGGTGTTCAACATGGGCGGCATGGCGGTGGCCAACTACGCCTCGGTCCTGCAGGCACGCCGGAGCTGAGCCATGAACATTGCCAACTGGCTGCACGACACCCAGCGCCGGGCCCCGCAACGCCCGGCATTGTTCGACGGCAGCGTGCAAGTGGCCGACTACGCCACCTTCGCCGCCCACGTGCGCCAACGCGCCGCGCACCTGGTGGAGCAGCATGGCCTGGTGCCGGGAGACGCGGTGGCGCTGCTGATGAAAAACAGCTGCGACTACCTGGAACTGCTCTACGCCATCTGGTGGATGGGCGGCGTGGCGGTGCCGATCAACGCCAAGCTGCACCCCAGCGAAGCGGCTTGGATTGCCGATAATGCCGAGGCGCGGTTGATCTTTACCGACGGCGGCCAGGTATTTTCATCGCGGGATTTGCCCGCGCATTGCACGGAACTGGACGGCCACCCGCTGCCGCCCAGCCATGGTTGGCCCAGCCTGGAGCAGCCGGTGCCCCGCCAGGATCACGACCTCGCCTGGCTGTTCTACACCTCCGGCACCACCGGGCGTTCCAAGGGCGTGATGCTGTCCCACGGCAACTTGATCGCCATGTCGCTGTGCTACGCCACGGATGTCGATCAAGTGAGTGCCGACGATGCGGCGCTGTATGCCGCGCCCATGTCCCACGGCGCCGGCCTGTACAACTTTATCCATGTGCGCTGCGGCGCCCGGCATGTGGTGCCGGCTTCCCATGGCTTCGATGCCGCCGAGCTGTTCGGGCTGGCCGAGCACATGGGCGATGTGTCGTTGTTTGCTGCGCCGACCATGGTCAAACGCATGGTCGAGCAGGCGCGGCGCCAGGATTATAACGGCGCCGGCATCAAGACTATCGTCTACGGAGGCGGCCCCATGTACCTGGCCGACCTGCGCGAAGCAGTCGACACCTTCGGCCCGCGCCTGGTGCAGATCTACGGCCAGGGCGAGAGCCCGATGACCATCAGCGTCTTGCCACGCGCCTTGATCGCCGAGCGCCAGCGTCCCGACTGGGCCACCTTGGCCGCCTCGGTGGGCCACGCGCAAGCCTGTGTCGAGATCCGCATTCTTGATGCCGAGCACCAGCCACTGCCCACCGGCGAGCGCGGTGAAATCGCGGTGCGTGGCGCCACGGTGATGCAAGGCTATTGGCGCAACCCGCAGGCCACGCGCCAGACGCTGGTGGACGGCTGGCTGCTGACCGGCGACATCGGCTACCTCGACCCGGCCGGCTACCTGACCCTGACGGATCGCTCCAAGGACGTGATCATCAGTGGCGGCAGCAACGTGTACCCGCGTGAAGTCGAGGAAGTGCTGGCCCAGCATCCCGAGGTGTTCGAAGTGTGCGTGGTGGGCGAGCCGGACGCGCAATGGGGTGAGTCGGTGGTGGCCTTTGTCGTGACGCGCAGCGGCCAGCCGCTGGACGAAAGCGAGCTGACGGCCTGGTTCCTGGCGCGCATGGCCTCGTTCAAAAAGCCGAAAAAATATGTGTGGCGCAGCGATTTGCCGAAGAACAGCTACGGCAAGATTCTCAAGACCGACTTGCGGCATTGGCTGCAAACCGCGAGTATCGCCGCGCTTTAACATGGATCGATAATCAGACAAGGAGTCCCCACGATGGGCAATCCCGCACAAGACACCGTCCGCAAGCGCCGCCGTGCGTTTCTGGGCGCCACCTCCGGCCACTTGATCGAGTGGTACGACTACGGCGTGTATGGCTTTCTCGCGGTCTATATCGGCCAGGCGTTCTTCGTCTCCGATGACCCCACCACCAGCCTGTTGGCCAGCTTTGCCGCGTTTGCACTGAGCTTCTTTATCCGCCCTCTGGGTGGGCTGTTCTTTGGCCCGCTGGCGGACAAGATCGGCCGGCGCAAAACCCTGATCATGGCGCTGGTGATGATGACCGGCTCCACGGTGATGCTGGGCCTGTTGCCGACCTACGCCAGCCTGGGCATCGCCGCACCGATCCTGTTGATTCTGGTGCGCTGCGTACAGGGCTTCTCGGCGGGCGGCGAAATCGGCACCGTCACCAGCTTCATCTCTGAATACGCCGGGCCCGGTCGCCGCGGCTTCGCCACTTGCTGGCTGATGGTCACCGCCGTGCTTGGCCTGCTGCTCGGTGGCGCCGTGGCCAATGGCATGACCTGGGTGCTGGGCGCCGAGGTCATGCAGGAATGGGCCTGGCGCGTACCGTTCCTGATCGCCGCGCCCCTGGGCTTTGTCTCCATGTACATCCGCCTCAAGCTCGAAGACAGCCCCGAGTTCCTGGCCCTGCAACGCGCCGGGCAAACGTCGCGGGCGCCGCTGCGCGAGGTCTGGCAGTGGAAGCGTGCGATTGCCCTGGTGTTCTTTATCATCACCTTGCACAGCTCGATTTTCTACCTGGTGCTGACCTTTGCCTCGACCTACATGGCCAAGATCCTCAAGTTCGACAGCGGCACCACCTTGCTGTACGTGTTTGTCGCCAGCTTCTCGGCGGCTTTCGTGATGCCATTTGGCGGGGCCTTTACCGATAAATACGGGCGCAAGCCGTTCCTGATGGTGATCGGCACCTTGGCGACCTTGGCGATGTTCTGGCTGTTCAAATCCGCCCCCACCGCCACCCCGGCGACCTTCTTCGCGCCGTTGATGGCGGTGGCGATTTTGTTCGGGCTGTACGCGTCGTCAACCTATGCGCTGATGAGTGAACTGCTGCCCACGCGCATTCGTTCCACCGGGATTGCGGTGGCCTATAACGTGCCGGTGGCGGTATTTGGCGGCAGCGCACCGTTGATTTCCACCTGGCTGATCAAGGTGACAGGCGACATTACCTCGCCGTGGTATTTCTACGTGGCGACCGGGGTGGTGTCGTTGCTGGCGTTGGTGGTGTTGCGCAAGGAGGATTTTGTCGCCAGCGGTCACTCGACAACCGTGCCTGCCAGCGCTGCGTTGGCTTGAAGCACGAACACCCCGTAGGAGCGAGCTTGCTCGCGAAAAACTCATAGGCGCCGCGCTTATTCAGGCAGCACGCGTTATCGTTGAGGTTCTTCGCGAGCAAGAACTAGGCGTCCCCCTCGCTCCTACAGGTACAGAGAATTGCCATGCCGGCCACCCGCTTGACCCTGATCTGCCACGCCATCACGCCCCTGCAAAAGCAGGGGCGTTTCTCTGATGACGAGTCCGTCACGATGGACTGGCAGGGCGCGGCCTTGTCCCTGGCCGGCCGCTACAAACAACAGGCACGCCTGCTGTGCGGCCCCGAGGCCAGAACCTGCCAGAGCGCTGGCTTGTTCGGCGATAACGCCCAGGTCGACCCCGCCTTACGCGACCTTGATGTCGGCGCATGGAAAGGCCAGCGCATCGGCCAACTCGACAGCGCAACCTTGAACACCTGGGCCACCGACAGCGCCAGTGCAGTCCACGGCGGCGAGTCGGTGGGTCAGTTGTGCATTAGGGTTGGCCAATGGCTCAACTCCCTCGAAACCCACCCCGGCCATGTCATCGCCGTGACCCACCCGTTCGTCATCCGCGCGGCGATGCTGTCCGTCATGCAGTTGCCGAGCGCGATGTTCTACCGGATCGACGTCGAGCCATTGTCCGCCACCGAGCTACGCTTCAACGGCGTGTGGCGCCTGCGCCTGGAAACTTCCGCCTGATTCCCGGAACATGGCAAAATCAACGCCCCGCACTGAGAGCACCCCATGAAACGCATCCTGATCATCGGCATTGGCGCCGGCAACCCTGACTACATCACGATGCAGGCCGTGAAGGCGCTGAACCGTACCGACGTGTTCTTCCTGATGGACAAGGGCCAGAGCAAGGACAAGCTGATCGACCTGCGCCGGGAAATCTGCGACACCTACATCACCGAACCCGGCTACCGTTTTGTCGAGGCCGATTGCCCGGAGCGGGTGCGTGGTGAAATCGACTACACCACCGCCGTGCAAGACCTCAACCGCGATAAGCAGCAGACCTTCGAACGCATGATCAACGAAGAAATGGCCGACGGCGAAGTGGGGGCGTTTTTGGCCTGGGGCGACCCGGCGCTGTACGACAGCACCATTCGTATCTTGCAGGCGATTCTTGCCAGTGGTCGCTGTGTGTTCGAGTTTGAAGTGATCCCCGGTATCACCAGCGTGCAGGCCCTGGCGGCGCAGCATAAGGTGCCGCTCAACCGTATCGGCAAGTCCATCGAAATCACCACTGGGCGACGGCTGGCGGCGGGGCAGGCGAGTGATGCCGATACCCTGGTGGTGATGCTCGACGCCGAAGATTCCTACCGCAGCGTAGCGGATCAGGACCTGGATATTTACTGGGGCGCCTACCTGGGCACGCCGGACGAGATCCTGATCAGCGGTAAAGTGGCGCACGTGGCAGAAGAGATCGAACGGGTACGCAAGGCGGCGCGCCTGGAAAACGGCTGGATCATGGACACCTATTTGCTGCGCAAACCCTGAGGTAAACCCGATGCTCAAACAGCTTGCCCTCGCCTTGGCCCTGGTGGCCGGCGCCGCTCATGCCGACACCGGCTTGCACACCGACTTGCCGTTGTCCTACCTGGAGCAGACCCAGGGCGATGCGCGCAACCAGCCGCTGGTGATCTTCCTGCATGGGTTTGGCAGCAACGAGGAAGATTTGTTTGGCATCAAGGACGCGTTACCGTCTACCTGGACCTACCTATCAGTGCGTGCGCCACTGCCGGTGGAGCCGCAGGGGTATCGTTGGTTTACCAAGACCGATGAGCCTGAGTACAACGGCGAGACCGATGAACTGTTCAGCAGCGCCCGGCTGATCAAGGACTTTGTGCTCAAGGCCACCGCCAAGTACCACACCCAAAGTGATCGGGTGTTCCTGGTGGGGTTCAGCCAGGGCGCGATCATGTCTTACGAGGTGGCCTTGCGTGAACCCGAGTGGGTGCGCGGTATCGCCGCACTCAGTGGCAGCGTGCTACCGGGGCTCAGGTCTGCGCTGAAACCGGATGCGTCCATGGGCAAGCTGGCGATCTTTATCGGCCATGGCACCTTGGACCAGGCGCTGCCCTTCAGCTCGGCCACGCAGGCGAACAAGGTGCTGACAGGGTTGGGGCTCAAGCCGGAGTTTCATGAGTACCCGGGGATGAATCACACCATCAGCGAAGCGGAAATCCAGGACTTAAAAGCCTGGCTTGAGAAAAGCCTGAAGTGAAATGCGGTTAAAAATGTGGGAGCTGGCTTGCCTGCGATAGCCATAGGTATCTACACAACTTCGGCACGACGCTAAATCTGTGGCGAGGGAGCTTGCTCCCGTGACGGCCTGGCAGCCGACACAGATATAACTGATGCCCCGCGATCCAATGTGGGAGCTGGCTTGCCTGCGAAGACGGCCTGGCAGTCATCACAGTTGGACCGTGTACATATCCATTCCTGCGGTAACGGCCACTTAGGGTTCCGCCCTTACGGCGGCTCACTTTGCAAAAGCGGCAAAGTAAGCAAAACGCTCTTGCCCCACCACTCGGCACCTCGCCTAGGCTCGGTGTGCCCGTAATCCGCCAGTGATTTGGGGGGCCGCCGCCACGCGCCATCCATGGCGCGGGGCGGCTAAACCGGCATCCCTGCCGGTTTACCCCCCAAATCCCTGTCGAATTCCGGCCAGCGTGGTTTGACGGGGCGCTTCAGATCAAGAGCAAGATCAAGAGTGGCTCGCTTCGCATCGTGGTTACCGTTGAGCTTACAGAGTTATGTAGATGCCTATGCTGCGATAGCGGTGGCTCAGTAAAAGATTCAGTGACTGACACACCGCCATCGTAGGCAAGCCCGCTCCCACATGGGTTTTGTGTTGGCTGGAAGAGGGGGGTTACTTGCCGCCCGTAATCTGCTTCACCAGCTGCGCATGCCCCTTCACATCATCCGCCCGGGAAATGGCCTGAATCACCAGCAAATGGTTGCCCGAACCACCCAGGAATGTGGAGTTCAAGGTCTTGCCACCACCTTGGGTGGCGCTGCTGTCCACTTGGCGCAGGCCCAGGCCCTTGTAGGTGAGTTTCTTCTCGCCCAGTTTCTTGAAGTCAGGCAGCGCAGCGCTCTGGTCCTTGACGAAATCGGCCACGGCGCCGTCTAGGAACTGCGGGTCGTTATCCTGGATAGTTGCCCCATCGTTGCGCACGGTTTCGGCGACGATCACCACACTTTTCGTCGTTGAGTTAGCGTACAGGGTGCCTTGGGTGTCAGCGGTGCCGTCTTGCGCTGTGCCGGAGGGCAGGGTGTCGGCGCTGTAGGCCTTGGGCAGTTTGAAGGTGAACTTGCCACCCAAGGTGGAGATGGTCTGGGTGGTGGGCTTTGCAGCAGCGAATACGCTGCCGGCGGTGAGCGCGAGGGCCAGCAGCATTGCGGTCTTGGTGAACGTGGCCATGAAGCACTCCGGGGATGAACGAAATTGCGGCGTATTCTGTCAGAAAATTCGCAATCTCGTTCATCGGCCCCGTCACACTTTGTCGGAAGACTCTTCCTCAAGCCTGTCCATTTCAAACAGGCGCGCCAGTTCCGCACGGGCTTCCTGGGCGGTTTGCATGACCTTGGCCGCGTCGTCGTACACCGCGTGTTGGGCGGCGAGTACCTGCTGGTCGTGGGTCTTGAAGCGGTTGATGCGCGCATCGGCCTGGGCCTGGCTCAAACCGAGGCCGACCAGGGTGCGGCGGCTCATTTCCAGGCTGGAGTAGAAGGTTTCACGCACCGGTGAAGCGTCCAGGTCCACCAGGCGGTGTACGTGCTGGCGGTTACGCGCACGGGCGATGATCTTCATGTGCGGGTAGAGGTTGCGCACCAACTCGGCGGTCTTGATGTTGATCTCTGGGTCGTCCATGGCGATCACGAAGAATTCCGCCTGATCGACTTTGGCCGCGTGGAGGATTTCCGGGCGCTGGGGGTCGCCGTAGAACACCGGCATACCGCCGAAACTGCGGGTCAGCTCGATGGTTTCCACCGAGGTGTCGAGGGCGATGAACGAGATGTTCTGCGCGCGCAGGATGCGCGCCACGATCTGGCCCATACGGCCCATGCCGGCGATGACCACGCGGGGCGCATCGCTTTCGATGGCGCGGTATTCCTCGGGTACTTCCACCGGCTTGACCTTGGGCTTGAACAGCTTCGGGCACACCAGCAACAGCAGCGGGGTCACGGCCATGGACAGCGTGATGGTGAGTACCAGCACGTCGTACAGCTGCGGTTCGAACAGGCCCTGGTCGCGGCCGATCTTGAACACCA
This sequence comes from Pseudomonas sp. NFR02, assembly GCF_900119375.1. Lineage (NCBI taxonomy): Bacteria > Pseudomonadati > Pseudomonadota > Gammaproteobacteria > Pseudomonadales > Pseudomonadaceae > Pseudomonas > Pseudomonas sp. NFR02. The sequence goes on from NZ_FPJJ01000012.1 coordinate 43,255, forward strand.
CAAAGGCGAACTCACCCCCCGCCGCCAGCACCACGCCCAGGCGTAAAGCGCTTTCGCGGTTGAGGTCGCCCACCATTCGCCCGACGGCGTACAGCAGCGGCAGCTTCAAGCCGATCAGCAGCAGGGTCAGGCCGATCACCACCAGCGGTGTGCTGAGCAGCAGACTGAGGTTGGCGCCCATGCCCACGCTGATAAAAAACAGCCCCAGCAGCAGGCCCTTGAACGGCTCGATCTGGGATTCCAGTTCGTGGCGGTATTCCGAATCCGCCAGCAGCAGGCCGGCGAGGAAGGCCCCCAAGGCCATGGACACGCCCACCAACTCCATCAGCCAGGCGGTGCCGATCACCACCAGCAACGCGGTGGCGGTGGACACTTCGCGCAGGCCGGTCTTGGCCACGATGCGAAACACCGGGCGCAACAGGTAGCGCCCGCCGATGATCACCACGGCGATGCTGCCCAGGATCTGCAGCACATGTTGCAGGCCTTGGGCCTCGGTGGTCGGATGATCGCTGCCGGCCAGCAACGGCACCATGGCGATCAGCGGGATGGCGGCGATGTCCTGGAACAACAGGATGGCAAAGGCCAGGCGCCCGTGGGGTTGGTTGAGTTCCTTGCGTTCGGCCAGGCTTTGCAGGCCAAACGCCGTGGAGGATAGTGCCAGGCCAAGGCCCAGCACGATGGCGCTGTTCCACGACTGGCCAAACAGCCACAGCGCGACCGCGCCCATCACCACACCGGTGAGCAGGACCTGGGCCAGACCGACGCCGAACACCGCCTTGCGCATCACCCATAAACGTTTGGGTGACAATTCCAGGCCGATGATGAACAGCAACAGCACCACGCCCAGTTCAGAAAACTGCGCCACGCTTTGCGGGTTGCCGATCAGGCCGAGTACTGACGGGCCGATGATCACACCGGCGAACAGATAGCCCAGCACCGCGCCCAATTGCAGGCGCTTGGCCAGGGGCACGGTCAGCACGGCGGCGAACAAGAACACCACGGCTGCTTGTAACAGGTTGCCTTCATGGGGCATTACGAACTCCAGCATTTGCATCGATCAACGGTAGGAGCGAGCTTGCTTGCGAAGAACGCAAGGGCACCGCGTTGTGTCTGGTTTGTCGCGTCATCGTTGAGGATTTTCGCGAGCAGGCTCGCTCCTACGGTGGGGAGGATAGGGCGCTATTAGAGCGCTTTTTCACATTTTGAAACTTGTATTTTTGTCGCGACAGTCAATGGATGTTGGCGCTCATCCCATTTTTACGCCGGTTTTACGAAAGTATTAATACCATTTAATTCAATGGCTTTCGCGCAGGTCTACTAACGTTTCGAAAAACTGAACCAGTAGTCACCACGGTCAGGTGTTTCGAATTCGATGCGTGTGGATCGTTGAAACAAGGCGTGCACGCAGTCACGGATGAAAGGCTTGGACCACAAGGAGTAGAACGTGGATAGAAGACTTGCGACTGCCGCTTTACCTCGTATTTCTGCGCTTTCTCTTGCGATCCGCCTGGGCGTAGCCGGGCTGGTGATGGGGCTGGCGAGCCCGGATGTGTTCGCCGCCTGTAGCCCGGCGAGTCCCACCGCTGGAGCGACGGTGACCTGTACGGGTGTGCCGACATTGCCGCTGTTTCTCAATACCTTCAGCAGTGCAGTCAACAGCCTGACGGTCAACGTCAACGCGGGGGCGCAGCTCAATGCGACGTTGGGCGGTAAAGCACTGACCCTGACCGGCAACAATACGACGTTGAACAACTCCGGCACCATTGACCCGGCACTTCTCGGATTGGTTTCGGTGCTGAGCGGTGGCGTAGTGATCGGCAACACGGCAGCCAGCGCATTGAACATCACCAACAGCGCCTCCGGCATCATGCGCGGTACTGGCGCATTGCTGGGGCTGAACCTGGCCTCGCTGGACGGCATGGCCCTGAACGCCACCAACGGCGCAGGCGGCACCACCACGATCGTCAACAACGGGGTCATTGGTTCTTCTTCTTTGCTCGGCCTGTCGCTGCTCACTTCCGATACCCCGGTGGTGGCCGTGCAGGGTGGCGGGCAGGTCAATATGACGAATAACGGCACCCTGACCGGGCGCGTGGCGTTCGAGAGCTCCACTACAGGGAACACGTTCCGCAACACCGGCACTATCTCTGGCGGTGTGTCGATGGGGGCCGCCAGTACCAACACCTTTACGGCAGTCACGGGCTCGCAAGTGACCAACGGCGGCGGCCTCGGCTTAAGCCTTGGCGGACTGATCGGCGTGAACCTGACGTTCGCCCCCACCGGCCAGGTGGACGGCGGCGCAGGCGGCAGCAACTCGCTTATCCTTGAAAACACGACGGGCGTGGGTGGTGGCAGTACAGGCACCGGCACGGCTTCAAGCGCCAACTATGTCAACTTCAACAACCTGGCCATCAATAGTGGCACCTGGACGTTGCAGGGGCCGTTGGTCAGCGGCAGCACTACGCTCAATGGCGGTGTGGCGCAATTCAATAACAACGCGACATTTGGCAGCGGTGTGCTCACGTCTAACGGCGGCGCTATCGAGGCCACCGGCAACGGCTTGACACTGGCCAACCTGTTGACCCTGGGTACCGGTGGTTTAACGGTACAGGGCGCCTCGACCGGGCTGAACCTGAGTGGTGTGATCTCGGGCGCCGCGGGTGTGAGCAAAGCGGGTACCGGCGAATTGATCCTCAGTGGCGCCAACACCTTCCAGGGTGGTACCACCTTGAACGCCGGCACGCTTACATTGGGCAATGCCGCGGCGCTAGGTACCGGTGCCTTGACCGTGGCGGGTGCAGGTACTTTGCAGAGCAATGCTGCGCTGACAACCAGCAATGCGATTACCTTGAACGCCAATCTGACCGTAGACGGCGTGAACCCGCTGACCCTTGGCGGGGTTGTCAGCGGTGGTTCCGGGTTGATCAAGGAGGGCGTATCGAGCCTGGCGCTTACGGGCAACAATACTTACACCGGCGCCACGGCCCTCAACGCCGGTTCGCTGGTGGTTGGCTCCAATACTGCACTCGGCGCCAGTGCGTTGAACGCCTCGGCGGGTACCACGTTGGATGCCAGTGCAGCAGTGAGCCTGGGCAATAACCTCAACCTGGGCGGTAACCTGACCCTTGGCGGCAGCAACGCGCTGACCCTTGGCGGTGTGGTGGCGGGCCTTGGTGGGTTGATCAAGAACGGCCCGGCGGATCTGATCCTCAATCAAGCGAACACTTACCTGGGCAACACGGCACTCAACAGCGGCAAGCTGGTGATTGGCGCTACCGGTGCCTTGGGTGCGGGTACGTTGAATGCAGCCGCAGGCACGACCCTGGACGCCAGCACCAGTGCCACGCTGACTAACGCGATCAACCTGGCCGGTAACCTAGGAATCGGTGGCAGCGCCAACCTGACCCTGGGCGGCACAGTCAACGGTGCAGGCAGCCTGACCAAGAACGGCACAGCCGGCCTGACACTGAGCGGCAGCAATAACTTCCTGGGTGGCACCACGCTGAATGCCGGCACGCTGACCGTCGGCAGCAACACGGCGCTTGGCCTGGGCAACTTGACCGTCGGCGGCGCCGCCACCCTTAACAGCAACTCGGCGGTGGCGTTAGGCAATGGTATTGCCCTCAACGCCGGGCTGACCGTCGGTGGCACCAACGGGCTGACCCTGGGCGGTGTGGTCAGCGGCGCGGGTGCGCTGATCAAGGATGGCCTGGCCAACCTGACCCTTAACGGCATCAACACGTTCACCGGTGGCACCAGCCTCAACGCCGGTACGTTGACCTTGGGCACGGCAGGCGCATTGGGCGCAGGCCCCTTGACGGTCGGCGGTGCGGCAACCCTGGATAACAGTGCGGCCCTTACCCTGGGCAACGGGATTGCCTTGAATGGCGACCTGACGCTCGCGGGCAACAATGACCTGAACCTCAGCGGCGTGCTCAGCGGCGCCAGTGCGCTGATCAAAAATGGCTTGGCTGACCTGACCTTGAGCGGCAACAACACTTTCACCGGGCCATTGAATATTGTCTCCGGCAGCGTCACCACCGGCAGCACCGGTGCATTGGGCAACACCTCTGGCGTCAATGTCAGCACCGGCGCCGCACTGAACCTGGGCGTCGATTCCAGCCTGGCCGGCCTCAGCGGTGCGGGTGGCGTGGCAGTCGGCGGCGGTTTGAATCTCACCGTGGGAGGGGTGAACACCAGCAGTACTTTTGACGGTGACCTCAGCGGCGCGGGCAGCTTGATTAAAGTGGGTACCGGCACGCTCACGCTCAACGGAATCAATGGCATCACCGGTAACACGGCGATCAACGCGGGCACCCTGGATGTCGATGGGTCCCTGGGCAGCGCGTCGGTCAACGTGAATACCGGCGGCACCCTCACCGGCAGTGGCTCGCTATTGGGTACGGCGAATATCAACAACGGCGGGCACCTGGCGCTGGGCAGTGGCACGACCTTGTCGGCCGCTGGCCTGAACATGAGTGCCGGGGCCAGTCTGGATGTGGCGCTTGGCGCACCGTCGCTGACCTCGCTGATGAATGTCGGCGGCAACGTGAATCTGGCCGGCGACCTTAATGTGAGCGATGCCGGTGGCTTTGGCGCGGGTGTGTATCGCTTGATCAACTACACCGGCGGCTTGACCGGCGCATTGAACGTCAACACGGTGCCGCTGGGTTATGGGCTGGGTGATCTGCTGGTACAGACCTCAGTGGGCAGCCAGGTCAACCTGGTGGTAGCGGCGCCGAATATTCGTTTCTGGGACGGCAGCAACACCCTTGCCAACGGCACTGTTGACGGTGGCAGCGGCACCTGGACAGCGGGGGGCACCAACTGGACCTCGGCCGACGGCCTTTCCAACCAGACCTGGGGCGGTGGCTTTGCGGTGTTCCAAGGTGCTGCGGGCACTGTCAGCGTGGATGGCGTACAAACCATCACCGGTCTGCAATTCGTCACCGATGGCTACAGCCTGGTCAATGGCACCGGTGGGCAGTTGAGCACCGGCAGCGGCAACTTCGCCGTACGCGTCGACCCACTGGCGACTGCCACCCTCGGCGTCGATATCACCGGCGCGGGCGTGCTGAACAAACTCGATACCGGCACGCTGGTGCTCAATGGCGCCAACAGCTACACCGGCGGCACCTTGCTCAATGGCGGCACGGTGGTGGTCGGCAGCAACACCGCGCTGGGCACTGGCACGCTGACCGCTGCGGCGGGCACCACCCTGGACAGCAACGCCTCTGTAACCCTGGGCAATGATGCGGTACTCAGCGGCAGCCTGACGGTCGGCGGCAGCAACGCATTGGCGCTCAATGGCGCCATCAGCGGCACCGGTGGCCTGGTCAAGAATGGCACGGCAGGCCTGACACTCGGCGGCACCAATACCTTCCTGGGCCCTGTGGTCTTGAACGCAGGCGGGCTGATCCTGGCCAGCAATACGGCGCTGGGCGCGGGCGTGTTGAATGCCGCAGGCGGTACCACCTTGGACGCGAGCACGGCGGTCACCACTACCAACGCGATCAATCTGGCGGGCAACCTGGGCATCGGCGGCACCGCTGACCTGACCCTCGGCGGCGCAATCAACGGTGCAGGCAGCCTGACCAAGGAGGGCACGGCCAATCTGATCCTGAGCGGCGCCAACGCCTACCTGGGTGGCACCACCCTGAACGCCGGTACGCTGACCTTGGGCAGCGCCACCGCCCTTGGCCTGGGCAACCTCACCGTTGGCGGCGCGGCGACCCTGGATAACACGGCAGCGCTGAGTGTGGGCAATGGCGTCGTGCTTGACGCCAACCTCGCCGTCACCGGCAGCAACGACCTGACCCTGGGTGGCCTGGTCACCGGCACGGCTGGCCTGAGCAAAGACGGCGCGGCCAACCTGACCCTCAATGGCGTCAACACCTTCCAAGGCGGCACCAGCCTCAACGCCGGCACGCTGACCCTGGGCACGGCAGCAGCCCTGGGTACCGGCGCCTTGAACGTAAACGGTGCAGCTACTCTGGCCAACAGCACACCGCTGGTATTGGCCAATGCGGTCAACCTCAACGCTGGGCTGACCGTGGGCGGTCTCAACAACAACCTGACCCTGGCCGGCGTGCTGGCCGGCAGCGGCAGCCTGGTCAAAACCGGCACGGCGGATGTGAGCCTGACCGGTACTAACACCTTCAACGGCCTGTTCGATGTGCAATCAGGCAGCCTCACCACGCTGGGCAACGGAGCACTGGGTGTCGGCGCCGGGGTCAACCTGGCGAGCGGTACTTCCCTCAACCTGGGCGGTAGCGCCAGCCTGGGCGCCCTCACGGGTACCGGGCTTGCAACCGTAGGGGCCGGCAGCACCTTGAGCGTCGGCAACAATAATCTGGACAGCACCTTCAACGGCGTCGTGGCAGGCCTCGGTAACCTGGCCAAAGACGGCACAGGCGCCTTGACCCTCGGTGGCCTCAGCGTGGTGACCGGGGACGCCCAGGTCAACGCCGGCAGCTTGCTCGTCAATGGTTCCCTGGCCAGCGCCAACGTGGCGGTGGGCAGTGGTGCCACCCTCGGTGGTACCGGTACTTTGTTGGGCAACGTGAGCATCGCCGACGGCGGCCACCTGGCCGTCAATTCCGGCGCGACCCTGACCACCGGTTCGCTGCTGCTCAATGCCAACGCCAACCTGGATGCGGGCCTCGGCGCGCCCGCGACGGGCGGCACCGCGCTGGTGCAGGTCAACGGCAACCTGACCCTGGACGGCACCCTCAACGTCACCGATATCGGCGGCTTCGGTGCGGGTATCTACCGCCTGATCGACTACACCGGCGGCCTGACCAACAACGGCCTGCTATTGGGCAGCCTGCCGGTGAACATTCCGGCCAGCGACTTGGACCTGCAAACCGCGATCGGCAACCAGATCAACCTGCTGGTCAACGGCAGCACCAACGTGCAGTTCTGGGACGGCAGTCAAACCACGGGCAATGGCACCATCGAAGGCGGCAGCGGCACCTGGAGTGCAGGCGGCAGCCAATGGACCGGCGTCAATGGTGCATTCAATACAGCCTGGACGCCCAACAGCTTTGCCGTGTTCCAAGGCACGGCGGGCACCGTCACGGTTGACGGCGCGCAAGCCATCACTGGTTTGCAGTTCGTCACCGATGGCTACAACCTGGCCGGCGGGGCAGCGGGCGCCCTGACCCTGTTCAATGGCGTGGGCGGCAACACCGCCGTACGTGTCGATCCCGGCGTCACTGCCACCTTGGGCGTGGCGCTTAACGGAGGCGGCACCCTGGCCAAGCTCGACACCGGCACCCTGGTGCTCAACGGCGCCAACAGCTACACCGGCGGCACTGCCCTGGATGGCGGCACCCTGGTGGTCGGCAATAACAGTGCCCTGGGCAGCGGCCTCTTGACCACCGCCAACGGCACCACCCTGGACAGCAACACCGCGGTCAGCCTGGCCAATGCACTCAACGTCAACGGCAGCCTCACCCTCGGCGGCAGCAATGCCCTGACCCTGGCCGGCACGGTGGCGGGCACGGGCAGCCTGATCAAGAATGGCATCGCCAACCTGACCCTCAGTGGCAACAACACCTATGCTGGCCCAACCGCACTCAACGCAGGCGGCCTGATCCTGGCCTCCAATTCGGCCCTGGGCAGTGGTGCCCTGAACGCGGCCGCCGGCACCACCCTCGACAGCAGCACGGCGGTCGCCCTGGCCAACACGGTGAATCTGGCCGGCAACCTGGGCATTCTGGGCACCGCCGACCTGAGCCTGAACGGCTTGGTCAGCGGTAGCGGTGGGCTGACCAAAACCGGTGCGGGCAACCTGACGCTCAACGGTGCCAATGCCTACCTGGGTGGCACGCAATTGAATGCCGGTTCCTTGACCCTTGGCAATGCGTCAGCCCTGGGCAGCGGTGCCTTGGCGGTCAATGGGGCAACCACCCTGGACACCAACACCGCGTTGGCCCTGGCCAATAACACCAGCCTGAATGCCGCGCTCACCGTCGGCGGCAGCAACGATCTGAGCCTCAACGGTGTAGTGGACGGCAGTGGTTCGTTGACCAAGGCCGGTGGCGCCAACCTGACCCTCAACGGCACCAATACCTACAGCGGCGGCACGGCCCTCAATGCCGGCACGCTGACCGTCGGCAGCACCACGGCCCTGGGCTCGGGCGCATTGACCGTCGGCGGTACGGCGACCCTGGCCAACAGCACGCCGTTGGTGTTGGCCAATGCGGTCAACCTCAATGGCGACCTCACTGTCGCAGGCAGCAACAACCTGACCCTGGCCGGTGTACTCGCTGGCAATGCAGCGCTGATCAAGAATGGCGCGGCGGACCTGCTGCTGACCGGCAACAACAGCTTCAGCGGCCCACTGACCGTGGCGGCGGGCAGCGTGACCACGACGGGTAATGGTGCGCTGGGCACCACCTCCGGCGTCACTGTCGGCAGCGGCGCCAACCTCAACCTGGGTGGCAACGCCAACCTCAACAGCCTGGCCGGCAACGGCGTGGTACAGGTGGCTGGCGGCAACACGCTGGCGGTGGGTGGCAGCAACCTGGATAACAGCTTTGGCGGTGCGCTCAACGGTGCCGGCAACCTGGATAAAAACGGCAGCGGAGTGCTCAACCTGAGCGGCACCAATGCCATCAGCGGCGCGGCCAACGTCAACGGCGGCACCTTGAATGTCACCGGTTCACTGGCCAGCGGCACAGTGGCGGTGAACAGCGGCGCAACCCTGGCCGGCAGCGGCTCATTGGCCGGCGCGGTGACCGTGGCCGACGGTGGGCACATCGGCTTGGCCACCGGCAGCACGCTGTCGGTGGGCTCGTTGGTGCTGGGTGGCAACTCGAACCTGGATGTCGGTCTCGGCACTCCGGTGCTGGGTGGCGGCACAGGCCTGCTGAATGTCGGCGGCAATCTGACCCTGGACGGCAACCTCAATGTCACTGATATCGGCGGCTTTGGCAGCGGCGTCTACAACCTTATCAACTACACCGGGGCCTTGACCGATAACGGCCTGGCTCTTGGCACACTGCCAGGCAGCGTGGTGCCGGGCGACCTGCAAGTGCAGACCGCGATCACCAACAAGGTCAACCTGCTGGTGACTGCGCCCAACACCACCGTGCAGTTCTGGGATGGCAACAGCCTGATCGGCAACGGTGCGATTGACGGCGGCAACGGCACCTGGAACGCCGGCAATACCAACTGGACCAATGTCGACGGCACCCTCAACCAAGGCTGGGCCAACAGCTTCGCGGTGTTCCAAGGCGCGGCGGGCAACGTGACGGTGGACGGTACGCAAAACATCACCGGCATGCAGTTCGTCACTGATGGCTACACCCTGGGCTCCGGCACGGCGGGCGTGCTCAACCTGGTCAATGGCGGCACCGGCAACACCGCGGTACGCGTCGACCCCAACGCCACCGCGACCCTGGGCGTGACCCTCAACGGCGCTGGCACCCTGGCCAAGCTCGACAGCGGCACCCTGGTACTCAACGGCAATAATGGCTACACCGGCGGTACCGCGCTCAATGGCGGCACCCTGGTGGTGGGTAATAACAGTGCCCTGGGCACAGGCGCTCTGACGGCGGCCGGTGGTACTACCCTAGACAGCAACGCGGCGGTCAGCCTGGCCAATGCGGCCGTGCTCAACGGTGCCTTGGCGGTGGCAGGCAGCAACGCGCTGACCCTTGATGGGGTTGTCAGCGGCAGCGGCAGCCTGGTGAAAAACGGTGCGGCAGCGCTGACACTCAATGGCGTCAACAGCTACAGCGGCGGCACTGGCCTGAACGCCGGTCAATTGATCCTTGGCAATAATGCTGCCCTGGGCAGTGGTGCCTTGACGGTCGGCGGCGCGGCGCAACTGGATGGCAGCACCGACCTGCAACTGGCCAATACCCTCAACCTGGGTGGCGCGCTGACCCTGGCCGGCAGCCACGACCTGGCCCTCAACGGCGTGGTCAGCGGCAGCGGCGGCCTGGTGAAAAATGGCAACGGCGACTTGTTGCTGACCGCGGCCAACACCTACAGCGGCGGTACCACGCTCAACGGCGGCAGCACCACGGGCAACACCACCAGCCTGCAAGGCGCTATCGCCAACAACGCGGCGTTGACCTTTGAGCAAGCCATCGACGGCACCTACACCGGCAACCTCACCGGTACCGGTGTGTTGAACAAAACCGGCACCGGCGCGTTGTTGCTCAGCGGCAACAACACCTTTACCGGCAACACCAACTTCAACACCGGCAGCCTGCTGGTCAACGGCACCTTGAACAGCGCCGCAGTGCAAGTCGCCAGCGGCGCGACCCTCGGCGGCAGCGGTACCCTGGGCGGTGCGGTGAACATGGCTGATGGCTCGGTGCTCCAGGCCGGTGCCGCGACGCCGCTGTCGGTGGGTTCGCTGGCCTTGTCATCGGGCACCACCCTGGACTTCGCCCTCGGTGCGCCGGGTGCCTCCAGTACGGCGGTGAACGTGGCGGGCAACCTGACCCTGGACGGCACCCTCAACGTCAGCGATACCGGCGGCTTCGGTGTCGGCGTGTACCAGCTGTTCCGCTACGGCGGCAGCTTGACCGATAACGGCCTCACCTTTGGCACCTTGCCGGTGGCACTGGGTAACCTGAGCCTGCAAACGGCGCTGGCCAACCAGCTCAACCTGGTGGTGCAAACCACCCCAGGGCAGATCCAGTTCTGGAACGGCGGCACCACCAACCCCGATGGCAGCATCACCGGCGGCAGTGGTACCTGGGGCCCAGGCACCAACTGGACCGACCCCACCGGCACTCAAGGGCAGGCGTCCACCAATCAGTTCGCGGTATTTGGCGGGCAGGGCGGCACCGTGACCGTAGTTGGCAACCAAGGCTTCACTGGACTGCAAGTGCTGGACGCCGGCTACACGCTGGTCGCCGGCGCAGGCGGTAGCTTGAGCCCGACCAATGCGGCCGATGGCAGCCTGGCGCCAGTGCGCGTCAATTCCGGCGTGACCGCTCAGATTGATGCACCGCTGGTGGGAACCGGCGGCATCAACAAGCTGGATGCGGGCACCTTGCTGCTGACTGGCGCCAATACCTACACCGGCGGCACCACCGTCAGTGGCGGTACGCTGGCGGGCACCACCACCAGCCTGCGTGGCAGGATCCTCAACAACGCGCGGTTGTTGTTTACCCAGCGCACCAATGGCCAGTTCAGCGGCACCTTGAGCGGCACCGGTGCGCTGATCAAGCAAGGCGCAGGCGCGCTGTTGCTGACCGGCAACCAGCCGTTCAGTGGCACCGTGGCGGTGGAAGAGGGCGTGCTGCAAGTGGGTAACGCGGCCAACCCAGGCGCGGTGCTTGGCGGCCAAGTCACTGTGGCCAACGGTGCGGGGCTGACCGGTAACGGCAGTGTCGGTTCGCTGGTCAACAACGGCTCGGTGACGCCCGACGGTGGCAAGCTGACCGTTGCCGGCAACTTCACCAACGCCAGCACCGGTGCGCTGAACCTGGTGATCACCCCATCCACCACCGGCTCCCTGGCCGTGGGCGGCACCGCCAACCTGGGCGGCACCTTGAATGTGGTCAACCTGGCACCCTATGCCGGCGCCACCACCTACACCCTGCTGACGGCGGGCGCGGTCAACGGCACCTTTGCCACCACCAACCTGGAGAACCTGGCATTCCTCACTACCGCGTTGAACTACAGCCCAACCCAAGTGGCCCTGGCGGTCAGCCGCAACGACGTCAGCTACGCCAGCGTGGCGGCCACCGGTAACCAGCGCGGCGTAGCGGCGGCGTTGGGCACAGGCACCGCAGTCGGTGGCGCAGCGGTGCAAAATGCACTGCTTAACGGTGATGCAGCGGCGGCACGTGCGGCCTTCGACAGCTTGTCCGGCGAAATCCACGCCAGCACCGCCAGCGCCATGCTTGAAGACTCGCGTTACGTGCGTGATGCGGTCAACGAGCGCCTGCGCCAACCCGGTTGCTACCGCGAGGACGACCCGCGCAATGCCCTGGCACCCAGCGAAAACCACCTGAGCAGCGCCGGTTGCCACGGCGAGATGGTCGGTTGGATGCGCGTGCTCGGCACCTGGGGCCACATGGGCGGTGACAGCAACAGCGCCAAGCTGGACCGCAACCTCAGCGGCTTCCTGCTCGGTACCGACAAGCAAGTGGACGACGCCTGGCGCGTGGGCGTGGCCGCCGGCTATACCCGCAGCGACCTGGACGCCAAGCGCCGCAACTCGAGCGCCGATGTGGACAGCTACCACCTGATGGCCTACACCGCCTACCAGCAAGAAGCCTTCGCCGCACGCATGGGCGTGGCGTACAGCTGGCATGACGTTGAAAGCAAACGCAACGTGGCCGTCGGTGGCGAAGGCCAACGCCTCAAAGCCGATTACAAGGCACGCAGTGCGCAGGTGTTCGGTGAAGTCGGCTACACCATTCAAACCCCTACCGTGGCCCTGGAACCGTTCGCCGGCCTGGCCTACGTCAACTATGACAGCGACACCATCAAGGAAAAAGGCGGCTCGGCAGCCCTGCGTGGCGATGCCGACCAGGACATCACCTACTCGACCTTGGGCGTGCGCATTGGCCAGACCATCACCCTGGGCAACGGCTCGAAAATCACCCCACGGGGCAGCATCGGCTGGCGCCATGCCTTCGGTGACACCAAGCCCGACGCCGACCTGAGCTTTATCAATGGCGGTGGCTCGTTCAGCACCCAGGGCGTGCCGATTGCCAAGGACAGCGCGGTGGTGGAAGCGGGCCTGGATTACCAGATCAGCCAGAACGGCAGACTGGGCCTGGGCTATTCCGGCCAACTCTCGCGCAACGACAAAGACCACGCCGTGACGGTGAGTTTCTCCCTCGGTTTCTGATCAAGGCCGAGTTTTCTTGAACCGCCCGCAAGGGCGGTTTTTTTTGCTGAAAGCTGGGCTTGCTCGAATACCCCGTGTAGAAGCGAGCATGCTCCTACAGTTTGATTGGCGTGAGCTCAGAAACGGGTGCCGTCTTCGGTCGAGTACATCCACCGCAACAACGAATGCCGCCCGCTGATCCCCAACTTGATCGCCGCACGCTTGAGGTAGCTCTCGATGGTGTTGACCTTCAACGCCAGTTGTTCGGCCAACTCCGGCGCGGTGCGCCCGGCCAGCAGGCCTACGCACACTTGCAGTTCACGGTTGGACAGGGTCAGCCCCGATTGCACCAGGCGCTCCTGAATGCGTCGGTGCAAGGTGTCGATGCCCTGATGTTGGGGCACTGCGCACGGGCTGTCTGGGAGCGATGGCTGCAGCGCGGTGATGTGTTTTTCCACCATGGGCAGCAACAGCGCGGAGAAGTCTTGGAGCATGCTGCGTTCTTGCGCGGAAAAGCTGTCGGACGGGTGCGAGCGATACACCGACAGTACATAGCGCACATCGTCCTTGCGGCCCGTGAGGTGCAGTTGTGCGGCGAGTTGCTCGCTGCCCAGGGCCGCCACCGAATCGGTGTACACCGGGCTGATCTTGCGGCGGCCAAGGCCTTCGCGGCTGACGTGCAATTGGGTGATATGGGTGGCGTCCACTGCCAGTTGGGTGAGGATCAGGTCATGCAGCATGCGTGGAAAATGGCGGCTGCCGGTGCTGGCGATGACCTTGCCTATCTGTGGGAACAGGTGTGAGTTCATCAATTCGTCCGTGAGTTTCGTGCAGGTGTTCGGTTTTATAGCGACGGGGGTTAAGAAGGTAACGAATGTGAATAACCTGCAGTGATAGTGCGTCCCGCTGCGGACATGCTAGTACAGGCTGGCTAAAGGAGGGGGATCCAATCTGCGAAAAAAAAAGCATTAAACATGTAGAACGGCAGTCGGATCCTTCCGACCGCCGCCCAGGCACCGCAAAACGCACGGCTTGAGGCGCTATTTCATGGCATAAACCGCTGTGGGGGCTGGCCGCAGGTTGGCACCGCTGCACTTGGCCAGGGCCTGTTGGATATCCGTCAGCAGGTCGGCAACGTCTTCAAGCCCCACCGACAAACGCACCAGGCCCTCGCTGATACCGTGCTGCGCAAGTTGCTCGGGGGTGTAGGTGGAGTGGGTCATGCTCGCCGGGTGTTGGGCCAGTGATTCGGCATCTCCCAGGCTGACCGCACGGGTGAACAGTTGCAGTGCGTTCATAAAGCGCCGGCCCGTCTCGATCCCACCCTTGAGTTCAAAGGCAATCATGCCGCCGGGCAGTTTCATTTGCCGGGTCGCCAGTTCGTACTGGGGGAAGGAACGCAGCCCGGGGTAGATCACACTCTCCACCGCCGGGTGCGCCTGCAAGGCTTCGGCCAGCGCCTGGGCATTGCTGCAATGACGGTCCATGCGCAGGGCCAGGGTCTTGAGGCCGCGCATCAGCAACGACGCGTCCTGGGGTGACATCACTGCGCCGGTCAGGTCCTTGAGCCCTTGCAGGCGGATGCGCTGTGCCAGCGCCTGGTGGCTCACCGCAACACCTGCGGTGATGTCGCCGTGGCCGCTGAGGTATTTGGTGGCCGAGTGCACCACCACATCGGCACCCAGTTCCAGGGGGCGTTGCAGATAGGGCGTGCAATAAGTGTTATCGACCACCACGGTGACATTCGGCTGTTGATGGGCCAACTCGGCCACGGCGGCGATGTCGATCAGGCGCAGGTTGGGGTTCGCCGGCGTCTCGCAGTAGAGCATGCGCGTGGCCGGGGAGAATGCTGCTTGCAGGGCGGCCAGGTCGGTCAGGTCGACATGCCGCACCTTGATACCGAATTCGCCCAGGCCATGGTGCAACAGGGCGAAGGTACAGCCATAGAGGGTCTGGCTGACGATGATCTCGTCGCCCGGGCGCAACAGGGTCCAGAACGTTGCGGCAATCGCGCCCATGCCGGAGCTGAATGCTACGGCGGCCTCGCCGTTTTCCAGGCTGGCCATGCGTGACTCCAGCAGGGCCAGGGTGGGGTTGGAAATGCGCGTATAGAAGTGGCCGCTGGCTTCGCCGGCAAAGCAGGCGGCGCCGTATTCGACGGTGGGGAAGGCGAAGGTGGCAGACAAGTAGATGGGCGGAACGAGGGCGCCGTGATGGTCAACAGGGTCATAGCCATGGTGAATGGCACGGGTGCAAAAGCCGAAGCTGGTGTGTTGAGTGTGCATGTCGGGCGCTCCTTATTTCCTACAATGCTATGCTCATAACCACAGATGAACTTTGCGAAAAAGCCTGCAAAAACCCGCGTTTGTGGATCAAACATCGATAAAAATAATGATTAGAGGCACGTTATGCCCATCAAGCTGGACCGTACGGACAAAGCCCTTTTAAACGCGTTGCAAGGCAACGCCCGCCTGACCGTGGCCGAGTTGGCAGAGCGGGTGGCCCTCACCACCTCACCGTGCTGGCGCCGGGTGCGCACCCTGGAGGAGAGCGGGGTGATCAGTGGCTACCAGGCGATCCTTTCTCCCAAGGCGCTGGGTTATGGGGTGACTGCGTTTGTCAGCATCATGATGGAAAGCCACACCCAGGAAATCGCCCGCGCGTTCGAGCAGCGCCTGTTGGCGATTCCGGAGATTGTGGCGTGCCATAACGTCTCGGGGCGCTATGACTTTTTGCTGGAAGTGGTGGCCAAAGACCTGGAATCGTTTGGCGAGTTTGCCCGCGAGGTTTTGCAGACGTTGCCCTGCGTCAAGGAGATCTATTCGAGCTTTTCCTACAAGTCGGTGCGGCCGTTGCGGGTGATTCCGTTGCCGGGTTGACGGGAGGCTTATGGCGCGAGCCGATGCGTATCCACCCGACGCCCCGCGATCCAACTGTGGGAGCTGGCTTGCCTGCGATGGCGGCCTGCCAGCCGACACCTATCTACCTGACGCCCCGCGATCAATTTGTGGGAGCTGGCTTGCCTGCGGAGGCGGCCTGACAGCCGACGCAGTTATACCGAGTACATATCCATTCCTGCGGTAACGGCCACCTAGGGGTCCGCCCTTACGGCGGGTCACTTTGGAAAAGCCCCAAAGTAACCAAAGGGCTCTTGCCCCACCACTCGGCACCTCGCTTAGGCTCGGTGTGCCCGTAATCCGCCAGTGATTTGGGGGGCCGCCGCCACGCGCCATCCATGGCGCGGGGCGGCTAAACCGGCATCCCTGCCGGTTTACCCCCCAAATCCCTGTCGAATTCCGGCCAGCGTGGTTTAACGGGGCGCCTGAGATCAAAATCAGAGCAAGAGCTACTCGCTTCGCATCGTGGTTACGTTGGGCCGCTTTTGCTTTTGTGTGCCACCCCATGCAACAACAGCGCCTCAAATACCCGCTGCACCCGTGGCTCATCACTGTGAGCCACATTGAAGCGCATCGAGTCGCGATGGGCCGGGTCATAGCCAAACAACGCACCGGGCGCCAGCACCATGCTGCGTTTCAGGGCTTGCTGAGCCAGGAGTTCGCCGTTCACGCCAGGCGGCAGGCGTGCCCAGATGAACATCCCGCCTTCATACGCCATCGGCAGTTCGCACCCGCAGCGCTTGAGCCATTGTTCGACGCGCCCTCCGGCCTCCATCAGGCGTTGCACCATGCGCTTGCGATGCTTGGCATAGCTGCCTTCGCTGAGCATACGGTAGACGATTTGTTCGAACAGTTCGGAGGTGACGCCGCCGCTCATCAATTTCATATTGGTGAGGTTGGCGGCCAGTTGCGGCGCGGCCACGACGTAGCTGACGCGGGTGTTGGCGCTGAGGCTCTTGGAGAACCCCGACAGGTAGGTGACCTGCTCCAGCCCGGCGACGGCGGCCAGGCGTGGAGGAGGGTTGGGATGCAGGTCGCCATAAAGATCATCCTCGACGATATGGCAGTGATAGTGCTGGGTCAGTTGCAGCAGCCGAAACGCCTGGCTGGGGCTGAAGGAATGCCCGGTGGGGTTATGCAGAACGCTAGTGGTCAGGTAAAGGCTGGGGCGGTGTTCGGCCAGCAACTGTTCGAGGGCCGCGAAATCGAACCCATCGGGGCGGCGCTCGATGGTAACGACCTTGACCCCATGCAGCGCCAGGTTGGCGTGGAAGTTGAAATAGCACGGCGCGTCGAGCAACACCGTGTCGCCGGGGCGTGCAAGCAGGCGCATGAGCATGTCCAGGCCCTGCACGGTGTTGGGGGTGGTGATGATTTGCTCCACCGGCACCGACAAGCCTTCGCCATGCAGTTTCTGTTGCAGCGCCTGGCGCAACGGCAACAGCCCCGCCGGCGTGCCCAGCCCGGCGATGCGCAGCGACGGCGCACGCACCACGCTGCGCATGGCCTGGCGGATCGCTTCGCCATTGAGCCAGTCCTCCGGCAGGTGCCCGCCACCGGGCCGCAGTTCGCCACTGGCGGTGGCCAAGGGCCGGCGCAATACGCTGAGCAGGTCTTGGGGCAGTAGATCGACCCAGGTCGCCGAAGCAGGGCGTGTGCTGTCCATCGCCACGAAGTAGCCGCGGCCCTGGCTCGAGGTCAGCAGGTGGCGACCGCGCAGGCGGTCCAGAGCCTCATTGAGGGTGAACTTGCTGACGCCGAGGATCTGGGTCAGCTCACGCACGGATGGCAGTTTGCTGCCCGGTGCCCATTCGCCATTTTCGATGGCGTGGCTGAACGCCTCGACGATCTGCTGGACCTTGGGCGTGCCTTCTACGAAAGCGATGGCGGATACAAACATGACGCGTCCTTGTGTTTGCAGGTGATTTTACCGGTGAAGTGAGGCCGGATTAGGCATCACTTTACCTGCCTTGCGCAATGCCACTCCCCTAGACTGCGCGGCATCTCGCCTGGAGATGGCGATATTTCCTACACCTGAGCAATGGATTTTGCATTTCCATGAAGACTTATATGTGCGCACCCTGCGGTTTTATGTACGTAGAAGAACTGGGTATTCCGGAGGACGGAATTCCCGCAGGCACCCCTTGGGAAGAGGTGCCTGAAGACTGGACATGCCCGGATTGCGGCGTGACCAAGGCCGACTTCATGGCCATCAATCTTCCTGAACGTCAATTCGCCTGACACTCCATCAACGAAAGGAATCGCTCCATGGAAAGCAAACTGATCAACGCCACCGTCCCGTTCTGCACCGGTGTGGCCCACCAGAAATACCTGGGCGCCGAAAAGGGCCTGCAAACCGCCATCGAAGGTGACTGCACCCACTGGTACATCGACGGCAGCCTGTTCGGCGAAATGGTCGATGACTGGACCGAGGCGCGTATCGAAAGCCTGCAGGCGCAAATCACGGCGACTGGGGTCAAGCCGGTTTTCCACGGCAACTTCAAGGCACCGTTGGGCAGTGATGTAGAAGCCTTCCGCAGCGCTGCCGTGGAGTATGTGAAAAAGGAAATCGACATCGCCAGCCGCCTGGGCGCGCCGTTGATCATTCACGGCGGTTGCATCGTCGAGCCGAAAATGGTGCTGATGGCCAAGAAGGTTGCCCTGGAGCATTACCTCAAGTCGGTGCAGGAACTGGCGCGCTACGCCGAGGCCAAGGGCACGGATATCTACCTGGAGAACCTGTCCAACTACGTCAACTATCGGCCGTTCCACTACATCTTTACCCATGAAGCGGAATACGCTTTTGTGTTCGAGCGCCTGCAAGCCCACAGCAATGTGTACTTCTTCCTCGACGCCGGCCATGCCAACATCGAGAACGGCCTGCCGGCAGAAGTGGTGCGCAAGTATCACCACCTGATCAAGGGCATCTCTTTCAGCAATAACAACGGCGTGCAAGACCAGCACTTCGGCATCCATGACGGTAACTGTGATTACGCCGATGTGGTGCAGGCCATTGTCGAGACCAACTGGAAGGGCCTGGTGGCGTTTGAAACCCGTAACCAGACCGCCAAGGCCGCGCTGGCTGACCTTGCGGTGATGTACCGCGAGTCCCTGACGACTGAAATCGCCGTCGCCTGACCGGCCTGGGGCGGGCGCTTGAGGCGCTCGCCTCGTTGCTGTTGTTCTCTTAATTCAAGGTCCCTGGCCATGACAAGTGCGTTAACCCTGTCGTCGTTTCTCTACTTTTTGCTGTTTTGCGCCACCATGACCTTCAGCCCCGGCCCCATGACCTTGTTGTTGTTGAGCCTGGGCCTGAAGGACGGCCTGCGCAGTTCGATCCCCGCGCAGATCGGCGCCAGTGTGTCTTACCTGATTTCCATCCTGATCTTTGCCGTGGGCTTCTCGGAACTGATCAAGGGCAACCTTGCCATTACCCAGACCATCCAGTTTGTCGGTGTGGCCTATATTCTCTACCTGGCCTACAAGCAGTGGACCAGCAGCGGCGTGTCGATCAACAACGCAGGTGCCGTGGAGGGTTCGCGCAGCCTGTTTGGCAAAGGGCTGTTGACCGGGTTTTCCAACCCCAAGACCATCATCATGTTCAGCGCCGTGTTCCCGCAGTTTGCCGGCGCCGGTGAACACAGTTCGGCGGCGGACATCGCCATCCTTGGCCTGACCTTCCTGCTGCTGCAATTTGCCAGCGGCTGCCTGTATTGCTATTTCGGCCAGCGCATCAAGCACGTGCTGGAAAACCCCAAGCGCCGGGTGTTGTTGCAGCGGGTCACGGCCGTCTTGCTGCTGGGCGTCGCCTTGATGCTGGCACGCGGGTTTTCGCACTGAAGTATTAGCCAATAAGCGGTAGTGGCGATTTGACGTCGCCCTGTTAGACTCCAGGCATTCACCCAGGATCGCCCCCACCATGCCAGCCGTCGGAGGAAAAGGACTTCCGCTCGCTTTGCGCTTGTACAAATCTCGCCTGCTGGGGCTGACGCTCGGCTTTGTGTGCGTGGCGTTCGGCATGTATCCGTTGAACCCCTCCCTGTGGGTATGGGCTTGGATGCTGGTCAATGCCTTTGCGTGGCCGCACCTGGCTTTTCAATGCTCGTTGCGCTCGGCCAATACCTTGCGCAGCGAACGCCGCAGCCTGCTGTTCGATTCCTTTTGCGGTGGGTTCTGGGTTGGCGCGATGCACTTCAACCCGCTGCCCAGCGTCACCACCCTGTCGATGATGAGCATGAACAACGTCGCCATCGGCGGGCCGCGCTTCCTGTTCGCGGGTTGGGTGGCGCAGGCACTGGGACTGGGCACCGCGTTGCTGCTGTTCACACCTGGGTTTGTCGCCCTGACCACCCAGGCCCAGCTGTATGCCTGCCTGCCGATCCTGATGCTGTATCCCCTGGCCCTGGGATGGATCTGCTATCGCCAGGCCGTTACCTTGGCCCGGCACAAACGTGAACTGCTGGCCTTGAGCCGCACCGACAGCCTGTCGGGCCTGCTCAACCACGGCGCCTGGAAGGACCATCTGGACCTCGAATTTCAACGTTGCCGCCGTGGCCCGGCCGGTGCCGCTATCGCGTTGATCGACATCGACCACTTCAAGACCATCAACGACACCTACGGCCATGTGACCGGCGATATCGTCCTGCGCCAACTGAGCAAGGTGCTGCGCCAGAACCTGCGCACCACCGACCTGGCCGGCCGTTATGGCGGTGATGAGTTCTGCGTGATCCTGCCCGATATGCCCCTCAACCGTGCCACCGAGGTGATGGAGGCCTTGCGCGGTCGCTTCAACGCCTTGGCCTACGCCCAGGACCCGACACTGCGAGTGAGCCTGAGCATCGGCCTGGCGCCGTACCAGCCGAGCCACGCCGACTCCATCAGTTGGCTCAACGATGCCGACCAGGCGCTGTATGAAGCCAAGAGCAGCGGGCGCAACCGGGTCAGCTCGGTACAGGGCAGTTGGTTGCGGTCAGTTTAGTGGGGTAGGGTGGCGGGGCACCCTCCAACAAAAAACAAGGATCGGTCCATGTTCTTCACCTTCCCGCGTACCCTGTTGGCCGCTACCCTGGCCTTGTCTTTCAGCCTGCCGGCCTACAGCGCCGAGCCTCATAAACAGATCCAGCAACAGGCCGAACAATACAAGGCCCAAGCCTTGAAGCTGCTGGAGCGCCTGGTGAATATCGACTCGGGCTCAGGCTACGAGCCGGGCCTGACCCAAGTGCGCGATATCGCCGTGGACGAGTTGAAACAGTTGGGTTTCACCATCGAATTGGTGCCGGATAAAGCCGCCAACAACAGCCATGTGGTCGCCACCCTCAAAGGCACCGGCAAGGCCAAGATCCTGCTGATGGCCCATATGGACACCGTATTCAAGGAAGGCTCGGCTGCCGAGCGCCCCTTCCACATCAAGGACGGCCGCGCCTACGGCCCCGGCGTGATGGATGACAAGGGCGGCATCGTCGCGGGCATCTATGCGCTCAAAGTCCTCAAAAGCCAGGGTTTCAAGGACTACGCGCAGATCACCTTCCTGCTCGACGCCAGCGAAGAAACCGGCTCCGACGCCGCCTCCGAACTGATCCGCAACACTGCCAAGGGCCACGACGTGACCCTGAACCTGGAACCCGGCCGCCCCGCCGACGGCCTCGTGGTGTGGCGCAAAGGCAGCGCCACCGCCGTGGTCGAAGTCAAAGGCAAGGCCGCCCACGCCGGCGTCGCCCCGGAACTGGGACGCAACGCCGCCATGGAAGCCGCGCACCAGATCCTGCAACTGGGCAAACTTGGCGATGAAGACAAGAAAACCACCATCAACTTCACCGTGCTCAAGGCCGGTGACCGCACCAACGTCATCCCTGACCAAGCCACCGCCAAGGCCGACGTGCGTGCGGCCTTGCCGGAAGAGTTCGACCGGATCGAGAAAGACCTGGCCCGGGTTTCAGCCAACAAATTGATCCCGGAAACCGAAGTGAACACCAGCCTGCAGCGCGGCCTGCCACCGATGCCGCAGACGGCCGAGTCGGATAAGTTGGTGGCGATGGCCCAAGGGATTTATGGCGAACTGGGACGCAAGTTGACCATCGAAGGCAGCGGCGGCGCGGCGGATGCCAGCTTGTCCGCCGGGGTAGGCACGCCGACGTTGGATGGGTTTGGGATAGTGGGGGGCAATATTCACACCCCGGAGGAATATGCCGAGGTGGAGAGTGTGGTGCCGCGTGTTTATTTGTTGAGTCGGATGATTATGGAGTTGTCCAAGCGCTGATCAGATCGAACGAAGCGGGTTTGAGTGTGGGAGGAATGCCAGTCAGGTAAACGCAGATCCCCTGTGGGAGCGGGCTTGCCCGCCAAGGCGGTGTGTCAGTCGCTGCATGTGTTACTGCACTACCGCTTTCGCAGGCAAGCCAGCTCCCACATTTGATCTTTGTTGATTTGAGCGTTGTGTTTGCTTGGTTGACTCGCATTGGGGTCAGCCCCTCCGACATCGAGTAGCATTCAATGTGGAAGTCACCATGTGGAAGGGTCTTCGAGACTGGCTTTTTGGAGGTCGTCTTTCCAGACCTCGTTGGCCAGTCGATAAATGTCTGCAAAGAAGCCTCGGGGGTCGGCTATTTCTGTTTCGTCCCAGGCCATCGTTGAATACTCATCGGGGTCGTCTTCAAAGAACGAGCTAAAGTCAAAATTTTCAGTATTTAGAGCGAAGGACAAATTTTCCATCAGCTTATATTTGTGGCGGTGGGAGAATTCGTTGTAAGGATCCAGGCAGTATCTTAGGATCAAAGCTTCTCGATCTTTCTGGTTGTTAGGGTTGTAGGCGTGCAGTTCTTCTCCCTTTGATTCTTCTCTGTCGTAGATGTCAAAAATTCCTACGAAATAGCGCAGGCTTGCGTCGAAAGGGATGTGCTCGGAGGATGGATGAAATAACATTTTTACTCCTTAATCGGGAAAAGGGTAAAAGGTGTGCCGTCTTTACGAAACTTCATTTCGGCACCATTCATTGAAGGGTTGAAATGTGGATGGTTCGGATCCGTCTTGTTTGGTCTGTAACCACGTCCAGCACCTGGCAGTTCTAGTTGGACAATATCATTCTTGTTGCCATCTATTCCGGTATAGCGCGAAAGTCCTCGTTCAACCCTTGATGTTGCTTTGGTCCATGCTTGAAGTTGAAGCTTCCAACTGTTGAATTGTGAGCTGGGAGTCCCTTTTTTCTTGGGCGGTAATTTGCCCGTTATTGGATCTTTCCCATCTATTGAGCGCTGGCTCACTTTAGATGACTCAACTTCTGGTCCATGCTTGCCAACCATATGCATGTCGTACTTTTTTTCATATTCCAAAATTCGACGCTTCGCATTCGCCTCACTTAGCTCCTCTATCTTAGCTCGTCTCTGCTCACCAGCCGTCTGAGGTGCTGACGGTTGTCCCTCATCAACTCGTGCCTTCTCAATTGGATTATCTTGTGAGGTTGTAGGCTTACACCCATTGCTACCGGGGCATGTATTTAGGCCTAGCTGATCCACCCACCCCGTGGGATTGGGCACATACCGGTACCCATTGATCCCCCCCGCCAACTTCACCGGGTCCGGTGTCAGGTAACGACCAATATCCGGATTGTAGTAGCGATGACGGTTGTAGTGCAGGCCGCTTTCCGCATCGAAATACTGACCCTGAAAGCGCAGCGGGTTGTCGACTTTGCCCACGTCGAGCCGGGCGATCTGGCCGTAGGCGCGGTAGTGGGCGGACCAGACGATTTCGCCCTCGGGGCTGGTCAGTTCCTGCGGGGTGCCGAGGTGGTCGAGTTGGTAGTGGTAGGGCTTGGTTTCTTTTGGGCCGAAACCGTCCAATAGTGCCAATGGGCGGAAGCTGCCGGGCTCGTAGAGGTAGCTGCGATGGCGCTCTGCATGGTGTTCGGCAATCAGCTTGTCGCCTTGCCAGAAAAACTCGGTGGTCTTGGCGTCCACGGTTTTGCTGATGCGACGTCCAAATGGGTCATAGCGATAGCTGGCGGTTTGGCCGTTGGGCGTTGTAACCCCGACTAACCGATGCTGGCAGTCGTAGCGGTACTCAGTGACAAGTTGCTGGCTTTTGCCGCGTCGTTCGCGAATGAGGTTGCCGAAGGCGTCGTAGTCGTAGTGGCGGTCGCCCTGGATCATCAGGCGGTTGGCCGCGACGATGTCGGGGCCGGGGCGGTCTTGCATGAGCAGGTTGCCGGCCGGGTTGTGGGCGAAGCGTTCCTGTACGTCCTGCGAGTGATCGGCGCGGGTCAGGCGGGCGAGGGGGTCGTAGCGGTAGTCGTGTTGGCCTTTGCGGGTGTCGAGCAGGCGGGTGAGGTTGCCGGCTTTGTCGTAGTCGTATTGGCGTTGGTAGAGGTGGTTTTGTTGCTGCGTTACCGCGTGGGCGTGCAGGCGGTGTTGGTCGTCGTAGTGGTAGTGGCTGAGCACTTGGCCTTGCTGGCGCTGATGCTCTCGACCGCTCTTGAATAGGTGCGAGGTAAGCACTTCACCGTTGAGTTCGATGGTGGCGAGGTGGCCGCCTTTGTCGTGGTTGAAGGTGACGCGGTTGTTGTCCGGCAGGCACAAGGTTTTAAGCTGCCCGCAGGCGTCGTAGCCGTAGCGCAGGGTGCCCCAGCCTTGGTGTTCGGCGGTGAGGCGGTTTTGGCGGTCGTATTCGTAGGCCAACGCCCAGTGGCCGTCCTCGACGCTGAGGAGGTTGCCTTGGCGGTCGTAGGCATAGTCGACAACGCCGCAATCGGGCAGGGTTTTTCGTACGAGGCGCCCGGCGTGGTCGCGCTCGTAACGGGTGATTAGCTGACTGTTATCGTCGCCGTATTCGGTCTTCTCCAGCAGGTTGCCGTTGAGGTCGTAGGCGTAGGCGGTGCGCTGGCCGTCGAAGCCGGTTTCCTGGCGGATCAGGCCATTGGGGTGGTAGTCGAGTTGGTAGGTTTCGCCGGCTTCGTTTTCGATCTCGGTGAGCAGCAGCCGGGCGTTGTCGTAGCGGTACTTGACCTGGGTGCCGTCGGCGTTGAGACGGCGGCTGATCAGGTGCAGGCCGTCTGCGTATTCGTAGCGGGTGACGTGGCCGAGTTCGTCGCGTTCGGCGATGATTTTGCCGTAGGGGTTGTAGCTGAATTCCCTACAACTACCGCCTGGCAATACAAGACGAATCAACCTGCCGACGCAGTCCCAGTGATATTGCGTCAGCGCACCATGCTCATCCTCACAGGCAACTTGCCGCCCCAGATCGTCATAGCGATAACGCTTGATCCCACCATTGGGCAATTGCTCCTCAAGCAGTTGCCCGCGTTCGTTCCACACCAGCCGCTGGCAACTGCTGTCGGGATACCAAACCGCAACTAATTGCCCATGTTTGTCATAGCTGTAGTCAGTCGAATTGCCATCCGGGTCAATCTTGCGGATGACATCGCCCTGAACATTGCGCTCATATTTCCAGACCGCCTCCCCACGCCTGACAACCCGAACAAAACCGTTGTCATGTTCGTAGGAAGTCGGCTCATCATCCCCCGGAAACAGCGCCACCAAGCGTCCGGCGTCGTCATATTGATAGGCCGTCACCGCGCCCATCGGGTCTTGCTCGACGGTCAGCCGGCCCTTGGCATCGTAGGATTTGTAATGCTGAGCGCCATCCGGATCGATGCGCTGCACCAAGCGCGCCCGGTCGTCATGGACATAGACTTCCTGGCTACCATCGGCGTTATGCACGGTGACGCGCCCGTCATCGCCCCAGGCGTAACGCGTGTCCATCTGCGAAAAACTCGCCCAATGCCTGACGCAACGTGCCGCCTTGCCAGCGCGTTCCCACGCCCAAAAGAAACTCGCCCCACCGGCCAGTTGGCGTTCCAGAATGACTTGCTGATCGTCATATCGATAACGCTCGCTTTCCCCGACAGCATTGGTCGCGCAAACCAGTCGTCCGTCTTCGTCATAGGCGTAGGAAACAAGGTTCTGCTCGGTCTCCCACACGTAGGGCTCTCGCCCTTTGGCGCGATGCACCTGATAGTCCACCGCAACGATGCGATCCAGCTCATAACGCAACAGCAACGAGCGACCCGCGCCGTTATCCAGCCGCTCAATCCGCCCGGAACGATCACGGCAAATGCGTAGACGGTTGTCATACGCATCGCTGATCGCAGTCAGTACACCGTCGCGAAAGTGATAGAACCGTGACGCTTGGGCCAGCACCAACTCGTCAGGCGCCGAACCCAAATAGATCGCCGCTTCCGCCAGGCTATTGGTGATTGCGGGTCGAGAGTCGCTGGGCAATGGAAACTGCGTATGGCGGTTCTCATGATCGGTCCACACCACCGAATCGCCCGACACCACCAG
>NZ_FPJJ01000016.1:0-1325 GCF_900119375.1 Pseudomonas sp. NFR02
GCCGGCACCGACGTCACCTTGAAGTTGGATAACGGCTCGTCGATCACCATCAAAGCTGGCGAGACCGTCGGTACTGTGACCGTGCCCGCCCCTACTGATGACGTGTTTATCGATAAGAGCACGCAGACCGTTCAGATCACCGAGACCACTGGTGGCAACTTCGAAAAACTGGAAGTCGCAGGTAATGGCGCGACCACCACGATCAACGACACCATCGACAAGGTCGATGTAGTCCTGACCGCGACCACCACCGTTGGCGAAGGCGGCAACATCGTCTACACCGCCAGCCTTGTGGATAAGAACGGCGCACCGGTGACCAACATCACCAACCCGTTGACCGTGACTCTGGATAACGGCCAGACCATCACTATTGGCGTAAACCAGTCGAGCAGTTCTATCACCACCATCGCGCCAGACGATGTCTACAAAGGCGACCAGACCGTCACTACCGCCATCAAAGGCGTGACCGGCGGCGAGCACTTTGAGAATCTGGTTCCAGGTACTACCCCGGTTAATACCACCGTTACGGATACACCAGGCACTGACAACACCACTACGGTGACGCTGACCGCTCCGGCCGAGGCAAACGAAGGTGGGCAGATCACGTACACCGCCACGCTTTCCAACAAAGCGGGCACTGACGTAACGCTGAAACTCGACAACGGTTCAAGCATCACCATCAAGGCTGGCGACACCGTTGGCACCGTAACCGTGCCTGCCCCTACCGATGACGTGTTTATCGATAAGAGCACTCAGACCGTCAAGATCACCGAAACCACTGGCGGCAATTTCGAAAAACTCGAAGTTGCGGGCAACGGTGCGACCACCACGATCAACGACACCATCGACAAGGTCGATGTGGTTCTGACCGCCACCACCACCGTTGGTGAAGGCGGCAACATCGTCTACACCGCTAGCCTTGTGGATAAAAACGGTTCGCCGGTGACTAACATCACCAACCCGCTGACCGTAACCTTGGATAACGGCAAAACCATTACCATTGGTGTGAATCAGTCGAGCGGTAGCGTTTCGGTTATTGCTCCTGATGATGTGTACAAAGGCGATCAGACTGTCACCACCGCGATCAAGGGTGTGACGGGCGGCGAGCATTTTGAAAACCTGGTACCGGGCACTGCGGCGGTAAACACCACCGTCACAGATACCCCCGGCACTGATAACACCACGACGGTCACGCTAACCGCGCCTAGCGCAGTGAACGAAGGTGGTCAAATTACGTACACCGCCACGCTCTCCAACAAAGCTGGCACTGATGTAACGCTGAAGTTGGATAACGGTTCGTCGATCACCATCAAGGCTGGCGACAC
>NZ_FPJJ01000016.1:2305-19362 GCF_900119375.1 Pseudomonas sp. NFR02
ACCACCGCCATCAAAGGCGTGACCGGCGGCGAGCATTTCGAGAATCTGGTCCCTGGCACTACCGCGGTGAACACCACCGTTACGGACACACCGGGTACCGATAACACCACCACCGTGACGCTGACAGCGCCAAGTGCCGTTAACGAAGGTGGCCAGATCACCTACACCGCGACCTTGAGTAATAAGGCCGGCACCGACGTCACGCTGAAACTCGACAACGGTTCAAGCATCACCATCAAGGCCGGTGAAACCGTCGGCACCGTGACCGTGCCTGCGCCTACCGATGACGTGTTTATCGATAAGAGCACCCAGACCGTCAAGATCACCGAAACCACTGGCGGCAATTTCGAAAAACTCGAAGTTGCAGGCAATGGCGCCACCACCACGATCAACGACACCATCGATAAAGTCGATGTGGTTCTGACCGCCACCACCACCGTCGGCGAAGGCGGCAACATCGTTTACACCGCCAGCCTTGTGGATAAAAACGGCGCACCGGTGACTAACATCACCAATCCGCTGACCGTCACCTTGGACAATGGCAAGACCATCACCATCGGCGTGAATCAGTCGAGCGGCTCCATCACCACCCTTGCGCCAAACGACGTCTACAAAGGCGACCAAACCGTCACCACCGCCATCAAAGGCGTGACTGGCGGCGAGCACTTCGAGAACCTGGTGCCGGGCACGACGGCGGTGAACACCACCGTCACCGACACACCGGGCACCACCGACCTGACCACCGTCACCCTGACCGCCCCAACCGCGGTCAACGAAGGCGGCCAGATCACCTACACCGCCACCTTGAGCAACAAGGCCGGCAGTGACATGGTGGTGCAGCTCGACAACGGTTCGAGCATCACCATCAAGCAAGGTGAGACCGTGGGCACAGTGACCGTCCCGGCGCCTACCGATGACGTGTTCATCGACAAGAGCACCCAGACCGTCAAGATCACCGGCACCACCGGCGGCAATTTCGAGGGTGTGACCATCACACCTGCGGGCGCCACCACCACCATCAACGACACCATCGATGACGTGACCGTGGTACTCAAGGCCACTGGCTCGGTCAGCGAGGGCGGGCAGATCGTCTACACCGCGTCCCTGGTCGACAAAAACGGCGCGGCCGTGAACAACGTGGGCTCCGACCTGGTGGTAAGGCTGGATAACGGCTCGACCATCACCATTGGCAGCGGCAAGTCCACCAGCTTCACGACGGCTACCGCACCGAACGATGCCTATGTCGGCGCCAATGATGTCAGCGCCAAGATCACCGGCGTGGTCAGCGGTGGCGACAAGTACGAGCATCTGATTGTTGATGGCAGCCCCGCAGTCACCAAGGTCACGGATGTAGTGACTGATACCAAAATCAGCATTACGGGCGACGGTTCGGTCACTGAAGGTGGCACCGCCCACTACACCCTGACCTTGACCAACCCGCCGCAAACCGACGTAACCGTGACGCTCAAATACAGCGGCACCGCCACTGACGGTTCGGACTTCACTGGCGTGTATACCGTGAAGATCCCGGCAGGCTCCAGCAGCGTGCCGTTTGATATCCGCACGCTCGACGACAAGATCACCGAGCCTACGGAACAGATCGTTATCACCATCGACAAGGTCACCGGGGGCAACTTCGAGAACCTGGTGATCGACAAAGGCACCGTCACCACCAATATCCTCGACAACGATGCGCCGCCGGTGCTCGACCTGGATGCCAACAACTCCAGCGGCGCCACGGGTGCTGATTACAAGACGACGTTTACCGAGGGTACCGCCGGGCCGGGCGTGTCGATCGCCGACACGGACATCAAGATCACTGACCCAGACAGCACACTGCTGACGGGCGCGACGGTCACGCTGACCAACGCACAGGCCGGTGATGCCCTCAATCTGGGCAATAGCGTGAATGGCATCAGCGTCAGCACCAACAACCAGACGGGCACTATTACCCTGACGTTGTCCGGCAGTGCGACGCTGGCTGACTACATGCAGCGTATCCAGAACATCACGTTCACCAACAACAGCCACGACCCGAGCACCACGCCCCGCACCATCACCGTGACGGTGACCGATGGCGGCAACTACTCCAACGTGGCCACCACCACCGTCAACGTGGTAGCGGTCAACGATGCACCAGTGGCCACTGGCGGTACCGTGACCGGTACGGAAGACACCGCGCTGGCCCTGACCTGGGCCAACTTCGGCGTGAGCGATGTGGACTCGCCACAAGCCAGCCTCGGGGTGAAAATCACCGAGCTGCCGGTAGCCGGCAAGCTGCAATACCTGGCGGCGGACGGCACCACCTGGACCAACGTGAGCAGCGGCCAGACCTTCACCAAGGCCCAGATCGACGGCGGCCAGTTGCGCTTCATGCCTAACGCCAACGAATCCGGCGCCGATGGTTACGGCGGCACCGGTGTAGGCAACAAGCAAGCGGATTACGCGCAGTTCAAGTTCCAGCCAACCGATGGCAAGGACCTGGGCACCAGCGCCACGGTGAAAGTGGATATCACCCCAGTGGCCGACGCACCGACCCTCAGCGTGGCGGACAACAACGTTGCCTCGACCGGGCTGGTCAAACAGGGCTGGAACAACATCGCCGGCCTTGGAAACAACGGCAATGGCGCTGCGCCAGACGTACTGAAAAAAGCCATCGACAACGCGGGCACCCCCAACAACACCTCCGTGGTGACCAACGTCGAGTCCGTCGACAACGTCACCGCCGGTTCTGGTTCCAAGATCTCCGGCCTGATCTACATGGAAGCGGGCAAGAGCTACACCTTCAGCGGTATCGCCGATGACAGCGTGGTGGTCAACGTTGGCGGTAAAGATGTTGCCAGCGGTTTGTGGGGCACCAACAGCGGCAAGTTCAGCGGCTCGTTCACGCCAACCACCACCGGTTACTACAGCCTTGAGATCTACCAGGCCAACCAGGCGGGCCCAGGCAGCTTCGACGTTAACCTGTCGATCAACGGCGGGGCGGTGCAGAACCTGAGCACCAGCACCGTGCCGTTGTACACCGGCCTTACCGACCTGACCAACGCCGGCGTCACCGTATCCGACCTGCATGGCAGCAACGGTGACGGTTACTACGTGGGCTACAAGCTCAACGAAGGCCAGGAGAACGGGACGGTCAAACTGTCCAAGGTCACCACCGCGCTGACCGACACCGACGGCTCCGAAACCCTGAGCGTGAAGATCAGCGGCATTCCGGCAGGCTCGGTGCTTACCGACGCATCGGGGCACACCTTTACTGCGGGTAAAACCGTGGGCGAAGTGAATGTCACCGGCTGGGACCTGAACACGCTGAGCATCAAGCCGCCGACCTACTACAGCGGCCAGTTCAACCTGACAGTCACCTCGACTTCCACCGAGAGCATCGGCGGTTCAGCGACCACCACCGCGCAATTGCCCGTCACGGTGCATCCGGCGACCTACAATTCGGTCACCGGCACCTCGGGCAGCGACACCATCAATGGCAGCGATGGCAACGACATCGTCGTGGCCGACATCGCCGGCCTGAACGTGGTGCAGGGCAAGAACTACAACATCGCGTTCATGATCGATACATCGGGCAGTATGGGTGCGGACTCGATAGCAGCGGCAAAAACCTCGCTGACTACCACGTTCAACTCGCTGAAAAACAGTATCGGCGCCAGCACCTCCGGCACTGTGAATATCTTCCTGGCGGATTTCAGCGACCAGGTCAATCGCACGGTGACAGTCAACCTGAAAGACCCAGGTGCATTGGACTCGCTGCAGAAAGTCCTGGACTCCATGGTGTCTACCGGCGGGACCAACTACGAAGACGTGTTCAAGGCCGCGTCCAACTTCTTCAAAAGTGCCCAGGCGACTGGCAACACTGGCGCTATTAATACAACGTACTTCATCACCGATGGTCAGCCGACGTTTTACCAAGCGTCCGAGCAGACCAACCCGTACTTGTACGGCAACGTCAGGCTCGATGATGTCGTCACCATGAACAACTACACCATAGGTACCGCCACCCGGATCAACATCGATTCGAATAACTACCTTGATATCAACTCTGCCGGCAAGGTGACCCTCTGGTCTTACGGCTGGGGATACAACAAGGGAATCATCCACGCCCAAGGGGATGGCACCTATGAAATATCGGTGCAAGGCGGCCTCGGATACGATACCGACTACTCCACCACCCTCAACTCCAACAGCGCGTTCGCACTGCTTAAAGGTCTGTCCACAGGTGGCGTAGAAGCCATCGGCCTCAATAGTGGGGTCAGCTTGAATCAGCTGGCACCGTACGACAGCGATGGCAAGCCACAGGCCAACATCGATCCGAAGGACCTCGCCAACGCTATCCTCGGCCACACCGAGGCGACGTTGCCGGGCGCGGACACCGTCAGCGGTGGCGACGGCAACGACATCCTGTTCGGCGACCTGGTGAGTTTCAGCGGGATCAATGGCGAGGGTTACAACGCACTGCAGGCCTTTGTCGCGCAGAAAACCGGCGTGGCTGTCTCTGCGGTGACCGCCTCTAACGTTCACCAGTACGTCACCGAACACTATGTGGACTTCGACGTCTCCGGCGCCAAGGATGCCAACGACACGCTGTTGGGCGGCGCTGGCGACGACATCTTGTTCGGCCAAGGCGGCAACGACACACTCGATGGCGGCAAAGGCAATGACATCCTGCTGGGTGGCACCGGCAACGACACGCTGATCGGCGGCCAGGGCAACGACATCCTGATCGGTGGCTCGGGTGCCGACACCTTTGTGTGGAAGTCTGGCGACATCGGCAACGATGTGATCAAGGACTTCAAGGC
Source organism: Pseudomonas sp. NFR02 (assembly GCF_900119375.1). Lineage (NCBI taxonomy): Bacteria > Pseudomonadati > Pseudomonadota > Gammaproteobacteria > Pseudomonadales > Pseudomonadaceae > Pseudomonas > Pseudomonas sp. NFR02. The sequence goes on from NZ_FPJJ01000016.1 coordinate 7,114, forward strand.
CTCGGAAGGCGACCGCATTGATCTGCGTGATTTGTTGAAAGGTGAAACCGACAGTACCATCGACAACTACCTCAAGATCACCACGGTAGACGGCGTGTCGACCCTGCAAGTGAGCAGTGAAGGCAAGCTCAACGCCGCCGGTGGCCTGGCCAATGCCGATGTGACGATCAAGCTGGAAGGCAACGACTGGTCCCACACCAGCATCAACTCGCTGATCAGTGGTGCCGACCCGACCATCAAGATCGACCACACTTAAGACACGATTAATCGGCCGCCCTTGCAGGCGGCCGTTTTTTTGGCCTGCGAGTCGCTGGCCCTGGCGGACGGTGCATCGCATACTCACGCCCATACACGCAGCGTTGACCTATGCTGTTGAACGCCTGTGGCGCATTTTCGAGGGGTTGTTATGTTTTACGTGCAACGTGATGCACAGGGCGCGCTGGTTCGCGTAGAGGCTGCTGCCTTTACCGAATCCACTGAAACCCTGCCGGCCGATCACCATGAGATACAGGCCTGGTACGCCAACGAAGTGGTGGAAACCAGCCTGGCCCAGCTCAAGCAGAGCGACTTGGAGATGATCCGGGTGCTGGATGACTTGATCCAGGTGCTGACCCGCAAAGGGGTGATCAGCGTGACCGACCTGCCGCCGGCAGCCCAGGCCAAGTTGATGGATCGTAACCAGGCGCGGGAAGCGTTGGGTGGGTTGAGCCAGTTGATCGATGATGACGAGAAAGGATTGATTTAATCCAGCCGCTCCTACCCCTGTAGGAGCGAGCTTGCTCGCGAAAAAACTGAAATCGCCACGGGGTGTCAGGCTTCGCGCGTTATGGTTGGAGATCTTCGCGAGCAAGCTCGCTCCTACAGGTAAATTATTTCCAGGGCGCGGGCTCGCCAAACAGTTGGCCCTGCACTCCGAAAATCCCCATCTCACGAATCACCTTCAGTTCGCCCTCGGTCTCTACACGCTCGGCAATCAGCGGCAGGTCAATGCTATGGGCCGCTCGCTGAATAGCTTCGATAAACAGGCGCTTGTCACTTTCCTGGTCGATGGCGCGAATGTAGCTGCCGTCGATCTTCAGGTACGCCAGGCCCAGGCGCGCCAGGTTCCCGATCATGCTGAACCGCCCACCGAAACGTTGCAGGCTGAGGGAGAAACCCAGCTCGCGCAGGCGCTGGGTCATCTGTTCCAGCACGGGCTGCTCAGGCAGTTGCTCTTCACCGATCTCCAGGGTAAGGCGCGGGCCCAGGTTGCTGTGCTGACGTAGCAGGTCATAAATACGGTTCAGAGCCTGGGTGTCCTGCAAGGTCGCGGCTGAGAGGTTCAGCGCCAGGTTCTCGGTGTGGCTGCTCATCTGCTTGAGCACCTGCTCCAGCATCAGGCGGTCCAGGCGGGCCGACCAACCGAAGCGCTCAAGCCACGGCAGGAAGCGTCCGGCCGGTATGGTGTGGCCGCCCTCGTCCTGCAAGCGCGACAGCACTTTGTAATGCAGGACCAACTGTGGGTCCTGGCTGGCCACCACCGGCTGGAAGTACAACTGGAAGCGCTGCTGGGTCAGGGCCTGGTCCAACAAGGTGTGCCAGGCATGGTGATCGTCACCGACGCTGGCGGCGGCGCTGCGGTCCAGGCATACCCAACTGGTGTCGCCCTGCGCTTGGGCCTGGGCCAGGGCCTGGTCGGCCAGGGTCAGCAGGGCTTGGGGTGCGTCGCCATGGCTGAACGGCGCCAGGCCGATATAGGCAACCGGTGTAACGTCGCTGGCGCCGGTCGCTTGCAGGCTGAGCAAGGTGCTCTCGAGGTTTTGCGCCAGTTGCACCGCTTCTTCACGCATCAACCCCGGTGCCAGCACGGCGAACTCACCGCCACGAATACGGGTGACGAGGTTATGGGTTTCCGGATACGGCGCGCACTGGCGCAGCAGTTGTTGGCCAACCGCTTGCAGCAACTGGTCGGTGCGCTGGCCACCCAGGCGCTGGTTGAGGCCGGCCAGGTCCTTGACCCGCAGCAACAGCAGGTAGCCGGAGTTGGTCTCTTCCGGGTTACTGACGCGGGCGTTGAGCTGCATCTCGAAATAACGGCGGTTGGCGAGGCCGGTGAGGTTGTCCTGATAGGATTCGGTGCGCAGTTTTTCGCTACGCTCGGCCTGTTCCTGGAACAGCGCCTTGAGCTTTTCCACCATCTGGTTCATGGCCTGTACCACGCGCCGCAGCTCTGGCGTGCGGGGCAAGTCAGGCAGGCTGAGGAACTCGCGGCGGGCAATGGCGTGGGACTGTTTGACCATATAGTCCAACGGCTTCAATTGCCGGCGCAGCAACAGCCCACCGAGCACCACGCTGACCGCGCCGCACAAGAGCAACCAGCCCAGGCTACCCAGGGCGCTTTGCCAGAGCTTGGCCAGGGCGAACATCGGATGGCTGACCACTTCTACCCGTGCGGCCTGTTCCCAGCCACGGCTGACCAGCGCATCACCACCGGCCGGCTCCAGGCCGATCAGCTTGACGAACCAGTTGGGCACGCCGTTGTTGTCAGGAATACCGCTGCGCTCGACGATGGTTTTGTCGGTGGCCAGGTCCACGACGCGGATGCTGGCGTAGTAACCGCTGTCGAAGATCGAGCTGACCAACAGCTCCACCATGGCTGGGTCATCGATATTCGGGGTCAGCGACAGCGCCAATGCCGTCGCCGCATCCTGGGCGTGGGAGCGCAATTGGTTGACGTATTGGGTGCGCGAGCTTTCCAGGCTGACCATGAAGCTGCCGCTGAAGGCGACCACCAGGAACAGACAGATTGCGATCAATAGCTGTTTGAACAGAGACATCCGATCAGTTACTCCTAGTTGGCAGGCTCGGCTGGGAAGCCTTCCGCACGCATTTTTCTCAACACATCCTGCCAGCGCGACAAGCGTTTGGTATCACCGACTTTCTTGTTGCCCTTGGCACCGGGCAAGTACAGCCCCTCGGCGTTGAATGAGTACACCGGGACCAGATCGGTGCGACGGGTGGCCGGCAGGATCTCATCCATCAGGCTGTCGAGCACCAGTGGGACAGCGTCTGGGGTCGAATAATAGGTCAGGACCATGTGCGCCCGATTCTGCCGCAAGGCCTTGACGTAGGTAATGCGCAATTTGTCGCTGGACACCCCCAGGTGACGCAAACTGAAATACTTTGCGATGGCGTAGTCTTCGCAGTCACCGGCGCCTTTCCAGAGTGCTTCGACGGGTGTCTCCCAATAATCGACAACGTGCCAGAGATCGATGTCTTCCACGTAGGTCATTTGCTTGTTGAAGAACAAATTGACGACCTTGAGCTGGTCCTGCTCGCTGACCTGTTTTTCGCTCGCCAATAGCCGCTGCCAGGCGTCGATACGCTGCTGGCCTTGCCCCAACGGGCCGTAGACGGCGGTGGCCTTGCGGCTGATCTGCGAGAAATCCCAATCGGCACGCAGCCCGCCGAGCATCAGGCCAGCCAGTAAAATTGCTGATAAAAGCCAGCAAAGCAGTCGATAGGGAATAAAACTTACCGCCAAAGTGTTCAGTCCATGAAAGAGACGGAATTTCAAGGAATGGTGAAGCCTGGCCCTACAAAAAACAATGGCACAGTGCAATCATCACAGTAGGCGGTGATTTTATAACCGCCTCCTGTGAGAGACACAAAGTATGCTGTGTAAGCCCTTACAAACGGAAACTCTGGCTGTTTGACAAGCGCCTGGCCCATCTTTAGTGTTCTTTGGATCCAATTAGCCAACCTATTATTCAAGAAAGGAGGATAGCGCAACCGTGACGCAGAAGCCGAACCCATTAAGCAGCATCAAAATCAGCGGGCCTATTCCCGCCCATCTTGCGCGCTCCGTTATTGAAGAAACCTTGCGTAATGCCATCCTCGATGGGCGATTGCCCTGTGGCACCGCCATGCGCCAGCAAGAACTGGCCAGCCTGTTCGGCGTCAGCCGCATGCCCGTGCGTGAAGCTTTGCGCCAGCTGGAGGCGCAATCCTTGCTGCATGTGGTGACTCACAAGGGTGCCGTCGTTGCCCCCTTGATCGAGGACAATTCGGCAGAGACCTATGCCTTGCGCATGTTGCTGGAGTCCGAAGCCTTGCGCCTGTCGATTCCGCTGCTCACCGACGCGGACCTTGCTCAAGCCGAGGCTTGTATCAATTCGCTGGAAAGCGAAAAAGACTACACCGAGATTGGTCGCCTCAATCGCCTGTTTCACATGGTGCTATATGGCAAGGCGCCCAACCAGCGACTGCTCACCCTGGTCGAGCACGGGTTGAATGAGGAGGAACGCTTCCTGCGCTTCAACCTTGAGGCGATGGGGCTGGGCGAGACCTCCCAGGAAGATCACCGCGAACTGCTGAGCCTGGTGGCGCAGAAGAAGGTCGAGGAGAGCATCCTGACGTTGCGTAACCACTTGATGCGAGGCATGGAGGTGATCGCCACCTACCTCAGCAGCCTTGAGAGCGCCGACAAAAAAGCCGTGCAGTAAGTTTTTTTGCTTTTGCCCTTAATCCTCAGGTGATGGAGCAGCTTCCCTATCAGGGTTGTTGCTCCATCAGAAATATTTAAAAAAATAACTATAGAACAATTAACGCCGACTTAGTGTACGGAAAAATCCCACCTATAGCCGGGCAATTTACCGCATATATAAACATCGGCAAAGTCCTTTAATACATTTGCATACCGGTTCAAACATTCAATCAGCTTATTATCTTCGCTCAGCAAGCCACGCCTTCCCATACCGCTGCGGCCGCCTATTTAAATGGTAGCGCCGTGCGCGTGAACGCGATCAAGTTACTCTTGCACCCACAACTATAACAGTCCAACACTGCTTTTAAAGCACTCGCAACAACTATAGGCGTCAACCATGCATCACTATTTACTTGAGCAAAAAAAACAAAAACTGTTCGACCACCCGTTATTTATAGAAATAACCACCGTTGGCAAGTTACAACACTTTATGGAACACCATGTATTTGCTGTCTGGGACTTCATGAGCCTGACCAAACGCCTGCAACAGGACCTCACGTGCACGCAGTTACCCTGGCTCCCCTGCGCTGCCCCCCGCGCTGCCCGCCTGATCAATGAAATCGTGCTGGCTGAAGAGTCTGACGAACACCCGACACGGGGCTATTGCAGCCACTTCGAGCTGTACCTTGACGCGATGACGGAAGTGGGCGCCAGCACCGTCGCAATCACTCGCTTCATCGACCTGCAAAGCCAGGGAGTGGAGGTAAGCGCAGCCTTGCAAATGAGCGATGCTCCCCTGGGCGTGGCCCGCTTCGTCGACAGCACCTTACAAATCGCCTTGAGCGCCCCGACCCACTGTGTGGCGGCGGCGTTCCTGCATGGCCGCGAGAGTGTGATTCCGTCAATGTTCAAGGGGCTTTTGCATAGCCATGCGTTCATAGGTCGGCAGGCCCCTACGTTATGTTACTACCTCAACCGCCATATCGAATTGGACGGCGATGACCACGGCCCTGCGGCGCAACAGTTGCTAACGCACCTGATCGACGCCGACCCCAGTCGTCAGCAACAAGCCGATAGCGCCGCCCTGGGCGCCGTGGAAAGTCGTATTACCCTCTGGGACGACGTGCTGGCCTCGATGCAAGAGGTACGTCCGTGAACGCCGTCAGCTACCAATCCTTTGCCGATGACTGGGAACGTCGCGCAACCATCCGCACACGCCCCCGGCGGATGTTGGAAGACGACGACAAACTCATCTTCCCCCTGTGCCGCCAGCCTCTGGTGCTGAGTGCAACCTTTCTCAAGCACTGCCCGCAATGGCGCAACTTCGTGCTGGTGCAAAGCTTCTACAAATTCATCAATGACGTGGTGATTTTCGAAACCGAGATCGTCGACAAAACCGCGCGCAGCATTGCTAAAAATCGCTTCTCCCTGCCCTTCCCGCTCGCCTGCCGTTACGACGCGATGACGGTCGTTGTCGACGAGGATTACCACGCGCTGGTAGCCCTGGATTTCCTTCAGCAAGCCGTGGCAATGACCGGGATTCAACCGCTCGATCTACCCGGGCAAATTGAACTGAGCCGCGCGCTTCCGGCAGCCCAGGCGCAGGTACCGACATATTTGCACGATGCCGTTGAGCTGATCGGCGTCGCCATCGCCGAGAACACCGTCACCCATGACGTCGCAGCGTTTTCCAAAGACGCCAGCGTCAAATCCTCTGTCCGCGGCCTGATGGCCGATCATCTGTTTGATGAAGGGCGGCATGCGCGGTTCTGGACACAGTTGGTGCGCCTCTACTGGCAGTCGGCAAGCTCGCAAGATCGCGACCACATTGCTCAAGCCCTGCCCGTATTCCTGACGCACTACCTGACCAACGAGCTACAAAAAGACTTCGATCTGCAACTGATCGAACACTTGACGATCAGTGCCCACACTCGCGTGGTACTGCGCGACGAAATCCGGGCGCTGGATTTTCCCATCACCCACCAACATCCGCTGGTGGCCAATATCATGGGCTTTCTGCACCACAGCGGCGTACTGCAAACCCCCAGCGTGGCACGAGCCCTGCACGACTATCTGCCCGTATCGATGAGGTTGGCATGAGGCGCTTGCAGATCGAGTGGCGTGGTACCACTAACGCTCTGGCGGCGCTCAAGCAGGAGCTGGAGCAGTATGGGCATGTGGCAGGAGCGGGGTCTGTGGATCTGGTTATTGAAGACGGGAGTCAGCCGCTGCCGCCCTCGCCCGCCAGTGCGCCATGGTTAAGCTTGCGCGTGGGTATCGGCCCGCTCTGCGAACACGGGCTGCCCTCATTGCAGTTGCGCTGCTATGACCGGGAGCGGCGCCTGCTGACGGTGCACGACGTTGCCCAGGAACCCAGCGGCAATGGGCAGCGGTTGCGTCAGCAGGCAACGAATGCAGTGGTGGAGTGGGCTGCTTTGTTGGTCTGCGGTTTTTCAAGAGACCCCGCCTACTTCTCGGCAACGGCCGCTGCTAACGCCTGGCCTGAACAGGGCCTGCAGGAGTTGGATGCCTTGGCTTTCATGCACCGGTTCAACCACACGGCGGACCCTGCCTTGTTGCAAGCGGCCCGAACGCCCATGATCGAACGGCTGCAGGCCAGCCTCAATACCTTCGCACATCGAACAGTGCTGAACATCGCCGGTCATGCGCTGACTTATCGGCAGCTCCAGCAACAAGCCATGGCTATTCAACAACGCCTGCTTCCCTTGCTGGAGGATGCCGAGGCTCCACAAGTGGTCGGCGTATGCCTGGAGAAATCCGCCGAGTTGTACGCCAGCATTCTCGCGGTGCTTGGCTGTGGCGCCGTGTATTTGCCGCTGGTGCCTGACCACCCGGAGCAACGCCAGCACTGCATGCTGACCAGCCTCAAGGCCTGTGTGCTGCTGGAGAATGGCCAGCACCCATTGCGAGAGCGTTTCGTTTCACTTGATGTGAGCCAGGTTGCCGCGCACAGCGCCGACATGACGCAACCGCTGATGCACCGTCATCCCCGTGCCGACGAGCCGTGCGTGGCACTGTTCACCTCGGGTACGACGGGCCAGCCCAAGGGGGTACTGCTGAGCCAATACAACCTGGCGCATTTCACGGCCTGGCTCGTCAGTTGCGTGGCGTTGGATCAACACAGTCGCGTCCTGCAGTTTTCGCCACTGGGCTTCGATTCTTCACTGATCGATATTTTCCCTGCATTGATCGTTGGCGCCGCGTTGATTGTCCCCAGCCCAGACCAACGTCACGACCCTCAGCAACTGGTAGAGCTGATTCGCAAGCAACGCGTCACTCATGGGTTTGTGCCACCGGCACTGCTCAGCATCCTGCCGCTGGATCAGCCATTGGGCATGACTCATTTACTGACCGGAGGTGATTTCTGCGAGCCCTGCGTGATCGAACAACTGGCCGGTCAATGCCAGCTGCATAACCTCTATGGGCCGACCGAGGCCACTGTGTTGGCGACCCATCGGGTATTCCAACGAGGTGACAGCCATCGCAATATCGGCCTCCCCATCGCTAACAGCCAGGTGCTGATTCTCGACGAGAACCTGCAGCCCGTGGATGAACAGGTAATGGGCGACTTGTACATTGTCGGTCCCGGAGTAAGCCTGGGTTATTCAAATACACCATCGCGGCCCGACAATCCGTTCGTGGCGCTGACACTGCCAAATGGCCAAGTGCTACAGGCTTATCGCAGCGGCGACTTGGCAAAATGGACGCAAGAGGGCATCGAGCTGGGCGGCCGCAGGGATGAGCAAGTCAAGATCCGCGGGTTTCGAGTTCAGCCTCAGGATATTGAACAGTGCTTGCGCGATAGTCGCTTGTTTCGCCAAGTGGCAGTGGTGATCGATACGGCACACAGAGTCATCGGATTTGCCGCCCAGCCGGAATCTGGCGCCACGCTGGCAAGCCTGAAGGAACATGCTCGGCAGTGGTTGCCCGTGCATATGCAGCCCAGCGCTTGGAGCGAACTGGCATGCATGCCCCGTTCGAATAACGGCAAGATCGATCGCAAGGCCTTGTTGGCCATGCCTATACCCATACCCATCGGGAGGGATCGCTGTCGCATACAAGACCCTTTGCAGGCACAACTGGCTGACGTGTGGGGTGAGCTGCTGGGATTACCCGCAGGCGAACTCTCGATTGATGAGAGTTTTTTCAACCTCGGTGGCCACTCCATCCTGTTGTCGACTCTGTTGCTACGCCTGCGCGAGCAGTTTGGCCGCAGCTTCTGCCTGAGCCCCTTTTTTGAGACGCCGACCATTCGCACATTGGCCGCACTCATGGATGGCGGCACGCTGCCGGATAAACCGTCCAACCAGATGGAGCAAGATACGACGCGCGCACTGAAGGTCGAGGTTCTGCCCGACACCCTTGCGGGAGATTCGCGCAAAGCCATCGTTACTGGCGCAAACAGCTTTGTCGGGGTGCATATCGTCCAGGCACTGCTGGCTGGCGGGGCGCAGGACGTGGCGTGCCTGGTGCGTGAGTTGCCCGACCATTCGGCGGCGGCAAGGTTCGCCCAGGCATTACGTGAATACCGCTTGGAACATCTGGACCTGAGCCGAGTACAGGTATACGCCGCCGATATTCGTAAACCTCGCCTGGGCTTGGCCGACGACGTGTACGAGCACCTCGCCCGTCATTACGGCGTGTTGGTGCATAACGCCGCGCAGGTCAATCATGTGATGGATTACGCCTCACTCGCAAAGGACAACGTCGAGCCGGTGCTGGAATGCCTGCGTCTTTGCGAGACCCATTGCAAGAAGGTCCTCAATTTCATCTCGACGCTCTCAGCCTGCAGCAGCGTAGACGTCGACGGGTACGTGCTTGAAGCGCCTGCCCGACGCGCACTGCCGCTCTATGTGAAAAATGGCTACAACCTCTCCAAGTGGGTAGCCGAGCGGCTATTAGGACGGGCAGTTGAGCAAGGGGCCTGGGTCAATATTCATCGGCCGGGAAATATCAGCTTCAACAGCCAGAACGGCGTTTGCCAGCCACAGAAAAACCGCTTGATGTTGATGCTCAAGGGGTCTCTGCAATTAGGGATGGTCCCGCGACTGGACGCCAATTTCGACCTGATGCCGGTGGACTTCCTGGCGCGTTTCATCGCCTTCCACAGCGCTCACTTTGACCCTGGGCGACATGTGTTCAACCTGCACAACCCGCTGCCCTTGAGTTGGGACCAGTACCTCGACGCCTTCAGCGAGGCTGGGCACGTTTTTGACCGAGTCAGCGTTGAACACTGGCAACGGGCGTTGCGCAACGTAAGTCGCGATAACGCACTGTTCGGGGTGCTGGGCTTTTACCTGGACGGACTGGGCGAAGACATCGGTGATACATCGATGATCCGTTACGACAATGCCCGGTGGGGCTTGGAAAAAATGGGGATGTGCTATCCACCCAAGAGCCAGGCGCTGTTACGCAAAGGCTGCGACTACCTGAGCGCTATCAACTTCCTCTGAATAGCACCCTGGACGTGAGGCCAAGCGATCGGAGCGAGAGGCCTCGCTCCGATGCGGTCAGGATCAGATCTTGAAGCTATCGACCAATTGCTTCAGTCGGCTGGCCTGCTGGGACAGCGCATCGCAGTCCTTGAGCGTCTCGTTGAGGTTGGCCACACCCTGCTGGTTCAGCAAGTTGATCTGGTTGATATCGACGTTGAGGGTTTCAACCACTGCGGTCTGCTCTTCGGTGGCGGCCGCGACGGATTGGTTCATGCCGTCGATCTCAACGATACGTTGCGTCACGCTGACCAGACGCTCACCTGCCTGGTTGGCGACTTCGACGCTTTCTTCGCTGGAAGCCTGGCTGGCGTTCATGGTGGTCACAGCTTCACGCGAGCCCACTTGCAGCGAAGTGATCATCTTGTGGATTTCTTCTGCCGACTCCTGGGTACGGTGCGCCAAATTACGCACTTCATCCGCCACCACGGCAAAACCACGCCCGGCTTCACCAGCACGGGCCGCTTCGATCGCCGCGTTGAGGGCGAGCAAGTTGGTTTGTTGGGAAATACCTTTGATCACATCCAGGATGTGCCCGATGTTGTCGGTACTGGCATTAAGGGTCTCGATCTGAGTGCAGGACAGGCTGATCTTCTGCGACAACTCAGACATCGCCTGGATGGTTTGCTCCACCACTTTACGACCATCGTCAGCTTGTTCGCTGGCACCACTGGCGTGCTGGGACGCATCCGCGGCGTTGCGCGCGATTTCCTGGGTGGCAGCCCCTAGTTCGTTGATGGCTGCGGCCACGCTGTTGGTACGCGCGCTCTGTTCGTCAGAACCGATGATCGACGCATTAGATGAAGCCATCACACGCTGGGACAAATCGTGCACCTGGCGCGTTGCCGAAGACACTTCGGAAATCGACGCGTGGATTCGCTCGACGAACTGATTGAATGCGCTGCCGACCTCGCCGAACTCGTCTTTGCTGGTCACGTCCAGACGTCGGGTCAAATCACCTTCGCCTTGGGCAATGTCCTGCATGGCCACGCCCATGGTGGTCAGCGGGCGCAACAGGACTTGAATCAACAGGCTCAGGAGTACCGCAATGGCGACAACGGCAATCAACATCGCAATCAAGGCCGAAGTACGGAACTTGCCCAGCGGGGCATAGGCTTTTTCTTTGTCGATCGAAAGGCCGATGTACCAGTCAGCGCCAGGCAAGCCGCTGATAGGCGTGAAGGAAAGGATGCGATCCTGACCGTTGAGGACAACGTCCTGATTGAGCTTCTCAATGCGCACATGGGTGCCAGGGTAGATGTCCTTGAGGTTCTTCATCACCTGGTCCTGGTCTGGACTGACGATGACCTGGCCATCACCGCTGACCAGGAACGCATGGCCGATACCACCGAAGTCTACCGAGTTGATGATCTTCACCAGTGTCTGCAGGCTCAGGTCACCACCGACAACACCCAATAACTCGCCGTTCTTTTTCACCGGCATGGCAATTGTCACGATCTGACCGCCCACAGCCGCCATATAAGGCGGAGTAAGCATGGTTTTGTCCGCCACTACTGCTTGCTTGTACCAAGGGCGCTGACGAGGGTCATAGTCGTCAGGCATCTTCGCGTCAGGGCGCTGGGTGAATACCCCGTTGGTTTGACCTACATAGGTGAACTGGAAATTGGTGGTGAATGCTGGCTGATCGACCAAACCAGGAAGGTCGGCCGCACTGCCTTGGTGGGCAACGTTCTGCGCCAGATTCTCGAGGACCAGGATGCGACCACTGAGCCAGTTCTGCACACTGCTGGCGGTCAGCTCGCCGGATTGCTGGATGGACGATGTCAGGTTTTGCCTGATGGTACTGCGCTGCAGGTAGTCGTTGTAGAGCGTAAATAGCGCGAAGGCTAAAACCACGACGCCTGACGCGGCCAACAGAATTTTATGACTGAACTTGAGATTCATTTCATCGACTTCTTTTGCCAAAGGGGGGTGAGCGTGCCGAGTGGAACATTCCATGTAACGGGATAGGCGGACTCTGCGGTCGCTCTATTTCGGTGCACGCATGGCTCGTCAGGCTTTCGGCCAAACTTCGACAAATCTTAGAAATTTGTGAGAAGCATCTTCTTTTAGCGTAGGAAACCGACAGGCGGTAGGGATAAGGCAGATTCGCTGTGATGGCTGCCCTAAACGACAAAACCCCTGTCTGCGTTAGCAGACAGGGGTTTTGGAATTCAATCTTGACGATGACCTACTCTCACATGGGGAAACCCCACACTACCATCGGCGATGCATCGTTTCACTGCTGAGTTCGGGATGGGATCAGGTGGT
>NZ_FPJJ01000014.1:0-54687 GCF_900119375.1 Pseudomonas sp. NFR02
TCCCAACCGCGTTTTTTCGCTTCGGCGGCCATGGCGGCGCCCTGCTTCTGGCCCACCTCAAACGCGGCCATGCCCAGGTACGGCACGTCTTCCATGAAGTTGCCTTTGGCATCGACAAAGCGGTCATCCACGGCCATCACTTTCAAGCCGTTGGCCTTCGCTTTGGCGACAATGGCCGGGCCCAGGGACACGTCCGGCGGGCAGATCACGAAGCCTTTGGCGCCGTTGGCGGCCAGGCTGTCGATGGCCGACAAGGTCTTTTCGCCATCGGGCACGGCGATCTTGATCACGGTGAAACCATGCTCCTTGCCGGCTTTTTCCGCGAATGCCCACTCCGTTTGAAACCAGGGTTCCTCGGCCTGCTTGACCAGAAAACCGATCTTCACTTCTTCAGCCGATACCCAGCCGCAGAACGCCATCGCCAGTGCCACGGCACCGAGTGTTTGCTTGAACATGGACCACCTCCTTCTTGTTATTGAAAAACGCTTTAGTCGTGGTACATCACAGACCGCCCGCCATCGATCATCAGGCAAGTGGCGTTGATAAAGGGCGCCTCGTCGGTCGCCAGAAACAGTGCTGTCATGGCCACTTCGATGGGCTGGCCAATGCGTTTGGGCGGGTGCAGGTCGAACGCACGCTGGCGTTCGGCGTGGGGGTCAGGGAAACCGTTCCAGTAGTCGACGTTGAGCTGGGTTTCGATATAGCCGGGGGCGATGGCATTCACGCGGATGCCTTTGGGCGCGTACTCGATACCCAGGGCACGGGTGAGGCCGAGCAGGCCGTGCTTGGCGACAGGGTAAGGAAAGCAACCGGGAATGATGTGGCTGGAATGGGTGGACGCGATATTGATGATGTTGCCGATACCTTGCTCGATCATGTGCGGCAACACCGAGCGGCAGCCGTACCAGGCACCGTCGAGGTCGATGGCGAAACAGCGGCGCCAGTCCTCGTCGCTCATCTCCAGCGGGTCACGGAACACGTTGACGCCGGCACAGTTGACCAGCACATCCACACGGCCAAAGCGCTCGATGGCCAGGTTGACCAATGCCTGCCACTGATCCTTGGAAGTGATATCAACCGCGTGGGCGTAAACCTGCGCACCGTGTTCGCGCCAATGAGCGGCGATCTTCTCGACTTTGTCGCCCTGGATATCGGCAATGATCAACCGCGCCTGCTGGGCCTGGAAACAGGCAACGATGGCTTCGCCAATGCCTTGGGCGGCGCCAGTGACGATCACCACCTTGTTCTTCAGCCGCTCGCCGTAAGTCGGCTCGGGCACGGCGGGTAGGGACAACGGTTGCGCCTGCATCGCTTCACCTTTTTATTTTTTGTAGTGAGTGCTGATGCTGGCGACTATAAACCCATCGCCTGAAATATCTCAATATATAAATTATCGTCCCATATAATGGGCGTCGCTTGAAAAAATGTGGGAGCGGGCTTGCTCGCGAAGGCGGTCTGTCAGTTAAAGCATGTGCTGACTGATACACCGCATTCGCGAGCAAGCCCGCTCCCACATTCGATCTTTAGTGACTATACGAAAGAGGTTTCAGCCCAGGGCGAAGTCGCGCAGGGCATCGCCTTCCATGCGATAACGCACCCATTCTTCCTGCGGCTGGGCGCCGATGGATTTGTAGAAAGCGATCGCGGGCTCGTTCCAGTCCAGCACGCTCCATTCAAAGCGTCCGCAACCATTGTCAAAGGCGATCTTGGCCAAGTGGCGCAACAACTTCTTGCCCGCCCCGCCGCCGCGTTGCTCCGGGTTGATGTACAGGTCTTCGAGGTACAGGCAGTTACTGCCCAGCCACGTCGAGTAACTGAAAAAGAACACCGCAAAGCCAATCGGCAAGCCGTCGCGCAAGCAGATCAGGCCATGGGCCGTGGCGCCTTCGCTGAAGAGGCTGCGCTCGATGTCCACCACGCTGGCGATCACTTCATGCCGAGCTTTCTCGTACTCGGCAAGTTCAGTGATAAAGGTCAGGATCTGCGCAGCATCGCTGGGCACGGCGGGGCGAATCTCGATGGTCATGGGCGAGCCTTGGGCAAATTCAAAGGCCACATACTAAGACGGTTTGATGGCCGTTTGCAGTGCAATTGATGCCGACGAGCGCGTTTCACTCCGGCGCGGGGTGATGCAAGCATCAGCAACCACAGAACAAAGCCTGCGCACGCCCATGGTAAACAATGAGCATAAATCCAACGATCAGAGACCTGCTCATGCACGCTACGCCACCCGTGGGCACGAAGACATTCGCGCTGTTCTGCCTCGCCAGTTTTCTGTTGTCGCTGTCTTACGGCTCGACCTTTTTGTTGTCACTGCTGATCCATGCCCGTGGCGGTAATGAACACGACGCGGGCAGTGTCATTGCCACGGCGATGCTCAGCACCTTTGTAGCGGTCGTGCTTTCCGGGCATCTGGCTGACGCGCTGGGCGCGGCGCGGGCCATTGCAAGCACCGGCGTATTGTTGGTGGTGGCCTGCCTGGGGTTTGCCCTGACGCCAGGGTTTGGCCAAGGCTTGATGCTGTTTGGATTGTCTCTTGGTTTGGGCTGGGGCGTGTTTTATACCCTGGGCCCGATCATCGTGACGCTGCTGGTGGAACCGCGCCAGCGGGCCAAATATTTCGCCTTGCTCTCGGGCAGTATGTTGAGCGGCATAGGTTCCGGCCCTTTGCTGGGACGCGCCGCCACTGCGCTGGACCTGCCCCTGACAACCGCGTTCTATATCGCTGGGCTCGCCAGCCTCGCCGGGGTGGTGATGTTCTGGCGCATGGGCTCTCGGTTGCGACAGCACGCGAATGTGCCAACCGCCAGGATTTCCTGGCGCGCAAGCCGCCGCGTCCTGTCTTCCAAGGCGGCGTTCGCCATCCTGATGGTCGGACTGGGCGGCTGCGTATTCGGGGGGCTGTCTTCGTTCCAGACCAGCTATGCCGTGGCCCATAAGCTGGACTATTCACTGTTCTTCGCGGGTTTCCTGACAGCGGCTATTACCAGCCGCCTGCTGATCGCCGGTTTCGTGGTCAAGCGCGATGCGTACCAGGCTGCCTGCGTGTTATCCGGGGTAATGTTCGGCGCGATCGCGCTGTTCGCGTTTGGTGTCAGCGGCAACCTCAGTTATGTGCTCGCCGCCGCCACGCTAGGGATCGGGTATGGCCTGACGTATTCGGTGATCAACGGCCTGGTGGCCAACGAAGCGCCCAGCGGCAACACTTCTCAGGCGTTGTTGCTGTTCAGCCTGGCGTACTTTATCGGCGTCTTCGGGTTTCCCTGGCTCGCAGGCAAGATCATCGTCGACTTCGGCCTTGCGACAATGATGCTGAGCGTACTGGTGATCGCCGCACTCAATTGGGCGATCACGGTGGCGCGCTTGATAGCGCGTCGGGTATCGGCACACAAAGTGATACAGGTGAGCTGATACCGTTCGTCGCCATCCCGGCACGATCAGCAATCGCGGGCAGACCAATACAGGGTAAGGACATTAATTATATGGAGACACCCTGATGAAACATTCCAAATTTGCTGCCCTCGCCCTCACCGGCCTGTTGTCTGCCGCGTCCTTGAGCGCCTTCGCGGCTAGCTCGACCACGGGCCCCACCGATCCAACGCCGGACGCCACTACCGAATCGCAAAAATCCATGGGCACCGGCATGGACACCAACGGCGGCGCGATCATCGACAACAGCGCTGACCCGCGCACCAAAGGCAACGACACCCAGCGCCAGGCACCGGCGGCCGTGGGCAACGGCAAGATGGGCCCTGGCACGAGCAACAATGAGCCGAAGATCAACAAGGGCGACGACTCGAACATCCCCGGCGCGCAGAAACAACCAGCGCCTTGATGCCCCCTTGGTACGACCAACGCCCGACCATTTCCCAGTGAAGAGGTACGCATGAACGTCGATAGAAACCTTGAAAAAGAAGTCCTCACCCGCCTGCTGCACGCCCACCCGCAAGGCTTGGGCAAGGAGGTGCTGGACAATTACCGCGGTGAAAAAGAGGTCGCCAGTGTCTTGGCGTTCCTGCAGGACCGCGGGCTGATCAAGGATGGGCATGTGACCACCGACGACGCCGGCGAATACGCGTTGAACCTGCCGATCAAGCTCACCGCTTCGGGTGTGGATGAGGCGCGCAAGCTCGACGCTCAAAGCACTGAGTAATCCATTTCTGGCCTGGCCCCGCGACCGGGGCCAGAAGGAGTTTTAGCGATGCCTCGTGGAAGCAAAGCCAAATACACCGACGAACAGAAACGCAAGGCCGCTCATATCGAAGACAGTTATGAGCACAAGGGACTGCCCAAGGACGAGGCCGAAGCCCGCGCCTGGGCCACCGTGAACAAACAGTCTGGCGGTGGTGAAAGAGCCGGCGGATCAGGTCGAGGCAAGGCGCCGGCCAAGAAGGCCCAGGACCGGCAGGAATCGGCCAAGCGTGCCGCTGCCAGCCGTGAAGGCCACCCACGCAGCAGCCGTGCTTCGCTGAGTACGCAAACCAAGGAAAGCTTGATGAAAGAGGCGCGGGAAAAGAATATTCCGGGACGCTCGACCATGCGCAAAGATGAGTTGATCCAAGCCCTGAAAAAAGCAGGTTAAACGCAGAACCCCTTGTGGGAGTGGGCTTGCTCGCTCCCACAGGGTTGTGCGTATTTATTCAGCCAGCAATGCGTCGACTTCGGTGACGCCAGGCGAAGTAGCCGGTCCCCAGCGGGTTACCGCCAATGCCGCCGCTGCGTTCGCTCGACGCGCCGCCTCAACCGGTTTCAAGCCCTTCGCCAACCCGGCAATAAATACCCCTGCATGCGCATCCCCCGCACCATTGCTGTCCACCGCCTTAACCTTGAAGCCAGGTACATGCTCAGTCTGTGCCCCACGCCCTACCCAGCAACCATTTGGCCCATCACGCACAACCAGCAGTGCCTGCACGTGCTGACTCAGCATGGGCAGCGCCTGACTCATATCCGCCGCCCCGGTAAACGCGAGGGCTTCAGGGCCATTGCTGGTCCAGATGTCGATACGCGGCAACAACGCGCGCATCAACGCCGAGTCCGGCGCCTTGACCAGCGGGCCTGGGTCGAACACCACCACGATCTCTCGCGGCAGCGCCAGCAGCCAGTCAAGCAACGGCTGTGCCTTACCTTCAAGCAGCAAGCTGTAGCCACTGACGTACACGTAATCATCAACACGCGGGACGATCTGAGCCAAGTCGTCGGCGCTCAGCTCACCCTCGGCGCCGAGATGGGAAATGAAGGTGCGTTCGGTGCTCGCTTCAGTCAGCGACACGCACAACCCGGTATCTTTGCCAGCGCTGGCCGCCAAGGTCATTTCAATACCTTCGGCCTGCATCGCGGCGCGCGCCAGCTCGCCAAAGCGCCCATCGCCATGGCGACCCAGGTAAACCACCGGCAACCCATTGCGCCGCGCCGCAGCCATTACGTTGAAACCGCCACCGACCTGGAAACTGGCGGAGTTGGCCAGCACGTCACCGCCGCTTGCCGGCAGGGTGTCGAGGCCCATGACCAGGTCGACAATGACCTGGCCGGTATGCAGCAATCTAGACATTGGCGCTCTCTGCTAAAGCAGGACGACGGTCAGCCGCGCCGCCCAGTACTGCATATAGTCCGCCGGCTACCAGGAAGGTCACGATCCAGCCCAGGCCGTTATGGCCCAGCCAGGAGTCGGACAACGGCCCGGCAAACCAGATGTTTTCGGCGGTGGTGCCGATGGTGGTGAAGCTGAACCCCAGCACAATGGCCACGGCCCAGGCGCCAAATGCACGCCACTCCACACCGCCGCGATACCAGTAGGCACTGCTGGGGCTGACGTCCAGCAGGTCGGTGGGGCTGTAGTAATGACGGTGAATCAAGTCGACCACGAAGATCCCGACCCACGCCGTAATCGGCACCGCCAGCAGCGAAATGAAGGTGATGAACGGGCCATAGAAGCTGTCGGCGATCAGCATGAAATAGATGGAGCCAGCAAAGATCGCGACGATATCGACAATCACCGCGTGCACGCGTTTGACCTTCAAGCCCAAGGTCAAGGTAGTGAGGCCGGCCGAATACACCGACAGGTTGTTTGACAGCAACAGCCCGCCGAACGCGGTGATCAGGTAAGGCACCGCCATCCAGGTCGGCAGCATGTCGCGGATTGCGATGATCGGATCGGTGGCCGACGCCAGGTCGTTGTTACCCACCGACAGCAGGCCGCCCAGGGTAATCAGCAACACCAGCGGAATACCCGCGCCAAAAGCGGCGCTGGCCACCAGGCGTACAGCCTTGACGCTGCGGTGCTGGTAGCGCGACATATCGGCACCGGCGTTGGCCCAACCAATGCCGGTGCCGGCGGCCATGGTGCCTACGCCAATGATCATCGCGCTCAACGGCGCCGGGGTGGCGTTGAACACCGCACTCCAGTCGATGGTGGCGCACAGAAAGCCGCCCACCAGAATGTTCAGGCCGCCGAATACGTAGGTCGCCCACTTCTGGATCACCAACAACGTGGCGTGGCCGAGGCCCGATACGGCCAGGGTCAGCAGCACGAAGATGGCAATGAAGATCAGGGTGAGCAGCGGCGCGCTCTTGGCCTCCACTGCCGAGCCGAACAGGATAGAGCTCAACGACAACAACACGAAGGCTGCGGTGGTGGTGTTGACGGTTTCCCAACCCAGGCGCGACATCAGCGACACCAAGGTCGGGCCGATATTGCCGCGCACGCCGAAGATGGCGCGGGACAAGGTCAGGCTGGGCGCGCGACCACGGCGACCGGCAATGGAGATAATGCCAACCACGGCAAAGGAGCCAGCGGCGCCAAGAATCGCGACGATGATCGCCTGCCAGATGGCCAAGCCACGAAACGCCACCAGCGTTGCACCAAGGGGCAAACCGAGGATGCTGATATTGGCCGCGAACCACACCCAGAACAGTTGCAGCGGATGGCCGTTGCACTCACCTTCCGGGACCGGCTCGATGCCGCGTGTTTCCAGTTGCCCGGCGCTTTGGCCGGAAGAGGGACTGCTCATGAAAGGGTGCTCCTGGTGCCTGTATTGTTGTGGTTGTGGCAGCGAGTCGAATCTTTATCCAGTCTTCCTGACTCAACGCTTTTGAATGTGGGAGCTGGCTTGCCTGCGATTGCGGTGGGGCAACCCGCCCAGCGGCCACTGGAAAACCGCTATCGCAGGCAAGCCAGCTCCCACATCAGATTTGTGTTTATCGCAAGGCCAACAACCCTTGGACCAAGGGTTGCACATCCAATCCATTGACTTGCTTGACCTGTTCAACCAACGCCTCAGGCCAGCACTGCATGCCCAGGCACGCCCCCAGCATGGCGCCGAGGATCGCGGCAATGGTGTCGGTGTCGCCGCCCAGGCTGGCCGCCAGGCACAGGGCTTCGAAGGCATTCATATCACCTGACGCCACTTGCTGGGCCAAGGCAAACGAGACCACCACCGATTCCTGGGAAGCCACCGAAGTACCGATCAACTCGTAAAGCAGGTCGGCAAACAACGCTTTGTCGCCGCTGCCGACGCTCAAGGTGCGAGCCCAACTGATGCGGGTAGAAATGCGTCCGCCCGCGATCCAGTGACCATGGCTTTCGGCCTGTCGGGCAATCTGGGTGCCGATATTCAGGGCTTCCCCCAGGTCCACGCCATTGATGCCTGCCGAGACCACCGCCGCCACGGCCGCGGCGCTGGAAATACCCAGGCTGGTGTTATGCGTGACCTGGCACGCCTGGATCACCGCCTGGACAAACCGCCCCGGGTCGCCAACATCGGCGGCGATGCCCACCGGGGTGATGCGCATGGCCGCGCCATTGGTAGTGCCGTAGCGCCCGGATTCTTCCGGGGTATGGCCGGCGAGGATCATGTCGATCGCGCGCTTGGTGGACGGCCCGAGCAAGTCCTGGGAACCCTTGGCGCGCATCCCCGCTTCCCAGTCGATCAGGCGCTGGGCAAGCACGGCGGGCTCGATCTGGCCCTGGCCTTGCACCAGTAACTCGGCAACCAGGATGGCTTGTTCGGTGTCATCGGTGATGGAACCGGCAGGCATGTTGGGCGCAATGGGCTGGTCCGCGTCGGCGTCTTCCAAGGCGGTGATAGCACCGAAGCGCTGTTGAACCTGTTCGCGGCTCAAGGATTGGGTGGGCATGCCCAAGGCATCGCCCAGGGCCAGGCCATAAAAGGCGCCAAGTGCGCGATTTTCTCGGCTCATTTCGACGCTCCAAACTGCAGATGCAGGCGAAAGTGCAGCGGGTCAAGCAGGCTTTCGACATGCTCCATGAAACGCTCGCGACGATCATAGGTGGTGCGCGACGCCTTGAGAAATACCGTACCGCTGGGGCGCCCGAGTAATTCGGCGTCTTCATCACTCAGGGGTTCGGCACCGATCCACTGGTCGCCGTCGGCCCCGACGTAACCGTAGGCGGCCAGGGTGATGGTCAGGGAATTATCGATCAGCCCAATGTGCGGCAGGTTTTCCAGGTCGCCAACGGCCGGCATCAACGAGCGTTCCAGCGACACCGCTATACCGTCAGCCGTGCGCCGGAGGCGGTCGAGGGTAATGAACTGGTCGGTGCCGAAACGGCTGAACAAATCTGGGCGCGTCACGGTCTCGAAACGCAGGGTATCGGTGCTTACTTGGGCGCCCGTATCGGCCAGGGCCTGGGCCCAACCGCTGCGTTGGTCCAACACCATGCCGTCAAAGGTGACAATCGAACCGACGCCGCTTTGGGTGGCGATGTAGTTGCGACGCTTGAGCTCGGCCAGCGCCTCGCGCAGCGTGCCCCGGCTGACCGCAAACTCCTCGGCCAGTTGGTGCTCGCCCGGCAATAGGAAACCGTCGGCCATGACGCCACCTTCGATACGGCGGATGAGCTCATCGACGACGCGTTTTTTCTTATCAAATCGAACATGTCTAATCATGTACAAATTGATAACCGAAAGCGCACGTTTACCGCAAGAGGATTATTTCAGGCTGAAGACAAAAACCGCCTCAGGGCTCCAGGCCGATGGGGAAAAACTCCCCGCCGCTCCAGACACCAAGCCAGTTCTGACCGTTGATCGGACGGCTCACCGCCAGCTCCACCAACTGGTAAAAAACGTTGCGATGCACGAGGGCTTCGAGGTTGGTGCGAACGCGCACATAGGGGGCGGGTTCCTGGGTGATGGGGTCGGTCACCACCCGCAGCGGGTGTTCGAGGCCTGCCTCGAGCTGTTCGTCGACGTTGGTGGTAAAGCGCAATACCTGGCTTTCGCCCTGCCCTTGCACATCCAGGGTCACTGCGACAAACGGCGCATCATCCACACGGATGCCGACCTTCTCCACGGGCGTCACCAGGAAATAATCATCGCCATCGCGGCGGATGATGTTGGAGAACAGCTTGACCATCGGCTTTCGCCCGATGGGTGTGCCCTGGTAGAACCAGGTGCCATCGCGGGCGATGCGCATGTCGATATTGCCGCAGAAATCCGGGTTCCACAGATGCACCGGTGCCGGCCCCTTGCCCTTGGGCAGTTGGGCCAATAAATCATTGGCCTTGGCGGAATCGGTCATGGCGGGCTCCTCTGTCTTACTGATCACTCATACCCAGCAAACCGCGGGCGTATTGCGCGAGGGGGCGGGCGATCAAATCTTGTGGCGATGTGTCGTGGAACGTCAGTAAACCGCCACGACTGCGAATACGTGCAGTATCAATCAAATACTGGGTGCTGGTCTCGATCAACATGACTTGGATCACCCCGGTGTCCAAGCCAAGACGGTCCAGGGCTTGTTGGTCGGTCCACTCGTCGGCGTTGCCGATACGGTCATCGGCTGCCGCAAAGCGGCAATACAGCAGGTAATGAGCACCGGCGGCACGGGCTTCGGTCATGGCCTGTTCAAGACCTTCCGGCTGGCGGGCGCGACGCACCATGGGGAAATATTCGACGAAGCCATTGAAGGCTTCCTCGGCCACCACATTGGGCCGCGGGTAGGCGCTGCCCGGCGGCACGAAGGCGCCTTGGGCGATAAACACAAAGGAGTCCGGCTGTATGCGCACCGAGGCAGTACGGCGCGTATCGCTGTGATCGAGCAGTCCGGCATCGCTCATCTGATAGCGGGTGCCTTCGGCCATATCACTGACGGTCATGCAACCACCCAGGGCCAATGACGCCAGCAGCAAAACCAGACTACGCATCCTAATCCTCCAGAGGCCGGTGACAGGAAACCGGCGAATGGGGCGTGGGATGCAGAATCCGCGCCAGTCAGCTGCGCTACAAATCAAATGTGTGAACCCGCAATATCTACCTTAGCCACCAATGATCTTCATGATCGTGGCACCGCCGGAGAACGCCACTTCCTGCTTGTCGGCCAAGGCTTTCATCAACAAGCCCTGCAACGCTGGCAACGCTTGATGGCGCGGCTGATCGAGCAAGTCACCGACATAATGGCGATTGCTGGACGACAGGCAGCCATGCAGCCAACCAGTAGAGGACAACCGCAACCGCGAACAGGTGCGGCAGAAAGGTACGCTCTCGTTGGCGATCACACCGAAGAAGCCCTTGCCTGGCACTTCGTAGCGTACCGCCGTCGCATCGACGGGTGCATTGGCTTGCAGGTATTCGTGTTGCTCGCCGATCAAGCTGAGCAGCTGTTGCAAGCTGACAAACTGTTGCAGGAACGCGTTGGAGTCTTTGGCCAGGTGTCCCATGCGCATCAGTTCGATAAAGCGCAGCTCGTAGCCTCGCGCCAGGCAGTAATCGAGCAGCGGCATCACCTGGTCCAGGTTCTGGCCGCGCAACGGCACCATATTGACTTTGATCTTGATCCCGGCAGCACTGGCCTGGTCCATGCCATCGAGCACGGTGGCCAGGTCGCCGCCACGGGCGATGCTACGGAAAGCGTCGGCATCCAGCGTGTCGAGGGAGACATTGATGCGTCGTATACCAGCGGCCACCAGCAACGGCAGTTTACGCGCCAGCAGTTGGCCATTGGTGGTCAGACTGATGTCGCTCAGGCCCATCTGCCCTACCGCCCCCATGAAGGCTTCTAACTTGGGGCTGACCAACGGCTCACCGCCGGTAATGCGCAAGCGCTCGATACCCGCCGCTTCTATCAGGTAAGCCACGCCTCGGGCCATGGCCTCGGCCGACAGTTCATCCTGGGCAGCCACCAGCCGCTTGCCGTCAGGCACGCAATAGGTACACGCATAATTGCAGGCTGAAGTCAGGCTGATCCGCAAATTGCGAAAACGCCTGCCTTGACGATCAACGATCATGGATCACTCCGGCAGAGGATAATTCGGGCGCGCTAAAAGCTGACTCATAACTCAGCTTTTAGCAAGGTCCTTGCCTGAGTATATTCCTGGGTTACTGCGCCTGGCAGTAAATCATTGCGCCATCACTGTGGCGAATGACTTAGGTGGCAGGGGTTTCGCCGCTCTTCTCGGCGCCCGGCAGTTCAGGACTGTGCTTGCGCTTGTTGCCCATGCGCACGCCAATGTCCATCAGGAACTGGAAGAAACCTTCCTGGTCTTCCAGCACATTGCTCCAGAACGGCGAGTGGTACAGCGCCACAGCGCCATGCACCAAGGCCCAGGCGGCGCAGTAGTGGAAATACGGTGGCACGTCTTCAAGCTTGCCTTCGCTGATACGCCCCTTGATCAGCAGGGTCAGGCGTTCGAAGTTCGAGGCCCGGATCTTGTGCAGCTCCTCGACCATCTCCGGCACCTGGTGACCTTTGACCACCTTCTCTTCCAGGCGATCGAACAGGCGGTAACGCTGCGGGTCACGCATGCGGAACTCGAAGTAAGCGCGGGACAGGGCTTCCTTGTCTTTGTCGACATCCGCCGAGTGCAGCAACTCGTTCAAATCACGCTCGTAGTCGAGCATCAGGCGCAGGTAGATTTCGGCCTTGGATTTGAAGTGTTTGTAGATCGTGCCTTTGCCGATACCCACGGCATCCGCAATCATCTCGACGGTGACGCTGTCTTCACCTTGTTCGAGGAACAGCTTGAGCGCGGTGTCGAGAATTTCCTGCTCACGGCGGCGAAATTCACGGACCTTACGGGGTTCTTTGTGCATGAGGAAGAGTCTGCAAAGGTCGGAAATAGGGAGGGTTGCGCAGGGCCATGGATACGTGGCGATACGATTTACCCGGTGCGAGGGATTATCCCGACTGAACGGTCGTTGGGCAATGTCTATGTGAACCCGCCAGGCACATAACTTTCAATGCGCCAACGATTTCGCCGTTATCAGTCAGAAATAATACGCAACACCTGAACCTGCCCATCAGCGCAATGAGAACTCAAGCGAAGGCCGCGTATTCCAAATCTGTTTAAAAAACGATCAATCACGACTGGACTGAATAGGATAGTGGTCAATACTTCAACTGTCGGCGCGACATCTCCCCCAAGTGACGCGTCGACCTGGGTACCGACGGACTGCGTGCCCTTGTTTTACTCCTAATGGTCTTAGCCCGGATTCACCCCCCAGAACCCGGGTTTTTTTTGCCTGGAATTCGGCCGCTCTAACCGGCTAGGTGGGCCAGCGGGAACAGGCGCTTGAAGTTCTCGGTAGTCTGCTCGGCAAAGCGTTCGTACGACTCGCCGCGCAGCATCGCCAGGTAATCAGCCACATCACGTACATATTCGGGCAAGTTCGGTTTGCCGCGATGGGGGATGGGCGCCAGGTACGGCGAGTCGGTTTCCACCAGCAGGCGGTCTGCAGGCACCTGGCGGGCCACATCGCGCAGCGCGTCGGCATTGCGGAAGGTGACGATACCCGACAGGGAAATATAGAACCCCAGGTCCAGGGCCGCCTTTGCCATGTCCCAGTCTTCGGTAAAGCAATGCAACACGCCAGCCTGCGGCAACGCGGCTTCACGTAGCAAGGCCAGGGTATCGGCACGGGCACCTCGGGTGTGGACGATCACCGGCTTGCCCGTCTGCTGGGCGGCTTGCAGGTGCAAGCGGAACGAGGCCTGCTGCAACTCGGCAGCTTCAGGCTCGTAGTGATAGTCCAGGCCGGTTTCGCCAATGGCCACCACCCGCGGGTGGTTGAGTTCGCCCAGTAGCCAGTCCAGAGCCGGCGCTTCGCCAGGCTTGAGGTCCAACGGGTGAATACCCACCGAGCAGTCTACGTCGGCATAGCGATCAGCCAGGGCTTTGACGTCGGCGGCGTTGTCGGCGCTGACGCCAATGCACAGGAAGTGCCCTACCCCACGCTGGCGGGCAGCTTCAAGGGCGGCGTCGAGGGAGCCACCGTGCTGGGCAAGGTCGAGGCGATCAAGGTGGCAATGAGAATCTACGAGCATAGGAATCTGAGCTTAAGTCACAAAAGAGGTAGGGCCAACGATACACCCGTCAGCCACGGAATTTAACGGCGCCCGAGCAGGCCGACCCACTGCACCAACAATGCCTCGAGCAACAGCACGCGGTTGAGGTTGGCCTTGCCGAGGACTTTCTGGCGCTGGGCGAGGATCCAGTCCTGGATGTTCAGCACTTTGTCCTGGGCACTTTTTTGCGCCAGGTATTGCACGACCTTGCGCATATCCGCCGGGCCCAGGCCTTGCTCATCCTGGGTAAGCTGGTAGCGCAGGATCAGGCTGGACCAGTCGCAAAACCAGTCGAACAGCAGCAATAGCGGAATGTCCTTCCAGGCGCTTTCGGCCAGTTGCGTGGCGGACAATTCCTGCTTGAGCAGTTTCTTCACGCCATCCACGACCAGTGCACGCTGTTCGCGCACGCCCTGAGCCTGCAGCTTCACTGCCGCCAAAGGCGAACCGGCCGCCAGGGTCAGCAACTCGCCTCGTTCTTCTGCGCTGCATTCCGGCAACGCCTGCGCCAGCCATTGCAGGCTCATGTCCTCGCTGGGCAACGGGCAAGCCTGCTGCACGCAACGGCTGCGAATGGTCGGCAACAAGCGGCTGGACTGGTGGCTCACCAGCAACAGCACGGTATCGCCGGACGGCTCTTCAAGGCTTTTGAGCAAGGCGTTGGCCGCGTTGATGTTCATCGCCTCGACCGGCTCGATCAGCACCACTTTGCGCCCGCCCATTTGCGCAGTCTGCACCACGAAGCTCACCAGGTCGCGCACCTGGTCGACCTTGATGGCCTTGTCCGCTTCCTCGGGTTCCAGCACATAATTGTCCGGGTGACTGCCAGCCTTGAGCAACAGGCAGGACTTGCACTCGCCACACGCCTCCAAGTTGACTGGGCGTTGGCACAACAGGCTGCCCATCAGGCGTTCGGCGAGGTGGCGTTTACCGATGCCCACCGGCCCATGCAGCAGATAGGCGTGGGCGTGCTGGGCGCGCCCTGCCAGTTGCTGCCAGAGGCCGTCCTGCCACGGGTAGGACTCAGCCACGGCTACGCTCCAACAGAGTGGGCAGCAGCGCGTCGATAGCCTGTTGCACCTGACTCAGCGGCTGGGCGGCGTCCAATAGGTAATAACGTGTGGGCTCAGCCTTGGCGCGCTGCAGGAAAGCGCTGCGCACTGCATCAAAGAAGGCTTGGCCTTCCAACTCGAAACGATCCAGACGACCTCGCGCACTGGCGCGGGCCATGCCCACTTCCACCGGCAGGTCGAACAACAGGGTCAGGTCGGGGCGCAGATCGCCTTGCACGAAGGTTTCCAGGGTGGCGATGCGCTCCAGGGACAAACCCCGCCCGCCACCCTGGTAGGCGTAGGTGGAGTCGGTAAACCGGTCGCAGATCACCACCGCACCCCGCGCCAGGGCCGGGCGAATCACTTCGGCCAGGTGCTGGGCACGGGCAGCAAACACCAGGAGCAACTCGGTGTCCGGGTTCATCGGCTCGTCACCCGGGGCCAGCAGGACTTCACGGATGCGCTCAGCCAAAGGCGTACCGCCCGGCTCACGGGTCAGCACCACCTCGATGCCCTGCGCACGCAGGCGCTCGGCCAAGTAGTCACGGTTAGTGCTTTTGCCGGCACCTTCCGGGCCTTCCAGGGTAATAAACAAGCCAGTCACAGGCAGTCCTTAGTCAGAGTCATTGCGGGCTTTGCGGCGCGGTAGTGTCCGGCGCGGGCTCGATCGGTGCGTCGGGGGTGGGTGCATCACTGGCAGGTGCCGAATCTTCCAGCGGTTTCACCACAGGCGTCGGACTGGAACGGTAATCGGCACGGCGCTTGAGCTGGAACTCACGCACGGCGGCATTATGCGCATCCAGGTCATCCGAGAATATATGGCTGCCATCACCACGGGCGACGAAATACAGGCTGCTGCCCGGTACCGGGTTCAGCGCTGCATGGATCGCCTCGCGACCGACCATTGCGATGGGCGTGGGCGGCAGGCCGGCGACCATATAGGTGTTGTAGGGGTTGGCTTCCTTGAGATGGGCACGGGTCAATTTACCGTTGTAGCGCTCACCCAGGCCGTAGATCACGGTGGGGTCGGTCTGCAGCAGCATACCGATCTTCAGGCGACGCACAAACACACCGGCAATCTGCCCGCGCTCCTGGGGCACACCGGTCTCCTTTTCTACCAGCGACGCCATGATCAGCGCTTGGTAAGGGTCGGTATAGGGCGCGTCGGCAGCACGCTTGCTCCACTCCTGGGCGAGTACATCGTCCAGGCGGTTGTAGGCTTTTTTCAGGAATTCGACATCGGTCATGCCGCGGACAAAACGGTAGGTGTCGGGGAAGAACCGCCCTTCAGGAAACACACCTGGGTGGCCGAGCTTATCCATCACTTCGCTGTCAGTCAGGCCCGCGAGGGTCTGCACGATCTTTTCATGCTTGGCCAGGGCGGTGCGCACCTGACGGAAATTCCAGCCCTCCACCAAGGTCAGGCTGTACTGCACCACTTCGCCGCGCTGCCACAGGCCGATCAAACCCTCGGCGGTAAGGCCCGGGCTCATGCGGTACTCGCCGCTGTGCAATGGCTGGCCTTCGAGGTTGAAGCGCCAGTACAGACGCAACCAGAATGCATCGTCGAGCACGCCGTCGGCTTCCAGACGGTTGAAGGTGCCCGTCGGCGTAGCGCCAGCAGGTACGTCGAGCAACTGCTCCTGAGGCAGCTTCAGGGGCTGCTTGAGGGCAGAGTCGAGTTTCCAGGCCGAAAAGCCCACGAGCAAAGCCGCCGAGACCAGGCTGATCTGCAGCAGTAACACCAGTTTTCGTATCAACTCAAATATCCAATAGCGCGCGAACAATGCCTTGCAGTTTACGGGTGAGCGGCCCAACCGGCCAGCTCATCGCAGCGCAACCACGCACCGGCCAAATGCCATATACGCTGTTGCAGACGAAGACTTCATCGGCCTGTTGCAACTGCTCAACACTGATGTCGGCCACGGCCACCGGGACGCCCAGCGCTTGTGCCTGGGCCAGCACTTCGGCGCGCATTACGCCGGCAACGCCACAACGGCTCAGATCAGCGGTTAGTAACAAGCCGTTGCGTACCAGGAAAAGGTTGCTGAATATGCCTTCGATCACCCGACCAGACATGTCCAGCATCAGGCCTTCGGCATGTTCGGTATCTTGCCATTCGGCACGCGCGATCACCTGCTCCAGCCGATTGAGGTGCTTGATACCGGCCAGCAGCGGCTGCTGCGCCAAGCGCGTGGCACACGCAAACAGGCGGACGCCGTCGACTTCGTGGGCAAGGGGGTAAGCAGCGGGCGCACTGCCCTGCAAAATACGGCGCACCGGGGCGCCAGGGTTGATGCCATAACCGCGCAAGCTGTCGCCACGGGTGAGGATCAATTTGAGAATACCGTCGCCAAGGGCGGCGGCGAAGCTCAGCACTTCGTGGCGAATCAACCCGTGATCCACCACCAATGCCAAACGCCTGCAACCCTCTTCCAGGCGTTGCAGGTGACGGTCGAGCAGCAACGGCTGCCCGGCCTTGACGGCGATGGTCTCGAACACCCCATCGCCATAGGCCAGGCCGCGATCTTTCAGGGGCACGCTGTCCGCTGGCTGACCGTCGACCCAGCTGTGCATCACTCGGCGAACCGGCGGAACACCAGGGAGCCGTTGGTACCACCAAACCCGAACGAGTTGGAGATCACCACGTCGATTGGCATCGGTTGCGCTTCGTGCGGCACGAAGTTCAAGTCGCAGCCTTCGTCCGGCTCATCAAGGTTGATAGTTGGCGGAGCAACCTGGTCCTTGATGGCCATCACACTGAAGATCGCCTCGACCGCGCCCGCCGCACCCAACAGGTGGCCGGTCATGGACTTGGTGGAGCTGACCGCCAGCTTGTAGGCATGCTCACCGAACACCGACTTGATGGCCTCGGCTTCCGCCAAGTCGCCAGTCGGGGTCGAAGTGCCATGGGCGTTGATGTACTGCACCTGGTCGGGGTTGACCTTCGCATCGCGCAGGGCATTGGTGATGCAACGCGCAGCACCCGCTCCGTCGGACGGCGGTGAAGTCATGTGGTACGCGTCACCGCTCATGCCGAACCCGATCAGCTCGGCGTAGATGGTGGCGCCACGCGCCTTGGCGTGCTCCAACTCTTCAAGCACCAGCGCACCGGCACCGTCGGAGAGCACGAAGCCGTCACGGCCTTTGTCCCACGGACGGCTGGCACGGGTCGGCTCGTCATTGCGGGTCGACAGCGCACGGGACGCGCCGAAGCCGCCCATGCCCAGGCCGCACGCGGCCATTTCGGCGCCGCCGGCGATCATCACATCGGCTTCGTCGTAGGCAATGTTGCGCGCCGCCATACCGATGCAGTGGGTGCCTGTGGTGCACGCCGTTGAAATCGCGTAGTTAGGCCCCTGTGCCCCCAGATGGATGGACAGGAAGCCGGAAATCATATTGATGATCGAGCCCGGTACGAAGAACGGTGAAATTCGACGTGGGCCAGTCTCATGCAGCGTGCGGCTGGTTTCTTCGATATTGGTCAGACCGCCAATACCCGAACCCATGGCCACACCGATGCGGTCACGGTTGGCGTCGGTGACTTCCAGGCCGGCGTTACGCACTGCCTGAAAACCGGCAGCCAGGCCGTACTGAATGAACAGGTCGAGCTTGCGGGACTCTTTGATCGAGAGATATTCCTCGACATTGAAGCCCTTTACCGAGCCGCCAAAACGGGTGGAATAGGCAGAAAGGTCCGTATGTTCGATCAGACCAATACCACTGCGGCCAGCCAGAATGCCCTGCCAACTGCTCGGCACATCCGTACCCAGTGGCGACAACATACCCATACCGGTGACTACGACGCGTCTACGCGACACAGCACTCTCCTTTTTCTAATGACGACACTTTTTCATCGTCGCTAAAGAAAAAACCGCACGCCGTTACAGCAGTGCGGTTTTTCCCTGACAGCAAGCGACGACTACAAACTATTACGCCTGGTGGCTAGTAACGTAGTCGATGGCAGCTTGAACAGTAGTGATTTTTTCAGCTTCTTCGTCCGGGATTTCGGTCTCGAATTCCTCTTCCAGAGCCATCACCAGCTCAACGGTGTCAAGGGAATCGGCACCCAGGTCTTCTACGAAGGAAGCAGTGTTGACCACTTCTTCTTCCTTAACGCCCAGTTGCTCGGCGACGATTTTCTTGACGCGCTCTTCGATGGTGCTCATACCTTGTTTAACTCCTAATGGACAAATTCAGGCAGCTGGCCAGTGGGTAAGTGTATAGAAAGCCATTTCAGCTTTTCAACTGAAAGCTTCACCCTGTACCCGGTCGGCCACCTGCCTATAAATTAAGTTGCAGCTTTATAACGGATTTTAGACAGCTCGTATGACATTTTTTTGAAGCGATCCGTCACAATTTAACTCATGTACATCCCGCCGTTCACCGGGATTGTAGCCCCAGTCACGTATGCCGCACCGTCGGATGCCAGGAAAGTGACCACATTCGCGATCTCTTGGGCCTGGCCCAGACGGCCCAGCGGAATCTGCGTCAGCAAGGCTTCGCGCTGTGCTTCCGGCAATTCGCGGGTCATATCGGTGTCGATGAACCCAGGGGCCACCGAGTTGACCGTAATCGACCGCGAGCCGACTTCACGCGCCAATGCGCGGCTGAAACCTTCCAGGCCGGCCTTGGCAGAGGCATAGTTTACTTGGCCTGCGTTGCCCATGGCACCCACTACGGAGCCAATATTGATAATTCGGCCCCAACGCGCCTTGGTCATGCCGCGCAAAACGCCCTTGGACAGGCGAAACAGACTGTTCAGGTTGGTATCGACCACGTCGTACCACTCGTCGTCTTTCATGCGCATCATCAGGTTGTCACGGGTGATCCCGGCGTTGTTCACCAGAATTGCCGGCGCGCCGAACTGTGCAGTGATCTCGGCCAATACGGCAGCTACGGACTCATCGCTGGTTACATTCAGTTCCAGGCCGGTGCCCTGCACGCCGTTTTCCTTCAAGGTCGCGGCGATACGCTCGGCGCCCGAGGCAGAGGTGGCGGTGCCAATCACAACGGCGCCCTGACGGCCCAGCTCCAGGGCGATCGCTTGGCCAATGCCACGGCTTGCGCCGGTAACCAGTGCAACTTTACCTTGCAGACTCATGCAGGCTTCTCCTAAGTACGGGATTCAGGCCAGTGCCGCGCGAGCGGCAGCGAAGGCTTCTGGGGTATTGAGGTTGGCGGTCGACACACCGTCGGCGCAGCGCTTGTTCAAGCCGGCCAGGACTTTGCCCGGGCCGCACTCGACCAGCTCGGTGGCACCGTTGGCGGCCAGGGTCTGGACCGATTCAACCCAGCGCACTGGCTTGTACAGTTGCTCCAACAGGTCGCGCTTGAGGGTGTCGAGGTCGGCGGCCACGGCCGCACTGACGTTCTGCACCAGCGGGATCTGAGGCGCTTGCCAGTTGATGGCAGCGATAGACTCGGCAAACCGCTCTGCCGCCGGGCGCATCAGCTCACAGTGGGACGGTACGCTCACCGGCAATGGCAGGGCACGCTTGGCGCCACGGGCCTTGCAACCCTCGATGGCACGCTCGACAGCTGCCTTGGCGCCGGCGATCACCACCTGGCCTGGGGAGTTGAAGTTCACCGCGCTGACCACTTCGCCTTGCGCCGCTTCGGCGCAGGCCTCGATCACCACCGCGTCGTCCAGGCCCAGGATAGCGGCCATGCCGCCCTGCCCGGCCGGAACGGCTTCTTGCATCAGTTGACCACGACGCTCGACCAGCTTGACCGCTTCAGCCAAGGTCAGGCTGCCCGCGGCCACCAGGGCGCTGTATTCGCCCAGGCTGTGCCCCGCGACGAATGCAGGGCGCGCGCCGCCTTCTGCCAACCACAAGCGCCACAGGGCGATCGAGGCGGTCAGGATGGCCGGCTGGGTTTTATCGGTTTGGTTGAGCAGCGCTTCCGGCCCTTGCTGGGTCAGTGCCCACAGGTCGTAACCCAGGGCGTCAGAAGCTTCCTTGAAGGTGTCCAGGATCAGCGGGTATTGCGCGCCCAGCTCGGCCAACATGCCGAGGGACTGCGAACCCTGCCCTGGAAAGACGAATGCGAGGGATGTAGACATGTAACAAGCCCCTAATGATCTGGTCGTCAAAAATGCTCGCGCCTACGGTGGGCGCGAACGAAACTGACAGATTGGATGGTCAATTGAACTGGCCGGTCACATTTAAGCACTCCCGGGCCAATTCGCCTAAGGCAACAGATCCTCGAGACGGCCGTGCAAGCGTTGCGGCAGGTTCTCTTGAATCTCGATCAAGGCCCGTGCAATTGCACTTTGAAAGCCCAGCACACCGGCCGAGCCATGGCTTTTTACCACAATGCCCTGCAAGCCAAGAAAGCTTGCACCGTTGTGCCGTGCTGGCGCCAGGTCAGCCTGCAAGCGTCGCATCAGGGGCAGCGCCAAGGCACCCACCATACGTGACGCCAGGTTGCGCTTGAACAAAGCTTCGATACGCGTAGCAATCATGGTTGCCAGGCCTTCGCTGGATTTGAGCAGGATATTACCGACAAAGCCGTCGCACACCACCACATCAGCTTCACCACGGTACAAACCATCACCCTCAACAAAGCCGATGTAGTTCAAGCCCCGCGCGCTTTGTAGCAAGGTGGCGGCAAGCTTGACTTGCTGGTTGCCCTTGATGTCCTCGGTACCGATATTCAGCAGGGCAACCCTGGGTCGGGCCACGCCCAGCGCTTCGGCGGCCACCGAGCCCATTACGGCGAACTGCAGCAGGTGCTCGGCGCTGCAATCAACATTGGCGCCCAGGTCCAGCAGCTGGCAATAGCCTTTCTGCGTAGGGATCGCCGCCGCCATCGCCGGCCGATCAATACCTGGCAAGGTTTTGAGCACATGCCGCGACAAGGCCATCAACGCGCCCGTGTTGCCGGCACTGACACAGGCTTGCACCTTGCCATCACGCAACAACTCAAGGGCCACCCGCATAGAAGAATCGGGTTTGCCACGCAGGGCAACCGCCGGCTTTTCATCCATGCTGATGGTTTCGCTGGCTGGCGTAATCGTCAGGCGCGCGCGATCCACCGCCGGATGGCTGGCAATCAGTTCTTCAAGTAGGGAGGGTTGACCGACGAGGGTCAGGTGCAGCGAGGGCGTGGCAGACAGGCTGACAATGCAGGCCTGAACAATGCTGCGGGGACCGAAGTCCCCGCCCATTGCGTCAATCGCGATGACTTGAGCAGACAAGTGATTACTCGTCAGCGCCCTTGTCGATCACTTTACGGCCACGGTATACGCCTTCTGGCGATACGTGGTGACGCAGGTGAACTTCACCAGTGGTCTTTTCCACGGACAGGGTGCTAGCCTCGAGAGCGTCGTGCGAACGGCGCATGTCACGGGCGGAGCGGGATTTTTTGTTCTGCTGAACAGCCATAATTGATTAACTCCTAAACGTTTGGGTCACGCTTTAACTGCGCCAATACACTGAACGGGTTGGACCGCGTTACCTCGTCCTCGCTCGGCTCGGCCTCGTCATCGAGACCCTCCGGCTGCTGGCATTCTTCCGGATGATGAGCAGGCACAATGGGCAAGGCGAGCAAAAGCTCCTCCTCGATCAGTGCATGCAGATCCAATGGATCTTCGCCCAGTTCCAGCACGTCATAACCTTTCGGCAACGACTGGGTATTCGCACCCTCTTTCACCACAGCATAACTGCATTCACTGTGGATCGGCAGGGTGACCAGCTCAAGACAACGCTGGCAAACCATTTTGACTTCGGTGTCGATAACGCTGTGGATTACCACAGATTTACGTTCATCTCGTTCAAAAACGAATTTCGCCTGCACCGTACCGACAGTGTCGGAAAGCGGGTCGCAGAGTCTCTCCAAATCGGCCAGCAGCACTTCACCTTGAAGGGTGGTGCCACGATCAGCCAATTTGCGCGGGTCAACGTGAGGTGGAATCGGGTCATTCAACATAGGCGCAGCATTATAGGGATGCACCCGGCCATGTCAAAGGAAATTCAGCCCTGTGCGTCAGCCGGTCACGTCGATAGAATCGGCGACTGCCTTGAGGAGACGTATATGCTGCCTTTATTACTCGCGTCCAGCTCGGTTTATCGCCGGGAATTACTGAGTCGCCTGCACCTGTCGTTCACCTGCAGCTCGCCGGATATCGACGAAAGCCACCGCCCGGATGAACCCGCCATCGAACTGGTCAAGCGCCTGGCCGAACAAAAGGCCCGCGCCCTCGCCGCCAGCCATCCTGGCCATTTAATCATTGGCTCGGATCAGGTCGCCGCACTGGAAGGCCGGATCATCGGCAAGCCGCACACCTTCGAAAATGCTCGCGAGCAACTGCTGGCTGCCAGCGGCAAGCGTGTGAGCTTCCTCACGGGCCTGGCACTGCTCAACAGCGAAACCGGGCACTGCCAGGTCGACTGCGTGACGTTTACCGTACACATGCGCGAATTGGATGCAGAACGTATCGAGCGCTATCTGCGGATCGAGCAGCCTTATGACTGTGCGGGCAGCTTCAAAGCAGAAGGGCTCGGTGTGAGCTTGTTCCGGAGCACCGAGGGACCGGATGCGACCAGCCTGGTTGGGCTGCCACTGATTCGACTGGTGGACATGCTGCTGACCGAAGGCGTACAGATCCCTTGAAACCTTCGTAAAGCAATGTGGGAGCTGGCCTGCCTGCGATAGCGATGTACCAGGCGACACTTATATCGACTGATCCATCGCTATCGCGGGCAAGCCCGCTCCCACAGTTGATCTACATCTAGCTTGGAATTTCAGCGCAGGGACGGCCCCTGGAAGCCCATGTACAGCGCCAATTTCTCCGCCACACTGGCACCGAGTTTCTTGGAGAAGCGATCAAACGGCGATTCCTCGACCGTAAAATCCACCAACTCCTTCTCGCCAATCACATCCCGTGCCACCGAGCTGGCACTGCCCAAGCCGTCAATCAGGCCCAGCGGCAATGCCTGCTCGCCCGACCAGACCAGGCCGGAGAACAGCTCCGGATGCTCCTTATCCTTCAACCGGTCACCACGGCCCTGCTTGACGCTGGCAATGAACTGACGATGGGTAGTGTCGAGCACGCCTTGCCAGAACGCGGTTTCATCCGCCTTCTGCGGCTGGAAAGGATCGAGGAACGACTTATGCTCGCCCGAGGTGTAGGTGCGACGCTCCACCCCCAGCTTCTCCATGGCACCCACAAAACCGTAACCGGCCGCTGTGACACCAATAGAGCCCACCAGGCTGGCCTTGTCGGCATAGATCTGGTCTGCGGCGCTGGCAATGTAATAGGCACCCGAGGCACCCAGGTCGGAGATCACGGCATAGAGCTTGGTATCCGGATGCAAGGTGCGCAGACGACGAATTTCGTCATACATATAACCCGACTGCACCGGGCTACCGCCTGGGCTATTGATGCGCAGGACCACGCCTTTGACCTTGGGGTCCTCAAACGCCGCGCGCAGGCTGGTGACGATATTGTCGGCACTGGCGGGCTCCTTGTCGGCAATCACGCCGCGCACCTCGATCAAGGCAGTGTAATGACTGCCACGGGCGGCGCTCTTTTCCATGTCCATCAGCGGACTGAACAGCGCCAGCATCCCAAGCAGGTATACAAAGGTCAGCAGCTTGAAGAAAATCCCCCAGCGCCGCGAACGTCGCTGCTCCTGGACGCTGGCCAGGAGGGTCTTCTCCAAAAGCTTCCAGCTCTTATCATCACTGCTCTGTGCCTTTTCAGGCGCCTTCCACTCGTCACTCATGCCATTAACCCCAGCAAAGACTTACAGGGCCCGGCCGAGCCAGGCCTGCAGTTCAGAAAAATGATCAATCGTCAGCCTCGGCTCGTATTGCTGCAACGCCTCGGCAGACTGGGCGCCATAGCTGACAGCGACGCTGTCCATGCCCGCATTGCGTGCCATCATCAGGTCGAAAGACGCATCACCCACCATCAATGCCTCGCGTGGCGTTACGCCACAGTGCGCAAGGATCTGCTCCAGCATCAAGGGATGAGGCTTGCTGGCGGTTTCATCCGCAGCGCGGGTGATATCAAAGTAATCCTCCCAGCCATGAGCCTTGAGTACACGGTCCAGGCCGCGACGAGCCTTGCCGGTGGCGACCGCCAGGTGATAACCCTGGGCACGAAACGCTTCCAGCGATTGCACCACGCCTTCAAACAGCGGCGAAGGCGTAGCTTCCAGCGCAATGTAGTGGTCGGCGTAGTGCTCGCGAAACGCTACCAACTCGGCGTCGCTGATGTCGGGGTACAGGGTGCGAATGGCTTCAGGCAAACCCAGGCCGATAATGCCCTTCACCGCCAGGTCCGTGCACAATTCAAAGCCCGAGCGGGTCGACGCCATGTGCATGGACTCGACGATGCGGCCAATGGAATTGGCCAGCGTCCCGTCCCAATCGAAGATCAGCAGCTTGTAGTCAAGGTGCGACACTCAAACGCTCCACGGTCTTGGCCCACATCTCATCGACCGGCGCCTGCAACTTCAGCTCGCCGCCATCGGGCAGCGGCACGGTGAGCATGTAGGCGTGCAGGAACAGGCGCTTGCCGCCCAGATCGCGAATTTCCTTGGAGAAATCCTCGTCGCCGTACTTGGTGTCACCCGCAATGCAGTGGCCCGCATGCAGGGTGTGCACACGAATCTGGTGAGTGCGACCAGTGACCGGCTTGGCCTCGACCATGGTGGCGAAGTCACCGAAGCGACGCAGCACCTTGAACAGGGTCAGGGCCTCTTTGCCCTCCTCGTCCACTTCGACCATGCGCTCGCCGGAGCGCAGGTTGCTCTTCTGCAACGGCGCACGCACGCTTTTGATCGCGCTGGCCCAGTTGCCGCGCACCAGCGCCATGTAGCGCTTATCCACGCCATCGCCACGCAGGGCGGTGTGCAAGTGGCGCAACATGCTGCGCTTCTTGGCGATCATCAACAGGCCAGACGTGTCGCGGTCCAGGCGATGAACCAACTCCAGCTCCTTGCAATCGGGGCGCAACTGACGAAAGGCTTCGATCACGCCGAAGTTCAAGCCACTGCCGCCGTGAACCGCAATGCCACAGGGCTTGTTGATCACGATCAGCTTGTTGTCTTCGAACACGATCGACGCTTCCAGGCGCTGCAACAAGCCTTGGGCCAGCGGCACCGGCTCGTCGCGCTCAGGCACGCGCACCGGCGGCACACGGACGATATCGCCCGCCTGCAGCTTGTACTCAGGCTTGATGCGCCCCTTGTTCACGCGCACTTCGCCTTTACGCAAGATGCGGTAAATCAAGGTCTTGGGCACGCCTTTGAGCCTGGCCAGGAGAAAATTGTCGATGCGTTGGCCGGCATATTCCGGCGAGACCTCAAGCAGCTGGACGCTGGGGGTCGGGGGGGTGGTAGTCGTCATGGCGGCGATGATAACAATTTTTTATGGAATTGAAGCACTTAATCATTACTGCTATAGTCGCGAACGCCGCCAAAAGCGGCCTGGACAGAGGACATGCGGCAAACTGCCGGCCCTGACCATCGCAATTCATCAGGACGCGAGGCCGTCCTACGGGGCTTTCGCCACCCAGGAAGGCTCAAGATTGTAACAAGCGCAGGTGACATGAGGCCTGAAGCGAGTGCAGAAAGCAGAGTGAATACTCGCCTTTTGCGCCGATATTTACGGCCAGTTCACAAAGTGCAGTCAGTTTTGAGCCAGACCATGGCGAATGCTTCGGAAACAACGCCTGTTAAGAGCTGAGTGAGAGCGCAACCGCCCACACCTAGTCTTGTTTAGCCATGAGCGTGGACTCCCCATTGGAGAACACGGTAAATGCCAACCCGCTGCGGATTCTGCGCGCGGCAGCACCCGAATTATCAGGGATACGTGTAGGGTGGAGATGCACAACCGTCGGACTGTGTAGCACTAGGCTTGTTTTAGACGCTTCATCTCGTCCACAGTCGCCGGTTGATTCCTCCTCCTGACCTTAGCTTTTGTTGAAGTGGTGCCTTTGTCACCACCGCTAACGAGCAGGACGCGTCCGTCGCGATACCGGCCCAATTGGCCGATTTTGCTGGACACTGGAGTGGCCAACCACTCTTGACGCACCTGACACCGACCGTGAGAAGTCGTGTGTGCCGAACGCCGTTTCCGGCAGCCCGGAAACCGACGGTACAACATGAAAAGAATGCTGATTAACGCAACTCAACCCGAAGAGTTGCGTGTTGCACTGGTAGATGGCCAACGCCTCTACGACCTGGACATCGAATCCGGTGCACGCGAGCAGAAAAAGGCCAACATCTATAAAGGCCGTATCACTCGCATCGAACCAAGCCTTGAGGCTGCCTTTGTCGATTTCGGCTCCGAGCGCCACGGCTTCCTGCCCCTCAAAGAAATCTCCCGCGAATACTTCAAGAAAGCCCCTGAAGGCCGCGTGAACATCAAGGACGTCCTGAGCGAAGGCCAGGAAGTCATCGTCCAGGTCGAAAAAGAAGAACGTGGCAACAAGGGCGCGGCCCTGACCACCTTCATCAGCCTCGCCGGTCGTTACCTGGTGCTGATGCCGAACAACCCACGTGCCGGCGGTATTTCCCGTCGCATCGAAGGCGAAGAGCGTAACGAACTGCGTGAAGCGCTGAACGGCCTGATCGCACCGGCCGACATGGGCCTGATCGTGCGCACTGCCGGCCTTGGCCGCAGCAGCGAAGAAATGCAGTGGGACCTCGACTACCTGCTGCAACTGTGGACCGCTATCAAAGAAGCGTCCCTGGATCGTTCCGCGCCGTTCCTGATCTACCAGGAAAGCAACGTGATCATCCGCGCCATCCGCGACTACCTGCGCCAGGACATCGGCGAAGTGCTGATCGACAGCGTTGAAGCCCAGGACGAAGCCCTGACCTTCATCCGCCAGGTGATGCCGCAGTACGCCAGCAAGATCAAGCTGTACGAAGACAGCGTGCCACTGTTCAACCGTTTCCAGATCGAAAGCCAGATCGAGACCGCCTTCCAGCGCGTGGTCGAACTGCCTTCCGGCGGCTCCATCGTGATCGACCCGACCGAAGCCCTGGTGTCCATCGACATCAACTCGGCACGTGCGACCAAAGGCAGCGACATCGAAGAAACCGCCCTGCAGACCAACCTGGAAGCGGCTGAAGAAATCGCCCGCCAGCTGCGCCTGCGTGACATCGGCGGCCTGATCGTGATCGACTTCATCGACATGACCCCTGCCAAGAACCAGCGCGCCGTGGAAGAGAAAGTCCGCGAGTGCCTGGAAGCTGACCGCGCTCGCGTGCAAGTCGGCCGCATCTCGCGCTTCGGCCTGCTGGAAATGTCCCGTCAGCGCCTGCGTCCATCCCTGGGCGAGAGCAGCGGCATCGTCTGCCCGCGTTGCAACGGCACCGGCATCATCCGTGACGTTGAATCGCTGTCCCTGGCGATCCTGCGCCTGATCGAAGAAGAAGCCCTGAAAGACCGTACCGCCGAAGTTCGCGCCCAAGTGCCGATTCCGGTTGCCGCCTTCCTGCTCAATGAAAAACGCAACTCGATCACCAAGATCGAACTGCGCACCCGTGCCCGTATCGTCATCCTGCCGAACGATCACCTCGAAACGCCGCACTTCGAAGTCCAGCGCCTGCGTGACGACAGCCCGGAAGCCCATAGCGGGCAGTCCAGCTATGAAATCGCCGCGGCTGCCGCCGAAGTCGAAGAAGTCCAGCCAGCCGCTGCGACCCGCACCCTGGTTCGCCAGGAAGCCGCGGTGAAGACTGCACCGGCCCGTGCCAACGCACCGGTACCGACCGAAGCTGCCGCCCCGGTTGCCGCGCCGGCCGCCCTGCCTGAGCCAAGCCTGTTCAAGGGCCTGGTGAAGTCGCTGGTCAGCCTGTTCGCCACCAAGGAAGAGCCTGCTGCCCCGGTTGTGGTTGAAAAACCTGCCACCGAGCGCCCGGCGCGCAACGAAGAACGTCGCAACGGTCGCCAGCAGAGCCGTAACCGCAACGGCCGCCGTGACGAAGAGCGCAAGCCTCGCGAAGAACGTGCCCCGCGTGAAGAACGCGCACCACGTGAAGAGCGTGCGCCTCGCGAAGCCCGCGAAGAAACCCCGACCGTCGCCCGTGAAGAACGTGCACCGCGTGAAGAGCGCGCCCCACGTACCCCACGCGCTCCACGTGAAGACCGCAAGCCACGTGGCGAGCGTGAAGAACGCGTGCGTGAACTGCGCGAGCCTCTGGACGCGGCACCTGCCGCTGCCGCAGCCGTTAGCACCGAAGAGCGCCCGGCCCGCCAGCCGCGTGAAGAACGCGCGCCACGCGAAGAGCGCCAACCGCGCCCGCCACGTGAAGAGCGACAACCACGCGCCGAGCAAGCCGCTGCTGCCACCGAAGAAGAAGTACTGACCGGCGAAGAGCAGTTGCAGGAAGACGGCCAGGACAACGCCGAAGGCGATCGTCCACGCCGCCGCTCCCGCGGCCAGCGTCGTCGCAGCAACCGTCGTGAGCGTCAGCGTGATGCCAACGGCAACGTAATCGAAGGTTCGGAAGAAAC
Organism: Pseudomonas sp. NFR02; assembly: GCF_900119375.1. Classification (NCBI taxonomy): domain Bacteria; kingdom Pseudomonadati; phylum Pseudomonadota; class Gammaproteobacteria; order Pseudomonadales; family Pseudomonadaceae; genus Pseudomonas; species Pseudomonas sp. NFR02. Next base: position 28,833 of record NZ_FPJJ01000014.1, read on the forward strand.
CGGCGAGAACGCAGAAGCTGCCAACAACGCGCCAACAGGCGCCGAACTGGCTGCCGGCTTGGCCGTTACCGCTGCCGTTGCCAGTTCGGTCATCAGCGCCCCTGCTGAAGCCCAGGCTCACGAGCAAGCCGAACGTGCTACCGCTGCCGTCGAAGACACTGTTGCCGTAGAAGCGCCAGCCGCCGAAACCCCAGCGGTTGAAGCGCCGGTTGTTGAAGCGCCAGTCGTTGAAGCCACAACCCCTGTCGAAGCCCCAGTGGTTCCGGAAGTGGAAGTTGCCCCGGTTCGCGACGCACAGCCAGAAACTGAAGCGGTTGCCGTTGAACCGGCTCCAGTGGTTGAGCCTCAGCCAGTAGTCGAAGCGGCTGTAGAAGCTCCGGCGGTCGAAGAAGCTGCCCCGGCTGTGCGTGAAGTTCGCGAAGAACAGACCGCCTTCCAGTGGACTGCCGAACCGGCTGCACCGGTTGAAGCGCCAACACCTGTCCCAGTGGTAGAAGAAGCACCGGCACCGGTTGCTGAAGTCGTCGCCGAGCCAGCTCCAGTGGTTGAGCCGACGCCGGTTGTGGAGCCTGCGGCCGTGGTTGAAGTTGAAGCCCCGGTGGTTGCCGAAGTGGCCGCCCCTGTGGTTGAAGCTGCGCCTGCAAGCGCCCTCACCGAAAACGGCCGTGCGCCGAATGACCCACGTGAAGTGCGTCGCCGCCGCAAGGAAGCCGAAGCTGCCGCTGCCGCTGCCGCTGCCCAGGCGGTAGAGCACAAGGCCCAGGAAGCAGAGCACGAGCCTAAACCCCTCGTCTGATTCCATAAGCCACTAAAAAGCCCCGCCTGAGTGATCAGGCGGGGCTTTTTTATGACGATCAACTTGAGCCTTGTGGCGCCCCAAATGTGGGAGCGGGCTTGCTCGCGAATACGGAGTGTCAGTCAGTGAATAGGGCGACTGATGTATTGCATTCGCGAGCAAGCCCGCTCCCACATTCAGCCTGCGTTGAAACTTAATAGCCGGGGTGTATCTACATCCCACAAGACTCCAGGATCAAGTACAGGCACCTCCCTCAAGGCGGCATCCGCAAACAACGATCTGGCCCCTCGGTCGCCGACCAAAGCCAGCAAACCTGGGCCAAACGCACGGTCAAACGCCACAGGATGTCCATATTCCCCCGCCTGTACGGGGACGCTGATGGCACCCTCCTCCAGCGCATCAATCACCCGTTCGATACTCGATGACTGAATAAACGGCATATCCCCCAACACCACCAGCCACCCATCCGCCGCACCGCTGGCCTTGACCGCCGCCGCAATGCTGTCGCCCATCCCGCTCGAATCCAGCAGTACCACCTGACAGCCATAAGCCTCTGCCAGGCGGATAACCTCCCCGCGCTCCGGCGACGTCACTAGCCAGCGCGTTACAACACGCTCAGGCAAGTTGCGCAGCACCTGCTCGATGACCGGCCGGCTAACACCATCCAGCCCCACACACGCGGCGAGCAATTTGTCGTGATCAGCTCCAGCTTCAGCACGAAAACGACTGCCCTGCCCCGCCGCCAGCACAATCGCCGTCACCGTCACTCGGCCACCACTGCCATCGGTTTTTTCTGCATCGGTGCCACACCGTTCTTGATCGCAACAATTTCCGCCATCAGCGACAGCGCAATTTCCGCCGGCGTATGGCTGCCGATGTGCAGGCCGATCGGCCCGTGCAAGCGCGCAATGGCCTCCGCCGACAGGCCTAGCGCGGCCAGGTTCTCCCGACGCTTCTGGGTATTGACCCGCGAACCCAGGGCGCCAATATAGAACGCCGTGGAGTTCAGCGCCGTCAGCAACGCCATGTCATCCAGACGTGGATCGTGGGTCAGGCACACAATAGCCGTGCGTTCATCGGTATGAATATTCAACACCGCCTCGTCGGGCATGCCCGGCACAAAGCGGCCATGCTGGTCTTCCCAGCCGTAGACGAACTCTTCGCGGGGGTCGCAGATCAGCACTTCGAAATCCAGCAGGCGCGCCATTTCCGCTACGTAGCGCGACAGCTGCCCGGCGCCGATCAACAGCAGGCGCCAGCGCGGGCCATAGATGGCGCGCAAGCGTTCGCCGTCGAAGCTCACCACGTCGGCCTTGCTGGCGGCGCTCAAGATCACTTCGCCGGTGGCCAGGTTCAGCTCGCGAGCGACAATCTGGTGATCTTCACAACGCGCCAGCAGCGCTTGGACCCAACCCCACTCTTCCACGCGCTCCTCGGTGAGCCGCAGGGTGCCGCCGCAGGGCAGGCCAAAACGCGCCGCCTCGTCGCGAGTGACGCCGTAGGTCACCAACTGCACGGGCGGGCCGTCAGCAGGTAAGCGGCCGTCTTGCAGGCGCGCGATCAAGTCATCCTCGATGCAACCGCCCGACACCGAGCCAATCACCACACCATCACCGCGCAGGGCCAGCATTGCGCCTGGCGGGCGCGGCGCGCTGCCCCAGGTTTGCACCACGCTGTACAACATCACGCGCTGCCCGGCGCGGCGCCATTGCAGCACGCTGCGCAGGACGTTCAGATCCACACTGTCCATCAGGCCTCCGGTAAGTACTGTCGCGCTCACTGTAAACCAAAAATATCCGTTGCATCCCGCCAGAAATGCAAACGCCCCGAACCAGTCGGGGCGTTTGCGGATAGCGTTGGCGTCAGTTCACGCCAGCAGCCACTTACTTGACGACAGGCGCCGGGCCTTCTGCCACGCCCAGGTCATCGAGCTCGCGGGTTTCGGAAATACCGGTACCTCCAGACGCCAGTTCGCTTTGCAGCTTGTCGGTGTCCAGTTCCTTGACCCACTTGGCCACAACGATGGTGGCAACTGCGTTACCCACCAGGTTGGTCAGGGCACGGGCTTCGGACATGAAGCGGTCGATACCCAGGATCAGCGCCAGGCCGGCAACCGGCAAGTGGCCGACAGCCGACAGGGTGGCGGCCAGTACGATAAAGCCCGAACCGGTCACGCCAGCCGCGCCTTTGGACGACAGCAGCAACACCAGCAGCAGAGTGATCTGGTGGGTGATGTCCATGTGGGTGTCGGTCGCCTGAGCGATGAACACGGCCGCCATGGTCAGGTAGATCGAAGTACCGTCGAGGTTGAAGGAGTAACCGGTTGGAATCACCAGGCCGACCACGGACTTCTTCGCGCCCAGGCGCTCCATCTTGATCAGCATACGCGGCAGTGCGGATTCCGACGACGAGGTGCCCAGTACGATCAGCAGTTCTTCACGGATGTAGCGGATCAGCTTCAACACGCTGAAACCGTGAGCGCGGCAGATAGCGCCCAGCACCAGCACCACGAACAGGATGCAGGTGATGTAGAAGCAGATCATCAACTGGCCCAACTGCACCAGGGAACCGACACCGTAGGCGCCGATGGTGAACGCCATGGCACCCAGGGCACCGATTGGCGCGAGCTTCATGATCATGTTGATGATGTTGAACATCACATGGGCGAAGCGATCGATGAAGTCCAGCACGGGCTTGCCGTAGGCACCCAGGCGATGCAGGGCGAAACCGAAGATCACCGAGAACATCAGCACTTGCAGGATGTCGCCGTTGGCGAAGGCGCCGACGATGGTGTTCGGGATGACGTTGAGGATAAAGCCGACGATGCTCTGGTCTTTACCAGCGGTGACGTAGGCCGCCACTTTGGAAGCATCCAGGGTCGCGACGTCGATGTGCATGCCGGCGCCCGGCTGCACCACGTTGACCACGACCAGGCCAATCAGCAGGGCGATGGTGGAAACAATTTCGAAGTACAGCAGCGCGTAGCCGCCGGTCTTGCCCACCGACTTCATGCTTTGCATGCCGGCGATGCCGCTGACCACGGTACAGAAAATGATCGGGGCGATGACCATTTTGATCAGCTTGATAAAGCCGTCACCCAGTGGCTTGAGGGCCACGCCGGTCTGCGGGTAGAAGTGGCCGAGCAAGATACCGATAACGATTGCAACGATCACCTGGAAATACAGGGATTTGTAGATTGGCTGACGAGTCGTCATTGCAAAGTTCCTCAATCGTCCCGTGTGGCAAATATCCGCCATTGCCCACGGCACTTGAATTGCGAACCCTCCTGCACTGGAGGGATTTGTTGTTTGCGAAGCCTGTAGGAGCAAGCCTGCGCTGTAATCCCTATCGCAAACAGCGTGCCACTTTGCTTAAACGCGCTGAAGGCCTTTAGACATCAGGGCTTGGGGTTCACGGGCGACTCCGGAGAATGCAACAGGATGGCGGATTTCCGCCCACTCATCCTGTCTCGTCCTACAATTTGGCGGATATCCGCCTTGTCGCCCCGCCGGGTGATGGCTACCATCCGCCCCTCCATGGATGAGGCCCTTGCATGCGTGAACGTACCATCGCCAGCCATTACGCCCGAGCGGCCCTCGGCGGTGCGCGCCGGGCCGGTTTTGACTACTCGGGGGTATTGCAGCAGGTGGGCATCACCCCGGAACTGCTGACCGAACCCCGCGCACGCATCGCTCCAGAGCAATTTACCCGCTTGCTGCAAATGCTCTGGCTGGGGTTGGATGACGAATACCTGGGGTTTGCAGAAGGGCCGAGCAAACGTGGCACTTTCGCCATGATGTGCCATGCGCTGATTCATTGCCGCACGCTGGAGAAGGCGCTGGAGCGCGGCTTATTGTTTTATAGCCTGTTCCCCCAAGGCCCACGCTGGCAACTGACCAAAGAAGGCGACATGGCGCGTCTGAGCCTGGACGACTCACAGCTATGGGACCCGGACCACTTCCTCAGTGAATGCCTGCTGGTGATCTGGCATCGCCTGGGCAGTTGGTTGATCGGCCAGCGTATCCGGCTGCAGCAGGCCACCTTCAGTTACCCGATGCCGGCCCATGCCGGTGAATACGACCTGCTGTTCCCCTGCCCCCAGGTGTTCGGCGCGCCGACCAGCAGCCTGGTGTTTCCCAGCCGCTACCTGAGCCTGCCGCTGTTGCAGGACGAACGCACCCTCAAGCACTTCTTGCAGCGCTCGCCTGCCGACTTGCTGTCGCGGCCGGATGAAGGCGACAGCCTGAGCAGCCAGTTGCGTCGCTTGCTGAGCCGCGACCGCACGCCCTGGCCAGACCTGGAAGCCGTTGCCCAGCACCTGCACATCAGCCCACAGACCCTGCGCCGCCACCTGCGCGAAGAAGGCACGAGTTTTCAGGCATTGAAGGATGAGCTACGCCGGGATATCGCCATTTACCACCTGGGGCGGGCGGATTTGTCTTTGCAGGAGATCGCCGAGCAGTTGGGGTTTTCCGAACCGTCGGCGTTTCATCGGGCGTTCAAGAAGTGGACGGGGGTGACGCCGGGGGCCTACAGAGCGCAGGAGAGTTAGCGGTGTATTGGCTGGGATGAGGCCAGTGCAGATCACAAGGCAGGAAAGTGAATCCTGAACGCCGCCCCACCCAACGCTGAATCCCCCAATGTCAACCGCGCGTGATAGCTTTCGATGATGTCCTTGACCACCGCCAGCCCGATCCCCTGCCCCGGGTGCTGGCGATCTAGCCGTTCGCCGCGCTGCAGGATCCGTGCACGCTGGTCCGGTGGTACGCCGGGGCCGTCGTCTTCGATACACAGCTCAATGCCATCGAGGTTTTCCACCAGGCTGATACGCACTTGCTTGAGGCACAGGCGGTAGGCGTTTTCCAGCAGGTTGCCGAGCATTTCGAGCAACGCGCCCTTTTCGATGGGTACCTCGCAGGCCTGCGGCAAATCAAAGGTCACGGTGACCCGCTTGTCGCGATAAACCTTTTCCAATGTATCGCACAGGCTTTGCACCACCGGTTCCAGGCGGACCTGGTGGCGCACCAGGCCACTTTTACGCAGGCTGGCACGCTGCAACTGGTATCCGATCTGCTGGCTCATGCGTTCGATCTGCGATTGCAGCACCCACGCCTGACTACGTTCTTCGGGGCGCTGGGCCATGTCTTCGCTCACGCCCTGCAACACCGCCAGTGGCGTTTTCAGGCTGTGAGCCAAGTCATCGAGGGAGTCGCGGTAGCGCGCACGCTGTTCGCGCTCGCTGTGCAGCAAGCGGTTCAGGGAGCCGGTCAGGCGCAGCAGTTCGCGGGGGTGTTCTTCGCTGAGGCTTTCGCGGGTACCGCCTTCGATCTGGTCGAGTTCATGGCTCAGGCGTCGCAGGGCTTGCAGGCCCCAGGTCAGGCCCAGCCACAACAGCGTCAACAACACCAGCAAGGCCGCGCCGAACCCGAGGTAGAGGTTCTCGCGCAGGCCTTCGAGGGTCAGTTGGTATTCGCGTACCGGCTGCAGGGCGACAATGCTGAACGCCGCGCTCTTGCCTCCCAGCAGCCGGACCTCGACGTCATACACGAAGAATTCCTGGCCATTGGCCTCGCGAATGCGCGCAAACTCGTTGCCGCGCCCGTCGTAGCGCGGTTTGTAGTTGATGTTTTCTTCCTGGGTCGCCCGCGAGCGCCATACCAGATGGCCTTCACGGTCGTAGATATAGCCCAACAGCCGACTGTCGGTGAGGTTGAAACGCTCATCGGGCAACTGCGCCGGCATCAGCAGGCGGTTATTGTCGACCCGCGCCGCGGAAATCAGGGTGGTCACATCCGACGCCAGGCGCTGTTCGATGGAATCCTGCAGCGCCAGGCTGAACGCGCCTTGCATGGCCGGCAACAAGCCGAGCATAAACAGCACGGCCAGGGTGGCGGCCGCCAGCATCAGGCGCACACGTAGCGAACGAATCAACGGCAGCGCTCATTGAACAGGTAGCCCAGGCCACGCACGGTATCGATTGGCTTGAACCCGGCCGGGCCTTCCAGCTTGCGGCGCAGGCGGCCGACCAGCACTTCGATCACGTTTGGATCGCGCTCGTCGTCATCCGGGTACAGTTGCTCCATCAAACGGTCTTTGGCGACCACTTGCTGATGATGACGCATCAAGTATTCGAGGATCCGATACTCGTAGGCGGTCAGTGCCAGGGGTTGCTCGTCCAGGGAGGCTTGCTTGCGGTTGAGGTCTAGCAGCAGCGGCCCGGCAACAATAGTCGATTGAGTAAAACCGCTGGAGCGACGCAGCAAGGCGTTCATGCGCGCCTCCAGCTCTTCGAACTGGAACGGCTTGACCACGTAGTCGTCGGCCCCGGCCGCCAAGCCTTCAACCTTGTCCTGCCAGTTGCCGCGAGCGGTGAGGATCAGGATCGGGAAGGTCTTGGTCTGGGTGCGCAACTGGCGAATCAGGTCCAGGCCGCCCATGCCGGGCAGGCCAAGGTCGATGATCGCCAGGTCATGGTTGAATTGGCCGGTCTGGTACAGGGCTTCTTCGGCATTGGCCACGGCTTCGACCACATGCCCGCTGTCGGTCAGGCGGGTAAACAGGTGATGACGCAGCAGCGCCTCATCTTCCACCACCAGCAATTTCATAAGGTTCTCCACTGCAATTCAACTAGCCGACAGGGGGATATCATAGCGGCCCTGCAGCTCTTGGGGGCGCAGTTTTATGCCATTGTAGTGGCCGGTCAGGTGCGCGTAGCCGCTGCGATAGTCGGGTTGCGCAGGGGTAGCGCCCAGGGCCTGGCCCCACGGCGCAGCCTGAGTGCCAGCGTCTTCGAAGCTGACACGATGGATCAGGTTGCTGGATTTCTTGGTTTTCTCGCTGCCAAAGGCCGCAAAGGCGCCATCGGACGCCTGCACGCCGGCAGTGGCGCCAAGCATGGTCAAGGCCAACATCAGCTTTTTGATCGCAGTCATGGTGGTTACCTCATACGCGTTTGGGCTGTGGGGTCCAGACTACGCAGGCGCCCCTGAACTCCCCCTGAACAGGCTCTGAACCGCAGCTGAACCGCACCGGGCTATCCACTGGCCCGCCAACTCGGCAAAATACCGCGCATGACGCCCCTACCCGCTTGCTGCACCCCACTCGATGATCATTGGCCGTTGCCGGTTTCTTTGCCGGGCACGGTGTTTTTGAGCACGCGATTCGACCCGGCTTTATTGAGCCCGGGCGATTTCCAGCGCTGCGATGTGCCACCGCCAGCTAGCATCCAGCGCTCGGTCGCCAAGCGCCAGGCGGAATTTCTCGCCGGCCGCCTGTGCGCGCGCGAAGCGCTGCAACGACTCGATCATCTGCGCTGCGTCCCGGCTATCGGCGAAGACCGCGCCCCGGTCTGGCCAGGGCATATCAGTGGCTCCATCACCCACAGCACCGGGCACGCTGCGGCGATTGTCGGGCACAAGGCGCAATGGCGCGGGCTGGGCATGGACCTGGAGCATCTGCTGTCACTGGAACGGGCCGAACGCCTGGCCGGGGAAATCCTGACGGCCGATGAATTACAGCGCATGGCCACCCTGCCCCGTGAGCAACTCGCCTTGCTGGTGACGCTGACGTTTTCGGTCAAGGAAAGCCTGTTCAAGGCGCTCTATCCGATCGTGCACAAGCGCTTTTATTTCGAGCATGCCGAGGTGCTGGAGTGGTCAGCGGCTGGGAGGGTGCGGTTGCGGTTGCTGACCGATCTTTCGCAAGAGTGGGGCCATGGCAAAGAGCTGGAAGGGCAGTTTGTGGTGCAAGGGGAGCAGTTGTTGAGTCTGGTGGCTATCAGCGCCTGGTAGACCACCATCGCGGGCACGCCCGGCTCCCACATTGGGAACGCATTCACCTGTGGGAGCTGGCTTGCCTACGATAGCGGTTTCAGGGTTTATTCTGATCCCTGGGCCAGCTCAGGCTGAAACACGCCCCACCCAGGTTATTGCTCTTGCTGATCAACGCCCGCCCGCCGTGCCAATAGATAATCCGCCGCACGATCGACAAACCCAGGCCATGCCCGCCAGAGGCGCGGGTACGGCTGTCATCCAAGCGCAGGAACGGCGTGAAGATCCGCTCCCAGGCGCTTTCCGGCACGCCGGGGCCGTCGTCTTCCACATCGATGCGGCAGCGTACCTGCCCCACCTGATAACTGATCAACACTTGGCCTTTGGCGTGGCGCATGGCATTGCTCACCAGGTTTTGCAGGGCGCGGTGCAGGTAGCGCGGTTCAGCGTCGACCCAGGCGTCATCCCAATGCGCCGATGACAGGCAAATACCCCGGGTGACGGTGACCTGCGGGCGCAATGGCGATAATTCGCCAATCACCTGGTCGAGCAACGCATCAAGGTCCACGCGCTGGAAATTCAGTTCCGGCGCACCCTGTTCCAAGCGGGCATAAGTGAGCATCTCATCCACCAGGCCATCAAGGTCCTGGATATCGCCATCCATACCCTCCAGGTACTTGCGCCGCGCTTCGGGCGTGGCGGCGTCACCGATCATCTCCAGGCCAAAACGCAGGCGCGCGACGGGTGTGCGCAGCTCGTGGGAGACCGCGCGCACCAGTTCGCGCTGAATCGCCAGCAATTGCTGCAAGTGCTCGGCCATACCATTGAAGGCTGCCGCCAGGCGCCCGACCGAGTCCGCGCCGCGAGCGGGTACGCGCACTTCCAGGTTGCCCTTGGCGATACGCGTGGCCGCCGCCTCCAGGCCTTTGAGCCGACGCTCAAGTTGTCGCACCAGCAGATAGACGATCAAGCCGATCAGGGTCAGGCCAATCAAGGTGATCAGGATCAGCCATTGCGCCGGGTATGGGTTCATCTGGTACAGCGGGCCGATCTCCAGTACCCACGGGGTGCCGACCATGCCGGCAAACACGCGAATCGAATCGCCGCCCTTGCCCAGCGCCATCACCGTATCGCCCTCCGCCACGCGACGACGCTGGTCCTCGTCCATGTCGGCCTGGTCAAGGGCCGTCAAGTGCATTTCAAAACCAAAACCCTTGGCGTGCTTGATGTCGGCCAGGCGCTGGGGCTGTTCGGCCACCGGGAAGCGCACCAGTTCGTCGGCCAGCAGGTAAATGGTTGCGCGGGCCAATTGCTCGCTGATCTGCTGCACTTCGCCGGTAAGCACCAATTGCTCTTGCTCGCTGACCAACCGCAGCACCCGCGCCGCATGAGGCCCGGTCTGTTCCACCAGGACCTGGCCGCGTTGCAGGCGGTTGCGCTGGCCAAGGTCCAATTGCGCATCGGTGAACGTGCGCAGTTCCAGCGGAATACCGAGCAAACGCTCCCACACCGCCAAGGCGCGCTGTCGTTCAATGGCGCTCATGGGCTGCAGGTTATCGCCCATCAACGCAAAAGTGCCGTGGGCCAGGCGCTCACGGTACTGGCCGCTGCGCACGTCATTAAGCAGGTGCAGTGCCAGGGCGCCGAGCAACGCCACCAGGATCAGCGCCGCGCACATGCCGCCGTAGATGCGCAGGAAGATCGAGTTCACAGCGGCATATCGGCAGCAGCTTCGGGGACGAACAGGTAGCCTTTGCTGCGAATGGTCTTGATCAGGCGTGGGTGGATCGGATCGTCGCCGATCTTTGGCCGAATGCGCGAGATACGCACATCAATGGAGCGATCCTGGCCGTCATAACCAATACCGCGCAGAGCTATGAAGATTTCTTCGCGGGACAGAATGCGTCCGGCGTTTGCAACCAGCAGCCACAACAGGTCGAATTCAGCGCTGGTCAGTTCGATGCTGCCCTCATGCAACCAGGCTTCGCGCAAGGCATTGTCCACCACCAACGGACCAAACTGGAGGCGGCGCTGGTTTTCCACTGCAACGGGCAACACCGGTTCGCTGCGGCGCAGCAGCGCCTGGATACGTGCCAGCAACAAACGCGGGCGCACGGGTTTGCACACATAATCGTCGGCGCCCATGTCCAAGCCCTGCACCTGGTCCATGTCGTCGGTGCGCGCGGTGAGCATCAGGATCACGCCGTCATAACGCTCGCGCACCTTGCGGCAGATGCTCAGGCCGTCTTCGCCGGGCAGCATCAGGTCGAGGATCACCAGGTCGGGCTGTTCGGCGATGATGCGCGCCGTGGCCTTGGCACCATCGCTTTCCACCGACACACGCAGGCCGTTGCTTTCCAGGTACTCACGGGTCAACTCGGCGAGTCGCTCGTCGTCCTCGACGATCAGTATCTGCCAGGCTTCTTGCTCCATGCGCTACCTCGTTGTTATTAGAATTTCTTCTGGCCGACACAATCGAATGTGAAATACGGTCGGTGTGGGAGCTGGCTTGCCTGCGATGGCGGTGGGTCAGCGAGCCTGTGGGTGGCTGATACACCGCCATCGCAGGCAAGCCAGCTCCCACCTATTGATCTTCCGCAGGCATAGCCTGTTTGTCATGTTTTGAAGGCATAACAAAGGCCGATTGTAGCCATGCAACGGCCCTTGAACACAAGCCGCGAAATCCATTCGGTCATGGCGACTTTTTGTGGTAGGGTTCGCGCCCTCAAAATTCCCGCCGGCAGTTTCTAGCCGGGAATATTCGGTGACAAACGGTGTAATCCAGTAGTAATGCGGCCTACACGGGTGTTCCATGATTCATACACATTTTACCCACAGCGTTATCCACAGGTAGTGCGTTGCTAAGCCCCCGAAAACGCATTATCTTGTACCTCGGCGCTAAAAAAACCCTACATGTAGGGTTTTCAGCGAAAAGACCAAACACAGATCAGACAAGAAACTCAAGCGCTTTCTTGCTCGTGCTTGGTTGAACCAAAGCATTTTTTGAAAGCCCAAACCGCGCACGCGGATGGCAACCGTTTTCCAGCCCGATTGGCAGAAAACGGTACGGGTGTTGCAGGGCTTGAATGGGGCCACTGTCACCCACCAGGAATACGGCTAAGGGCTCCCCGGCCCCGAACCAAAGACTTCGGCATGGAAGCGGCGCGATGAGCTCCCTTCCTCCTGTCCCGAAGTTGTTATGCCAGGCCCAGGCCTGCTGTAAGTGCTTCAGGACGGAACGGTGGGCACCGTGATGGTGCCCAAATAAATATAGAATGTGGAGACACCCCCTCATGCAAACCGACACAACTCGCGAGAACCCGCAAGGCTCCGTGCCGCAGGCCGCTGATTCGAATCTGGATCTGTCCGCCACTGCACCTGGCCAACTGCGTGTGATCAAGCGTAACGGCACTGTCGTTCCTTATACCGATGACAAAATCACCGTCGCCATCACCAAAGCGTTTCTTGCAGTTGAAGGCGGCACCGCTGCCGCTTCGTCGCGCATCCACGACACCGTTGCCCGTCTGACCGAACAGGTCACCGCGACCTTCAAACGTCGCATGCCATCGGGCGGCACCATCCACATCGAAGAAATCCAGGACCAGGTCGAACTGGCCCTGATGCGTGCCGGCGAGCAGAAAGTGGCCCGCGACTACGTGATCTACCGTGATTCGCGCGCCAAGGAACGTGCCGTACGTTCCCCGGCCGAAGAAGCCGCCGTACAAGCGCACCCGTCGATCCGCATCACCCTGGCCGACGGCAGCTTCGCACCGCTGGACCTGGGCCGCCTGAACACCATCATCACCGAGGCCTGCGAAGGTCTGGAAGAAGTCGACGGTGACCTGATCCAGCGCGAAACCCTGAAGAACCTGTACGACGGCGTCGCCCTGACCGACGTCAACACCGCCCTGGTGATGACCGCCCGTACCCTGGTTGAACGCGAGCCGAACTACTCGTTCGTGACCGCGCGCCTGTTGATGGACACCCTGCGTGCCGAAGGCCTGGGCTTCCTGAAAGTCGCCGACAGCGCCACTCACCACGAGATGGCCGACCTGTACGCCAAGGCCCTGCCGGCCTATATCGCCAAAGGTATCGAATTCGAATTGCTGAACCCGATCCTGGCCACCTTCGACCTGGAAAAACTCGGCAAGGCAATCAACCACGAGCGTGACCAGCAGTTCACCTACCTGGGCCTGCAAACCCTGTACGACCGTTACTTCATCCACAAGGACGGTATCCGCTTCGAACTGCCGCAAGTGTTCTTCATGCGCGTGGCCATGGGCCTGGCGATCGAAGAGAAGAACAAGGAAGACCGCGCGATCGAGTTCTACAACCTGCTGTCGTCCTTCGACTACATGTCGTCGACCCCGACCCTGTTCAACGCCGGTACCCTGCGTCCCCAGCTGTCGAGCTGCTACCTGACCACCGTGCCGGATGACCTGTCGGGCATCTACCACGCGATCCACGACAACGCCATGTTGTCCAAATTCGCCGGCGGCCTGGGCAACGACTGGACACCGGTGCGCGCACTGGGTTCGTACATCAAGGGCACCAACGGCAAGTCCCAGGGCGTCGTACCGTTCCTGAAAGTGGTGAACGACACCGCCGTCGCCGTGAACCAGGGTGGCAAGCGCAAAGGCGCTGTATGTGCCTACCTGGAAACCTGGCACATGGACATTGAAGAGTTCATCGAGCTGCGCAAGAACACCGGTGATGACCGTCGTCGTACCCACGACATGAACACCGCCAACTGGATCCCTGACCTGTTCATGAAGCGCGTCTTCGATGACGGCAAGTGGACACTGTTCTCGCCATCCGAAGTGCCGGACCTGCACGACCTGACCGGCAAAGCCTTCGAAGAGCGCTACGAGTACTACGAAGCCCTCACCGAGTACCCAGGCAAGGTCAAGCTGTTCAAGACCATCCAGGCCAAAGACCTGTGGCGCAAAATGCTGTCCATGCTGTTCGAAACCGGCCACCCATGGTTGACCTTCAAGGACCCATGCAACCTGCGCAGCCCGCAGCAGCACGTGGGCGTGGTCCACAGCTCGAACCTGTGCACCGAGATCACCTTGAACACCAACAAGGACGAGATCGCCGTTTGCAACCTGGGCTCGATCAACCTGCCGAACCACATCGTCAACGGCAAGCTGGACACCGTAAAGCTTGCACGCACCGTCAACACCGCCGTACGCATGCTCGATAACGTGATCGACATCAACTACTACTCGGTGCCACAGGCGCAGAACTCCAACTTCAAGCACCGTCCGGTTGGCCTGGGGATCATGGGCTTCCAGGACGCGCTGTACCTGCAGCACATCCCTTACGGTTCCGATGCAGCAGTCGAGTTCGCCGACAAGTCCATGGAAGCGGTCAGCTACTACGCGATCCAGGCTTCCTGCGACCTGGCCGACGAGCGCGGCGCCTACGAGACGTTCCAGGGTTCGCTGTGGTCCAAGGGCATCCTGCCGCTGGATTCGCAACAGATCCTGATCGAAGCCCGTGGCCAGAAGTACATCGACGTCGACCTGAACGAAACCCTGGACTGGGCGCCGGTACGTGCCCGTGTGCAGAAAGGTATTCGTAACTCCAACATCATGGCCATCGCACCGACCGCCACCATCGCCAACATCACTGGCGTGTCGCAGTCGATCGAACCGACCTACCAGAACCTGTATGTGAAATCGAACCTGTCGGGCGAATTCACCGTGATCAACCCGTACCTGGTTCGCGACCTGAAGGCCCGTGGCCTGTGGGACTCGGTCATGATCAACGACCTGAAGTACTACGACGGTTCCGTGCAGCAGATCGAACGCATCCCGCAAGAACTCAAAGAGCTCTACGCGACCGCTTTCGAAGTGGACACCAAGTGGATCGTTGACGCCGCCAGCCGTCGTCAGAAGTGGATCGACCAGGCCCAGTCCCTGAACCTGTACATCGCCGGCGCCTCGGGTAAGAAGCTGGACGTGACCTACCGCATGGCGTGGTACCGTGGCCTGAAAACCACTTACTATCTCCGTGCCCTGGCTGCGACCAGCACCGAGAAGTCGACCATCAATACCGGCAAGCTGAACGCAGTGTCCAGCGGCAACCACGGTGATGACTCGGTACTCGCAGCACCCGCCGGCCCAGCACCGGTGCCAAAAGCCTGCGCGATTGACGAGCCGGATTGCGAAGCTTGCCAATAAGCTGAGCCAGTCCGGGGATATTGTCCCCCTGGATTGAAAAAGCCCGATAGACCCCGACTGCATAGGGTTTATCGGGCTTTTTGCTGACTGCCTTAGAGAAACGCGTACGCAATACCCTGCTTTGGCGCGCCACCTCGGCGCCCCCACAACTCCACGCGCCCGTCGATGACCGCCATCGAATGGCGATCGTAGGCCACGACGCCGAGCTTGCCGCTCGCCAGCTCACTGCTTGAAGACTGCCTGTATAGCCCTTTCAACCCCAGGCGATCCAATGCTTCGTGGGGCATTTCGCCGTTGTTCAAACTTGCATCGCGTGGGCGAAGCTTCTTTTGGATTGACTAGGGTTGTCGTCCAGGCCATTACCTTCAATCTGTGCCCGCTTGGCGCTCGCTGCGAACATGAAGTTGGCATCCGTCATCATCCCCGGATTGTCCCCCTTGAACTGCGCATACCTGGCCGCCTGCTTTAATTCATCCTTGGATAGATTAAGTTCGAAGCCGTCGCGCATCTTCACGTGATAACCGTCTGCCGTCTCTTTTACCTCCTTGAAAACGTCGGTGGGTTTCTGGCCGAACTTCATCATTGCGCCCTTTATCGCTGACACCGTGACGCAGTTGCCATCGGGCCCCTGGCTGAATCCACTCCAGATGTTGTCCGGCTTTTTCCCTGGGTTACTTTGATCAGGCTTGTAGTTGAAGTGCTTGGAGCCTTCCGTAATCGGCAGATTACTCATGGGCTCGCTGGGCCCAAAATTACCGGGGCTTGGCCTGCCACCACCGCCCCCACCGCCCCCACCTGGCGACGGGCCAGGAGAAGGCGGCGAAGGTGTGGGTGATGTATCGTCCGGAAACCATTCTTTCATCAGGCGCCGCAGCATCTCCAGCCAGGAGACGTCTGCCTTCTCCATCAACTCCTGCATGATCTCCTTGAACTTTTCATCACCCAGTTCTTCGCGCTTCTCGTTCAACTTGTCACGAAGGTCCTGGACGGTTTGGCTCTTGGATGTTTTCTCGGCATCTCTCAACTCATTGAGCAGTTGCCTCACTGATTCTGCATCAGAGGACTTGCCTCCTCCGGGTTCATCCGACTGACCGTTGCGTCTGTATAGACCGGCGCTGTAGTTATTCAGAACAAACCAATGGCTGCCTGCTGGCATCCCTTCCCACTGCTTGTAGATCGCCATGCCACTCTCCCGATGGTCCATGGGCGACATGCGCCCGTGTCCCGTGCGTGGCGCAAGGGGCGTTGGGCGTTCCAGCAGCAAGGCGAGATGAAACAGGCAGTAAACTAGCAACGCGCGCGCACAAAAAAGCCCCTCGATTGAGGGGCCTTTTTGTGTGCAGGTATTTTTTGAGCAGGGGTATCAGGTCATCTGAATGATGGTCTGCATGATGGTGCTTTGGGTGGAGATGGTCTTGGCGTTCGCCTGGTAGTTGCTCTGGGCCTTGATCAGGTCCACCAGTTCGTTGGTCAGGTTAACGTTGGAGTTCTCCAGGGAGTTGGCCACGATCGAACCCAGGGTGCCGGCTTGCGGGTTGTCATAACCCGGCTGGCCCGAGGCGAAGGTCTCTTTCCAGGTGGTCGCACCGGCTGGCTGCAGGCCCTGCTCGTTGTTGAAGCTGGCCAGGGAGATCTGGCCGATGGCCTTGCTCTGCTGGTTGCTGAAGGTGGCGAACAGGACGCCGCTGCCGTCGATTTTCAGGCCGGTGATCTGGCCGGTGGCATAGCCGTCGGTGACCGGAGGGTTACGGTAGGTAGCCGAGTTGTACTGGGTAATGTTGGCCATGTTGATGGCGATGCCGCCCGGGTTGGCATCCGCACCGTTAGCCTTCCACACGCCGTCAGTCACCTTGCCTGGAACCCACCCGGCAACGGTCAGGGTCTTGTCGGACACACCATTGGTGACGACAGTAGTCAGATTGCCAGCGCCATCGAAGGTCAATGTCGACGGCACGGGTGGCGTCGAAGGGGTGCCAGTCGGGGCCGAACCATCAGGATTGCGACCGTCAATCAGGGTATAGGCATTCCACTTGTTGCCGTCGGTTTTCACCAGGTACTGCACCATCGGGTGCGCGTTCCCCTGAGAGTCGTACAAGGTGGTGCTGTATTGGGTGGTGAAGGTCTCGGTCTTGGTCGGGTCAAACGGCTTGGCCGCCTGGTCAATCACCGGCTCCGAGGAATTCAGGTTACTGGTGGAGTCGACCTTGGTGGATGCCTTGGGCGGCAGATTCGCCAGGTTCAGTTGCAGATCGACCAAGCCGCCCTTGGTTATCTTGCCATTATCGTCTGCGGCATATCCTTGCAGGCGCGAAGTGCCGGTGTTGTTGGTGATGTAGCCGTCCTTGTCCGCACGGAACGCACCACTACGGGTGTACTCCAGCGAACCGTCGCTGCCCTTCTGCACGAAGAAGCCACCGCCCTGAATCGCCATGTCGAGGATGCCGCCGCTACCGTTGACATCGCCCTGGGTGAACTGCTGGGACACCGCCGCCAGGTTCACACCGTTGCCGATGCTGTTCTGGCCGGTGCCCAGCTTGGAAGCCGCGTAGATATCGGCGAATTCCGCACGGGATGACTTGAAGCCAGTGGTCGCGACGTTGGCGATGTTGTTGCCGGTCACGTCCAGTTGTTTGTTGGCCGCATAGAGGCCGCTAAGGCCGATATTAAAAGACATGTTTCTCTCCTTCTGCCGTATTTAGCCGGCTCTATGTACCGATAGTCTGAATTTGCGACAGCTTGACGCTGCCCATGCCGCCTGCAAGGTTGAGCAGCATTTCGCCGCCAGTCTTGCTCAGGGTCACACTGGTGACCGTGGCGGGCAGCGAAGTGGCCAAGGCCACTGCGTCGCCTTTGTCGTTCTTGGTGGTGGCGTTGAAGGTGTAGGTGCCAGCTGGGGCGACCTCACCCTTGTCGTTCTTGCCGTCCCAGATAAAGCTTTGGGTGCCGGCACTCTGGGCGCCCATGTCAACGGTGCGCACCACATTGCCGTCTTTGTCGGTGATCTTGACGGAGACATTGCCCACCGCCGAGGTCACTGCCACCGAACCGGTCATGCTCTTGCTGGTATCCACCATGGCCTTGTCGGTCTGGATGATGATCGAGCGCCCCACCAGCGACGAAGCCTGCAGCGCCTGCGAGGAGCTGAAGTTGCTGGAGATGTTGTTCACCGAGTCATTCAGGGTGTTGATGCCTTCCAGGCTGCTGAACTGGGCAAGCTGCGCGACGAACGCGCCGTTGTCCTGAGGCGACAGCGGGTTCTGGTTTTTCAGTTGAGTGACGAGCAGTTGCAGGAACGCATCCTTGCCCAGCGACTGGTTGCCCGTCGCCGTCTTGGAAGCGTCACTGACGCTGCTGTTATTCGTCGCGGTCTTGACCTTGGAATTGAAAAGGTCCTGAACCGCCGTGTTGTTAGACGTATCAACGATGGCCATTATTTGGCGCCCCTTATCACTGACCCAGGGTCAGAACCTTCTGCATCATGGTTTTGGCGGTGTTCATCATTTCCGCGTTGGTCTGGAACGAGCGACTGGCGGAGATCATGTCAGCCATTTCCTCGACCACGTTGACGTTGGGGTAGTAGACGTAACCCTTTTCGTTCGCGGCCGGATGGTTGGGCTCGTAACGGGCCTCCAGGTTGCTCTGGTCTTCGACCACGCCCAACACCTGCACGCCTGAGCCGGCGGCGTCCTGGTTCTGGAACAACGAATCGCTGCCGTTTGCCTGACCACCCTGGAACATGGTGGCAAACACCGGATGGCGGGCGCGATACGTCTGGTCAATGCTCGACGAGACAGTCTCGGCGTTGGCGATGTTACTGGCGACGGTGTTCAAACGCGTGGTCTGCGCGCTCATGCCACTGCCGGCAATATTGAAAACACTGGACAGAGACATGGCTTACTCTCCACGCAGGGCTGACATCAGCCCTTTGAATTTGCTGTTGAGCAGGGTGAAGCTGGCCTGGAAGTTCACCGAGTTTTCGGCGTAGTTCGATTGCTCCAGCTGGGCGTCGACGGTGTTCTGGTCGATCGACGGCTGCATCGGCGTGCGATACAGCAGCGACTCGTCACCCTTGCTCAGGCCTTGCGCTTCGATATGACGGCTGTTGGTCATGTTCAAGGCGAAGGTGCCGTTCTTGGTCTTGTCCTGCTGTGCGGCGAGCACGGCGGAGAAGTCCAGGTCCCGAGCCTTGTAGTTCGGGGTGTCGGCGTTGGCAATATTGTTGGCCAGGACTTCGGCACGCTGGGCGCGGAAGCCCAGGGCTTGTTCGTGGATACCGAGCGCTTTATCGAAGCTGATGCTCATGGCGGAAACCTTTAGGCTGACCTGCTGTTCGTTAGCAGGGTTATAGCAAGGTGCATGCCAATCTTGCGGGAGCCCCTATATCAAGGGTTTGGAGGGGAGTCGACGGCGGCTATGCCAGAAAAGCGGCAAGCGATTTCCGCGTAGCGCCATTAAAGCGGCAATGGGCAGTTGCCGCTTTACGCCAGCTTGCCGAGAAAAAAATGTGGGAGCTGGCTTGCCTGCGATGGCGGAGTACCTGCCGACCAATTCATCGACTGACACAACGCCATCGCGGGCAAGCCCGGCTCCCACAGTTTTATTGCATACCCCAGGCTACTTGGCCTGGTAGATGATCCCCGGGCTGCATTGCACCATCTGGAAGTGATCCGGCAGCCCATTGAGCGCCTCGGAAGCACCGAGGAACAGATAACCTCCGCGCTTGAGCGTGCCGTGGATGCGCAACAGGATGTCCTTCTTCACTTCAGCCGAGAAATAGATCAGCACGTTGCGGCAGAACACCATGTCGAACTTGCCCAGGCTGGCGTAGCTGTCGAGCAAGTTGAACGAGCGAAATTCGACGCGGTTCTTGATCGGCGCCTTGATCGCCCAACGCCCCGCCCCTTTGGGGTCGAAGTAGCGTTGCAGGCGTTCCTGGGACAAACCTCGGCCCAGGGCCAGGCTGTCGTACTCACCGGTCTTGCAGTTGGTGAGCATGGTGCCGGACAGGTCCGTGGCCACAATTTGCGCGCCGGCTTTCAACTGGCCCATGTTGGTCCGCTCGAACTCATCGATGGACATCGAGATCGAGTACGGCTCCTGCCCCGAAGAACAGGCCGCCGACCAGATACGCAGGCGCTGGCCCGGGCTGGCCTTGATGGCTTCGGGCAACACTTTGTTCTTGAGCACTTCAAAGGGATAGGTATCGCGAAACCATAAGGTTTCGTTGGTGGTCATGGCATCGACCACCATTTCCTTGAGCCCACTGCGCGGCTGCCCCTGGATCCGCTGGACCAACTCACCCAGGGACTTGATGCCCTGCTGTTCCATCAGCTTGTTGAGACGGCTGGATACCAGGTACTGCTTGTTTTCACCGAGCAATATGCCACAGGCTTTTTCCAGGAAGACCCGGAACTGTTCGAAATCCAAATTACCCGTAGACAATGATGCCGCCTCTTAAATCGTGTGACCGCCGGGGGACATCCCCTAGCCGTGATCTGCTGCCTTGATCCGGTCGACTACCCGGGATGCGAGGTCATCAGGACGGAATTTGGCCAGAAAGTCATCCGCACCGACCTTCTTGACCATTGCCTGATTGAATACCCCCGACAACGAAGTATGCAGGATGATATGCAATTTTTGCATGCGTGGATCGTTACGTATCTCGGCCGTGAGCGTGTAGCCATCCATTTCCGGCATCTCGATGTCAGAGATCATCATCAAGAATTCTTCTTCGGGCTTCTTGCCTTCGTCCGCCAGCTTGCGCAGGTAATCCAGGGCTTGGCGCCCGTCATTTAGGGCCACCACCTCCACCCCGACGGTTTGCAGGCAACGCGTGACCTGCTTGCGCGCCACGGAAGAGTCGTCCACGGTCAACACGCGCAGCGAAACCGCCTTGTGTGCCGTTTCGGCATCCACCACTCCGACGGAGATGGTTTCCGAGGTGGGGGCCACTTCGGCGAGGATCTTCTCCACGTCGATGATTTCCACCAACTGGTTATCGACCCGCGTCACCGCCGTCAGGTAGTGATCGCGCCCCGTGCCCTTGGGCGGCGGATGGATCTCTTCCCAGTTCATATTGACGATGCGCTCCACCGAGCGCACCAGGAAACCCTGGGTCTTGGTGTTGTACTCGGTGATGATCACGAAAGGGTTCTGGCGGTCCTGCAAACCCGCGGCCCCCGTGGCCATGGCCAGGTCAAGAATCGGAATGGTCGCGCCCCGGATGTTGGCCACGCCACACACCACCGGACTGGACTTGGGCATGATCGTCAACTTGGGACATTGCAGCACTTCACGCACTTTAAACACGTTGATGCCATACAACTGATTGCCATCCAGGCGGAAAAGCAACAACTCCAGGCGATTCTGCCCTACCAGCTGTGTGCGCTGGTTTACTGAATCCATTACACCTGCCATGCCCAGACTCCTAAATCCTAGGGGTACGACGCGTACCCAACACTAAACGGCACGAGCTTTGCTATTTACTGAGTATGGATATTAAAACGACAGTTTCCCGACACCCTGGCCGCTCACGCTACCGCAGACTGCTCTGCGCCGCGATGGCGCTGCTTGTCTCGGGCCTGGGCGTCACGGCCCGCGCCGACAACGTTACCCTGCCTGATCTACTTATCGGCGTCACCCAAGGCTTTCTTGAGTTCACTGTAGAAGATTATCTGGCGACCACCCAGACGCCGGGGCGTTATGAAATTCAGGTCAACCAGTTGGACCCACGTTTGCGCATGCCAATGTGCGACAAGGAATTGACAGCCACCCTGGAAAGCCCCGCCCAGCCTATCGGCCGTGTGACCGTGAAGGTGCGCTGTGAGGGCGCCTCGCCCTGGACGGTATTTGTGCCGGCGCAGGTCAAGCTGTTTCGCGACGTAGTGGTAGTGGCGCGGCCATTGAAGCGCACCGGCATCATCGGCTACGACGACGTGGCGCTGCGCGAGAGGGACATCAGCTTGATCAACCAGGGCTACCTGACGTCACTGGACCAGGCCGTCGGGCAAAAACTCACCCGCCCCGTGGTCACTGACCAAGTCCTCACACTGGTTCATCTGGAACAGGCGGAGGTGATTCGCAAGGGTGACCAAGTGGTGATTTCCGCCAGCAGTGGCGGCCTGAACGTCAGGATGCCGGGCGAGGCGTTGTCCAACGGCGGCATGAGCGAACAGATCCGTGTCAAGAACCTCAACTCCAATCGCGTGATCAAGGCGCGGGTCACGGCGCCAGGCCAAGTCGAGGTGGCGCTATAGATGACTGGAATCAAATGCCAGCTTTTCCTACACTGTGTGCTGGATATTGAGCCGAACAGGTTTATTGTCAATCGAGCCTAAAGTTTGCCCGGGTATGGCCGAAAACATGGCAAGCGTCCAAATACCCAGAGGTTTTTCAACATGGTCATTGATTTCAGTCGTTTGAATAACACCCCGGCCTTGCCCGGCAATACGCGCACCGGCGGTGCCAAGGACAGCGTAGAAGCCAAGCCGCAGCCCTTGCCTGCCAAAGCAGAGCAGGCCGCCGCCAGCCAGAGTGGGGAATCGGTACACCTGAGCAATGAGGCTCAACAGTTGCAGAAGGTCACTGACTCGCTGCGCGATCAACCCGTCGTCAATAAAGCCCGCGTGGCCGAGTTGAAACAGGCTATCGCCGATGGCAGCTATAAAGTCGACAGCAACCGTGTAGCCAGCAAGCTGCTCAACTTCGAAGCCGAGCGCTAGGCAAAGGCCTGCGCAGGGCTTTTGGACGCTTAAAACCCAAGGCCAGCCATGCACCACGACGAACATTTGCTCCAACTGATCATTGATGATCTGGCGCCGACGCAACAATTGCTCGAGCTGCTCAAGGAAGAATCCCTGGCGTTGTACGGCCGGGATATGCCCTTGCTGGAAGAAATCCTGGCGCGCAAACAGTCGCTGATTGTCTTGCTCGAACAGCACGGCAAGAAGCGCAGCGAGATTCTGATCAGCCTGGGCCTGCCTGCCGACCACGATGGCCTGGCACAACTGGCCAGCCACTCTTCAGTCGGCGATCAACTGCTGGCACAGAGCAAAGAACTCAATCATTTGCTCGCACAGTGCCAGGAAGCCAACCTGCTCAACGGTCAGTCGATCCAGCTTCAGCAAGCCACGACCGCCAATCAGCTGCGCATACTGCACGGCGGAGAGCCTCCGGCCCTGTATAACGCCCAAGGCTCCACCTCACGCCTGGTCAAGCCAAGCACCCGCAGCCAAGCCTGACACCGGTTTACAGCGCGACCTATCCAAGGCGCGCTACATACTGGCAAAATGCCGGTTCTTGCGTGTAGTCGTATTTTGCCTGGAGATGGAAGAACCGTGTTCAACGCCCTTAATGCGGAAGATGCACCGCAGCCACCCAAGGTGCTCACCACGCCTCTGGAAATCGCCAGCACGTTGCGGATGCTGCAAGAAAGCCATGACCCGCTGATCATCACTTTCCACGAACGCAGCCAGCGGTTCCAGAGCTACCTGGTGGACATTGACCGCGACAGCAAGACGCTGGTACTGGACGAAATGATTCCCCGTGACGGTGAACGCTATCTTGAGAATGGCGAAGCCTTCCGTATCGAAGGTTTCCATGAGGGCGTGCGGGTTGCCTGGGAAAGCAACGGCACCTTGACCATCAGCGAAAAAGGCGGCCACCGCATCTATAGCGGCAGCCTGCCCGGCGAAGTGGTTTACCATCAACGACGCAATGCCTTCCGCGCCGCACTCAAGCTTGCGCAGCTGGTGGACATTCAGTTGGGTGGCGAGAAGCTCAAGGCACCTATCAGCGGTAAGCTGCTGGATATCTCGGCAACCGGCTGCAAATTGCGCTTTGAAGGCGATATCTCCGAACGTCTGCAGTTGGGCCAGGTCTATGATCGCTTTATTGCTGCCCTGCCCTTCGGCAGCATGACCACTTCCGTGGAACTGCGCTACCTGCACTTCGAAGACAAGATCAACACCACCTTTGCCGGCGTGCGCTTTCACAACATGAGTGGTTTGGTGCAGCGACAAGTGGAACGCTTTGTCTACCAATTGCAGCGAGAAGCTCGGCGCTTCGATAAAGACGACGATCTTTAAGCGTTAGACGCTGAGATAAAAAAACGGGCAGATCCTGATGGGATCTGCCCGTTTTTTCGTTCAGGGGCGCGCCCTGCTTAAGTCATGGGGATGTTCGTCCGGGTCTGGTGGCTCGTGCGGTTCTTCGCTCGTTGGCTCCTCGGTATCAGGGACGGGCTCTGGGTCAGGAACAGTGACTTGCATCTGCTCCTGCACCACCTGCTCATCCACCCGCGGGTCAAGGGCAGCCACCAAAGGCGAACTGGACATGCTGTCGGGCATCGCCACGTGATGCAGTGGTGCGTCGTCGACCTGATGCAGGTTGGTTACCGCCTTGGGTCGAATGCGCCACACCAGGACCAGCGCACACAGGCTGAAAAACGCGTAGAGCATCTGGCTGCCGAATAGCTTCATCACCACACCGGCCAACAGCGGCCCCACGCTGGCGCCGATCCCGTAGGTAACGAGCAACATGGCCGTCAGTGACACCCGGCGATCGCCTTCCACATGGTCGTTGGAAAAGGCCACCGCCAAGGGGTAAAGGCAGAACTGCACCAGCGAACAGAAGAAGCCCGCCACGAACAACACCTCCAGCGGTACCTGCGTCATGATGGCCAACGGTAAGGCCGTTATCGCCAGGCACAAGGCAAAGCAGCGAATCAGCAGCGCGCGGTCATAGCGGTCCGACAACCAGCCCAGTGGCCACTGCACGACCAATCCAGCAAAAATGCAGCTACCCATGAACAAGCCGACTTGCTCAGTCGTCAGGCCCTGCTGAGAGGCGTAGAGCGGCGCCAAGCCGTAGAACGAACCGACGATCAACCCAGCGCCCAACACGGTGCTGAGCGATTGCGGCACGCGCTTGATAAAGAAGCGCGGCTCCATCGGAGCCGGGTGCAGTGGGGCCGGGTGAATGCGTCGGGTCATCGCCACAGGGACCAGGCACAGCGCAAAGCACAGCGCTACGAGCATCAACAGTTCAAGCCCGAGATGGGGGTGCATGACCAGGATCAATTGGCCCAGCACCAACCCAAGGTAGGACGCAATCATGTAGCCGCTGAACACTACGCCGCGCTGCTTGGCGTCTGCCTGCTCATTGAGCCAACTCTCGATGACCATGTACTGGCACATCATCCCCAGGCCCACGATCATCCGCAGCACAATCCAGGCTGGCAGCCAATCAATCAAACCGTGACCCAGCACTGCTGCGCCGACGATCCCGGCGCAGGTAGCGTAGGCACGAATATGCCCGACCCGGGCAATCAAGCGGTGCCCGAGCTTGCCGCCCAGCACCAAGCCAAAATAGTTGGCAGCCATCAGCGCACCCACCCACAGGCTGTCGACGTTGTCTGCTGCCAGACGCAAAGCCAGATAAGTACTAAGCAGGCCGGAGCCGATCAGCATCATCAAAGAGGCGAAATAAAGGGCTCGAAAAGATTTCCAGATCTGGCGCATCGGCGTTCCGAGCGGCTCCTTGCGGTGAGGGGTAGGGCTATCAGCATGATAGTCCGGGGCGGTTGAGTCCGGACAGACGGTAGGGTCTGTTTCCGGGGATTATTTTGTTTCACAGCTCAGACGATACGTGGGTGTCTGTGAGGTACATAACCGTGGAGATAAATACACGGCGCACCACCTGTGAACCTTGATAACACGCAAGGTTCGACTGGTATTGGGGTATCTGTACAAAAGGCGTCAATGGAACGCTGTGCAGGCTTTGGAAGTTGGTGTTCTTTTCGAGCGCTCAAAACAAAACCCCAACTGCTTTCGCAATTGGGGTTTCGGAATTTAATCTTGACGATGACCTACTCTCACATGGGGAAACCCCACACTACCATCGGCGATGCATCGTTTCACTGCTGAGTTCGGGATGGGATCAGGTGGTTCCAATGCTCTATGGTCGTCAAGAAATTCGGGTACTGAGTCGTGGCCAGCTGGCCTCGCTTCAGCAAATTGGGTATGTGATAGATCGTGGTGTTTTGTGAGCGTCGAACTTTCGGTTCATTGCGTCTTCACACACCGCAATCTGGTCTCTCTCGA
>NZ_FPJJ01000001.1:0-1049754 GCF_900119375.1 Pseudomonas sp. NFR02
ATCACGCGCCTGCGCGACGAGGGCAAAGTGGTGCTCTACGTGTCGCACCGTATGGAAGAAGTGTTCCGTATCTGTGACGCAGTGACGGTGTTCAAGGACGGCCGCTACGTGCGCACCTTCGAGGACATGAGCACGCTGACCCACGACCAGTTGGTGACTTGCATGGTCGGTCGCGATATTCAGGACATCTACGATTACCGCCCGCGAGAGCAAGGCGAAGTGGCGCTCAAGGTGGACGGCTTGCTCGGTCCTGGCCTGCGTGAACCGATCAGTTTCCAGGTGCGCAAGGGCGAGATCCTGGGCCTGTTCGGGCTGGTGGGCGCGGGGCGTACCGAGCTGTTTCGCCTGCTCAGTGGGTTAGAGCGCGCCAGTGCCGGCAGCCTGGAACTGTGCGGGCACGCGCTGCAACTGCGCTCACCCCGGGACGCCATCGCCGCCGGGGTATTGCTGTGTCCGGAGGATCGCAAGAAAGAGGGCATCATCCCGCTGGGCAGCGTCGCTGAAAACATCAACATCAGCGCCCGTGGTGCCCATTCCACCTTTGGCTGGCTGTTGCGCGAAGGCTGGGAGAAAGGCAACGCCGACCGACAGATCCAGGCGATGCGGGTCAAAACGCCGAACGCGGCGCAGAAGATCCTGTACCTGTCCGGCGGCAACCAACAGAAAGCCATTCTTGGCCGCTGGCTGTCGATGCCGATGAAGGTGTTGCTGCTCGACGAACCCACTCGCGGTATCGACATCGGCGCCAAGTCGGAGATCTACCAGATCATCCATAACCTGGCGGCCAGCGGCATTGCGGTGATTGTGGTGTCCAGCGACCTGATGGAGGTGATGGGCATCTGCGACCGCATCCTGGTGATGAGTGAAGGCGCCTTGACCGGTGAGTTACCCCGCGCCCAAGCGGATGAAGCGCGCCTGCTGCAACTGGCGCTGCCACAGTCGCGGGCTTGAACAAGAATAAGAGGGTTTGGCTATGTCTGAGGTAAAAACAGCAAAGGGCTTCTGGCCAGGTTTCAATCAGCGCAAATTTCTCGATGATTGGGTGATGCTGTTGGCGGCGCTGGGCATTTTTGTGCTCAGCGCGGTGTTCATCGATAACTTCCTGTCTCCGTTGAACATGCGCGGCCTCGGTCTGGCGATTTCCACCGTGGGCATCGCCGCCTGCACCATGCTGTTCTGCCTGGCGTCGGGGCACTTCGACTTGTCGGTGGGTTCGGTGATCGCCTGTGCCGGGGTGGTGGCGGGCATCGTGATGCGCGACACCGACAGCGTGGCACTCGGCGTGTCGGCAGCCTTGGCCATGGGCCTGGTGGTAGGGCTGATCAACGGCATTGTGATCGCCAAGCTGCGCATCAACGCGTTGATTGCCACCTTGGCGACCATGCAGATCGTGCGCGGACTGGCCTACATCTTCTCCAACGGCAAGGCGGTGGGGGTGATGAATGAAGGGTTCTTCGTGTTCGGCAACGGCCAGCTGCTGGGCGTGCCGGTGCCGATCATCATCACCGTGCTGTGCTTTGTGTTCTTTGGCTGGTTGCTCAATTACACCACTTACGGGCGCAACACTATGGCCATTGGCGGCAACCAGGAAGCCGCGTTACTCGCGGGGGTGAATGTCGATCGCACCAAGATCATCATCTTTGCCGTGCACGGTTTGATCGGCGCCTTGGCCGGGGTGATCCTCGCGTCACGCATGACCTCGGGCCAGCCGATGATTGGCCAGGGGTTCGAGCTGACCGTGATTTCGGCCTGTGTGCTGGGCGGTGTGTCGTTGAGCGGCGGCATTGGCATGATCCGCCATGTGATTGCCGGGGTGTTGATTCTGGCGATCATCGAGAATGCGATGAACCTGAAGAACATCGATACCTTTTATCAATATGTGATTCGTGGCTCGATCCTCTTGCTGGCCGTCATCATCGACCGCATGAAGCAACGCTGATGTTCGCCCTGTGAAGATCAAACTGTGGGAGCTGGCTTGCCTGCGATAGCGGTGTGTCAGCCAGCCCATCTTTAATTGACCCACCGCCATCGCAGGCAAGCCAGCTCCCACCTTGGATCTTCTGTGTTCAGGAGGGCGGTATTTGCCATAATGCCCCCGCTTTCATACTTATAGGCCCGATATGCAGGAAAACGCCCCCACCCCCGTCAAAGACGCCGCCCCCACCGGCACCCAGACCCTGTTGCGCGGCTTGGGGGTGGTGCAAGCGGTGGCGGCTGGTGCGCGGGATCTCAAGGAGATCGCCCGGCGCATTGGCACCACGCGCAGCACGACGCACCGCCTGGCCAGTTGCCTGGTGGACGAGCGTTACCTGCGTGTGGTGCCCCAGATCGGTTATCTGCTGGGGCCCAAGCTGATCGAGTTAGGGTTCCAGGCCCGTGAAGAGTTGCCCTTGGTGAACCTGGCGGTGCCTTACCTGGATGAATTGTCGGCGCTGACCGGCGATACCATTCACCTGGCGATTCGTGAGTACGACGAGGTGCTTTACCTGCACAAGAACCCCGGCCGCAATGGGCCGGAAATGCGCTCGCGGGTCGGCCATCGCATGCCGTTGGCGCGCACCGGTATCGGCAAGGCGTTGATGCTGGATGACTCGCCGCAGGAGTGGCAGCGCTTGTACGAGGAGAGCTTGCCGACGGCGGGCAAAAGCCTGCAATGGCCGCAGCACCCGGAGCAATCCTGGGCGCAGTTCGAACAGCGCATGCATGAGTATGTCGAGGGTGGCTACGCGTTTGACCTCGAAGACAACGAGCCTTCGATCCGCTGCGTGGCCGCACCGGTGCGCGATGCCAGCGGGCGCATCGTCGCCGGCATCAGCATCGCCAGTACGGTGCCCTACATGCCGCTGGAGAAAATGGCCGAGCTGATTCCTGTGATCAAACAGGTCGCAGCCCGGCTGTCAGCGGAGTTGGGCGCCAAGGCCTGATCAGGCTTTGAGGCTTGCCATGTCGATGACAAAGCGGTACTTCACATCACCGGCAATCATGCGTGCGTAAGCTTCGTTGATCTGCCGGATGTCGAGCATCTCGATGTCGCAGGTGATGTTGTGCTCGGCGCAGAAATCCAGGACTTCCTGGGTTTCGGCAATGCCGCCGATCAGCGAGCCGGCCAAGACTTTACGGCCCAATACCAGCTTGGCGGCATTGACGGGCGGGTCCACCGGCTCGATCAGGCCGACCAGGATATGCACGCCGTCAAAGCGCAGCACATCGAGGTAGGGGTTCAGGTCGTGCTGCACCGGGATGGTGTCGAGCAGGAAGTCGAAGTGCCCGGCAGCAGCTTTCATCTGCTCGGCATCAGTGGACACGATCACATGGTCGGCGCCCTGGCGACGGCCTTCCTCGGCCTTGCTCGCCGAACGCGTGAACAGCGTCACTTCGGCGCCCATGGCCTTGGCGAACTTGATGCCCATGTGGCCCAGACCACCCATGCCGAGGATCCCGACTTTATCGCCGGCTTTCACGCCGTAGTGCTTGAGCGGCGAGTAAGTGGTGATACCTGCACACAGGATCGGCGCAGCGCTGGCCAGGTCGAGCTTGGCCGGGATCTTCACCACGAAATGTTCGCTGACCACGATGCTGTCGGAGTAACCGCCCATGGTGTTGCTGCCATCCACGCGGTCCGGCGTGGCATAGGTCATGGTCGGGCCCTCGAGGCAGTATTGCTCAAGGTCCGATTGGCAGGCTTCGCAGTGACGGCACGAGTCCACCATGCAGCCTACGCCCACCAGGTCGCCGACTTTATGGGCAGTCACATTGGCGCCGACGGCGGTGACCTTGCCGACAATTTCGTGGCCCGGCATCAACGGGTACACGGCGATGCCCCACTCGTTGCGAGCCTGGTGGATATCGGAGTGGCACACGCCGCAGTAGAGAATCTCGATGGCCACGTCATCGACGCGCGGGCTGCGGCGTTCAAATGACATCGGGGCGAGGGGCGTGGTGGCCGACTGGGCGGCGTAACCGATGGCGGTGTACATAGTAAACCTCACAAAAGCTTGGACTGCAGAGGTGGCGAATTCTGCGCGTCGGCCTGGGGGCGCGAACATGGCAAATGCTCCGAGTCTCATGCCTATTCGTCCGGCAGTGCCTGAGGTTTGGATATATTGGCCGCCAGACCTGCGATGATGCTGTCATCCCTTATTCGCGAAGTTTTTTGCCATGCTGTTGACCCGCCATTTGGACGCCAATGCCACGCTGGTTGCCTTGATCGAAGGGCTCACGCCCCGCGACGGTTTTTCCCCGACTCACTTGCCCGGTGTGCAGGTGCTGCGCGCCAGTTGCGATGTGGCGCGTGGGCCGCAGATCTATGAGCCAAGCCTGATGTTCGTGGCCCAGGGCAGCAAAGTCGCCTACCTTGGCCCCCGCACGCTGGAGTATGGCGCCGGGCATTACCTGATCCAGGCGATGCCGGTGCCGTTCGAATGCGAGACCTTTGCCATGGCCCCCGAGGCGCCGCTGTATGGCGTGACGGTAGGCATCGACCGCGTGGTGTTGGGCGAGTTGGTGATTGCCATGGGCATGCAGGCCGGGCCACCGCCGACCGCGCAGACCTTGGAATCGATGAGTTCGGTGGTGCTGGACGATGCGATGCGTGGCTGCGTCGAGCGGTTGTTGCAGTGCCTGCACGATCCGCTGGAAAGCCGGATCATGGGCCCGGCGCGGGTGCGCGAATTGTTGTTCACCGCCTTGCGTGGGCCTCAGGCGGATGTGTTGCGTGCGCTGGTGGAACAACAGGGGCAGTTTTCGCGCATCGCCACCTCATTGAATCACCTGCATGCCCATTACGCCGAGCCGCTGAATATCGAGACGTTGGCCGGATTTGCGCACATGAGTGCCTCGACCTTTCATGAGCATTTCAAAC
This sequence comes from Pseudomonas sp. NFR02, assembly GCF_900119375.1. Classification (NCBI taxonomy): domain Bacteria; kingdom Pseudomonadati; phylum Pseudomonadota; class Gammaproteobacteria; order Pseudomonadales; family Pseudomonadaceae; genus Pseudomonas; species Pseudomonas sp. NFR02. The sequence continues at coordinate 4,862 of NZ_FPJJ01000001.1, forward strand.
GCTGCACCTTGTTGTCACCGGTGCAGTACCTCAAGCGCTTGCGGTTATTGAAGGCCCAGCAGTTGCTGCTGGTGGAAGGCATGAGTGTGGCGCAGGCGGCGCACAAGGTGGGGTACCAGAGTACGTCGCAGTTCAGCCGGGAGTACAAACGCTATTTCCTGCGCAACCCAGGTGAAGAGCGTGCCGCCTGACACCACGAGGTCATTGTGGGAGCTGGCTTGCCTGCGATAACGGTGGGTCAGCCATACATTTGGCACCTGAAGGCCGCCATCGCAGGCAAGCCAGCGCCCACATTTTGATCGATGTCGCCCACAAAAAAGGCTCCCATCTCGGGAGCCTTTTTGGGTTAAGCGAACGACTTACATATTCGGGTAAGTCGGCCCACCCGCACCTTCCGGTGTCACCCAGGTGATGTTCTGCGAAGGGTCCTTGATGTCACAGGTCTTGCAGTGCACGCAGTTCTGGGCGTTGATCTGGAAGCGCTTCTCGCCGTCTTCCTTGGTCACCACTTCATACACGCCAGCCGGGCAGTAGCGCTGCGCCGGTTCATCGTAGAGCGGCAGGTTGGTGCCGATCGGGATGCTTGGGTCTTTGAGCTTCAAGTGGCACGGCTGCTCTTCTTCATGGTTGGTGCCAGAGATGAACACCGAGCTCAGCTTGTCGAAGCTCAACTTGCCGTCGGGTTTGGGGTAGTCGATCTTCTGGCTGTCTTTGGCCAGCTTCAGGCAGGCGTAGTCCGGCTTGGTGTCGTGCAGGGTGAAAGGGATCTTGCCGCCGAAAATGTTCTGGTCGAGCCAGTTGAAACCGCCGCCAATGATTGCGCCGAACTTGTGCACGGCCGGGCCGAAATTGCGGCTGGCGAACAGTTCCTCATACAGCCAGCTGGCTTTGAAGCTGTCGACATACGCGGTCAGTTCGTCGCCGCCCTCGGATTCGGCAAACAGGCGGTCGGCCACGGCGTCGGCGGCGAGCATGCCGGACTTCATCGCGGTATGGCTGCCTTTGATCTTGGCGAAGTTCAGGGTGCCCAGATCGCAACCGATCAGCGCGCCACCCTTGAAGACCATCTTCGGCAGCGAATTCAGGCCACCTTTGCAGATCGCGCGGGCGCCGTAGCTGACCCGCTTGCCGCCTTCCAGGTACTGGGCCAGCACCGGGTGGTGCTTGAGGCGCTGGAACTCATCGAACGGCGACAGGAAGGTGTTGCTGTAGGACAGGTCGACGATCAGGCCGACCACCACCTGGTTGTTTTCCAGGTGATAGAGGAACGAGCCACCGGTGTTCTCGTTACCCATGATGTCCAGCGGCCAACCGGCGGTGTGCACCACCAGGCCCGGCTGGTGCTTGGCTGGGTCGATTTCCCAGATTTCCTTCAGACCGATGCCGTAGTGCTGGGCGTCGGCGTCGCTGTCCAGGTTGAAGCGCTGGATCAGTTGCTTACCGATGTGGCCACGGCAGCCTTCGGCGAACAGCGTGTACTTGCCACGCAGTTCCATGCCCGGGGTGTACAGGCCGTCTTTTGGCTTGCCTTCACGGTCAACGCCAAGGTCGCCGGTGATGATGCCGCGTACCACGCCGTTCTCGTCGAACAGCGCTTCCTGGGCGGCGAAGCCTGGGTAGATTTCCACGCCCAGGTTCTCGGCCTGCTGGGCCAGCCAGCGGCACAGGTTGCCCAGGGAAATGATGTAGTTGCCTTCGTTGTGCATGGTCTTGGGCACAAAGAAGTCGGGCACCTTGGTGGAGGCTTCCGGGCTGCGCAGTACATAGATGTCATCGCGCACCACCGGGGTGTTGAGCGGGGCGCCGAGTGCTTTCCAGTCCGGGAACAATTCGTTCAGGGCACGGGGTTCAAACACGGCACCGGAGAGGATGTGGGCGCCGACTTCGGAGCCTTTCTCGACCACGCAGACGCTGATTTCCTTACCGGCTTCGGCGGCCTTCTGCTTCAGTCGGCAGGCGGCAGACAGGCCAGCCGGGCCAGCGCCGACGATGACCACGTCGAATTCCATGTATTCGCGTTCCACAGGCTATCTCCTACTCAAGGCTCAACAGGCTTTTTTTCTAATGGGTGGAGGTTCGGTGTGGTTCTGCGCGAAGGCAGCACCCACCTGTCTCTCTAGGTGGCGCATTATATATAGACCACTGACAGCGTCCAATACAAACGTTTGTTTGAATTGCCTGCAGCCTAGATAAATCAAAGCAACGGGGCTTATGACTGACCATTTTGCCGTATTGACCAGAATAGGCGTTCCGGTCAAGATACGGTCGGTTTTGCGCTTCCCGTAGGCAGACTGCAGGTTTCAAGAGCACGTCCAAAGACAGGCTGAAGGCAATAAAGGTGATGCGCCCCCCAACGTTGGAGCGCAGTTTACACGCCGCGATAAAGAATGACCTCTCAGTCACCACTGACGAACGGTCGTCATTTCCCGTGTGCAAGGCCACTGCCGAGGTCTTTGGAGGTGCCCTTGTGTGCCGATGAGCATCAACCGCCAGGTTCGCCTAGGCGACTTTCTTTTCACCGGAGAGTAACGAGGAATCCATGAAGGTTCTTGTAGCTGTCAAACGCGTTGTCGATTACAACGTGAAAGTTCGCGTCAAGGCGGACAATTCCGGCGTCGACCTTGCTAACGTCAAGATGTCGATGAACCCTTTCTGCGAAATCGCTGTGGAAGAAGCCGTACGCCTGAAAGAGAAAGGCGTGGCGACGGAAATCGTCGTGGTGTCCATCGGGCCGACCACTGCCCAAGAGCAGTTGCGTACCGCTCTGGCCCTGGGCGCCGACCGCGCCATTCTGGTGGAGTCTGCTGAAGAGCTGACCTCCCTGGCCGTTGCCAAACTGCTCAAGGCCGTTGTCGACAAGGAACAGCCTCAGCTGGTGATCCTGGGCAAACAAGCCATCGACAGCGACAACAACCAGACTGGCCAGATGCTGGCTGCACTGACCGGTTACGGCCAGGGCACCTTCGCTTCGAAAGTCGAAGTGAGCGGCGACAGCGTTGCGGTTACCCGTGAAATCGACGGCGGCGCGCAGACGGTTTCCCTGAAACTGCCGGCCATCGTCACCACCGACCTGCGTTTGAACGAGCCGCGTTATGCGTCCCTGCCAAACATCATGAAAGCCAAGAAGAAGCCTCTGGAGACGCTGACTCCGGACGCTTTGGGCGTTTCCACCGCCTCTACCAACAAGACCGTCAAAGTCGAAGCGCCGGCTGCACGCAGCGCGGGCATCAAGGTCAAGTCGGTGGCTGAACTGGTCGAGAAACTGAAAAACGAAGCGAAGGTAATCTAATCATGACTATCTTGGTAATCGCTGAACACGACAACAAGGTACTGGCCCCGGCCACCCTGAACACCGTGGCCGCTGCCGCTAAAATCGGTGGGGATATCCACGTGCTGGTTGCTGGTCAGGGCGCTGGCGCCGTGGCTGAAGCGGCTGCAAAAATCGCAGGCGTGAGCAAAGTCCTGAACGCTGACAATGCCGCTTATGCGCATCAGCTGCCGGAAAACGTTGCACCGCTGGTCGCCGAGCTTGGCGCTGGCTACAGCCACATCCTGGCCGCCGCTACCTCCAACGGCAAAAACATCCTGCCACGCGTTGCCGCGCAGCTGGACGTTGACCAGATCTCCGAGATCATCTCGGTAGAAAGCGCCGACACCTTCAAGCGCCCGATCTACGCCGGTAACGCCATCGCTACCGTGCAGTCCAACGCCTCGGTCAAGGTCATCACCGTGCGCGCCACCGGTTTCGACCCGGTTGCTGCCGAAGGTGGCTCGGCTGCCGTTGAAGCCGTCTCCGCTGCCCACGACGCTGGCACTTCCAGCTTTGTCGGCGAAGAGCTGGCCAAGTCGGACCGTCCTGAACTGACCGCTGCCAAGATCGTCGTTTCGGGCGGTCGTGGCATGCAGAACGGTGACAACTTCAAACACCTGTACGCCCTGGCCGACAAGCTGGGTGCTGCGGTCGGCGCTTCCCGCGCTGCTGTCGACGCAGGCTTTGTACCCAACGACATGCAGGTCGGCCAGACCGGCAAGATCGTTGCGCCACAGCTGTACATCGCCGTCGGTATCTCCGGCGCTATCCAGCACTTGGCCGGTATGAAAGATTCCAAGGTGATCGTTGCGATCAACAAGGACGAAGAAGCGCCGATCTTCCAGGTAGCCGATTATGGCCTGGTGGCGGACTTGTTCGAAGCCGTACCTGAATTGGAGAAGCTGGTCTAATCCAGCCGCTTCACTTATAAAGAGCCCGGTCTTATGACCGGGTTTTTTTATTCCCTGTAGGAGCGAGCTTGCTCGCGAAAAATTCCCAGGCGCCGCATTTATTCAGAAAGCACGCGTTATCGTTGACGTTTTCGCGAGAAAGAACTTTACGGAGGAACATGCCATGGAACTGCGCCCTTGGACCGTACTGCTGGGCCTTGCGCTGGTGCCGAGCCAGACGCTCGCTGCCGGCAAGTGCGAGCGCCTGGTGATCACCGGCAGCCCGGACGCGCCGCCATTACTCTGGCGTGACCCCCAGGACCCTACCCACCTGATCGGCGCGACCGCTGACGTGCTGCAACAAGTGGGCAAGGACCTCGGGCTGAAAATCGACCTGCTCTACGGTGGCAAACGCTCCCTGGCCCTGGATGAAGCGCGTAGCGGGCGCATGGACATTCTCGCCGACGCACCGCTGAATCTGGGTGAGCTGGACCACTTCGACTACATCCATCCGGCGCTGATGCAGACCGACTACCTGGTATGGACGCGCAAGGATTCAGCCGTGGTCTATTCCACCGCCGCCGATTTGCACGGCCACAAAGGCGCAGTCTCGGAACGTGCGCGCTTGAGCGCGGAGTTCGAAACCTTCGCCAGCCAGCAACTCAACCTGCAACGCCTGCCCAACTTGACGCCGGCCTTCCAGAAACTGCTGTTGGGTGAGGTGGACTACGTGCTGGCCGGGCGCTATTCCGGCATGGCCATGGCCCAGACCCTGGGCATGAGTAATGACCTGGTGGCCCATGCGGTGCCTGTCGATCAGCCTGGCCTGTACCTGGCGATTTCCCACAACTCGGCCTGCAATGATCCTTGGCTTCGCGGACAGCTGACTAAAAAGATGACAGAATTGCCCGCCTCCGGTGCCGCTCAAGCCGCGCTGCAGCGCAATCTGGAGCGTTGGAAAGCGCAACTGCAACAACCTGTCGGCACCCCAACAAAGTAGGGATTTACAGTGACTTTTCGAGCTCTTTTCGCGGCCCTTGCCGTTGTCGCGCTGGCGGGATGCGCAACCGATCCTGCGCCGATCGAACAAATGCGCCTGACCCAGCAAGCCTTGGAACAAGCCACCGCGGTCGGGGCCAACACCGATGAATCCCCCGAACTGAAGCTGGCCGAAGAAAAATTCGCCCGGGCCAAGGGCAACATGGCCGACCAATCCTACAAACGTGCGCGTATGCGCGCCGAGCAGGCTGAGTTGGACGCGCGCCTGGCCGAGGCCAAAGTGCTGACCGGCAAGAGCCAGGAACAATTGAACGTGCTCAATACCCGTATCACTCGCCTGCGTAAGCAACTGCAGTTGGGAGACGCACAATGAGCCCGATGATCCGTAGTTTGAGCTGTGTACTGCTGCTGGGCGGCGCGGCCTTGGGCGGCTGTGCCAGCCAACCCACGAGCGAGCAGGCGTTGCAGCAGGCCGGCGATGACTTTCAAAAAGTCAAGGAAGACGCCAACGTACTGCGCTTCGCCCCCAAGGACGTGATCCGCGCCGGCGAGTCCCTGGCCCGCGCCGATCGCCTGTCCAGCTACTGGGGCAGCGGCGCGGATGTGGTGCATTACGCTTACCTGAGCCAGCGTTACAGCGCCATCGCCCGAGAGCACACCCAGCAGGGCCTGAATGCCGAACGCGGCACTCAACTGGAGTTGGAGCGTCAGCGCCTGCAACTGGCCTTGCGCGAAAACAAGCTGGCCAGCGTGCAACAGCAGGGCAAGTGGGTTGAAGCGCAAATCGCCAGCCTCACCACCCAGACCGATCGTGGCCTGGTGATGACCCTGGGGGACGTACTGTTCGACACTGGCGAAGCTGAACTGCAGAACTCGGCCAACCGCACGGTGCTCAAGATCGTGCAATTCCTGCAACTGAACCCCAAGCGTCGGGTGCGCATCGAGGGCTACACCGACAACACCGGTGGCGAGCAGGAAAACCTGAAACTGTCCCGCGACCGTGCTCAATCGGTGGCCGATCTGTTGATGGACCTGGGTATTGATGACAAGCGCATCGAGGTCGAGGGTTATGGCGACCAATACCCGGTGGAAGCCAATGCCTCCGAGCGTGGTCGTGCACAGAATCGCCGAGTGGAAATTGTGTTCTCTGACGAGAAGGGCCAATTGGGCGCAGCACGCTAAAGTCTGACGCAGATCCAAATTGTGGGAGCGGGCTTGCCCGCGAATGCGGTGGCTCAGTACCGAATGTACTGATTGACACACCGCTTTCGCGGGCAAGCCCGCTCCCACATTTCGTTTCGGCGATGCCCACCCCAGCTCCCCCGCAGTTTTTACTGTCACTCCCGCCCGCGCTCGACTATTGTGGCAACTGTCCCCGTACACTTCTAAACTGTGCCGGTATGTTTCACACAAAAATAAAATACCCGTGAAATCGAGTGCTGCGTCATGACCAATCTGTTGCTTTACCAACGTATTGCCCAGCAACTGGCTGAGGACATCCGGCGCGGTGTCTACCAACCGGGGGAGCGCGTGCCGTCGGTGCGCAAGATGAGTTCCCAGCTCAATGTGAGCCATGCCACGGTGCTGCAGGCCTACGCCAACCTGGAAGACCAGGGGCTGATCCGGGCGCGGCCGCAGTCGGGCTATTACGTGCACCAGACGCCAGCACTCACGGCGCCTACGCCTGATATCGCACGGGTCGAGCGCCCAGGGTTGGTCACCCGTAGCAGTATCATCCAGCAGGTGCTGGTCGAGTCGCGCCGCGAAGGGGTGTTTCCCTTGGGCGCGGCGGTGCCGAGTGTCGACTACCTGCCGGTGCGGGCACTGCATCAGCAGTTGGCCAAGGTCACGCGTTTCCAGAGCCCACGGGCCTTCAGCTACATGTTCAGCCCTGGCTTTGAACCATTGCGGCGCCAGGTGGCGATCCGTATGCGCGATGCGGGCGTGGTGGTGGACCCTTCCGAAGTGGTGATCACCCACGGCTGTGTCGATGCATTGCAAATGTCGTTGCGCGTGCTGACGCGCCCTGGCGACCTGATCGCGGCTGAATCACCCACCTATTACGGCCTGCTGCAATTGGCTGATCTGCTGGGCCTCAAGGTGATCGAGATCCCCAGCGACCCCGCCACAGGCATGAGCCTGGAAGCCCTGCAACTGGCCGCCAACCAATGGTCGATCAAGGCGCTGGTGTTGACCACGCGCCTGAGTAATCCGCTGGGCGGCACCATGCCGGAGGAGCGGCAGAAACAGTTGCTGCGCCTGGCCTCGGACTTCGATATCCAGATCGTCGAAGATGACATTTACGGCGAGTTGATGTTCGAACTCGGCCGCACCAAAGCCCTCAAGGCCTACGACCGCCTCGACCGGGTAATCTATTGCTCAAGCTTTTCCAAGACCTTGTCGCCGGGCGTGCGCATTGGTTGGATGATTGCCGGCAAGTACCAGCAGGAAATCCAGCGCCTGCAGATGTTCAGCACGCATTCTGCTTGCAGCGTCACGCAGATGGGCGTCGCGGCCTATCTGGAAAACGGTGGCTACGACCGTCATTTGCGCTACATCCGCCAGGAATACCGCAAGAACCTCAGTGCCTTCCAATTGGCGGTGCAGCAGTATTTCCCCGAAGGCACCCAGATGACCCGCCCGACCGGCGGCTTTATCTTGTGGGTCAGTTTGCCGGGGCGGGTCAATACTCAGGAACTGCATGTGCGTGCCCTGCAACAAGGCATCAGCATTGCGCCAGGGCTGATTTTCAGTAATACCGAACAGTTCAACCACTGTATTCGCCTCAATTGCGGCACGCCGTGGAACCGTGAGGCGGAGAGGGCGTTGATGACCCTGGGAATGCTTGCCAGCCAGCTGTGCCAGGAGGCCGCAGCGGGTTTTTGAGGCGAGCAAAAGGGCACAAGACTGATCTGTGCCCTTGTCATGCCGCGCACAACAAGCGAGCATATGGCCTTCTGCCGTTAATGCTGTTGGCGATATGACTTCTATTTTTCGCGTTACGTTGATGCTTGGTCTGCTGAGCCTGTGCAATGCCGGGAGCGTACTGGCTGCAGCGCCGGTGGCTGAAGGCAAGCCTGCTGTCGGTGCCGAGCAAAAGACCTCAGCCAAGCAGCCAGCGCCTGCGAAAAAAGCCCCCGCCGCACAAAAGAAAGCCGCCTCGACCAAAAAGCGTGCACCCGTGGCGAGCAAGTCCAAGTCGGCCCATGAAGTCGCCCAGACCAAACTGCCACCGGCACAGTTGGACCTGTCCCTGCCTTCGGACATGGTCAGGCACTTGCAACCCATCGGTACCATGCCCAAGCCCAAGAGTGTGCCCTTGCTGCCGCCAATGTTTGGCGAAAAGCCCACCGACAACAGCGCGTTTCAGATCAACGGCCGCTTGCTCAGCAATGAGATGAAGCTGCAACTGCGTAACGAAGAGCGCCGTGATGTTGAAGGCGCTGCGCTGGATTTCGAATTCAAGCAATAAACTTTCGCACCACAGGTGACCCAGGTCGCCGACCATCTGTCGCAGACTGGTCGGTCACTTTTGTTTTGTGCGAAAAACCCCTGTTGGGCCATTTTAAAACGTCTGTTTAAGGGCGTACTCTAGCCCGGCCATCCCTATTGAGTCGTCGAGGACCTGCTGGTCATGAAATGCCGTGAAGGCTGTGGCGCATGCTGCATTGCCCCCTCCATCAGTTCACCGTTGCCGGGAATGCCCCATGGCAAGCCCGCTGGCGTTCGCTGCGTGCACTTGTCGGTGGAACAACTGTGCCAGTTGTTCGGTCAACCGCAGCGGCCAGCCGTATGCAGTGATTTCAAGGCCGATATTGAGGTGTGCGGCAATGACCAGGCCGATGCCATTCGCCTGATCGGTTGGTGGGAACAGATGACGGCGGCTTGATGGGCTTTACTATCGGAACTTCAACAATAAGGAATACAACGATGGGTTCGCTGAAACGAGTGGCTGTACTGTGCGGTTTTACGCTGTTGTTGGCGGCTACTGCCCAGGCTGAGGATTGGCAAGTCGCCAAGGACGAAGACGGTATCAAAGTCTCCCTGAGCGAGATTGCTGGTTCCAAGTACAAGGCGTATCGCGGTGTGACGGTGATCAAGGCGCCTTTGGCCAAGGTCCAGGCGCTGCAGGAAGATGTGGCCGGTGCTTGCGCATGGATCCATGAATGCAAATCCCAGCAACTCGTCGATAAGAAAGGTGACGAGGCCTGGACCTACACCCAGTTCAAGGCCCCGTTCCCCGTGACGGACCGCGACTCGTACATCCACGTCACCACCACCAAAGCCGCTGACGGCACGGTCACGCGCAAACTGGAAGGTGTGCCGACCTACAAGCCAGAAGCAAAAGGCTACGTGCGGGTTGCCCAGGTGGACGGTTTCTGGAAACTGGTGCCAAAGGGCGATAACCAGACCGAAGTCACCTACCAGGTACACACCGAGCCAGGCGGCAGCGTACCTTCGTGGCTGGCCAACAAGTTCGTGGTGGAAGCGCCGTTCAATACCTTGAAAGCCTTGAAAGAACACGCTGAAAAATAAGTGCAGTTGATCCGGTGCCTCCGGGCTTGAGCGGAACGTTTTGCGCGCCGCCAAGGTCCAGATACTTGTAAGCCCACCTATGGGTTTTATCGAGGAGGCACCGATGCAAACGTGGCAAATTACCTTCGTTGATGATCACGGTGAAAAGTCCGTGCAGCAGTTCACCTGCGAACAAAAGCCCAGCCTCGAAGACGCTGCGCATATGATTCGTGCGAAGCTGGTGCCGATTGCTGCCGAACTCGATCTCAATGACCTGGATGGCCGTAAACCCGAGCCGACGGTCAAGATTCTCAAAGACCAGAACAGTATCCAGATTCTCGATATTTCTCCCTCCGTCTAAACATTTTTCACACGCCACACGAGCACCTCTGGTGGAGGTGATAGCTTCGCGCTACTCTGCAATCGAGATCAGCGAATGAATCGCTAAGGTCTGGTCTTGTCAGCTACATGCTTGTTTTCCTGCGGCGTTGTTATGCCGTGGTGCCCGCGCCAGCAGGGCGCGGGGCTTCAGGAAGCACGGAAAGTCTATCCATCGGTTTGAGGAGGACGTTTCATGAGCACAGCCTATCAAGAAGACATCAGCACCAACGTACTGCGCCGCATGAAAGAAGGCGGCTTTGACTTCTCGCGTTTTCACCCCATCGAGTTCTACGCCATTTTCCCGGATGAGGAACGGGCGCGCAGGGCGGCGGGTCGATTTCGTGGGGAGTCCCTCAATGCCCAGGTCAGCGCGCGCGACGATGGCGCCTGGTACCTGGAACTGAGCAAAATCATGTTCGCAACCTACGACGGCATAGGAGATTTCGAGCAAGACTTTGAAGCAGTGGTCGAGCCCCTGGGAGGGATCATCGAAGGATGGGGCGTCAAGCAGGAGGTGCGTGGGTTACCCATGTAGTTGGTATTTATGAGCACCACAGCGTATCGGCTGACCTTTGGGTCGGCCGATTTTGTTTGGACGGCGTTTTACGTGCAAAAAAAAGCCACCCGGATAGGGTGGCGGAAAGGGAAGCTCAAGGGAGTAGATCAGTACACGAAGTAACACGATATCGCTTGCACAAAAGGTTTCGCTGTAGGACATCTCCTGTTCAGCCAATGGAGGTGATTATCCGCAGCGCCAGCCGGGCAGTGAAATCAACTCTGGCTATGCTGTTGATAGTCAAAGACCGCATTGCAATGAGGCGCGCGACGTGACCCAAGCCATTGTGAGCACCAGGACGGTGCGAGGAATGCGCTTGGATTATTCAACTGGTTGATTATTAAGTGTTTATGCCGCTGGCACGGGCCTTGCGAAGGTTCTTGCGTCCGGGTGACAAGGAGTACGGCATGATCCGCACTTATTACGATGAAATGTACGATGGGGCAGGGCAGGTTCGCCCCCATTATCGCGAGTTCGCCCGTTGGCTGGCCGACACCCCTGCCGAACTGCTGGCCCAGCGCCGGCGTGAAGCCGATTTGCTGTTCCACCGCGCCGGTATCACCTTCACCCTCTACGGGGACGAACAAGGCACCGAGCGCCTGATCCCCTTCGACACCATCCCCCGCAGCATTCCAGCGAGTGAATGGCGGATTGTCGAGCGCGGCTGCATCCAGCGGGTCAAGGCGCTGAACCTGTTCCTCGCCGACCTGTACCACGATCAACGCATCATCAAGGCCGGCATCATCCCCGCCGAACAGGTACTGGCCAACGAGCAATACCAGTTGGCAATGCAGGGCCTGGATTTGCACCGCGATATCTATTCGCACATCTCCGGGGTCGACCTCGTACGCGATGGCGACGGCACGTACTACGTGCTCGAGGACAACCTGCGCACGCCCAGCGGTGTCAGCTACATGCTTGAAGACCGCAAAATGATGATGCGTCTGTTCCCCGAGCTGTTCGCGGCCCAGCGCATCGCGCCCATCGACCATTACCCCAACCTGCTGCTCGACACCCTCAAAAGCGCCAGCCCCCTGGATAACCCCAGTGTGGTGGTACTGACGCCCGGGCGTTTCAATAGCGCGTTCTTCGAACATGCCTTCCTGGCTCGGGAAATGGGTGTGGAATTGGTAGAAGGTGCGGATTTGTTCGTGCGCGATGAGCGTGTGTTCATGCGCACCACCGACGGGCCCAAGGCTGTCGATGTGATCTACCGTCGCCTTGATGATGCGTTCCTTGACCCGCTGGCCTTCAACCCGGACTCCATGCTCGGTGTGCCCGGCCTGCTCGCCGCCTACCGTTGCGGCAATGTGGTGCTGGCCAACGCCATTGGCACCGGGGTTGCGGACGACAAATCTGTGTATCCGTTCGTCACCGAGATGATTCGCTTCTACCTCGACGAAGAGCCGATCCTGCAGAACGTTCCGACCTTCCAATGCCGTAAGCCTGACGAATTGTCCCACGTACTGGCCAACCTGCCCGAGCTGGTGGTCAAGGAAACCCAGGGTTCCGGTGGTTACGGCATGTTGGTTGGACCGGCGTCTACCACGGCAGAAATCGAAGCGTTCCGGGCACGTATCAAGGCCAAGCCACACGCTTATATCGCGCAGCCGACCCTGTGCTTGTCTACCTGCCCGACTTTTGTCGAGAACGGCATCGCCCCGCGCCACATAGACCTGCGCCCTTTCGTGTTGTCCGGCAAGGAGACCCGCGTGGTACCGGGTGGCCTGACCCGCGTGGCGCTGCGCGAAGGCTCGCTGGTGGTCAACTCGTCCCAGGGCGGCGGAACCAAGGACACCTGGGTGGTCGAGGGCTGATGCCATGTTGAGTAGAACTGCCTCGGATTTGTACTGGATGTCGCGCTACCTGGAGCGCGCCAAAAACCTCGCGCGCATGCTCGATGTCAGCTATTCGCTGTCGCTGATGCCCCAGGACGGGCGCGGCGATGGCCTGCACGAGTTGGCCATGCCGCTGTTGATCACCGGCACCCTGGAGGATTACCACGAGCGCCATGGCCCCTTGCACGCTGAACGCTTGCTGCACTTTTTTGCCCTGGACGCGGCCAACCCGGCGAGCATCTACAGCTGTCTGGGTGCGGCGCGGGCCAGCGCTCACGCTGTACGTGGGCGAATCACCGCCGACATGTGGGAAAACATCAATGCCACTTGGCTGGACATACGCGATATCGCCCAGCAGGGCCTGAGCCATTACGGCATGAGCCGGTTTTGTGAGTGGGTCAAGGAGCGCTCCCATCTGTTTCGGGGCGCCACTTACGGCACTATCATGCGCAACGATGCCTTCCGCTTTATTCGCCTGGGCACCTTTATCGAGCGCGCCGATAACACCCTGCGCTTGCTCGATGCCCGCTACGAAATGGCCGGCGAACACGCGGCGGTCGTCAGCGATGGCACGGCTCACGCGTATTACCAATGGAGTGCGTTGCTGCGCGCACTGTCGTCATTCGAGGCGTACACCGAGATTTATCGCGATGCCCCGGGGGCTCGGCAAGTGGCCGAGCTGCTGCTGTTACGCGCGGATGTGCCGCGTTCGCTGCGCGCTTGCAGCGAAGAGATCGACCAGATCCTCGCCAGCCTGCCCGGCATCAACGGCCGCCCGGCCCAGCGCCTGGCCGCCGAGATGGATGCGCGCCTGCGCTTTACCGCCATCGACGAAATCCTCGAAGAAGGCCTGCATGCCTGGCTGACCGACTTTATCCCCTTGGTCCGCCAGTTGGGCGACGCCATCTACAGTTCCTACCTGGAGGCGGCATGAGACTCTCCATCAGCCACGACACTACCTACCACTACGAAGACCAGGTGCGCGCCAGCATCCAGTACCTGCGCCTGACGCCCCATGACAGCGAGCGCCAACACGTGCTGAGCTGGCAACTCGACCTGCCGCGCCCGGTGCGGGCACAGGTGGACCCCTTCGGCAATATCTTGCATGTGCTCACGCTGGACGAACCCCACGACGCCATCATCATCGGCGCCCGGGGCGTGGTGGAGATCGATGAATTGCGCGAGGCCGAACACGAAAGTCAGTCTGCCTTTCCGTTCCTGCGCTCCACTCGCCTCACCGAGCCCGACGACGCCCTGCGCGGGTTTGCCGAGCAACACTGCCATCAGCGTCGTGATCGCACGGCGCTTATCGACTTGATGCACGCGCTTAACCACACCATGGTCTACACCCCCGGCGCGACCGACGTCGATACCTGCGCCGCCCAGGCCTTTGCAGGTGCAGCAGGGGTGTGCCAGGACCACACCCATGCGTTCCTGGCCTGCGCACGCAGCCTGGGGATCCCTGCGCGGTATGTGTCGGGGTATCTGTATACCGAAGACAGCACGCACCTGGCCAGCCATGCCTGGGCCGAAGCCTGGCTGGATGACGCCTGGTACAGCTTTGACGTGACCAACCAACTGGCGCGGCCGGAGCGGCACTTGAAGCTGGCCGTGGGCCTGGACTACCTCGACGCCTGCCCGGTCCGGGGCATGCGCCGTGGCGGTGGGCATGAGCAGATGCATGCCAAGGTATTCGTGGCGCCGCAGCAATGACCGATAACGGTAGGGGCGAGCTTTGATCGTTCCCACGCTCTGCGTGGGAATGCAGCCGAGGACGCTCCGCGTCCCAAAGCGTGACGCAGAGCATCACAAGAGGCGTTCCCACGCGGAGCGTGGGAACGATCGATGCTCTCAGGGTTTTCGCGAGCAAGCTCGCTCCTACAACTTGCGGCCCGCCATATGCCGCAAATACCCCACCAGCAAATCCAACTCATTGTCTGGCAATACACTCGCTGTAAACGCCGGCATCTTCGCCTGTGGCCAATGCCTCAGGCTTTGCGGGTCGCGGATGTAACGCTTGAGGAAATCCCCGCTGAAATACTCGGTGGGGTTGTAGGGCACATTCAGGTCCGGCCCCATCTGGGCATCACCGCCGCCATTGAGGCGATGGCACGCCAGGCAGTTCTTCTGGAACAACGCAAAGCCCTGGTTGATCGGGGCGTTCGCCGCCAGCTTCGGGTCGGGCAATAACGCCGGGAAACGCTCGCCAACCGTCTGCAACTGCTTGAATTTCGATACCTGGAACGGCCACTGTTCGGGGCTGATATGCCCGGCTTGAGGGTTGGTCCAGACCAGATAGAACGGCCCGGCGCTGGGCTTGCCCTGCGCCAGCGGTGGCCATGGATGGGCCGGGTCTTCCACGGCCAGCCAGGCGCGGGCGCCGTTTTTTTCCAGTAACGGCGCGGCGGCAAGTTCAGCGGCAAAACCATCAAGGGCAACGGCTTGCAGGTGGTTCGCAGATTTAAGGCCCGGTAAGAGCACCGCCAGGGGCACCGCACGATAGGTCATAGTGCGCTTGTAGGACACATCATCGACGATCTGCACCGTCTGAGCGTCGGGGTGCTTGAGCAACTCGGCGGTCTGCCAGGTCTTTTGGCTGTGGTCCAACTCGATGGTCAACTGTGCCGCCGCCGCGGGCAGGCTCAGCAGCAGGGCAAAAAGGGCGAGGATCGGTTTCAAGGCACAGGCCCGTTGCGAGAGAGTGAGGGCGCACACGATAACGGAAAACGGCAGGTAAAAAGACAGCCCCTGCAACAGGAGCGCTAAGCGCAATGTCCTGGCAGGTGCTGCCAAAAGCTGCAGGCCTGGTGCGGCGTGTGCACGGAAGTTGGGAGTGTCACCCAATAACCTTGGTTAAATTGGGCAGGATCAGAATCAAGGTGGTGGCGAACAGGATAAGTCCCGCCTGACGTACTTTCGATTGTTTGAACATGGCTGACTGCCTTTTCTTTTGTTGTTATTCCTGAGCGTCAAATGCGTGCCGTTGAAGTCAGTATCGCGAGGTGACGTTGCACTTTTCTTACAGCTGCTCCAGCAAAACCCGGCAGCAGCGTCTTACAGATTCAACCTTAGAGCGCCCGTTCTTTCTGGCTTAGACTCATTTCATATCAGCTAAGAAGTATTTGCGCTAAAAACGGCATGAGGCTTATTGCCATCTGGGCGCCAGCCCTAGGGCTAGACAGCTAAAACGATTAATCAGGCATTTCCCGTAGGAACCTACCGTTCGTCCGAGCGAGGGGGTCAAAAGCAATGAGCGCATCCGTCATTGAAACCGTGTCAATCGGGCCTAAGGTAGGAGCACACACCCACAGCGGTTCGAGGATGTCATGACCCAAGCTTTGATTTTTGATGCGATACGCACGCCCCGGGGTAAGGGCAAGGCCGACGGTGCCCTGCACAGCGTCAAGCCGGTAAACCTGGTGGCTGGCTTGCTCACGGCGCTGGCGCAGCGCAGCGACCTCGACACCCGCCAAGTGGATGACATCGTCCTGGGCTGCGTCACGCCCGTTGGCGACCAGGGCGCCGATATCGCCAAGACCGCCGCGCTGGTGGCCGACTGGGATGTCAGTGTGGCCGGTGTGCAGGTCAATCGCTTCTGCGCGTCGGGCCTGGAAGCGGTGAACCTGGGGGCGATGAAGGTGCGTTCCGGCTTCGAAGACCTGGTGGTTGTTGGCGGCGTCGAGTCCATGTCCCGCGTGCCCATGGGCAGCGATGGCGGCGCCTGGGTACTCGACCCGCAAACCAATATGCACAGCCACTTCACGCCCCAAGGCATTGGCGCCGACCTGATTGCCACCCTGGAAGGCTTCACGCGCCAGGATGTCGACGCCTTTGCCCTACAGTCCCAGCAGAAAGCAGCCAGGGCGCGGGCAGACGGTTCCTTCCATAAGTCGCTAATCGCGGTGCACGACCAGAACGGCATCGTGCTGCTGGACCATGACGAATTTATCCGCGGCGACTCAACCCTCGAGGGCTTGGGCAAGCTCAAGCCGAGCTTCGAAATGATGGGCCAGATGGGCTTCGACGCCACCGCGTTGCGGGTCTATAGCCACGTGGAGCGCATCCACCATGTGCACACGCCGGGCAACAGTTCCGGCATTGTGGATGGCGCCGCGTTGATGCTGATCGGTTCCGAGGCCAAAGGCCGTGAACTGGGCCTGCAACCGCGGGCGCGTATTGTCGCCACGGCGGTGACCAGTACCGACCCGACGATCATGCTCACCGGCCCCGCGCCGGCCACTCGCAAGGCGCTGGCCAAAGCCGGCCTGCGGGTTGAAGACATCGACCTGTTCGAAGTCAACGAAGCCTTTGCTTCGGTCGTGCTCAAGTTCATCAAGGACATGGGCATCGACGCCGCACGGGTCAATGTCAACGGCGGCTCCATCGCCATGGGCCACCCCTTGGGCGCCACCGGCTGCGCGATTCTCGGCACCTTGCTCGACGAGCTGGAGGCGCGCCAGCAACGCTACGGCCTGGCCACTTTATGCGTCGGCGGTGGCATGGGTATCGCCACCATCATCGAACGTCTCTGAGCCTAAGGAATTTGTCATGACCGATGCCATTCGTTACGAAAAAGGCCAGGACCAGATCGTGGTGCTGACCCTCGACATGCCCGGCCAGAGCGCCAACACCATGAACGCCGCCTACCGTGAAGCCATGGCGGCCACCCTCACGCGCCTGGAAGCTGAAAAGGACGAGATCGCCGGGGTGGTGATCACCTCGGCCAAGAAGACCTTTTTTGCCGGGGGCGACCTCAATGAGCTGATCAAGGTCGATAAAGCCCACGCCAAGGCGTTCTACGACAGTGTCTTGGTATTGAAAGCGCAATTACGCCGCCTGGAAACCCTCGGCAAACCGGTGGTGGCCGCGATCAATGGCGCGGCCCTGGGCGGCGGTTGGGAAATTTGCCTGGCCTGCCATCACCGGGTCGCGCTGGACGACAAGTCCGTGCAACTGGGCTTGCCGGAAGTCACCCTTGGCCTGTTGCCAGGGGGCGGCGGCGTGGTGCGCATGGTGCGCATGCTCGGCCTGGAAAAAGCCTTGCCGTATTTGCTCGAAGGCAAAAAGGTGCGGCCCGCCCAGGCCCTGCAGGCGGGTTTGATTGATGAGTTGGCGGCGGATCGCGAGGCATTGCTGGCTCAAGCCCGTGCCTGGATTCTGGCTAATCCGCAGGTCAGGCAACCCTGGGACAACAAGGGCTACGCGATTCCCGGCGGCACGCCGTCCCACCCTAAAGTCGCGCAAATGCTCGCCATTGCCCCATCGATTTTGCGTAGCAAGACCCAAGGCTGCTTCCCTGCGCCGGAGAAAATCCTCTGTGCGGCGGTCGAGGGCGCCCAGGTGGACTTCGACACCGCGCACCTGATCGAAACCCGCTACTTCACCGAACTGGTGACCGGGCAAGTGGCAAAAAACATGATCGGCACCTTCTGGTTCCAGCTCAACCAAATCAACGCCGGCAGCTCGCGCCCGCAGGGCTTTGCGCCTTATGTAACGCGCAAAGTCGGTGTGCTCGGCGCCGGGATGATGGGCGCGGGCATCGCCTATGTCAGTGCCTGTGCGGGTATCGAGGTGGTGCTCAAAGACATCACCCTGGCCGCCGCTGAAAAAGGCAAAGCCCATTCGGCCGCATTGCTGGACAAGAAAGTCAGCCGTGGGCAATTGACCGCCGAACAGCGCGAAACCACCCTGGCGCGCATTCATCCTACTCAGGATGACGCCGGCCTGGCCGGCTGCGACCTGATCATCGAGGCCGTATTCGAAGACCGCGCACTCAAGGCCAAGGTCTCGGCCGCGGCGCAAAGTGTGGTGGGGGCCGACGCGGTGATCGCCTCCAACACCTCCACCTTGCCCATCGGCGGCCTGGCCACGGCGGTGCCCGATCAAGCCAAGTTCATCGGCTTGCACTTCTTCAGCCCCGTGGACAAGATGCCCCTGGTGGAAATCATCAAAGGTGCGCGCACCAGCGACGAAACCCTGGCCCGAGGGTTTGACTTCGTACTGCAAATCAAGAAAACCCCGATTGTGGTCAACGACAGTCGCGGCTTTTTCACCTCGCGGGTATTCGGCACCTTTACCAACGAAGGCATCGCCATGCTCGGCGAAGGCGTGGCCGCGCCGATGATCGAGACCGAAGCGCGCAAGGCCGGCATGCCGGTGGGGCCGTTGGCGGTGTCCGATGAAGTGTCCCTCAGCCTGATGAGCCATATCCGACAGCAAACGGCCAAGGACCTGCAGGCCGAAGGCAAGGCCATGCCGAACCATCCGGCGACGGCGGTGATTGATCTGTTGGTGAACGAATACAAGCGCACGGGCAAGGCGGCCGGCGGTGGTTTTTACGACTATCCCGCTGGCGGCCAGAAGCACCTGTGGCCTGAGCTGAAAACCCGGTTTGAACAGCCCGACGAGCAAATCTCACCTCAGGACGTGCGCGACCGCTTGTTGTTTATCCAAGCCATCGAAACCGTGCGCTGTGTGGAGGAGGGCGTGTTGATGTCCACGGCGGATGCCAACGTTGGTTCAATCTTCGGCATCGGCTTTGCCGCGTGGAGTGGCGGCGCGTTGCAGTTTATCAACCAGTACGGGCTGAACGACTTCATCGCCCGCGCCCGCTACCTGGCAGAGCAGTATGGGGAGCGCTTCTCGCCGCCGACGTTGTTGTTGGAAAAAGCCGCAAAAGGCGAGCGGTTTTAGACGTTTCACTGTAGGAGCGAGCTTGCTCGCGAAAAACGCACAGGCAACGCTTTTATCCAGGATACCTGCGTTATCGTTGACGTTCTTCGCGAGCAAGCTCGCTCCTCCAGTGAGTGTGGGCGCCCATTGAGGGCTTGCTTTGAAGGTGTATTTCAAGGCAGGCTCTGGGGTGTGCAATATTCCCATCGCCGTGTCAGGTATTTTTTATGTCGCTACGCGTCTGCATCCTGGAAACCGATATTCTGCGCCCCGCTTTGATCGATGAGTACCAAGGCTATGGGCAGATGTTCAAGCGCCTGTTCGCCAAGCAACCGATTGCCGCCGAGTTTGTGGTCTACAACGTGGTGCAGGGCGAGTACCCACCGGATGACGAAGTGTTTGACGCGTACCTGATCACCGGCAGCAAGGCTGATTCGTTCGGTACCGACCCCTGGATCCAGACGCTCAAGACCTACCTGCTCACGCGTTATGAGCGCGGCGACAAGCTGCTGGGCGTGTGCTTCGGCCATCAGTTGCTCGCGCTGCTCTTGGGCGGCAAGGCCGAACGTGCCAGCCAGGGCTGGGGCATGGGCACCCACGCTTACAAGCTGGATGCCAAGACGCCATGGATGAGCCCCGAGGTGCCGGAGCTGACGCTATTGATCAGCCACCAGGACCAAGTCACCACCTTGCCAGAAAATGCCACCGTGATCGCCTCGAGCGAATTCTGCCCGTTTGCCGCGTATCACATTGGCGACCAAGTGCTGTGCTTCCAGGGCCATCCGGAGTTTGTTCACGACTATTCCCGTGAGTTGCTGGAAATACTTCAGACAACCCTGGGTGAAAAGGTCTACAGCAACGGCGTGGCCAGCCTGGAGCGCGACCACCACGGCGTGACCGTGGCGGAGTGGATGATGCGCTTTGTCGCGCACCAGCCTGAAGCCAAGGCTTAAAGCCATCCCGAACGCTTGAAACTTGCCCATAAACCGGTACAGCCCAAGGTAATAAAACCGAGCACCGCAAAATAGCCGTAGTGCCATTGCAGCTCGGGCATGTTCTGGAAGTTCATCCCGTAAATCCCCGCCACCGCCGTGGGGAACGCCAGGATCGCCGCCCACGCGGCGAACTTGCGCTGCACCACGCTCTGGCGCGACGCCTCCAGCAACACACCGATCTCGATGGTCTGGCTGGCAATGTCGCGCAGGGTGGTGAGGTCTTCCATTTGCCGCGTCACGTGGATTTGCACATCACGGAAATACGGGCGCATGTTCTTGTCGATAAACGGGAAGCTCAGCTTCTGCAACTCCTGGCTGATCTCCACCATTGGCGCCACGTGCCGCTTGAGCCGTAACACATCGCGGCGCAGGCCGTGGAGGTGCTGGATATCGCGCTCGTTGAGCGAACTGCACAGCACGTTACGCTCCAACTCATCAATCTCGGCGTGGATCGCCTCGCTCACCGGCTGGTAGTTTTCAGTGACAAAATCCAGCAACGCATAGAGTACGAAATCTTCCCCATGCTCCAGCAACAACGGGCGCGCCTCACAGCGTTGGCGCACAAAGCCGTAGGACGCCGAGTGACCGTTGCGTGCGGTTATGATGTAGCCGTTGCCGGCAAAAATATGGGTTTCGATAAACTCCAGCTTGCCGTTCTCGCGCACCGGTGAGTAGGTGACGATAAACAGCGCGTCGCCGAAGGTTTCCAGCTTCGGGCGGCTGTGTTTTTCCATGGCGTCTTCAATCGCCAGCTCGTGCAGGTTGAACTGGCGTTGCAGGTTGTTCAGTTCCTGGGCGCTGGGTTCTTCCAGGCCGATCCACACAAAGTGCCCAGGTTTGGCGGCCCAGGCCGCGCCTTCATCGAGAGTGATATCCGAGACTTTCTTACCGGCGCTGTAGACGGCAGCCGCAACAACTCTACCCATGGTGCTGATCACTTCTTATCAAGAGGACAGATGTTGGGCAGCTTAGCCTGAATGGCGTTCCGTTGTTGCTGGCTGATATCACTGATCGTTCCCACGCTCTGCGTGGGAATGCTGCCCGTGACGCTCCGCGTCTCCCTAAGCGGGCGCCTACGCGCGTTGCAGTTCGCGATCCATCTGTGCAATGCACTCATCCATCTGCGTCTGACACGTCAGCAGCAACTGAGGGATGTCATCCACCGTTAACCCACAGGTAGGAATCGGCGGCAACGACCGTATCAGCAACTCACCGCTGTTCCAGCGATTGAGCTTCATCTGCGTCACGTAATTGCTGACACACACCTGCACGATAGGCACACCGGCCGCAATCGCCATATGGAATGCGCCTTTCTTGAACGGCAACAACCCTTTGCCCAGGTTGCGCGTACCTTCCGGGAACACCCAGATTGACGTGTCCTCATGCTGCAAGGTATGCGTGGTGGTCAGCATCGCCCGCCGGGCCTTGTGCGCATTGCCACGGTCAATCAGCACATTGCCCGCCAGCCAGAACAGCTGGCCGAACAGCGGCACCCATTTCAGGCTTTTCTTGGCGATGCAGACCGTGCGGTGCGGCACTACATTGCCGAACACAAACAAATCGTAATTGGACTGATGGTTGGCGATCACCACGCAGGTACCGGGCTTGTTGCGCAGCGAGTCGACGTCGGCCTTCACGTTCAAGCCCAGGATCCGCATGGCCGGCAACGCATAGAGGCGAGCGCAGAGACGGCTGTTGTCCGGGTTGAACGGCCTGCACACACCGACCAGCACACCCAGCACGCCAGCGATCATAAAATGCAGGCTCATCAACAACATACGCAACAGAAAAAGCATCGACACGGCCCATCGGGACAAAAGGTGGCGCAGTGTACGGATGTGCACTGTATTCGGCAATTGCCCCTACAGACGTAGGAGATAGCCGATGTTTAAGCGCATGTTTCCACATTGGCCGATAACGGCTAGCTAGAGCGGCTACGGACGTTTCACACTTACTAGGTAAGAAAAAGCCCGACTCAAGGTCGGGCTCAGGCACAGCAGGGGTAGGGCTTAGCTCAGGCTATGGCCCTGATCCTGGATGATTGCATCGTCCAGGGCTTCGAGCAGTGCACGGCGCACTTTCAACTTGGTGTGCTTGTGGGCGTTCATATTGATCTTCTTCAGCTGCCGCGCCGCTTCCAGTGCGGCGGCGTGCAGTTCTTCGGGTGCCACCACCTTGTCGAGGAAACCGGCGTGCAGGGCGCCTTGCGGATCAAACATCTCGGCATTGATCACCGAACGCTGAAACGCCGACTTACGCAGGCGATCCCGCGCCAACTCGATACCGGCATGGTGCATGGTCATGCCAATCGCCACTTCATTCAGACCAATGCTGAACGGGCCTTCGACGCCAATCCGATAATCGGCCGACAACAACAGGAACGCGCCTTTGGCCACCGCATGGCCAGGGCAGGCCACGATCACCGGGAACGGATGCGCCAACATCCGCCGCGCCAGGGTCGAACCCGAGGTCACCAGGCTGATTGCCTCTTTAGGGCCGGCGGTCATCACCTTCAAATCATAACCACCCGACAAAATCCCCGGCGTGCCCGTGATGATCACCACCGCCCGATCCTTCTCGGCCTGATCCAGCGCCGCATTAAACTCACTGACCACCGCCGGAGAAATGGCATTCACCTTGCCGTTGCTCAGGGTCAGGGTCGCGATACCGTCTTCGAAGTGGTAGGCAATCAACTCACTCATGACGCGGTTCCTTGTAGGGCTTGTTATAGAGATAGATGAGCAGACGTTACTCACCACGCCCGCGCGGGTAAAGCGCCGTGACTGACTACCCAGTCAGGCTTTTCCTGCATCCCCAAGGGTAGACGCCCCGGAGCAGGGCGCAGCAAGCGCTCCAGACGCGTGCCGCCGATGCCTGAGAATGGCACAATCACCACCCCTCGCCGGGAGGGGAATGGCATAACCGTCTAAGCGCATGAAAATTCTGAAAAAAACCTTTGCCATCAGAAAGGCTTTCGAC
This sequence comes from Pseudomonas sp. NFR02, assembly GCF_900119375.1. Lineage (NCBI taxonomy): Bacteria > Pseudomonadati > Pseudomonadota > Gammaproteobacteria > Pseudomonadales > Pseudomonadaceae > Pseudomonas > Pseudomonas sp. NFR02. The sequence goes on from NZ_FPJJ01000001.1 coordinate 27,997, forward strand.
TACATTAGCGCGCCTCGACAGACTGAACTGGTTTGACGAGATACGGTGAAGTGTCCGAGTGGCTTAAGGAGCACGCCTGGAAAGTGTGTATACAAGAAATTGTATCGAGAGTTCGAATCTCTCCTTCACCGCCAAATTCGATGTAAACAAAACCCCTGGTTTCGAAAGAACCCAGGGGTTTTGTGATTTCTGGGGTTTGAAAGGTACAACTTTTATCAGCTCAGTTGTCTGGCCTTTCAGTCTGCGGCCCCATGACGTCACACCCTATGCCTAAGCCCGCCCTCAATGCCTATGCCGATGATGCACATCCGGAAAGTGCGCATGGCTATGCCTCATCACTCCATGTGCATGCTCATGGCTATGAGGCACCTTCGAGTCCCACTCAAACCCATGCTCATGTTGATGATGCTCATCATGCACATGCCAGTGCCCATGTTGCGTTGCCTCATGCACATGCTCATGGGCATGCCGCTCCGTCAGGTGCAGCCACACGCCTACTGCCATCAGTGCCGAGGCAATCCAGAAGGCCGCGGTCACCGACTCGCCAAATACCAGCAACGCCACTGCAGCACCGAGAAAGGGTGCCGTGGAGAAGTAAGCGCCGGTGCGCGCGCTGCCCAGTCCGCGGAGGGCCAGCACGAACATCACCAGGCTGATGCCATAGCCGAGGAAACCCACCAGTAGAATCGGCGCCAGTTGCGCCACGCCCGGAATCTGCGCCCCCAGGTAAAGCGCCAGGCTGCAATTCACCAACCCCGCAATCAAGCCCTTGGCCCCAGCGATAAAGAGCGCGTCAGACGCCGACACCTTGCGCGTCAGGTTGTTATCAATGCCCCAGCACAAACACGCCAGCGCAACGGCGAGCGGTCCGGTCCAGTCCTGATGTCTGCTGTCAGCACCGGACCACGACAACACCACGCCGCCCAACACAATGGCAAGCATGCCGAGGACGATGCGTCGGTCGGCGTTTTCGCGGAACACGACCCAGGCGATCACGGCGGTCAGTACCGACTCAAGGTTGAGCATCAGGGAGGCGCTGGCGCTGGTGGTGTGGGTCAGGCCGAACATCAATGCAACGGGGCCGAGGAGGCCGCCGAAGGCGATGGCGCCAAGTAGCCAGGGCCATTCCGATGGGGTTAGCCCGGTAGGTTTCCAGCCGCGATCACGGATCAAGCGCACACCGGCAAGGCCAATGCCGCTGCCGAGGTAGAGCAGGCCGGCGAGCAGGATGGGCGAGAGGCCCAGGCCAAGACTTTTGGCGAGCGGGGTGCTGGCGCCGAACAGGGCGGCGGCCGCGAGGGCGTAAATGATGCTGAGGTTCATGGGCCATCCTCGAAAGTCAGGCCCATGATACGTCGCTTGCCGGGGTCAGCGCCCTGGCAATTTCGTACTTTATTGCGCGGTTTTCAGCTTGATCACATCACCGGAGATTTTGGTGGTGTAACCGTTCAATACCCAAGCCCAGAACCACTTTTCCTGCACTTGTGTGTTGATCAACGCGTCGCCGCCCTTGGCCTTGATGGCTGCATCCTGGGCGCGTACGAAGCGGTTGTTCTGGCCGATGGGGATGACGCCCAGCAGCATGATGCCGGTGGCGCTGGCTTCGCTGTGGCCGAGGACGGTGTATTGGCTGGCGTCGTATTGCTGGGTTTTCATGGCGGTGCCGGTGCAACCTGCCAGGGTGAAACTAAGTACGGCTGCTGCAACGACTTTACTGACGTATTTCACTCATAACTCCATAGGTTCAATCTCGAGATTCAATTCTCGGGGGGGGGGGGGCGACACTCTAAGCGCTCAGTTGGCAGATTGAAATCAATCAGCGAGGCTGGGTCGCAGTCTGGCGGGTACTGCGCGGTGATCCCATTGCAGCCTGGTTGGGGCTCGACAGCGCCCACATTTATTCTTCGGCGTGTCAGAGATGCAGCCACGCCAGGCCACCCAACATCACCGCCACCCCGCCGGCGGTGTACGACATGCGTTTGAGCCATTCCTTGCGCGTGAGCAGGGTAATCGCCGCCAATGAAATCGCGATCTGAATCGCCGTCATCGCCTGGGCCCAGCGATGGTGCTGGTGCAGCGCTTCCTCGGATTTGTGGTCCCAGTCCCGTGAAGTGGCCTCAAGCGTTTCGGCCTGTTTACGCACTTCTTCCTTCTGGCGCTTGTAGCGCTCGATCTCCGCCTGGTAATGCGCCGCATCCACGCCGGGAATATGGCTGGCCAGTTCTGCCAGGTTCTGGCGGCTGGATTTGGCCTGGTAGTAGTTCCACTGGTTAGCGGCTTCGGTCTTGATGATGGCGGCGTTGTTCTTGTCCATCGCAGCTTCACTTTCGCTGGAGCCGGCCTGATAGCTGAGCATGGCACCGACGGTCGCCATGATCGCGGTCATCACGGCGATACGACTGGCAAAGCTATCGCCGCGGCCGTGAGCATGCTCGGTGGTGTGTTCAAGGTGTTTTTCGTGGGGGCTGGGAACTTCGAAGGCTTCGGACATGGGGCGACCGCGAACGGATTGAGGTGCGCTGATTGTTCACCAGCGCAGCTGTCTCAAGCCTGTACGTAACGCTGCAAACCTGCCACCAGTGCATCGAATGTCACCCGGCAGCGTGGGCTGTTGCGCAGGTCTTCGTGCATGCTGACCCAAGTGTCCATTTTAAACGCGAAGCCGTCAGGCAGCACTCGGCGCAGACGTGGGTCGCGCTGGGCCAGTTGTACCTGGCACCCACCGATGCCGGCACCGGCGCGGATCATTGCCAGTTGCGCCAGGTCGCTGTCGCTACTGATGGCGAAGGCGTTGCGCTCAAAACCCTTGATTGCCAGGCTGCGGATAAATGCAGTGGCTTGATCAAAGCCGATGACGGAGTGGCCGGCCAGGTCGTGCATGTGTTGGGGGATGCCGTGTTGCTGCAGGTAATCGTCACGGGCATGCAGGCCGACTTCGATCAGGCCGATACGCCGCGCCAGCAGCTGCTCCTGGCTGGGGCGCACCATGCGCACGGCAATGTCGGCTTCCAGCTGCAGCAGGTCGCTCAAGCGGTTGGTCAGCACCAGTTCCACCTTCAGGTGCGGGTGTTCCCGGCGCAATTGCGTGATGATCGGCGGCAGTACCTCCACACCCACCACTTCACTGGCCGATACTCGTACCACGCCGCGCACCTCATCGCCTTGGGACGAGGCGGCGCGTTCAAGGGCGGCGGCGGTACGCGCCATGGTTTCTGCATGCGCCCGCAGTGTGTGGGCGACCGTAGTGGGTAATAAGCCTGAGGGCGAGCGGGTGAACAACACGACGCCCAGCGCCGTTTCCAGAGCGGCGATGTGCCGCCCTACCGTGGGTTGGGTGATGCCGAGCTGCCGTGCGGCCCCCGAAAGCGATCCTTCCTTGAGTACACCGAGAAATGACCGGTAAAGCTCCCAACCGATATTCGTAGCCATACATAAATGTATAGCGGCTCGATACTCTTGGGCAATTTCTCTATAGCTGTTCCGCATCCAACATACCCTCATCAACCAACAGTGGGAGAGGGTGATGAGCAAGGTTCTGGTTTTGGGTGCAACCGGTGGCATTGGTGGCGAAGTGGCGCGGCAGTTGAGCGCGGCGGGCTGGGAGGTGCGGGCGTTGACTCGGGATCTGATCAAGGCTCGCAGCCAAAATCCTGTTTTTACGTGGCTAAAAGGCGATGCCCTGAATCGCGACGACGTGATCGCGGCCGCCCGGGGCTGCGCGGTAATCGTGCACGGCGTCAATCCGCCGGGTTATCGCAAATGGGCCGAGTGGGTGTTGCCGATGATCGACAACTCCATTGCGGCGGCCATCTGCGAAGGCGCGACAGTCGTGCTGCCCGGCACGGTCTACAACTTCGGGCCGGATGCATTCCCTGTGCTGCACGAAGACTCACCCCAGCACCCGCTGACTCGCAAGGGCGCGATCCGTGTGCAGATGGAGCAGCGCTTGCGAGCCGCTTCCACTCAGGGCGCCCGGGTGGTGATTGTGCGCGCTGGGGATTTTTTCGGCGCCAGGGTGGCCAATAACTGGTTTGCCCAAGGCTTGGTCAAACCCGGCAAACCGGTGCACACCATCCGCTACCCAGGCGATTACGGCGTGGCCCATCAATGGGCTTATCTGCCGGACGTAGCGCGTACAATGCTTGAGTTGATTGAGCGTCGTGCCAGTCTTGGCGCCTTCGCCTGCTTTCATATGGCTGGGTACATGGATGCAGACGGTACGCAGATGGCTAAGACGATCCAGCGTGTGGTGCTGCGCAGGACGGGCCAGCAACCCAGGGTCGGCGCGTTTCCCTGGTGGTTGTTGAACTGGGCGGCGCCTTTTGTCGTCACCGTGCGTGAGATGCAGGAGATGCGCTACCTGTGGCAAACACCGTTGCGCCTGGATAACCAGCGCCTGCTCGCGACGCTCGGCCATGAGCCCCACACACCGCTGGAACAGGCGGTGGAGGCCACCCTGGTTGGCCTGGGTTGCCTGCCTACTTGCGTTTGATCAGGCGTGCATACACGGCGAGGTTGACCACCACCACCACGGCCCCCAGCACTAATTGAGTATTCGCAGTCAGCCCGGCGGGGTAGATCAGCGTCAGGATGTAGTGCTCTATAAACCCACCGCCATAACCATCCTGCCCGGCCAAGTGGCGAAACAGGTTTTCCCAACGTGTAAGGGGGCAGGGCAGGTGCAGCACCTCCACCGCGATGCCCCAGGCAACGGCGGGCAGGTGCAGCCACATTACCCTGGGCCACTTCAGGGTGAGCAGGCCGCCGAACAGCACGAACAGGATAAAGGCCAGGTGGAACAGCACGAGGCCGTCGGCGGCTAGGCGGTAGAGCATGTTTGAGCTCGATGTGAGGTGAAGGGGTACGTGAATTTTTGCAGCGCGCCGTTATAGCTCCAGTTGACTGGCATTGATACCGAACGCTTTGGCTATCTTTTCCCGCGTGGTGCGGCGGGGTTTGCTGACCGCTTCCTGCTGGGCAAATGCCGATTGTGAAATACCCAGGCGTTTGGCGACTTCTTCCTGGGTCAGGCTCAGGTGCTCGCGCCACGCGCGAATAGGTGTTGCGCCATCCACCAGGCGGCTGACTACCGCATGGGGGATCAGGTTTGGATCGTTTTGCTGCGCCACATAGTGTTCATAGGGAATCACCACATAGGCTGGCTCGCCCTGCGTATTGTGGATGATCTGTACGGCAGTAGGTTCGCTCGTCACGTTTTTTAACCTCTTGGATGCTGACGACCTGGATGCTGCCGTCCCAGTCGAAAAGGACCCGGTAATGACCTACCCGCAAGCGATAGCTGTGAGGATGGTTAACCAGTGCCTTGACGTTGATTGCATCGGGCATGTGTTCAAGAGCGGACACGGCATCGCGTACCTGTTGCTGATGATACGAATGCAACCGAAGCAATTGTTTGACGGCTTTTCGCGTCCATTGGATTGAATTCATGGGAGGTTAATAAGTCTTTTATAAGGTTTGCAATCGGTATTTTCAGATCCGCGTCAACGGGTCATGACGTTTTCCTCTCAAACCCTAGACGGCCGCCGTCAGCGCCGACGGGTAAAACTGTTGCGTGGTATGAATCAACGGAAGGCCCACGAAGGTTGCTTGCAGGCAACGAGGGCCGTTATTGTGCTGAATCCTTTTAGTCCTCGCCCCAAGGTTGTGTTGTGATGAATGCACCGCGTACCGCTGTCCCGATCAAAGCCGTGATTTTCGATATGGACGGGTTGTTGCTGGATACCGAAGGCATCTACACCGAAGTCACGCAGATCATTGCCGAACGCTATGGTCGTACCTACGACTGGGGCATCAAGCAGCACATCATCGGGCGGGGTGCCCAGGATTTGGCCGATTACGTGGTCAAGGCCCTGGACCTGCCGATCACGCCCGCCGAGTTTCTGGAAATACGCGAACCGCTGATGAGCGAGCGCTTTCCCAAGGCCTTGGGTATGCCCGGTGCCGAGGCGTTGGTGCGGCACTTGAAGGCGCACAATATTCCGATTGCGGTGGGCACCAGTTCATCGCGTAACTCGTTTGGCCACAAGACCACCCTGCACCGTGAATGGTTTGGCCTGTTCGACACCATCGTCACCGCTGACGACCCGGAAGTAGGCGCTGCCAAGCCCGCGCCGGATATCTTCCTCACCGCCGCGCGCCGGTTGGGTGTAGCGCCTGAGGATTGTCTGGTGTTCGAAGATTCGCCGTTCGGCGTGACGGCGGCGAAGGCTGCGCACATGACCGCTATTGCGGTGCCCGATGAGGCGATGGCTGACAGCAAGTACCAGCATGCTGACCAGATTATTCGCAAGCTCGCCGACTTTGATTTGGCCGCCTACGGCTTGCCCCCCATGGCCTGACCCCGCGCGGTCAAAAGTGTGGGAGCTGGCTTGCCTGCGAAAGCGGTAGTGCAGTGACAGATGTCGCACTGACACACGCCTTCGCGGGCAAGCCCGCTCCCACATTTGGTGTGCAGTTTTGCAAAGTCAGGCGCTGAAACCACCATCGATGGTCAGGCTGGCGCCGGTGATGTAGCCCGCTTCCGGCCCGGCCAGATACGCCACAAAACTGGCAATCTCCTCCACATGCCCATACCGTCCTACCGCCATCAACCCGATCAGGCTTTCGGCAAAATCACTGTTCGCCGGGTTCATATCGGTGTCCACCGGCCCAGGCTGCACGTTGTTAATGGTGATGCCCCGTGGCCCCAGGTCCCGCGCCAATCCCTTGGTCAACCCCACCAGCGCCGCCTTGCTCATGGCGTAGGGCCCGCCACCGCCAAAGGGCATGCGTTCGGCGTTGGTGCTGCCGATATTGATCACGCGGCCACCTTCGCCCATGTGCTTGGCGGCTTCCTGGGTGGCGATAAACACGCTGCGCACATTGATCGCCAAGGTCTGGTCGAAGTCTTCCAGCTTGAATTCGTCCAGCGGCGCGATGGCCAGCACGCCAGCGTTATTCACCAGGATATCCAGGCGTCCAAACGCCTCGACCGTGGCGTTGACCGCCGCGCGAATCGCCGTGGCATCGGCGCTGTCGGCGTGAATCGCCAGAGCCTGCCCCCCTGCGCCGATCACCTCGTTCTGCAGTGTTTCAGCCTTGGCGGCCGAGCTGACGTAGGTAAAGGCAACCGCTGCCCCCTGGGCGGCGAGGCGCTTGACGATGGCGGCGCCAATGCCGCGGGAACCGCCTTGAATCAAGGCGACTTTGCCGGTGAGGTTATGTGTGGTCATGTCGATCTCCGAGGTAGTTGATGGAGCGAGTATCGACCTCGCCCGCGCTGCTCGGTAGCCCGTGGTTGCTATAGTCTGTGTAAACCAAAAGTTTAGAGTGGAGCGATATGGAAAGCTTTGGCAGTATCGAATGCTTTGTGCGCAGCGCCGAGGGTGGCAGCTTTGCCGAGGCTGCACGGCACCTGAGCCTCACTCCCGCAGCGGTGGGTAAAAGCGTCGCCAAGTTGGAGGCGCGCCTCGGGGTGCGGCTGTTCCAGCGCAGCACTCGGCGTCTGGTGCTGACCGAAGCCGGCAAGGTGTTCCTGGCGGAAGTCAGCGGCAGCCTCACCACCATTCAGAATGCGGTCGCCAACCTGGCCAGTGCCGAAGGGCGGCCGGTGGGCACGCTCAAGGTCAGCATGGGGCCAGTGTTCGGCAATCGGTATGTGGTGCCGTTGTTGGGCGAATTTATGCGGCGCTGTCCGGATATCAGCCCGGACTGGCATTTCGATAACCGCCAGGTCGACCTGATCGGGCAAGGCTTCGATGCGGCCATTGGCGGCGGGTTTGAGCTGCCCCAAGGCGTGGTGGCGCGCAAGTTGACCCCGGCGCACCGGGTGCTGGTGGCGTCGCCGGATTACCTGGCGCGCCGCCTGCCGGTGCTGGCGCCCGATGACCTGTCGCACTGCCTTGGCATCTTGATTCGCTCGCCGCAGACTGGCCGGGTGCGTTCATGGCAACTGACCCACCGTGAGCGCGAGCACAGCCCACTGGTACTGAAGCCAGCCATGACCATGAGCGACTCCGAAGCCGCCTGCTGCGCCAGTGCCCAAGGCCTTGGCATCGCGCTGGTGAGCATGCCAATGGCCGTGCCGTTCCTGGACAGCGGTGCGTTGGTGCGGGTGTTACCCGACTGGTATGTGGACGACGGCAATATTTCCATCTACTACGCCGAGCATAAATTGTTGCCGGGCAAGACGCGGGCGTTTGTGGATTTCATCATTGAGCAGTTCGCCGAGCAGAAACTGGCTCAACGGTTCAGTGCTATCTGAGCAGGGCCTTACCTCGAGTCGTGGCCATCGCGGGCAAGCCCGGCTCCCACATTGGATTGCGATCACTGTGGGAGCCGGGCTTGCCCGCGATGCAGGCGCATCGGTCTACCGCCCGAACTTGCCCGGCCAACCAATGACTTTCTTCGGCCGCGGCGCCGCATACGTCCTGATCTTCGAGGTCGACAACCCCAACCGCACCAACGACTCGGCCACCATCACCGCCGCCGTTACCCCGTCCACCACCGGAACCCCGGTGCGCTGACGGATCTGCTCATCCAGCCCTGCCATGCCGCCGCAGCCCAGGCAGATCACCTCGGCCTTGTCGTCGCGGATGGCCAGTTCGGCCTGGCGCACGATGGCCTCCATGGCGCCCAGCGGGTCTTCTTCCAGTTCCAGCACCGCCATGCCGCTGGCGCGCACCGAAGCACAACGCTGGTAGAGGCCGGCGAGTTTCAGCCGGTCTTCAATCAGCGGCACAGTGCGGTCCAGGGTGGTCACCACCGAGTAGGCGTGCCCCAGGAACATCGCGGTGCTGGCCGCCGCTTCGGTGATATCCACCACGGGTACATTGAGCAGTTCCTGCAGGCCTTCACGGCCATGTTCGCCATAGCCGGCCTGGATCACCGCATCAAAGGGCTGGTCGTAGGCCATTACCCGATCCATCACGGCGATGGCTGCCAGATAGCTTTCAAAATTGCCTTCCACCGATTCTGCGCCGAAGTACGGGGTGAGCCCGACAATCTCGGTGCCCGGTGAAGCCACGGCCCGTGCTTGCTGGGCAATGGTGTCGGTAATGGATTCGGTGGTGTTGACGTTGACCACGAGGATACGCATGGAAAGTCCTTGTTTAATGACTGACGTTATCGACGGCAATGCTTTCGCCGCTGACATCGGCGTAGTGCGGTTGACGCTTGGCAATCAGCAGGTACAGCAACCCTGCAATGCCGGCGCCAAACAACCAGGAAAACGGCGAGACGCTGGCAAACCCCGGCAACAGCGCCAGCAGGATGGCGATCACCGCCGCCGGAATGAACGCCGCCACCGCACGCATATTCACCCCCCGGCTGTAGTAATAAATGCCTTGGGGGTCTTCGCTGTACAGCTGCGGCACATCCACCTGGCTTTTACGGATCAGCCAGTAATCGACCATGATCACCCCGTACAACGGCCCCAGCAGCGCGCCGAGGCCAGAGAGAAAATACACGATCACCAGTGGGCTGTTATAGAGGTTCCACGGCAGGATCAGCACGGCAACGAAGGCGCTGATCAGTCCGGCGCGGCGAAAGTTCAGGTACTTGGGCGCCAGGTTGCTTAATACAAAGGCCGGGGCGACGAAGTTGGCCATGATGTTCACCGCCACGGTGACGATCAGGAAGGCCAGGCAGCCGAGCACGAGAAAGAAGGTGTTGGGGATCGCCGCGATGATTTCGGTCGGGCTTTCGATCACGCGGCCATTGAGCTGGAACTGCCCGCCGCACAGCAGCACGGTGATGGCGGCGAACACCAGGATATTCACCGGCAGGCCCCAGAAGTTGCCGACCTGGATAGTCCTGCGGCAGGGTGAGGAACGGGCGAAGTCGCAGAAGTTGAGGATCAAGGTGCCGTAGATGGCCAGCCACAGCGCGCCGCCGGCAAAGATATTGCGCCACATCTCGCCGCCACTCAGGGGCTCGCGGATCGACCAGGCAATTTGCCCGTTCGCCTGGAAGTACATCCAGCCGGCCAGTGCGGCCACGGTCAGCAGAATCACCGGCCCGGCGAAGCCTTCATAGCGACGTACCATTTCCATGCCATAGGCGAGAATCACCAACTGCACCAGCCAGATCGCCACAAAGCACGCCCAACCCAGGGTCGACAGCCCCAGAATCGAGTCGTGGTCATAATCGGCAAAGCCTGGATGAATGGCGGTCAGCAGCACGCGGAAAACTACCGAGGCCAGGTAGGTCTGGATCCCAAACCAGGCAATCGCAATTACCGCCCGAATCAACGCCGGAATCTGCGCCCCATGAATGCCGAAGCTGATACGGCTGATAACCGGAAACGGCACACCGGTCTTCTGCCCCATGTAGCCCGACAAGTTCATAAAGAAGTACACCAGCGCCGCGCCGATCCCCAGGGACAGCAATATTTGCCAGCCGCCCAGGCCTAATGCATATAAGCCGATGGCGAATGAGTAGTTGGCGATGTTGTGCACGTCATTGGTCCACAACGCGAAGATGCTATAGCGCCCCCAGCGTCGGCCTTCGACCTTGGTGGGCGCTAGGTCCTTGTTGTGCAGGCGCGGGCTGAGTACCAGCGGACCGGGGCCGGCGGCCGCAGGGTTTAACGGGGAGGAGGGCAGATCCAGTGCGAGGGTGTTCGAGAGACTTGTACGCATTCCGGCAGGCTCCAGCGCATCTGCAGCAAAGCGGCGGATGGCAAAGTGTATGTAGGTTTTGTATTGATTGTATACAAAGTGTACTTCTGCCTAAGCCATATGCGTGCCAATTCTCGATATATGAAAGTCTTGGCTAATTTCGTTTTTATATAGGTTGAGAATAACTCACTGAATTACGGACACTATAAGTTGACCGTTTGAACAGGTATTTTTTTTTTGTTAATTGGAGGGCTATTTATAGACGGCGCCATTGGCGCAGAGAGATGTTACGTTTTGGTGCGTTGTATATTAAGTTGCACACAAAAATGGCACTTATGGTTACAAGGTTGTGTACAAGATTTACCCGGCCGAAAGGAAATCTCGCTTTCTGTAGGAGCGAGCAAGTTCGCTCCTACAGAGGCGGTGGCATGAGAGGCTCAAGCCTTGCTGATGATATTCCCCGCATGCAGCCCGCATTCCTTCTGCGTGGCTTCTTCCCACCACCAGCGGCCTTCGCGCTCATGCTGGCGGGGCAGTACCGGCCGGGTGCAGGGCTCGCAGCCGATGCTGATGAAGCCGCGCTCATGCAGGCTGTTGTACGGCAGCTCCAGCATGCGGATGTAGCCCCACACCTCTTCGCTGGTCATCTGCGCCAGCGGGTTGAACTTGTACAGGGTGCGTTCCGGCGTGGAGAACGCCGTGTCGATTTCCAGCGCCGCCACCTGGCTGCGAGTGCCGGGGCTCTGGTCGCGGCGCTGGCCGGTGGCCCAGGCGCTGACACCTGCGAGTTTGCGGCGCAGCGGTTCGATCTTGCGGATGCCGCAGCATTCGCCATGGCCGTCCTTATAGAAGCTGAACAGGCCTTTCTCTTTGACGAAGGGCTCCAGCTTGCTCGGGTCTGGCGAGATCAGCTCGATGTCGATCTTGTAGAACTCACGCACCTGCTCGATAAACCGGTAGGTCTCCGGATGCAGGCGGCCGGTGTCGAGGCTGAACACCTTGACGTTCTTGTTCAGCTTCCAGGCCATGTCCACCAGCACCACATCCTCGGCACCGCTGAAGGAAATCCACAGGTCATCGCCGAACTGGCTGAACGCCAGCTTGAGAATGTCCTGGGCAGACTTGTTGGCATAAGTCGTGGCGAGTTCAACGACGTCGAAGGCTTGGTTCATCAGGACGGTTCCTACAGGTCAGTGGCGCTGAGCGCTCTCTAGGAGGGCGATGGTATCAAAAACTGTCCCGCGTTGCGGCGGCTGGCTTGAGTCGCTAGAGTTCGGCAGTCCTTTTGCTCGCTCAACTAACAACATCTAATAGGAGTGTCGTGTGGAAATTGCCTGCCTTGACCTGGAAGGGGTACTGGTTCCGGAAATCTGGATCGCCTTTGCCGAGAAAACCGGCATTGAGTCCCTGCGGGCCACCACCCGTGACATCCCCGACTACGACGTGCTGATGCAACAGCGCCTGCGTATCCTCGACGAGCATGGGCTCAAGTTGGCCGATATCCAGGCCGTGATCGCCACACTCAAGCCGCTGGACGGCGCGATCGAGTTCGTCAACTGGCTGCGCGAGCGCTTTCAGGTGGTGATCCTGTCCGACACCTTCTACGAATTCTCCCAGCCGCTGATGCGTCAGCTGGGGTTCCCGACCTTGCTTTGCCACCGCTTGATCACCGATGAAAACGACCGGGTAGTCAGCTACCAACTGCGCCAGAAAGACCCCAAGCGCCAATCAGTGCTGGCATTCAAGACCCTCTACTACCGCGTGATCGCTGCCGGTGATTCCTACAATGACACCAGCATGCTGGGTGAAGCTGACCGTGGGATTCTGTTCCATGCGCCGGACAATGTGATTCGCGAATTCCCGCAGTTCCCGGCGGTGCATACGTTTGAAGACTTGAAAAAAGAGTTTATCAAGGCGTCGAATCGGCAGTTGAGCCTGTAAGTTATGCGGCGCGGCTGATTGCCCCATCGCAGGCAAGCCAGCTCCCACCTTCGACCCTGTAACGTCAAACGACGCGGTCAACTGAGGGAGCCGGGGTTGCCCGCGATGGCATCGGCTCCGTCACCGCCTAACCCTCGGCCAGCAAGCGCTCATAAGGAATACGCAAGCCTTCATGCAGGCGTTTGATCATCGCCAGGCTCAGCTTGCGCTTGTGGTTCAGCACCTCTGACACCCGCCCACTGGTGCCGATAAACGGCTCCAGATCGCGGGCGGTCATGCCCAATTGCTCCATGCGAAACTTGATAGCCTCTACCGGATCCGAAGGGGGCGTGGGGTAATGCTCGGCTTCGTACTTCTCGATGAGGATTGCCAGGATTTCCAGCTCATCACCTTCAGGCGAGCCGGGTAGTGCTCCCCATATCTGCTCGACTCGTACGAGTGCCGCAGTCAGGTCTTCCTGGGAGTGAATAGGTTTGATGTTCATCACGCAGTCTCCGCGTTGATCTGGTCGTACTGAGCGTGGGTCCCCACGAACCGTATAAACCCTAGTTGTCGCTGGTAGTCGATGGCCATGATCACTCGATACTTGTTGCCGCCGACGTTGAACACGACCCTGCCGCCCTTAAGAATGCTCGCTGTTCTGAGCTCGGCCTTGAGTGCTTGCGGTGTTGGATAATTGGCCTTTTCCATGTGCCGATACCACTCGACCAGCGGTGTTCTGGCGTCGCTATAAGCTGAATGGCTTTCCCAGAATATTCGTAGGGTAGAGAGAGCGATTATCCGCATCGCTCAACCTCCCGTTTTGGGAGATAATAGGTGCGATTGCGTGGATAGGCAATCTCGGAAATATTTCCAGACGAGGAGGTAGTCGCTTCATGTGATCCTTCACAGGTGGCGGTGGACGGTCGATCCGGACGCTATCTGCAAGCGTCTATTCCGTCCACAGCGGTTCTGATTCAGGCTTTTTCTATCGCATGGCGTTCTACTTGAACGCTAGGCAGGGGCTGTGCCCTACAGGTTTTCCAACGTTTGTAACAACACCCGCACCTTCGTCAGAGACTCCTGATACTCCGCCTGCCACTGCGAATCCGCCACAATCCCGCCGCCACCCCAGCAACACACCTGCCCATCCTTGACCAGCAAGCTGCGAATCGCGATGGAACTGTCCATCTCGCCGCGCACGTCCAGGTACACCAGCGAGCCGCAATACAACCCGCGGCGGGTGGGTTCAAGCTCGTCGATGATCTGCATGGCGCGAATCTTCGGCGCGCCGGTGATGGAGCCGCCAGGGAAGCTGCCGGCCATCAGGTCGAGGGCGTCTTTGTCGTCGGCCAATATGCCAGTGACGCTGCTCACCAGGTGGTGCACGTTGGGGTAGCTTTCCAGGCTGAACAATTCCGGCACGTTCACCGAGCCGATGCGGCAGCTGCGGCCAAGGTCGTTGCGCAGCAGGTCGACGATCATCAGGTTTTCTGCGCGGTCCTTGGGGCTGGCCAGCAGTTCGGCGGCGTTGGCGGCATCCTCTTCTGGCGTCAGGCCGCGAGGGCGGGTGCCCTTGATCGGGCGAGTCTCGACCTGGCGTTCGCTGATGCGCACAAATCGTTCCGGCGACAGGCTCAGCACCGCGCCGTCATCCGGCAGGCTCTGGAACCCGGAAAACGGTGTCGGGCAGGCCTCGCGCAGGGCGCAGTAGGCCGCCCACGGGTCGCCGCTACAAGGTGCGCGAAAGCGTTGGGTAAAGTTGACCTGGTAGCAGTCGCCGGCCTGAATGTAATCCTGAATACGCAGGATGGCCTGCTGATATGCCTCCAGGCTGAGGTCCGGCGCCATGGGGCCCTGAAGCTTGAAGGCGGTGGGCGCGCTGCCCGTTGCATGACTGAACAGAGCGATCAGCCGTTGCCGCTCGCTATCGGCCAGCACCGGGTGAAACACCAGCTGGCTGGTGCGCGCCTGGTGATCGCTGACCAGCGCCCAGGCATACAACCCCAGGCGCGCATCCGGCAGGTGCAGGTCGTCCACGGCCAGGCGTGCAACCTGTTCCAGGTGCCGGCCGAAGTCATAGCTCAAGTAACCGATCAAACCGCCGGCAAAGGGCAATTCAACCCCAGCAGGCAGGGCGGCCTCACCCAACTGCGCCAGGTTCTCTCGCAAGCGTTGCAGGAAATCGCCGCCGCTTTCATCCGGCCCAACCGTCAAGGTTGCTTCAGGCCAGGCGCTGAGCAGGTCATAGCGCCCCCGCTCGGCAGCCGGGCGGCCGCTGTCGAGCAGCACCGCGCCAGGCGCATGGCGAATAGCCGCAAAGTACTCGGCGGGGTTGGCCCGGTAGGGTAAGGGGTAAACGGAACAGGTCGACATGCGAGGGTGAATCAGCCAGTGGCGTGGGGGAGGGGATTGTAGTCCTCTGTAGGACTTGCTCCTAGGGGGGATGTCGGTGATAGCTCGATAGAGGGCATAGCCTGGGGGATGGATGGCTTGTCAGAAAGCTATCGCAGGCAAGCCAGCTCCCACCTAGCGAGCCCGGGCTTGCCTGCGATGCGCTGCTTAACCTTCAACCGGCGGAATATGCCCGAACATCTCCTGCACGAACTTCACCCGTTCTTCTGGGGTTTCTGTCACCCCGGCCGCCTTGAGTTCTTCCAGCCGCGCCTCCACCGCATGGGTGCGCAAGGTCAAGCCGCAGTCGTTGGCAATCTGGATGTTCAGCCCTGGCCGTGCGTTCAGCTCAAGGATCAGCGGGCCTTTTTCCTGATCCAGCACCATGTCCACGCCGATATAACCCAGCCCGCACAGCTCATAGCAGCCGGCTGCGAGTTTCATGAAACCGTCCCAGTTGGGCAGTTGCACGCCATCCACCGCGTTGGTGGTGTCGGGGTGCTTGGTGATGATGTTGTTCAGCCAGGTGCCGCGCAGGGTCAGGCCGGTGGCCAGGTCTACACCCACGCCGATCGCGCCCTGGTGCAGGTTGGCCTTGCCGCCGGACTGGCGGGTGGGCAAGCGCAGCATCGCCATCACCGGGTAACCCATCAGCACGATGATGCGGATGTCCGGCACGCCTTCATAGCTGATGCTCTTGAAGATCTGGTCGGGCACCACGCGGTACTCGATCAACGCGCGGTCGCGGTGGCCGCCGAGGGAGTACAGGCCGGTGAGGATGCTGGAAATCTGGTGCTCGATCTCTTCATGGCTGATGATCTTGCCGGACACCGTGCGATAGCGCCCTTCAAAACGGTCTGCAACCACCAGGATGCCGTCGCCACCGGCGCCCTGGGCGGGCTTGATCACGAAGTCGCTGCGCCCACCGATGATCTCGTCGAGCTTGTCGATTTCCTTTTCGGTGGAGATTACCCCGTACATTTCCGGTACATGGATACCGGCGGCCAGCGCCCGTTCCTTGGTAATGATCTTGTCATCCACTATCGGGTACAGGCTGCGCTTGTTGTACTTGAGCACGTAGTCGGCATTACGCCGATTAATGCCCATGATCCCCCGCGCTTCCAGGGCCTTCCAGGTCTTCCAGAAGCCGAACATCAAGAGTCAGCCTTCAGGAACGCCTTGAAACGCACCAGTTCGGTGAGGCGATAGCCGCGGTAGCGACCCATGGCCAGCATGAAGCCCACCAGGATCAACAGGATCGCCGGGAAGGTGAACACGAAGTAGACCAACTCCGGCACGCTCATGATCAGGTGCGCCAGAGACGCAGCGAACAGCGTGCCAATCGCCACTTTCAGCGCATGGTTGGCGCCACGCTCCTCCCAGGTAATCGACAGGCGTTCGATGGTCATGGTCAGGATCACCATCGGGAACAGCGCCACCGACAAGCCGCGTTCCAGCCCCAGCTTGTGGCTGAACAGGCTGATGGCGGCAATCAGCACCACCACAAAGGTCAGCACCACCGACAGCCTCGGCAACATCTGCAGTTTCAAGTGTTCCAGGTAGGACCTGAGTGATAACCCCAGTGCTGTGATAATTGTGAACAGCACAATCCCGAAGCCCAGTTGCGTCTCGCGGAACGCCAGGGCGATCAGCACCGGTGTGAAGGTACCCAGGGTTTGCAGGCCGATCAGGTTGCGCAGGATCAGAATCACCAGCACGCCAATCGGGATCATCACCATGATCATGAAGGTCTGCTGGGTTTGCAGCGGCAGGCCGTACAGTGAGTATTCGAGGAAGTTGGCGTCGGTGTTTTCGTCCGTCAGCTTGGCCAGGCGGATGGCATTCATCTCGCTGTTGTTCAGGCTGAAGGTCACCATGGCTTTCTTGCCGCCATCGACGGTGATCAGGTTTTCATCGCCGGTCCACCATAGCAGGCGGTCGGCGGGCAGGCCCTGTTCGCCAGTTTCCGGGTTGAAGTACAGCCAGTCGTTGCCGTTGAAACTGCGCAGCCACAGTTCCGGGGTTTGCGGCTGGTCGGCCACCAGGCGGATGGTGTGGACTTTCTCTACCGGCACGTGGGCGATGGACAGCAGCAGTTCGACGATCTTGGCTTTGTGCGGCGTCGAGGGGTCGCCGGCCAGCAGCAACTTCACATTGTCGTCGTTGAGGTTGTTGGTGCGCTTGATGGCTTCACTGATAAAGGTTTCGACGTCGGCCGAGTGCTGGCGGATCGGGGCCAGCAAGGCTTCGGCGGCGATCTTCTCGGGGCCTTCCACGGCGATGCTGTCGCGGAAGGTCGGGCCTTTGATCTTGACCTTTTCGCCGCTGTAGCGCTTGGTCAGCACCAGGCGGTAATAGAGGGTCTGGTTGCCCTTGGCCCGACGCGCCGACCAGGTGACCTTGCGGTTGCCGTCGATGCGGTTGACGCTCACCCCGTAGTTGTTCGAGATAAAGCTCTCATTGAGGCTGACGAAGTCGCGGCTCAAGGGCGGCACGAACATCTGGATCTTGACCGGGTCTTTCGGGTTGGCGACGAACTCGACCTTGGCGTCGATGTTCCACAAGTCGTCGGTGGCATCTTCGGTGACGGGAATTCCCAGCACGAAGATCTGATAGGCGGTGACCGAAATGCCCAGCACCACCAGCAAGGTGATCAGGATTTTCAGGTGCAGGGTCAAAGAGCGCATTCGGTTTACTCGGCGGTATTAAGCGTCGGCGGCGCAGGCGGGTTTGCCTGCTGCATATTTAAGACTGGGGTCGACCAGCGCATCAAAGCGTTTCAAGGCTTCGGAGCCAATCAGCAGCGGGTATTGGAATGCGCTGCGGTCAGTCAAGTTCACTTCGATACTGCGTAAAGCACTGCCCATGCAGATATCCAGCGCAATCACTGGGCGGGCGGTGTAGTTCTTGTCCTCATCGGGGTCGTAGTCGCCGGCGCGGCGCTTGATCTTGCTGACACGCGCCAGGGGCAGTTCGATGGGGTGGGAATGGGCGGTGTCGATGGCCAGGTAGAAGCGTACCCAGGATTCGCCATTGCGCTTGAAGCGCTTGATATCGCGGGCACTCAACGAGGCGGTCTTGGCGCCGGTGTCGAGTTTGGCCGCCACTTCCAGGTCGATACCCGCAAGCTTGGCGTATTCATTCAGGCCGTACACGGTCTTCTCGGCGCCAGCGCCAAGGCTCGGTATGCACAGCAGGCACATCACTAGTAGGTAAGGCTTGAGTCTCATAAATCCTGAGGCAGGGCAGTGCACTGTTCATTTCATGGGGACTGGCATTGCTGCGCAATCTCGGGTGCGCCCTTTCATCATTTGATGTCAGGCAAAAGCGGCGGGCATTCTAACATGATGCTTTTTTGGCGCCAGCGCTGGCAGGCGGCCATGCCTTGGCAAGCGAATGAGGGGGTTATTAGACGATTGTCGACAATATGTATTTATTCTTTGACTGTGAGAGGCTTATTGGCTAGTTTTTGCGGCATTGATTTTAAAGGTGTCGACAATATGCTGGAGCAACTGGAAAAACCATCGGTGGCACCAGACGATTCCCAGACCATGTCAGAGAACGTCTTCCGGCGTATCCAGGCCGCCATCGTCAAAGGCGAAATCGCCCCCGGCAGCAAGATTTCCGAGCCGGAGCTGGCGCGCACCTACGGCATCAGTCGCGGCCCGCTGCGCGAAGCGATCCATCGCCTGGAAGGCCAGCGCCTGCTGGTGCGGGTGCCTCATGTCGGCGCACGCGTGGTGTCTTTGAGTCACGCCGAGCTGGTCGAACTGTATGAGATTCGCGAGTCCTTAGAGGGCATGGCCTGTCGCCTGGCCGCCGAGCGTATGACTGACGCAGAGATCGAGGAGCTGCGCCAGGTGTTGCACACCCACGAACGGGATGCGGCGTTCCAGGCCGGTGTCGGCTATTACCAGCAGGAAGGCGACTTCGATTTTCACTACCGCATCATTCAAGGTGCCGGTAACCGCACCCTCACCCAAATGCTCTGCGGCGAGCTGTATCAACTGGTGCGCATGTACCGCATCCAGTTCTCCGCCACCCCCAATCGTCCACGCCAGGCCTTTGCCGAGCATCACCGCATTCTCGACGCGATTGCCGATCGCGACGGTGAACTGGCCGAACTGTTGATGCGCCGGCATATCGGCGCCTCCAAACGCAACATTGCCCGTCACTTCCCGGACGGTGCGCCTTCATCACGAGGTGAGTCATGAGTTCCAACAACAACAGCACTCCCGGCCAGCGTTTCCGTGACGCCGTCGCCAGCGAACAGCCCTTGCAAGTGGTGGGCGCCATCAATGCCAACCATGCGCTCTTGGCCAAGCGCGCCGGCTTCAAGGCGATTTACCTGTCAGGTGGCGGTGTAGCCGCCGGCTCCCTGGGCGTGCCGGACTTGGGCATCACCGGCCTGGATGACGTGCTCACCGACGTGCGCCGCATTACCGACGTGTGCGACCTGCCGCTGCTGGTGGACGTGGACACCGGTTTCGGCTCCTCGGCGTTCAACGTGGCACGTACCGTCAAGTCGATGATCAAGTTCGGCGCCGCCGCCATCCATATCGAAGACCAGGTGGGCGCCAAGCGCTGCGGTCATCGCCCCAACAAAGAAATCGTGTCCCAGCAGGAAATGGTCGACCGCATCAAGGCCGCCGTGGATGCGCGCACCGATGACAGCTTCGTGATCATGGCGCGCACCGACGCCCTGGCGGTCGAGGGCCTGGAGTCCGCGCTGGAGCGTGCCGCCGCGTGCATCGAGGCCGGTGCCGACATGGTGTTCCCGGAAGCCATCACTGAACTGGAGATGTACAAGCTGTTCGCCTCCCGCGTGAAGGCGCCGATCCTGGCGAACATCACCGAGTTCGGCGCCACACCGCTGTACACCACCGAACAGTTGAAATCTGCGGATGTTTCCATTGTGCTGTACCCGCTCTCGGCTTTCCGTGCCATGAACAAGGCGGCCGAGAATGTCTACACCGCGATTCGTCGCGACGGTACCCAGCAGAATGTGATCGACACCATGCAAACGCGCATGGAGCTTTACGATCGCATCGACTACCACACCTTCGAGCAGAAGCTCGACGCGCTGTTCGCCGCGAAAAAATAAACCCTGTGGTTCCCTGAACAACTACAAAATTGGAGAACGAACATGGCTGAAGCAAAAGTATTGAGTGGTGCTGGCCTGCGTGGCCAGGTCGCCGGGCAGACTGCACTGTCCACCGTGGGCCAGGCCGGCGCCGGCCTGACCTACCGTGGCTACGACGTACGCGAACTGGCCGCCGACGCCCAGTTTGAAGAAGTCGCCTACCTGCTGCTGTACGGTGAACTGCCAACCCAGGCCGAACTGGCCGCTTACAGCAACAAGCTGAGCAAACTGCGTGACCTGCCCCAGGCCCTGAAAGAAGTGCTCGAACGCATCCCCGCCGACGCCCATCCGATGGACGTGATGCGCACCGGGTGCTCGTTCCTGGGCAATATCGAGCCGGAGAAAGATTTCAGCGTGCAGCGCGATGTCACCGACCGCCTGCTCGCCGCGTTCCCGGCGATCATGTGCTACTGGTATCGCTTCAGCCACGACGGCCAGCGCATCGACTGCGTGACCGACGAGCCGAGCATCGGTGGCCACTTCCTGCACCTGCTGCATGGCAAGAAACCGAGCGAGCTGCACGTCAAAGTGATGAACGTGTCGCTGATCCTCTACGCTGAACACGAATTCAACGCTTCGACCTTCACCGCACGGGTGTGTGCATCGACATTGTCCGACCTGTATTCCTGCGTCACCGCTGCCATCGGCTCCCTGCGCGGCCCGCTGCACGGCGGTGCCAACGAAGCGGCGATGGAAATGATCGAACGTTTCTCCTCGGCCCAGGAAGCGGTTGAAGGCACCCTTGGCATGTTGGCGCGCAAAGACAAGATCATGGGCTTTGGCCACGCGATCTATAAAGACAGCGATCCGCGCAATGAAGTGATCAAGGGCTGGTCGAAAAAACTCGCTGACGAAGTGGGCGACACTGTGTTGTTCCCGGTCTCCGAAGCCATCGACAAGACCATGTGGGAACAGAAGAAGCTGTTTCCCAACGCCGATTTCTACCATGCCTCGGCGTACCACTTCATGGGCATCCCGACCAAGTTGTTCACGCCGATCTTCGTATGCTCGCGCCTGACTGGCTGGGCTGCGCATGTGTTCGAGCAGCGCGCCAACAACCGCATCATCCGTCCAAGCGCCGAGTACACCGGCGTTGAGCAGCGCAAGTTCGTGCCAATCGAACGTCGCTGAATGGGATGGGCTGTGCCCGCTGGCTCATGTGCTTGTGTGTGGGAGCTGGCTTGCCTGCGATGGCATCACTGTGGTGTGACAGGTACACCGAGGTGATGCCATCGCAGGCAAGCCAGCTCCCACAGGAAACAAAGCCAGTGTCGACAGTTCACCTTTCGAACTTACCGTGACCGAGTCCTGACGATGAACACTGAATTTCGCAAACCGCTCCCCGGCAGCCGCCTGGATTTCTTCGACGCCCGTGCGGCTGTCGAGGCAATCACCCCCGGCGCCTACGCCACGCTGCCCTACACTTCGCGCGTGCTCGCCGAGAACCTGGTGCGCCGTTGCGACCCGGCCACCCTCGACGCGTCCCTGAGCCAACTGATCGAGCGCAAGCGCGACCTCGACTTCCCGTGGTTCCCCGCCCGCGTGGTGTGCCATGACATCCTCGGCCAGACCGCTCTGGTCGACCTCGCCGGCCTGCGCGATGCCATCGCCCAGCAAGGCGGCGACCCGGCGCAGGTCAACCCGGTGGTGCCCACCCAGCTGATCGTCGACCATTCACTGGCCGTCGAGGCCGGTGGCTTTGACCCGCAAGCCTTCGAAAAAAACCGCGCCATTGAAGACCGTCGCAACGAAGACCGCTTCCACTTTATCGAGTGGACCAAAAAGGCCTTCAAGAACGTTGATGTGATCCCGCCGGGCAACGGCATCATGCACCAGATCAATCTGGAGAAAATGTCCCCGGTGATTCAAGTGCGTGACGGCGTGGCCTTCCCGGATACCTGTGTCGGCACCGACAGCCATACGCCTCACGTAGACGCCCTGGGGGTGATCGCCATCGGCGTCGGTGGCCTGGAAGCCGAGAGCGTGATGCTCGGCCGCGCGTCGTGGATGCGCCTGCCGGAAAGCGTGGGCGTGGAATTGACCGGCAAGCTGCAACCGGGCATCACCGCCACCGATATGGTGCTGGCGCTCACCGAATTCCTGCGCCAGCAGAAGGTGGTCGGCGCCTGGCTGGAGTTCTTCGGCGAAGGGGCGTCGGCACTCACTTTGGGTGACCGTGCCACCATCTCCAACATGGCCCCGGAGTACGGCGCCACCGCCGCGATGTTCTACATCGACGCGCAAACCATCGCTTACCTCAAACTCACCGGCCGCGAAGACGAACAAGTCGCCTTGGTCGAGCAATACGCACGTCACACCGGCCTGTGGGCGGACGACCTGAAAGGCGCGCAGTACGAGCGCAGCCTGAGCTTCGACCTCTCCAGCGTCGTGCGCAACATGGCCGGCCCGAGCAACCCCCATGCCCGCCTGGCCACCCGCGACCTGGCGTCAAAAGGCATCGCTGGCCAATGGGATGACGTGCCGGGGCAAATGCCCGACGGCGCGGTGATCATCGCCGCCATCACCAGCTGCACCAACACCAGCAACCCGCGCAACGTGATCGCCGCCGGCCTGTTGGCACGCAACGCCAACAAGCTGGGGCTGACCCGCAAGCCGTGGGTCAAGTCGTCTTTGGCGCCGGGCTCGAAAACCGTGGCCATGTACCTGGAAGAAGCCGGCCTGGGCCATGAGCTGGAAAAACTCGGTTTTGGCGTGGTGGCCTTTGCCTGCACCACCTGCAACGGCATGTCCGGCGCGCTCGACCCGGTGATCCAGCAAGAGATCATCGACCGCGACCTGTACGCCACCGCAGTGTTGTCGGGTAACCGCAACTTTGACGGGCGCATTCACCCTTACGCCAAGCAAGCCTTCCTGGCGTCGCCGCCGCTGGTGGTGGCCTATGCGATTGCCGGCACCATCCGTTTCGACATCGAGAAGGACGTGCTCGGCCTGGATGCCGACGGCAAGGAAATCCGCCTGCAAGACATCTGGCCGAGCGATGAAGAGATCGACGCGGTGGTCAAGGCTTCGGTAAAACCCGAGCAATTCCGTGCGGTGTATATCCCGATGTTCGCCATTCACGAAGACACCGGGCCCAAGGTCACGCCGCTGTACGACTGGCGCCCACAAAGCACCTATATCCGCCGCCCGCCGTACTGGGAAGGCGCGCTGGCCGGTGCACGACCGCTCAAGGGCATGCGCCCGCTGGCGGTGCTGCCGGACAACATCACCACCGACCACTTGTCGCCGTCCAACGCGATCATGCTGGACAGCGCCGCCGGTGAATACCTGGCGAAAATGGGCTTGCCCGAGGTCGACTTCAACTCCTACGCCACCCACAGGGGCGACCATTTGACGGCGCAGCGCGCCACCTTCGCCAACCCGAAACTGTTCAACGAAATGGTGCAGGAAAACGGCAAGGTCAAGCAGGGCTCTCTTGCGCGTATCGAGCCGGAAGGCAAGGTCACGCGGATGTGGGAAGCCATCGAGACTTACATGGAGCGCAAGCAACCGCTGATCATCATCGCCGGCGCCGACTATGGCCAAGGTTCGTCCCGCGACTGGGCGGCCAAGGGCGTACGCCTGGCCGGTGTGGAAGCGATTGCCGCCGAAGGCTTCGAGCGCATCCACCGCACCAACCTGGTGGGCATGGGCGTGTTGCCCCTGGAGTTCCTGCCAGGCACCGACCGCCACACCCTGCAAATCGACGGCAGTGAAACCTATGACGTGGTCGGCGAGCGCACCCCGCGTGCGCAACTGACCCTGGTGATCAACCGCAAGAATGGCGAACGTGTCGAGGTGCCAGTGACCTGCCGCCTGGACACCGCCGAAGAAGTGTCGATCTACGAAGCCGGTGGCGTGTTGCAACGTTTCGCCCAGGACTTCCTGGAATCAAAGGCGACCGCCTGAAGAGGATAACCATGGCACACGTAGCGCAAATCAAAATCCCCGCCACCTACATGCGTGGCGGCACCAGCAAGGGCGTGTTCTTCAGCCTCCAGGACCTGCCCGCCGCGGCGCAGGTGCCGGGCCCTGCACGCGACGCCTTGTTGCTGCGGGTGATTGGCAGCCCCGACCCCTATGACAAGCAGATCGACGGCATGGGGGGTGCCACCTCGAGCACCAGCAAGACCGTGATCCTGGCCAAAAGCAGCCGCGCCGATCACGACGTGGATTACCTGTTCGGCCAGGTCTCCATCGACAAGCCATTTGTCGATTGGAGCGGCAACTGCGGCAACCTGTCGGCGGCGGTGGGTTCGTTCGCCATCAGTGCTGGCCTGGTCGATGCGGCCCGCGTACCCCATAACGGCGTGGCCGTGGTGCGGGTGTGGCAGGCCAATATCGGCAAGACCATCATCGCCCACGTGCCAATCACTGACGGCGCGGTGCAGGAAACCGGCGACTTTGAACTGGACGGCGTGACCTTCCCGGCTGCCGAAGTGCAGTTGGAATTCATGGACCCCGCGGCGGAAGAAGAGGGCGGTGGTGGCTCGATGTTCCCCACTGGCAACCTCGTCGACGACCTGGAGGTACCCGGCGTCGGTACCTTCAAGGCCACGTTGATCAACGCCGGTATCCCGACGATTTTCATCAACGCCCAGGACTTGGGCTACACCGGTACCGAGCTGCAAGGCGCGATCAACAGCGACCCCAAGGCCCTGGCGATGTTCGAGACCGTGCGGGCGTATGGCGCGTTGCGCATGGGCCTGATCAAACACCTGGACGAAGCCGCCCAGCGCCAGCACACGCCCAAGGTGGCATTCGTGGCCAAACCTGCCGATTACGTGGCCTCCAGCGGCAAGGCGATCAAGGCCGGCGATGTGGACCTGCTGGTGCGCGCCTTGTCGATGGGCAAACTTCACCACGCGATGATGGGCACCGCGGCGGTAGCGATTGGCACCGCCGCGGCGATTTCCGGCACCTTGGTCAACCTGGCGGCGGGCGGCGTAGAGCGCAATGCCGTGCGCTTCGGGCACCCGTCCGGCACTTTGCGCGTAGGCGCCGAGGCCAGCCAGGTGGACGGTGAATGGGTGGTGAAGAAAGCCATCATGAGCCGCAGCGCACGGGTGTTAATGGAAGGCTATGTGCGCATCCCCGGCGACGCTTTCTAGCTTGATCGTTCCCACGCTCCGCGTGGGAACGCCGCCTGGGACGCTCTGCGTCCTGCTGTGACGCAGAGCGTCACGGGATGCATTCCCACGCGGAGCGTGGGAACGATCAAACCCTGACCCTGAGGATGGAACAACCAACTTTTAGGAGAACCGCCATGAGCGCCAACGTCGACCAGAACAACCGTCCCGACGACGACCCGGTGTTGCAGGACATCGCCGACTACGTCCTCAACTACCGCATCGACTCCCAGGACGCCCTGGATACCGCCCGCAACTGCCTGATGGACACCCTCGGCTGTGGCCTGCTGGCCCTGCGCTTCCCCGAGTGCACCAAGCACCTGGGGCCGATGGTAGAGGGTACCGTGGTGCCGTTTGGCGCACGGGTGCCGGGCACTTCGTTCCGCCTGGACCCGGTCAAGGCCGCCTGGGATATCGGTTGCATCGTGCGCTGGCTCGACTACAACGACACCTGGCTCGCTGCTGAATGGGGCCACCCTTCGGACAACCTGGGCGGCATCCTCGCCGTGGCCGATCACCTGTCGCAAAAGCGCCTGGCCAATGGCGACGCGCCGTTGACCGTGCGTGCAGTGCTGGAAGCGATGATCATGGCCCACGAAATCCAAGGTGTGATTGCCTTGGAAAACTCCTTCAACCGGGTAGGCCTCGACCATGTGTTGCTGGTGAAAGTCGCTACCACGGCGGTCACCGCCAAGCTGATGGGCGCCAACCGCGAGCAACTGCTATCGGCGTTGTCACACGCTTTTGTCGATGGCCAGGCGCTGCGCACCTATCGCCATGCACCGAATGCCGGCTCGCGCAAATCCTGGGCCGCAGGCGATGCATCGAGCCGCGGCGTACGCCTGGCAGACATCGCCTTGCGTGGCGAAATGGGCATCCCCGGTGTATTGAGTGCGCCGCAGTGGGGCTTCTACGACGTGCTGTTCAGCCACACCAACAAGGACTTGGCGCTCAAGCCCGAGGATAAGCGCGCGTTCAGCCTGCCCCAACCCTACGGCACCTACGTGATGGAGAACGTGCTGTTCAAGATCAGCTTCCCGGCCGAGTTTCACGCGCAAACTGCCTGTGAAGCGGCAGTCGCCCTGCACCCGCTGGTCAAGCATCGCCTGCATGAAATCGACCGCATCGTGATCACTACTCACGAGTCGGCGATTCGCATTATTTCCAAGGTCGGCCCATTGGCCAACGCCGCCGATCGCGACCACTGCCTGCAATACATGACCGCCGTGCCCTTGGCGTTCGGCAATCTGGTGGCCGAGCAGTATGAAGATGATTTCCACGCGGCCCACCCGATCATCGATGAGCTGCGCGACAAGATGGTCGTCATCGAAGACCCGCGCTACAGCCGCGAATACCTGGAGGCCGACAAGCGCTCGATTGCCAACGCGGTGCAGGTGTTTTTCACGGATGGCACCTGCACCGAGCAGGTGGTGGTGGAGTACCCGATTGGCCATCGCCGCCGTCGGGTGGACGGCATTCCACTGCTGGAAGACAAGTTCAAGGCCAACCTGGCCACGCGGTTCACCGCGCAACGCAGCGCTGAGATTGTCGCCCTGTGCAAGGACCAGGCGCGGCTTGAGGCGACACCTGTGAACCGTTTCATGGACCTGTTCACGATCTGAAAAACAGCACGGTCGCTGTGGGAGCTGGCTTGCCTGCGATAGCGGTGTGTCAGCCCCACATGAATTGACTGGATGTCAGCTATCGCAGGCAAGCCAGCTCCCACAGTTGACTGAAGTTTCTGCTTCAGAATCTATTCAAACCGCAGTATCACCCGGCGGTTGTGCTTGCTCTTTTTCTCGATCTTTTCGCAGAACACCCGGCCGATTTCCTCGGTATTGAGCACATGGGTGCCGCCGCAGGGCTGGATATCGATGCCGGGGATTTCAATCACCCGGACCGAACCGGAGACCACCGGCGGCGCAACCGCCTGGGTGCGGGTGATCTGCAGCAGGGTCGCGTACTCGGTGGCGGGCATCGACAGAGTTTTGACCGCGTGGGCTTGTTCGATAAGGGCGTTGAGGTCTTGGGTGAGGCGGTCTTTGTCCAAGGTCATTTCTGGCAGGTCGAAATCCAGGCGGCCTTTATCTGCGCTGATGCTGCAACCGGTCACGGGCGCGTCGATGAGCGAACACAGCAAGTGCAGGCAAGTGTGCATCTTCATGTGCTGGTAGCGCCGCTCCCAATCCAGCCCAGCGTCGACCTGGACGCCAGCGGCCAACTGTTCGGGGTAGTGGTCCACCTGGTGCCAGATGATCGAGCGCAACACCGGGTCGCGCACGGTGCCGGTCACTTGCACCCGTGTGCCATCGGCCAGAGTGAGGTGACCGGTATCGCCTGGTTGCCCGCCGCCGGTGGGGTAGAACAGGGTGTGCTCCAGGGCGATACCCTGTTCGCTGATGGCAATCACCCGGGCGCTGAAGGCGTTCTGGTAGGGCGCGCTGTCAAACAGCGCCAGGGTTTCCATGGTATGCACGGACATGTTCAACCTCCGACGATCAATGGGGTGGCTTGCAAGAGGTGGCGCACCAGTGCGCTCAAGCCAGGGGGAGAGAGCAGGGTGATTTCAAATTCCGGCCCGCATACCTTCAGGTTCAGCGGCAGGCGTGGCAGTTGTTCGCCGGTGTCGAGGCGACGCAGACGAAACTGCAGGTGATGCCGCTCTTTCACCGTGGGTTCAAGCATCAGCCCTTGCAGCGGATGAAAGTCGGCGTCCAGCACGGTGACCTTGTGGCCGACACTCACTTCGCCCACCACGTGCAAGCGCTCATCCAGGGCAAAGGCGCCGAGGTAGTTGCTGTGGTCCGATTCATCGTTTTTTTGCAGTTGGATCTGGTTGACCACCTTGACCTTGGTGCCTGCCGGCACGTCTTGGGTAATCACGCAGGAGGGGCTGATAAACACGTTATCGCCGATCGAAACATAGCCCAGCACCCGGGCGCCGGCGCCGACTTCGACGTTGTTGCCCAGGCGCGGGTGGCGTTTGCCGTCCGGGTTGTTGGCAATACCGCGCGCACCCAGGGTCACGCCGCAGAGGATGTAGCAGTCGTTGCCGATCACGCAGGTTTCGCCGATGACGGTGCCGTAGCCATGGTCCAGCACAAAGCGGCGGCCGATGCGCGCTGCCGGGTGAATCTCGGCACCGGAGAGGATCTTGCCCTGGTTACTCAGCTTGAGGGCCATGCGCGAAAAATCGCCGTTGTCTGCGCCCTGGAAATGCCAGACCAGGTGCGCAAGGCGGTAGAACAGCACGGCCTTGAACGAGGCGTAGGATTCCAGGATCAACTCACCGCGCCCACGGGACGCGGGGT
Organism: Pseudomonas sp. NFR02; assembly: GCF_900119375.1. NCBI lineage: Bacteria > Pseudomonadati > Pseudomonadota > Gammaproteobacteria > Pseudomonadales > Pseudomonadaceae > Pseudomonas > Pseudomonas sp. NFR02. The sequence goes on from NZ_FPJJ01000001.1 coordinate 56,513, forward strand.
CGCGATAGGCATAGGCAATCAGGTCCTCGGCCACCGCCTGGGCGGCGTTCTGAATCAACGGCGCCAGGTGCGGCTCCAGCTGCTTCATCTGTCTGGGCGTGAGGGTGGTGATGAGGTGGGTGAGCAACTCATCGTGCAGCTGTTGCATGTCGATAAAGCCCCCCATGGAGACACCCCCGTATGTTGGATGGTTAAAAACCCGGTTACTCGAAACTGGGCAGGTAGCTGTCGGCATTGTCGTAGACCATGGTCAACACCACCGTTTCAGGCGGCAGTTCGGGGGCGAGTTGGGCGATGGCGACCATGTTAGCGGCCGAAGACAGCCCCAGGCTGATGGCATCGGTGCGCATGATGCGTTTGATCATGTCCAGGCAATCGGCGTGCGACACCTTGAGCATGCCGTCGATCACGTCCAGGTTGAGGATGCTGGGGATCAGGCCGATCGACAGGCCCTGGATCCCGTGCGCCGCGTGCCGGTCTTTGAGCAGGTCGCATTCTTCCGGTTCTACGCCCATCACTCGCAGCGCGGGCCAGGCGGCCTTGAGGGTTTCGCCGATACCGGTGATATGGCCCCCGGTGCCAATGCCGCTGACGAAGTAGTCCACGCGCTGTTCACCGAAGGCGCGAAGGATTTCCGGAGCGGTGGTGTCGCGGTGGGTTTGGGGGTTGGCGCCATTGCGTTGCTGGTTGAGCATCACGTAGTTGGGGTTTTCCAACTGCAGCTCCATGCACTTTTCGCCGTGGGAGTTATTGCCCAGGCGACTGTCGGACAGCACTACCCTCGCACCGTACAGACGCAGCAGCTTCTGTTTTTCCGGGCTGTAGTTGTCAGGGATCACCAGCACCACTTTGTAGCCCAGCACATTGCCGGCCATCACCAGGCCAATGCCGGTGTTGCCGCCACTGGGTTCGATGATGGTCTGCCCGGAATCACGGATCAGCACACCGCGGCGCTCGGCATCCAGGATCATGCCCAGGGCGATGCGCGCCTTGTGGCTGCCACCGGGGTTGAGCGACTCCAGCTTGGCGTAGACCTCGATGCCGAGGTCTTCGGAAAACTGGGCCAGACGCACGATCGGCGTCTGGCCGATCACGTCGAGAATGGAGTTATGCAGCATCAGTACGTCCCCACTCTCAGTACAGCGGCATGTCAGGTTCGACGTCGCGAACCCAATGTTTCATGCCGCCCTGCAGGACTTTGGTGTTGGCAAAGCCAGCGGCCAACAGGGTGCTGGCGGCTTGCTCGGCGCGGGTGCCTGCGTAGCAGATCAGGTAGTGGGTGTTGTCGCGGCTCAGACTGGCGAGCTGCCCATCCAGTTCTGCCAGCGGGATATGCACCACGCCCGGTAATTTGCACACTTCCAGTTCGCTGGCGTCACGCACGTCCAGCAATACATCGGCGCTGCTAGGGTGTTCGAGCACTTGCTTGAGTACCTGGGGCTTGATGTAGCGTTCCGCGGCCAGGGAGGGCTGGCTCGGTAAGGCATCGGCGCAGGTGGCCGGCGCGACGGTTTCGCTGTGGCGCAGGTCCGAGCAGCAGGGGCAGTCAGCGCGGCGCTTGAAGCGGATCTCGCTGAACTTCATCGCCAGCGCGTCGAAGCGCATCAAGCGGCCGGACAAGGGTTCGCCAATGCCGATCAGTAATTTGATCGCCTCGGTGGCCTGGATCATACCGACCACGCCCGGCAACACGCCGATCACACCGCCCGCGCTGCAATTGGGCGCCAGCTCTGCGGGTGGGGCCTTGGGGAACAGGCAGCGATAGCACGGCCCACCTTTATAGTTGAGCACGCTGATCTGCCCGTCGAAACGGTAGATGGCGCCGTACACCAAGGGTTTACCCAGCTGCACACAGGCGTCGTTGACCAGGTAGCGGGTGTCGAAATTGTCGGTGCCGTCGATCACCAGGTCATAGGCGCCCACCAGTGCCAGGGCGTTGTCGCTGTTGAGCGCGGTGTTGTACGCGTTGATCTGGATATGCGGATTGAGGTCCAGCAGGCGCTGCTTGGCGGACTCGACCTTGGGCATGCCCAGGGTGCTGTTGCCATGCACGATCTGGCGTTGCAGGTTGCTGCTTTCCACCACATCAAAGTCCACCAGCCCCAGGGTGCCGATGCCGGCCGCCGCCAGGTACAGGCTGATGGGCGAGCCCAGGCCGCCGGTACCGATGACCAGCACCTTGGCTTTCTTCAGGTTCAATTGGCCTTCGCGGCCGACGCCTGGCAGGGTGATGTGGCGCACATAGCGCTGCACTTCTTCGTTGCTCAGGGCATCGATGTCCATGCCACCTGAAGTGGCGAGCAACACTTCGATCCGGGCTTTTGCTGGCAGAGGTTCATCGGCGTCGATCAACGCCTCCTCGGCGGTAAACAGGAAGTGTTCCTTGAGCTGGTCGTTCTTTTCATGGAACAGGTGCTGACGCAATTGGGGGTGATGGGTGCAGAGATTTTCAATGACTTCGCGCAATGTCGATCCGGCGCCCTCAAGGGTCGATTCCGGCAGCTTGGCCACGCGAACCAGAATGTCGGGGAAAGAGACAGCGTTCATGGACAACTCCGTGTGCAGGTCGTTGAAAGGTTGAAGGGAGAAATGCTTGCCATCCCAGGCAAACAGCTTGGAGCCCAGGGCCTGGCCCTGGCGGACATCCACCACCAAGTAGCTGACGGGAAAGATCGGCTCGCCCAGGAACAGTGCCTTGTCCTGGTCTTCGTCACTGAAATAGGCGCCCACATCCGGGTGTGAGTGGTAAATCACTACCACCGGGTTGTCACTGCGAAACGCCTTGTTCATCAGCAGGGTGTCGGCCACCGAAAAGGTGTAGCCATTGGCCGCGCTGCGTGGGTACATCTCGGGGTTCTTGCGGTGCAGTTCATTCTGGATATTGCTGCCCAGGTACACGCTGCCGTCGGCGAAGACGAAACCACAGCACTCCTCGGGGTAGCTGCGGCTGGCGTGGGCGTAGATCTGTTCCAGGGCGATGGGGCGGAGGACGTCCATGTTTCTCTCGCGTTGGTTGAGGGTCACTTTTTCTTGGCCATGAGTTTTTCAATCGGCAACTTGGTGATCGCAAAGCCGGCCAGCAGGATCGCCGAGTACAGCATCAGGTCGCGGGAAATTTCCACGCCTTCGTACCAGGCACCGATGATGACCGCGAACACCGGGAAGATGATGAACACGAACGACAGGATGATCGGGCTCAGGCGCTTGAGCAGCATGAAATACACAATGAACCCGCCCACCGAGGCCACCAGCCCCAGGTAGAACAGCGCGCTCCAGGAGCGCAGGGTAATGGCGTCGAACGTCGGTGTTTCAAACCACAGGCCGGCCAGGAACAGCATCAGCCCGGCAATGCCGATGGGCAGGGTGTTGTAGGTGATGACGCTGATGGCGCTGCCTTTTTGCTTGGTAATGACATAGCACAAGGCGTGCATGATCGCGGCGCTCAGAATGGCCAGTACCCCGAAGAACTCGGCGTGGTCCAGGTGCAGGCCCTGGCTCTTGATGATCATGTAAAGGCTGCCGAAACCGATGCCTATGCCGACCACCTGGGAAAAATAGATGCGCTCGCGCAGGAACAGCGCCGAGAAGATCAGGATGAATACCGGCATGCAACTGAACAGCAGGGCGGTGAGGCCCGACGACACATGCATTTCGCCGTAGTTGAGCAAATAGTAGGGAACGCTGAAGTAAGACAGGGTCACAAACACGAAGAACCAGCGGCTTTCCCGGGGAAACAGGATCGGCTCACGGCGCACCATGGCAAAACACAGGAACAGCGGAAACGCGATGAGAAAGCGCAGGCCGGCGGATGTCAGCGGCGGCACGCTCTCGACGGCGATCTTGATGCCCAGCCACGTGGTGCCCCAACTCAGGCACACGATCAGGAACATCACGCTGGTCACCAGCCCGGCGAGCCACTGTTTTTGCGTTTTTGTTTTTGCAGTGTTTTCGAGAACGGCGGACATTGGCATCGTTTATTGCTTCCCTGAGCCGGAATTGAACTCTATATTGAACTTGTAATGAGTTATGTTTATCGGCGATTGAACCCGTAAAAGCACACTATTAGGGCGAAAGATGGCTGTCAAAACAAATATTGACATGGTGTCAATTATGCGTGAGGGCTTGTCCAACGGGCAGGGCGTGAAGTACAAGCGCCTGTCCGATGTGATGGAACGGGGCATCCTCGAAGGCTTGATTGAACCGGGACGAAAACTGCCGCCCCATCGGGTGCTTTCCGACAATTTAGGCGTGACCATCGGCACCATCAGCCGGGCTTACGGTGAATTGGAGCGCCTGGGCCTGGTGGTTGCACGGGTGGGTGACGGCACCTTCGTGCGCAAGCGTGGGATGGAGCGCCAGCGTGATGAGGGCTTTCGTAATTTCAGCGAGGAGCCGCGCCAGTACTTCGACATGAGCCGCAACATGCACATTCCCGGGCAAGAGACGGTGTTTCTCGCCCAGAGCTTTCAAACCCTGTCGAATAATGCCAAGTTCCTCCAGGACATCAGCGCCTACACCCCCGACGCCGGCCTGCCGCGTTACCGTGAAGCGGGCGCGCAGTGGCTGGTGCAGCGCGAGTTTCATCCGATTCCCGAGCAGGTCATCTGCGTCAACGGCGGTCAGCATGGCTTGCTGTGCGCGATGATGGCGCTGCTGCGTGCTGGCGATACGGTGGTCACCGAGCAGTTGACTTATCCCGGGCTGATTACCGCTGCGCGTATGCTGGGGGTGCGGCTGATCGGCCTGGAGATGGACGAGGAAGGTGTGCTGCCTACGGCGCTGGATGAGGTCTGTCGCAATCACCGGATTTCGGCGTTGTATTGCACGCCGACTATCCAGAATCCGACCACCGCCGTGTTGTCGGTGGCGCGCCGCGAAGCCTTGGCCAGGGTGTGTCGCGAACATAACCTGCTGATTCTGGAGGACGAAGCCCACGGTGTGCTGGTGGAGGACCGTCCGCCGCCCCTCAGCTACTTCGCGCCTGAGCGTACGATCTTGATCAGCAGCCTGAGCAAGGCGGTGTCGGCTGGTTTGCGGGTGGGCTACGTGCATGCGCCGCCGGCGCTGGTCAGTCGCATCTCGGCGGCGCTACGTTCGACCTGCTGGATGGCCACACCTGTGACTCTGGAGTTGGCGACCCAGTGGATTGAAAACGGCACGGCGGAATATTTGTTGCGTCAGCAGATCAACGAGATCAGCCGCCGCAAGACGTTAGTCGAAGATTTATTGAACGGCTTGGCCTATCGCACCCACCTCAATAGCCCGCACTTCTGGATCGAAGTACCGGAGCCCTGGCGGGCCTCGGAAATCGAGGCGGAGCTCAAACAGAACAATTACCTGATCGCCACCGCCGAGGCTTTTGCCGTGGGGCAGACGGCGGTGCCGCAGTTTATTCGGGCGAGTATCTGCAACACGTCGGGCGATGATCAGTTATTGCGCGAGGGGTTTGACGCGCTGGCGACGGCGCTGGGGCAGGGGGGCGGGCGGTTTCATCTGTAAATCCGCGTTACCGTTGCTCGTTCCCACGCTCTGCGTGGGAATGCGTCTTGCGACGCTCCGCGTCGCTATTGCGGGACGCGGAGCGTCCCAGGCGGCGTTCCCACGCAGAGCGTGGGAACGATCAGATCAGGCGACAGAGATCACTTGAAGCGCCGCTCCACACCCTTCTCCACCAGAATCTTCGCCGAAATCTCTTCCACCGAAAAATGCGTGGAATTGATGTGCGCAATATTTTCGCGACGGAACAGATTTTCTACTTCCCGCACTTCAAATTCGCACTGGGCATAGCTGGAGTAGCGGCTGTTGGGCTTGCGTTCGTTGCGGATGGCGGTCAGCCGGTCCGGGTCGATGGTCAGACCGAACAGCTTGTGTGAGTGCGCGCGCAAGGCGGCGGGCAGGGTCAGGTGTTCCATGTCATCTTCGGTCAGCGGATAGTTGGCCGCACGAATACCGAATTGCATGGCCATGTACAGGCAGGTGGGGGTCTTGCCGCAACGCGACACGCCCACCAGGATCAGGTCGGCCTTGTCGTAGTAGTGGGTGCGGGCGCCGTCGTCGTTGTCGAGGGCGAAGTTCACCGCCTCGATGCGCTCCATATAGTTGGAGTTATGCCCGATGGAATGGGACTTTCCGACGGAATAGGAGGAGTGTTCACTCAGCTCCTGTTCCAACGGCGCCAGGAAGGTAGAGAAAATGTCGATCATGAAACCATTCGACGTTGCGAGAATCTCACGAATGTCTTGATTGACGATGGTGTCGAAAATGATCGGGCGAAAACCGTCTTTTTCAGCCGCCAGATTGATTTGTTGTACCATGGCCCGCGCTTTATCCACGCTGTCTATATAAGGCCGGGTGAATTTGGCGAAGGTAATGTTTTCGAACTGCGCGAGCAGGCTCTGGCCCAATGTTTCGGCTGTGATGCCGGTGCCGTCGGAAATAAAGAAAGCAGATCGTTTCATTTGAGCCCTGGGCCTTAAGCTGATGGCGAATCTTGGATATGATAGGCGCGATTTTGCCGTCCCGCAGTGGGCCGCATTCTCACTTATTTTCCAGGTCCAGGCCACAAGCGCTGGCGTTAGCTCCTACTGAGCAACCCGCGTCCTGAGCTTTTCCAACACAGAAAGTGGAGAGATCACCTTGGTAGAGTACGTAGTTTCCCTCGATAAGCTCGGCGTCCATGATGTAGAGCATGTGGGGGGCAAGAACGCATCCCTCGGCGAGATGATCAGTAATCTTGCAGGCGCTGGTGTCTCGGTGCCCGGTGGTTTCGCCACCACGGCCCAGGCTTACCGCGACTTCCTAGAGCTGAGCGGCCTCAACGCCCAGATCCACGCCGCGCTGGACGCCCTGGACGTCGATGACGTCAACGCCCTGGCCAAGACCGGCGCCCAGATCCGCCAGTGGATCATGGAAGCCGAGTTCCCCGAGAAGCTCAACGAAGAAATTCGCACCGCCTTCGCCACCCTGTCGGCCGGTAACCCGGACATGGCCGTCGCCGTGCGTTCCTCGGCCACCGCCGAAGACTTGCCGGACGCCTCCTTTGCCGGCCAGCAGGAAACCTTCCTCAACATTCGCGGCGTCGAAAACGTGATCCGCGCGGCCAAGGAAGTGTTTGCCTCCCTCTTTAACGACCGTGCGATCTCCTACCGCGTACACCAGGGTTTCGACCACAAGCTGGTGGCCCTGTCTGCCGGCGTGCAGCGCATGGTGCGTTCGGAAACCGGCACTGCCGGTGTGATGTTCACCCTGGATACCGAATCCGGTTTCCGTGACGTGGTGTTTATCACCGGCGCCTACGGCCTGGGCGAAACCGTCGTACAAGGCGCGGTCAACCCGGACGAATTCTACGTACACAAGGGCACCCTCGAAGCGGGCCGCCCGGCCATCCTGCGCCGTAACTTGGGCAGCAAGGCCATCAAGATGATCTACGGCGACGAGGCCAAGGCCGGTCGCTCGGTCAAAACCGTTGAAGTCGACAAGGCCGAGCGTGCGCGTTTCTGCCTGACCGACGCTGAAGTCAGCGAGTTGGCCAAACAAGCGATGATCATCGAAAAGCACTACAAGTGCCCGATGGACATCGAGTGGGCCAAGGACGGTGACGACGGCAAGCTGTACATCGTGCAGGCTCGCCCGGAAACCGTGAAGAGCCGCACTTCGGCCAACGTCATGGAGCGCTACCTGCTCAAGGAAACCGGCACCGTGCTGGTAGAAGGCCGTGCCATTGGCCAGCGCATTGGCGCAGGCAAGGTGCGGATCATCAAGGACGTGTCCGAGATGGACAAGGTCCAGCCGGGTGACGTACTGGTTTCCGACATGACCGACCCGGATTGGGAACCGGTGATGAAGCGCGCCAGTGCCATTGTCACCAACCGTGGCGGGCGTACCTGCCACGCGGCGATCATTGCCCGTGAGCTGGGGATTCCGGCAGTCGTGGGTTGCGGCAACGCCACCCAACTGCTCAAGGATGGCCAGGGTGTGACCGTGTCCTGCGCCGAAGGCGATACCGGCTTTATCTTCGAAGGTGAGCTGGGCTTCGATATCAAGCAAAACTCCATCGACGCCATGCCCGACCTGCCGTTCAAGATCATGATGAACGTCGGCAACCCGGACCGTGCCTTTGATTTCGCCCAGTTGCCGAACGCCGGCGTGGGCCTGGCCCGCCTGGAATTCATCATCAACCGCATGATCGGCGTGCACCCCAAGGCACTCCTGAACTATGACGGCCTGCCGCTGGACATCAAGGAAAGCGTCGACAAGCGCATCGCCGGCTACAACGACCCGGTAGGTTTCTACGTCGAGAAACTGGTCGAAGGCATCAGCACCCTGGCTGCGGCGTTCTACCCGAAAAAGGTCATCGTGCGCCTGTCGGACTTCAAGTCCAATGAATACGCGAACCTGATCGGCGGCAAGCTCTACGAGCCGGAAGAAGAAAACCCGATGCTGGGTTTCCGCGGCGCCTCGCGTTACATCAGCGAAGCCTTCCGTGACTGCTTCGAGCTTGAATGCCGTGCGCTCAAGCGCGTGCGCAACGAGATGGGCCTGACCAACGTCGAGATCATGGTGCCCTTCGTGCGCACCCTGGGCGAAGCGAGCCAGGTCGTGGACCTGCTGGCAGAAAACGGCCTGACCCGTGGCGAGAACGGCCTGCGCGTGATCATGATGTGCGAATTGCCGTCCAACGCCATCCTGGCTGAAGAGTTCCTGGAGTTCTTCGACGGTTTCTCCATCGGCTCCAACGACCTGACGCAGTTGACCCTGGGCCTGGACCGCGACTCGGGGATCATCGCCCACCTGTTCGACGAGCGTAACCCAGCGGTCAAGAAGCTGCTGGCCAACGCCATCCAGGCCTGTAACAAGGCTGGCAAGTACATCGGTATCTGCGGCCAAGGCCCTTCGGACCACCCGGACCTGGCTAAATGGCTGATGGAGCAGGGGATCGAGAGCGTCTCGCTGAACCCCGATTCCGTGCTGGAAACCTGGTTCTTCCTGGCTGAAGGCCAAGCGTCCGCCTAAGATCGCGTGGTCAAAAGTGCCGGTCACTCGTTGCGGGTGACCGGCATTCTTATCTGTACAGGGCGGGAATCCTTGCGGACGCCGCCCTTTTTTGTGCAAGAGCATTATGCAAAGCAGCAGCCATCTGTTTCCTGTCGCCCTGATCAGCGCTGAACGTCGGGGCGACCTGAGTGAAGACGTCTACCGACTCAAACCCGGTAACAGCCCGGACGGCACCGTCGAGCTGGCGGTTACCCGTTTGGGCCTGGCCGATGTCCCGGAAAACCGGGGCACGCCGATTATTTTGTTGCATGGCAGTTTTTCCAATCGACGTTTCTGGTATTCGCCAAAAGGAATTGGCCTGGGGGCTTACCTCGCACGTCGCGGATTTGATGTGTGGATCCCGGAAATGCGCGGCCATGGTTTGTCCAAGCGCAATCACGACTACGCCAGTAACCGCGTCGCCGATTATGCGCGCTACGATTTGCCGGCCGTGGGGGCGTTTGTGTGTGAGCAAAGCGGGCAGATTCCGCACTGGATCGGGCATTCCCTCGGTGCCACCACCCTGGCTGCGGCCTTGGGTGGGCAGCACTTGGATGCATCAGCGGTGGCGTCGGTGGCGTTGTTCGGCTGCCAGGTCAGTCGCACCCACTGGCCGTTGAAAATTCCACCGGTGGAGTGGGGCGCTCGCTTTATCCTCAAGCGCCTTGCCCATCTGTCGGGCCCGCGCTTCAAGCGTGGGCCCGAGGACGAGCCGGCCGGCGTGATGATCGAAGCGATGCGTTGGAACGGCCTGTTCGGCCGGTTTGGCGATGCCGAGCATGACTGGTGGAAAGGCTTGGCGCAGGTCGATGTGCCGCTGTTGGCGGTGAGCGCAGCGGGCGACCGGCAAGACCCGGACTGGGCCTGCCGCAAGCTCTTCGAGCAAGTGGGCAGCGAGCATCGCCAGTACCTGTGCCTGGGACGTCAGCAAGGTTTCAGCGAGGATTTCGGCCATGTGCAGATGCTGGTCAGTAAAGCGGCCCAGGCCCAAGTGTGGCCTTTGGTCGAGCGCTGGTTGAACGACCCGCTGACACCCTTATTCGGTACGCAATCCGAAGTGTCCGCAGCGGTTTGACGAAACGCTCTACCAAGGGCGTTTCACTCTTGAATGGTTGCGGCTAAGATATGACGCGCCACGCGGTTCTGGTCATATTCAGTCGCGCAACGTGTATTGCGTTACGCTGAACCGGGTTTGATCATGGCCGCCGCCAACGCCCAGGCATTTAAAGAATGCCTGTCGCGGGGCGTTTTCTTGATGTACACCGTGGATGTTCGACCTCTTCTTTGATGACAGGAGTTTCTCGATGAACCATTACGTGACCCCCGACCTGTGTGACGCCTACCCGGAGCTGGTGCAGGTAGTGGAGCCGATGTTCAGCAACTTCGGTGGCCGAGACTCCTTTGGTGGCGAGATTGTCACCCTCAAATGCTTCGAGGATAACTCCCTGGTCAAGGCGCAGGCTGACCTGCCGGGCGTTGGCAAAGTGCTGGTGGTCGACGGTGGTGGTTCCCTGCGCTGCGCGTTGCTGGGTGACATGATTGCCGAGAAAGCCGCGAAAAATGGTTGGGAAGGGCTGGTGATCTACGGGTGTATCCGTGACGTCGACGTCATCGCCCAGACCGACCTGGGTGTACAGGCCCTGGCCTCTCATCCGAAAAAAACCGACAAGCGCGGCCTTGGCGACCTGAACGTCCCGGTGACATTCGCAGGCGTGACGTTCCGCCCCGGTGAGTACATTTATGCCGATAACAACGGGGTGATCGTGTCACCCAGCCCGCTGAAAATGCCTGAATAAACTGCCGCAACCGATCGGGGTGAGGATGTTCGAAGAAGAAAACGCGCAATGGGGGTTGGTGCATGCCCTGGTGCTGGACGGTAAAGGCGGTGCGCGTTCGATTGCCCGGACTGAGCTCGACGATTTGCAGTTGCAGCCCCAGGAAAGCCTGTGGCTGCACTGGGATCGCAGCCATCCTCAAACCCAGACCTGGCTGCGCAAATCCAGCGGCCTGAGCGAGTTTGCCTGTGACCTGCTGCTGGAGGAAAACACCCGTCCACGGCTGTTGCCGCTGCCGGACGCCGAATTGCTGCTGTTTCTGCGCGGAATCAATCTCAACCCAGGCGCGGAGCCGGAAGACATGGTGTCGGTGCGCATTTTCGCCGCCGCCAACCGAGTGATTTCCCTGCGTTTGCGCCCCTTGCGCGCTACCGATGAGTTGCTGGTGCAACTGGCAGACGGCAAAGGCCCCAAGACGGCGTCTGAACTCATCCTTTATATGGCTCAGTACCTGACCAACAAAGTGCAGGATCTGGTCGCCGGCTTGTCTGAAATCGTCGATTCCGAGGAAGAAAAACTCGATGCCGACGAACGGTATACTCCGGAGCACGGCAGCGTTCTGCAGATCCGTCGAAGAGCCGCCGGACTCAAGCGCTTCCTGGCCCCCCAGCGGGATATTTTCGCCCAGCTGACACGAATCAAATTGGCGTGGTTCTGCGACGACGATGCGGACTATTGGAACGAACTGCACAACAGCCTGACCCGTTACCTGGAAGAGCTGGAATTGGCCAGAGAGCGCGTGGGGCTTGTGCTGGAGGCTGAAGACCGGCGCTTGAGCCTGCGCATGAACCGCACCATGTACCGCTTCGGGATCATCACCGGGATCTTCTTGCCGATGAGTTTTCTTACCGGTTTGCTCGGTATCAATGTGGGCGGCATTCCATTCTCTGCCAGCCCTTATGGATTCATGATCGCGTGCCTGTTGATGGTGTCTGTGGCACTGGGGCAATGGTGGTTATTTCGACGATTGCGCTGGGTTTGACCTGAATATGACCTGAACGTAAGAAAGGGCCGATGTGACCCGATGAATTTTACCCTCGTCTTTTAAATCACTTGCGAGAGGTCTCTATGCACGATCCGTTCGAACAGTCTTTGCGTGACATGCTCAATGCTTCGCCATCCAACCGTGATGACGATGCCTGCCTGGGCCGCGTACTGAAAACCGCCAACCGTCAGGTAGGGGCGGGTGACCTGTTCGGTCTGCTCGGGCGTTGGTTGCCGGCGTTGATGATGGCCCTGAACAACGGTTCGGCCCATGTGTCACCGGTTTCCCGTCGTAAACCTCTTGCTAGCACTGCTGATAAGGCTGATTGAATATGGAACTTGATCTCTGGACCCAGAGCCTGGTCACCGCGATGACCGCATTGTGGACCAAGGTGGCGAATTTCATTCCCAACCTGTTTGGTGCCCTGGTCCTGGTATTGCTGGGTTTTGTCGTGGCCAAGCTGCTCGATACCCTGCTGTCCAAATTGCTCGCCAAACTGGGGCTCGATCGCCTGATGGCTGGCACTGGCCTGACCAAATTGCTCGGCCGCGCGGGGTTGCAAGTACCGATTTCGACTCTGATCGGCAAGATCGTCTATTGGTTCGTTCTACTTATTTTTCTGGTTTCTGCAGCGCAGTCCCTTGGACTTGAGCGAGTTTCAGCTACGCTCGACATGCTGGCACTGTATTTGCCGAAAGTTTTCGGCGGCGCGCTGGTGCTGCTGGTGGGGGTTCTACTCGCGCAACTGGCCAACGGGCTGGTGCGCGGGGCCGCCGAAGGCGTGGGGTTGGACTACGCAGCGGGCCTGGGACGAATTGCCCAGGGGCTGGTGATCATCATCAGTATTTCCGTCGCGATCAGCCAGCTGGAGGTCAAAACTGACCTGCTCAACCACGTGATTGTGATTGTTTTGATTACCGTTGGTCTGGCAGTTGCGCTGGCCATGGGGTTGGGAAGCCGGGAAATTGCCGGTCAGATTCTTGCGGGAATCTATGTGCGTGAGCTGTATCAAGTTGGGCAACAGGTGCGTGTGGGCGAGGTCGAAGGGCAAATCGAGGAGATCGGCACAGTCAAGACGACCGTGCTGACCGATGACGGGGAACTGGTGTCGCTGTCCAACCGGATTCTCCTGGAGCAGCAGGTCAGTAGCCGCTAATCCGGCAAATCCTGCTAATGTACGCCGCCGCAAACCCGGGTGACCGGGTTGCAGCGGACATTGACCTGACTGTCGGCACGACTTGTTTTGAATAAAGCCCAAACGCTGTCCACGCGCTATGACCCCCGTGAGCTCTCTGATGAGGAGTTGGTCGCGCGCTCGCACACGGAGCTGTTTCACGTAACACGCGCGTACGAAGAATTGATGCGCAGGTATCAACGCACTCTGTTCAACGTTTGTTCAAGGTATTTGGGGAACGATAGAGACGCGGATGATGTCTGTCAGGAAGTGATGCTCAAGGTGCTATACGGCCTGAAGAACTTCGAGGGCAAATCGAAGTTCAAGACCTGGCTGTACAGCATCACGTACAACGAGTGCATCACGCAGTATCGGAAGGAACGGCGAAAGCGTCGCTTGATGGATGCTTTGAGTCTGGACCCCCTTGAGGAGGCGTCTGAAGAGAAGGCGCCGGCACCCGAGGAAAAGGGCGGACTTGATCGCTGGTTGGTGCATGTGAACCCGATTGACCGCGAAATTCTGGTGCTTCGATTTGTCGCAGAGCTGGAATTTCAGGAAATCGCTGACATCATGCATATGGGTTTGAGTGCTACAAAAATGCGGTACAAGCGTGCTCTTGATAAATTACGTGAGAAATTTGCGGGCGAGACTGAAACTTAGTGCGTAGCAAATATCTCTTACGTGTAGGCAAGTTCTGTTAGACTTGTCGCCGAGTTGTCCCCCGGTTTGTGGGACTGCTTTACAATCACCAGATGGGGATTTAACGGATGAAACTGAAAAACACCTTGGGCTTGGCCATTGGTTCTCTTATTGCCGCTACTTCTTTCGGCGTTCTGGCACAAGGCCAAGGCGCAGTTGAAGGCGAGCTGTTCTACAAGAAGCAGTACAACGATAGCGTTAAGCACATCGAAGACGGCTTCAACCCAGGCGCTCGCATTGGTTACTTCCTGACCGACGATCTGTCGTTGAATCTGTCGTACGACAAGACCAACCACACCCGTTCGAACGACGGCACTGGCAACCAGAAGATCAAAGGTGACACTGGCAGCCTCGTTGCTCAGTACCACTTCGGTCAGGCTGGCGTTGATAGCCTGCGTCCATACGTTGAAGGCGGTTTCGGCCACCAGAGCCGTACCAACGTTCAGGCTGACGGCCACAGCGGTCGCGACCAGACCACTTTCGCTACCATCGGTACCGGCGTGAAGTACTACTTCACCAACAACCTGTACGCTCGTGCTGGTGTTGAAGCTGACTACGGTCTGGACAACGGCAAGTGGGACTACTCCGCACTGGTTGGCCTGGGCGTGAACTTCGGCGGTAACGCTGGCGCAGCTGCTCCAGCTCCTACCCCAGCACCAGCTCCAGAGCCAGTTCCAGAGCCAGAAGCTCCGGTTGCTCAGGTTGTTCGTGTTGAGCTGGACGTTAAGTTCGACTTCGACAAGGCCGTTGTTAAGCCTAACAGCTACGGCGACGTTAAAAACCTGGCCGACTTCATGGCTCAGTACCCAGCTACCAACGTAGAAGTTGCTGGTCACACTGACTCCGTAGGTCCAGACGCTTACAACCAGAAGCTGTCCCAGCGTCGTGCTGACGCTGTTAAGCAAGTCCTGGTTAAAGACGGCGTTGCTCCTAGCCGTGTAACTGCTGTTGGTTACGGCGAATCCCGCCCAGTTGCTGACAACGCAACTGAAGCTGGTCGCGCTGTTAACCGTCGCGTAGAAGCGTCGGTTGAAGCTACCGCTCAGTAATTACTGAGTAGTAAAGAAAAGCCCGGCTCAGGCCGGGCTTTTTTTCGCCTGCGATTTGCCTCAGGCGCTTGCCGCAGCGGCGATGCTAGCCATCTGTGCGGCGCCGGCAACCTGGCCAATCACCAGGATGGCCGGGCTCTTCAGCGCAAAGGTTTTTGCCGCTTCATGCATGGCCGCCAGGGAGCTGCGGCATTCGCGTTGCTGGGGCAATGAAGCGTTTTCGATCATTGCCACCGGCATATCCGCAGCCATGCCGCCGTTGAGCAGCTGTTCGCGGATTTCTTCCAGCTTCGCCACACCCATATACACCACCAGCGTGGTTCCACCCTCCGCCAGCGCACGCCAGTTCAAGCTACTGTCATCCTGGGTATGCGCGGTGACCAAGGTCACTCCACGGCTCACCCCGCGCAAGGTCAACGGGATATCGCACTGGGTTGCTCCGGCCAGCCCTGAGGTGATGCCATTGACCAATTCCACCTCGACACCACGCTCGCGCAGCCAGGTTGCCTCCTCGCCACCGCGGCCAAAAATACACGGGTCACCGCCTTTAAGGCGTACTACGCACTTGCCCTGGCGTGCATAACGCAACATCAGGCGGTGAATGAAATCCTGCGGGGTAGAACGACATCCCCCGCGCTTGCCGACGGTAATCACCCGGGCGCTGGTGCAGTGTTCCAGTACTGCCGGGTTGACTAGATCATCAATCAGCACGACGTCCGCTGCCTGCAGAGCCCGGACCGCTTTCAGGGTCAGCAACTCCGGGTCACCCGGACCTGCGCCTACCAGCCACACTTTTGCGCTCATGTTGTTCCCCTTACACACTGATGGCGATTGGCTGCGGGTTGCTGGCCAAAAGACGTTTGATTTCCGGCACGCAGGAGCCGCATTGGGTGCCGCAGCCCAAGGCCTGTTTGAGGCCATCCAGGTCCAGGCCGCTGCCGATACCGGCACACACAGCGTTTTCGCTGACGTTCTTGCAGTTGCACACAATCTTGTTGCTGGCCGTGGTACCGCCCGGTGGCGCGCTCAAGGGCGCCAGCAACCAGCGCCGCAGTTGCTCGTCGGCCCGGCCTTCCAGCCACAGGCTTTGCAGCCAGTGACGGGCCAGGGTTTCGCCGGCCAGGCGCAGGGCGGTGATGCGGCCTTTCTCGATCTTCACGCGCTTGCCGATTGAGCGGCGCGGGTCGTCATAGGCCATTACCGGGCCGTCGTTGAGGCCCAGCAGGTGATCGATACGGGTCAAGAGTTGCAGGTCGGGCGCCTCGGTATGCGCGGCGCGCACCAGCAGCGCGGGGCGTTCACGGCCAGCCAGGCTCAGGCTGACGTAGGCAAAGGTTTCACACAGTGGGCGCAAGGCTTCGAAGTGTTGCTGTACATCGCCTTCGATCAGCGCAAACAGCTGCCACGGCAGTTGCACGGCTTCCAGGCGCACGCCGCTGTGCTTGAGCTCCGGCTGCTTGGACAAAGGGTCGAACGCCGGTTGAGTGAGGGTATTGACGCCGCCCTTGAGAAAGCGGTCGCCCCAGTGCATGGGCAGGAACGCTTGGCCGGGACGCACACTGTCATCGCTGCCGACGGCGACGATCACGCTGCCGCGACGGCTTTTCAGGCTGACCAGGTCACCCTCTTTGAAGCGGTGGCGGCGTAGCTCATCCGGATGCAGGCTCAACAATGCTTCACTGACGTGCCCGAACAACTGCGCTGCCGTGCCGGTGCGGCTCATCCCATGCCATTGATCACGCAGGCGACCGGTGATCAGGGTCAGGGGAAATCGCGCATCGCGCTGTTCCTTGGCGGCGCGATAAGGCTCGGCGACAAACTGCGCCCGCCCAGTGTCAGTGGGGAAAATGCCGTCGGTGTACAAGCGCGACGTACCCGCTTGCGCACCCTCGGGAAACGGCCATTGCTGCGGGCCGAGCTGGTCGAGCAGGGCGTGGCTGATGCCGGACATATCCAGGTCACGGCCTTGGGTCAGTGGCTTGAATTCATCAAACAGCTGCGCCGCGTGCTCAAAGGCGAACAGGCTCGGCAACCCCGGCCGTAGACGGCGCTCCAGGCGTTGTGCGAAATCCACGGTGATCGCCCAATCCGCGCGTGCTTCACCCGGTGGGTTGATGGCGCGGCGCACGTGGGAAATACGTCGCTCGGAGTTGGTCACCGTGCCGTCTTTTTCACCCCAACTGGCGGCGGGCAGTAGCAGGTCGGCATAGGCGGCGGTTTCGGTGGTACGAAAGGCTTCCTGCAACACCACGAACGGGCACGCTGCCAAAGCGGCGCGCACCGCGTTCTGGTCGGGCAGCGATTGGGCCGGGTTGGTACAGGCGATCCACAACGCCTTGATCTTCCCCGCCTGCACCTGTTCAAACAGTTCGATGGCGGTAAGGCCGGTGGTCGCGGGCAGTTGTTCCACGCCCCAATAGGCCGCCACTTCAGCGCGGTGTTCAGGGTTGGCCGCTTCGCGGTGGCCCGGCAGCAAATTGGACAGGCTGCCGGTTTCGCGCCCACCCATGGCGTTCGGTTGGCCGGTCAGGGAAAACGGCCCGCAGCCCGGCCGGCCAATGGTCCCCGTGGCTAAATGCAGGTTGATCAGTGCACTGTTTTTGGCGCTGCCGGCGGTGGATTGGTTAAGCCCCATGCACCACAGCGACAGAAAGCTGCTGGAGGTGCCCACCCACTGCGCGCACAGGCGCAACTGTTCGACGCTGATGCCGCATAGCTGCGTGACCATCTGCGGCGTGTAGTCATGCACCAGGCGCTTGAGTTCGGCCAAGCCGTCGGTGTGGGCCTGGATAAACGCGCGGTCGACCCAGTCTTCCCACAGCAACAGATGCAAAATGCCGTGGAACAACGCCACATCCGTGCCCGGCAAGATCGCTAGGTGCAGGTCGGCCAAGTCGCAGGTGTCGGTACGCCGAGGGTCAATCACCAGCACTTTCATCTGCGGGCGTTGCGCCTTGGCTTGCTCCAGGCGCCGGAACAATACCGGATGGGCGTAGGCCATATTGCTGCCGACGATCATCACGCAGTCGCTGTTTTCCAGGTCTTCATAGCTGCACGGCGGCGCATCGGCGCCCAGGCTGCGCTTGTAGCCGACCACTGCCGAAGACATGCACAGCCGGGAGTTACTGTCGATATTATTAGTGCCCACCAACGCCCGCGCCAACTTGTTGAAGCTGTAGTAGTCCTCGGTCAACAGTTGCCCGGAGATATAGAACGCCACGCTGTCGGGCCCGTGTTCGGCAATCGTCTCGGCAAACACGTTGGCCGCGTGTTCCAGGGCGGTGTCCCAGTCGGTGCGAGTGCGTGCCAGTGCTTTGCCCAAGCGTAATTGCGGGTACAGGGCGCGGGCGCTCACGTCGCCGGTCAAATGCAGGCTGGCACCTTTGCTGCACAACTTGCCGAAGTTGGCCGGATGGCTGGGGTCGCCTTGCACCCCCAGGATCTGTTCGCCGTCATGCTCGATCAGCACGCCGCAGCCCACCCCGCAATAACAGCAGGTGGACGCGGTGGTCTGGCGGTTCATCAACCCGCGTCCCGCAGGGCCAGCATCACCCGGCCGTTTTCGACCCGGGCCTGATGATGGTGGGCGCAGCCGATATCCGGGGCCTGGGCTTGGCCAGTCGCCAGGTCGATCTGCCAGTTGTGCAGCGGGCAGGCCACCCGCTTGCCGTAGATCAAGCCTTGGGACAGCGGCCCGCCCTTGTGCGGGCAGCGGTCGTCGAGGGCAAAGACTTCATCGTCACTGGTGCGAAAAATCGCGATGTCACCTTTGGGCCCGCTGATGATGCGCGAGCCCAGGGCGTTGATTTCATCGAGGGCGCAGATATCCAGCCAGTTCATAGCGAGACCTCCAGGTGTTTGACGGGGATCACGTCGAATTCCTTTTTCAGCAGCGGCTGCTCCAGGCGTTCCTTCCAGGGGTCCTGCTCAAATGACAACGAGAACTGCAAACGCTCATTGAGGGCTTGGCGGCGCGCCGGGTCTTCCAATACGGCCTTCTTGATATGCTCCATGCCCACTCGCTGCAGGTAGTGCACGGTGCGCTCCAGGTAGAAGGCTTCTTCGCGGTACAACTGCAGGAACGCGCCGTTGTATTCACGCACTTCCTCGGCGGTTTTCACCTTGACGAAGAACTCCGCGACTTCGGTCTTGATCCCGCCGTTGCCGCCGATGTACATCTCCCAGCCCGAGTCGACACCGATAATGCCTACGTCCTTGATGCCCGCTTCCGAGCAATTGCGTGGGCAACCGGACACCGCCAACTTGACCTTGTGGGGCGACCACATGTTGAACAGGTCATGCTCCAGCTCGATGCCCAGTTGTGTGGAGTTCTGCGTACCAAACCGGCAGAACTCGCTGCCCACACAGGTTTTGACGGTACGGATGGATTTGCCATAGGCATGCCCGGACGGCATATCCAGGTCCTTCCACACCCCAGGCAAGTCCTGCTTCTTGATACCGAGCAAGTCGATACGCTGGCCGCCGGTGACCTTGACCATCGGCACGTTGTACTTGTCGGCCACATCGGCGATGCGGCGCAGCTCCGAAGGGTTGGTCACGCCGCCCCACATCCGTGGCACCACAGAATAGGTGCCGTCTTTTTGAATATTGGCGTGGGCCCGTTCGTTGATCAGCCGCGATTGCGGGTCGTCCTTGGCTTCGCCGGGCCAGGTGGAGATCAGGTAATAGTTGAGCGCCGGGCGGCAGGTGGCGCAGCCATTGGGGGTGCGCCAGTTCAGGTAACGCATGGTGCTGTCGATGGTCAGCAGGTGCTGCTCGCGGATGGCCTGGCGGATCTGCCCGTGGTTGAGGTCGCTGCAGCCACAGATGGCTTTTTCACTTTTGGGTTTGACGTCGGCGGCGCCGCCCACGGTGTTGATCAGGATCTGCTCGACCAGGCCGGCACAGGAGCCGCAGGAGCTGGCGGCCTTGGTGTGTTTTTTCACCTCGTCGACACTGAACAACCCTTGTTCCTGGATCGCCTTGACGATGGTGCCCTTGCACACGCCGTTGCAGCCGCAGACTTCGGCGCTGTCGGCCATGCTCATGGCTTTGTCCTGGCCTTGGTGGCCGACATCGCCGAGTGCATTTTCACCGAACATCAGGTGATCGCGGATTTCACCGATGGCGTGGTTCTCACGGATCTGGCGGAAATACCAGCCGCCATCGGCGGTATCGCCGTACAGGCAGGCGCCGACCAGGATATCGTCCTTGATCACCAGCTTCTTGTACACGCCGCCAATCGGGTCGGAGAGCGTGATGGTCTCGGTGCCTTCGCCGCCCATGAAGTCGCCAGCGGAGAACAGGTCGATGCCGGTGACTTTCAGCTTGGTGGAGGTCACCGAGCCCTTGTAAGTGGCAAAGCCCAATTGGGCCAGGTGGTTGGCGCAGACCTTGGCCTGTTCGAACAAGGGTGCCACCAGGCCATAGGCGATGCCGCGATGGCTGGCGCATTCACCGATCGCATAGATACGCGGGTCGTAGGTTTGCATCGTGTCGTTGACCAGGATCCCACGGTTGCAAGGGATGCCGGACTTTTCCGCGAGTTCGGTATTGGGGCGGATGCCGGCAGCCATCACCACCAGGTCGGCCGGGATGATGTCGCCATTTTTGAACTGCACCGAGCCGACGCGGCCATTGCCGGCATCGTGCAGGGCCTGGGTCTGCTCGCACAGGCGAAACACCAGGCCGCGACTTTCCAGTTCGGTTTGCAGTAGCTGGCCGCTGGTCTTGTCCAGTTGCCGCTCCAGCAGCCATTCACCGATGTGCACCACCGTCACGTGCATGCCGCGCAGCATCAAGCCGTTGGCCGCTTCCAGGCCGAGCAGGCCGCCGCCGATCACCACCGCATGCTTGTGGGTTTTGGCGGTGTCGATCATCGCCTGTGTATCGGCAATGTCACGGTAGCCAATCACACCCTGCAACGTGTTGCCGGGAATCGGCAGGATAAACGGCGTGGACCCGGTGGCGATCAGCAGGCGGTCATATTCGGCCTCGGTGCCGTCTTCGGCGATGACTTTGCGCTTGACCCGGTCGATCTGCACCACTTTGCGGTTGAGCAGCAGTTTGACGTTATTGTTCAGGTACCAATCCAGGTCGTTGAGCACGATCTCTTCGAAGGTTTGCTCACCGGCCAGTACCGGCGACAGCAGGATGCGGTTGTAGTTGGTGTGAGGCTCGGCGCCGAACACGGTGATGTCGTACAGCTCGTTGCTCAGCTTGAGCAGTTCTTCCAGGGTGCGAACCCCGGCCATACCGTTGCCGATCATCACCAGTTTGAGTTTTTTCATGTCGTTCTCCGCAATGGCTCGACAAATCGTGCGCAAACAAAAAAGGCATCCCCGCTAGTCAGCTAGCGAGGACGCCTTTGTCCTGGTCCCGTTCTCTCGGGAAGCTCGGCCCTTCGTCGTTGAAGGAGCGGCTATATGTGGGGTGTTGGCAAAGCTAATGCAGCAGCTGTGCCAAGTCCCTATAGCCCCAGTTTTACTGGGCGTTTACACAGAGAGTCGGCGGATTCTGCCCGTTAGTGGTGCATCAACCAGTACAACAGCACCAGATTGAGCAAAAGCGAGGCCATCGCCAGGGTCTGCCAGACTTTCAAGGGTTCGCGTTCGAGCAAAGGCCGGGGGCGTAGGCTCAATTCGCGGCGGTCGGCCTGCTCCAGCACCAACAGCCATTCTTCGGCGGTTTCATAGCGTTGGCCCGGGACAGCGAACAGCGCTCGTTCCAGACTGTGCGGCAACCACTCCGGCAAGTCGGGGCGATAACGGCTGGCGCTGACGGGTTGGGAAAACCTGGGCCGTTGGAAGGCCTCGATTTCACCGTAGGGGTAATGCCCAGTCAGCAGGTAATACAAGGTCACGCCGACGCTATACAAATCCTGTTGTGCCGTAGGCTGCTCGCCAGCGAACGCCTCGGGCGCGATGAAACTCGGGGTGCCGGGTAGCAGGTGCGCACGGTCCTCGGAGAGCCCGGGGCAATAGGCCAGGCCGAAGTCCAGCACCCGCAGTTCGCCATCTTCTCCCAGCAGCAGGTTTTCTGGCTTGATGTCGCGGTGCAGGATCTGCCGGCGATGCAGCAGGCCCACGGCGCGCAGCAAGCGTTCGGCAATCGACTGCCATTGTGCCAATGGCAGCGGGCCCTGTTGTTGGAACAGTTGGGCCAGGGTTTGCCCGGCGTATTCGCGCATCACGTAGTACAAATGCTGACGGCCACTGGCGGCATGCACTTCGGGAAAGGCCCGGCCGGCGACCCGGCGCAGAAACCATTCCTCCGATAACAAGGCCTGGGCGGCGTCGGTATCGTCGCAACGCAACGGCAAGGTCTTGAGCAGCCAGGGGTGCCCCTGGGCGTCGTGCACGCGGTACAGCAACGACTGCCGACTCTGCGCCAGCACGCTTTGCACCTGCCAGCCTTCAAAGATTTGTCCGACTTTCAGCGGTGGCGGCAGTGGCCATTGCTGCAACTGCACCAGGGCGTCGCCGAGGGTGGCCGCGCCGAGTTGATCGATGCGCACCAGCAAGGCGCTGGCATTGTCTTGGCTACCCGCCAGGTGGGCGGCGCTGACCAGGGTGTTGACGGCCAGGTCGAGGTCGCTTTGCTCGCGCAGGATCGCACCGATGCTGTGATCGCCCAGCGTGGCCCACACCCCGTCGCTGAGCAGCAGGAAACACTCGCCCTCGCGCAATGGACCATCGAGGAAGTCCAGCACCAGGTGCTGATCCAGGCCGAGGGCGCGCTTGAGTACATGCTGCATGCCCGGCTGTTCCCACACATGGTCTTCGCTGATGCGTTGCAACTCGCCGTCAAGCCAACGATACGCCCGGCAATCACCGACATGGGCCAGGGTGAAGCGTTGGCCGCGAAACACCAGGGCGCTGAGGGTGGTGAGCAACGGTTGGCCGCCGCCGTTGGCTTGCAACCAGCGATTCTGCGCGATCAACAGACGTTCGAGCGACTGGGCCACGCCCCAGGTCTGCGGCGTGGCGTAGTAGTCCACGGCCAGCGCCTGCAAGGTCGAGCGTGCGGCCAGGCCACCGTCGGCGCACTGGCTGACGCCGTCGGCCAGTGCGCACAGGTAGCCTTTGCTCGCGGCCAGTTCCGCCATGGGCGTGACCACCCGCAGCGCATCCTGGTTCTCGCTGCGCGGGCCGATGGCACTGGCCTGGGCGACGCTCAGTTGTAAGCTCATCAGACGCGTGCGGCGGTCACGGCGGCCGAACCCCAGGTGGTTCTCCAGCGCCGTTTCACCCCATGCAGGCCGAACCAGGCCAACACACCGAGGCTGGCGAACAACCACAGGGCCAGTTGATAGCTGCCAGTACTCTGCTTGATGGCGCCCATGCCTGCCGCGAGGGCGAAGCCGCCGATGCCGCCGGCCATGCCGATCAGGCCGGTCATGACGCCGATCTCACTGCGAAAACGCTGCGGCACCAGTTGGAATACCGCCCCATTGCCAGCGCCCAGACCGAGCATGGTGCAGACGAAAAGCGCCAGCGCGGCGTAGGAACTGGGCAAGTTGAACCCCACTGCCGCAATGCAGATCACCGCCACGCTGTACATGCCGAGCAGGGTCTTGATCCCGCCGAACCGGTCTGCCAGGGCGCCACCCAATGGGCGCATCAGGCTGCCACCGAACACACAGGCGGCGGTGTAATAGCCGGCGGTCACCGGGCTCAGGCCGTACTGGTCGTTGAAGTAGCCGGGCAGGGCGCTGGCCAGGCCGATAAACCCGCCGAAGGTCACGCTGTAGAAGAACATGAACCACCAACTGTCGCGGTCGCCCAAGGCCTTGAAGTAGTCGGCCATGGCTTTGGCTTTCGGCCGTTCAGGCGCATTGCGCGCAAGCCAGGCGAATACGATCAGGGTCAGCACCAGTGGGATCAGCGCAAAGCCGAATACATTGCTCCAACCAAAGGCGGCCGCCAGCACGGGCGCCAGCAACGCCGCAAACACGGTGCCGGAGTTACCGGCGCCGGCGATGCCCATGGCCTTGCCCTGGTGCTCCGCCGGATACCACTGTGATGCCAAGGGCAGGGCGACGGCGAAGGACGCACCGGCCATGCCCAGGAACATGCCCAGCAGCAGCGCTTGTTCGTAGCTGTGGATCCCCAGTTTCCAGGCGCAGAACAGCGCCACGATCACAATCACCTGGCCAATCAGCCCGGCGGTCTTGGGCGACAGCTTGTCGGCCAGCATTCCCATCAAAAAGCGCAGCACCGCGCCCGCCAGGATCGGGGTGGCCACCACCAGGCCGCGCTGTTGGGTGGTCAGGTGCAAGTCAGCGGCAATCTGCACCGCCAGGGGGCCCAGCAGGTACCAGACCATGAAGCTCAGGTCGAAATACAGGAACGCGGCAAACAGGGTCGGGGTGTGCCCGGATTTCCAGAAGCTTGATTTCATCACGCACCTCAACGGTTGGGGGTCTAGAAACGAAAAAACGCCGCCACCGGGTTCGCAAGGGCAAACCGGGTGGGCGACGTCTTTGTCGTGAGGGGGCAACCGCCGTTGGCTACCTGTGATAATTCTTTAGCAAGAGCTGAGCCAGATCAGCCGAGCAACTCGCTCATGGCAATAATCTGCTCCGCCACCTGGATCAGTTTCTGTTGACGGCTCATGGCCTGGCGGCGCATCAGGGTGTAGGCCTCTTCCTCGTTACAGCTTTTCATTTTCATCAGCAGGCCCTTGGCCAACTCGATGCGCTTGCGTTCGGCCAGTTGCTGGTCGCGGGCATGCAGCTGGGCGCGCAGGGCCTGGTCACTCTCGAAGCGCGCCATGGCCACATCGAGGATCGGTTGCAGGCGCTGGGCCTGGATGCCTTCGACGATATAGGCACTGACGCCGGACTTGATGGCCTGGCGCATCACATTCGGGTCGTGCTCGTCGGTGAACATCACGATGGGCCGGGGCTGATCGCGGCTGACCAGCACCACTTGCTCCATCACATCGCGCCCGGGTGACTCGGTATCGATCAGGATCACATCAGGACGCACTGTTTCGACGCGTGCGGGCAGGTCGATGGTCAAGCCGGACTCATCGATCACCTCGAAGCCGGCCTCGGTCAATGCGGCTTTGAGGCGCCCGACTTTACGCGGGGTGTCGTTGATCAACAGGATTCGCAGCATCGTCGGGCTCCTGTCAGCGCAGCGCTTGACGGTTAGTGTCATCGGCCAGGGCATGCAGGTGGAAGCTGCGGGCGTAGCCAGCGGGGTCGCTGCCGTCCCAGGTCTTGCCATCGAGCAACTGGCTGCGACGCATGTCCGAGTCGCCTGCGGTAATGCCCAGCGCCTCGGCAGCCTGGCGATACAGTGCCAATTGCTGAACTTGCCGGGCGACGCCCAGGTAGTCCGGGTCTTCACGCAGCAAGCCCCAGCGCCGAAACTGGGTCATGAACCACATGCCATCGCTGAGGTAGGGCAGGTTCACCTCGCCGTCGGCGAAAAAGCGCAGTGCATGGGGATCTTGCCACTGGTTGCCCAGGCCATCGTCATAGTCCCCCAGCAAGCGTGGTTCGATGCAAGCCACAGGCGCATCGAGGTATTCAGGGGCACTGAGCAACTGGGCGGTAGAGCGGCGGTTTTCACGGCTCTGCTCGATAAACCGGCTGGCCTCCAGGATCGCCATGACCAGCACGCGTGCGGTATTGGGGTAGGCGTCAACGAAGGCTTGGGTGCAGCCCAGGACTTTTTCCGGGTGGTCCGGCCAGATCGCCTGGCTGGTCGCCAGGGTAAAGCCCTGGTTCTGTTGCACTGCGCTGGCGCACCAAGGTTCACCCACGCAAAGGCCGTCGATGCGGCCGGCTTGCAGGTGCGCCACCATTTGTGGCGGCGGCACTACTACGCTGTTCACATCCTGCAAGGGATGAATGCCTTGGCTCGCCAGCCAGTAATACAACCACATGGCGTGGGTACCGGTGGGAAACGTCTGGGCGAAGGTGAGTTTTGTCCGGCTTTGGTGCACATGGCGCTTCAACGCCTCAGGAGTGATCATCCCTTGCTGTTGCAGGCCATGGGACAGGTTGATGCCCTGGCCATTCTGGTTCAGCCCCATCAGCACTGCCATGGGGCTGGGGGCGACGCCGCCGATGCCCAGGTGTACGGCATAAATCAGCCCGTAGAGACTGTGGGCGGCGTCCAGTTCACCGCTGACCAGCTTGTCGCGCAGGTTGGCCCAGGACGCCTGGCGCTTGAGGTTGAGTGTGAGGCCGTAGGGTTGGGCGAAGCCCTGGGTGGCGGCGACCACCAGCGAGGCGCAATCGGTCAGGGCCATGAACCCCAGGTCCAGGCTGCTCTTTTCCGGGGCATCGCTGCCGTTTACCCAAGCCAGCGGATCGTTCATCAATACCTGCCTTTTTCTGAAAAAAAAGCGCCGTTTCCCTGGTTGGCGTATAGGCCATTGCAGGGGAACGACGCCTTTGTCCGTAGGCCCGTGCCGCCTTTGGTGCGAGCCTGATACAGAGTGCAAAGCAAGGCACATGCCATGGGTGGGGCGGTTGCAACAGGCCGTCAGCTTTCGATCATGATTGAACCTCGTGCGCCTCGCAGTATGGCCGCTTCTTCAGGCCAGACCGCCAGGCATACCCACGGTGCACGCTGATTACCTCGCAACCCTCAATTGCCGCTGGCTGTACAGCGCGCTGCTGTGCGCCGTGCTGGTACTGGGCAGTGCCACGGCCCGTGGCGAGGAGTTGCCGCTCTACGGCGCCGAAGACGAGAGAAGCTCGGCGGTGGTGCTGCGGCATATTTCCGTCAATAGGCTGCGCGGCATCATGCGGCGTGCGGGGCTGGATGAGCCGCGCTACCCCCTGCGTGAAAACGGCGCGCGTACGTTCTATGTAACCGGGCCTTCCCGTTATGTCGACCAGGTATTGCGCCTCGCTCAACTGATGGACCGCCCCCCACGCAAGGTGCCAGAGCATGCGTCGTTATTCGGCGTGGTGAAAGTGATCAACGTCCTCGTGGACGATCACCTGCAGGGCGCAGGTGCCAACAGGGTCCTTGTACCGGGCATGGCTTCAATGATCAAAGCTCGGTTATCCCAGGCGCAGAAGGACCAACTGGCCGATGGCCGCCTTGTGTTAATAGCTTATCCGGATACCAACAGTCTGTTGATCAAGGGTTCACCTGCCCAAGTGAAGGTTATCGAAAAACGGGTGGCCGAGTTGGATGTCGCCCAGCCGCTGGATGAAGCCTCGCCGGGGCCGGCGCAGGCTGTCGGTGGAGACGTGCAACTGGTCGGCGCACCTCAGTTGACCGCTGCGCAATATGAGTACGTGCGACGTGCGTTCCTGCGAGCGGACCCTGAGTCTTCCCCCTGAAAAAGGCGTTTGTCCATGCACCTGGAAATATTGCTGCAGGAGCAACTGATCAGCCGCAAGCGTTTGGCCGCATTCGCACCGGGGAAGGTGCTGCCCTTGGACCCAGGCGTCACCCGCTGTGTGGAGGTGCGGGTCAATGGGCAACTGATGGCAGTGGGAGAGTTGGTGCAGTTGGAGGATCGGCTAGGGGTTGAATTGCAGGAAACCTTTCAGGAGTGGCTGCCGCGATAAGGGTGCGAGCGAATTATCTGACCGGCTTCGGCCCAAAAAAGGCAAATGAATGGGTTTTTTCCTAACGCAGGTACGGGGCGCGGTTTTTATAGTCATGCCAATGGCAGATGAATTGGTTCACACAGTATGGATTTGAATGTCAGTAGTCGACTACAGAGGTGCGTATGGCCGTCGTAATGGATGAAACGACGACGTCCCTGGTCTTCGCTCGTTGGACCTTGCATGGCGATGGCCGGTTGACGGGTGTGGAGGCGGATATTCAGTTGGCTCCCAAGGAGGGGCATGTGCTGCGGTTGCTGCTGGCTTCCGGCGGCGCGCTGATGACCAAGGACCGCTTGCTGGAACTGGCCTGGCCTCGGGGGGAAGTGGCCGATGAGTCACTCACGCGGTGTATCTATTCCCTGCGCAAGCACTTGAGGGCCGACAAAGGCTTTATCAAGACGATTTATGGCAAGGGCTATCGCTTTACCTGCCCGGTGCGCACAGGTGATCAACCCAGGGCAGTGGCGCACGTGTGCGCCGTCTGTGGTCAGGCCAGCAATGTCCAGAGTTAAGGCATGGGGCAAAGGCCTGGTGCTCGGGGTATTGATGGGCAGCAGCCAGGCCTGGGCCTTTTGCTGGGAAGAGGCGGCCAGCCGCCACGACCTTGAGCCGGAGTTGCTGCAAGCTATCGCCTCGGTCGAATCGGGTTACCGGGCGCAAGCGATGAACTACACCAACCTCAATGGCACGCGGGATATCGGCTTGATGCAAATCAACAGCATCCATTTGCCGCGCTTGCTCAAGCAGGGCATTACCGAAGAACGGCTGTTGAGCGAGCCCTGCCTGTCGGTAGAAGTAGGCGCCTCGATTCTTGCCGAGTTCATCCAGCGTTTTGGCTATAACTGGACGGCGGTTGGGGCTTACAACGTGGGGCCGGGGCCCGGGCCACAGCGTGAGGCATTACGCCTGCGCTACGCCGAAAGGATCTGGGTACGTTATGAGGCGTTGACGGCGCAACGTCAATGAGATCAGGTGGCACGCCTCGCATGCAGGCCGCCACCCCGGCTATAATCAGCGCCACCTTTTGCCGCCATCCGAGTCTAGCCCGCCCATGTATACCCTGGCCCGCCAGCTGTTGTTCAAACTCTCCCCGGAAACCTCCCACGATCTGTCCCTGGACCTGATCGGTGCCGGTGGCCGTCTGGGGCTCAATGGCCTGGTATGCAAGGCACCGGCGAAAGTGCCGGTGTCGGTGATGGGGCTCGACTTCCCCAACCCGGTCGGTCTGGCTGCCGGCCTGGACAAGAACGGCGCGGCCATCGACGGGTTTGCGCAACTGGGGTTCGGCTTTGTCGAAATCGGCACCGTGACCCCACGGCCGCAACCGGGCAACCCCAAGCCTCGCATCTTCCGGCTGCCGGAAGCGGAGGCGATCATCAATCGTATGGGCTTCAACAACCTCGGCGTCGACCATCTGCTGTCGCGGGTTCAGGCGGCAAAGTACACCGGCATTCTGGGTATCAACATTGGCAAGAACTTTGACACGCCCGTGGAACGTGCGGTGGATGACTACCTGATATGCCTGGACAAGGTCTACGCCCACGCCAGCTATGTCACCGTCAACGTCAGCTCGCCCAACACCCCGGGGCTGCGCAGCCTGCAATTTGGCGATTCCCTCAAGCAACTGCTCGAAGCCTTGCGCCAGCGCCAGGAAGACCTGGCCGTGCGGCATGGCAAGCGTGTGCCGCTGGCCATCAAGATCGCGCCGGACATGAGCGATGAAGAAACCGTCCTGGTGGCCCAGGCCCTGGTGGATTCTGGGATGGACGCGGTGATTGCGACCAACACCACCCTCAGCCGCGTGGGCGTCGAAGGCCTGGCCCATGGTGACGAGGCCGGCGGCCTGTCGGGCGCGCCGGTGCGGGACAAGAGCACCCATATCGTCAAGGTGCTGGCGGCTGAGTTGGCTGGGCGTTTGCCGATCATCGCGGTGGGCGGTATCACCGAAGGCAAACACGCGGCTGAGAAGATCGCGGCCGGCGCCAGCCTGGTACAGTTGTACTCCGGCTTCATCTACAAAGGCCCGGCATTGATTCGCCAGTCGGTGGATGCCATCGCTGCCTTGCGCTGATCAGGCAATAAAAAGGGCTCCATAAAGGAGCCCCTGGGCCGAAGCCCGCCGCCCGGATGGGGCGCGCGTGGTTAAGTCGCTACAAATTCAAAGATGTGTGTGTCGCAATTAAATCCCCTGATTAGCCGACGGCGTGAAGTTCGTTGAGTCTGTGGATGCCCGCAGTGCCAGTCATACCGTCCCAGTTGTCGCCGCGTCCTTCTCGCCAGCCGTTGATCCAGGCTTGGCGTACCGACGGTAGAGTAAATGGGCAAAGCTCACGGGATTTTCCATGAACGCCATATTGATATCCGCGTAAAAATGCTCTTTCCAACGGATCACGCTTAAGTCTTCTCATAGGGTGTTTCCCTCACTTGTTGACTGTCTAGATATCCTTCGGCCTTGTCCAAGGCCGGGCAGAGTTTTTCTGCCGTTGGTGGGCTCGCTGCCGGCGTGGCGAGCCAATGTGTTGGCACCGTTACGGCGCCAACCTGTGTTGAGTTCTAACCAATAGGTCACATGTATTCAATGATCGTTTTGTCATAAGCACGTAACGATAACGATGCTATAGCCATAAGCTGGGCTGGTTATTCGCCCCTTTTATAGGGCAAAGCCAGCTATGATGTGCCCTGTAAAGAGGAAAGGTTTAATTCCTTAGTGAGAATGCCCGCCTATTGCAGTCGGTTATTATTCGACGAAGGGTCGGAATATTTCTTTTTGTTGCGTAACATTCTTCTTCTGCCTCGCCAATAAAGGCTCAAGAGCCCGCCAGACGGGGTGGAACGGCACATTCGTGCCACGCGAGCACTCTTCGAGAAAAGTGCTTGATTGAAAACCGAACCGGCGATGCGTCGCCGGTTCACTTATTGCTGAAAAGCCTGGAATGCCCCATGTCGGACCGTTTTGAACTCTTCCTCACCTGCCCCAAGGGCCTCGAAGGCCTGCTGATCGAGGAAGCCGTCGGGCTTGGCCTTGAGGAAGCCCGCGAGCACACCTCGGCCGTGCGCGGCATGGCTGACATGGAAACCGCCTACCGCTTGTGCCTCTGGTCGCGCTTGGCCAACCGCGTGTTGCTGGTGCTCAAGCGTTTCCCGATGAAAGACGCCGAGGATCTTTACCACGGCGTGCTGGACATCGAGTGGGCTGACCACATGGTCCCCGACGGTACCCTCGCGGTAGAGTTCAGCGGCCACGGCTCGGGGATCGACAACACCCACTTCGGGGCGCTGAAGGTCAAGGATGCGATCGTCGACAAACTGCGCACCCCGACCGGCGAGCGTCCGTCCATCGACAAGATCAACCCTGACCTGCGCATTCACCTGCGCCTGGACCGTGGCGAAGCGATCCTGTCCCTGGACCTTTCCGGCCACAGCCTGCATCAGCGTGGCTACCGCCTGCAGCAGGGCGCGGCACCCCTGAAGGAAAACCTGGCAGCGGCGATCCTGATTCGCGCCGGCTGGCCACGTATTGCCGCCGAAGGCGGCGCGCTGACCGACCCGATGTGCGGTGTCGGCACCTTCCTGGTTGAAGGCGCAATGATCGCCGCCGACATGGCCCCCAACCTTAACCGCGAGCTGTGGGGTTTCACCACGTGGCTGGGTCACGTCCCGGCGTTGTGGAAAAAGCTGCATACCGAGGCGACTGAGCGGGCGGCCATCGGCATGAACAAGCCGCCGCTGTGGGTACGTGGCTACGAAGCCGACCCGCGCCTGATCCAGCCCGCACGCAACAACATCGAACGCGCCGGCCTGAGCCACTGGATCAAGGTGTACCAGGGCGAAGTGGGCACGTTCGAGCCGCGCCCGGATCAGAATCAGAAAGGTTTGGTGATCTGCAACCCACCCTACGGTGAGCGCCTGGGTGACGAAGCCAGCCTGTTGTATCTCTATCAGAACCTCGGCGAACGCTTGCGCCAAGCCTGTATGGGCTGGGAAGCCGCAGTGTTCACCGGCGCGCCGGACCTGGGCAAGCGCATGGGTATCCGCAGCCACAAACAGTATTCGTTCTGGAACGGCGCATTGCCGTGCAAGTTGCTGCTGATCAAGGTCAATCCGGACCAGTTCGTCACCGGCGAGCGCCGCACCCCGGAACAGCGCCAGGCCGAACGTGAGCAGGCGGCTTACGACCAGGCCCCGAGCGAGCCGGCAGAGCGTCAGTACAACAAGAACGGCAACCCGATCAAGCCCGCCCCGGCCCCCGTGGTGGAACAGGCGCGCTTGAGCGAAGGCGGGCAGATGTTCGCCAACCGCCTGCAGAAGAACCTCAAGCTGTTGGGCAAATGGGCCAAGCGCGAAGGGGTGGATTGCTACCGTGTGTATGACGCCGACATGCCTGAATACTCCATGGCGATCGACCTGTACCACGATTGGGTGCACGTACAGGAATACGCCGCGCCTAAATCCATCGACCCGGAAAAAGCCTCGGCCCGCATGTTCGATGCCTTGGCGGCAATTCCCCAGGCACTGAACGTCGACAAGAGCCGTGTGGTGGTCAAGCGTCGTGAGCGTCAGAGCGGCACCAAGCAATACGAGCGTCAGAGTGCCCAAGGCAAGTTCACCGAGGTCAGTGAAGGCGGCGTTAAGTTGCTGGTCAACCTCACCGATTACCTGGACACCGGCCTGTTCCTCGACCATCGCCCGATGCGCATGCGCATCCAGAAGGAAGCGGCGGGCAAGCGCTTCCTCAATCTGTATTGCTACACCGCCACAGCCAGTGTGCATGCTGCCAAGGGCGGCGCGCGCAGCACCACCAGCGTCGACCTGTCCAAGACCTATCTGGACTGGGCGCGTCGCAATTTCTCCCTCAACGGCTTCTCCGACAAGAACCGCCTGGAACAGGGTGACGTGATGGCGTGGCTGGAAGCGAGCCGCGATGAATTCGACATGATTTTCATCGACCCGCCGACCTTCTCCAACTCCAAGCGCATGGAAGGCATCTTCGACGTGCAGCGTGACCATGTGCAGTTGCTCGACCTGGCCATGGCACGCCTGGCGCCGGGTGGCGTGCTGTACTTCTCCAACAACTTCCGCAAGTTCCAGCTGGAAGACAACCTCAGCGAACGCTATGCGGTCGAGGAAATCAGCGACAAGACCATCGACCCTGATTTTGCGCGCAATGCCAAGATCCACCGCGCCTGGAAAATCACCGCACGCTGATTTTTCTCTGTAGGAGCGAGCTTGCTCGCGAAGATCGTCAACGATAGCGCTGCGTATCGGGTTTAACGCAGCGCTCTCAGGTTCTTCGCGAGCAAGCTCGCTCCTATTGTTTTTGCACTGGTCAAACCCATGACCGATGGCTATAACTTAAGCCCTAGCCAAAGTGACACCCCCGCACACTGGCGCTGTGAGTGTTGCCTATGCCGATGCAAGTCGTTCGCCCGAAAATCCTTGGTTTTATCAGTGAGCAGGCATCGGCTTGGCTGGTGGCATTGGTGGTGTTACTGGTCGGTAGCGCGCTGACGGTGGTCGTCGCGTGGGCGGCTTCGGACCTGTATCAGCAGCAGGTGCGCCAGCGGTTCCAGTTGCTGGTCAACGAACGCTACAGCCGCATCCAGGAACGTTTTGAAGATCAGGAACAACGCCTGGGCAGCCTGCAGCGTTTCTTCGTCAATTCCGCAGAGGTATCCCGCGCCGAGTTCGACGGTTTCGCCAAACCGCTGTTGTTGCATGCCCGTGCCTATGCCTGGGCACCACGGATATTTCGTACGCAGCGCAGCTCGTTTGAGCAGGACATTTCTCGCCAGCGCGGCATTCCCTTCAGTATCCGCGAACTGAATACTGCAGGTGAGTTGGCGCCCGCGGCCGAGCGCGATGAATACGTACCGGTGCTGTACAGCCAGACCCAAAGTTTGCTGGGCTCGCCGCTGGGCTTTGATTTGCTGGCCCAGCCCCTGCGCCGGTCAGCGCTGGCGCGTGCGCAAGAAAGCGGCCAGTTGGCGGTGTCACAGCCCATGCAATTGGTGGGTGTGGAGCCCGCTTATGCGGCAGGCGTGTTGTTGGTGGCGCCCGTGAGCAAAGTCGCAGATGCCGAGCCTTACGGCTTTGTGATGGCGGTGATCAGCATGCGCCAGCTGGTGGCCGAGGGGTTGCCCAGGCCCAACCGGGACAACCTGGTGATGCAGATCGTAGACACCTCCGACACCCAGCAACGGGTGTTGTACGCGTCCAGTAACGCCTTGGGCAGCAGTGGCTTGACGGCTGCACGTCGCCTCACCCTGGGCGATCATGTCTACGCCCTGAGCCTGAGCGCCAGCGAAGTGTTCGACAAGGCCAACCATTCTTCGATGCACGCCATTCTGGCGATGGGCGTGTTGCTCAGCGCCTTGCTCAGTGCGCTGCTTTACATGCTGGTCAGCCAGCGCCAGCGCGCACTGAAACTGGTGGAGCAACGCACCGTTCAATTGCGTGCCCGTGAGCAGGAGTTGCGCGGTGCCCATGGGCAACTGCGCAGCGTGCTGAATGCGGCGACTCAAGTGGCGATCATTGCCACTGACCTGCGCGGTGTGATCAACACCTTCAATGCCGGTGCCGAACAGATGTTGGGCTTTACGGCCGAGGAGGTGCTGGGGCATATGACCTTGGACCGCCTGCACGTGGCCGCGGAACTCGACGCCCGCGCTGAGCCGTTGAGCAGGGCGCTGGGCAAGCGCATTCCAGCGAGCCAGGCGATGCTGGTGGAGAGCCCGGACAGTCAACATGAAGGGCGTGAGTGGACGCTGGTGCGCAAGGATGGCAGCCAACTGACGGTCAACATGTTGCCGACCGTGCTCTTGGATGACCATGGCCTGTGGGTCGGGCACTTGGCGATTTACCTGGATGTCACCGAGCAAAAGCGCGCCTATGAGGCCCTTGCGGTACGCGACCGCCTGCTGAAAAAACTCAGTGCCCATGTACCGGGTGGAATCTTCCAGTTCACTTTGGAACCACAGGACAATTGGCGTTTCATCTATGCCAGCGAAGGCATGCGCGATATCTATGAAATCGAACTGGGCGTGCTGCAGCAGGATGCGGGCAAGGTGCTGGAGCGCATTCACCCTTTGGACCTGGAGCGAGTGCGTGCCTCGATACGCCTTTCTGCGTTGCAACTGAGCCATTGGCGCGAAGAGTACCGCGTGCAATTACCTCAGCGAGGCCTGCGCTGGATTCGCGGCGAAGCGACGCCGGAAGAATTGCCGGGAGGCGGTACGCTTTGGCACGGTTATGTATCGGATATTTCTGATCTCAAACGGGTCGAGGATGAACTGCGCGCACTGTCCATTACCGACTCCCTGACAGGGATCTATAACCGGCGCTATTTCCAGGATCGTCTCAAGGGCGAAATGCTCCGGCTCAACCGTACCTCTGGCGCGCTGTCGTTGATCATGCTCGATATCGACCACTTCAAGCGCATCAACGATCAGCACGGCCATGCCGTGGGCGACGGCGTGTTGCAGGAGTTGTGCAAGCGTATCGGCCAACGCTTGCGCCGTACCGATGTATTTTGCCGGCTGGGTGGGGAAGAGTTTGTGGTGCTGTGCCCCAACACTGATGGCGCACAGGCTTACAGCCTGGCGATGCAGTTGTGGCAGTCGTTGCGTGATGCGGCGATGGAGCCGGTGGGGGTGGTTACCGCCAGCTTCGGCGTGGCCAGTTGGCGGATCGACGAAGGTATCGATGGCTTGCTGCTGCGCGCTGATTCGGCGGTGTACGTGGCCAAGCAGGCGGGCAGGGATCGCGTCGAGGAAGCCCTGACGCTTGAATGATCGTTCCCACGCTCTGCGTGGGAATGCATCCTTACACGCTCCGCGTCACGCCTTGAGCGCGGACGCAGAGCGTCCAAAACAGCATTCCCACGCAGAGCGTGGGAACGATCAGACAGGGTGATGTGGTGCTTTAGAGAACCGGTGCGGCTGCAACGGCCTTCGGCTGGCGATACAGGTCCAGCAGCACCTGATCCAACACCGACGAGGCTCCCCAAGGCTTGGAGTCGTTGAGAATCGCCACCACCGCCCAGGTATTGCCATTGTTGTCGCGGCTGTAACCGGCAATGGCGCGCACGGTGTTCAAGGTGCCGGTCTTCACATGGGCTTCGCCGCGCAGGGCGGTGGTTTTCAGGCGTTTACGCATGGTGCCGTCGGTGCCGGCGATCGGCATCGAGCTGATGTACTCCGCCGCATAAGGGCTTTTCCACGCGGCTTGCAGCATGGCCGCCATCTCGCGGGCGCTGACCCGTTCGGCGCGGGACAGGCCGGAGCCGTTTTCCATCACCAGGTGCGGCGCGGTGATGCCTTTCTTGGCCAGCCACTGGCGCACGACGCGTTGCGCGGCCTTGGCATCGTCGCCATCGGCATCGTTGCGAAACTGCGCACCCAGGCTCAGGAACAACTGCTGGGCCATGGTGTTGTTACTGTACTTATTGATGTCGCGGATGATCTCCGCCAGGTCCGGCGAGAAGGCGCGGGCCAGCACCTTGGCATCCTTGGGCACCGGAGCCTGGATGTCACGGCCCTGGATGGTACCGCCCAATTCCTTCCAGATCGCCCGTACAGCACCTGCGGTGTAGGTGGCGTGGTCGAGCAGCGACAGGTAAGTCTGCGAGCTGCAGCCATCACCCAGTTGGCCGCTGACGGTCACGGTCACGCTGCCGTCGGCAGCGGTCACCGGGCTGTAGCGCACGTCACCGGTGCACTGCTTGGCGTTGGTGACTTTCACCTGGTTGTCGATGCGAATGCTGGCAATCGGCGGCTCGACCGATACGATCACCCGCCCCGAATCATTGCGGGTCACGAAGCGCAGGGCCTTGAGGTTGACCAGCAAGGCGTCGGGCTTGACCAGGAACGGCTTGTTCTCATCGTTGCCGTCGTCGTTGAACTCGGGCAATTGCGGCTGGTTGAAGAAATTGCGGTCTAGCACCAGGTCGCCAGTGACTTGCTGCACGCCATTGGCACGCAGGTCGCGCATCAGCAACCAGAGCTTTTCCATGTTCAGTTTGGGATCGCCGCCGCCCTTGAGGTACAGGTTGCCACGCAGCACGCCGCCGCTGAGGGTGCCATCGGTGTAGAACTCGGTCTTCCACTGATGGTTGGGGCCGAGCATTTCCAGGGCCGCATAAGTGGTGACCAGCTTCATGGTGGAAGCCGGGTTCACCGAGACGTCGGCGTTGAAGACCGTAGGGGTACCAGGGCCGTTCAGGGGCAGCATCACCAGGGACAGCGCGGTATTTTGCAGCTTGGCCTTCTGCAAGGCCTGCGCAACGCTGGGTGGCAGGGTGTTATTGACGGGAGCGGCGCAAACGGAAAAGGCCAGGGGCAAGACAACACTGGCAAGTAACACTGAGCGCAAAGATTTGATCATAAGAAATAAAACCCTACTGCTGAGGAGGGTGAAAAAGGCGAGGGGTATGGAAGAAAATCCCTCATTGGTCACGAAAGTGTCGGCATTATGCCCCAAGCTGGCGCCACGTGTAGCTGAACGATAGCTGCTAATCATGGTTTTTTTGCGCGCATTTGCCCGTCGGTCCCAGAGAGTCGGGCAATTGCCGCCTTAAACTGCTAAAGTGCCGCCCGTTAATACTTATGAGGATTGTTCCAATGGCGACTAACCGTTCCCAGCGTCTGCGCAAAAAACTGTGCGTTGATGAATTTCAAGAGCTGGGTTTCGAACTGAACCTGGACTTCAACGAAGGCCTGAGTGAAGAAGCTATCGACGCTTTCCTCGAAGCATTCATCAAAGAAGCCATGGAAGCCAATGGCCTGGGCTATGTCGGCGGCGATGACTACGGTCTGGTTTGCCTGCAAAAGCGTGGCTCGGTCTCCGAAGAGCAGCGTGCTGCCGTGGAAGCCTGGCTGAAAACCCGTTCCGAGCTGACCAAGGCTGAAGTCAGCCCCTTGCTGGACGTGTGGTATCCGGAAAAGCCGATCAACGCGGCTAAGTGATACTGAAAAAAACGGCGACCTGAGGGTCGCCGTTTTTTTATGCCTTGCGCCAATTCAGAATCAGCAGCGTCAACACCCCCGCCACAATCCCCCAGAACGCCGAACCGATGGAAAACAACGTCAAGCCTGACGCCGTGACCATAAAGGTGATCAGCGCCGCTTCCCGTTCCTTCGGCTCATTCATGGCGATGCTCAAGCCATTGATGATCGAGCCAAACAACGCCAACGCCGCAATCGACAGCACCAGTTCCTTGGGCAGGGCTGCGAACAATGCTGCCAGCGTGGCGCCGAATACCCCGGCAATCCCATAGAACACCCCACACCACACCGCAGCGGTGTAGCGCTTGTTGCGGTCTTCATGGGCGTGCGGCCCGGTGCAGATCGCGGCGCTGATCGCCGCCAGGTTGATGCCGTGGGAGCCGAACGGTGCCAGCACCAATGACGCCAGGCCAGTGGTAGTGATCAACGGCGACGCCGGCACGGTGTAGCCGTCGGCTCGCAGCACGGCTACGCCGGGCATGTTCTGCGAGGTCATGGCCACCACGAACAGCGGAATGCCGATGCTGATGGTCGCCGCTAGCGAGAAGTGCGGCGTCGTCCAAACAGGCGTCGCCACCTCCAGATGAAAACCGCTGAAATCCAGCAGCCCCATCAGCCCTGACAAGGCGGTACCGATGAGCAAGGCGGCCAGCACGGCATAACGCGGCGACAGGCGCTTGATGATCAGGTAGGTGAAGAACATCCCCAGCACCAGCCCGGTACGATGCTGGGCGGCGACGAAAATCTCGCTGCCGATCTTGAACAGGATCCCCGCCAGCAACGCCGCCGCCAGTGACGCCGGAATCCGCTTGACCAGTTTCTCAAAGCTGCCGGTCAACCCGCAGAGCGTCACCAGTACCGCGCAGGTGATGTAGGCACCGATGGCCTCGCCATAGCTCACGCCGCCCAGGCTGGTGATCAGCAGCGCCGCGCCAGGGGTGGACCAGGCGATGGTGATCGGTGTGCGATAGCGCAGGGACAGGCCGATGCTGCACACCGCCATGCCGATGGAAATCGCCCAGATCCACGAAGAAATCTGCGCCGTGGTCAAGCCGGCGGCCTGGCCGGCCTGGAACATCAGCACCAGGGAGCTGGTGTAGCCGGTCATCATGGCGATAAAGCCGGCGACGACGGCCGACGCAGAAGTGTCGGCCAGTGGGCGCAAGGGCGCTTGGGTGGCGTCGGTCATGGAGAGGTGTTCCTTTTTACCTGACTCCGCACGCTGTAGGAGCGAGCTTGCTCGCGAAAAACGCCAACGATAACGCGGGCAATCAGATTAAACGCGGCGCCCTTGGGTTCTTCGCGAGCAAGCTCGCTCCTACAGTGGGATGTCGTTCATGGGAAATCGTGGAATCAAGCCTAAACTCAAACGTAACGAGTCATTGCAATACAGCCGAGCCCGCAAACAGCCGTACAGTGTGTTGGCGCAGTGGGTTGTGTACAATGTGCGCTGTTTTTAGGTGATACTTGCCAGCGACACGCTGTTGCCGTATTACCGTTAATTCGCCGTTCTCAAACCCGAGTGCCCATGAACGAACAGTTGCAACCTCTCAAGAAACAACCGCGAGCCGGCAAGGCCGGTCGCAGCGGAACCCAGGACGATATCGTCTATGCGCATATCTTCGAGGCGATCCTTGAACAACGCCTGGCGCCCGGAACCAAATTGAGTGAAGAGGCACTGGGCGAGATCTTCGGCGTGAGCCGCACCATCATTCGCCGCGCGCTGTCGCGCCTGGCCCATGAAAGCGTGGTACTGCTGCGGCCCAATCGCGGTGCGGTGGTTGCCAGCCCAAGCGTCGAAGAAGCACGCCAGGTGTTCATGGCCCGGCGCCTGGTGGAGCGGGCGATCACAGAATTGGCGGTGCAGCACGCCACGGCGGAGCAACTGGCCGAGTTGCGCCAGATGGTCAACGACGAGCGCGACAGCTTCTCGCGCGGTGACCGTGGCGCCGGTATCCGTCTCTCTGGCGAGTTCCACTTGAAGCTGGCCGAAGCCGCGAAGAACGCGCCGCTGATCAGCTTCCAGCGCAGCCTGGTGTCCCAGACGTCATTGATCATCGCCCAGTATGAAAGCGGCAACCGCTCGCACTGTTCCTACGATGAGCACACCCAGTTGATCGACGCGATCGAAGCCCGGGATGCGACGTTGGCGGTGAACTTGATGATGCATCACATGGATCACATCGACAGCAAGCTCAACCTCGATGAAGAGAGTGCGTCGGATGATTTGCATGCGGTGTTTTCGCATTTGCTGCAGACCAAGAAGCCAGGCCGCTCTTCAGTAAAGCTCTAGTTTCCCGGGTTCACTGGAGACAAAATTGTGGGAGCGGGCTTGCTCGCGAATGCGGTGGATCAGTCAATATACCTAGAGACTGACACTCCGTATTCGCGAGCAAGCCCGCTCCCACATTTGTTCGATGGTGTACCCGAAATCAGCGTTGATGCACCAGATTGCCGGCCGCATAGGTTTGCAGCACCGTCCGATCGTCCCCGAGTGTCATCAGCACAAACAATGTCTCGGCAATGTTATTGGCCTGTTTCAGGCGGTAGCTCAGCAGCGGCGTGGCGTTGTAATCCAACACCAGGAAGTCTGCATCGGTGCCTGGTTGCAACGTGCCGATCTTGTCTTCCAGGCGCAGCGCTCGAGCGCCGCCCAGGGTGGCCAGGTACAGCGACTTGAACGGGCTCAGCCGCGCACCTTGCAGTTGCATGACCTTGTAGGCTTCGTTCAGGGTTTGCAGCAGCGAGAAGCTGGTGCCGCCGCCCACGTCGGTGCCCAGGCCCACGTTCAAGTTGTGTTTTTCGGCCATCGGCAGGTTGAACAGACCACTGCCGAGGAAGAAGTTCGACGTCGGGCAGAACGCGACTGCCGAGCCGGTCTCTGCCAGCCGTGCGCATTCGTCATCGCACAGGTGTACGCCGTGGGCAAACACCGAGCGCTCGCCGAGCAGCTTGTAGTGGTCGTAGACATCCAGGTAGCCGTTGCGCTCCGGGAACAGCTCATTGACCCACTCGATTTCCTGCTTGTTTTCGCTGATGTGGGTCTGCATGTACAAATCCGGGTATTCGCCCAGCAACTGACCAGCCAGCGTCAATTGCTCCGGCGTACTCGTAGGGGCGAAGCGTGGCGTCACCGCGTAATGCAGGCGCCCCTTGCCGTGCCAGCGTTCGATCAGCGCCTTGCTTTCCTGGTAGCCGGATTCGGCGGTGTCGGTC
Source organism: Pseudomonas sp. NFR02 (assembly GCF_900119375.1). Taxonomy (NCBI): domain Bacteria; kingdom Pseudomonadati; phylum Pseudomonadota; class Gammaproteobacteria; order Pseudomonadales; family Pseudomonadaceae; genus Pseudomonas; species Pseudomonas sp. NFR02. Next base: position 97,094 of record NZ_FPJJ01000001.1, read on the forward strand.
AGGTAATCAGGCGCGTTGCGGTCCATCATCACCTTGCCGGCAATCATGCGCAGGTCGAGTTTCTCGGCCGCTTCAAAGAATGCATTCACCGATTGCGGGTGCACGCTGCCGAACACCAGCGCTGTGGTGGTGCCGTTGCGCAGCAACTCCTTGATGAAAATATCCGCGACTTCTTCGGCGTGAGCCTTGTCGGCAAACTGGCTTTCACAAGGGAAGGTGTAGGTGTTGAGCCAGTCCAGCAGTTGCTCGCCATAGGCGCCGACCATCCCGGTCTGTGGCAGGTGGATATGGGTGTCGATCAAGCCAGGGGTAATCAGCGCGTCCTGGTAATGGGTGATGTCGATATCGGCGGGCAGGCTCGACAGCAGGTCGCTGGCGTGACCAAGGGCGCTGATCTGGCCGTTGTCGATCACCAGCAGGCCGTCCTCGAAATATTCATAGGAGGCTTCGATCCCGACCACGGCAGGGTCGGCGATGCTGTGCAGGATGGCGGCACGGTAGGCTTTGCGAGTCAAAGGCATGATCGTCTCGATTTAGATAGCTTGGCTGCGGCGTGAAGCCGGCAGCAGTTTGGCAATAGGTTCGGCGCCGGCAAGGTGCTGGCCGAAATTGGCGTTATAGGTGGCAATGATTTCGCCGGCGATGGAGATGGCGATCTCCACCGGGAGCTTGCCCTTGACCTCGGGGAGGCCCATGGGGCAGCGCATGCGTTGCAATTGCGCGGCGTCAAAGCCGCGATCACGCAGGCGGTGTTCGAATTTGACCCGCTTGGTTTTCGAGCCAATCAGGCCGAAGTAGGCGAAGTCGTTGCGCTTGAGCAGGGCGGCAGTCAGTTCCAGGTCCAGCGCGTGGTTGTGGGTCATGACGATGCAGTAACTGCCTGCTGGCAAGTCGGCAATTTCGTCGACCGGCTCTTCGCTGACGATTTTACGCACGCCTTGGGGGATGTGCTGCGGGAATTCCTGCTCGCGGGAATCGATCCAGCGCACCCGGCAGGGCAGGCTTGCCAGCAATGGCACCAACGCACGGCCGACATGGCCGGCGCCAAACACGGCGATGTGCGCCTGCGCCTGGCCCATGGGCTCGAACAACAGCACGGTGACGCCACCGCAGCATTGGCCCAGGCTGGCGCCGAGGCTGAAGCGCTCCAGATGGGTGTTCTGCTGGCCGCGCACCAACATGTCTCGGGCGACCTGCATCGCCTTGTATTCCAGGTGCCCGCCGCCGATGGTGTCGAAGGCGTGCGCGGCGCTGATGACCATCTTGGAACCGGCGTTGCGCGGGGTTGAGCCGAGTTCTTCGATGATGGTGACGAGCACGCAGGGTTCGCCCTGGTTGTGCAGGGTGGCGAGGGCGCTGATCCAGTTGTCCATGTCTACCTCAACATTTCTGCTGTTAGTTCGGCCGCTATCGCAGGCAAGCCAGCTCCCACATTTGATCGGGTTAGCACCTCAAAATGTGGGAGCCGGGCTTGCCCGCGATGGCAGCGCCTGGGTCTAGAGCGAAGCCAATTCAGTGTCAGCCTCGACAGCTTTCGCTGCCCGCAACTGCCGCATCTGCTCACACCCCCACAACACCCGCTCGGGCGTGGCCGGCGCATCGATCTTGGGCTGCTGGCGATAGTCAGCCAAACTCGCCACCGCGTCCTTGATCGCACACCACGACGCAATCCCCAGCATGAACGGCGGCTCGCCCACGGCCTTGGAATGGAACACCGTGTCTTCCGGGTTCTTGCGGTTCTCTACCAGCTTCACCCGCAGGTCCAGCGGCATGTCGGCCACTGCCGGGATCTTGTAGCTGGCCGGGCCGTTGGTCATCAGCTTGCCTTTGTTGTTCCACACCAGCTCTTCCATGGTCAGCCAGCCCATGCCCTGGATGAAGCCGCCTTCCACCTGGCCGATGTCGATGGCCGGGTTCAGCGAGGCGCCCACGTCATGCAGGATGTCGGTGCGCAGCATTTTGTATTCGCCGGTCAGGGTGTCGACGATCACTTCGCAGCAGGCCGCCCCGAACGCGTAGTAGTAGAACGGCCGCCCGCGTGACTGGCTGCGGTCGTAGAAAATTTTCGGGGTTTTGTAGAAACCTGTGCTGGAGAGCGATACCTGGGCGAAATACGCCTGCTGGATCAACGCCTCGAAGCTCAGGATCTGCTCGCGCACGCGCACATGGCCGTTGCGAAACTCCACGTCCGCCTCGCTTACGTCGTACTTGCGCGCCGCAAACTCCACCAGGCGCTGCTTGATGGTTTCGGCCGCATTCTGCGCGGCCTTGCCGTTCAGGTCGGCGCCGCTGGAGGCAGCGGTGGGCGAGGTGTTGGGTACCTTGTCGGTGTTGGTGGCGGTGATCTGGACGCGGTCGATTTCTACCTGGAATACCTCGGCCACGACTTGCGCGACCTTGGTATTCAAGCCCTGGCCCATCTCGGTGCCGCCGTGGTTCAGGTGGATGCTGCCATCGGTGTAGATATGGATCAGCGCGCCGGCCTGGTTGAGGAAACTGGCGGTGAACGAAATACCGAATTTCACTGGGGTCAGCGCCAGGCCTTTTTTCAGGATCGGGCTGTGGGCGTTGTACAGGCGGATCGCTTCGCGGCGCTCTGCGTATTGGCTGCTGGCCTCAAGCTCGGCGGTCATTTCTTCGAGCATGTTGTGCTCGACGGTCTGGTAGTAGTGGGTAACGTTGCGCTCGGTCTTGCCGTAGTAGTTGGCCTTGCGCACGGCCAGCGGGTCTTGGCCTAGATGGCGGGCGATGGCGTCCATCACCTCTTCGATGGCGACCATGCCCTGCGGGCCGCCGAAGCCGCGATAGGCCGTGTTGGAGGCGGTATTGGTCTTGCAGCGATGGCCGTTGACCGTGGCGTCGCCCAGGTAATACGAGTTGTCGGCGTGGAACATGGCGCGGTCGACAATCGAGTTGGACAGGTCCGGCGAACAACCGCAGTTACCCGCCAGTTCCAGGTTGATGCCGTGCAGTCGGCCGTTGTCGTCAAACCCTACGTCGTATTCGATATAGAAGGGGTGGCGCTTGCCGGTCATCAGCATGTCTTCGACCCGTGGCAGGCGCATTTTGGTCGGCTGGCCAGTGAGGCGCGCCACCACGGCGCACAGGCACGCCGGGCTGGCGGCCTGGGTTTCCTTGCCGCCAAAACCACCGCCCATGCGGCGCATGTCGACCACGATCTTGTTCATCGACACATCCAGCACTTCGGCCACCAGCTTCTGCACTTCGGTGGGGTTTTGCGTGGAGCAGTAGACGATCATGCCGCCGTCTTCGGTGGGCATCACCGAAGAAATCTGGGTTTCCAGATAAAAGTGTTCCTGGCCGCCGATATGCAAGGTGCCCTGTATGCGATGCTTGGCGCTTGCCAGCGCAGTGGCCGAGTCGCCGCGTTGGTGGGTGTGGCTGTCGAGCACGAAGTGCTTGTTGCGAAACGCCTCGACCACATCCAGCACTGGCTCCAGGTCTTCATATTCGATCACTGCCGCCATTGCCGCCTTGCGTGCGGTCTCCAGGTCGCGGGCGGCCACGGCCAGCACCACCTGGCCGACGAACTGAACGGTGTCGATGGCCAGCAGTGGGTCGCCGGGCATCAACGGGCCGATGTCTTTCAGGCCCGGTACGTCTTCATGGGTGATCGCAATGCGCACGCCGTCGAAGGCGTAGCAGGGCGCGGTGTCGATGCTGATGATCCGAGCGTGGGCGCGGTCCGACATGCGCGCATACAGGTGCAACTGGTTGGGAAATTCCAGGCGGTCGTCGATGTACTGTGCTTCACCGCTGACGTGTTTGGCGGCGCTGTCATGTTTGACGCTGCGCCCGACTCCGGTGGTGAGGTCCTGGGCAAACAGTGCGGCAAGTTCGGCCTGGGTTTTTACCACGGCGTGATGGTTAGACATAAGCGGTCACCCGAGTCTCGATGTGCGGCGTTTGCAGTTCGATGAAGTACTTGCGCAGCAGGTTCTGCGCGCTGAGCAGGCGGTATTCCTTGCTGGCGCGGAAGTCCGACAGTGGGGTGAAGTCGCCGGCCAGGGCGGTGCAGGCTTTTTCTACCGTGGCCGCATTCCACGTGGCGCCTACCAGCGCAGCCTCGCAGCGGGTTGCGCGTTTTGGCGTGGCGGCCATGCCGCCGAACGCAACGCGCGCTTGGCTGACCACGCCGTTGTCGATCTTCAGGTTGAACGCTGCGCATACGGCGGAAATATCGTCGTCCAGGCGCTTGGACACCTTGTAGGCCCGGAACAGCGTGTGGCCCTTGGGCACGATGATGGTCTCGATGAACTCGCTGTCCTGGCGCGCGGTGACGCGGTAGTCGATGAAATAGTCTTCCAGCGCCAGGGTGCGGCGGGTGTTGCCCTTGCACAGTACGATCTGCGCGCCCAGGGCAATCAGCAGCGGCGGCGAGTCACCAATCGGCGAAGCGTTGCCGATATTGCCGCCCAGGGTGCCTTGGTTGCGAATTTGCAGGGAGGCGAAGCGTTGCAGCAGTTCGCCGAAGTCCGGGTATTCATGGTGCAGCGCGGCGTAGCAGTCGGAGAGGGCGGTGGCCGCGCCGATTTCCAGGCGGTCGTCGAACTGCTCGATGCGCTTCATGGCTTCAATGTTGCCGACGTAGATCATCACCGGCAGGGTGCGGTGGAACTGGGTGACTTCCAGCGCCAGGTCAGTGCCGCCGGCCAGCAGCCGGGCTTGTGGGTAGGCGTCATAGAGGTCGGCCAGGTCGGCAACGGTCAGTGGCACCAGGCAGCGCTTGTCACCACTGTTGAGTTCGCCGGTCTGGGTCGGCGCGATAGCCTTGAGGCGGGCGATGGTTTCAGCCTGGCGGCTGTCGAATTGATCCGGGGGCTTGTTGCAGCAGGCCTGTTCGGCGGCGGCGAGGATCGGGCGATAACCGGTGCAGCGGCACAGGTTGCCGGCCAGGGCTTCATGGGCTTTGTGGCTGTCGGGGGCGTCGCTGTTCTTTTGCAGGGCAAACAGCGACATCACGAAGCCCGGGGTGCAAAAGCCGCACTGTGAGCCATGGCACTCGACCATGGCCTGTTGCACGCTGTGCAGTTGACCCTTGTGCTTGAGGTCTTCAACGCTGATCAGTTGTTTGCCGTGCAGCGACGACACGAACGTCAGGCAGGAATTGAGGCTGCGGTAACGAATCTGCTCGGCGCCTTGCTCGTCGGTGTGCAGCTCGCCGACCACCACGGTGCACGCGCCACAGTCGCCGCTGGCGCAGCCTTCCTTGGTACCGGGTTTGCCCACATGCTCGCGCAGATAGTTGAGCACGGTCAGGTTGGGGTCCAGGGCGTGCTCGCTACGGAGTTCCTGGTTAAGTAAAAACTGGATCACGGAAGGCCTCGCAGACTCATTATTGTTGTTAACCGCTTTGCGCCGAATCTAGTCATGTCTGACTTTTCGGTCAATGGTTTTCTGACCTAAAGGTCAAGAAAATCCGGTCGCAACACTTTCAATTATGGTCCAGTCTTCTGGAACCGGCGTTTTTGGCGGCTTACAGGCTTCAACTTTGCTTATTTCATGCCAAATTCGCCACGGTGGGCGTAGCGCCATCAGCGGGCCAATGCGCTACACTGCCGCGCTTGTACTGATAGAAGATTTTGAAGGGAAAACATGACGTTCAAGGCGCCGGACAGTCTCGCCGAGCAAATTGCTCACCACCTCGCCGAACGTATCATTCGCGGCGATCTCAAGCCTGGGGAGCGGATCCAGGAACAGAAGGTCACGCTGGCGCTCAACGTCAGCCGTGGTTCCGTGCGCGAAGCTTTGCTGATCCTTGAGCGCCGCCATTTGATTGCGATCCTGCCGCGCCGTGGCGCTCACGTCACCGAACTTACCGCGCACAAGGTGCAGAGCCTGTGTACGTTGATGGGCGAGATGTACATCCTGCTCGGCAATGCGGTTGCCGAAGGCTGGCAGACCCAGGCCGACATGGCGCCGTTTCTGCAGATCCAGCAACGCCTTCAATTGAGCCTGGAGCGTGAGGACATCCGCGCTTTCGTCGAAGAAAGCTTCAGCGTGATGCGCGCCGCGTACCCCTTCGCCAACAACCCTTATTTGCAGGAAACCGTCGAAAACCTGCAGCCGGCGATGAACCGCGCTTATTACCTGGCCCTGGATCAGCGCAAGGCGTCCATGAGCGAGTTCCTGGCGCTGTTCGAGCAATTGCTCGCCGCAGTACTGGCCCGTGACCTGGTGCAGATTCGCCTGGTGCTCACAGCCTATTGCCAGCGCAGCAGTTCGCTGGTCATCGCAGCCTTGGCGGACGCCTAAGCGTGCGGCTCAAGTGCATCAAGTTGGCGGGGTTCAAATCCTTCGTCGACCCCACCACCGTCAACTTCCCCAGCAACATGGCGGCGGTGGTGGGGCCCAATGGCTGCGGCAAGTCGAACATCATCGACGCCGTGCGATGGGTGATGGGCGAGAGCTCGGCGAAAAACCTGCGCGGCGAGTCGATGACCGACGTCATTTTCAACGGCTCCACCAGCCGCAAGCCGGTGAGCCAGGCCAGTATCGAACTGGTATTCGATAACTCCGACGGCACCCTGATCGGCGAATACGCCGCCTACGCGGAAATTTCCATCCGTCGTAAAGTCACCCGCGACAGCCAGAACAGCTACTTCCTCAACGGCACCAAGTGTCGCCGTCGCGATATCACCGATATTTTCCTCGGCACCGGCCTGGGCCCGCGCAGCTATTCGATCATCGAGCAGGGCATGATCTCCAAGCTGATCGAAGCCAAGCCCGAAGACCTGCGTAACTTTATCGAAGAGGCGGCCGGCATCTCCAAGTACAAGGAGCGCCGTCGCGAGACTGAAAACCGTATCCGTCGCACCCACGAAAACCTCGCCCGCCTGACCGACCTGCGCGAAGAGCTGGAGCGCCAGCTCGAACGCCTGCACCGCCAGGCGCAGGCCGCCGAGAAGTATCAGGAATACAAGGGCGAAGAGCGCCAACTCAAGGCGCAACTGTCGGCCCTGCGCTGGCAGGCCTTGAATGACCAGGTGGGCCAGCGCGAAGCGATTATTGGCACCCAGGAAGTCAGCTTTGAAGCGCTGGTGGCCGAGCAGCGCAATGCCGACGCCAGCATTGAGCGCCTGCGTGACGGTCACCATGAGTTGTCCGAACGCTTCAATCTGGTGCAAGGCCGCTTCTATTCGGTGGGCGGTGACATTGCCCGGGTCGAGCAGAGTATCCAGCACGGCCAGCAGCGTTTGCGCCAGTTGCAGGATGACTTGAAGGAAGCCGAACGCGCACGCCTGGAAACCGAATCGCACTTGGGCCATGACCGTACCTTGCTGCTGACCCTGGGCGAAGAGCTGGACATGCTCACCCCCGAGCAGGAAATCACCAGCGCCGCCGCCGAAGAGGCCGCCGCCGCCCTGGAAGAATCCGAAGCCACCATGCACGGCTGGCAGGAACAGTGGGACGCCTTCAACCTGCGATCCGCCGAACCACGCCGCCAGGCCGAGGTGCAGCAGTCGCGCATCCAGCAGCTGGAAACCAGCATGGAACGCCTGGCCGAGCGCCAGCGCCGGCTGCAGGAAGAGCGCGTACTGCTCGCCGCCGACCCGGAAGACGCGGCGATCATGGCGCTGAGCGAACAACTGGCCGAAAGCGAAATGACCCTGGAAGAGCTGGAGGCCAGCGAAGAGCAGCAAGTGGAGCGCCTGGAGCAACTGCGTCAGCAATTGCACACCGCGACCCAGGCGCAGCAGCAAGCCCAGGGCGACTTGCAGCGGCTCAATGGTCGGTTGGCTTCGCTGGAGGCCTTGCAGCAAGCCGCGCTCGACCCCGGTACCGGCACCGCCGAATGGCTGCGCGACCAGCATTTGGCCGAACGCCCACGCCTGGCCGAAGGCTTGAAAGTCGAAGCCGGCTGGGAATTGGCGGTGGAAACCGTGCTGGGCGCCGATCTGCAAGCGGTGCTGGTGGATGATTTCGGCGGCTTCGACCTGGCCGGGTTTGCCCAGGGCGATTTGCGCCTGCTCAGCCCGGCGCCCGAGGGTGCGCGGGTGCCGGGTAGTTTGCTGGACAAGGTCGAGGCGGCGATGGATCTGTCGCCCTGGCTGGGTCAGGTCAGGCCCGTGGAGACCCTTGAGCAAGCCTTGGCCCAACGCGGCCAATTGGCGGCCGGCGAAAGCTTGATCAGCCGCGATGGTTATTGGGTCGGCCGCCACTTCCTGCGCGTGCGCCGCGCCAGTGAGGCGGAAAGTGGCGTATTGGCCCGTGGCCAGGAAATCGTCAACCTGAGCGCTGAGCGTGAAGAACGCGAAGCCACACTGGAAAGCCTGGAAACCGAACTGCAAACCCTGCGTGCTACCCAGCGTCAGCAGGAAACCGGCCGCGAACACCTGCGTCGGCTGTTGCAGGACGAAGCGCGCCAGCAAGGCGAATTGAAAGCCCAGTTGTCTGCGAGCAGGGCCAAGGTGGAGCAATTGACCCTGCGCCGCACCCGTCTTGACGAAGAAGTGGCCGAGATGGGCGAACAGCGCGCCCTGGAACACGAACAGATCGGTGAAGCGCGCCTGCACTTGCAGGAAGCCCTCGACAGCATGGCCCTGGACACCGAACAGCGCGAGTTGCTGCTGGCCCAGCGCGACAGCCTGCGTGAGCGCCTTGACCGCGTGCGCCAGGAAGCCCGGCAGCACAAGGACCACGCCCATCAGTTGGCCGTACGCTTGGGCTCGTTGCGCGCCCAGCATGATTCCACGCGCCAGGCCCTTGAGCGCCTGGAGATGCAGTCCGAACGCCTGACCGAAAAGCGCGAGCAACTGAGCCTCAACCTGGAGGAGGGCGAGGCGCCGCTGGAAGAGCTGCGCCTCAAGCTTGAGGAATTGCTCGATAAGCGCATGACCGTCGACGTCGAACTCAAGACCGCACAGATCGCCCTGGAAGACGCAGACCGCGAACTGCGCGACGCCGAAAAGCGTCGCACCATGGCCGAGCAGCAATCCCAGTTGATCCGCGGCCAGCTCGAACAACAGCGTATGGAATGGCAAGCCCTCACCGTGCGCCGCAAGACCTTGCAAGACCAATTGCTGGAAGACGGCTATGACCTGCACGGCGTGCTCAACACCCTGACCGCCCAGGCCAACGAGAAAGACGCCGAAGAAGAACTTGAACGGATTGCCGCACGTATTCAACGCCTGGGCGCGATCAACCTCGCCGCTATCGATGAGTACCAGCAGCAGTCCGAGCGTAAACGTTATCTGGATGCCCAGGACGCTGATCTGGTTGAAGCCCTGGACACCCTGGAAAACGTGATCCGCAAGATCGACAAGGAAACCCGCAACCGCTTCAAAGATACCTTTGATCAGATTAATGGCGGTTTACAGGCGTTATTCCCAAAAGTTTTCGGTGGTGGCAGCGCCTACTTGGAACTGACGGGCGAAGATCTACTCGATACAGGGGTGACGATCATGGCGCGGCCTCCGGGCAAGAAGAACAGCACCATCCATTTGTTGTCCGGCGGCGAGAAAGCTCTGACCGCATTGGCCCTGGTATTTGCCATCTTCAAGTTGAACCCGGCGCCGTTCTGCATGCTCGACGAGGTTGACGCGCCGCTGGATGACGCTAACGTTGGACGCTACGCTCGGTTGGTCAAAGAGATGTCCCAGACGGTGCAGTTCATCTATATCACCCACAACAAGATCGCCATGGAAATGGCCGACCAGTTGATGGGGGTGACGATGCATGAGCCGGGCTGTTCGCGATTGGTCGCGGTGGATGTGGAAGAGGCGATGGCGATGGTGGAATCCTGAACCACGCCGGGAGAGAGAATTTACAGCACGCTGTAGGGCAATTTACCGGTCTGGGGAAAGTGGCAAATGGACATATTTGTTCAAGGCATTTTGACAGACGGTGTAAAGTTATCTTTGGTCGTGCTAGTTTAATGTCAATTTTTCGTGTGCGTGGGCAAAACGTCAGTCAGAACATAGAGTTGGCGCCACGTTTTAAAGCGGTTTGCACGGTGCTAAACCCCTTATTTTTCAGCATTTTTTATTAGAGGCACGGGATTACATGGAAATCGGTCTGCGCGAGTGGCTGATCGTCATCGGCATCATTGTCATTGCCGGTATTCTTTTCGATGGCTGGCGCCGTATGCGCGGTGGCAAGGGCAAGCTCAAGTTCCGTCTGGACCGAAACCTGTCCAACTTGCCTGACGACGACGGCGCCGCCGAGCTGCTGGGGCCGCCCCGTGTGCTGGATACCCATAAAGAGCCGCAACTGGACGAGCATGACCTGCCGTCGATGAGCGCCCCGCTGCGTGAAGCCCGCGAACCGTCCTCCAAGCGCGGCAAGCGTGGTGGCGCGGCGGTTGCCGAGCCACACCAGGGCGACCTGAACCTCGACGTTGACGACGGCCCGAGCTTCAGCAGCCGTGATGATGATTTCCCGGACGAGACCGCGACCAAAAGCGCGTCGCGCCAATCGGTGAACGATCAGCCGGCTGCCGAAGAAGTGCTGGTCATCAGCGTGATCTGCCGCGACGCCGGCGGTTTCAAAGGCCCGGCACTCTTGCAGAACATCCTCGAAAGCGGCCTGCGTTTTGGCGAGATGGATATCTTCCATCGTCACGAAAGCATGGCCGGTAACGGCGAAGTGCTGTTCTCCATGGCCAACGCGGTCAAGCCGGGCACGTTCGATCTGGACGATATCGACCTGTTCAGCACCCCGGCGGTGAGTTTCTTCCTTGGTCTGCCAGGCCCGCGTCACCCCAAACAAGCGTTCGACGTGATGGTGGCCGCCGCCCGCAAGCTGTCCCAGGAACTCAACGGCGAGCTCAAGGACGACCAACGCAGCGTGCTCACCGCCCAGACCATCGAACACTACCGTCAGCGCATCGTCGAGTTCGAGCGTCGCGCCCTGACACAGAAACGCTGAGGAACGATCTTAAGCGTTGTCTGTAGAATCCGTGCACTAACATATTGAGCAGCTTCGGCTGCTCTTTTGCTTTATGAGAGAACACCCATGACCGCCGCCCATACCCGCATCCTCGAACTGCGCGCTGAACTGGATCAGCATAACTACCGCTACCACGTCCTCGACGAGCCGAGCATCCCGGACGCCGAATACGACCGCCTGTTCCACGAGCTCAAGGCCCTGGAGGCCGAGCACCCGGAGCTGGTGACGCGTGATTCGCCGACGCAGCGGGTCGGCAGTGCGGCATTGTCGGCGTTCACCCAGGTCAAGCACGAGATCCCGATGCTCAGCCTGGGCAACGCCTTCGATGAAACCACCATGCTGGAGTTTGATCGCCGGGTCACCGAGGGCCTTGACCTGCCGGTGGGCGATCTGTTTGGCGCTGGCGCTGCGGTGGAATACAGCTGCGAGCCGAAGCTGGATGGCCTGGCGGTCAGCCTGTTGTACCAGGATGGCGAGCTGGTGCGCGGTGCCACCCGGGGCGACGGCACCACGGGCGAGGACATCAGCGTCAACGTGCGCACCGTGCGCAATATCCCTCTGAAACTGCACGGCGCGGGCTGGCCAGCCACCCTGGAAGTGCGCGGTGAAGTGTTCATGTCCAAGGCCGGTTTCGAGCGGTTGAACGCCTCGCAACTGGAAGTGGGCGGCAAGACCTTCGCCAACCCGCGCAACGCTGCGGCGGGCAGCCTGCGCCAACTGGATTCGAAGATCACCGCCAGTCGCCCGCTGGAGTTCTGCTGCTATGGCATCGGCCAGGTGACCGCGGATATCAGCGACACCCATATCGGCAACCTCAAGCAGTTGCAGAAGTGGGGCATGCCGATCAGCCACGAGTTGAAGCTGGCCAAGGGCATCCAGGAATGCCTGGACTACTACCGCGACATCGGCGAGCGCCGCAATGCGCTGGGCTATGAAATCGACGGCGTGGTGTTCAAGGTCAACAGCATTGCCTACCAGCGTGAACTGGGCTTCCGTGCCCGCGAGCCGCGCTGGGCGATCGCGCACAAATTCCCGGCCATGGAAGAACTCACCGAGCTGCTCGACGTGGAGTTCCAGGTCGGTCGTACCGGTGCGGTCACGCCGGTGGCGCGCCTCAAGCCGGTCAAGGTGGCCGGCGTGACCGTGTCCAATGCCACCCTGCACAACATGGACGAAGTGGCACGCCTGGGGCTGATGATTGGCGACACCGTGATCATCCGCCGCGCCGGTGATGTGATTCCGCAGGTGGTCTCGGTGGTCACCGAACGCCGCCCGGAAAACGCCCGCGCTGTGCAGATCCCGCAAAATTGCCCGGTGTGCGGTTCCCATGTGGAGCGCACGCAGTTGGTCAAGCGCAGTAAGGGCAAGGAAACCGTCAGCGAAGGCGCGGTGTACCGTTGCGTCGGGCGTCTGGCCTGCGGTGCGCAACTCAAGCAGGCCATCATTCATTTCGTCTCGCGCCGGGCCATGGACATCGACGGCCTGGGCGACAAGACCATCGAGCAACTGGTGGATGAACAGCTCATCGGCTCGCCGGCCGATCTCTACAAGCTCAAATACGAACAGATCATCGACCTGGAAGGCTTTGCCGATACCTCCAGCAAGAAGCTGATCAGCGCCATCGAAAACAGCAAGACCCCGACCCTGGCACGCTTTATCTACGCCTTGGGCATTCCCGATGTGGGCGAGGAGACGGCCAAGGTGCTGGCGCGCTCGCTGGCGTCCCTGGAGCGTGTTCAAAAGGCGTTGCCAGAGGTGCTGACGTACTTGCCGGATGTAGGGCTGGAAGTGGCCCATGAGATCCATAGCTTCTTTGAAGACGGGCACAACCAGCAGGTGATTGGCGCACTGTTGTCGCCAGACGAATGCGGCCTGCAATTGCAGGAGCAGGGCGAACTCAGCGCGGAATTCGCCGCCAGCACCACCTTGGGCGGTTTGCTCGACAAGCTGCACGTGCCTTCGGTGGGACCGGGCGCGGCGCAGAAGCTCGCGGACAAGTTCGGTTCGCTGGAGGGCATCATCAAGGCTGACTGGCTCGACATGCGCCAGGCGCTGCCCGAGAAGCAAGCCAAGGCTGTACGGGAGTTTTTCGACAATGCCGACAACGCCAACCATGCCCTGGCCATCGAGCAGCAGCTCAAGGACTTCGGCATGCACTGGCAGAGCGAGAAAAAGGTCGTTGAAGGCTTGCCCGAAGCCGGGCACACCTGGGTACTCACCGGCTCCCTGGAGTTGATGAGCCGCGATGTGGCCAAGGACAAGCTCGAAAGCCTGGGGGCCAAGGTGGCCGGTTCCGTTTCGGCGAAAACCCACTGCGTGGTGGCGGGACCGGGCGCCGGCTCGAAATTGGCCAAGGCCAATGAGCTGGGCCTGAAAGTACTGGACGAAGAGGCCTTCGTCGCCTTCCTGGCCAAGCACAACATCACCGTCTGATTGATCGTCCCCACGCTCCGCGTGGGAACGCATCCTGTGACGCTCCGCGTCACGGCCTTCGCGCAGACGCAGAGCGTCCAAGGCGGCATTCCCACGCGGAGCGTGGGAACGTTCTCTCCCGAGAAATGATCTAGTCTCTGTCACCCAGGGAGAGATCGCCATGTTCCGCTACTTCGAGCAACTCAGCACGCGCATCGCCGCTCCGTTCATGGCCGAAACCTCGCGCAACAGCAAGGTGTGGCGATGCCGGTGTGGCCAGCCGCTGTTCTTTCGCAACAGCCAATGCCTGGCCTGCCAGGCGGCGTTGGGTTACCAGCCGCAGCAAAGCCGCCTGTCGTCCCTGCAACCTGGGCCGGTGGTCGGTACTTGGCTGGCCGACGACAATCTTGATGCTGGCGCTTTTCGGCGCTGCGCCAACCTCGACTCACCGGCTGCGTGCAACTGGCTGATTCCTGCCCACAGCACCGCGCCGTTGTGCGTGGCCTGTAGCCTGAACCGCACCATTCCTGACCTATCAATTGCGGAAAACCCCGAACGCTGGCGCAAGGTCGAAACCGCCAAGCGCCGCTTGGTGGCGCAACTGATCAGCCTGGGCCTGCAAGTGGTGCCCAAGAGCGTTGACGAAGAGACTGGCCTGGCCTTCGACTTTATCGGTATCGACCTGGAAGGCAACGCGCCCACCACCGGCCACGCCAATGGGCTGATCACCCTGGACATCAAGGAAGCCGATGACGCCCACCGCGAAAAAGTCCGCGTACAGATGCGCGAGCCGTACCGCACCTTGCTCGGCCATTTTCGCCATGAAGTCGGTCATTACTACTGGGACCGCCTGATCGCCAACAGCCACTGGCTCCCTCATTTTCGCAACCTGTTCGGCGACGAACGCGCCAGTTATGCCGAGGCCCTCGACCAGCACTACCAGAACGGCCCGCGCCCCGACTGGCAACTCACCTGCGTGAGCGCCTACGCCACCATGCACCCCTGGGAAGATTGGGCTGAAACCTGGGCCCACTACCTGCACATGATGGACGCCGTGGACACAGCCCTGGGCTTTGGCATGAGCGCCCGCGAGATGGACCTGGATTACCAGCCATTCCCCCTGACCACGCTCTACGACCCGCAACACCCTGGCGGCCCGGCATTCCTTTCCTTCGTCAATGCCTGGATCGAACTGGCCGGCATGCTCAACGAACTGTCCCGCGCCATGGGCCAGCCGGATTTCTACCCCTTCGTGCTGCCGCCCGCGGTGATTGCCAAGCTGCACTTTATTCACCTGGTCATCCAGGAAGAAGGCGGCAGGGCTGATGGGGTTATGGCAAGTGCTTGAGCCTTCTCATTTTTTAATCCGGAACCAACGGTTGTAACTTCCGATGAGATGGGTACAATGGCGCGGCTTGCCGAGAGGCAGCGTCGTTATGGTGACCCCATCGGTCCCCCCGCAACGATTACCCGTGAACCTGGTCAGAGCCGGAAGGCAGCAGCCACAGCGGGAACATTGTGTGCCGGGGTGTGGCTGGTGGGGTTGCCTCCATAACGCTCCCTTCTGCAGTCCCTTCTAAATCTCAAGTTATTTTCAGCCCGTCATCTGTGATGCTTCCTGCACAGTGCATGACGGTCATTTCCCGTCTAGTGGCATACTCCCAAGCGTCTCTTCCCCTGGCTACGAGGCTCTATGCACTCGGAACATTTCAATTTATCCAGCCCTGTTTTCTTGCCGATCACCGAGCACACCTGTGCGGGGTTGTTGGGCAGTGAGGGTTTCGATGCGCTTGTAGCCCTGAGTGAGCCCCAATTGGCGGCGGTGTTGGTGATCCAGAACCTGGCGCAGGTGCCGGAAAGCGACCTTAGCGCCAACGGTGCTGAAAAAGTGTTGGCCAAGCTGATTGACTGGGCAGTCGATGCCCGCCATTCGGCCAGTGTGTCCCTGCTCTCTGAAGCGCAGCGGCTGTTCGATCAGAGGAAGCTGTACTTCGGCCTCAATGTGGTCAAAAGCCTGAAGCTGCGCTTTCTGCTGGAGGAGGAAGTCCAGGCGCAGGACTACCTGTTACCCAGTGGCAAATGGGACGTCGAGTATAAAGTCCGCCATCTCAAGGCCAATGATCCGTTCAGCCAGCAGGTGATCACGCCCAGGCATCGCGAGCGCTGGTTGAGCGCCGAGCAGGACAAGCTGCTCAGAACCTTCCGTGCCAACCTGAACGAAGACCTGCATGTGCAAGGCTACGCAGGCATTGGCAAGAGTCACCTGCTGGTGGCCTTGCTGGAGCACCTGCGCCCGGAAAAGACCTTGCTGCTGGCACGCACCCCGGCAAAACTCGAAACCCTGCGTGCTCGCATGGTGGGAGCGCGGGAGCGTAAGGCCGGGCATACCTTTCAGGACTTCGCCCATGCTCTATTGCATGGCCCCAGGCCAAAGCCGCTGAATGCGCCGGTGAGGGTGCCGACCAAGCAGGCGCTCGCCCAAGAACTGAATATCTTTGGTTTTCGTCGCCTGGAAGGGCAAGCGGTAGTGGAGGTGTGCCTCAAGGTGCTTGAAGCCTACTGCCGCTCTTGGGAGTACAGCTTGTCGGCCCAGCATTTGCCGCATTTCAAGCAACCGCTCGCCGGCGTCGATGCCAGGGTGCTGCTCGAATATGCCAGCCGGTTGTGGGGCTACCTTGAGGCGAACCCGGCCTGGGGCCGGCATACCGGGTTTGAAGCCTTGTTGATGATCAAGCGCGCCAGCCTTGCAGGCTGCGTCGTCCCCGAGCGCTATACCCACGTGCTCATCGATGAGAGCCAGGACATCCCCGCGCCGTTGCTGCAAATCATCGAGCGCGGCCGCCAGGTGCTGATCACTTTGGGGGATGAGTATCAGCAGGCCAGTGGCGGCGTGGTCAAACGCGCCCGTGAGGTTCGCCATACCGACGTGTGCTACTCCGTGCGTTCCGGGCGCAATGTCGAGCGCCTGGTCAACCCGTTGATCAGCTTGCACTCGGAAAAAAGCAAATCGCTTTTCGAGGGCGCACGCGATGCCGATGTCGGCATTGAGTTTTATCCGCAGGGTTTTGTACCCCCGCAAGGTTGCGTGGTGTTGACCGCTTCCCATTGGGACACCATGCAGTGGGCGATCCAACTGAGCCACGCCCGTTGTGCGTTCGGCCTGGCGAGCAAAGAGGCCCAGCAGTCGCTCAAGCATTTCATGGACACGGTCATCGCGTTGTTCAAACCCGATTTCTATAGCAATGAGTTCAATGACCTCGGCCCCCATGCGTTTTTCAGTGACATGGCCGATTGGCAGCAGGTGCGCGAAGCCTGCCAGTTCGATGAGGCGTTTCTGTGGGTCGAGGCCGAACTGGAAAAAGGCTTTAACGTGGCGGATGTCACGCGTTTGAACAGGTTGATCGGCCATCCGGACGAGCGCGTCCTGTTGATGCTGGCGCAGGATGCGGGCGGCATGGAGTTCGACCGGGTATTGCTTACGCCGGAACTGTTGACCAACGTGAAGTTCCAGGACGCCTACGCGTTCGATCAAAGACTCTGTGCGGTGTATATCGCGATTTCACGGGCCAGGGTGCAGTTGTACCTGCCCTACGATGTGGTCGAGTGGCTCGACTACCACAAGTATCAAAAGACCCGTGATTCCCACGGTTACTGACAGATTTAATCCGGCTGTTTCACAACTTTCATAAAGCCCTCTGGACAACCCGCAGACCGCCTTGTTAGCTTGCGCCGGCCACTTGTTTCAGAGTATGACAAGGGCATGGATTTGATATTGAAGTGCTATCGCTTCTTTCACTCACAAGGATGTCTGTCATGAAAAGCCTGCAAGGGTTGCCTCGTCTTATCAGTGCTTCGGTAGGGACGCCCGGCAAAGCCCGCAACTTGCCCGCCGATGTTCAGTGCATCCAGTATCTATTCAATTTGATCATTCCCAAGATGGGGTTTGCCTTGCTGGAAAACGGCAAGTGCGACGGCCAGTTGGTGCAGTGCATCAGCCAGTATCAGTTTCGCCATCTCAAGTACGCCCATCCCGATGGCGTGATCGACCCCACCGGGCGAACGTTCAACAGTCTGATCGAAGAGGCGCTGAAGGTGCCGGTGCGGGCTTTTCCTAACACGCGCATTCCGACGTTTCTCAACATTTTCGGCAATAACAACATCGATGCGGTACAGGCCACGGTCAATGTGTACCTGGACCGTGTGCGTGCGGTGATCGAGGCCGAGCGGCGTAACCGGCAGTTGATGATGCAGTCCACCTGCGACGGCGGGACGACCTTGAGCGATACGGATTTCCAGAACGCCGCCAAGCAATTGGGCAACGGTATTTCGGTGAATGTGGTCAAGGCGTTCGCCACGGTGGAGTCGGGCGGGAAGGTGGGGTTCGGGCCTGCCAAGTTGCCGATCATCGCCTTTGAAGGGCACCACTTTCGCAAGTACACCAAGCACATCTACGACCAGTCGCAGCCGCTGCTGTCGTATGTCTACAAGAAAAAAGCCGGCCCGCAATGGCAGACGAACAACAAGGATCAGGTCAAGGCCTGGGAGACCATGGCCACTGCCTTTGCGCTGGACCAGGAAGCGGCCTTGATGTCGGCCTCCTGGGGCATGTTTCAAATCATGGGGTTCAATTTTGCGGCGTGCGGGTTCAAGACGGTGTTTGAGTTCGTGGCGTCATTGAAGGTCAATGCCGGTAATCAACTCAAGGCCTATCTCAGCCTTTGCAGCCACAACTCGGCGTTGTTGAGCGCGATGAAAAACAAGGATTTTACCGCCATGGCCCGAAACTATAATGGCGACGATTACGGCAACTATGACGTCCTGATGAAACAAGCCTACGAAGCCTTTGAAGGGAAGAAATAAGATGATTCGTTATCTGGCGATGGGAGTGTTGTCGTGGTGCGCCGTGGCGCCCGCGTTGGCCGGCTCGGCGGCGTTGCATTCAGGTAAATATGAAGGGCTGATGCTGGCGGTGACGCCTGGGCATCAGGTCGAGGGGTTCTATCAGGAATCGATGGGCGAGGGTGTGGCCCGTGGTTGCACGTTCTACCTGCAAGGCAAGCCCGAAGCGCTCACCACCTGGCGGGACGCTGCCTACCCAGGCAGTTTGGCCGCGGCGCCCGACGGGGTGACCCTGACCGTGGCGCAGGGCCGCCAACACCCTGGCTGCATCAATGTGCTGATGCCGGAAATCGCCACGGGCCTGGAGCTGAGCCAGACCGCCAGCAAACAATGGATCGGCTTGGTGACGGTGTCTGCCGACAAGGCTTACCTGCTTAAAACGCCGGGCGCCAAAGCGGCAAAGCGGCCCTACATCGTCAAGCATGACGTGGTGGGCGTACTGGCGTTCAAGGACGGTTGGGCGCAGGTGGAATTCATCAACGCTGACGACCGCTCTTTCACGGGCTGGATCAGCCAGGGCCAGTACGCACGGTTGGCTGCCCCGAAGCCCTAAATTGTAGGAGCGAGCAAGTCAGCCAAAGGTCTCGCGCAGTAGCCCGGCGAACGCATCTCGCGCCAGGTGCCGCTGGGTGTCCGTATGCCAGAACAACAGGTTGTCCACGGGCGTCAGCGCTTCAAAGCGATAAGACGCCAACTGATTGGCCTGTTCATAGCGCGCCAGGATCCCCTCGGGTGCCAACGCCACGCCAATCCCCGCGCTGACGCAACCGATGATCGTGCCCCAGCTTGCATAGCTGGCAATCGCTGGCTTGACGTTATGGGGCTTGAGCCAGTTTTCCAGGGCGGCGCGATAAGGGCAGCCCGGCGGCCATACCAGCAATGTACGGCCGGCCAAGTCTTCGGCGCTATTGATAGGCGCGCTGCACGCGCTGGCGATCAGCACCAGGCGTTCGCTGTAGACCACGCTCTGTTCCAGCTTCGTGCGTTTGCCGCCGGCGGCCACCAGCGCCACGTCCAGGCGGTGGTGCTGCAGGTCGTCCAGCAGTTGCGCCCAGGCACCGGTGACCAGTTCCAGGCTGACATTGGGATAACGCCGGTGGTATTCCGCCAGCAGCGGCGGCAAGCGCCCGCTGGCACTGGATTCCACCGCACCGATGCGCAAGGTGCCACGGGGAATGGCGCTGGCATCCACCGCGCGTTTGGATTCATCCACCAAGGCCAGGATACGTTCGCAGTAATCCAGGAAGATTTCTCCCGCAGCGCTGATCGCCAGCCCTCGGCCAGCACGGATAAACAGCGGCGTGCCCAACTCGCTTTCCAGCTGCTTGATGCGCGTGGTGATGTTGGACGGCACACAGTGCAATTGCAGTGCCGCCTGGGCCACGCTGCCGGTTTGCGCCACGGCTCGCACCATTTTCAGTTGGGCCAGTTCCATTGCTCAGTTCCAATGATTTCAGAAGTCAGAAACGCTTAATTGTCCTATGCCTGGCCTGGGCCAAGACTGGCAGCATTCCTTTTGCGTGGATGCTGTCGATGAATACTCCGTCACCTCTGAAGCTTACGCTAGTCATTGCCAGCGTCATCCTCTGCTGGGCGTATTCGCCCATCGGCGTACACATGGGGTTGCACAGTTATAGCCCCGGCCAATTGGCGCTGCTGCGGTTTTTGATCGCGTCGGTATTCATGGGCGGCGTGGCCTGGGGGGTGGGAATTGGACGGCCACCATTGCGCGACCTGCCGTGGTTGTTGGTGCTGGGCTTTTTCGGGGTGTTCCTGCACCACACCAGTCTCAATCATGGGCAGCAATGGGTGACGGCGGCAGCGTCGAGTGTGTTGGCACAGTCGGCGCCGTTGTTCAGTGTGTTGATCGCGTTTTTCTGCTTGAAAGAGCAGGTCAGCGCCTGGCGCTGGGGTTGCGTACTGTTGGGGTTGGCTGGCGTACTGGTGGTGATCTGGGGCGACCAGGGCATGGGCGATCTCAACCCACGGGGTTTGCTGATCTTGTTGGCGGCCTGCTCATGGAGTGTGTACTTCGCCATCCAGCGACATTACGCCCATCGCTACAGCCCGTTGACGATGGCGTGCTACATGGTGTGGTCCGGCACGCTGATGCTGTGCGTGAACCTGCCGGGACTGCCCGCCGCCATCGTGCAGGCACCGATGGGGGAGAATCTCGCCGTGCTGGTGCTGGGTATTTTTCCCAGTGCCTTGGCCTATCTGGCCTGGGGTTACGTGTTGAAGCACGTCGAGGTCAGTCGTGCGTCGGTGGCGATGTACCTGATTCCACCGGTTGCCATGCTGATGGCCGCCACGCTGCTTGGCGAGCACGTCACCCTGCAGGTGATGCTGGGCGCAGTGGTCGTGCTGGCCAGCGTCGCCGCTATCAGTCTGGAAGGGCGTTGGCGCTCCAAGGTGCCAGCAAAACGTCCTCAGGTGCCCTCTGGGAGGCCAATCGAACAAGCTTCGTCAGATTAGACGAGCGTGCCGGATGCAATTTCCCCCTTGCTCCGCTAGCATTACCGGCTTCTGCTTCCCAGTTGCGACGGTTTTCGATGAGTTATCAGGTTCTTGCACGTAAATGGCGCCCGCGCTCGTTCCGCGAAATGGTCGGCCAGACCCATGTGCTCAAGGCTCTGATCAATGCCTTGGACAGCCAACGGCTGCACCACGCCTACCTGTTCACCGGTACGCGCGGGGTGGGCAAGACCACGATTGCGCGCATCATCGCCAAATGCCTGAATTGTGAAACCGGTATTACCTCGACGCCTTGTGGCACCTGTTCGGTGTGCCGTGAGATCGACGAAGGGCGTTTCGTCGACCTGATCGAGATCGACGCCGCGAGCCGTACCAAGGTCGAAGACACCCGCGAACTGCTGGACAACGTGCAGTACGCGCCGAGCCGTGGCCGCTTCAAGGTCTACCTGATCGACGAAGTGCACATGCTGTCCAGCCACTCCTTCAACGCCTTGTTGAAAACCCTGGAAGAGCCGCCGCCCTACGTCAAATTCATCCTGGCCACCACCGACCCGCAGAAACTTCCGGCAACGATTTTGTCGCGGTGCCTGCAGTTCTCCCTGAAAAACATGACCCCCGAGCGTGTGGTCGAGCATTTGACCCACGTGCTGGGCGTCGAGAACGTACCGTTCGAAGACGACGCGCTGTGGTTGCTGGGCCGTGCCGCCGATGGTTCGATGCGCGATGCCATGAGCCTCACCGACCAGGCCATCGCGTTTGGTGAAGGCAAGGTCATGGCCGCCGACGTGCGCGCCATGCTCGGTACCCTGGACCACGGCCAGGTGTTCGACGTGCTGCACGCGCTGATCGAGGGTGACGCCAAGGCGTTGCTCGAAGCGGTGCGCCACCTGTCGGAGCAAGGCCCGGATTGGAATGGCGTGCTTTCGGAAATCCTCAACGTATTGCACCGCGTCGCCATCGCCCAGGCCCTGCCGGAAGGCGTGGACAACGGTCATGGCGACCGTGATCGCGTATTGGCCCTGGCCCAGGCCTTGCCGGCCGAAGACGTGCAGTTCTACTACCAGATGGGCCTGATCGGTCGCCGCGACTTGCCCCTGGCACCCGACCCGCGGGGTGGCTTTGAAATGGTGCTGCTGCGCATGCTGGCGTTCCGGCCGGCAGATTCGGCAGACGCACCGAGACAGCCGCTAAAGCCAGTGGGGATCAGCCAGGCCACAGTTGATTCCGCCAAACCCGTGGCTGGGGCGGCCGTTGTCGCGCCAGTAGTTGCAGCGCCTGCGGTTGCTGTGCCTGAGCCGGTTGCGCCGGCACCTGAGCCTGAACCTGCGCCGGTTGCCGTCGCACCGGTGGTCGAGCCCGAGCCGGTCATTGAGCCCGAGCCCGAACCCGTGGTCGACTTGCCCTGGAATGACCCGGTCGAAGCGCAAGTAGAGCCCGAGCAACAGCCCGCCGTGGAGCCCGTGCTGGAAACCACCGGCGAGCAACCCGAGCTGACGCCGATGCCTACGCCGACTCCGGACAGCGTGGTGCCGGATGCCCCTGAGTGGGTATCGGCGCCCGTTCCTGAACCGACGGTCGCCCAGGTCGACGCGGCCACGCCGGGCATTGACCTGGATGACGAACCGCCGCTGGACGAAGACTACATCGAGCCGGACATGGATTCGGCCTACAGCTACCTGGACGAACTGGCCAGCGAGCACACCGCGGAACCGGCGCCCGAGCCCGAGGCAGAACCTGCCGCGGCCCCGGCTACCGGTCTGGCCCTGCAATGGCTGGAATTGTTTCCGAAATTGCCGATCTCCGGCATGACCGGCAGTATCGCCGCCAACTGCACCCTGATTTCCATCGAAGGCGACCACTGGCTGCTGCACCTGGACCCGGCCCATAGCGCCTTGTTCAACGCCACTCAGCAGCGCCGGCTCAACGATGCGCTCAACCAGTACCATGGGCGCACGCTGACCATTGCCATCGAGCTGATCAAGCCCGAGCAGGAAACGCCGGCCCAGGCCGCGACCCGTCGGCGCCTTAACCGCCAGCGCGAGGCTGAGGATTCGATCCACGCAGATCCGCTTATCCAACAAATGATGCAACAGTTCGGTGCGGTCGTCCGCCACGATACTATTGAACCTGTCGAAGCCCCGGTGCCCCAAGCGTCATGACACCGGGCTATTCATTGATCCACGTACTTTTGAGGTGATTCCCATGATGAAAGGTGGCATGGCCGGCCTGATGAAGCAGGCGCAGCAGATGCAGGAAAAAATGGCCAAGATGCAGGAAGAGCTGGCCAACGCCGAAGTCACCGGTAAAGCCGGTGGCGATATGGTCAGCGTGGTGATGACCGGTCGTCACGACATCAAGCGTGTCAGCATCGACCCAAGCGTATTGCCGGGCGTGGGTGAAGATGACCTGGAAATGCTCGAAGCGCTGTTCGCCGCAGCCGTCAACGACGCTGTACGCAAGATCGAAGCCAACAGCCAGGACAAAATGTCCGGCGTGACCGCTGGCATGCAACTGCCACCGGGTATGAAACTGCCGTTCTGATACACGCTTTAGCTAGACTCAAATGCCAGGCATCGTGCCTGGCATTTTTTTCGCCGGTCGAAACATCGAACCCCAAGCCTTCACCGATGGTCTGCACCCTATACCGTTGAAACTACTCACCGATAAAGGAGCCCCGCTGATGCCTCAAGAAATGACGCTCAACCAACGCATCGTTCTGGTCTCACGCCCTCAAGGCGCCCCCACGCCGGAAAACTTTCGCCTGGAACGTGTCAGCCTGCCGGACCTGGCAGACGGCCAGGTGCTGCTCAAGACCCTGTACCTGTCTTTGGACCCCTACATGCGTGGACGCATGAGTGACGCGCCGTCCTACGCCGCACCCGTGGAAATCGGTGAAGTGATGACCGGTGGGGCTGTCAGCCGTGTCGAGCAATCGCGCAACCCGAAATTCGAAGTGGGCGACCTGGTGGTCGGCGCCACTGGCTGGCAAAGCCACTGCATTTGCGAAGGCCATAACCTGATCCCACTGCCCAAGGGTCTGCCGAGTCCGTCGATGGCCTTGGGCGTACTGGGTATGCCGGGCATGACGGCCTATATGGGCTTGATGGATATCGGCCAGCCCAAGGCCGGGGAAACCCTGGTGGTGGCGGCTGCGTCGGGCGCGGTGGGGTCGGTGGTGGGCCAGGTGGCCAAGCTCAAGGGCTTGCGCGTGGTGGGCATTGCCGGTGGCGCGGACAAATGCCGCTATGTGGTGGATGAGTTGGGCTTTGACGCCTGTATCGACCACAAGAGCGAAGACTTTGCCCATGAACTGGCCCTGGCCTGCTTCAAAGGCGTGGACATCTACTTTGAAAACGTCGGCGGTAAAGTCTTCGATGCTGTGCTGCCTTTGCTCAACCCCAAGGCGCGCGTGCCGCTGTGCGGGTTGATCGCCGGCTATAACGCCCATGAAGCGCCCAGCGGCCCTGACCGTTTGCCGGCGCTGCAACGCACCTTGCTAACCAAGCGGGTACGTATCCAGGGCTTTATTGTGTTCGACGACTATGGCGACCGCCAGCCGGAGTTCCTCAGCGCTATGGCGCCTTGGGTGCGCGAGGGCAAGATCAAGTTCCGCGAGGACGTGGTCGATGGCCTGGAGCAGGCGCCCGAAGCCTTTATCGGCCTGCTCGAAGGGCGCAACTTCGGCAAGTTGGTGGTGCGCGTCGCGCAGGATTGAGTATTTGACGCTAATCCGGGGCGCGGGTATAAACCGCGTCTCGTTGTTTTGTCGGACCCTTCGCCCATGAGCTTCAGCCCCCTGATTCGCCAACTGATCGACGCCTTGCGCACTTTGCCCGGCGTCGGCCAGAAAACTGCCCAGCGCATGGCGCTGCAACTGCTGGAGCGTGATCGCAGCGGCGGCACTCGCCTGGCCCAGGCCCTGAGCCAGGCCATGGAAGGTGTGGGCCATTGCCGCCAGTGCCGCACCCTTACCGAAGAAGAACTCTGCCCGCAATGCGCCGACCCGCGTCGCGACGACACGTTGCTGTGCGTGGTGGAAGGGCCGATGGATGTGTACGCCGTGGAGCAGACCGGTTACCGCGGGCGTTACTTCGTGCTCAAGGGCCACCTGTCGCCGCTCGATGGCCTGGGGCCGGAAGCCATCGGTATTCCACAACTGGTGGCGCGAATCGAAGAGCAGGGCACCTTTACTGAAGTGATCCTGGCGACCAACCCGACGGTGGAAGGTGAAGCCACGGCGCACTACATCGCTCAGTTGCTGACCAATAAAGGTTTGATTACTTCACGGATCGCCCATGGCGTACCGTTGGGTGGCGAGCTGGAATTGGTGGACGGCGGCACCCTGGCGCACTCGTTCGCAGGCCGCAAACCCATCGCGCTTTAAAACCCACTGCAGTCCCAATGTGGGAGCTGGCTTGTCGGGTCGCCGCATCGCTGCGATAGCATCACCACGGTGTACCTGAAAAACCGAGGCGCCTGCATCGCGGGCAAGCCCGGCTCCCACATTGGTTTTGTGTGACGGTAAAAAATGTATTCGGCTTGATAACCAAGCAAGCGCTTGGTAAGTTCGCTCCATCCCGCCATGGAGCTTGCCGATGTCTGCCTTTCAGGAATACTTCGATCCCAGCCACCAATTGGTCCGCGACAGCGTGCGCCGCTTCGTCGAACGCGAGATGTTGCCCGGCATCGAGCAATGGGAGGAAGCGGAAAGTTTTCCCCGCGAGCTTTACCTCAAGGCCGGTGCGGCGGGCGTTCTGGGCATCGGCTACCCCGAGGCGCTGGGTGGCAGCCACGAAGGCGATCTGTTCGCCAAGGTCGCCGCCAGCGAAGAGCTGATGCGCTGCGGCTCCGGTGGCGTGGTGGCCGGGCTCGGCTCCCTGGATATTGGCCTGCCGCCCATCGTCAAATGGGCCCGGCCCGACGTGCGTGAGCGCATAGCGCCTCTGGTGCTCGCCGGCGAGAAGATCATCGCCCTGGCGGTCACCGAGCCCAGCGGCGGCTCGGATGTAGCCAACCTGCAAACCCGCGCCGTACGTGAAGGCGAGCATTACCGCGTGAGCGGCGCCAAGACCTTTATCACCAGCGGCATTCGCGCTGATTTCTACACCGTGGCCGTGCGCACAGGTGGGCCGGGCTTTGGCGGTATCAGCCTGCTGCTGATCGAAAAAGGCATCCCGGGTTTCACCGTCGGCCAGCCGCTGAAGAAGATGGGCTGGTGGGCGTCGGACACCGCCGAGTTGTTCTTCGACGATTGCCGCGTGCCTGTGGGCAATCTCATCGGTGTCGAGAACATGGGCTTTGCCTGCATCATGGGCAACTTCCAGAGCGAGCGCCTGGCCTTGGCCCTCATGGCCAACATGACCGCGCAACTGGCCTTGGAGGAAAGCCTCCAGTGGGCCGCCCAGCGCGAAGCATTCGGCAAACCCATCGGCAAATTCCAGGTGCTCAAGCATCGCCTGGCGGAAATGGCTACCGCCGTGGAGGTTTCCCGCGAGTTCACCTATCGTCAGGCCGCGAAGATGGCCGCTGGCAAGAGTGTGATCAAAGAGATTTCCATGGCCAAGAACCTGGCCACCGATACCGCTGATCGGGTGACGTATGACGCGGTGCAAATATTGGGGGGGCAGGGGTATATGCGTGGCAGCCTGGTGGAGCGGCTTTATCGCGATAACCGGATTTTGTCGATTGGTGGCGGGACGCGCGAAGTGATGAATGAAATCATCAGTAAGCAGATGGGGTTGTAAACCGGGGTGTTCTTTCGGGCCTCATCGCGGGCAAGCCCAGCTCCCACAGGGGAATGCATTCCAAGGTGGGAGCCGGGCTTGCCCGCGATGACGGCAGTACTGACGACCCTTATCTCTCAGTCAGCCCAAATTGCGTCAGGCAAAACGTCGGAATCCCCATGTCTGCCAAGCGCTGCGAGCCACCCAGCTCTGGCAAATCAATAATCGCTGCAGCCTCAAAAATCTTTGCCCCCATGCGCCGCACCAGGTTCGCTGCAGCAATCAGGGTGCCGCCGGTGGCGATCAGGTCATCGAACATCAGCACCGAATCGCCTTCGCACAGGCTGTCGGCGTGCACTTCCAGGAAGGCTTCGCCGTACTCGGTCTGGTAACCCTCGGCCAGCACGTCCGCCGGCAGCTTGCCTTGCTTGCGAAACAGGATGAGCGGCTTGTTGAGCTGGTAGGCGATGATCGAGCCGATCAGGAAGCCACGGGCATCCATCGCACCGATATGGGTGAAGTCGGCTTCGACATAGCGTTGGGCAAAGCTGTCGGCCACCAGGCGCAGGGCGCGGGGCGATTGGAATAGCGGCGTGATGTCACGGAAGATCACCCCAGGCTTGGGGAAGTCGATGACGGGGCGAATCAGGGATTTGATGTCGAACGAATCAAAAGTCATCGTCGAGGAGTCCAGAGCGGAAAACGGACTCGAAGTATACCTGCGGCCTCGCCGATTGGCGCGGCCGCAGCCTGGATCAGACCTCCAGGGAACCGCCAGCCAATGCACACAGCTGGATCGGGTCGAGGATATGCACCTCTTTGCCCTCGGCGGCGATCAACTGGTTCTGCTGGAAACGAGTAAACACGCGGGACACGGTCTCAACCGCCAGGCCCAGGTAATTACCGATCTCATTGCGCGACATGCTCAGGCGGAACTGGTTGGCCGAGAACCCACGGGCGCGAAAGCGCGCCGACAGGTTGACCAGGAAGGTGGCAATGCGCTCATCGGCGGTTTTCTTCGACAGCAGCAGCATCATTTGCTGGTCGTCACGAATCTCGCGGCTCATCACGCGCATCAATTGGCGGCGCAATTGCGGCAGTTGCAGGGCCAGTTCATCCAGGCGCTCGAATGGGATTTCGCACACCGAGGTGGTTTCCAGGGCCTGGGCCGACACCGGGTGAATCTCGGTGTCCATCCCCGACAGCCCGACCAACTCGCTTGGCAGGTGGAAACCGGTGATTTGCTCTTCGCCGCCGTCGCTGAGGCTGAAGGTCTTCAACGCGCCAGAGCGTACTGCATAGACGGAATCAAACTTGTCGCCCTGGCGAAACAGAAACTCGCCTTTTTTCAGCGGGCGGCCGCGTTTGACGATGTCGTCCAGCGCATCCATGTCTTCCAGATTCAATGAAAGTGGCAGGCAGAGGGGAGCCAGGCTGCAATCCTTGCAATGGGCCTGGCTGTGAGCGCGCAGTTTGACTGGCTCGGACATTTCTTAAATCCTTGTGGGAAAACACACATAAGACGTAAGGGTAACGCACTGGGGGGCACGGAGGCCAGCGTGTACAAAAAACCGACCGGTATATAAAGATTTGGCTAAAACCGCCGATAGTACTGCTATCGACTACAAATACGGCGGCTCAGACCATGTTAGCCCTCACTGCTCAACTCGCTTCGCGCACTCAGATCCAGGCACTGCCCGAACCCAAGAAAGCTGCCGAACCGGATGTTGCCGCGATCCCGACGACCGACGAAGCCAAGCCTGCCGTTTCGGTGACCATCTCCGGCGCCGCGATGAAAGCTGCTGCGGCGGAAAAAGCCACAAACAGTGACATCGACGACAGCGGCCTGGCGGACAACGTCAAGAATCTGCTCAAGATGATTCGTGAGATCAAAAAGCAGATTGCCGAGAAACAAGCCGAGATGGCTGCGGTAATGGCCGACAGAAATCTCAGCCCAGAACAGGCCCGTGCCCGACTCTCCGGGCTGCAGTCAGCGTTGAGCGCACTGCAAGCCAGCTTGACCAGCGCCCAGGCGTCCCTGACCAAGGCGATGAAAGACATGAGTGCCGGTGATGCAGTCAAGGCTGCCAGCCTGGCCATGAAGTAAGTACGTCTAGATGACCCGCGAAAATCGTTGCCTGTTCTGGTGCTCCAGGTAGGCATCGAACACCATGCACACTGAACGCACCAGCAAGCGCCCGGCCGGGAGCACACGAATGCCGTGGGCGTCCAACTCGATCAGGCCGTCGGCGGCCATCGTTTCCAGCTGCGGCCATAACTCGGCAAAATAACCGCGAAAATCGATGTTGTACGCCTGTTCGATCCCCTCGAATGCCAGGCTGAAATTGCAGATCAAATGCTGGATTACAGCCCGTCGCAACCGGTCGTCCGTAGTGCAGACCAGGCCGCGGCTGGTCGCCAATTGCGCACCCGCCAAGGCATTCTGGTACTGGTTCAGATCACTGCTGTTCTGGCAATACAGGTCGCCGATCTGACTGATCGCTGACACCCCCAGCCCAATCAAGTCGCAGTGCCCGTGGGTGGTGTAACCCTGGAAGTTGCGCTGCAGTTTGCCTTCTTCCTGGGCGACGGCCAATTCGTCGTCTGGCAGGGCAAAGTGGTCCATGCCGATGTAGCGGTAACCGGCCTGGGTCAGTTGTTCGATGGTGGTTTGCAGCATCAGCAGTTTTTCCGCTGGTGAGGGCAGCTCGTCAGTGTTGATCCGCCGTTGGGGCATGAAGCGTTCCGGCAGGTGCGCGTAGTTGAACACGGACAGGCGGTCAGGCTGTAAGCGGATGACTTCTTCCACGGTGCGCGCAAAGTTCAACGGCGACTGCTTGGGCAGGCCGTAGATCAGGTCGATATTGATCGAGCGAAATTGCAAGGTGCGCGCTGCATCGATCACGGCGCGGGTTTCTTCCAGGCTTTGCAGGCGGTTGACCGCCCGTTGCACCTCGGGGTCGAGGTCTTGCAGGCCGATGCTCACGCGGTTAAAGCCCAGTTCACGTAGCAGGCCCATGGTGGCCCAGTCGGCTTCGCGTGGGTCGATTTCGATGCCGTAGTCGCCCGAATCGTCATCCAGCAAATTGAAATGCTGGCGCAGGCATTTCATCACCTGGCGCAGTTCATCGTGGCTGAGAAACGTGGGCGTACCGCCGCCCAAATGCAGTTGCTCCACGGGCTGCTGCGGGTCGAGGTGGCAGGCCACCAGCTGGATTTCCTGCTCCAGGCGCTGCAGGTAGGCCTGGGCGCGGCCACGGTCCTTGGTGATCACCTTGTTGCAGGCGCAGTAGTAACAAATGTTGGCGCAGAACGGCACATGCACATACAGCGACAGTGGCCTTACGGCCTTGCGGCTGTCACGCAGGGCGTGGAGCAGGTCGAAGGTGCCGACCTGGCTGTCAAATTGTACGGCGGTGGGGTAGGACGTGTAGCGCGGTCCCGCCAAGTCGTAGCGGTGAATCAGATCTGTGTCCCAACGAATGGCGTCGAGCATGCGGGCGGTCCCCCGGATTGGCTAGTGGGCCGAGTCTAGGGGGAGGGCGGTGCAGGCATCTTGATTTGCATCAACGGGGAGCGGCGCTATGCCACAGGGCCTGCTAATGCCCCATTAGCCAGTGCTGATGGGGGCCGGGCAAGGTCCAGAGGCCGAAGATCATCACCAGCACCCCACCGGTCACCCGCACGCTGCGCTTGCGCAATAACGCCGTCACCCGTTCGGCGGCCAGCCCGGTGGCCAGTAGCACCGGCCAGGTGCCCAGCCCGAACGCCAGCATCAGCAAGGCGCTGTCCAGTGCATTGCCCTGGCTCGCCGCCCATAGCAGGGTGCTGTAGACGAGCCCGCACGGCAACCAGCCCCACAGCGCGCCTAGCAGCAAGGCACGGGGCAGGCTGGACACCGGCAGCAAACGGTTGGCCACCGGCTGCAGATGCCGCCACAGGCCGCGTCCCAGGCTTTCGATACGGGTGAGGCCGCTCCACCAGCCGGCCAGGTACAGGCCCATGCAGATCAGCAGCAGCCCGGCAAGCACTCGCATGAACATCGCCGCGGGGCTGTTGGCCACCGCCCAACCGGCCAGGCCGATCAATAAACCGGCGGTGGCATAGCTGAGTATGCGCCCCAGGTTGTATGCCAGCAGCAGGCGAAAACGGCGGCTGCGCTGTTCCTTGGGGATCGCCAGGGTCAGCGCGCCCATCAGTCCGCCGCACATGCCCAGGCAATGGCCGCCGCCAAGCAGGCCTAGGATCAGCGCCGAGACCAGCAAGGGCGCCAGCTCAAGCATGGGGCGGCTCTTTGGGCGCTTGCTCAGGGTTGTTGGCTTCATCGATGGCGGCCAGGTGGTTCGGGTCCTGGTCGTCGAACAGCACGCTGTGGGCGGGGCCATCGAGGTCTTCGTACTGGCCGCTGTCCACGGCCCAGAAGAAGATGTAGATGGCCACGCCCACTAACAGCAGTGCCGCCGGAATCATTACATAGAGAGCTGGCATCTGTACTCCATGCCCACGCGGCTCAGGCCGGCAGCGAGCGGGTTACTGGGGCGGTGCCCGAGGCTTGCGCGCTCGGCAGGCGAGTGAGGCGCAACGCGTTGAGCACCACGGTCAACGAACTGAGGGACATGCCGATCGCCGCCCAGATCGGAGTGATCCAACCCAGGGCCGCAAACGGCAGCATAAGCCCATTGTACAACCCGGCCCACAACAGGTTCTCGATGATCACTCGGCGAGTGCGCCGCGCCAGGCTGAAGGCCTGCACCAGCGCATCCAGGCGGTTGGACAACAGCACCGCATCGGCGCTGGTTTTCGCCAGGTCCGTGGCCGAGCCCATCGCCACGCTGATATCAGCGGCGGCCAGCACCGGCACATCATTGACTCCATCGCCCAGCATCAGCACTTTGCGACCTTCTTTGTGCAGGTTTTGCAGTACCTTCAGCTTGTCGTCAGGGCGCAGGCTGCCGTGGGCTTCGTCGATACCCAGCTCAGAGGCGACACTGGCCACCATCGGCGAACTGTCGCCGGAGAGCAACAGCGTGCGCCAGCCCCGCGTCTTGCATGCGGCCAGCAAGGCAGGTGCGTCGCTGCGCAGGCGGTCATCCAGTACGAACCAGGCCAGCGCCCCGCTGCGGTCGCCCAGCAGCAGCCATTGCCCGGCTTCGTCCGGTGAGGCGGGAATCGCACAGCCACTGAGTTCACAGACAAAACCCGGCTGGCCGATGCGCAACAAACGTTCGCCCACACGACCTTCCAGGCCCAGGCCTGGGGTGCTCAGCACTTCATCGGCGGCCAGCGGCGCACGGCCGAAGGCACGGGCAATCGGGTGTTCGGAACGGTTCTCCAGGGCGGCGGCCAGGCCCAGGCATTGGTCGCTGTCCAGCGCACTCAAGGGCCGAATGGCGCGCAACGCCAGGCGCCCTTCGGTGAGGGTGCCGGTCTTGTCGAAAATCACCGTATCAACCTGGTTCAGGCCCTCAAGCACATGGCCGCGGGTCAGCAGCAACCCGAGACTGTGCAAGGTGCCGGTGGCGGCGGTGAGCGCGGTGGGCGTGGCCAGGGACAGAGCGCACGGACAGGTCGCCACCAGCATCGCCAGCACAATCCAGAACGCCCGCGACGGGTCCAGCTCCCACCACAGCAGGCCGATCAGCGCAGCGGCGATCAGCGAGCACAACAGGAACCACTGTGCAGCGCGGTCGGCGATCTGCGCCAGGCGCGGCTTCTCGGCCTGGGCGCGCTCCAGTAGGCGCACGATGGCGGACAAGCGCGTGTCATGCCCCAGGGCGCGCACCTGAACGGTCAGCGCGCCTTCGACATTCAGCGTGCCGGCCGTGACGTTGTCGCCCGTGCGCCGAGGTTGCGGCAGGTACTCGCCGGTCAGCAGGGATTCATCGATGCTGGATTGGCCGTCGAGAATCACGCCATCCGCCGGCAGTACGGAGCCGGGGTGTACCAGCACGCGATCACCCAGCGCCAATTCGCTAAGCAGGATGCGCTCGCTCTGGCCATCGTCCTTGAGGCGCAGGCAGGAGGCGGGCAATAGGTTGACCAGTTGGGCGGTGGCTGCGGCAGTGCGCTCCCGGGCGCGGCGCTCAAGGTAGCGCCCGGCCAGCAGGAACAGGGCAAACATGCCCACGGCATCGAAATACAACTCGCCTACGCCAGTGATCGCGGTCCAGATGCCGGCCAGGTACGCGCCGCCAATCGCCAGGGACACCGAGACGTCCATGGTCAGGTGGCGTGTGCGCAAGTCACGCAGGGCGCCTTTGAAGAAGGGCGCGCAGCTGTAGAACACGATGGGCGTTGTCAGAAACATCGCAACCCAGCGCAGGATGACGTGCAATTCCGGGCTCAGGTCGATATTGAATTCCGGCCAAGTGGCCATGGTTGCCATCATGGCCTGGAACCACAGCAAGCCGGCGACTCCCAGTTGTCGCAGGGCCAGTCGATTCTCGCTGGCCAATTGTTCGGCTGCGCGGTCGGCCTGATAAGGATGGGCGGCGTAACCGATATGGCGCAGCTCGCTGAGCAGTTGGCTCAACGGCAATTGCCCATCGGCCCAGCGCACGTGCAGCCGGTGGTTGGACAGGTTCAGTCGCGCTTCGGCCACGGCAGGCAGGCTGCGCAGGTGTTTCTCGATCAACCAGCCGCAGGCGGCGCAACTGATGCCTTCCATCAGCAGGGTGGTTTCGGCCAGCTCGCCCTGATGGCGTACAAAGGGTTTTTGCACATCGGCGCGGTCGTACAGCGCCAGCTCGTCCACCAACTGCACGGGCAGCGCCTCGGGGTTGGCCGAGGCTTCGCTGCGGTGTTGGTAATAGCTTTCCAGCCCGCCGGCCACTATCGCCTCGGCCACGGCCTGGCAGCCCGGGCAGCAGAGTTCACGGCGTTCGCCGAGGATCTGGGCGGTGAACCGACTGCCGGAGGGGACGGGTAGGGCGCAGTGGTAGCAGGGGGTGGGTTGGGTCATTGCTCAGTTCCGTAGATCGTTCCCACGCTTTGCGTGGGAATGTTGCCCGTGACGCTCTGCGTCACAAAGCAGACGCAGAGCGTCCAGCAAGGCGTTACCACGCAGAGCGTGGGAACGATCATCGTCTACTTCTTCAGGTCCTCGGCGCCCTGCAACGGTTCGTCACCCAGCAGCAAGTCCTTGTCGTGGCTGACCTCTTCTTCTTCGAACAGGCGCCAGGTGTTGCCGCCCTCCACGCCAAGCAGTTCCACGAAACGGCGACCTTCGACCTTGTCGGTGACCTGGCCGATGTAGCGACCGGGCTCGCTGTCGCTGCGGGTGAGGTTGATCTTGCGATCCTTCTCTGGCTGGGTCGGGGAGATCAGGTTCAGCTCCAGAGTATTTGGATTGCTGTAGCCAGTCAGTTGCAGCTCGACCTCGCCGGTCAGTTCGTCCAGGTGCAGCTTGCCGCGCAGTTGCAGGGTCTGGGCCAGGCGCTCGCGGTCCAGGGAACGGTTGATGCCTTTGCCGGCCTCGTAGTAGTTGTCGTTGACCAGGTTGTCCGGGTTGTTCACTGCGATGGTCACCATGGACAAGGTCAGGGTCACTGAGCAGGCCAGAATCGCGATGATGATCCAGGGCCAGAGGTGTTTGTACCAAGGGCTGGCGGCAGTAGTTGCAGGCATGCGTGTGTTCCCTGTTAACGAACTTGTGGGCCGATGAATCGGCTCTTGGCTTCAATATGGACGCTGGTGTCATCGGCGTCCTTGAGGATGAAGGTCACCTCGTTGGTGCTCGACGGCAACTGCTCCGGCGCACTCGACAACTCCACCGGCATGCTGACGATATCGCCGGCGGCCACTTTGATCTCACGTCGGCCTTGCAGCTTGAGGTCTGGCAGGCCAGCGGCGTCGAGCACGTAGGTGTGGTCGCGCTGGTCTTTGTTCATGATCTTCAGGCTGTAGACGTTTTCGATGCGTCCTTCGGCGTTTTCACGGTACAGCACGCGGTCCTTGCTGACGTCGAAACCCACCAGCGAGCGCATGAAGAAGGCGGCCACCAACAGGCTGATCATCGCCAGCAATACCAGGGCGTAACCGATCAGGCGCGGGCGCAGCTTATGGGTTTTCTGCCCCGAAAGGTTGTGTTCGGTGGTGTAGCTGATCAGGCCGCGTGGGTACTCCATCTTGTCCATGATGTTATCGCAGGCATCGATACAGGCGGCGCAGCCGATGCATTCGATTTGCAGCCCGTCGCGGATATCGATACCGGTAGGGCACACCTGCACGCACATCGTGCAGTCGATGCAGTCGCCCAGGCCCTGGGCCTTGTAGTCGGTACCCTTTTTACGTGGGCCACGCACTTCGCCACGGCGGGGGTCATAGGACACGATCAAGGTGTCCTTGTCGAACATCACGCTCTGGAAGCGCGCATAGGGGCACATGTAGATGCACACCTGCTCACGCAGCCAGCCGGCGTTGCCGTAGGTGGCGAGGGTGAAGAAACCCACCCAGAAATACGACCAGCCATCGGCCTGGCCGGTGAAGAAATCGAATACCAGTTCACGGATCGGTGAAAAGTAGCCGACAAAAGTGAGGCCGGTGGCAAAGCCGATCAGCAGCCACAGGCTGTGCTTGCTGAATTTGCGCAGGAATTTGTTGGCGCTCATGGGCGCCTTGTCGAGCTTGATGCGCTGGTTGCGGTCGCCTTCGGTGACCTTTTCGCACCACATGAAGATCCATGTCCACACGCTTTGCGGGCAGGTATAGCCGCACCACACGCGCCCGGCGTATACGGTGATAAAGAACAGGCCAAAGGCCGCGACAATGAGAATGCCCGACAGCAGGATGAAATCCTGAGGCCAGAACGTTGCACCAAAAATAAAGAATTTACGCTCCGGCAGGTTCCACCACACCGCCTGGTGCCCCCCCCAGTTCAGCCACACGGTGCCGAAGTACAGCAGAAACAGAGCGGCACCGCCGACCATGCGCAGATTGCGGAACAAGCCAGTGAAGGCACGGGTATAAATCTTCTCACGCGAAGCGTAGAGGTCGACGGTTTTGGCAGGCGGGGTAACGTCATGTACCGGTATCTGGTCGCTCATCATTGCATCCCACGGCGGTGGAGATTTGCCTCGGCCAGTACGTGCCAGCCGGGGTCAAATTAAGGGTGTTGCAGTGGCCTAATGATACGCCCCCGATGGTGCGCAAAGGGTGCGACCTTTGGTCGCGTTGGGGGAAATCAATTGATGGTGTACGTGACCTGGATCAATTGACTTGGCAAGTATGGACGGTTTTTGTGGTTGTGGTGACGCGGCAGGTCTCAACGCCATCCCGTCAACAGGCCCGGTCTTGAATGTGCAGGAGGACAAATGTGGGAGCTGGCTTGCCTGCGAAAGCGATGGGCCGGTCAGCCTATTTGTGACTGACAGAGCGCTTTCGCAGGCACGCCAGCTCCCACCCCGGATCTAAGCTTTTCAAGAAATGACCCCGCCGCTCTTCAGTGGCGAGGCCATGGCGTGTTGCAGCTAACTTTACTGCTCCTCAGCCTTCTTATCCCCATGAGACAAGCTATACACATACGCCGCAAGCAAGTGCACTTTGTCATTGCCCTGCAACTGCTCCTGCGCCGGCATCTGGCCCTGGCGGCCATAACGGATGGTCTGCTGCAGTTGCGCGAAGCTTGAACCGTAGATGAACGCACCCGGATGCGTCAGGTCGGGCGCGCCCATGGCTGGGGTGCCTTTACCGGCCGGGCCGTGGCAGGCCACGCAGTTGGCGGCGAAGAGTTTCTCACCGTTGGCCACATCGGCCTTGGCGCCTTCCGGCAGTTTGCGGCCATCGAGTTGGGTCACCACAAAGCCTGCTACGTCAGCCACGCCTTGCTCACCGATGACTTCGGCCCAGCCCGGCATCACCGCGTGGCGGCCCTTCATGATGGTTTCCTTGATGGTGTTGGGTTCACCGCCCCAGCGCCAGTCGGCGTCGGTCAGGTTGGGGAAGCCGTAGGCGCCTTTGGCGTCGGAGCCGTGGCACACCGAGCAGTTGGAGGCGAACAGGCGGCCGCCCATCTTCAAGGCTTGCGGGTCCTTGGCGACTTCTTCAATCGGCATCGACGCGAATTTGGCGAAGATCGGCCCGAACTTGGCCTCCGACCTGGCCATTTCCTTTTCCCACTCGTGCACGCCGGTCCAGCCGGTCTGGCCGTTGGCGAACGGGGTTTGCTTGTCGTTGTCGAGGTAGTTGTAGCCTGGCAGCAGGCCCTTCCAGTTGCCGAGGCCAGGGTAGAGCACCAGGTAACCAAGGGCGAAGACGATGGTGCCGACAAACAGCATGAACCACCACTTGGGCAGCGGGTTGTCGTACTCCTCGATGCCGTCGAACGAGTGGCCGACGGTCTCGTCCGTCTGCTCGGTGCGCTGGCCCTTGCGGGTCGACAGCAGCAGCCAGGTCAGGGCGAAGATGGTACCCAGACTGAGGACTGTGACGTACAGACTCCAGAACGTAGTCATTCTTTGTTACTCCTAGAAGCTTGCTCGACGTGCTTGATGGCTTCGGGGTCATCTGCGAAGGGCAGCATGGTCGCGTCGTCAAACTCCGACTTGCGCCGTGGGCTGAACACCCACAACGCCAGGCCGATAAAGGCCACCATCACCACAACGGTGCCCAGGCCACGAATCATCCCGATATCCATGTAGGTCACCGTTTGCTTTTGATGATGGTGCCAAGGCCTTGCAGGTAGGCCACCAATGCGTCCATTTCGGTCTTGCCCTTCACGGCGGCGGCCGCACCGGCGATGTCTTCGTCGGTGTAGGGCACGCCCAGGGTGCGCAAGACTTCCATCTTCTTCGCGGTGTCCTTGCCGTCGAGCTTGTTTTCCACGAGGAACGGGTACGCCGGCATTTTCGACTCAGGCACGACGTTGCGCGGGTTGTACAGGTGCGCACGCTGCCAGTCATCGGAGTAACGCCCGCCCACACGGGCCAGGTCCGGGCCGGTGCGCTTGGAACCCCACAGGAACGGGTGGTCCCACACGCTTTCACCGGCGACCGAGTAGTGGCCGTAGCGTTCGGTTTCGGCGCGGAAGGGGCGGATCATCTGCGAGTGGCAGCCCACGCAACCGTTGGCGATGTAAACGTCGCGGCCTTCCAGTTCAAGGGCGGTGCGCGGCTTCATGCCTTCGACCGGCTTGTTGGTCACGTCCTGGAAAAACAGCGGAACGATTTGGGTCAGGCCGCCAATGCTCACGGCGATGACCATGAAGAAGGCCAGCAGGCCGATGTTCTTCTCGACGACTTCATGCTTCATCAGTGAACTCCCACAACGGCGATCTTGGCGGCGGCTTCGGCTTCTACAGGGTCGCTGGCACGCACGGTGCGCCAGACGTTGTAGGCCATCAACAGCATGCCACTGGCAAAGAACGCACCGCCCAGGGCACGTACGATAAAGCCCGGGTGGCTGGCTTGCAGCGCTTCGACGAAGGAATAGGTGAGGGTGCCGTCATCGTTGATCGCACGCCACATCAGGCCCTGGGTGATGCCGTTGACCCACATCGAGGCGATGTAGAGCACGGTGCCAATAGTGGCCAGCCAGAAGTGCGCGTTGATCAGCCCGACGCTGTGCATCTGCACGCGGCCGAACAGTTTGGGGATCATGTGGTACAGCGCGCCGATGGAGATCATCGCTACCCAGCCCAGAGCGCCGGCATGTACGTGGCCGATGGTCCAGTCGGTGTAGTGGGACAGCGAGTTGACGGTCTTGATTGCCATCATCGGCCCTTCGAAGGTCGACATGCCGTAGAACGCCAGGGACACCACCAAAAACCGCAGGATCGGGTCGGTGCGCAGCTTATGCCAGGCGCCCGAGAGGGTCATCATGCCGTTGATCATGCCGCCCCAGCTTGGCGCCAGCAGGATGATCGACATCGCCATGCCCAGGGACTGTGCCCAATCCGGCAAGGCGGTGTAGTGCAAGTGGTGAGGGCCGGCCCAGATGTACAGGGTGATCAGCGCCCAGAAGTGCACGATGGACAGGCGATAAGAGTAGATCGGACGCTCGGCCTGCTTGGGCACGAAGTAGTACATCATCCCCAGGAAACCGGTGGTGAGGAAGAAGCCTACGGCGTTGTGGCCGTACCACCACTGGATCATCGCGTCCGTTGCGCCGGAATAGGCCGAATAGGACTTGAACAGGTTCACCGGCAGGGAGGCGTGGTTGACGATGTGCAGCATCGCCGTGACCACGATAAAGGCCCCGTAGAACCAGTTGCCTACGTAGATGTGCTTGGTCTTGCGCTTGACGATGGTGCCGAAGAACACCAGGCCGTAGGTCACCCACACAATGGCAAGCAAAATGGCGATCGGCCATTCCAGCTCAGCGTATTCCTTGGTGGTGGTGTAGCCCAGGGGCAGGCTGATGATGGCGCCGACGATGACCGCCTGCCAGCCCCAGAAGGTGAAGGCGGCAAGACCATCGGAAATCAGTCGCGTCTGGCAGGTGCGCTGCACGACATAGTAGGAGGTGGCAAACAGTGCACATCCGCCGAAGGCGAAGATCACCAGGTTGGTATGCAGCGGGCGCAGGCGGCCGAAGGTCGTCCAGGGCAGGTCGAAATTCAATTGCGGCCAAACCAGTTGCGAGGCGATGAACACCCCGAGCCCCATGCCAAGGATCCCCCAGACCACCGTCATGATGGCGAACTGGCGGACTACCTTATAGTTATAAGCAGTCGGACTGATTGCTGTGCTCATTCTAAGGTTCCACGGTTTAGGTTTTTTTATAGGTAAAATCGGCCGCAAGTATGTAGAAACCGAGGGGCCATTGCAACGCAATGGCTGACCTGTATCAATGCGTTCCACGCCAGATTCTGCGCCCTTTCCATGTTTGGTGTAAGGATAAAGACCGAAATAGAAAGCTGATCAAGTGGACAGGAATTTTAGGGGGCGCAACGAATACCGTCGTCTACGCCAGAATTGCTCCACTGTGGGAACAAGCGTAGACCCGAATAGGAGGAGGGGAAAGTTGGGTTTGGAAGGGGTGCGACACTTGGTCGCGACTTGTGCCTGTGGCGAGGGAGCAAGCTCCCTCGCCACAGATAAGGCTTTTACTGCGGTTGGCTATCTGGCGTTGCACCATCAGCGTTATGGGACAGGCTGTACACGTAAGCCGCCAGCAGGTGCACCTTGTCATTGCCTTGCAGCACGTCCTGGGCCGGCATCTGGCCCTGGCGACCATGGCGGATGGTCTGCTGCAACTGTGCCAGGCTGGTGCCGTAGATAAACCCGGCAGGCTCGGTCAGGTTGGGCGCGCCCATGGCTTCCACGCCGTGACCTTGCGGACCATGACACGCCACGCAGGTGGTGCTGAAGGCGGCTTGGCCGGCTGCCAGGTCGGCGGTGTTGTCGGCGGGCAACGGCAACTTGGCCAGGTCGTGGCGCACGTAAGCGGCGACGTTCTTCACCCCGTCCTCGCCCAGCACTTCACCCCAGGCCGGCATCGCCGCATGGCGACCGTTCAGAATGGTGGCCTTGATGGCCTCGGCCGAACCGCCCCAGCGCCAGTTGCTGTCCGCCAGGTTGGGGAAGCCATAGGCGCCCTTGGCGTCCGAGCCGTGGCATACCGCGCAGTTGGAGGCGAACAGGCGACCGCCCATCTTCAACGCTTGCGGGTCCTTGGCCACTTCTTCTACCGGCATGGCCGCGAACTTGGCGAAGATCGGCCCGAACCTGGCGTCGGCCTTGGCCATTTCCTTGTCCCATTCCTTGGTCTGGGTCCAGCCGTCCTCATAGCCCGGCAGTACACCTTTCCAGTTGCCCAGGCCCGGGTAGAGGATCAGGTAGCCGACGGCAAACACCAGGGTGCCGGCGAACAACATGAACCACCACTGGGGCAGCGGGTTGTCGTATTCCTCGATACCGTCGAAGGCGTGGCCCATGGTCTGGTCGACGCTGCCCTTGGTCTCGCCCTTGCGAGTGCCGACCAACAGCCAGGTCAGGCCGATGAGGCTGCCCAGGGTCAATACGCAGATCCATGTACTCCAGAACGTAGTCATGGCCGAGTGCTCCTTGTGGCTGGCTCTGCTTGAGCGTCGGGTGGGGAAGGTTCATCGGCAAACGGCAGCAGGCGGGCCTGCTCGAATTCCGCGTTGCGGCGGTTGTTGAACACCCACAGCGACAGGCCGATAAAGGCGATGGCGACCACCAGCGTGCCAAGGCCGCGGATGGTGCCTGCATCGAATTCAAATCCCATGGCTCACCTCTTGCTCTTGATGGCAGTGCCGAGCACTTGCAGGTAGGAAACCAGCGCGTCCATCTCGGTCTTGCCCTTGAGGCTGGCGACGGCGCCGTTGATGTCGTCGTCGGTGTACGGCACGCCGAGGGTGCGCATCACTTTCAACTTGGTCTCGGTGTGGCTGCTGTCGACGGCGGCGGTGACCAGCCATGGGTAGGCCGGCATTTTCGACTCTGGCACCACGTTGCGCGGGTTGTACAAGTGCGCGCGGTGCCAGTCGTCCGAGTAGCGTGCGCCGACGCGGGCCAGGTCCGGGCCGGTACGCTTGGAGCCCCACAGGAACGGGTGGTCCCACACGCTTTCGCCGGCCACCGAGTAGTGGCCGTAGCGCTCGGTCTCGGCGCGGAACGGGCGGATCATCTGCGAGTGGCACTGTACGCAGCCTTCGCGGATGTAGATGTCGCGGCCTTCCAGTTGCAGCGCGGTGTAGGGCTTCATGCCTTCGACCGGCTTGTTGGTCACGTCCTGGAAGAACAGCGGGACGATCTGGGTCAGGCCACCGATGCTCACGGCGAGCACCATCAGCAGCATCAACAGGCCGACGTTCTTTTCAATCGTTTCGTGTTTCATCATCGACTCCTCAGGCCATCTGCGCGGCAGCGGTGACTTCGGCAGGTTGCGCCGAACGCACGGTGCGCCATGTGTTGTAAGCCATCAGGAACATGCCGCTGAGAAAGATCGCACCGCCCACCAGTCGCACGATGAAGCCTGGGTGGCTGGCCACCAGGGTTTCGACGAAGGAGTAGGTGAGGGTGCCGTCTTCGTTGACCGCACGCCACATCAGGCCCTGGGCGATGCCGTTGACCCACATCGACGCGATGTAGAGCACGGTGCCGATGGTGGCCAGCCAGAAATGCGCGTTGATCAGGCCGAGGCTGTACATCTGCTCGCGACCGAAGATTTTCGGGATCATGTGGTACAGCGCGCCGATGGAGATCATCGCCACCCAGCCCAGCGCCCCGGCGTGTACGTGGCCGATGGTCCAGTCGGTGTAGTGGGAGAGGGCGTTGACGGTCTTGATCGCCATCATCGGGCCTTCGAAGGTCGACATGCCGTAGAAGGCCAGGGAGACAACGAGGAAGCGCAGGATCGGGTCGCTGCGCAACTTATGCCAGGCACCCGAGAGGGTCATCATGCCGTTGATCATGCCGCCCCAGCTTGGCGCCAGCAGCACCAGTGACATCACCATGCCCAGGGACTGCGCCCAGTCCGGCAAGGCGGTGTAGTGCAAGTGGTGAGGGCCGGCCCAGATGTACAGGGTGATCAGCGCCCAGAAGTGCACGATCGACAAGCGATAGGAATACACCGGGCGTTCGGCCTGCTTGGGCACGAAGTAGTACATCATGCCGAGGAAACCCGCAGTGAGGAAAAAGCCTACCGCGTTGTGCCCATACCACCACTGCACCATGGCATCCGTCGCACCGCCGTACAGCGAGTAGGACTTGGTCAGGCTGACCGGGATTTCCAGGTTATTGACGATATGCAAGATGGCCACTGTGATGATGAACGCGCCGAAGAACCAGTTGCCCACATAGATATGCTTGGTCTTGCGCTTCATGATCGTGCCGAAGAACACGATGGCGTAGGCGACCCAGACAATGGTGATCAGGATGTCGATCGGCCATTCCAGCTCGGCGTATTCTTTGGAGCTGGTGTAGCCCAGTGGCAGGCTGATCGCGGCCAGCAGGATCACAAGCTGCCAGCCCCAGAAGCAGAACGCGGCGACTTTCGGCGCGAACAGCTGCGTCTGGCAGGTGCGTTGCACCGAGTAAAAGGAGCTGGCGAACAGCGCACAGCCACCGAACGCGAAGATCACCGCGTTGGTGTGCAAAGGGCGCAGGCGGCCGAAGCTGGTCCAAGGCAAATC
Source organism: Pseudomonas sp. NFR02 (assembly GCF_900119375.1). Lineage (NCBI taxonomy): Bacteria > Pseudomonadati > Pseudomonadota > Gammaproteobacteria > Pseudomonadales > Pseudomonadaceae > Pseudomonas > Pseudomonas sp. NFR02. Next base: position 139,610 of record NZ_FPJJ01000001.1, read on the forward strand.
GAAGTTGAGCGCAGGCCAAACCAATTGGGCAGCGAGAAAAACCCCGAGCCCCATGCCGACGATGCCCCACACCACCGTCATAATGGCGAATTGGCGGACCACCTTGTAGTTATAGGCGGTACTTAAAGTAGTGTTCATGGTTCCCCATCCACGGTTCAACCCAAGCAAGTGCGGCACTTGGGCTGGAGTTATAGGCAGACTAAAAAGCGAGGCAAGCATGGGCAAAGAGCACAAGGCCAGTATTGACGGGGATCAATGGGCGCAGTGTGTACGGGAACATGGCTGGTTGTGGGATGTCGCCACGGGCACGACGTCGGGTGAGCCGGTCACGTTGATCCTGGCCCACGGCGCCGGCGCACCGATGGACTCGGCGTTCATGAACGATATGGCCGCACGCCTTGCCGGGCATGGCGTGAGCGTGTTGCGCTTCGAGTTTCCGTACATGGCCCAGCGTCGCGTGGACGGCGGCAAACGCCCCCCGAATCCGGCGCCGAAACTGCTGGAGTGCTGGCGCGAGGTGTATGTCGAGGTGCGACGTCATGTCGCTGGGAAACTGGCGATGGGCGGCAAGTCCATGGGCGGGCGGATGGCCAGTTTACTGGCTGATGAACTGGGCGCCGATGGGTTGGTGTGCCTGGGCTATCCGTTCTATGCGGTGGGCAAGCCAGAGAAACCCCGGGTGGAGCACTTGGCTGCGCTTACGACGCCCACCTTGATTGTGCAGGGCGAGCGCGATGCCTTGGGCAATCGTGCGGCGGTGCAGAGTTATGACTTGTCAGAGAGCATTGAGGTGATGTGGTTGGCGGCGGGGGACCATGACTTGAAGCCGCTGAAGGCTTCGGGGTTTAGCCATGAGCAGCACTTGGAGGCGGCGGCGGTGCAGGTGGCTGAGTTTCTCCGGACCTGTTAGCGCCCTATCGGGGGCAAGCCCCCTCCCACATTGGGCTGGGTTCACCTATTTCTATCGGTGAATACCGTCCAGTGTGGGAGCTGGCTTGCCTGCGATAGCAGTTTATCGGTTAAAACGCTCTACCAGCGAATACTGGGTATTGGCGGTATGCGTCAACTCTTCACTCAGTTGCGCCGAGTTCATCGCCTGCTCCGAGGTCTGGTCCGCCAACAGCGCAATGGTGCTGATGTTGCGGCTGATCTCCTCGGCCACCGCACTTTGCTCTTCGGTAGCTGCGGCAATCTGGGTGGTCATGTCGGTGATATTGGCCACCGCCTCACTGATACCTACCAAGGCCTGGTCTGCTTCCATCACCCGTGCCACACCTTCTTCGGCTTGGCGGTGCCCGGCGTCCATGGTTTGCACGGCCGCAGCCGCGGTGTGTTGCAGCTTGGCGATCAGGGTATGGATCTGCCCGGTGGATTCGGCCGTACGCTGCGCCAGTTGGCGCACTTCATCGGCGACCACTGCAAAACCACGGCCCATCTCACCGGCACGCGCGGCTTCGATAGCGGCGTTGAGTGCCAGCAGGTTGGTCTGGTCGGCAATGCCTTTGATCACATCAACCACGCCGCCGATTTCATCGCTGTCTTTGGCCAGTTGCGTGACGGTCACACCGGTCTCTCCAACGGCTGCCGAAAGACGCTGAATCGCCTCGCGGGTTTCCCCAGCGATATCGCGGCCGCGGCCGGTCAGGCGGTTGGCTTCCTGGGTGGCGTCGGCGGTGCGCTGCACGTGGCTGGCCACTTCTTGGGTGGTCGCCGCCATCTGGTTTACCGCAGTGGCCACCTGTTCGGTTTCCACGCGCTGGCGTTCCAGGCCGCTGGAGCTGTTGTGCGCCAGGGTGTTGGATTGCGCGGCCTGGTCGTTGAGGTGCTCGGCGGTGTCCTGCAGGCGGGTAAGACAGGTCTTCAGACGCGCTTCCTGGCTGAGGATCGACATTTCCAAGCGCGCTTGTGCGCCACGGCTGTCGGTGTACATCTGCGCGATCAACGGGTCGGACGTGGTCTGTTCGGCCAGGCGCAGCAAACGCTTGAGACCGCGCTGTTGCCAGCTCAATCCCAGCAGGCCCAACGGCACCGACAGCGCCGCTGCCAGGGCAAAGCCCCATTGGGAGGTGAGGGTGGCGCCGATCATGAAGCTTAACTGGCTGACCAGGATAAACGGCAGCCAGTCCTGCAACACCGGCAGCCACTTGTCCCGTTGGGGGACGGCCGACTTGCCTTGGTTGATGCGTTGATAGAGCGCTTCGGCCCGGCGGATCTGCTCGGCGGTGGGCTTGATGCGCACCGATTCGTAGCCGATCACCTGGTTACCGTCGAAGACCGGCGTCACATAGGCGTTAACCCAATAGTGGTCACCGGTCTTGCAGCGATTCTTGACAATGCCCATCCATGGCAAGCCTTGTTTGAGCGTGGACCACATATGCGCGAACACGGCCGGCGGCACATCCGGGTGACGCACCAGGTTGTGTGGCGCGCGCACCAGTTCTTCGCGGGTGAACCCACTGATTTCGACAAAGGCGTCGTTGCAGTAGGTAATCACACCCTTGGCATCTGTGGTGGAGATCAACCGTTGCTGAGCGGGGAAGGTACGTTCGCGCTGGGTAACGGGTTGGTTATTACGCATGATTGTTCAATCCGCAAGGCTTTCAGGGGGTATCGGCCATGCGGGGCATTTATTTAACTTATTTTTGCAACAATCCTGCGAACAGCGTTGCCTCTGTAGAAGGCAGGCTTAGCCGGCGAGCATCGGGTAGGTAAACAACCCGAAGTGCAGCAGATTCAAGCCAAAATGCGTGGCAATCGCCGCGCCTAGCCCGCCGAACCGATACGCCAGGCCGTAGCCCACGCCCGCAATACCCGCCAGCAGCATCCACTGCCAACCCGCAGCAAAATGCACCAGGCCGAATAACAGCGAGGCCAGCAGCAGCGCGAGGTTCTCGCCATAGGGCAGGTGTTTGAAGCGTTGGCTCAGGCCGCCCTGGATATACCCGCGAAACAGCGCTTCTTCGACCAACGTCACCAGCAGCAGGTTGTTCAACACCCACAGCCACGCCTCGTCCGGCCACTTGGGTGCCCAACTGATCATCCCCAGCAGGGCCGCGCCACCCAAGGCGGCGATGGCGGCCAGAGTCAGGGCCATGGCTGTGACGCAGATCGACAGGCGCAATGAACGCCGCGCCACAATCCACGGGCAGGCCAGCAACAGCCAGAAGCCGATCAGGGGTTTGTCCTGGTTCAGGTACATCGAGAAGGGCACTGAGTCCGGAGTAAATCGCTGGGGCGCAATACCGCGGCCGTTATAGAAGCCCGGTAGCCAGTGCATCGCCAGGCCCAGGGCCAGGACAATAAACAAGCCGTGGCCAAGGTAGCGTGCCCAAGGGTTGCGTTGCTGGCGTACGGCATACCCGGCCACCAGCAACAGTGCGATGGAGACCGCCGCCAGTACGCCCAGTTGGCCGTAGATCAAAGCCACGACATAGCCAATGGAAAGTAGGGTGAGGTACAGCCAGGGCAAAGCAATCATGTGAAATCCTTGGAAAAAAACTGGGCGGCATTATAGCGAGCGGTCTGCCTGGACGGCATGAAAACTCCTCCACCCACAGGGTGAGGTGAAAGGATTGCAAAATGTATTTGCGGCTGGTTATAGTCGTCGCGTCTTCATCCCTTCAAAAAGATCAGCACATGCCAGCTTCCCAGCGCATAGCGGTAGTCGATTCAGCGGTCAACGCTGTGGTCGTGCCGTGCCGTGGCAAGCAGCCTGCGCAGATCAGTCACTACCCCCCACCTGTCAGTAGCACGCCGGTGTACGCAGTCGTATCACCGCCGGGTGTTGGCATTTCGGGCTGATCAGCGATTCGCTGTTGCCCCGTGCCTGCCTGAAAAAAACCTACTGAAATTCAGTTTTTACTGAGTCGGCTTTTTAGCCTGATAACAGGTGGTAACCATGTCTGTGCTTTCGAAACAATCCGTGGCCGCGGCGGCCTCGACGAGCGTGTTTGTCCTGCTGTGGAGCAGCGGGGCGATCTTCTCCAAGTTGGGCTTGGCCCATGCTTCGCCCTTTGCCTTTCTGCTGATCCGCTTTGCCATCGCCCTGATGGGGTTGGTGGTGTTGGTACCCATCCTCAAGTTGAAGCTGCCTCGTCCCGGCAAACCCTTGCTGTATGCGGCGGCGACGGGCCTGGTTTTGCTGGGGGCCTACCAGATTTTCTATCTGCTGGCCCTGGACCTCAACGTCACCCCCGGGGTGATGGCGACCATCATGGGCGTGCAGCCGATCCTTACCGTGGTACTGATGGAGCGCCAACGCTCCTGGCGCCGGTTGTTCGGCCTGGGGTTGGGGTTGGCGGGCTTGATCATGGTGGTGTACCAGGGCATCGGGTTGGCGGGCATGTCTCTGGCCGGGATGGTGTTCGGGCTGTTGGCGCTGGCGAGCATGACGTTTGGCTCTATCATGCAAAAGCGCATCACCGACAACCCCTTGGGGACGCTGCCGCTGCAATACCTGGCCGGGCTGCTACTGTGCGCGGTGTTCGTGCCGTTCCAGCCGTTCCACTTTGAACACAGTGCACGTTTTTACCTGCCGGTCCTGTGGATGGGGCTGGTGGTGTCCGTGCTGGCGACGTTGTTGCTGTACCGCCTGATCGCCCGGGGCAACCTGGTGAATGTCACCAGCCTGTTCTACCTGGTGCCAGCAGTGACGGCGGTGATGGACTACCTGATCTTCGGTAATCGCCTGGCCTTGTTGAGCGTGCTGGGAATGGCGTTGATCATCGTCGGCTTGGTGTTTGTATTCCGTAAGCAATAAACCCACCCCTGTAGGAGCGAGATTGGTCGCTCCTACAGTTTTTGCGGGCGCAGCACCAACCACAACGCCCCGGCAATCAGCACACCGCCATACAGGTGGGCCATGGACAGCGGCTCATCCAACAGCAACGCACCCCACAACACGCCGAACGGCGGAATCATGAAGGTCACGGTCATCGACTTGACCGGGCCGATGGACGACAGCAGGCGGAAGTACAGAATGTAGGCGAACGCCGTACATACCAGCCCCAATCCCAGCAGAGACGACCACACCTGCCAGCCGCCCCAGCTCGCCGGTGGATGGCTGATGGCGCTGTAGGCAAAGAACGGCAACAGAAACAACGTCGCCCCCAACATGCTGCCCAAGGCCGAGAGACGGCTGTCCAACCCGCCGCGCTGGTCCAGCCAACGCCGCGCCAGGAAACCGGCAAAGCCATAGCACGTGGTTGCCAGCAGGCACGCCAGTGCGCCCATCAATAATTCCAGATCAAAGGCCACCGGCCCCGCACGCGTGAGCACGGCAACGCCAAACAGCCCCAGGGCGACCCCTGCGATTTTCGATGGCGTCACGCGCTCACTGAAGAACAGCCCGCCAATCAGCACGCCCATCAGCGGCGTGGTGGCGTTGAAAATCGCCGAATAACCTGCCGGCAGTACCTGTGCCGCCACCGAGTACATCGTCGCGGGAATCCCCGAGTTGATCACGCCCAGCAACAGGACCGTCTTGAACTTGCCCTTGAAATCCCAGCTCACGCGCATCATCGCCAGGATCACTAATAAGCCCGCGGCGGCAATCGACACGCGGAAAAACGCGGTGGGCACTGTGCCGATTTCCGGGGCGATGATGCGCATAAACAGGAAACTCGCGCCCCAAATGGCGGCCAGCCCCAGCAGATACAGGGTGTCAACAGGTCTCACGGAAAACTCCTACGCCAAATGGGGCGCAGAAGTGTTGCCCAGCGGGCAGGTCGGCACAATGGCTAATTGCAGTCAGTTCACCCCTGCGCAAAATCATTCTTCTCCTGCCTCGGTTCACTGGCTAAGCTCTGGGCTTCCAGATACCCGTTCGAGGTTTCCCGCATGTCGCAGTCCGCCCTCGCTATCGCCCGGATGATCCTCGACGGTTTCGACGATTACCGTGAACACTTCCGCCAGATCACCGATGGCGCCCGTGAGCGTTTCGAGAAGGCCCAGTGGCAGCAGGGGCAGGCCGCGTCGGCCGCGCGCATCAACCTCTATGAAGAGAAAGTCGCTGAGGTCACGACCCGCCTGCGCGCCAGTTTTGACCCTGCGCCGTTGCATGACATCGGCCAGTGGCCCCTGGTAAAAAGCGCCTATATCGGCCTGATCGACCTGCGATTTGACGATGAACTGTCCGAGACCTGGTACAACTCGATCTTCTGCGGCCTGTTCAGCCATGACCTGATCAGCGACGGCTGCATGTTCATCCACACTACCCGGCCGAGCCTGCGCCGGGCGCGGGCGGCGCAAACACGTATCTACACGCCGGCCGGTAAAATAGCGGACATGCTCGCGCAGGTTTTCTCTGACTACCGCTTCAGCGAGCCCTACGCCGACCTGCCCGCCGACCTGCGCCGCCTCGAAGCCCAGTTGCGGGAAAACCTGCCGGATTGGGTGTGCAAGGACCCGGACCTCAAGGTCGAGTTGTTTTCCTCGGTGCTGTATCGCAACAAAGGCGCCTACCTCGTGGGGCGCATCTACACCCGCGACGAACAATGGCCGTTGGTGATTCCGCTGCTGCACCGCGAAGGGCGTGGCATTCAGATCGATGCGTTGATCACCGACGAAGCCGACGTGTCGATCATCTTCTCGTTCACCCGTTCCTATTTCATGGTCGACGTGCCCGTGCCAGCGGAATTCATTGGCTTTCTCAAGCGCATTCTGCCGGGCAAGCACATTGCCGAGCTGTACACCTCCATCGGTTTCTACAAGCACGGCAAATCCGAGTTCTACCGCGCGCTGATCAACCACCTGGCCACCACCGATGACCAGTTCATCATGGCCCCCGGCGTGCGCGGCATGGTCATGAGCGTGTTTACGCTGCCGGGTTTCAATACGGTGTTCAAGATCATCAAGGACCGCTTCTCGCCGTCGAAAAACGTCAACCGCGCCACGGTGATCGAAAAGTACCGCCTGGTGAAAAGCGTCGACCGGGTAGGGCGCATGGCCGACACCCAGGAGTTCGCCGACTTCCGCTTCCCCTTGAGCAAGTTCGAGCCCGAGTGCCTGGCCGAGCTGCTGGAAGTCGCCGCTGGTACCGTCGAAGTGGAGGGCGATACCGTGCTTATCCGCCACTGCTGGACCGAGCGACGCATGACCCCGCTCAACCTCTACCTCGACAACGCCAACCCCGCTCAGGTGCGCGAAGCATTGGAGGATTACGGCCTGGCGATCAAGCAACTGGCGGCAGCGAATATCTTCCCCGGCGACATGCTGCTGAAGAACTTTGGCGTCACCCGCCACGGCCGCGTGGTGTTCTATGACTACGACGAAATCTGCTTCCTCACCGAAGCCAACTTCCGCCATATCCCCGCGCCGCGCACCCCCGAGGATGAAATGGCCTCCGAGCCCTGGTACTCCATCGGCCCGCTGGACGTGTTCCCCGAGGAATTCCCGCCGTTCCTGTTTGCCGACGCCGGCCAGCGCAAGTTGTTCGACGAGTTGCATGGCGAGTTGTACAACGCCGATTACTGGAAGGGCCTGCAGGACGCGATTCGTGCCGGTAAGGTGATCGACGTATTCCCCTACCGCCGCAAAGACCCGCTATAACCTATTGCCCCTGTGGGAGCGGGCGTGCTCGCGAATACGGTGGTTCAGTTGATACATCTGTGACTGACACACCGCTTTCGCGAGCAAGCCCGCTCCCACATTTTGGTTCGGTTTACACCCGTTGAAGCTCAACTGCCTGCCAGATGGGCTGCTTTTCTGCCACACTTGCCGGCCGTGCATAAATAGATGACCGTCGAAATAGCTGATGACAGACCAAGCACCCACCTTCGACCAACTGCTCAAAGCCCTCGATCACGCCATGCTCGCCGACCGCCACCGCTTGCGCCGGCAGTTGCTTGAGCTGCGCAAGAAGCCCGATGAGGACAAGCTGGCGCAGTGGGTGGCGCGCATGCAGGCATCGTGCGCCCAGGTCACGGCGCGGCGCGCCAGCCTGCCGGTGATTCGCTACGACGACAGCCTGCCGATTGCTGCCAAGCGCGATGAGATCAAAGACGCGCTGAACAAGCACCAGGTGCTGATCATTGCTGGCGAGACCGGCTCGGGTAAAACCACGCAGTTGCCGAAAATCTGCCTGGAAATCGGTCGCGGCCAGTACGGTCTGATCGGCCACACCCAGCCACGCCGGATCGCAGCGCGCAGTGTCGCCAGCCGTGTCGCTGAAGAGCTGGCCACGCCATTGGGTGCGCTGGTCGGTTACCAAGTGCGCTTCGAAGACCAGAGTGACTCCAACACCCTGATCAAGCTGATGACCGACGGCATCCTGCTGGCCGAAACCCAGAACGACCGCTACCTCGAGCGCTACGACACGATCATCGTCGACGAAGCCCACGAACGCAGCCTGAACATCGACTTCCTGCTCGGCTACCTCAAGACCCTGTTGCCGCGCCGCCCCGACCTGAAGGTTATCATCACCTCGGCGACCATCGACCTGGAGCGCTTTTCCAAGCACTTCGACGATGCGCCAATAGTCGAGGTGTCGGGCCGTACCTTCCCGGTGGACACCTGGTATCGCCCCCTCACCCTGGAACAGGACGAGGAGGGCAACCGCGTCGAGGACGACCTGACCGTCGACCAGGCGATCCTCGCCACCCTCGATGAAATCGCCGCCTATGAGCGCAGCGAGCGACGCAGCCCCGGCGATGTGCTGGTGTTTCTGCCCGGCGAGCGCGAGATTCGTGATGCGGCCGACATGCTGCGCAAGGCCCAGCTCAAACACACCGAGATTTTGCCGTTGTACGCACGGCTGTCACCGGCCGAGCAACAGCGCATTTTCCAGTCCCACCCAGGCCGGCGCGTGGTACTGGCGACCAACGTTGCGGAAACCTCGCTGACGGTGCCGGGCATTCGCTATGTGATCGACAGCGGCACGGCACGCATCAGCCGCTACAGCTACCGCGCCAAGGTGCAGCGCCTGCCCATCGAGGCGATTTCCCAGGCCAGCGCCAACCAGCGTAAAGGCCGTTGCGGCCGGGTTGAACCGGGTATTTGCGTGCGCTTGTACAGCGAAGAAGATTTTATCGGGCGCCCGGAATTTACCGACCCGGAAATTCTGCGCACCAACCTCGCGGCCGTGATCCTGCAGATGCTGCACCTGCGCCTGGGCGAGATCACCGATTTCCCGTTTATCGAACCGCCGGATGGCAAGGCCATCAGCGACGGTTTCAACCTGCTGCAAGAACTCTCGGCGGTCGACCGCAACAGCCAGCTCACGCCGTTGGGCCGCCAGCTCGCCCGCTTGCCGGTGGACCCGCGCATGGGCCGCATGTTGCTGGAAGCGGCCAAGCTCGGCAGTTTGCAGGAAGTGTTGATCGTCGCCAGCGCCATGTCGATCCAGGACCCGCGCGAGCGCCCACCAGAGCGTCAACAAGCGGCCGACCAAGCCCACGCACAGTGGAAAGACCCGGATTCGGACTTCGCCGGGTTGGTCAACCTGTGGCGCGGTTTCGAGGAGCAGCGCCAGGAACTGACCGCCAGCCCGTTGCGCAACTGGTGCCGCAAAAACTTCCTCAATTACTTGCGCCTGCGCGAGTGGCGCGACTCCCATCGTCAATTGAGCCTGATCTGCCGCGACATGCAGCTGAGCCTCAACAAAGAGCCCGCCGACTATCCGAAGCTGCATAAAGCGGTACTGTCCGGCCTGCTCAGCCAGATCGGCCAGAAGACCGAAGACGGCGATTACCTCGGGGCGCGCCAGCGTCGCTTCTGGATTCACCCGTCGTCGGGCATCGGCAAGAAGCGCCCGCAATGGCTGATGACCGCCGAACTGGTGGAAACCACCAAGCTCTATGCACGCATGGTGGCGAAGATCGATGCCGACTGGATCGAGCCGCTGGCGGGGCATCTGATCAAGAAAAACCACTTCGAACCCCATTGGGAGAAGAAGCGTGGCCAGGTGGTGGCCTTTGAGCAGATCACCCTGTTCGGGCTGATCGTGGTCGGGCGCCGGCCGGTGCATTACGGGCCGATTGACCCGGTGGTGTCCCGTGAGTTGTTTATCCGTGAAGGCCTGGTGCGCGGCGAGATTCAGTCCCGGGCCAAGTGCCTGACGGCCAACCAGAAACTGCTGGAGCAACTCGACGAGCTGGAAGCCAAGGCCCGCCGTCGCGACATCCTGGCCGACGAAGAAACCCTGTACGCCTTCTACGATGCGCGCCTGCCCGCAGAGATTCACCAGACCGCCACCTTTGACAGTTGGTACAAGGTCAACAGCCAGAAAGACCCGCAACTGCTGATCATGCGTGAAGAAGACGTACTGGCCCGCGAGGCCAGTGAAGTCACCGCCGCGCATTACCCGGACACCTTGCACCTGGGCGACCTGGCCCTGGCCTTGAGTTACCACTTCGAACCCAACCACCCCCGTGACGGCGTGACCCTGCGGGTGCCGGCGCCGTTGTTGCCGGCGTTGCCAGCCGAGCGCCTGGAGTGGCTGGTGCCGGGGTTGATCGAAGCCAAGTGCATCGCCCTGGTGCGCAACTTGCCCAAGGCGCTGCGCAAAAACTTCGTGCCGGTGCCGGACTTCGTCAAGGCTGCGCTGCAACGTATCGAATTCGGCCAGGGCTCGCTGCCCCAGGCGCTGGGGCGTGAATTGCTGCGCATGACCGGTGCGCGGGTCAGCGATGAGGCGTGGGCCGAGGCGGCGAAACAGGTGGAAAACCACCTGAAGATGAACCTGGAAGTGGTCGACGGCCAGGGCAAGTTCCTCGGCGAAGGCCGTGACTTGGCCGAGCTCACCGCACGGTTCGCCGAAGCCAGCCAGGCGGCCTTGGCCGTGCCGCAAACCGCGAAAAGCCAGCAGCCGGTAGAGGCCAAGGTGTTTGCGGCGGTGGCGCAAAAGACCCAGCAGAACATCGCCGGCCTGTCGATGACGGTGTATCCGGCACTGGTGGAAGAGAACGGCACGGTCAAGGAGGGGCGCTTCTCCACCGCTGCCGAAGCCGAGTTCCAGCACCGTCGCGCCTTGCAGCGCCTGCTGATGCAGCAATTGGCGGAGCCGGCGAAATTCCTGCGCGGCAAATTGCCGGGCCTGACCGAACTGGGCTTGATGTACCGTGAACTGGGGCGAATCGACGCGCTGGTGGAAGACATCCTGCTGGCCAGCCTCGATACCTGTGTACTTGAAGGCGAAGCCAGCCTGCCACGCGATGGCGCGGGCCTGGCGGCCTTGGCTGAACGCAAGCGCGGCAGTTGGACTGAGCACGCCGAACGCCTGGCGCGCCTGACCCTGGAAGTGCTGAAACTCTGGCACGGCCTGCAAAAACGCTTCAAGGGCAAGATCGACCTGGCCCAGGCCGTGGCCTTGAACGATATCAAGCAGCAACTGAGCAACCTGGTGTATCCAGGTTTTGTGCGGGAAACCCCGGCCCAGTGGTTCAAGGAGCTGCCGCGTTTCCTCAAGGCTATCGAACTGCGTCTGGAAAAACTGCCGAGCCAGGTGCAAAAGGACCGCGTGTGGAGCAGCGAATTGGGCGGCCTGTGGGCGCAGTACCAGAACCGCGTGAACAAACATACCCAGGAAGGCAAGCGCGACCCGCAGTTGGAGCTGTACCGCTGGTGGCTGGAGGAGTACCGGGTGTCGCTGTTTGCCCAGCAGTTGGGTACCAAAGTGCCGATTTCCGATAAACGCCTGAGCAAGCAGTGGAGCCAGGTAGAGCCCTGAAGCCCTTGCCGCAAGGTGTTTGTTTGGCCTATAGCGCCAAATCCCCGGTGTTGTGGCAAACTTCGCGGTCACAAGATTGAATAAAAGCATTGCCAGTTTGATGCCCGCTGGATGACATCAAACGACTTTAATTTTGGTACGACGGTACCAATATCTTCTGCCTGACAGATTTAGAGGAACGACCGTGCATAACGTCGTCATCAGCGGCACTGGCCTGTACACCCCGGCCAACAGCATTTCCAACGAAGAGCTGGTGCAGTCTTTCAATGCCTACGTACAACAGTTCAACGCCGACAACGCCGCCGCTATCGAACGTGGCGATGTGCAGGCGCTGACCGAGTCGAGCGCGGCATTCATCGAAAAGGCATCCGGCATCAAGAGCCGTTTTGTGATGGACAAGGACGGCATCCTCGATCCACAGCGCATGGCTCCGCGCCTGCCCGAGCGCAGCAACGACGAATGGTCGGTGCTTTGCCAGATGGCCATCGGTGCCGCCGAACAAGCCCTGCAGCGCGCCGGCAAGACCGCCGCCGACATCGACGGCGTGATTGTCGCCTGCTCCAACCTGCAACGCGCCTACCCGGCGATCGCCATTGAAGTCCAGGAAGCCTTGGGTATCCAGGGTTTCGGTTTCGACATGAACGTGGCGTGTTCCTCGGCCACCTTCGGCATCCAGAACGCGGCCAACAGCATCCAGTTGGGCCAGGCCCGGGCGATCCTGATGGTCAACCCGGAAGTCTGCACCGGCCACCTGAACTTTCGTGACCGTGACAGCCACTTCATCTTCGGTGATGCCGCCACGGCGGTGATCCTGGAGCGTGCTGACCTGGCGACGTCCGAACATCAGTTCGACGTGGTGAGTACCAAGCTGCTGACCAAGTTCTCCAACAACATCCGCAACAACTTTGGCTTCCTCAATCGCACGGCGGAAGAGGGCATCGGCGCCCCCGACAAGCTGTTCGTGCAGGAAGGCCGCAAGGTGTTCCGTGATGTCTGCCCGATGGTGGCCGAATTGATCGGCGAGCACCTGGCAGAAAACCAGCTGAGTGTTACTGATGTGAAGCGTTTCTGGCTGCACCAGGCCAACCTGAGCATGAACCATCTGATCGTGAAGAAACTGCTGGGGCGCGACGCGTCAGTAGAAGAAGCACCGGTGATCCTCGATACTTACGCCAATACCAGCTCGGCCGGCTCGGTGATTGCGTTCCACACTTATCAGGATGACCTGCCCAAGGGCGCGGTTGCCGTACTCAGCTCCTTTGGCGCCGGGTATTCGATTGGCAGTGTGATCCTGCGCAAACGCTGAGTATGTGGCCGGACGCGGTCAACTGTGGGAGCTGGCTTGCCTGCGAAGGCATCGGCTCGGTGTGCCTGAATCACCGAGTTGTCTGGATCGCAGGCAAGCCAGCTCCCACATTGAGCGTATTTCCACGGCAAGATTGAGGTAAACGATGGCCGCAGCGGACGATGCGCACCTGCTTGAACGCCTGCTCAAGGGTGAGCAGCGGGCTTATAAGGATTTGGTCAACACGTACCAGAGTGCGATGCGGGCAGTGGCGTATGCCATCGTCGGCCAGCGCCATGCCGATGAGGTGGTGCAAGATGCCTGGCTCTCGGTGGTGCGCAACCTGGCCAAGTTCGAAGGGCGATCTAGCCTCAAGACATGGTTATTGACGATCACTGCCAATTCCGCAAAGAGCCGTTACAAACAAAATCGTCGGGAAGTCCTTCTCGACGATTTACCCTCGCCTCACGGCACTATCGGCGATGACCGCTTCAGCCCGGATGATGGCCATTGGGCTGTCGCCCCTTACGCTTGGCACCAGGACACCCCGGAAGCGCTGCTGACCGAAGATGAATTGCGCAAGTGCCTGGAGCATACGATTCTGAGTTTGTCCGAATTGCAAAGCAGTGTGCTGGTACTGCGTGAACGCCAGGGCCTGGAATTGGAAGAAATCTGTAATCTTCTGACCCTTTCACTCTCCAACGTCCGTGTGCTGTTGCATCGAGCGCGGCTTAAAGTCTTCGCCACGGTGGAGCATTTTGAGGAAACGGGTGAATGTTGACCTGTAAAGAACAAGTAGCGCGTTCCAGTGACTACCTCGATGGGCAATTGACCTTTCGGGAGCGTCTGCTGGTGCGTCATCACTTGATGTTCTGCCCGAACTGCCGGCGCTTTATCCGTCAGATGCGCCTGATGCAGGCAACGCTCAAGCGTATGCCGCAGGAGCCGGTGGAGGGTGTGGATGCGCTGGCTGAACAACTGGCGGCCGAGCGGCGTAAAGACATCATGTAGGAGCGAGCTTGCTCGCGAAGAACGTCAACGATAACGCGGGTATCCTGGAGAACCGCGTTGCCTGTGGGTTCTTCGCGAGCAAGCTCGCTCCTACATGTTAAGCGTTAGAACTTGGCTTCAGCATCCAACTGCAAGGTGTTGGTGTCGGCATCGCGCTGGGTCCGGCTGGCAAAGTCAGCCTTGGTCAGGAAGTAGGTGGCGCCGATGGCGAAGTTCTTGTCGATGTCGTAGCTGACTTTCATCTTGTGACCGCGCGAGCCGGTGGTGCCGTTGGCGAAGTCCGAATCGGTGAAGGCGCCGACGACGGCATTACGTTGAACGTCGCGGTAGTTGTAGTCCAGGTTCAAACCGAACACCTTGGACTTGGCACCCAGCAACCAGGCGGTGTCCTGGTCGGTCACCGCATCGTTGTTTTTTACGTACTGGCCGTAGAACGACAGCGGCACGGCCAGGCCACCGATGTCTGCTTGCGCAAAGCCTTCGTACAAGCGGAATTCATTGTTGGCCGAGTTGCCGTTGACCGCCAATGCGCAAGGCGTGGTGGTGGTTGTGCAGCGGCTGTCTTCGTCGTTCTTGTAGGCGTAGATGCTGCCGCCCAAGGTCATTTTCAGGTTGTCGGTGACCGAGAAACGCGTACCCAACTGGCCGGACGTCAGGCGCAGGTCATGGCGAAATTGCACGCCGTCACCGTCGACGTTGTCCTTGAGGTTGTAGTTACCCAGGCTACCGAACAGCTCCGCGCTGCTACCCAGTGGGTATTTGTAGGTGACGGCCAGGCCTTCAGGGTTGATGTCGCTATCCCAGATCACATCGCCCATGTTCACCCACGGCTGCAGCATCTTGCCGCCGATCACGTGCAGGTTCTTGATCTGGTCCGGGTGGTAGTCGATGTAGCCGAGGTCCAGCCAGATCGACTTCTTATCGAAGTAGCCATCCTGGTCCTGGTTGGTGGAGCGTGCATCATCGCCGCCGCCGGTGGCGATACGGATACCGGTGTCCACCTGCGGGTTGATTTCGGTGTAGGCACCCAGGCGGGCACGAATGCGTTGACGGTCCTTGTCACGCCCACCGTTGTTGGGTTCGCCGTCGATCTTTATGGTTTCCTGGCGGAAGCGCACGTCACCCTTGAACTGGGTCTTGGCTGCCCAAGCCAATTTCTGGTCGAAGCTGCTCAGCTCGTTGGTTTTTTTCGCGGTGGCCGCGATCTGCTCGTTGGTCTCTTGTTGAGCCTGGCGTGCGATCTGCTGCTCTTTCTGATCCCTGGCCAGTTCCATTTGCAGTTCGGTGTACTGCGCCGCGGTGATCTGGCCGTTGGCCTTGAGCATGTCGAGCAATTTAGCGTCGACTGCAGCGCTGGCCGGAACGCTCAGTGCCAGCAACAGGCCGCCACACAGGACCGCCGCAGTTTTAGTGGAAGCAAGACGCATATCAATCTCCGAAAGTGAGGAGGGAGGGCAACACCCTCCAGGACACAACCGACCCATGACGGACGGAAAAAATGTCGCCCGGTAGACCCGGACGCTCTAAAAACTGGCGTCAGTATCGCGACCGTTTATGACGGAGTAGTGGCTAAGTGATTTCATCTAGATGACAAATCGTTACGCTACGGAACTAAGGGTTTTGAGCCCTGTCCGCGTGTTTTGAGGATGTGCGCGCGGCTGTGATCGGCGATACTCGCCAGGTTTTCATGCCAAGAAACAATGAGGATGCCGATGCCGCTGCAACGCCTGGACAGCTTGTCCGATATCGCTGCGCACACGTGGGATGCCCTGATGCCACAGGCTCAGCCGTTTATGCAGCATGGGTTTCTGAGTGCGCTGGAAGACAGCGCCAGCATCGGCCCGCATTCGGGCTGGCAGACGGAGCACTTGCTGCACTGGGAAGGCGACCGGTTGATGGCGGCATTGCCGGGTTATCGCAAATGGCATTCTTATGGCGAGTACGTGTTCGATCACGGGTGGGCCGACGCCTGCGAGCGCGCCGGCATCGACTATTACCCCAAGTTGCTGACGGCCGTGCCGTTCAGCCCGGTCGGTGGGCCGCGGGTATTGGCTGCCAGTGCCGCCGACGCTTTTGAGTTGCTCAATAGCCTGCCGGGTTATCTGCAGATCGAAGGCCTGTCGAGCGCCCATATCAACTTTACCGATGCCCTCGCCGATCAAGCCATGGCCCAACACCCCGGCTGGTTGCAACGCTTGGGTTGCCAGTTTCATTGGCAAAACCGAGGCTACCGCGACTTCCAGGATTTCCTCGACGCCCTGAGTTCACGCAAGCGCAAACAGATGCGCAAAGAACGTGAACAAGTGGCAGGGCAGGGTATCGAGTTCGAGTGGTTGCAAGGCCATGAGCTGAGCGAAGCCCAGTGGGATTTTGTCTATGCCTGCTACGCCAACACCTACGCGGTGCGCCGGCAATCGCCCTACCTGACCCGCGCATTTTTCAGCCTGCTGGCTGAGCGCATGCCCGCAGCCATCCGCGTAGTCTTGGCCAAACAAGGCACGCGCCCGGTGGCCATGGCCTTCAGCCTGCTTGGCGGCGACAGCTTCTATGGCCGCTACTGGGGCTGCCTGGCGGAATTCGACCGCCTGCATTTCGAGACCTGTTTCTACCAAGGCATGGACTACGCCATCGCCCACGGCCTGCAACGCTTCGATGCGGGTGCCCAGGGGGAGCACAAATTGATTCGCGGGTTTGAGCCGGTGATTACGCGGTCATGGCACTACCTGCGCCACCCGGGGTTGAAGAACGCTGTGGAAGATTTTCTTGAGCGCGAACGGGTGGGGGTTCTGGCGTATGCCGAAGAAGCGAGGGCGGCCCTGCCTTATCGGCACTCTGACGGCACGTGAAACACCCTGTAGGAGCGAGCTTGCTCGCGAAGAACGTGCAGACGACGCGGGTTTACAGCTGTAAGCACTGCGTCATCGTTGGCGTTTTTCGCGAGCAAGCTCGCTCCTACAGGGATTGGGTCAAGCTGTTTTTTCTGCACCCAACCATCGGTACGTAATGCCGCCGATCACCGCGCCGAGGATCGGCGCGAGCCAGAACAGCCACAGTTGCTGCAGCGCCCAGCCGCCGACAATCAACGCAGGCCCTGTGCTGCGGGCCGGGTTGACCGAGGTGTTGGTCACCGGGATGGAGATCAGGTGGATCAGCGTCAGCCCCAGGCCAATGGCGATGGGCGCGAAGCCTGCCGGGGCTCGACGGTCGGTGGCGCCAAGGATGATCAGCACGAACATCGCCGTCATCACCAGCTCACAGACAAAGCCTGCCGCCATTGAATAACCACCGGGTGAATGTTCGCCATAACCATTGCTTGCCAGCCCGGACGCTAGCTCGAACCCAGGCTTGCCGCTGGCGATGAAGTACAGCAGTGCGGCGGCGATGGCGCCACCGATCACTTGCGACACGATGTAGGCCGGCAACTCCCTGGCCGGGAATCTGCCGCCCACCACCAACCCCACCGAGACGGCCGGGTTAAGGTGGCAGCCGCTGATATGCCCGATGGCAAATGCCATGGTCAGCACCGTGAGCCCAAAAGCCAGGGACACACCAAGCAGGCCGATGCCGACGTTTGGGAACGCTGCGGCCAACACCGCACTCCCGCAGCCACCCAACACCAGCCAAAACGTACCCAGTCCTTCCGTTACGGAACGTTTGAACAGTGACATGAACACTTCCTTAGATTGCTCTATCTGATTAACGGTCTGTGTGGCTTCCCTGCCGCCTTAAATCAGGGCCCTCCTGGGGCCTGATTGCAGTACAGCAGGATTGTGTCGCAAGACCAGCCAGATAGAGAAAGCTGTCAGAATTGTTCGGAATTGAGCGGGGCGTTACCCAGCGAAATCAGTCTATGCCGACAAAACCCCCGGTCTGATGCTGCCATAACCGCGAATAAAGCCCGCCGTATGCCAGCAACTCGGAATGGCTGCCGCTCTCGGCGATCTGGCCTTTTTCCAGCACCACCAGGCGGTCCATTCGTGCGATGGTCGACAACCGGTGTGCAATCGCAATCACCGTCTTGCCCTGCATCAGGGTTTCCAGGCTCTCCTGGATCGCCGCTTCCACTTCCGAGTCCAGCGCAGAGGTGGCTTCGTCCATGATCAGGATCGGCGCGTCCTTGAGCAGCACGCGTGCGATAGCGATACGCTGGCGTTGCCCGCCGGAGAGTTTCACGCCGCGCTCACCCACATGGGCATCCAGCCCGGTGCGGCCCTCGGAATCCGACAGCAGTGGGATGAACTCATCGGCGCGGGCCTTGTGCACCGCCGCCCAGAGTTCCTCGTCAGTCGCGTCGGGCTTGCCATACAGCAGGTTGTCGCGGATCGAGCGGTGCAGCAACGAGGTGTCTTGGGTAATCATGCCGATTTGCGCGCGCAGGCTTTCCTGGGCGACCTCGGCAATGTCCTGGCCGTCGATGAGGATGCGCCCGCCCTGCAGGTCGTACAGGCGCAGCAGCAGGTTGACCAGCGTCGACTTGCCCGCGCCGGACGGGCCGATCAAGCCGATTTTTTCCCCGGCCTTGATCTCAAGGTTGAGGCCGCCAATGATTCCGCTCTTCTTGCCGTAGTGGAAGTCCACCTGCTCGAAGCGTACCTGGCCGTGGGGCACCGTCAGGCGCGGAGCGTTTTCACGATCGACCACGGCCAGTGGCTGGGCGATGGTCTTCAGGCCGTCCTGCACGATACCGATGTTTTCGAAGATGCCGTTGACCACCCACATGATCCAGCCGGACATGTTGACGATGCGGATCACCAGGCCTGTGGCCAGGGCAATCGCGCCCACGGAAATCAGCGACTGTGTCCACAGCCACAGGGCCAGGCCGGTGGTGGTGACGATCAGCAGGCCGTTCAGAATACAGATTACGGTGTCCATGCTGGTGAGCACGCGGGCGGCCAGTTGGGTTTTTTCGGTCTGCTCGATGATCGCTTGCTTGGCGTATTCCTGTTCATTCTGGGTATGGGCGAACAGCTTCAAGGTGGTGATATTGGTATAGCCGTCAACAATTCGGCCCATCAACTTGGAGCGCGCCTCCGAGGAGACCACCGAGCGTTCTTTCACGCGAGGCACGAAGTAACGCAGGGCCAGGCTGTAGCAAACGATCCAGGTGATCAGCGGAATCATCAGCCGCCAGTCGGCCTCGGCAAACAACACCAGGGCACTGATGGCGTAGATCGACACGTGCCAGATAGCTTCTGCGGTCGCCACCGCCGAGTCACGCAAGGAGTTGCCGGTTTGCATGATCCGCTGGGCGATGCGCCCGGCAAAGTCGTTCTGGAAGAAATTCAGGCTCTGCTTGAGCACGTAGCTGTGGTTCTGCCAGCGAATCAGGCTGGTCATGCCGGGGTTGATGGTCTGGTGCACCAGCAAGTCATGCAGGCCGTTAAAGAGCGGGCGCAACAACAGAGCCACCACGGCCATCCAGATCAGCTCGGCGCTGTGGATCTGGAAGAAATTCGCCGGTGGCGTGCCCTGGGCCAGGTCGATGATGCGGCTCAGGTAGCTGAACAACGCGACTTCGATCAGGGCGCCGACCAGTCCCACCACCAGCAGCGCGGCGAAGCACGGCCACACCTGGCGCAGGTAATAGAGATAGAACGGCAGGACTTTTTCGGGAGGGGCCGCGCTGGGGGCGTCGCGGAAAATATCGATTAGCTGTTCAAAACGACGATAGAGCATTAGGTTTGACGCCCGCCGGGCGGGCTCTCCTTTCAAAGGTGCACGGTGCCATGCGGGCACCGTGCAAAGCTGCCTGCGGACCTCAGTCGATGCGCTTGGCCGACTTGATGATCACAGGATCGATAGGCACGTTCTGCATGCCTTGCTTGGTGGTGGTCTGGGAGTTGACGATGATGTCGACCACGTCCATGCCCTTGACCACTTTGGCGAACACGGCATAACCGGCATCGCGGCCCGGATCGAGGAAGGCATTGTCGGCCACGTTGATGAAGAATTGGCTGGTGGCCGAGTTCGGGTCATTGGTGCGAGCCATGGACAAGGTGCCACGCACGTTATGCAGGCCATTGCTGGCTTCGTTCTTGATCGGTGCTTCGGTCGGCTTTTGTGACATTTGCTGGGTGAATCCGCCGCCCTGGACCATGAAGCCCGGGATCACGCGGTGAAAGATCGTATTGGTGTAGAAGCCCTTGTCGACATAGGCCAGGAAGTTCTTGGTGCTGATCGGCGCCTTGACCGGGTCCAGTTCGATTTCAATCTGGCCGTTGGTGGTGTCGAGCAAAACATGTGGCGCCTTGGCCGGCTCAGCTGCCATCAGGTTGGCAGCAAACAAGGCGGAACCGGCAAAGAAGGCGATTTTTTTCAGCATGGGTCAGTGATCCTGGGTAGTGGTTTCGACGGTCTTTAGAAAGTCGAGCAAGGTCGCGTTAAAGACCTCGGGTTGATCCAAGGGCGTGGCATGGCGGGAATCTTCGATGACCACCAGCCGCGCATCGGGCAGCAGTTTTACATAGATTTCTTTCTGCGCCACGGGGGTGTAGTCATGGTCGGCGCTGATGACCAGGGTTGGACAGGTAATTCTCGACAGTTGTTCCTGCACGCCCCAGCCCACAATGGCGTCGAAGCTGGCGAGATAAGCACGTTTGTCGTTTCTTGCCCAGCGCTCGGCCATCTTGCGGCGCAGGTCGGCCTGCTCAGGTTTGGGGAACAGCCGATCGCCCAGGGCCTTGCCGATGGTGCCCAGGCTGAGCACACGGGCCAGGGTCCAGCGTTTGGCCCACTGCCAATAGTCATCGGCACTGCGCACCTTGACCTCAGGCGTGCTGTTGACGATGCACAGGCTCTTGACCCGCCGGGGTTCATCCACCGCCAGTTGGAAGGCGATCATGCCGCCCATGGATAAACCCACCACGTGGGCCGCTGGCAGGTCGAGGTGTTCGATCAGCGCGATCAGGTCGAAGGTAAACCCCTTGATGCTGTAGCGCTCCCGGGGTTTGTCCGAGCGACCATGGCCGCGCACGTCAACCACGATAAGGTGATAGTGTCGGGCGAGTACCGGTACTTGCAGTTCCCAATCCTGGCTGCTGGAGCCCAGGCCGTGGATCAGGATCAGCGGGTTGCCATGGCCATATTCTTCGTAATGCAGGCTGCAGCCTTCATGGTCGAACCAGGCCATGGATGAACTCCGTTTCAGGCTTGTTGGGGGGCGGCGAAGGGCGCGTCCAGGGGAGCGGTGTCAAAGGTGCGCAGCAATTCCACGAGGATCTGCGTGGCGGGCCCCAAGGGTTTGTCTTTGTTGGAGTACAGGTAAAACGTCGGGTTGCGACTGCCACCTTTTTCCAGGGGAAGCTGCTTGAGCACGCCCTCCTTGAGTTCGCGCTCGATCATGTGCCGGGGCAGCCAGGCAAAGCCCAGGCCGCTGGCGACGAAGGTGGCCGCGGTAGCGAGGCTGCCGACGGTCCAGCGCTGTTCGGCGCCGAGCCAGCCGACGTCGCGCGGTTGTTGGCGGCCGGAGTCACGGATCACCACCTGCATCTGGCTCTCCAGGTCGTGGAAACTCAGCTCACGGTTGAGGCGATGCAGCGAGTGATCGGGGTGGGCCACGGCGACGAACTCCACATCGCTCATTTCCGTGCCCAGGTAGCCCGGGATGATAAAACCGCAAATGGCCAGGTCCGCCATGCCGTCGAGCAGCAACTCTTCGACGCCGGACAGTACTTCTTCGCGCAGGCGCACCCGGCAGCCACGGCTTTGCGGCATAAAGGCGGTTAATGCGCGAACGAGACGTGCGCTGGGGTAGGCGGCGTCCACCACCAAGCGCACTTCGGCTTCCCAGCCCTGTTCCATATGATGAGCGAGGTCCTCCAGCTGGCTGGCGTTTTTCACCAGTTGGCGGGATCGGCGCAGCAGCACCTCACCGGCCTCGGTCAGCACCGCCTTGCGCCCGTCGATACGCAGCAAGGGGACGCCGAGTTGGTCCTGCATGCGCGCCACGGTGTAGCTCACTGAAGATTGCGAACGATGCAGCGCTTCGGCGGCTTGGGCAAAGCCGCCATGGTCGACCACGGCTTGCAAGGTGCGCCATTGATCGAGGGTAACGCGGGGCGCTTTCAAGATGAGCTCCTCTTGTCCTAAGCTGGCGGTCCTTATTGGAGACTGCCGAATGAGAAAATTGTGTTGTGTGTTGCTGGCGTTGCTGCCGATGAGCGCGTTTGCCTATCCTATCGACGTGACGAAAAAGATCGATGGCGTGAGCATTGACTACACCGCCTCCGATGTGGACGGCGACATCAGTTCGATCCAGCTGAACAACTACGGCGCCCAGGACGCGGTGTGCAAGGTCACCTTTACCAACGGCCCGGAATCGCCACGCCGTCGTACCGTGACCGTGCCTGCTGGCAAAAGCACTAACACCACGGTCAAGTTCAACCGCGCCATCATCAAGATGCGTATTGCCCTGGACTGCGCGCCAAAATAAAGCAACAGCGGAGCGTGCTCACAGGAATACTCCGCTTATAAACAAATTTCTAGATGGGTTGTAGCAGTTTTTTGCGCTTTTTTATCGAATAGGCCCCGGTTAACCTTCTCTCCATCGACTTACAGCAATTACCGATGGAGCCTACGAAGCCATGTCCAATGTTCTGATCATCGAAAGCAGTGCGCGCCAGCAGGATTCCATTTCCCGCCAGCTCACCCAACAGTTCATCAGCCAATGGCAAGTCGCCCATCCGGCAGACCGCATCACCGTGCGCGACGTAGCGCTCAATCCGGTACCCCATCTGGATGCCAACCTGCTGGGCGGCTGGATGAAACCGGCGGAGCAGCGTAACGACGACGAACAGGTGTCCCTGGACCGCTCCAACGAGTTAACTGACGAACTGCTGGCCGCCGACGTGTTGGTGATGGCCGCGCCGATGTACAACTTCGCCATTCCGAGCACCCTTAAAGCCTGGCTGGATCACGTGTTGCGGGCGGGTGTGACCTTTAAATACACCGCCACCGGGCCCCAGGGTCTGTTGACCGGCAAGCGCGCTATCGTGCTCACCGCACGCGGTGGTATCCACACTGGCGCCACCTCGGATCACCAGGAACCGTACCTGCGCCAGGTCATGGCATTTATCGGCATTCATGACGTTACCTTCATTCACGCCGAAGGCGTCAACCTGGGCGGCGACTTCCAGGAGAAGGGCCTCAATCATGCCAAGGCGCAACTGGCCCAGGTGGCCTGAGGCGTTAATCGTCAGATAATCCCGTGCTGCTTATATAGCCCCACGCAAACCCTTCAAGTACGCGTATCGAACCTCCCTTTGCACTTTTGCTCCTGAGTGCTCCCGCCCGACTGCCGCTTTAGCGAGGTCGGGTTTTTTTTGCGCCGAGTTTCTTCAAAAACCAAAAAGCTTTAATGTCGCGCCCATTCGAAACGAGGCGCGCATGGGCTATCTACTGGTTGTCACCCTGATTCAGGCATTTTCCTTCAGCTTGATTGGCGAATACCTCGCCGGTCACGTCGACAGTTACTTTGCGGTGCTGGTGCGCGTGGTGCTGGCCGGGCTGATCTTTATTCCGCTGACGCGCTGGCGCTCGGTGGAGCCCGCGTTCATGCGCGGCATGTTGGTGATCGGTGCATTGCAGTTCGGCGTGACCTACGTATGTCTGTACCTGAGCTTTCGTGTGCTGACGGTGCCGGAAGTGCTGCTGTTCACCATCCTCACGCCGCTGCATGTGACCCTGATCGAGGACGCGCTTAATCGCCGCTTCAATCCCTGGGCGCTTGTGGCGGCCCTGGTGGCGGTGGGCGGTGCGGCGGTGATTCGTTTCGATCAGATCACCCCGCATTTCCTGATGGGGTTCTTGCTGCTGCAATTGGCCAATTTCACCTACGCCGCCGGGCAAGTCATGTACAAGCACCTGGTGGCGCGTTATCCCAGTGACCAGCCGCACTTCCGGCGTTTCGGTTATTTCTACCTGGGCGCCTTGATGGTGGTGTTGCCGGCGTTCCTGCTGTTCGCCAAGGCTGACTTCCTGCCGCAAGCGCCGCTGCAATGGGGCGTGCTGGTGTTCCTCGGAGTGGTCAGTACCGCGCTGGGCATGTACTGGTGGAACAAGGGCGCCTGCCTGGTCAATGGCGGCACCCTGGCGGTGATGAACAACCTGCATGTGCCGGTGGGGTTGCTGCTGAACCTGCTGATCTGGAACCAGCACGAACCTCTGGGCCGTCTGGCCCTGGGCGGTCTGGTGATTCTGGGGGCGGTGTGGATCAGCCGGCTGGGTGTGCGCCGGGCGGTGCCGTCGCCATCGTGATCACCACTTTGCCTTTGGCACGGCCTTGTTCGACGTAGTCCAGGGCCGCGGCTGTGGATTCGAAAGGGAAGGTTCGGTCGATGACCGGCCGGATAATCCCCGACTCGACCAGCGTGGTGATTTCATCCAGTTGCGCGCCACTGGCCCGCATGAAGACAAAGTCATAGCTCACGCCTTGCTTGCGCGCTTTCCTGCGGATACCGCTGCTCAACACACCCATGACCAGGCCCAATAACCAGGGCAGGTTCTGGGCGCGGGCGAAGGCGGGCGTCGGTGGGCCGGAGATGGAGATGAGCTGACCGCCGGGCTTGAGAATCTTCAGTGACTTGGCCAGCGCATCTGGGCCCAGGCTGTTCAGCACCACATCGTAATCCCGCAGCACGGTCTCGAAGGCTTGCTGTTTGTAGTCGACCACCACATCTGCGCCCAACGCTTTGACCCACTCCACATTGGCGGTGCTGGTGGTGGTCGCGACAAAAGCGCCCAAATGCTTGGCCAACTGGATGGCGATACTGCCCACCCCGCCTGAGCCCGCATGAATGAACACTTTCTGGCCTTTCTTCAGCTTCGCGGTTTCCACCAGCACCTGCCACGCCGTGAGCGCGACCAGGGGCAGGGCCGCGGCTTGCTCCATGGTGATGTTGTCGGGTTTGCGCGCCAGTGCGTCTTCGTGCACGGCAATCCGCTCGGCGAAGGTGCCGATACGTTGCTGGGGCGGGCGAGCGTAGACTTCGTCCCCCGGCTTGAAGCGTCGTACCGCCGCGCCGACGCTGAGCACCACGCCGGCCAGGTCATTGCCCAGTGTCAACGGCAACGCATAGGGCAGGATCAGTTTGAATTCGCCCTTGGCGATCTTTGCATCCAGCACATTGACGCTGCTGGCCCGCACCTGAACCAGCACGTCATGCTCACCCACAACAGGCGCGGGGGCCTCGGTGAGGCGGCCGGGCTGTTTGCCGTACCGTTCGATGGAAAATGCCTTCATGGTTCAACGCTCGTTGCTTCGGTGAGAAGGGGCAGGCGCGCAGCACGCCTGCTACCGGTTGTTCAGGCGTTGGCCAGGTAACGCTCGGCAACCTGGGACTGCTTGATCTGTGCCAGCAAGCCTTGCCGCGCAGCCTGCAACGCGTCCCAACGGGCGCCGTCCTGCAACGGCGGAATGGTCACCGGCTCGCGGCGATCAAAACCCACCAACGCCGCGTCCACCAGATCGCCCACTTCCATCACGTCCGTGAGGGTGTTGATGTCAATGCCCGCCCGCTCCCAGATCTCGGTACGCGTGGCGGCGGGCAGCACGGCTTGCACGTACACGCCTTTGGGCGCCAGCTCCAGGCTCATGCCCTGGGACAGGAACAGCACGAACGCCTTGGTCGCGCCGTATACCGTCATGCCGAATTCCGGGGCCAGGCCCACTACCGAGCCAATGTTGATGATAGCGCCGTTGCCCGCTGCCGCCAGGCGCGGGGCGATGGCACTGGCCAGGCGCACCAGTGCAGTGGTGTTGAGGGCGACCAACTGCGCGACGCTGTCGGTGGACTGTTCGATAAAACCGCCGGACTGCGCGGCGCCGGCATTGTTGACCAGGGTGCCAATGTTGGCGTCCTCGCGCAGGCGCGCTTCAACTGCTGCCAGGTCAGCGGTCTGGGTCAGGTCGGCGGGGAGGATATCAATGCTGACGGCATGCTGTTCGCGCAGTCGGGCAGCGAGCGCTTCCAGGCGCGTGATGTCACGGGCGACCAGTACGAGGTCGTGGCCGCGTGCGGCAAAGCGTTCGGCGTAGGCGGCGCCAATGCCGGTCGAAGCGCCAGTGATCAGAACGGTGTTGGAAGTACTCATGGTGTGATGCTCTGTGAGTGCGAGGAGGTTTTATGATGTCGATCATAATCAAAGCTGTCAACGGTTTTGATTATGATCGACATCATAGTAATATGCCTATCTCGCACGCTGTCAGGACCACAGACATGAAGATCACCAAGGCGCAGTCACAGAGCAATCGGGCCCATATCGTCGCGACAGCTTCCGAGTTGTTTCGCGAGCGGGGTTTCGATGGGGTGGGCGTGGCCGAGTTGATGGCTGCGGCCGGTTTTACCCAAGGCGGCTTTTACAAGCACTTCGGTTCCAAGGCGGACTTGATGGCGGAAGCAGCCGCTAACAGCCTGGCGCAGTCACTGGCCGACAGCGCGGAGAGGGAGGTGGAGCAGTTTTTCGAGGTTTACCTGTCCAGGCAGCACCGCGACCATCGCGGCGGCGGATGCACATTGGCGGCGTTGTGTGCCGATGCCGCCCGTCAGTCGGACACGCTGAAGGCGACCTTTGCCGAGGGTTTGGAAAATACCCTGCAGGCCCTGGAGGCAAAGTACAACGCGGCTCATGACGGGCCAAAAGAAGACGTGCGGGCGAAAATGCTCGACAGCATGGCCCATGCCATCGGCGCAATCATGTTGTCGCGGGCGTGCCCGGATGATTCCGCCCTGGCCGATGAAGTGCTTGAGGTGTGCCGCAAGGAGATTACGGCATCATTGCCGTAATCCCGCGTGCATCACCTCATGCCGTTTCGGCCACGGGTACCTGAGTGGCCCCGGCCAATGCAGGCAGCACGCCGGCCCGCAGGTCGTTGCCGCTCGGCTGTTGATACAGGCTCAGCCCGAACTCCGGCAACACTGCCAATAGATAATCGAAGATATCGCCTTGGATCCGCTCGTAATCGCCCCACGCCGTGGTGCGGGTAAAGCAGTAGATCTCCAGCGGCACGCCCTGGGCGGTGGTTTGCATCTGGCGCACCATGCAGGTCATGTTCGGCTGGATGTCCGGGTGGCTTTGCAGGTACGCCAGGGCGTACGCGCGGAAGGTGCCGAGGTTGGTCATGCGCCGACGGTTGGCCGACAGTTGCGCGCTGTGGCCCTGGGCCTCGTTCCAGGCCTTGAGTTCGGCCTGCTTGCGGCTGATATAGCCGCTGAGCAAGTGCACCTGGGTCATGCGCACTTCTTCCTCATCGTTCAGGAAGCGTACGCCGCTGGCGTCGATGTACAGGCTGCGCTTGATACGGCGCCCACCGGAGGCCTGCATGCCACGCCAGTTCTTGAACGACTCGGACATCAGGCGCCAGGTGGGGATGGAGACGATGGTCTTGTCGAAGTTCTGCACCTTCACCGTGTGCAGCGTGATATCCACCACATCGCCATCGGCGCCGACCTGAGGCATTTCGATCCAGTCACCGACGCGCAGCATGTCGTTGCTGGTCAATTGCACACTGGCGACGAACGACAGCAGGGTGTCCTTGTACACCAACAGAATCACCGCCGACATCGCACCCAGGCCTGAGAGCAGCAACAGTGGCGAGCGGTCGATCAGGGTGGCGACGATGATGATCGCGCCGAACACGAACAGCACCATTTTCGCCAATTGCACATAGCCCTTGATCGAGCGGGTGCGTGCGTGTTCGGTGCGTGCGTAGATATCCAGCAGCGCGTTGAGCAGGGCACTCATGGCCAAAACCATGAACAGAATGCTGATCGCCAGGGCGACGTTGCCGATGAACAGGATGGCGGTCTTGCTCAGGTCCGGCACCAGGTACAGACCGAACTGGACCACCAGCGACGGCGTCATTTGCGCCAGGCGATGGAAGACTTTGTTATGCCGCAGGTCGTTCAGCCAGTGCAGGGCCGGCTGCCGGCCGAGCAATTTGACCGCGTGCAGGATGAGGTAACGGGCGACCCGTCCCACCACCAATGCCACCACCAGCAACACCAGCAAGCCGAGGCTGGAATGCAGGACCGGGTGTTCATCTAGGGCGCCCCAAAGGTCTTGGACGTTGAGCCAGAGCTGTTTGATATCCATGCGTGAACCGATTCTTCTGTAAGACAACACGGGGCGATTAGAGCATTTAAGTGCAACAAAGTTGACGCTCTGGACAAAATCGCTGACAAAAAAGCAGCTGATTAGCCCCGTTCGCGTAAAGAAACTCGGTTTGGGCGCCCGAAACCGGTAACCTATGCAGCTGATATTTGTATTTCTTCGAGGTAGCACCCGTGTTTTCCCAATTCGCCCTGCACGAACGCCTGCTTAAAGCCGTGGCCGAGCTTAAATTTGTCGAGCCTACGCCTGTGCAAGCAGCGGCCATCCCGCTCGCGCTGCAAGGGCGTGACCTGCGGGTGACGGCGCAAACCGGCAGCGGCAAGACCGCCGCTTTCGTCCTGCCGGTACTTAACCGCCTGATCGGCCCGGCCAAAGTGCGCGTCAGCATCAAGACCCTGATCCTGCTGCCGACCCGCGAGCTGGCCCAGCAGACCCTGAAGGAAGTCGAGCGCTTCTCGCAGTTCACCTTCATCAAGTCCGGCATCATTACCGGTGGCGAAGACTTCAAGGTCCAGGCCGCGATGTTGCGCAAGGTACCGGACATCCTGATCGGCACCCCAGGGCGCATGATCGAGCAGCTCAACGCTGGCAACCTCGACCTCAAGGAAGTCGAAGTGCTGGTGCTCGACGAAGCCGACCGCATGCTCGACATGGGCTTTGCCGATGATGTGCAACGTCTGGTCGGTGAGTGCGTCAACCGCCAGCAGACCATGCTGTTCTCCGCCACCACCGGTGGTTCGACCCTGCGCGACATGGTCGCCAAGGTGCTGAACAACCCTGAGCACTTGCAGGTCAACAACGTCAGCGACCTGAACGCCACCACGCGTCAGCAGATCGTCACCGCTGACCATAACGTGCACAAAGAACAGATCCTGAACTGGTTGTTGGCCAACGAGACCTACCAGAAGGCCATCGTGTTCACCAACACCCGTGCCGCCGCCGACCGTATCTACGGGCGCCTGGTTGCGCAGGAATACAAGGCGTTCGTGCTGCACGGCGAGAAAGACCAGAAGGACCGCAAGCTGGCCATCGACCGTCTCAAGGCGGGCGGCGTGAAGATTCTGGTGGCCACCGACGTCGCCGCGCGCGGCCTCGACGTCGACGGCCTGGACCTGGTGATCAACTTCGACATGCCCCGCAGCGGCGACGAATACGTGCACCGTATCGGCCGTACCGGACGGGCCGGCAACGATGGCCTGGCTATCTCGCTGATCTGCCACGGCGACTGGAACCTGATGTCGAGCATCGAACGCTACCTGAAGCAGTCGTTCGAGCGCCGCACCATCAAGGAAGTCAAAGGCACGTACACCGGGCCGAAGAAGGTCAAGGCGTCGGGCAAGGCCGTTGGCGTGAAGAAGAAAAAGACCGACGCCAAGGGCGACAAGAAGAAAACCGGCGCCAAGTCGCCGACCAAGCGCAAGATCGCCAACCGGCCGAAGACCGACAACCTGTCGCTCGTCAGCAAGGACGGCATGGCGCCGCTCAAGCGCCGCAAGCCAGAAGCACCGGCTGCCGAATAAGCAGGCGGGCCTAAAAAAACCGGACGATGTCCGGTTTTTTTTCGCCATCAGCGTCGCGCTGTGCTCAACGCTTCCCCGCAGCTTCTCTGAGCTCCTTGAGCCGCGCATCGATCAACTGGCACTTGTCGGGAAACTCGGCGCTTTCGGTATCCAGGTCCATCTTCTGTAACTGGTCATTCATCTCCTTGGCCTTGGTCGGGTTCTGCTCGGTGAGCTTGGACACTTCCTTGGCCAGTTCCTCCCGCTTGGTCGTGGCCTCCTCGGGCGTGCAGCCCCAGGCGGGCAGGGCGCTTATCAGCGTGGCGGCGAGAGTCAGCTTCATCAAGGTTTTCATGGTCGGACTTCCTTGGCAGTGATGTGCAGTTGAGGTGGCAAACCTCTGCAAAGTTCAGAGAAATGACGCCCGTCCGTTTGGTTGAACGGCCCGTGCCGGAACGTGTCACTCCCTAAGACGGGCTAACTCCATCGGCCTGCAGGAGGAATCAGGATGACGACTTACAATTGGGATCTGATCGAACGTCTGCTGCATGAAGTGCAGAACGGCGAGGGCAGCTTTGCCCCGCGCAAATACGCCGAACAGGAAGCGGCCGAGAAGGCGACGGCCGGCGAGGACACTGGCAACCTGGACGCGCTGAAGAAGACCGCTGCCGACTACGAGGCGCTGCTGTTCAAGCGTGGCTTTATTGAGTCTCGGCCTGAGGAAGAGGGCGGCAATGGCGAGAACTTCATCCTGACGGCGCTGGGGGCGCAATTGCTGGCGCTGATCGACAGTTCGATTCCGGGCAATGATCATCCGCGTCAGGTGTTGGATGAACAAGCGGATGCGCTTGATCCGGCAACGTTCGCGGAAGTGGCCTCAAAAGCCCAGATCGCCTGATCCTCTTATGCCCCCGGCGCCCCTGAGGGTGCCGGGTGAACCTGTCGAATCGGTAATCTGCCGCTAAGGTTGCTGACAGCCGGCGACTCCTAATCTGCTGCCATTCAACTCACGGACTTGAATCGGCATGCACTCCACAACCTCCAGACGCACATTCGTCAAAGGCCTGGCCGCAGGCGGCCTGTTGGGCGGGCTCGGGCTTTGGCGCCCCCCTGTGTGGGCACTGATCAGCCCCGGCCAGCCCACGGTGCTCGCCGGCAGCGAGTTTGACCTGTTTATTGACCAGACCCCGGTCAACCTGACAGGCCAACCGCGCACCGCGTTGACCGTCAACGGCAGCCTGCCCGGCCCGCTGTTACGCTGGCGGGAGGGCGACACCGTGACCCTGCGCGTGAAAAACCGCCTTGGCGAGCCCACTTCGATCCACTGGCACGGCATCCTGTTGCCATCGACCATGGACGGCGTGCCCGGCCTGAGCTTCAAGGGCATCGAACCGGGCGGCCTTTACGTTTACCAGTTCAAGGTCAAGCAGCACGGCACCTACTGGTACCACAGCCATTCCGGGCTTCAGGAGCAGCAGGGCGTGTACGGTCCGCTGGTTATCGATCCCAAGGAACCCGAGCCTTATAGCTACCAGCGCGATTACGTGGTGATGCTGTCGGACTGGACCGACGAAGACCCCGTCGCCCTGATGAAAACCCTCAAGAAGCAGTCCGATTACTACAACCTGCACAAACCCACCCTGGGCGATTTTATCCGGGATGTGGGCAAGCAGGGCTGGTCGGCCACGGCTGCCGACCGGCTGATGTGGGCGCAAATGAAGATGAACCCCACCGACCTTGCGGACGTCAGCGGCGAGACCTACACCTACTTGCTCAACGGCCAGCCGCCTGGACAGAACTGGACCGGAGTGTTCAAGGCGGGGGAAACGATTCGCCTGCGTTTTATCAATGGCTCGGCGATGACCTATTTTGATGTGCGCATTCCAGGGTTGAAAATGACCGTCATCGCCGCGGATGGTCAGCCGGTAAAGCCGGTAAGTGTCGACGAGTTCCGTATCGCCGTGGCGGAAACCTACGACGTGCTGGTCGAGCCTGTGGCAGAGGCTTACACCCTGTTTGCTCAGTCCATGGACCGCACAGGCTATGCCCGTGGCACCCTCGCCCGGCAGATGGGAGCGACCGCCTCAGTTCCACTGCTTGATCCGCGCCCGTGGCTGACCATGGAGGACATGGGCATGGGCGGCATGGACCACGGTGCCATGGCCGATATGCCGGGCATGGAAGGCATGGATCACAGTGCCATGGGCGCGATGGCGATGCAGAAACACCCCGCCAGCGAGCAGAACAACGCGCTGGTAGACATGCAGGCGATGAACCCGGTGCCCAAGCTGGACGACCCTGGAGTCGGCCTGC
Source organism: Pseudomonas sp. NFR02 (assembly GCF_900119375.1). NCBI lineage: Bacteria > Pseudomonadati > Pseudomonadota > Gammaproteobacteria > Pseudomonadales > Pseudomonadaceae > Pseudomonas > Pseudomonas sp. NFR02. Next base: position 171,492 of record NZ_FPJJ01000001.1, read on the forward strand.
GCCACAATGGCCGCCGGGTGCTCACCTATGCCGACCTGCGCAGTACCTTCGAAGACCCCGATGGCCGCGACCCCTCCCGCACCGTCGAATTGCATCTCACCGGGCATATGGAAAAGTTCGCCTGGTCGTTCAATGGCGTGAAGTTTTCCGATGCCGAGCCCTTGCAACTGACTTATGGCGAGCGCGTGCGGGTGGTGCTGGTCAACGACACCATGATGGCCCACCCGATTCACCTGCATGGCTTATGGAGCGACCTGGAGGACGAAAACGGCCAGTTCCTGGTGCGCAAACACACCATCGACATGCCACCGGGCTCCCGTCGCAGTTACCGCGTCACCGCCGATGCCTTGGGGCGCTGGGCCTATCACTGCCACCTGCTGTACCACATGGAAATGGGCATGTTCCGCGAGGTGCGCGTGCATGAATAAGGAAGCGAGCATGAACCGTTGCGTCTCGTCCCTTTGCATCGCTTTCGCCACGCTGGGGTTCGCCCCATGGGCGTTGGCGGCCGAGGATGAATTTCAGGGCATGAGCCCGGCGACGCCAGCGCTGACGCAAAGCCGTACGCCGATTCCGGCGCTGACCGACGCAGACCGTGCAGCGGTCTACAACGCGCCGGGAGGGCATCAGGTGCACGACAGCGGCGTCAACTCGATGCTACTGGTCAACCAGTTGGAATTGCAGGGTGGCGACGGCAACGCGCAGACTTGGGACATCAAGGGTTGGGTCGGCGGTGACATCGACCGGTTGTGGCTACGCAGTGAAGGCGAACGCAGCGCCGGCCGCACTGAAAGCGCCGAAGCCCAAGCGTTATGGGGGCACGCAATCAGCCCGTGGTGGGATGTGGTCGGCGGCGTGCGCCAGGACTTCAAGCCCGGTGCTAGCCAGAGCTGGGCGGCCTTTGGCCTACAAGGCATGGCGCTCTACAACTTCGAGGCCGAAGCCACGTTGTTTGTCGGCGAATCGGGGCATACCGCCGCACGCCTTGAGGGTGACTACGACATTCTGCTCACCAATCGCCTGATCCTGCAGCCGACCGCCGAACTCAACTTCTATGCGCAGAACGATCCGCAACGCGGCGTTGGTTCGGGCTTGGCGGAAAGTGAACTGGGCCTGCGCTTGCGCTACGAAGTTCGGCGCGAGTTTGCGCCTTATGTCGGTCTCAGCTGGAACCGCACTTATGGCCAGACCGCGCAATACGCACGGGACGAAGACGAAGACGTTAACCAACTGCACTGGGTGGTTGGCGTGCGCCTATGGTTCTGACCGCAAGCATCCATCAAGACTGTGCGCTTTTCAGGCATTTGAGCGCCTGGAAGTCGCTGCGGACCTTGTCGATTTTCTGGGTGAGTTTCACGCGCTGCGCTGGGGAGCTTTGGGCCATCACGTCCACGAGCAAGCCGCGCGCGGCGGCTTCGGTCTGTGCGTAGGCGGCGCGGTATTGCGAGGTCCACAGGCTTTCGCGGTCCACCAGCAGTCGCTGGATTTTCTGCGGGAAATCGGCATTGTGGCGTTGTTGCAGCGCCTCGATAAATTGCGCCTGCCAATGGGCGCGGTTGCCGATCCACGCTTGGTTTTGCGCGCCCAACTCGGCCGACCAGGCCGTGACGCGGTTTTGCTGGCCTGGGCTCAACGGGCCGATCCAGGCGTCCAGGCGCTTGCTCATACGCTCGGCGCGTTCCTTGATTTGTTGAGCCAGTGGTGGCTTGAGGTATTCGTCCTGGCGCTTGCGCAGGTCCTTGGCCAGAGCATCGCTCATGTCTTTGACCTGCTGATCGTCCAGGCCTTGCAGCAATTGCACAGCTGAGGGCGTGATTTCCCGAGCAATCTCGGCAATTGCCTGTTTGGCTTCGACAGTACGGGTTTGCAATGCGGCGTCGGTGACCTGGTTACTGTCGACCATCTGCTGCAGGCGGTCGAGCCAGTCCAGGTAGCCAGGCAATTGCGTGGTGCAGTGCCAGGCCAGGTGTTCCTTGAGGGTGTCGTTGAACCAGCTCTTTTGCCCGGCATTCATGTCCAGGTAGTCGTTGAGGGTCCAGGGGATGATCACGTCGAGGTTACGGTAGGCCAGGCCCACGCGATTGCAGCCGGCGAGCACCAGGCTCAGGGTCAGCAGTACCATCAGGAGTTTGAGCCGGCGCAACATGGGCAGGTCCTTGCATGGAGGGCGTTAATGCATGTGAACCTGCGCGGGGTGCGACAGTTCAGCCCATCAATAAAACGACCGCGCGGCCTTCAAGGTCAACAGCCCATCACATTGCGAGTTGTGTCCGGAGTAGGCCGAGCAGTCACTGCCGCTGAGGCTGGAGCCGCTGTAGATCAGGTCCAGGTCAATGCCTTTCCAGGCCCGGGAAAACTGCACCGACCAATCGCTGAAACTGCTGATGGCGCCGTTCTCTACCGAGACCGGTGTGCCCAGTTGATGGGTGGTGTACTTCATGCTGACGCCGATGCCGAAAGGCTGGGTACCGCCCAGGTCGGCAAACAGGGTACTGTCCTGGCGGTCGGGGTCGTTGCTGAAGGACACGCCAAAGCGGTTGCCCAACAGGTTCAGCCCGCCGTAGAACTCCTGGCTGTCGAGGGGGCTGACCTTGGGGTAGCTGTAGTGGATCAAGCCGACTTCGTAGCCCAGGGTCTGGTCGAACGGACGCTTGAAGCCCATGTAGGAGTCGACTTCAAGGTTATTGGCCGACGACAGGCCCATGTTTGGGGAAAACTGGCCGAAATACAGGCCGCTGTCGTGGGTAAGGTCCAGGCCACCGTGGAACGAGTCGCTGCCAGGGGCGGTCGGCTTGACCAGGCCCTGGGCCATGGTGCGGCTGGGGGTGGTGCCTAATTTCAGGTCGAAGTCACCCAGTTCACGCTGGAAGATATGCGCTTGGGCCAAAGGGCTGGCGACCAGGAGGCTGACCACGAAAATACAGCGTTTAAGCATGCTTCACTCCATGAAAAGCGAGGAGCAGTAACGGAAAGATTCAGGCGGATGCCCGTGCTAGACGTGTGCAAGGATACCGGCGAATGCCTGGCGTTGAGGCCCGTTCGTCGATTAGCTGCGTATTGAAGGTGTGAGGAGGGGGTTGCAACTCTAGTCCTAGCGCCTTGAAGGCAAGACGCTTAGGGACCAGATACAGTGCGAGGGTATGACTATTACTTCTTGCCCAGGCTGATCTGCTTGGACGGGCCGAAAGTCTGGCCGCTCACGCCCTTGGCAATTTGCTGGATTTCGCCGCCGGACTTGAGGAACGCAGCAATCTGGCTATTGATCGATTCGCTGGTTTCAACGGCGGGAGCTGGCTTTGCTTTGCTGTTGGATGCTTTTACACGCATGGCGGCCACTAACCTGTAGAAAATTAACTTGGCCAGGCATCGTACAGGAAATACTTGACAATTGCTTGGCAAATATCCCTCAGGATTAATATCCAGCGCTGGAAATAGCCGAAGTTCAACGCCGAAATAAAGCGCTAACTTACTGTTTTAGCTGGAAACCACAGGCCGGGTGGCCCGCTGATGGCCTGCTCAAAGTGAACCGAACGATCAGACGAGTGGGGCGCTGCCATTGGAACGCCATGCCAGCCCGCGATTTTTCAGGCGCGCGCGCGTGCAGGGCCCAACTCGGGTAGAATGCCGCCCACGCAATGAGGGTATTGGAAATGGCTTTAGTCGGGCGCTACAACAGCTTGCAAGTGGTCAAGCACACTAACTTTGGTTTGTACCTCGATGGTGCGCAAGATGGGGAAATCCTCTTGCCTAATCGGTATATCCCTAAAGATATTCCCAGTGAAGATGAAGACTGGCTCAACGTTTTCATTTATCTGGACAGCGATGACAAACTTATCGCCACCACCGAAAAACCCAAAGTTCAAGTCGGTGAATTCGCCAGTTTGAAAGTTGTGGAAGTCAACAGCATTGGCGTATTCCTTGATTGGGGTTTGCCCAAGGATCTGCTGCTGCCGTATTCGGAAGAAAAACGCCAGCTGACCGCAGGTGAGTATTGCGTGGTGCACGTCTACCTCGACAAGCACACCAAGCGCATCACCGCCACCGCTCGCCTTGACCGTTACCTGGACAAGACGCCAGCCAACTACCAGGTGGGCCAGGAAGTCGACCTGCTGGTGGCCGAAGCCACCGACATGGGCTTCAAGGCGATCATCAACAACAAGCACTGGGGCCTGATCCACAAGAACGAAGTGTTCAAGTTCCTGCGTCCGGGCAAGGAAGAGAAGGGTTTCATCAAAGAGATCCGCGCCGATGGCAACATCAGCCTGAGCCTGCAACCGGTGGGCCAGGAAGCGGCCTCCAGCCTGAACTCGAAGATCCTCGCCAAGTTGCGTGACAACAACGGCACCCTGCCGGTCAGCGACAAAAGCGACCCGGCGGTGATCAGCAACTTGTTCGGCGTGAGCAAGGGCAACTTCAAGAAGGCCATTGGTGCGCTCTACAAGCAAGGGCAGATCGTGATTCATGCGGACCGCATTGAACTAAGCTGAGTACAGGCTGCTCTCCTGTAGGAGCGAGCTTGCTCGCGAAAATATTCCAGGCGCAGTGTGGCGTCGGATGTACGTTTTTCGCGAGCAAGCTCGCTCCTACAGGGTTGTGTCATGTCGAAAAGAACGGTTTTTGCCTACCTCGGCACCTTGCTCGCCTTCCTGGTCCTCGACGGCCTCTGGCTTGGCGTGCTCATGGGCTCCACCTATAAATCCCTGCTCGGCACGCTGATGCTTGATCAGCCACGCCTGTTGCCTGCGATATTGTTCTATCTCCTGTATGTCCTCGGTTGCGTGGTGTTGGTGATCTTGCCCAGCGCCAGTTGGCAGCGCGCTGCGCGTTTGGGCGCCTTGCTTGGCTTGGTGGCCTATGGCACCTATGACCTGAGCAACTGGGCCACGCTTCAAGGCTGGTCCGCCGGGTTGGCGCTGATGGACATGGCGTGGGGCACGTGCCTAACCGCCATTTGCTGCACCGCTGGCCACTTGTGTGCAAATCGGCTGCGGCGGTAGAGGGCGGTTGATCAGTACTGAACCGGCTAATAACAACCCGGTACCGGCAGCGACCAACGCCGGTTGCAGGCCGCCACTGAGGTGGCTGCTGACCGACGCCAATAGTGGCCCGCTCAATTGGCCGACGGCGAAGCTGGCGGTCAGCAGCCCCGTGCTGCGTTGGTAGCCATGGGGTGCGACCTCCCTTAATCGCGCCATCACCAACTGCATGCAGGCCAAAAATGGCGCACCGCACAGCAACACGCCCAGCGCCAAGCCCCAGCCATTGCCCAGCAGGCAGGCAAATACCCCGGTCGCTTGCAGCCATAAAGTCGCCATCAGCCAGCGACGGGTGGTGTTCGGGTGCTTGCGGCGCAGGCTGGCCACCCCCACTCCCAGCGCGGCCGCCAGGCCAAAGCAGGGCCAGAACAGATCGGCCTGCCAGGCCCCGTTGAATTGAGCGCTGGCCATCTGCGACAGAAAAGTCGCCGGGATGATGTAGCCCAGGCCGTACAGGAAATAAATCCAGCACAGGTGCGCGATGCTGCCGTTGCTCCCCGCGCTGGAGACCTGGGTAACAGTGACGTCCGGCTTGGGTAAAAACGGCAGGATCGCCAGCAGCATCACCAGCGCTACCGTCCCGTAGAGCAACCACAGCGTGGCAGAGCTTTGCCCTAATAGGTTGGAAACCAACGCCAGCAGCCCCGTCAGCACAATCCCCAACCCCGGCCCTGCAAACACCAACGCACCCAGGCGCGGGCGGCCGGCGGCAATCGCCAGTGGCTGGCTCAGGCTGGTAATCATCACCAGGGCCCAGGCACTGGCGACCCCGGCGCCAAAGCGCAGCAACAAGTGCGGCCAGAACCCGTTAGCCCAGTAGGACGCCAGGGTCAGCAATACGCACAGCCACAACCCGCCGTAGAGGCGCCCGCGCACATGCTGATGGCTACGGGCAAAGATCGAGTCCACCGCGCCGACGAAATAACCCAGGTAATTGGCGGCAGCGAGCAGGCCGGCGCCGGTCAGGTCGATCTGGCCTTCACTGAGCAAATGCGGCATTTGCGGAGTCAGGGCGAAGCGGCCAATGCCCATGGCCATCATCAGGGCGACGGAGCTGGCGAGTAAACGAATCAGCGGGGACATGTTCAGGTTTCCTGCAAAGAAGCGAATGCCTTGCAGGCTAAGACGGATTGACTTTCTGTAAAATTGAATAATAGTGAGTAACTTGTTCAGTTTTGGAGAAAGTAATGGAGTTCAGTCAATTGCGCATTTTCCAGGCTGTGGCGGAAGAGGGCTCCATTACCCGTGCCGCCGAGCGCCTGCACCGCGTGCCGTCCAACCTGTCGACCCGGCTTAAACAAATGGAAGAGCAATTGGGTGTCGACCTGTTCGTGCGCGAGCGCCAGCGTTTGCAGCTTTCTCCGGCGGGCAAGGTACTGCTGGACTACAGCACTCGCCTGCTGGCGCTGCATGATGAAGCACACGGCGCCGTACAAGGCGGGCAACCGGCCGGTGATTTCGTATTGGGCAGCATGTACAGCACCGCCGCAGTTCATTTGCCGAAGCTGCTGGCGCGCTATCACAAGACTTACCCCATGGTGAACCTTCAGGTGCAGTCGGCACCCAGTGGGGAGTTGCTGGAAGGGCTGATTACCGGGCGCCTGGACGCAGCCTTCGTCGACGGCCCGCTGACCATCGCCACCCTGGATGGCGTACCGCTGTGCGAAGAGCGCCTGGTGCTGATTTGCGAGGCCGATCATCCGCCGGTGCGTGGCCCCCAGGATGTGGCGGGCCGTGCGGTGTTCACGTTCCGGCGCAGTTGCGCCTACCGCACGCGCCTGGAAACCTGGTTTTCCCATGAGCGAGTGGCGATGGGGCGGGCGATCGAGATCGAGTCCTACCAAGGCATGCTCGCTTGCGTGATCGCAGGTTCCGGCGTGGCGTTGATGTCTGAATCCATGCTCGCAAGCCTTCCCGGCAAGGACAGCGTGTCCGTTCATCCGCTGACCGGGCCTTTTGCCACTGCGACCACCTGGCTGATGTGGCGAAAGGGTATGCTCGGCGCTAACCTCAATGCATGGATCGACCTGCAGCAAGACGGCAACCCACTGTGCGTGCAAGACACTCGCGCGATTGCTTGAACGATCCGTCAGGATTCGGATCAATTCAGTAATAGTTCGTTGTGGTTTCCTTCAAGCATTACCTAGGACTTAGGGCTACTATCACTGTAGGAAACGGCGACAGAACTCACGCCGGCCAGCACTACCCTCAAAGGGGGCAATCATGAAAGAGAAAATCCAAAACTGGCTCCACGACCTTGGCGTTGCGTTGGGCTTGATCGAGCCTCCGCTGCAACCGGTGCCGATTCGCACGGATGACGAGCAACGTCGGCCCCGTCGCCGCTAAAGAATGTGGGAGCGGGCTTGCTCGCGAAAGCGGTGTATCAGCCAACGGAAAGGTTGAATGACACACCGTTTTCGCGAGCAAGCCCGCTCCCACAGTTGTATTGCACTAGGCGAAAAAAACGGGCGCGACCTCCGACGTCGCGCCCGCTGAAGAAAATATCCCCGTCCCTGTTATAGCTCAAACCACCGCAGCCGCCACCTTGGCCGGCCGACGCGACAGCAAACTCACCAGTACAAAGCTCACCAGCGCCACTGCCAGGCTGTAGTAGATCGGCGTGTTTGCATCCAGCCCATCCTTGAACATAAACACCAGCGCGGTCACAAAGCCCAGGCTCATGGACGTGATTGCGCCCGAGGTGGTCGCGCGCTTCCAGAAGATCGCGCCGATCAAGGGTACCAACATACCGCCCACCAACAGGTTATAGGCCAGCGTCAGGGCGCTGATCACATCGTTCACCACCAATGCGATACCCAGCACGGCAATGCCGGTCAACAGGGTGAACAGGCGGTTGATGCGCAGGCTCGACGCCTTGCCGCCGCGCAGGCGGGGCAGCAGGTCTTCGGTCAACACAGTGGAGGCGGCGAGCAGGCCGGCGCTGGCGGTGGACATCATGGCGGCCAGCGCGGCGGCGATGACCAGGCCGCGAATGCCGTCCGGCAGCGAAGCTTTGACGATCGCGGCGAAGGCATTGTTGACGTTGTCCAGGTCCGGGATCAGCACATGGGCAGCCATGCCGATCAGCGCACAGGCCAGGCCGTACAGGATGCAATAGAAGCCGGCGAAAGTGCCTGCGTACTGGGCGACCTTTTCGTCACGGGCGGTGAAGACCCGTTGCCAGATATCCTGGCCGATCAGGATGCCAAAGAAGTAGATCATGAAGTAGGTGATGATCGTGTCCCAGCCGATAGCGGTGAAGCTGAAGTTCGACGCCGGCAGTTTGGCCACCAGTTCATCCCAGCCACCGACGCGGTACAGGCAGATCGGCAACAGGATGAACATCAGGCCGACGGTCTTGATCACGAATTGCACAATATCAGTGAGGGTCAGCGACCACATGCCACCGATGGTCGAATACACCACCACCACGCCGCCGCCCACCAGTACCGACATCCAGAACGGCAGGTCAAACAGCACTTGCAGCACGGTGCCAATGGCCAGGATCGAGGTCACGCCGATCATCAGCGCGTAGGCCAGCATGATCACCGCGCTGGCCTGGCGGGCCATGGGGTTGTAGCGTTTTTCCAGGACCTGGGTGACGGTGAAGATTTTCAGCTTCAACAGCGGCTTGGCCAGGAACAGGTTCAGGGCAATGATGCCCGCGCCGAGCGCGGCGCACAGCCAGAAACCCGAAATACCATGCACATACCCCAGGCGCACGGTGCCGACGGTGGAGGCACCGCCCAGCACCGTAGCGGCCATGGTGCCCATGTACAGTGACGGGCCGAGGTTACGGCCGGCGACCAGGTAGTCTTCGTGGGTTTTGGCGCGACGCATGCCGTAGTAGCCGAGCACCAGCATGCCGGCGGCGTAGATGAGTACGACGAATAAATCCAAAGCCATGACGGCGGTTCTCCGATTATATTTTTTATGGGCGATCAGGCGGCAGCTGGCTCGGTAAACACGCGAGCGAAAGTCAGGTACATCGTTGTCGGGGATCTGTGCGATCCCCTTGGTTCTGAGTGTGAAGACGCGGTTTTTATTGTTCTCAGCGCATTCGCCTTATCAGCGATGCGCGACGCCAGGCAGTACGCAGAGCATCTCGTACAGCAAGTTGGCGCCCAGCAACGAGGTATTGCCGGTGGTGTCGTAAGGCGGCGAAACTTCTACCAGGTCGCAACCAATCAGATCGAGGCCCTGGCAGCCACGGATGATTTCGATGGCCTGGATGGTGGTCAGCCCGCCGATTTCAGGGGTGCCGGTGCCGGGCGCCCAGGCGGGGTCGATGCCGTCGATGTCAAAGCTCAGATACACCGGGCCGCCGCCGACTTTTTCCCGCACTTCGGCCATCAGCGGCGCGAGGGAGTGATGCCAGCATTCTTCGGCCTGGACCACACGGAAGCCTTGCTTGCGGCTCCAGTTGAAGTCTTCGGCGGTATACCCCTGGGCGCGCAGGCCGATCTGCACCACGCGGTCGCAATCGAGCAAGCCCTCTTCCACGGCGCGGCGGAAGGTGGTGCCGTGGGCAATTTTCTCGCCGAACATATGGTCGTTGACGTCGGCGTGGGCGTCGATGTGCACCAGCCCGACCTTGCCATGTTTTTTGTGGATCGCCCGCAGGATCGGCAGGGTGATGGTGTGGTCGCCACCCAGGGTCAGGGGGATGACGTTGTGCTCGAGGATCTCGTCGTAGGCTTCTTCGATGATGCGCACCGCGTCGAGCAGGTTAAAGGTATTGATCGCCACGTCGCCGATATCGGCCACCGACAATGAGTCGAAGGGGGCAGCGCCGGTGGCCATGTTATAGGGGCGGATCATCACCGACTCGGCACGGATTTCCCGTGGGCCGAAGCGCGTACCGGCGCGCAGCGAGGTGCCGATATCCAGAGGCACGCCGACGAAGGCGGCGTCCAGGCCCTTGGCGGTTTGCAGGTGGGGAAGGCGCATCATGGTGGCGATGCCGGCGAAGCGCGGCATTTCGTTGCCGCCCAGTGGTTGGTGGAAAATCTTGTCCACGGGATTGCCTCATCGTTGTTTTGTTTATTGATGGCCGATTCTGCGAAAAGCCTGGCTTAGGAAGAATCGGCAGAGGCAAATACTTAGTTCAGATTTTTCTAAACTAAAGCCTGGGGTAAACTCCATGGTCTCTGTAGGAGCGAGCTTGCTCGCGAAAAACGTCAACGATGATGCGCACATCCGGAATGTACGCGGCGTTCTCAGGTTTTTCGCGAGCAAGCTCGCTCCTACAGTTGATCGTTCCCACGCTCTGCGTGGGGATGCATCCTGTGATGCTCTGCGTCACGCTTCATTGGAGCCCCCATGGCCAACGCCTTGCCCGACCTGAAACTCCTGCGCATCTTCGTCAGCGTCGTGCGCCACCAAGGGTTTGCCAACGCCCAGCACGAGCTCAACCTGTCGACGTCGGCCATCAGCACCTACATGAGCCAACTCGAGTCAGCCTTGGGCCTGGTGCTGTGCCATCGTGGCCGTGGCGGCTTCAGCCTGACCAGCAAGGGCGAGCTGTTTCATCAGGAAACCCTGCGCCTGTTGGGCGAACTCGAAGGTTTCGAGCAATACGCCGCTGCGTTGAAAGGCGAATTGCGCGGCACCCTCAAGCTCGGGGTGCTCGACTCCACCGTCAGCGACAAGGCCTTGCCGTTCGCCGAAGTGATTGGCGCCTACAGCCTGGAGCACCCGGCGGTGCATTTACACCTGTCGGTGATGAGCCCCTACGAATTGCAACTGGGGGTCCAGGACAATCGCCTGGACCTGGCCATCGGTGCGTTCTCCAACCGCATGAGCGGGCTGGTCTACATGCCGCTGTACCGCGAACAGCACTGGTTGTATTGCAGCAACCGGCACCCATTGTTCAACGAGCGGCGCATCCCGGAACAAGTGATCACCCAGCAACGCATGGTCGGGCGAGGTTACTGGAGCCAGGCCGAGCTGGCGCGCCACGGCTTCAAGCACAGCGCTGCCACGGTGGAAAGTATGGAGGCGCAACTGATTCTGGTGCTGTCGGGCGCTTATATTGGCTACCTGCCCGAACACTACGCCCAGGCCTGGGCTGACAAGGGCGACCTGCGCGTTTTGCTGCCGGCCACCTTCGGCTACCAGGCGCCGTTTTCGCTGATCATGCGCCGTGGCCGCAGCCGCGAGCCCCTGATCCAGACCTTCCGCGATTTGCTCAAGACCCAGCTCAACCAGGCCTGAACACACCATGTCCCGACCCCATTGCCCGCGCTGCCTGCGCCCGACCACGCACTGCCTGTGTGCGCTGATCCCCCACCTCGACAGCCGCACCCGCGTGTTGGTGTTGCAGCACCCGAGCGAGGTCGGCCATGCGCTCAATACTGCGCGGCTGGCGGCGTTGGGCCTGAACAACGCGCAGTTGGTGGTGGGGGAGGTGTTTGATGACCTGGCGACGCTATTGAACCCGCCTGGCTATCGGGCACGCCTGTTGTTTCCGGCGGATGAAGCCGAGCCGCTGCACGCCTACGCACCTGACGATCAGCCACTGCTGTTGGTGGTTCCCGATGGCACCTGGCGCAAGGCGCGCAAACTGCTGCACCTCAACCCCTTGCTGGCGGCGTTGCCCCGGGTGACATTGGCCGAAGGCGGCGTTTCCCGCTATCGCTTGCGCAAGGCGCCGGGGCCTGGCGCCTTGTCGACGGTCGAAGCAATCACGCAAGCGTTGCAGGTATTGGAAGCGCCGACGTCGTTTGAGCCACTGCTCAAACCCTTTGAAGCGCTGATCGAAGGGCAGATTGCTGCGATGGGCGATGAAGTATTCCAGCGCAACCATGGCGACCCGACATAAACCCGGCTTATGCCTTTAAGCCATAAGCACCACACTTTGCGTGATATGGCCCGCCGGCCTTTCCCGGTATGATGTGCGCCCCGCAGTCTGGATTGCGAATACGCCATGACCTTGCAGTACCCAACAATCGCCGATTGTGTCGGCAACACGCCCCTGGTCCGCTTGCAACGCATGGCGGGTGAAACCAGCAATACCCTGTTGCTCAAACTCGAGGGCAACAACCCGGCCGGCTCCGTCAAAGACCGCCCGGCACTGTCGATGATCGCCCGCGCCGAGTTGCGTGGGCAGATCAAACCCGGCGACACCCTGATCGAAGCCACCTCCGGTAACACCGGGATCGCCCTGGCCATGGCCGCAGCGATCAAGGGTTACAAGATGGTGCTGATCATGCCCGACAACGGCAGTGCCGAGCGCAAGGCGGCGATGACCGCCTATGGTGCCCAACTGATCCTGGTGACTCAGGAAGAAGGCATGGAAGGCGCCCGCGATCTTGCCGAGCGCATGGCCGCCGAAGGCCGTGGCGTGGTGCTCGATCAGTTCGCCAACGGCGACAACCCCGAGGCGCACTACACCAGCACCGGCCCGGAGATCTGGCGCCAGACCCAGGGCACCATCACCCACTTCGTCAGCTCCATGGGCACCACCGGTACCATCATGGGCAACTCGCGCTACCTCAAGGAGCAGAACCCAGCGATTCAGATCGTCGGCCTGCAACCGATGGAAGGCGCGGCCATCCCGGGTATTCGTCGTTGGCCCGAAGAATATTTGCCGAAGATCTACAACGCCACGCGGGTAGACCGCATCATCGACATGGCCCAGCGCGAAGCCGAAGACACCACGCGCCGCCTGGCCCGTGAAGAAGGCATCTTCTGCGGCGTGTCCTCCGGTGGCGCCGTGGCCGGTATGTTGCGCTTGTCCAAAGAAGTGGAAAACGCGGTGATCGTCGCGATCATCTGTGACCGAGGCGACCGTTACCTGTCGACCGGCATTTTCGACGAACCCAACTGATGGCCAAGCACGAGAGAGGCTTGCGCTTCCAGCCAACGGGCGGCAGCCGGGCCCCGCAGATCCCGGTGGGCAAGAAACAACGCCTGACCATCGAGCGCCTGGCCAATGATGGCCGAGGCATCGTGTTCTTTGAAGGCCGCACCTGGTTTGTGACTGGTGCGTTGGCCGGCGAAGAGGTGGAAGCACGGGTGTTGGGCGCCCATGGCAAAGTGGTCGAGGCGCGCACCGAGCGGGTGTTCCAGGCGAGTGAGCTGCGGCGCCCTGCGCCCTGCGCTCATGTTGGCCGCTGTGGCGGCTGCAGCGTGCAGCATCTGCCTCATGACCAGCAACTTGCCCTGAAACAGCGCATGCTCGCCGAGCAACTGTCGCGGGTGGCAGGTGTCGAACCGCAAGAGTGGGCCGCGCCGTTGAGCGGGCCGGAGTTCGGTTATCGGCGCCGCGCCCGCGTAGCCGTGCGTTGGGACGCCAAGGCGAAGCAACTCGAAGTGGGTTTTCGCGCCGTGGCCAGTCAGGACATCGTCGCTATCGATGATTGCCCGGTGCTGGTACAGGCCTTGCAACCGATCATGCAGCGTTTGCCAGCGATGCTGCGTCGCTTGAGCAAACCGCAGGCGTTGGGGCATGTCGAGTTGTTCAGCGGTTCGTCCATCGCCGTGTTGCTGCGGCATATGGCGCCGTTGTCCGAGGCTGACCTGCAGATCCTCAAGGAATTCTGCACCTTCCATGACGCCCAATTGTGGCTGCACGGGGAAGGGCAGCCGGAGTCCGTCGAGCCGGGTCAGGCCCTGGGCTTCCGTTTGGAGGCGTGGGATCTGGAGCTGGCGTACCGTCCGGGCGACTTTGTGCAGGTCAACGCCGGGGTCAACCAGGCGATGGTCGCCCAAGCCCTGCAATGGCTGGCGCCACAAGCCGACGAACGGGTACTGGACCTGTTTTGCGGCCTGGGCAATTTCGCCCTGCCACTGGCTCGCCACGTACGCGAAGTGGTGGCGGTGGAGGGCGTACAGGCCATGGTGGACCGTGCGGCCCTCAATGCCGTCAGCAACCATTTGCATAACGCACAGTTTTTTCAGGCCGATTTGTCCCAGCCTTTGACCGACGCAGAATGGGCCAAACAGGGCTTTTCTGCGGTACTCTTGGACCCACCCCGCGATGGTGCCCTGGAGGTTGTGCGCAAACTCGCCGCCTTGGGGGCCAAGCGCCTGGTGTATGTGTCCTGCAACCCAGCCACGCTGGCGCGGGACACGGTTGAGTTGGTCAAGCAAGGCTACCGGCTAAAGCGTGCCGGGATCCTCGACATGTTTCCGCAGACCGCGCATGTCGAGGCCATGGCGTTATTTGAAGCGGGCTAGGATGCCCGTTTAATCCGACTGGCCTGCGTTCTCCAGGGCCTGAACACTGCCACGGAGCTCGCAGTAAAGTCGGCGATGATTTTGGCGCATCGAAGGTGCGTCGTAGGGAAGGTAAGCAAGATGGTACAGGTGAGAGCACACCAGCCGATCAACACCGACGGCAGTATCAATCTCGAGGCATGGCTGGATCATGCCGTCAGTGTCGACCCGGCACTGGACCGTGAAGCCTTGAAAGCAGCCTGCGAGTTCGCTCGTGAGTCTGAACAGCAAGACAATGCGGCCAAGAACCTGTGGGCCGAAGGCACTTCAAGTTTTCGCACTGGCCTGGAAATCGCCGAGATCCTGGCCGATCTCAAGCTGGACCAGGATTCGCTGATCGCCGCCGTGCTCTATCGCGGCGTACGCGAAGGGCATATTCCGTTGGCCACCGTTGGCCAGCGTTTCGGTTCGGTGGTGGCCAAGCTGATCGACGGCGTGCTGCGCATGGCGGCCATTAGCGCCAGCCTCAGCCCGCGGCAGTCGATGGTGCTGGGCACCCAGGGCCAGGTAGAGAACCTGCGCAAAATGCTGGTAGCGATGGTCGACGACGTACGCGTCGCCCTGATCAAGCTGGCCGAGCGTACCTGCGCGATCCGTGCGGTAAAGACCGCCGATGACGAAAAGCGCAACCGTGTGGCCCGCGAAGTCTTCGACATCTACGCGCCGCTGGCCCATCGCCTGGGCATCGGCCATATCAAGTGGGAGCTGGAGGATTTGTCCTTCCGCTACCTGGAACCTGACCAGTACAAACAGATCGCCACGCTGCTGCATGAGCGGCGCCTGGACCGCGAGCGCTTTATCAGCGACGTGATGGGCCAGTTGCGTTCGGAGCTGCAGGCCACCGGCGTGGACGCGGACATCAGCGGCCGCGCCAAGCACATCTATTCCATCTGGCGCAAAATGCAGCGCAAGGGCCTGGCCTTCAGCCAGATCTA
Source organism: Pseudomonas sp. NFR02 (assembly GCF_900119375.1). NCBI lineage: Bacteria > Pseudomonadati > Pseudomonadota > Gammaproteobacteria > Pseudomonadales > Pseudomonadaceae > Pseudomonas > Pseudomonas sp. NFR02. The sequence continues at coordinate 186,685 of NZ_FPJJ01000001.1, forward strand.
CGACGTGCGTGCGGTGCGCGTGCTGGTGCCGGAAATGCGCGACTGCTACACCGCGCTGGGTATCGTCCACACCCTGTGGCGGCACATTCCCAAGGAATTTGACGACTATATCGCCAACCCCAAGGAAAACGGCTACCGCTCGCTGCACACTGCCGTGATCGGCCCTGAAGGCAAGGTGCTGGAAGTGCAGATCCGCACCCACGCCATGCACGAAGAGGCCGAGCTGGGGGTGTGCGCGCACTGGCGCTACAAGGGCACCGACGTCAAGGCCGGGTCCAACCAGTACGAAGAGAAGATCTCCTGGCTGCGCCAAGTGCTGGAATGGCACGAAGAACTCGGCGACATCGGCGGCCTGGCCGAGCAACTGCGGGTGGATATCGAGCCGGACCGGGTCTATATCTTCACGCCTGACGGCCACGCCATCGACTTGCCCAAGGGCGCCACGCCGCTGGACTTTGCCTACCGCGTGCACACCGAAATCGGGCATAACTGCCGCGGCGCCAAGATCAACGGGCGCATCGTGCCGCTCAACTACAGCCTGCAAACCGGTGAACAGGTCGAGATCATCACCAGCAAGCACGGTACGCCGAGCCGCGACTGGCTGAACCCGAACTTGGGTTACATCACCACTTCGCGGGCGCGGGCGAAGATCGTCCACTGGTTCAAGCTACAGGCGCGTGACCAGAACGTCGCCGCCGGCAAGACCTTGCTTGAACGCGAACTGGCGCGCCTGGGCCTGCCTCAGGTGGACTTCGACAAGCTGGCCGAAAAGGCCAACATGAAGATCGCCGAAGACATGTTTGCCGCCCTCGGCGCGGGCGACCTGCGCCTGGCGCAACTGGTCAACCTGGCCCAGCAACTGGTCGAGCCTGAGCGCGGCAACGAACAGCTGGAGCTGATCCCGCGCAAAGCCACTGGCTACAAGCCGGGCAAGCGTGGCGATATCCAGATCCAGGGCGTGGGCAACCTGATGACGCAAATGGCCGGCTGCTGCCAGCCGTTGCCGGGCGACGCCATTGTCGGCTACATCACCCAGGGCCGTGGCGTGAGCATTCACCGCCAGGACTGCGCCTCGGTGCTGCAGTTGGGCGGGCGCGAACCGGAGCGGATCATCCAGGTCAGCTGGGGGCCGGTGCCGGTGCTCACGTATCCGGTGGACATTATCATCCGTGCCTACGACCGTTCCGGCTTGCTGCGTGACGTCTCGCAAGTGCTGCTCAACGAGCGGATCAACGTGCTGGCGGTCAACACCCGTTCGAACAAGGAAGACAACACTGCGTTGATGTCCCTGACCATCGAGATTCCGGGGTTGGACGCACTGGGACGGTTGCTGGGGCGGATTTCCCAGTTGCCGAACATCATCGAAACCCGGCGCAACCGCACCCCATGAATAGCTGGATGGGCGCGAACTGAATTGTGTTAGCTGCTTCATGTGGGAGCTGGCTTGCCTGCGATAGCATCACCTCGGTTTAACTGAAGCACCGAGTCGCGAGCATCGCAGGCAAGCCAGCTCCCACATTGGATTTTCAGCGGAAAGAGATACGATGTATTCACTCGAAGACCTGCTGCACCTGATGAGCCGCCTGCGCGACCCGCAATACGGCTGCCCGTGGGACATCAAGCAAACCTACGCGACCATCGTCCCGCACACGCTGGAGGAGGCCTATGAAGTGGCCGACGCCATCGAGCGCGGCGATTTCGATCACCTGCAAGGTGAGTTGGGCGACCTGCTGTTCCAAGTGGTGTATTACAGCCAACTGGCGCGGGAAGAAGGGCGCTTCGAATTTGCCGGCGTGATCGACGGCATCACCCGTAAGTTGATTCGCCGGCATCCTCACGTGTTCCCAACCGGCGACCTGTACGCACCGCTGGATATCCCGCAGTTGAGCGAAGAACAGGTCAAGGAACGCTGGGAGCAGATCAAAGCTGAGGAGCGCGCAGAAAAGTCCGACGCTCCCGAGCAACTCTCCCTGCTCGATGATGTGCCCACCGCCTTACCGTCGTTATCCCGTGCGGCCAAATTACAAAAGCGCGCCAGCCAGGTCGGTTTCGACTGGCCGTCCGCGTTGCCGGTGGTGGATAACGTGCGCGAAGAGTTGGACGAAGTGCTCGAAGCCATGGCCGATAACGACTCGGCAGCCATCGCCGATGAAGTCGGCGACCTGCTGTTTGCCGCGGTCAACCTGGCCCGTCACCTCAAGGTCGACCCGGAAACCGCCTTGCGCGGTGCCAATGCCAAGTTCGAACGACGTTTCCGATTTATCGAACAGGCATTGCGCGATACGCACCAACCCATAGAAGATTGCACCCTCGAAGAGTTGGACGCCCTGTGGGGCGAAGCCAAATGCCAGGAAAAGAATGTGTCCAGCTGCGGTTGAGCAGCTGCCTAAGTGAGTAAGCACCATGAGCCTTTCCCTTCGCGACCAGTTGCTCAAAGCAGGTCTGGTCAACCAAAAGCAGGCCAAACAGGTCGGCAAAGAGAAGCAGAAACAGCAGCGCCTGGTCCACAAGGGCCAGGCCGAAGTCGATGATACTCAGGCGCGCCTGGCCGCTGAGGCACACGCCGAGAAGGTCAAGCGTGACCAGGAGCTGAACCGTCAGCAGCAGGAAAAAGCCGAGGCCAAGGCGCGTACCGCCCAGGTCAAGCAACTGATCGAGACCTCGCGCCTGCCCAAGCTGACCACCGAGGACTACTACAACTTCGTCGATGACAAGAAGGTCAAGCGCCTGTCGGTCAACACGCTGATGCGCAACAAGCTGAGCAACGGCTCCCTGGCGATCGTGCACCACGGTGGCGGCTACGAGGTGATCCCGCGCGAAGCGGCGCTCAAAATCCAGGAGCGTGCTCCGGAGCGTATCGTGCAGCTCAACATCCTCACCGAAAGCCAGGTGCCGGATGAAGACGATCCGTACGCCGCTTACCAGATCCCTGATGATCTGATGTGGTAAGCCGCTAGAAACGACAAACCCCGCCAAACGGCGGGGTTTGTGTTTTAAGCGTGCAGCCTGTTACCAATCCACTGCGTAACTCAGGCTGAAGGTACGACCTTCGGCATTCGGGTACGGTGCGCGGGCGTTGGCCTGGGCGAACATGTTCTGGTAGTTGCGGTTCGTGAGGTTGTACACCGCACCTTCGAGGCGGCCTACCGGTAGCCTTACCGAGCCCAGCAAGTCGACCAGGGTGTAGCCCTGGATATCGCGGCCGTTGTTGTCTTTGGCCGCCGCGTCATAATTGGCCAGGCGCATACCCTGCAAGCGCAGGCTGTAGTCGTCACGCTCATAGCCTACAAAGGCTGTGGTCTTGGCGGGGGAGATGCGGGTGGCAGGCAGGTCGATCCACTTGCCGTTCTGCTGGGTCTCGCCTTTGGCGTAAGCGTAAGTACCGCCGACGGACCATTGGTCGCTGATGTTATAGGTCAGGCCGGTTTCGACGCCACGTACGCGTTCTTTCTGATTGATCAGGCGCAGCACACGATCATTGGCATCATAGAACTGCGTGACATCCGAGGTGTTTTCGTACGCGGTGACACTGGCCTGCCACTTGTCCCAGTCGCCACGCCAGCCCAGCTCGTAACTATCGACTTTCAAGGCCTGGGCATTGAGGTCCTGGATATCGTATTTGCTGTTCACGTCACGCAGGAAGCGCTGGATATCCGGTAGGGAAAAGCCCTGGCTGAAGTTGACGAACACATCCTGGTTGTCGGTCAGGTGGTACACCGCACCGAGGTTATACAGCGTGTCATCGTATTTGAGCGTGCCACCGGGCAGTGTCGCGCGGTTGCCGGTCTGGACGATTTCGCCATACGCGATGCTGTCGGAGACTTTACTCTCAATCCATTCGCGACGTACGCCACCGCGCAAGGTCCAGTTGTCGATGTCGTAGGAGAGCTGGCCAAAGATGGCTTTGGTGGTGGTCTCGATATCTGGACCCAGTTCGAACGTGGTACCGGTTTTCGTGTAGGTCAGGCCATTGACCCGGTATTGGTCGCCACGCTGGCGTGAGGTTTCATGGTCGTAGTCCGCGCCCCATACCAGGTTGCCCGTTGCCGGGCCGATGTCCGGCATCTGGGTCTCGATCGCCGCACGCAGGCCGTAGACGTCCTGCACGCTGTTGTTATCTGACACGCCTGCCCGGCCTCGGGACAGGTCTGGAAAGAACAGGGCGTCGGCCCGCCGCCAGTAGCTTTCGATCTGCAGGCCCTGGCCGTAGAAATCCTTGTCGGCGTAGTTGAGGTTGACCGCCTGGTTGTGGGTGTAGGGTTGGTCGCCTAGGTCCAGGCCTTTTACGGCGACTGCGTTGCTGGTGATGCGGGGGTTCTTGGTGTAGCGGGTGTCTTGTTCGTCCTTGTAGTCTTGCAGCGACAGGCTGATCTTCTTGTCGTCATCAAGCTCATAGCCGAAGCGACCTTGCAGGTCGTAGGTATCGGTGTCCATGTTGCTGCCCTGGGACGTGTCCTGGGGAATGCGCTTGCCATTACCGTCGAACTGATCGTTGCGCTGCACGGTGTTGCCCGAGAGGTACCAGTCCACCGGGCCCTTGCGCCCGGTGGCGCTTTGGAACGCCTGGTAAGCGAACCCCTTGTGGCTGAGGTTGTTACCGGCGGTCATGCCGATCTTGCTGCTGAACGCCAGGTCTTCACCTTGGTTGCGTTTGGTGATGATGTTGATGATGCCGCCCGATGCGCCTGCGCCGTAGACACTGCTGGCGCCGGAGATCACTTCGATACGCTCGATGCTTTCCGGTGCCACGCTGTTGAGCTGGCGGAAGTTATCGCGCGTGGCGTTTTGTGAAACCCCATCGATCAGGATCAGGGTATTACGCCCGCGAAGCGTCTGGCCGAAGTTGCTCATGCCGCCGCTGGAAGGGGCAATGCCAGGCACCAGTTGGCCGAGGATATCGGCGACCCGACGTCCTGCCCCGGTCTGCTGGCGGATTTGCGCTTCATTGATCACCTGCACGGAGCCTGGAATCTGCGCAATGCTGGTTTCGCTGCGCGTGGCCGATACGACTGTTGCCTGTAATTGCAGGCTGGTCGGGGCTGCCTGTGTCTGTTCTGTCTGATCGGCCCAGGCGGGCGCACTCATCGAGCCGAGAAGCGGCAGCAGAACGGCCAATTGCGATTTATTCATGGTTTGTCTCAGAGTTATTAGAAGTATTGACAGAAAAATCGGGTGTCTCAGGCGCTCGCGTATATGAACGGATCGCGCGGATACTCACTGCGGCCAATGCATAGGTCAGTGCGACCAGCCAGAAGCTGTGCGCCAGGCCCACCCACCCCATGCCGATACCGCCTATCAAGGCGCCGCACAGCGCACCTGCTTTGGCGGCGCTGTTACCCATGCCCAGGGCAAAACCCTGCTGGCTGGACGCGACGGTATTGGCGATCAGCGTGTAGGCCACGGGCAGCAAAGCTCCCTGCCACACGCCCCACAGCAACCGGCTGGCGATGAACCCCAACCATTCACTGGCCAGCGCCGTGCAGGCCAGCGTGAGGGCGCAGGCCCAGGTGACCCATTCGATGATGCGCAGCGTATGTGCTGGCTGATGTCGATCGAACAGGCGGCCCCATAACGGCGCAGACAGTGCCAGGGTCAAGGCGCTGGCGCCATAGCTGGCGCCGATCAGCCACGCGGGCGCCTGCAAAACCTCGGCAACATATAAAGCGTAAAACGGTTGCGGCATCATCCTGGCTGCCTGGATCAATACGATGATTCCCAACATCGCGCCAAGCCAGCCTTTGGGCAGTGCGACAGGCTTCGATGGGCGGGCAGGTCTGGATCGTGGTGAGTCGCTGGGCAAGAACGCGCTGATTATCGCGCACAACAGGCAGACGGCGGTGGCGCTGTAGCACAGCAATGCGAAACCGGATATGTCCATGAGCCAGCCGCCCAATACCGGCCCGGCCAGGGAGCCTACGGCAGTGGCTGATTGCAGCCTGGCAAGAATGTGACCCCGTCCGCCGTCGCCGCAGCAGGCCAGTGCGTAGGCTTGGGCAGCTGCAATGAAGCCGGCCAACGCACCTTGCACCACGCGGATGACCACCAGCCACCACGGATCAGGCGTTATCGCAGCCAGCGCCTGACACACCGCCAGTGCCAGCAACGCGCGGATGATCATGGGCTTATGGCCGGTACGGTCGCCCAGCTTCCCCCACATGGGCGTGAGGATCATCGCTGCCATCATCGGCCCGGCATACACCAGCGAAGACAGCAGGCCGGTGTACTGAGCATTGGCAACGCCCAACAGCGTCTGGATTTGCAGCGGCCAGAACGGTCCGCTCATTTCCATCGCCCCCATCGACACCAACTGAATCACCACCAGCAGCCGCAGCGCTGTGTTGTTAGTCGGCATTGGCGGCCGCGCTCAACGGGTTGGGCAGGCGCCCTACGATATCGGCATGACTCTCCAGCAGACGCATGCGCATGAACGACTTGGCCGGCCACGCGTGCTCCAGCAGTGCTTCGCGCTCGGTGGCCCAGCGCTGCGGATCAACCTGCGAGCGCAGGTCGTCAAAACACTGGCTGACCTGAGCCGACAGTTCATTCCAGAGCAGCGCCTGGGGGATGTCGAAGTGGCGCGCGGCAAGCAGGATGAGCTCGCCCAGATGGCACATGAATACGGTGTGCAGCAGCTTGTCCCTTACGAAACCTGCGTCGTCGTACAGCGTCATCTTCGGGTCGTGCAGTTCAATGTCCAGGCCGTGGGCGTGCAAGGTTTTGCGGTCGATACGGATATCGCCGAAATCGCGTAACAGCAGGCGGCTCAATTGCCCGTCTGCGGCCATGACCATAAAGGAGTTCTGCTGATGGGCCTCGAATGCAACGCCGTAGCGCAAATACATGCCCAGCAGCGCCGGCACACTGATCGCCGCGTACTCATGGAAGAAGGCGAGCATGGCCGCCGCGTCATCCTTGCCTTGGCTCAGGCGCACCCATTGGCGCAGCAGCGGCTGGCCGTGTTGATCAATGGCAAACAGGCTGCCCACCGGCACGGCCATTTCCCCGGGCTGGAGCTGGCTATGGGGATTGTCGCGATAGAGCACCGCCAGGTGGCGGGAGTGCTCGTCATTGGCCGGCTGTGGCTTGAAATGCACACCGATACGCTCGGGAACGATGCTGAGGATTTTCTGAATCGCAGGCTCGCGCTCCAGGATGGCCAGCAGCAAATGGCTGATCCGTGGGCCCATGCGCGCCGAGCGCGGTGAGACGGTGCGCTGCACGCTGGTCAGTCGCAGCGACACGGGCAGTTTGACCATAGGCGCATCGCAACGCCCTTCAGGCAATACGGTTCTGAATGACATGGTGGGGTGGGCGGTAAACGCGACGATATCGGTCAGCACCAGCAGTTTGTCGCCGATTTCGTTGGCGAACAGTTGGGGCAGTTCCTGGCGTGCCTGCCAAGGGTGGGAGGGCAATGGCAGATAATCGCCTGCCTGAAGGCCCTGTGCTTGCAGGACTGCGGTCAATTGCTGTGCCGCTTGCGGGAAGTGCTCGCTCCACCACTGCCAGTAATCGGCGGTACCGGCCAACTTTTCGACATGGGCAAATTGGCGATGCAGCGCGCACAGCAATACCGGAAAGCGTGCTTCGAATTCCGGCGAGTAGTCGATGACTTGCTCGGTATTCAGGCCTAGCTTGGTCTTGTAGTTGGGGTGCCATGGGTGACCCAATGTTCCCCACTGTTCAAGCACGGAAGTCGGGTTGATAACGCTCGGGCTGTTCTTGAGATGACTGAGGAGATTGTCTTGATACACCGGGTCCATGGACGCATGCAGCTTGAGCGTCCATTGCTCATGGAAGGCCAGGCACAAGGTGTCGTTGATGAAGCTGTCGTCGATCTCGACGTTGAGGCGGTTGAGCACTTCCCGGTCAGCAGGCGACTCAAGGCTGGCGTTAAGTAACGTCAACAATTGTGAGGGGAATTGGATTTTCTGTTCGGGCTGGCCTTCGCGCAACAGCATGACTTCGCCGCGCAGGTCCCAGCTTGCCATGCGGCCAGGACGCAAATGTTCGAAACGTAGTCGGGCTTGGCAAGGCAGTGTCAGCGAGCATTGCCCATGTTCGTCATAAATGAGCGTGCTGGAGTCCAGCAGGCTTTCACGAAACAATGCTTGGATCAGGCGTTGGAAGCTACGTTCGGCGGCGGGTGCCAGCGTATTGATCAGGGCTTGGAGGCTGACGTGGCTGGCCTGAAATTGCGCAGTGGCAAGTGCTTCGCTCCAGCGTTCCAGTAACGCGTTTTCTGGCTTGCTGCTATTTCCATGCATCTAATTGATTCCCTGATTCGTGAGCCTGAATGAAAAGCGAACGAATGATATCGAGAATCATTATTTGTGTGTGTTTTTGTTACATTAATTTATGGCGATTATTGACAAAAAAACCGCGCTCCAAAGGCGCGGTTTCTCGTAAACGGCCCGGCTGCGTGGGCCGGGCGTCCACATGATTTCAGAGCTTCAGGAGCTTTTTGCCTGGCGTTGCAGTTCGAGAGTTTCGAGCTCGTTTTTATAGTTGTGGGCGTCGCTCTCGTTGTGAAACATGCCGACCAATACGTCTTGCTGATGGACATCCCAGATGTGAATCCCGTGGCCTACTGCTTCATGGGACATATGTTCATCGTCGCGTTCAGTTACTTTTACAGTCATCTGCTTGCTCCAATCTCTGGTTGATCTGCGGCAAGTCGTCGCAGGCCTCTGTTATATGATTTGTTAGCTTGCTAAGTAAACTGATTTTGCGCGCAATAATTCATTGCGGGGAACGCAACAATGCTGCAGGCCTTGTAAACCAAGGCATTGCGTCGCCAGCGCAGCGGCTTTATGACAAAAGTTTCATGTTCAGGTCGGCTAGGTTGACCTCGGCACCGCTATCGCAGGCAAGCCAGCTCCCACCTTGGAATGCATTCCACTGTGGGAGCTGGCTTGCATGCGATAGCGGGAGTGGCGTCCCCTAAAAATCCCAGGCAAAAAAAAGCCCCGCATTCAGCGAGGCTCTTTTCCGGTGCATCAGCAATCAGCTGCCTTTGACAGCCTTACCGTCAACGGTGCCATCCTGCAGCATGATGTTGTATTCCTTGCCGTCAGTCTCGACCTGACGCAGGGCAACCAGGATGCCGCCCTGGTCCTTGGCAAACCACATCTGGGTGATGCGCTTGCTCTGCGACGGGTCGCGCACGCGCTCGACCTTGATCGCGTCGATCGAACCGACCTTGGTCTGGACCTTTTCCGAGCCGATCACGCGGAAGTCGTAGGTATCGGTATCAGTACCCTCAACCACGCGGTAGCTCATGCTCTTCTTGCCGGCGGCAACATCGCGTTGCAGAGCAAGCTGGTAGGTGGACTTGTCGAGCATGCCGCTTTCGAGAGTGACATTGACCGGGTCTTTGTTTTCAAAGCCGGTGACTTTTTTAGCGCTCTGGTCGAAGTCCAGGTTGATCTTCTTCGCCTTGCCCAGGCCGCCGCGTTCGAAGCTGTAGCTCTTGGGTTGCAGGGTGTCCTTGTCGAACAGGATCACGCTGGTTTCGGTCAAGCTGGCAATCATCATCGAGGCCTTGAAATTCAAGGTCCAGGTACCGTCGCCATTCTTGCTCAGGCTGCGTTCAGCCGAACCGCTCATGGGCAGTTGTTTCCAGTCGGCGGTGTAGCTGACGGAGAAGGGGTGAAGGTCTGCCGCTTGTACGGCAGGCAAAGCGAACAGCGCAAAAGCGAAAAGCAGGGCGCGACGCATAAAATCTCCTAGGTTCGAATCAAGTGGCCGCTGGCCGCGAGTAACTGGCCGTCCAATAATGCACCCTGGTCGCCAAGAATCAACCGTCCTTCGGCAAACCAGCGAACAGCCAGCGGGTAAATCCTGTGTTCCTGGGTATGAACCCGTTGCGCAAGCGTCTGCGCCGAGTCGCCTGACTCTACCGGAACCACTGCCTGTACGACCAGAGGCCCGCCATCGAGTTCCTCGGTCACAAAGTGCACGCTGCAGCCATGCTCACTGTCGCCGGCGTCGAGGGCGCGCTGGTGGGTGTGCATGCCTTTGTACTTGGGCAGCAGGGAAGGGTGGATATTGAGCAGGCGTCCTTCGTAGTGCCGGACGAAATCTGCGCTGAGGATGCGCATGAAACCGGCAAGGACCACGAGTTTGGGGTTGAAGGCGTCGATCAGTTCGATCAAGGCGCTGTCGAAGGCCTCGCGACCGTCGAACGCCTTGTGATCCAGGGAGCGAGTATCGATACCCGCGTCACGGGCGCGTTGCAGACCGTAGGCGTCGCTGCGGTTGGAAATCACCGCAGCGATGCGCACCGGGCTGTCGCCGGTGCGCGTGCTGTCGATCAGGGCCTGCAAGTTACTGCCGGTGCCGGAAAGCAGCACCACGACATCACAGGTCTGGGGCATCAGTGAGCCTTGAGGTTCTTCAGTTCAACCTGGGCTGCGCCTTCGGCGGCAGTGGCGATCTGGCCAATGACCCAAGGTTGCTCGCCGGCTTCACGCAGCACGTTCAGTGCGGTTTCAACGTGTTCCTGCGCAACGCAGATCACCATGCCCACGCCGCAGTTGAGCACGCGGTGCATTTCGGTTTCGTTGACGTTGCCTTTTTCCTGCAGCCAATCGAAGACAGCCGGGCGCTGCCAGCTGGCTACGTCGACAATCGCCTGGGCGCCTTTTGGCAGTACGCGCGGGATGTTGTCCAGCAGGCCGCCACCGGTGATGTGGGCCATGGCCTTGACGGCGCCGGTGTCCTTGATCAGCTTGAGCAGTGGCTTGACGTAGATGCGGGTCGGCGCCATCAGCAGGTCGGTCAGTGGCTTGCCGTCGAGCTGGATGTTCTCGATGTCGGCGCCGGACACTTCGATGATCTTGCGGATCAGCGAGTAGCCGTTGGAGTGCGGGCCGGACGATGGAAGGGCGAGCAGGGCGTCACCAGCGGCTACTTTGGAGCCGTCGATGATCTCGGCTTTTTCCACCACGCCGACGCAGAAGCCGGCCAGGTCGTAGTCTTCGCCTTCGTACATGCCTGGCATTTCAGCGGTTTCACCGCCGACCAGGGAGCAGCCCGACAGTTCGCAGCCAGCACCGATGCCGGTTACGACCTGGGTCGCGGTCTCGACATTGAGCTTGCCGGTGGCGTAGTAGTCGAGGAAGAACAACGGCTCGGCGCCGCACACCACCAGGTCGTTGACGCACATGGCGACCAGATCGATGCCGATGCTGTCGTGCTTGTTCAGGTTCAGGGCCAGACGCAGCTTGGTGCCCACGCCGTCGGTGCCGGACACCAGTACAGGCTGCTTGTAGCCGGCCGGGATTTCGCAGAGGGCGCCAAAACCGCCCAGGCCACCCATGACTTCAGGGCGCGCAGTGCGCTTGGCGACGCTCTTGATGCGTTCGACCAATGCTTCACCGGCGTCGATGTCTACACCGGCGTCCTTGTAGCTCAGGGAGGGTTGCTTGCTCATGATCCAGGCCTTTAGGGGGGATTTCTGGGTAACGACCGGGCGGGCGGGGGCTTTTTGGAAAGGGCCCTGCCGTTGACGGTCTGCGAAGGCGCGCGATTTTATCAGGCTTGAGGGGCAGCGGCCATCCTCGGGCCGACGGGCAGGGCATATGAGTTCAAAAAAATGCAAATCGGGCCGGTAATCGTGCGTATTAAGGTATAGCCTTGAGCTCGCTAGCGTTATGACAGTATGAAAACTTACCGGGACCTTGTGAATGTTTTACCGGTCGCTGTGTCACAGCCTTGCCAAGCCGAGATCACGCGGTCTGTTCCAACCGCTAAATTTGTTGTTCGGGAATCTTCCATGCGTCTGTGTAAATTCTTCTTTGTAGGCTGCTTGTCGTTGGCCAGCCTGGCGAGTCATGCCGAAACCCTCAATGGCCTCTATCAAGTACTTGAACCAGTCAGCAGCCAGTCGCCCCAAGAGCGCGACCAAGCCACCCAGCGTGCTGTGCAGACCCTCGTGATCCGCCTGACCGGCGACGCCAAGGCCGCCGATGGCCCTGGCCTGGCGGCGATCCGCAAAGACCCGCAACAAATCATCAGCCAGTACGGCTACGACGCCGGCCCGCCAGAAAGCCTGCAAGTGGACTTCGACCCGGTCAGCACCGACCGCGCCTTGCGTGATGCGGGCCTGTCGATCTGGGGCAGCAACCGGCCATCGATCCTGGGTTGGTGGCTGAACGATTCAACTGAAGGCAGCAGCCTGGTCGGCGATGGCCAGGCCGTTGCCCAGGCCCTGCGCCGGGCCGCGCAACACCGGGGTCTGCCGCTGCGCTTGCCGCTGGGAGACCTGGATGAACAGGTAGTCGCCACCGCGCCGAACCTTGAAAGCCCGGACGCCACGCCTTTGCGCGCAGCCTCCGAGCGTTACGGTGCCGATGGGTTGCTGGCAGTGCATGCGCGTCAGGAAGGCAGCCAATGGCAGGCAAAATGGCGCTTGTGGCTGGGCGACAAGGCTGAGGAGGGTACCGCTCAAGGCGCTGACACTGCCGCGCTTGCCGACGCGGTATTGCTGGCGGTCAGCCAAAAGCTGGCGCCGCGCTTTGCGGTCAAGCCAGGGGTGAGCAGTGAGCAACTGCTTGAAGTGCAAGGCATGAACCTGGAGCGCTACGCCGCCCTGGGCCGTTTGCTGGAGCCCTTTGGCGGCCAGCCGCAGTTAGTGGATGGCACCCGGATCGTGTATCGCGTCAATGGCAGCGCCGAACAACTGCGCGCCCAATTGAGCTTGGCCAAGCTGCAGGAAATTCCTGCTGGCGAAGCCCCGGCCCAGCCAGCCGTGATCGATGGCACGCAACCGGCTGTTGCACCTGAGCCCCAGGCGCAACTGCGTTTTCGTTGGTAAATAGTGTTCCTCCTTCTATATAGAAGAAGGGCGTAAAAAACAGATGGAGTGGTTTATGGCGGATACGCGTCGTTGGGTGTGGCTTGGCGGGATTGTCCTGCTGTGCGGTTTTGTGTTCTTGCTGCATTCGATCCTGACGCCGTTCCTGGTGGCGCTACTGCTCGCCTATCTGTTCGATCCCGTGGTGGATCGCCTGGAAAAAGTCGGCATGTCGCGCACCTGGGGCGTGATCACGGTGTTTGCGCTGTTCACGTTGATCATCACGGCGCTGGTGTTGATATTGGTGCCGATGTTGGCCAAGCAGCTGTTTCGCCTCTATGAGCTGGCGCCGCAGATGCTCGACTGGTTGCAGCACACGGCCATGCCGTGGGCCCAGTCCAAGTTCGGGCTGGCCGATGGCTTCTGGAAGTTCGACAAGGTCAAGGCAGCTATCAGCGAGCATATGGACAAGACCACCGATATCGTCACGGTGGTGCTCAGCCAGGCGACTGCGTCGAGCCTGGCGCTGATCGGCTGGTTGACCAACCTGGTGCTGATCCCGGTGGTGGCGTTCTACCTGCTGCGAGACTGGGACATCATGATGGCCAAGATCCGCAGTCTGCTGCCTCGTGACCGCGAAGAGCGTGTTGTTTCGCTGGCAGCGGAGTGTCATGAGGTATTGGGTGCGTTCGTGCGTGGCCAGTTGCTGGTGATGCTGGCCCTGGGGGTGATTTACGCTGCTGGCCTGATGGCGATCGGCCTGGAGCTGGGGCTGTTGATCGGCTTGATCGCGGGCTTGGCTGCCATCGTGCCGTACATGGGCTTTGTGATCGGCATCGGTGCGGCGCTGGTGGCCGGGCTGTTCCAGTTCGGCGGCGACCTGTACCCGATGCTGGGGATTGTCGCAGTGTTCATGGTGGGCCAGGCCTTGGAAGGCATGGTGCTGACGCCACTGCTGGTGGGCGATCGGATCGGCCTGCACCCGGTGGCAGTGATCTTTGCGATTTTGGCGGGTGGCGAGCTGTTCGGCTTTACCGGCATCCTGTTGGCGCTGCCGGTGGCGGCGGTGATCATGGTGCTGGTGCGCCATGTGCACGACCTGTACAAGGATTCGGACGTGTATACCGGGGTGGATGAGCCCGAGTTGTAATCGCGGTGTCACAAACCCGGCCCTGGCCGGGTTTGTTGTTTCTGGCGCCGGGGTGCGTCAAACAAACTGCGTAAAACCCCCGGGTTAACGCAAACCTTTGATTTTGCTTGTGGTCTGCTGCATTGTGCGCCCGGCGTCACGGGTATAAACTTTGCAAACTTTACATAGAGGCCACTAACGGTTCGATGGGAGCCGTTCAGTCAGCATGAAACCGATTCAGCTGCCCCTAGGTGTGCGTCTGCGTGATGACGCTACCTTTATCAACTACTACCCAGGCGCCAATGCCGCTGCACTCGGCTATGTGGAGCGGCTTTGCGAAGCCGACGCCGGGTGGACTGAAAGCCTGATCTATCTGTGGGGCAAGCATGGCGTGGGGCGTACCCACCTGCTGCAGGCCGCATGCCTGCGTTTCGAGCAGACGGGCGAGCCGGCGGTCTACCTGCCCTTGGCCGAATTGATGGACCGCGGGATCGGCATCTTCGATAACCTTGAGCAATATGAACTGGTGTGTCTCGACGACCTGCAGGCAGTGGCCGGCAAGCCGGAGTGGGAAGAGGCGCTGTTCCATCTGTTCAACCGCTTGCGCGACAGCGGCCGGCGCTTGCTGATCGCTGCGTCCACCTCGCCACGTGAACTGCCGGTGAAGCTGGCTGACCTCAAGTCGCGCCTGACCCTGGCGTTGATCTTCCAGATGCGCCCATTATCCGATGAGGACAAGCTGCGTGCGCTGCAACTGCGCGCTTCCCGTCGTGGCCTGCACCTGACCGACGAAGTCGGGCACTTTATCCTCACCCGTGGCACCCGCAGCATGAGCGCGCTGTTCGATTTGCTTGAGCAACTCGACCAGGCTTCCTTGCAGGCACAAAGAAAATTGACGATCCCTTTCCTGAAAGAAACCTTGGGCTGGTAAGGTCTTGATTTTCCGTGTAACGGCATTTTCAAGGCGTCAGAAAACCTGCGTTTGAGCCCGAAGGGCTACGCAACTCAAGCGAGAAATGGAATCACGGCTTAGATGGCATAGTCGAAACGATAAGTCACATAGATCGCGATTGAATTTGCAAATCGATGTGATAGAGGGCATAGTCTCGGCTTCTTTACACATCAGCCACGGTCGTGCCCATGCTAAATCGCTTCGCACCCCTCGTGCCTCTCGCACTCGTTACCCTGTTGTTTGGTTGCGCCTCCCACCCTCAGCAGGTGGCAGAACAGCAAAAACCACAGGTTCAAAATCAGGCAAAGTTCGTTGCTGCACAGTCTGCTTCTGTTTATGAAGAAGAGGTGGCAACCGAAAAAGAACTCGCCGAGTTCTCTGACAGCAAGCCTTACCAACTGCCTCTTCTGGCCGACAGCATCCTTGAGCGCGGCATGTCCTTGATCGGTACCCGTTACCGTTTCGGCGGCACCTCGGAAGCCGGTTTTGATTGCAGTGGGTTCATTGGCTACCTGTTTCGTGAAGAAGCTGGCATGAATCTGCCGCGCTCTACGCGCGAGATGATCAACGTGAATGCACCGTTGGTCGCGCGAAACAACCTCAAGCCCGGTGATCTGCTTTTCTTTAGTACCAGTGGTCGCGGTCGTGTCAGCCACGCCGGTATCTACTTGGGCGATAACCAGTTTATTCACTCCAGCAGCCGCCGCAGTGGTGGTGTTCGGGTCGATAACCTGGGTGACAGCTACTGGAGCAAAACCTTCATCGAAGCCAAGCGTGCACTCGCCATGGCTCCGACTACGGTTACCGCTAGTAAGTAAAGTTAAAGTGATACTTGAAGTTTGACGTGTAAGCGCTAGAATCCCTGGACATTGTTGTCATCCGTTCGCGCGAGCTTTGCTTGCGCGTTCTGGTTTTCAACGTTCGGCAGCGAAAGCCGCATCCAGACCAGGATTGTTCTGCACATGTCGACCTCGGCCCGCCTGATGCTTATTGTTTGCGCCGCGCTGCTCAGCGCCTGCGCCAGTCGTACACCGCCGCCCGCGCCCGTCGCGGTCAAGCCTAAGCCGGTGTTCAACTATGCCACCCAGAATTTCTCGCCTGCTGCCGAAGACGTGCTCTTTCGTGCGCTGGGCCTGGTCGGCACGCCATATCGCTGGGGCGGCAACACACCGGACTCGGGGTTCGATTGCAGTGGCTTGATCGGCTTTGTATTCCGCGACGCTGCCGGCATCTCATTGCCGCGCACCACCCGTGAATTGATCGTGATGCGTGCCCAGGACGTCAGCGAACAAAACCTGCAAACCGGCGATCTGCTGTTCTTCGCCACCGGTGGCGGTTCGCGGGTCAGCCATGCGGGCATCTATGTGGGCGAAGGGCGCTTCGTGCATGCACCGCAGACCGGCGGTACGGTGAAGCTGGATACGCTATCCAAAGCGTATTGGCAGAATGCCTACCTGAGTGCCAAGCGCGTGTTGCCAGGGAATCTGGCGCGTAACCCCTGAATCAATAAAACTCCAAAATGTGGGAGCGGGCTTGCCCGCGAATGCAGTGTGTCAGTCAACGGCTTAATTGGCTGGGCCACCGTAATCGCGGGCAAGCCCGCTCCCACATGGGTATGTGGTTATTTACTTAACAGCCGACACCCGCCAAACCTTATTGCCCACATCATCGGCCACCAGCAAATCCCCCTGCTGATCTATCACCACCCCGACCGGCCGGCCCATGGCTTTCTCATCGCTATCAAGAAACCCCGTCAGCACATCCACCGGTTGCCCTTTCGGCTGGCCCCCTTCGAAGGGGACGAAAATCACCTTATAGCCACTGTGCGGCTTGCGGTTCCAGGAACCATGCTGGCCGATAAATGCGCCATTACTGAAGGGGGCCGGCAGTTTGCTGCCCTCGGCGAAGGTCAACCCCAGCGAGGCAGTATGGGGGCCTACCGCATAGTCGGGAGCGATGGCCTTGGCGACCATGTCCAGGTTCTGCGGGGTCACACGCACATCTACATGCTGGCCGTAATAACTGAAAGGCCAGCCGTAGAAGCCGCCATCCTTGACCGAGGTGATGTAATCCGGCACCAGGTCACTGCCGATTTCATCGCGCTCGTTGACTGCCGTCCACAGCCTGCCGCTCTGAGGTTCCCAGGCCATGCCGTTGGGGTTGCGCAGGCCGGAGGCAAAAATGCGGTGTTGGCCGCTGGCGCGGTCGACTTCCCAAATGGCGGCGCGACCCTGTTCGGCTTCCAAGCCGTTTTCGCCGACGTTGCTGTTGGAGCCGACGCTCACGTACAGCTTGCTGCCGTCCTGGCTGGCCACCACATTTTTGGTCCAGTGGTGGTTCAAAGGGCCACCGGGTAAATCCACCACCTTGGTGCCTGGGGAGGTGATCGCGGTTTCACCTGGCTGATAGGGGAAGCGCAGCAACTTATCCGAATCGGCCACGTACAGGTCGTTGCCCACCAAGGCCATGCCAAACGGCGAGTTGAGGTTCTCCAGGAACACCGTACGAGTTTCTGCCACACCGTCATGGTCGGCATCGCGCAGCAAGGTAATGCGGTTCGGGCTCGGCACGCCGGCGCCAGCGCGGTCCATGACTTTTTCCATCACCCAGCCGCGCACGCCTTTGGCATCGTCCGGCTTGGGCGGTGCATTGGTCTCGGCGACCAGCACGTCGCCGTTGGGCAGCACGTAGAGCCAGCGCGGGTGATCCAGGCCTTCGGCGAATGCGGCCACTTGGGTGCCGGCGGCGGCGACGGGCTTGGCGCCTTCGGGCCAGCCGATGGCCGGGGCGATATTGACGGTGGGGATCAACGTCTTGTTCGGCTCCGGCAGCCGGGGCGAGGGCCCGGTGCCGTCGGCGACCTGCAGGGTCGAGCTTTCGCCGCACGCAGCGAGGCTACCGGCGAACATGATCAGTAGGGCGAGTCGGGTTTTAGGCATGGTTTTCTCCTTGATACCTGTAGGGGTAGAGAAGCACGAACGGCGGATGGTTCAAGTACAAGGCCAGCTTTAATTGACGCTCCACCCCCAACCCACTAACCTTCGCGGCTTGTTCCAGGTGCTCTGTGGCGCGCGTGTCGACAGAGTGAAACAGGGAAGCCGGTGAGTGAGCGCACTTGTACACAGTGCTGCCGCGATTCCGGCGCTGCCCCCGCAACGGTAAATGAGTCAAGACGGTGCTGTTTGCCACTGTGTCGCGTGCGATATGGGAAGGCGCGCCCTCGGCTGCTTGCTATCAAAAGCGCCACTCATGAGCCCGGAGACCGGCCTGAATCATCCAACAGCATCACGGTGGGCGATGCTTGGCTGTCTGTTGTTTCTTTTTCCTGCCCGCCGTTTTTGTCCAGCCCCAACGGAGAGCTGCCATGACTGATTCCCCCGACCGCGACGAACGCCACCTGGCGCGCATGCTGCGCAAAAAAGCCGTGATTGACGAGCGCATCGCCAATTCCCCCAACGAGTGCGGCCTGCTGCTGGTGCTGACCGGCAACGGCAAAGGCAAGAGCAGTTCGGCGTTCGGCATGTTGGCCCGGGCCATGGGCCATGGCATGCAGTGCGGTGTGGTGCAGTTCATCAAGGGGCGTAACAGCACCGGCGAAGAATTGTTTTTTCGCCGCTTCCCCGAGCAGGTGCGCTTTCACGTGATGGGCGAAGGTTTCACCTGGGAAACCCAGGATCGCCAGCGCGATATCGCCGCTGCCGAAGCGGCTTGGGCAGTGTCCCGGGCCATGTTGAATGACCCTTCCATCGGCTTGGTGGTGCTGGATGAACTGAACATCGCCCTCAAGCACGGTTATCTTGACCTGGACCAGGTACTCAGCGACCTGCAAGCCCGCCCGCCCATGCAGCATGTGGTGGTCACCGGCCGTGGCGCCAAGCCTGAGCTGATCGAAATGGGCGACACCGTCACCGAAATGGGCATGCTCAAGCACGCGTTCCAGGCCGGTATCAAGGCACAGAAAGGCGTCGAACTTTGAATCAGCCCCGTCATTGCCCGGCCGTACTGATCGCCGCTCCGGCGTCCGGCCAGGGCAAAACCACGGTCACCGCCGCGTTGGCGCGTTTGCACCGCAACCTGGGGCGCAAGGTGCGCGTGTTCAAATGCGGGCCGGACTTTCTCGACCCGATGATCCACGAGCGTGCCAGTGGCGCGCCGGTGTACCAGTTGGACATGTGGATGGTGGGCGAGCAGGAAAGCCGCCGCCTGCTCTGGGAGGCAGCGGGGGAGGCCGACCTGATCCTCATCGAAGGCGTGATGGGCCTGTTCGACGGCACGCCTTCCAGCGCTGACTTGGCGCGGCACTTCGGTGTACCGGTGCTGGGCGTGATCGATGGCACGGCTATGGCCCAGACGTTCGGCGCCCTGGCCCTGGGGCTGGCGCGCTATCAGCCCGACCTGCCATTCGCCGGCGTGCTGGCCAATCGCGTCGGCACCCTGCGCCATGCGCAATTGCTTGAAGGCAGCCTCACTGAGGGCTTGCGTTGGTACGGTGCATTGTCCCGCGAGACCGGCATCGAACTGCCCAGCCGCCACCTGGGCCTGGTGCAAGCCAGCGAACTGAATGACCTTGATATACGCCTGGATGCCGCCGCCCAGGCGTTGGGCAGCAGTTGCGAAGTGGCCCTGCCGCCGCCGGTGACCTTTGCCGCGCCGCACGTGATCGAAACCGAACCCTTGCTGGCCGGTGTGCGGATTGCCGTGGCCCGTGACGAAGCCTTTGCTTTTACCTACGGCGCCAGCCTGGATCTGTTGCGGGCAATGGGCGCGGAGCTGAAGTTCTTCTCACCGATCCATGATCGCCAATTGCCTGAAGCGGACAGCCTCTATTTGCCCGGCGGGTATCCGGAACTGCACCACCAGGCATTGTCGGCCAATACCTCGATGCTGGACGCCATTCGTGCTCATCACGCCGCTGGCAAACCGCTGCTCGCCGAATGCGGTGGCATGCTCTATCTGCTCGACTCGTTGACCGATGTGGAGGGTGAGCGCGCCGAACTGGTTGGCTTGTTGCAAGGCGATGCGGTGATGCAGAAGAAACTCGCGGCCCTGGCGCTGCAAAGCGTCGAGCTGCCGGAGGGGACCTTGCGTGGGCATACCTATCACCATTCCCTGACCAGTACCGAATGGGCGCCGATTGCCCGTGGCCTGAGCCCTAACGGCGGGCGCGGTGCCGAAGCGGTTTACCGACAGGGTCGTTTGACCGCCTCCTATGTGCACTTTTATTTTCCGTCGAATCCTGGCGCGGTGGCCGCGTTGTTTGCGCCCGACCTTGAGACCGTTATCGCAGGCAAGCCAGCTCCCACAGTTGACACAGTTGCAAACCAATCCAATGTGGGAGCGGGCTTGCTCGCGAAGAGGCCATGACTGACAACGCTTTCCCCCAAGCCGACCGCGAAGCCGTCTACCGCGCCATCGCCGAACGCCGCGACATGCGCCACTTCCGCGGTGGCAGCGTCGCGCCTGAACTGCTGCAGCGCCTGCTCCACGCTGCGCACCAGGCGCCCAGCGTCGGCCTGATGCAGCCGTGGCGTTTTATCCGCATCAGCGATCGCTCGTTGCGCAGCCAGATTCAACAGTTGGTAGAAGAAGAGCGCGTACGCACCGCCGAAGCATTGGGCGAGCGCTCCGATGCGTTCATGAAGCTCAAGGTCGAAGGCATCAACGATTGTGCCGAGGTATTGGTCGCCGCCTTGATGGACGATCGCGAGCGCCACATCTTCGGGCGCCGCACCCTGCCGGAAATGGACATGGCCTCGCTCTCCTGCGCCATCCAGAACCTGTGGCTGGCGGCGCGCGTGGAAGGGTTGGGCATGGGCTGGGTTTCGCTGTTCGACCCCCAGGCCCTGGCCGAGTTGCTGGGTTTGCCACCCGGCGCAAAACCCCTTGCAGTGTTGTGCCTGGGGCCGGTGGCCGAGTTTTACCCGGCACCGATGTTGCAGCTTGAAGGCTGGGCCGATCCGCGACCGCTGAGTGACATGCTGTATGAAAACACGTGGGGAGTGAGTCAATGAGTGTGGCCTTGCTGTGTGTGGCTGCGGTGGCGCTGGATGCGCTGCTCGGTGAGCCCAGGCGCTGGCATCCGCTGGTGGCGTTTGGCAATTTCGCCGGGCGCATCGAGCAACGTTTCAATACTGGCGGGCGTGGCTGGCGCAGCCATGGTGTGACCGCGTGGTTTATTGCGGTGGTGCCGCTGACCCTGCTGGCCACGGCGTTGTCGTGGGCGCCTTATATCGGCTGGCTGCTGGAGATCCTGGCGTTGTACTGCGCCCTGGGCATGCGCAGCCTGGGCGAGCACGTGATGCCGGTGGCCCAGGCCCTGCGCCGTGATGACCTGGACGAAGCGCGTACACGTGTGAGTTACCTGGTCAGCCGCCAGACCAGTGAACTGGACCGTACTGAAGTGGCCCGCGCAGCCACCGAATCGGTGCTGGAGAACGGCAGCGATGCGGTATTCGCCGCGTTGTTCTGGTTTGTGGTGGCCGGTGTGCCGGGCGTGGTGCTCTATCGTCTGAGCAACACCCTGGACGCCATGTGGGGCTATCGCAATGAGCGCTTTGAGCGCTTCGGTTGGGCAGCCGCCAGGATCGATGATGTGCTCAACTATATTCCTGCGCGCTTGGTGGCTTTAACCTACGCGTTATTGGGTAAAACCCGCCTGGCGCTCAAATGCTGGCGCACTCAGGGCCCGACTTGGGACAGCCCCAACGCCGGCCCGGTGATGGCGGCAGGGGCCGGTGCCTTGGGTGTGGAGCTCGGCGGCGCGGCGATTTATCACGGCCAGGTGCATCAGCGTCCGCCATTGGGCGAAGGCCCGCCGGCCGACGCCGATTCCATTGATCGCGGCTGGCAACTGGTGCAGCGCGGCGTATGGCTGTGGCTGCTGGTCCTGTGCGTGGGGGCGCAAATCTATGCTTGAACATGGTGGTCGGCTGCGTAAGGCCGCGATTGAGTACGGCATTGCCGAAGCGGATTGGCTCGACCTGTCCAGCGGCCTGGCGCCCTGGCCGTGGCCGATTCCCGAGATTCCCTTGCGTGCCTGGGCGCGTTTGCCGGAAACCGACGACGGATTGGAAAAGGCTGCCAGCGAGTACTACGGCGCCGGCCCATTGCTGCCGGTGCCGGGCTCTCAGGCCGCGATCCAACTGCTGCCGCGCTTGCGTCGTTCCGGCAAGGTCGGCGTGCTTTCGCCCTGTTACGCCGAACACGCCGAAGCCTGGCGCCGCGCCGGTTATGTGGTGCGCGAAGTGCAGGAGCAGGAAGTCGACTTCTTTCTCGACAGCCTCGACGTGCTGGTCGTGGTCAACCCCAACAACCCCACGGGCTTGAGCCTGAGCCCGCAACGCCTGCTGGACTGGCATGCGCGGTTGGCCCAGCGCGGTGGCTGGCTGGTGGTGGACGAGGCGTTCATTGACGTGACCCCGGACTTGAGCCTGGCCAGCCATGCCGATCAGGTCGGCTTGATCGTACTGCGCTCATTCGGCAAGTTCTTCGGCTTGGCCGGCGTGCGCCTGGGCTTTGTGCTGGCCGAGCGCAAGTTGCTCAAGCTGTTGGCCGAACAGGTCGGGCCCTGGGCCGTCAGTGGGCCGACGCGGGTGTTGGGCCAAGTGTGCCTGCGCGACACCGACGGGCATGCGCGCCAGCGCAGTCGTTGCATCGCAGCCGGCCAGCGTCTGTTCGAGTTGCTTGAGCGCCGTGGGCTTCAACCGCACGGCGGCTGCGCATTGTTCCAGTGGTTGATTACCCCCCACGCTGAACGGCTGTACGAATTCATGGCCCAACGCGGCATCCTGCTGCGCCTGTTCGTGCACAACAGCAGCGTGCGCTTGGGCCTGCCCGATACCGACGCCGACTGGCTGCGCCTTGATGAAGCCCTGGCCGCCTACAAGGACGCCACATGACCACGTTGATGGTGCAGGGCACCACCTCCGACGCCGGTAAAAGCACCCTGGTGACTGCGCTGTGTCGCTGGCTGGTACGCCAAGGCGTCGCGGTGGCACCGTTCAAACCGCAGAACATGGCGCTCAACAGCGCGGTGACCGCCGAAGGCGGCGAGATCGGCCGCGCCCAGGCGGTGCAGGCCCAGGCTGCCAACCTGGCGCCCCATACCGACATGAACCCGGTATTGCTCAAGCCCAACAGCGACACCGGCTCCCAAGTGATCATCCATGGCCGTGCGGTCACCAGCATGAATGCCGTGGCCTATCACGACTACAAAGCCATTGCGATGCAAGCGGTGCTGGCCTCCCACGCGCGTTTGAGCCAGGCCTACCCGGTGGTGATGGTCGAAGGCGCGGGCTCACCGGCCGAGATCAACCTGCGCGCCAATGACATTGCCAACATGGGCTTCGCCGAGGCGGTGGACTGCCCGGTGCTGTTGATCGCGGACATCAACCGCGGCGGCGTGTTTGCCCATCTGGTTGGCACCCTGGAGCTGCTGTCGCCCAGTGAACAGGCGCGGGTCAAGGGCTTCATCATCAACCGTTTTCGCGGCGATATCGCGTTGCTGCAACCAGGGCTGGACTGGCTCGAAGCGCGCACCGGCAAACCGGTCGTCGGCGTGCTGCCCTACGTGATGGACCTGCACCTGGAGGCGGAAGACGGCATCGACCAGCGCCAG
Source organism: Pseudomonas sp. NFR02 (assembly GCF_900119375.1). Taxonomy (NCBI): domain Bacteria; kingdom Pseudomonadati; phylum Pseudomonadota; class Gammaproteobacteria; order Pseudomonadales; family Pseudomonadaceae; genus Pseudomonas; species Pseudomonas sp. NFR02. The sequence continues at coordinate 210,182 of NZ_FPJJ01000001.1, forward strand.
ATCGACAAGGCCGCCCAGGTGCTCAAGGTGGTGGTGCCGGTGCTGCCGCGCATCAGCAACCATACCGACTTCGACCCGCTGCGCTTGCACCCCCAGGTGGACTTGCAGTTCGTCGGGCCGGGCCAGGCGATACCTGCCGCTGACCTGATCATCCTGCCGGGCTCGAAAAGCGTGCGCAGTGACTTGGCCTATCTGCGTGCCAATGGCTGGGACACCGCCGTGGCGCGGCATCTGCGTTATGGCGGCAAGGTACTGGGGATCTGCGGCGGCTTGCAGATGCTCGGCGAGCAGGTCCATGACCCGCTGGGTCTGGAAGGGCTCGCGGGCTCCAGTGCCGGCCTTGGGTTGCTGGCGTTCAGCACCACCCTGGAACAAGAGAAACAACTGCGCAATGTGCGTGGGCGTCTGGTATTGGAAGATGCCGACGTCAGCGGTTATGAAATCCATGCGGGGGTGACCTGCGGCGCTGCCTTGGCAAGCGCTGCGGTCCTGCTGGACGATGGCCGCAGCGATGGCGCGCAGAGCCCTGATGGGCAAATTCTAGGCACCTACCTGCACGGCCTATTCGAGACCCCGGCTGCGTGCAGCGCGTTGCTGCGTTGGGCCGGGTTGCAGGATGTGCAAGAGGTGGATTATCACGGCTTGCGCGAGCGCGATATCGAGCGGTTGGCGGACTTGGTGGAGCACCACTTGGACACCGATTTGTTGCGCAAGCTATGTGGGATCTGACGGTGCTCACACGACCCAACTGTGGGAGCGGGCTTGCCTGCGATAGCCATGTGTATCTACACAACGCTGTAGTGCTCAACGGTAACCACGATGCGAAGCGAGCCGCCCTTGATCTTGATCTGCTTTTGATCTTGATCTTAGGCGGCCCCCCAAATCACTGGCGGATTACGGGCACACCGAGCCTGGGCGAGGTGCCGAGTGGTGGGGCAAGAGCGTTTTGCTTACTTTTGCGCTTTTCAAAAGTGAGCCGCTGTAAAAGCGGAACCCTAAGTGGCCGTTACCGCAGAAATGGATATGTACACGGTCCAACTGTGTTGACTGTCAGGCCGTCTTCGCAGGCAAGCCAGCTCCCACATTTGGGTCGCGGTGCGTCAGCTGGATCAGCGTCGGCTGTCAGGCCGTCACGGGAGCAAGCTCCCTCGCCACATCATTTGCCAGGGGCCTTTGCATGTATCAATTGATCCTCGGCGGTGCCCGTTCGGGTAAGAGCCGCCTGGCCGAAAAGCTTGCCGCAGAGAGCGGGCTTGCCGTCATTTATATCGCCACCAGCCAACCGCTCGACGGTGAGATGAGCGAGCGCGTCGCGCTGCACCGCCAGCGTCGTCCCGACCATTGGGGCCTGGTTGAAGAGCCCATCGACCTGGCGCGTGTGCTACAGGAAAACGCCGCCACTGATCGCTGCCTGCTGGTGGATTGCCTGACCTTATGGCTCACCAATCTTCTGATGCTCGAAGACCCGGCTCGCCTTGCATCCGAGCGTGATCAACTGTTGCAAACCCTGGCCTCGCTGCCGGGGGAGATCATTTTTGTCAGCAACGAGACCGGTCTGGGTGTCGTGCCGCTGGGCGAATTGACTCGCCGTTATGTGGATGAAGCCGGTTGGCTGCATCAAGCCTTGGCCGAGCAATGTCAGCGCGTTGTGCTGACGGTTGCCGGCCTGCCCCTGACTTTGAAAGGTACTGCGTTATGACCGATTCCTGGTGGCTCAACCCCTGCAAGGCGGTGGATACCACGACCCACGAACAGGCGCTGGCGCGTCAGCAGCAGTTGACCAAGCCCGCCGGTTCCCTCGGCCAGTTGGAGGCCCTGGCGGTGCGGCTGGCGGGTTTGCAGGGCCAGGTCAAACCGACGGTAGATCACCTGTGGATCGCGATTTTTGCCGGCGATCACGGTGTGGTCGCTGAAGGCGTGTCGGCATTTCCCCAAGAGGTCACCGGGCAGATGCTGCAAAACTTCGTCACCGGTGGCGCGGCGATCAGCGTGTTGGCGCGGCAACTGCAAGCGCAATTGGAGGTGATTGACCTCGGCACGGTCACGCCGTCCCTGGATTTGCCCGGCGTTCGTCACCTGAATATCGGTGCGGGCACGGCTAATTTCGTGCATGGCCCGGCGATGACCCAAGCCCAAGGGCAGTTGGCCTTGCAAGCTGGACGAGACAGCGCACGCCGTGCCCTGGAAAGCGGCGCGCAACTCTTTATCGGCGGTGAGATGGGCATCGGCAATACCACTGCCGCCAGTGCCTTGGCCTGCGCATTGCTGGATTGCCAGGTCACTGACCTCACAGGCCCTGGCACCGGTTTGAATGCCGCAGGGGTCAGCCACAAGGTCGCGGTCATCGAGCGCGCCCTGGGGTTGCACGCCGGTCAGCGCAGCGATGCGTTGCAAACCCTGTTCAATCTCGGCGGTTTTGAAATTGCTGCCTTGGTTGGCGCCTACCTGGCCTGCGCCCAGGAAGGCATCGTGGTGCTGGTGGATGGGTTCATCTGCAGCGTGGCCGCGATGGTGGCGGTGCGCTTGAACCCTGCGTGCCGCGAATGGTTGGTGTTCGGCCATCGGGGTGCCGAGCCGGGCCATCGCCATGTGCTGCACAGCCTCGATGCGCAATCGTTGCTGGAACTGGGCCTGCGCCTGGGCGAAGGCAGCGGCGCGGCGTTGGCGGTGCCTTTGTTGCGCCTGGCGTGTGCGCTGCACGGGCAGATGGCGACCTTCGCCGAAGCCGCCGTGGCGGACCGCCCCGCATGACCTTACGCCTGGACCTGCTGCGTCACGGCGAAACCGAACTGGGCGGAGGCCTGCGTGGCAGCCTGGACGATGCGCTGACCGCCAACGGCTGGCGGCAGATGCGCGACGCAGTGGTGGGGCAGGGGCCGTGGGATCGGCTGATCAGCTCACCGCTGCAACGCTGCGCTCTGTTCGCCCAGGAGTTGGGGGCACAGCTCGATGTGCCGGTGACTCTGGAGGCCGATCTGCAAGAGCTGCACTTCGGCGCGTGGGAAGGGCAGAGTGCGGCCGCGTTGATGGACACCGATGCCCAAGGGCTGGGCTTGTTCTGGGCCAACCCCTATGAATTCACGCCGCCGGAAGGCGAGCCGGTCATCCAGTTTTCCGCGCGCGTGCTTGGCGCTGTCAGGCGGCTGCATCAGGCCTATGCTGGCCAGCGCGTGCTGTTGATCAGCCATGGCGGTGTAATGCGCCTGCTGCTGGCCCAGGCGCGAGGGTTGCCCCGTGAGCAACTGCTGAATGTCGAAGTGGGCCACGGTGCCCTGTTCGGCCTGCAGGTTGCGGCCGATGGCGTGTTGAAGGAAGGGCGCTGATGCTGCTGCCGTTCTGGATCGCCCTGCAATTTCTCAGCAGCCTGCCCATTCGCTTGCCGGGCATGCCGCAGCCTCAAGAGCTGGGCCGTTCGTTGCTGTTTTATCCGCTGGTAGGGTTGCTGTTCGGCGTGCTGTTATGGGGCCTCAACCAGGTGTTGCAGGGTACCCCGTTGCTGTTGCACGCCGCGTTGCTGCTCACCGCCTGGGTGCTGCTCAGCGGTGGCCTGCACCTGGACGGGCTGGCCGACAGCGCCGATGCCTGGTTGGGCGGTTTTGGCGACCGGGAGCGCACCCTCAGCATCATGAAAGACCCGCGCAGCGGCCCGATTGCGGTGGTCACCCTGGGGCTGGTGCTGCTGCTCAAGTTCAGCGCGTTGGTGGCGTTGATCGAACAACACAATGGCGCCGCCTTGATCCTGGCGCCTTTGATCGGACGTGCTTCGATGCTGGCGCTGTTTCTCACCACGCGCTATGTGCGGGCGGGCGGATTGGGCCAGGCACTGTCAGATCATCTGCCGCGAATTGTCGGCCAACAGGTGCTGATCCTCAGCGGGTTGGCCTGCATCCTGATCGGTGGTTTCAGCGGCGGCATCGCGGTGTTGCTGGCGGTCCTGTGTTTCGTGTGGCTGCGCCAGTTGATGGTCAAGCGTCTGGGCGGTACCACCGGCGACACTGCTGGCGCACTGCTGGAGCTGCTTGAAGTCGCGGTACTGGTCGGGCTGGCGCTGTAACGCTTTCTTGCAATTGATTAACTCCGGGTATATACACGCTCTATGCTTGCCTCCCAATGTTTATGCACCAACCTGCGACGTGCTGCCCGTGGCGTCAGCAGGCATTACGACGGCGCTCTCGACGGCTTCGGGATCAACGTTGCCCAGTATTCTCTATTGTGCAACCTGCAGCGTCTCGACCAGCCGAGCATTTCCAGCTTGGCGGACGCCATGGGCCTGGATCGCAGCACCCTGGGGCGCAACCTGCGCGTCCTGGAAGGTGAGGGGCTGGTGCAGTTGGTGGAGGGCGACGATTTGCGCAACCGCCTGGTGGTGTTGACTGACGCCGGCCATGAACGGCTAGGCGCTGCGTTGCCGGCGTGGGAAGCAGCGCAACAGAAACTGATTGATAAGCTCGGCGCCGAAAAGCGCGAAATGTTGTTGGCCTTGCTGGATGAACTTGCCTGAACGGCGGTTTGTTCGACTACAAGCGGGTATATACCCGCGAACGGAGAATAAGAAATGACCTCGATGTGGCGCACCAGTGGTTGGGTCCTTTTAGGCAGTGCGCTGATCCTGGCGCTGTCCTTGGGCGTACGGCATGGCTTTGGCCTGTTCCTGGCGCCGATGAGCAGCGAATTCGGTTGGGGGCGTGAAACCTTTGCCTTTGCTATCGCCTTGCAGAACCTGATCTGGGGCTTGGCGCAGCCATTTACCGGGGCCTTGGCCGACCGTTTCGGCGCGACCAAGGCGGTGTTTGTCGGCGGGGTGTTGTACGCCGTCGGCCTGGTGCTGATGGGCATGTCCGACTCTGCCTGGTCGCTGTCGTTGAGCGCAGGTTTGCTGATTGGTATTGGCCTGTCCGGCACCTCGTTCTCGGTGATTCTCGGCGTGGTTGGCCGCGCCGTAGCGCCGGAAAAACGCAGCATGGCCATGGGCATTGCTAGCGCCGCCGGCTCGTTCGGCCAGTTCGCCATGGTGCCCGGCACCCTGGGCCTGATTGGCTGGCTCGGCTGGTCGGCCGCCTTGCTGGCGCTGGGCTTGATGGTGGCGCTGATCCTGCCGCTGGTCGCCATGCTCAAGGACCGGCCGCTGGCGGTCACGGTAGGCCAGCAAACCCTGGGCGAAGCGCTGAAAGAGGCCTGCTCCCACTCCGGCTTCTGGCTGCTGTCCTTCGGCTTTTTTGTGTGCGGTTTCCAAGTAGTGTTCATCGGTGTGCACTTGCCGGCGTACCTGGTCGACCAGCACCTGCCGGCCACGGTGGGCACCACGGTGCTGGCCTTGATTGGCCTGTTCAACGTATTTGGCACCTACACGGCGGGTTGGCTCGGTGGCCGCATGTCCAAGCCGCGTCTGCTCACCGGCTTGTACCTGTTACGGGCGGTAGTGATTGTGTTGTTCCTGTGGGCGCCGGTCACCGAGGTCACGGCGTATCTGTTTGGCATGGCGATGGGATTCTTGTGGCTGTCCACGGTGCCGCTGACCAATGGCACCGTTGCGACCCTGTTTGGGGTGCGCAACCTCTCGATGCTCGGCGGGATTGTGTTCCTGTTCCACCAGCTTGGCTCGTTCCTCGGCGGGTGGCTGGGCGGGGTGGTCTATGATCGAACCGGTAGCTACGATTTGATCTGGCAGGTGGCAATTTTACTCAGCCTGCTCGCCGCCGCGCTGAATTGGCCGGTGCGTGAGCGGCCGGTGGCACGTATTCAGGCGCAGATGGAGGCGGCATGAGCATGACAGCGCGTCTTATGCTGGTGGCTGTGGGGATGGTGTTATTGCTGCTGGCCTGGTGGGGCTGGCATCAGGGCGGCCTGGCATTGATGCAACTGGGCATGGCGATCTGCTAAGTTGTGGGTCTGAACTGACTCAAGGACTTTTGACATGCAGATGCGCTGGCTCGCTGTACCCGTCCTGATGGCTATTGGCAGCGTGGCGATGGCCGCCAGTTGCCCACCGTTGCTTGCGGGCCAATTGCCCAAGCTGCGGGCCAAGGAATCCATCGACCTATGCCAGCAATTCGCTGGCAAGCCCTTGGTGATCGTTAACACAGCGAGCTTCTGCGGCTTTGCCCCACAGTTTAAAGGTCTGGAAGCGTTATATCAGCGCTACAAGGGCCAGGGCCTGGAAGTGATCGGCGTGCCGTCCGATGACTTCAAGCAGGAAGCCAAGACCGGGGAAGAAACCGCCAAGGTCTGCTACGTAAACTATGGCGTGACCTTCACCATGACCGAGCCGCAGAAGGTCAAGGGGCCGGATGCGGTGCACCTGTTCAAGGTGCTTGCACAGCAGGCCGACGCGGCGCCGAAGTGGAATTTCTACAAGTATGTGGTGGATCGCCAAGGCAATGTGGTTGCCAGTTTTTCCAGCCTGACCAAGCCGGACAGTCCGGAGCTGATCAAGGCGGTGGAACAGGCATTGGCTTCCAAACCCTGACCGCCAGCCAAACAAAAGCCCCGCCTCCTTCACAGGAGAGCGGGGCTTTTTTATACGACTGCGGTTAGAACTTGTAGGTCATGCCCAAGCCGAAACCGTTGGCGCTGTTTTCATACTTGGCGTTGTAGCTGGCCAATTGGTTGGAGCGTGAAATCTTGACGTCCTCTTCCTTCAGGTAGGAGTAGGCCAGGTCGATGGTCATGTTATCCATGACCTGGTAGCCCAGGCCCAGGCTGAAGATAGTACGGTCGCCGGTCGGGATGCGCGGTGAGCGATCCGTGTTGTTGGTAGGCGACTGGTCGAATGTCAGGCCGGTACGCAGTACCACCTGCTTGGTGAGCTGGTACGAGGTACCCACGGCGTAGGCCCAGGTGTCGTGCCAGTTCTGGTCTTCCTTGATTGTGCTGACCAGGCCTGGGGCAAGCGCGCCGCCAGTAGCGCCGCTGACGCCTTCGTTCTTGACGGTGATGTCTTTGAGGCGGCTCCAGCGTGTCCAGGTTGCACCGGCATAGAGTTTCCACGCGTCGGTCAGGTCTTGAGTGACGGACAGGTCGTAGGACTCAGGTGTGTCGATTTTCAGCGAGGCGTCATAGCGGTTGCTGCGCAGGAACGGCGAGGTCGCGGTCGGTGCGGTGACTTCGGTGTGGCCGTCCAGCTTGTAGCTGACCTTGGAGTGGTAGGTCAGGCCGACACGGGTGGTATCGGTGGCCTGGACCAGTACGCCGATGTTGAAGCCCAGCGCGGTGTCGTCACCCTTGATCTTGATATTGGTGTCTGGCGCGCGAGGGTTCAGCGTCAGGTCCGATTCCAGGGTACCGGCGATGCGGTTGATGGTCGGGCCAAAACCCACGGAAACGCGATCGTTGAAGGCGTAGCTGACAGTCGGTTGCAAGGTGATGACTTTCACTTCGCTCTTGCTGCCAAAGCCACGGCCCTGGAAGCCGCTTTCGTAGTCGGTCACCAGGCCGAACGGCGCATAGACGCCGAAGCCGACAGCCCACTGGTCGTTAAGTTTATTGGTGTAGAAACCGAAAGGAACGGCGGTGAAAGGCACCATATCGCCTTTGTTGCTGCCAGCGGAGCGGCCGCTGACATTGCTGATATCGGTGGAGGCATCAATGGCTGCAACGCCACCGGTGATCTGTTGGCCTTCCAGACGTGCCATACCGGCAGGGTTACCGAACACAGTACTCGCATCATCGGCAGAAGAAGAGCGACCTGCGAAACCGGTACCCATCCCGCTCACGCTCTGTTCGTTGAGCGCAAAGCCGCTGGCGAACAGTTGGGAGGATGCCATGGCAACGGCGAGGCTAAGTGTGGTCTTGAGCATTACTTTTTTCATTATTAGAACTCCGTGTGATCACCGCTGCGGAAAGTATCAATAAATTTCACATCGCGCTATAGGCTGTAATGCGGGAGATAGAGCGTTTTTGTAGGACAATCAGACCAAAATCGCCGTTTTTTGGCGAATCTTGCAATTTGCCCGGTCAGCAAGCTGCCTGTTTCATTGGGATTACACAGGTTTGCCAGGCTTGGGTGAAATCTCGCAGGCGGCCTTGGGGGTGGAATATTTCTTTCCAGATACGCGCCATGGCCAGTACATCGCCGGGCGCGGGAAGGGCAGGACGATGTTGTTCCACCAGCAACCAGGCGATCGCGGTGGCGTAGCGCAGGTTTACCGTCAGCTCCAACTGGGGCGCGCTGAGGAACGCATGTTGGCTGGCCAGCCCGCGCACCAGGCTGGCGCGTTCCGGGTCCAGCGCCAGGTAGTTATCCCAGAGGGCGCGGTGGCGTGGTTCGGTGATGCTGTAGAGGCCGTGGCCGCGGCGGTCATGCAGCGCCGAGCCCAGTTCTGACTGGCTGGCGGCAATGCCCAGCAGCAGGGATTCGGCTGTCGAGCTGTGGCGGCCGAGGTACATCAGCGTTGGCCTGATCACATAACGACACAATTCACTGGCGGCAATACCCATACGAGCCTCAGTCCTTGCAAAGAGTGGACGAGCCTGAGAAGGGGGGCTTGGCAGCGGTGAATCGGATCTCAGGCCCGTCGTAAGCGGATCACGCCGCTTGAGTTGAAGTGTAGTGTCATATTCACGATGTAAAGGACTGTTTTTAAAACATCTTCTGCAACTGGTTATAACGTTTATATCCATTTGTACTTAGCCCGGCGAACTCAGGGCCAAATTCCAGGCAATAAAAAACCCTGTTATTCAAACAGGGTTTTTGAGGTTTCAGCGACGCGGGTCGATCAGGCAGTCAGTGCCTGACGGGTACGATCGATCACGGCCTGCAGCGGTTCTGCGCTGGAGTATTGATCGGGGTACAGGCGTTCGCTGTGACGAGCGATGCCGTGTTCGTTGACCAGGGTGAAGCTGAAGCAGCCTTTGCGAGCGGCCATGATCAGGCAGTTCATTGGGGCAAAAGCGTTGGTGAGGGTGCGAATGGCATCCTGAGTGTGGATTTGAGCGTTCATATTATTGGTGTTCCTACAAATGACACGGATAAGAACCGTGCAACGTTAAAACGTTCCAGTAACGCTGATCACCATTGATCAAACGAAGAACCCGACTGGAACAAAGCAGCCAGTTTGAAGCGCAATTAAATTTGGCGCGCTTGGGCTGGCAGGTAGGTACTTAGGAGGGCAGGCAACACAACAAGGGCAAAGGTTCTGGGCCCAGGGTGGAGATCCTGATCAATTTGCAGGTTGGTTCGGTCAGAGTATTGGAACTTCGCGCCACCCTTTGCTTGTTCAAAGGCAGTGTCGTCGCAAGGAATACCTGGAAACCATCGAGGTGGCCGATCCCATGTGGTTCAGGGGACGTGTTCGACCAGAATTGACTTTCAGCTTGGTACTAACGCCGCGGATAGTAACGGATTGAAACAGGGAAGGGAAGGCCGATTGCAAAAAACTTCGTTCAGCCGCCGAGTAACTCGCAATAGACCAGCACGGTCATGGATGCGGCCAGGGCACAGCCCAGACCGTAGGCGGCGAGCGTCAGCCGCAAGGACTGGCCGGTCTCGATCATGCGGATCACATCGCCCATGTCGTTAATTCTGCCATCACTGAGTTCGATGCACAGAATCACGGCGGTAAAGGCGGCCGATAGCAGGATAGCAATAGCAAACAGTGCGCCGTCCGGCGAGGGGAGCGCGGCATTGATCCCAAGCGAGGTCGCGCAGATGGCCAGTAGCAGCCCGGCGAATAACAGAATTCCTTTCATCGGCCCTACTGGTTTGCATTGGCGGTGGCGCAGTGTGGCGAGCCGAGGCAGATTTGAAAAGCCCTCGGGTTTGCGCGCTTAGTAACATGTTTAACCGGTGTTGAATCAAAAAACGCCGACGATATAACCAGCCGATCGGGACTTGTGCACATTTGTGGTCAAGGGTGTAACCCTGCTGCCACGGGTGTGCAAGTGCGCCCATTTGCCTGTAATCAAAATTTAAGTCAATGAAAAATCTCGCTTTTTTTTATTGGTGAAAAAATCGTCAGTTTGACCGCGGCCCCCGTTCCATGGGGCTTTGCGCCTGTTCAAGGGGGGTTGTCCACTGAGTTATCCACAGCTTCTGTGGATTGTCCCGAGCGCTTGCTCTAGGACGGGCGTGCACGGTTTTTTCAGCTTTACCTGTACGAAAAAAAGAGTAGAGTGGCGCGCCTTCCGTTCTGCCCCACAGTGCTTTATGAAGTTTCGCTCAGTATCACCTTCTGTTACCGACACGGCCCAAACTGTTACCGCGCCCAAGCGTTTTTCCTTGAAGGTTGCTTTGTGGCTGCTCGACAGCCCGCGCCTGGGGCAGAGCAACAATATCAAGCATCTCGCCGGACGCTTGCTCAAGCAGCCCGCCCGCGAAGGCGTGGTGGCCGCTCAGAGCCGTCTTGGCCAACTGATGTGCCGCGAGTGCGGAAATGCCCGAGACCGGCGTATCGGCCACGATTTGTTGCGTTCGGCTGCTCGCGCCGGCGACCGTCGCGCCCAGCGCGAACTGGGGCAGGTCGAAGACTGAGCTGTCCTCCGGCCTTAGGCTTGGTTACCCTTGATCTTTTTCGGTGATGGCAGAAATGGCTATGGTGTTTGACTGGACCAGTATCGCCTTGGGTCTTGTGGGCGCAGCCGTGCCGCTACTGGCGCTGTGCTGGCAACTCCAGCGGCGCCTGACCGCACGCACCACCGGCTGGGAGTTGCTGGAGGAGCGCCTGGCGACCGCACAACTGGCCCAGGAAGGGCTCGCCGCGCAACTGGACGCCAGTCGCGATGAGATCAGTGACCTCAGCCAGGCCAATGCCGCCAAACAAGCCGACCTGGCGGCGCTGCGCCGTGAAGTCGAGCTGTTGCAGATCGACCGCGATAACGCCCGCGATGCCGCGCACGCTTGGAACCTCGACCGTAGCGCCAAGGAAACCGAACTGCGTCGCCTCGACGCCTTGGCCGCGGCCCTGAGCGCCGAATTGCGTGAGCAGCAAGAGAGTCATCAGCAACGCCTCACCGACCTGCAAGGCTCACGAGACGAACTGCGTGCGCAATTTGCCGAGCTGGCCGGCAAGATCTTCGACGAGCGTGAGCAACGCTTCGCCGAAACCAGTCAGGAGCGCCTGGGCCAACTTCTGGACCCGCTCAAGGAACGTATCCAGTCCTTCGAGAAGCGTGTCGAAGAAAGCTATCAGAACGAAGCCCGTGAGCGCTTTTCCCTCGCCAAAGAGCTTGAGCGCCTACAGCAATTGAACCTGCGTCTGTCGGACGAAGCCACTAACCTGACCCGCGCTCTCAAGGGCCAGAAAACCCAGGGTAACTGGGGTGAGCTGATTCTTGAACGAGTGCTGGAACACGCGGGCCTGGAGAAGGGCCGTGAGTACCAGACCCAGGTCAGCCTCAAAGGCCCGGATGGCGAGCGTTTCCAGCCCGATGTGCTGATCATGTTGCCGGGCGACAAGCAGGTGGTGGTCGACTCCAAGGTCAGCTTGACCGCCTATCAACAGTACGTGGCGGCGGATGACGAGGTGATTGGCCAGGCCGCGTTGAAGCAACACGTGCTGTCCCTGCGTAATCATGTCAAAGGCTTGGCCGGCAAGGACTACAAGCGCCTGGAGGGTTTGCACAGCCTGGATTTCGTCCTGCTGTTCGTACCGATCGAGGCTGCCTTTTCTGCGGCATTGCAGGCCGAGCCCAACCTGTTCCAGGAAGCCTTCGACCGCCATATCGTAATCGTCAGTCCCACGACCTTGCTCGCCACCCTGCGCGTGATCGACAGCCTGTGGAAGCAGGAGCGCCAGAGCCAGAACGCGCGGGAAATTGCCGAGCGTGCCGGCTGGCTGTATGACAAGTTCGTGTTGTTTATCCAGGACCTGGACGAAGTGGGCAACCGGCTACAACAGTTGGACAAGGCCTACAGCGCGGCGCGCAACAAGCTGACGGATGGGCGTGGGAACCTGGTCAGCCGTACCGAGCAGCTAAGGTTGCTCGGCGCCCGCGCCAGTAAGAGCTTGCCGGCGGATCTGCTGGAGCGGGCGATGACCGATTCGGATGGCGTGGCGCATCTCCCGGAATAATAAATAGGAGTCTAAATTGCTCCCACAAATAGCTCGAATACAGCCCCGTTACAGGGGCAGATGTCTGCTCAACAGCGCCCGCAACGCCGCCGGCTTCACCGGTTTGGCCAAGTAATCCAACCCCGCCCCGTGCACCTCGGCCACCATCTCCGGTCGCCCATCGGCACTGATCACCACACCGGGAATCGGCTCGGCCAGTTGCGCACGCAGCCAGCCCATCAACTCGGTACCGGTTTCGCCGTGGTCCAGGTGGTAATCCACCAACGCCAGTTGCGGGCGGATACCGTCGGCCAGCAGTGCCGCGCATTCGGCCTGGTTGGCGGCCGTCCAGACTTCACAGCCCCAGCGCGTTAGCAGGCTGCGCATGCCGATCAGGATGCTGTCTTCGTTATCCACGCATAGCACCCGTGCGCCACTCAAGGGCAGGCCGGTTTCTGTGGGCGGCTTGGGTTGCACGCTGGCCTGGTTGCGGGCCAGCGGCACGCACACGCTGAAGACGCTGCCTTTGCCCGGCCAGGAGCGCACGCTCAGGCGATGGCCCAGCACGCGGCACAGACCGTCGGCAATCGCCAGGCCCAGGCCCAGGCCCTTTTCGGCACGGGTCTGGTGGCTGTCCAGGCGCTTGAACTCTTCGAAGATCACCTTTTGTTTATCCGGCGCAATGCCAGGGCCGCGGTCCCAGACCTCCAGGCAGAGTTCGCCCTTGCGGCGACGTACGCCTAGCAGCACCGGGCCGTCGGCATAACGGAAGGCATTGGTCAGAAAGTTCTGCAAAATTCGCCGTAAAAGTTTGATATCGCTGTCGACCCGCAAACGGCTGCCGCGCCAGCGGAAGCGCAAGTGTTGATCCTGGGCCAGCGCCTTGAATTCTGCACCCAGGGTGTCGAACAACTCGTTGAGGACAAAGGGCTGGCGTTGTGGATTGATCTTGCCGTTTTCCAGGCGCGAAATATCCAGCAAATCACTGATCAAGTCTTCAGCCGAGCGCAGCGAGCTGTCCAGGTGCTGCACCAATTGCCGTGCCTCACTGGACAGGCCATCGGTCTGGTGGGAGAGGGCGGCGGAAAACAGCCGCGCAGCGTTCAGCGGTTGCATCAGGTCATGGCTCACGGCCGCCAGGAACCGCGTCTTCGACTGGCTGGCGGATTCGGCCACGCCCTTGGCGTCGGTGAGGGCCACGTTCAGTTGCGAGAGTTCATGGGTGCGCTCGGTCACCCGCTGCTCCAGGCCCTCGTTGGCTTCGGTCAGTGCTTGTTCGGCTTCGCGGAAGGCGGTGATGTCGGTGAAGCTCATGACAAACCCGCCGCCGGGCATCGGGTTGCCGATCAACTCGATCACCCGGCCATTGGGGAACAAGCGCTCGGAGGTGTGCGCACGCCCCTGGCGCATCCAGTGCAGGCGACGCGCCACGTGCACTTGCGCTTCGCCAGGCCCACACAGGCCGCGCTCGGCGTTGTAGCGAATGATGTCTGCAATGGGCCGGCCGACGCTGATCAAGCCGTCCGGGTAGTTGAACAGTTCCAGGTAACGCCGGTTCCAGGCCACCAGCTTGAGCGACTGGTCCACCACGCTGATGCCCTGGGTGATGTTCTCGATGGCGCCTTGCAGTAGGGCGCGGTTGAACTGCAGCACTTCCGAGGCTTCGTCGGCGATACGGACAACGTCCTCCAGTTGCATTTCCCGCCCTTCGATTGCCGCTTTCACCACCGCCCGCGTCGAGGAGGCCCCGAGTACGCCGGCCAGCAAGCGTTCGGTGTGGGCGATCCAATCGTTATCGGCATTCTGGTTGGGGTTGAAGCCTTTGCCTTGGCGGTAGGCGAAGCGAATAAAGCTCTGCTGGGCCCGTTCTTCCCCGACGAAGCGTGCCGCGAGGCTGAGCAGGTCGCTGATCTGCACCGACAGCATGGAGCGCGCACTCGCACGCTGGTTGATTTCCTGGCCGATAAAACGGCCTGCCTGCCAGTGCTCGGAAACCCGTGTGCGCGACAGCATCGACACCCACACGAAGAGGGTGAAATTCCCCGCCAGGGAGAACACGGTGCCCAAGGTCAGCGACGTGACCGACAGCCCGAACGGGTGGGAATGCATCCAGGTCAGGCCGGGGAAAAGGCTGAGCGACCAGCCCAGACTTTTCGCCGTCACTGGCAAGACCAAGGTGTAGAACCACAGGAAGGTACCGGCGGCCAAACCGGCAAACACCCCACGCCGGTTGGCCTGCTTCCAATAGAGTGCGCCGAGCATCGCTGGGGCCAGTTGGGTCACAGCGGCAAAGGCGATCTGGCCGATGGTCGCCAGGCTGGCAGTGGAGCCCAGCAAGCGGTAGCTCACGTACGCCAGCAGCAGGATGATCACAATGCTCACCCGGCGAACCGACAGCATCCAGTGGCGAAAGACTTCGAATGGCCGCTCGGCGCTGGATCGGCGCAACAGCCACGGCAGCAGCATATCGTTGGAGACCATCGTCGACAGTGCAATGCTCGCCACGATCACCATGCCAGTGGCCGCTGATGCACCGCCAATGAATGCCAGCACGGCGAGGGCAGGATGGGCCTCGGCCATTGGCAGGCTGATCACATAGGAGTCCGGCAGCACCGAGCTGGGCAACAGCATCTTGCCGCCCAAGGCGATGGGCACCACGAACAGTGCCGCGAGGATCAAATAAGCCGGGAACACCCACTTGGCCAGGCGCAAATCCTGGGGGTCGATGTTCTCCACCACCGTCACATGAAATTGTCGCGGCAGGCAGATGATCGCCATCATGGCGACGCCGGTCTGTACCACCATCGAAGGCCAGTTGATGGTCTCTTTCCAGTATTCCTCCAGGCGCGGGGCGAGCATGGCCTGGCTGAACAGATCGCCGAAACCGTCGTACAAGCCGTAGGTGACAAACGCACCGACGGCGAGAAAAGCGAACAGCTTGACCAGCGACTCAAACGCAATCGCCAGCACCATGCCGCGGTGGTGTTCGGTGGCGTCGAGGTTGCGTGTGCCGAACACGATGGTAAACAGCGCCAGCACCAGCGACACGATCAAGGCCGTGTCCTGGGCGCGGGTGCCGGTGGTGTCGGGGCCGGCGCCGATCAGCAGGTTCACGCCCAGCACAATGCCTTTGAGCTGCAGCGCGATATAGGGCAGCACGCCCACCAGGCAAATAAGTGCCACCACCACCGCCAGGGACTGGGACTTGCCGTAGCGGGCAGCGATAAAGTCGGCGATGGAGGTAATGTTTTCCTGCTTGCTGATCAGGATCATCTTCTGCAGCACCCAGGGTGCCAGCACCAGCAACAGCACAGGTCCCAGGTAGATCGGCAAGAATGCCCACAGTTGTTCGGCGGCTTGGCCTACGGCGCCGAAGAAGGTCCAACTGGTGCAGTACACCGCCAGTGACAGGCTATACACCCAGGCACGCACGCGCGGTGGCAGCGGCGCATGGCGGCGGTCACCGTAAAAGGCGATGGCAAACATAGTGGCCATATAGGCCAGGGCAACGGCGGCGATCAGCCCGCTGGACAGCGTCATGGTAACTCCGAGCATAAGAACACCCGGGCATTCCAGGCCCGGTTGGACAGTCTCGCATGATGCCTGGTGTTAGTCAGTGTCGACCAAGGTCGTGTGGGATCGAATGTCGCAGGTGGCGCTCAGCGTGGCGGCAGGGTTTTCTGGCGCAGGATGTAGATCGTCACCAGCACCGCACTGGTCAGCATAAAGCCCCGTGCCCATGGCAGCGGCACCAGGTAGCAGGAAATCGAGATGCTCAACCACATCAAGCCAATGGCGTAGACCTTGCCTTTGAGCGGGATGCCATTGCCGTCCAGGTAATCGCGCACCCAGGGCCCCAGGCGCGGGTGTTCCACCAGCCAGTGGTAGAAGCGCGGGGAGCTGCGAGCGAAACAGGCGGCGGCGAGTAACAGGAAGGGCGTGGTCGGCAGCACAGGTAGGAAAATGCCGATGACTCCCAGCGCTACGCTTAGCCAGCCGATGGCCAGCAGCGCGTAGCGCAGGAGCAGTGGACGGTTGCCCATGGGTGCCACGGGCAAGCGACTCAGTGGTGACGTGGCTTGAGGATCGCCGGTTTTTCGTCAGGCGCGTTGCACAGCAGGTACAGCGCGGTGAGGGCTTCCGGGATCTGCACGATCATGTCGTCCATCAGGTTGGCGTCGGCGGCGATGTCGGAGAACTCTGCTTCCTCTTCGAACAGGCCTGAGCCGACCATGATCGGCAGCAGCATTTCGCTGACTTCTTCTTCGGCGGTTTCGAACCAGGCGGCTTCGCGCAGGAACACGCCTTCCATGAAGCCGATGCACCAGCCGCGCAGGTCGGAGTCATCAGGGTCGTCGCTCAGGTCCAGCTCGCACGGCAGCTCGAACTCTTCGTCGGAGGCCAGTTGGCGTGCGATGTGCGCCTTGAGGGCGACCAGGGTGGATTCGATTTCTGCGCGCTGGGCGTCGTCGCTGTAGTGAGGCTCTTCAGCGAACAGCGCGTCGATCCATTCACGGTCCGGGACGGGGTCGGAGCAGATCGACAGGGCGGTCAGGTAGCCGTGGGCGGCCACGTAGTCCAGCGCCTCGTCATGCAGCTCATCGGCGTCGAGGAAGGCTTGCAGGCGGGTTAGTTGCTCAGCGAAGGACATTGAAGGGCTACCTTGGGAATAAACGATGCTGAATTCTAGGCTTTCTTGAGCGCCCAGGCCAGCCGCACGGCATATTTGCCCGGTTTTAGCCTGGTGCGTCTATTCGTCAGTCGCGCCCTTTGGTGGATAACGCTCGGGTATACTGCCGCGTTTTGTGATGCCCCTACAGGCCCAGCGCCAATCCGGGAAAACTTCGCTTACGGATTATTTTTCGTGAACGGGGATTTTTTCGGCCAGCCTGTATAGAGGGATTTCGGCACCATTTTGGAGTTTTACATGCTCGAGCAGGCTCAACGCGTCCTCAAGGACATCTTCGGCTACGACAGTTTTCGTGGCCGCCAGGGTGCGATCATTGAGCGCGTGGCCAGTGGCGGCGATGCCCTGGTACTGATGCCTACCGGTGGCGGCAAGTCGCTGTGCTTCCAGGTGCCGGCGCTGTTGCGCAATGGCCTGGCCGTGGTGGTGTCGCCGCTGATTGCGTTGATGGACGATCAGGTCGCCACCCTTGAAGAACTCGGTGTCGCCGCCGCGTCGTTGAACTCCACCCTCAGCGCCGAGCAGCAGCGCGACCTGGCCGCACGCATCAAGCGTGGCGAGGTGAAAATGCTCTACCTGGCGCCGGAGCGCCTGGTGCAGCCACGCATGCTGGCTTTTTTGCAGAGCCTGGAAATCGCCCTGTTCGCCATTGACGAAGCCCACTGTGTGTCGCAATGGGGTCACGATTTCCGTCGCGAATACCTGCAGCTTGGCCAATTGGCCGAACTGTTTCCCGATGTGCCGCGTATCGCGCTGACCGCCACCGCCGACAAGCGGACCCGCGAAGAGATCGTAGAGCGCCTGCATTTGCAGAACGCCGAGCGCTTCCTGTCGAGTTTTGACCGGCCCAATATTTTCTACCGCATCGTGCCCAAGGAGCAGCCACGTAAGCAGTTGCTGGCGTTCCTGTCCGAGCGGCGCAGTGACGCGGGCATCGTGTACTGCCTGTCGCGCAAGAAAGTCGACGAGGTCGCGGCGTTCCTCTGTGAACAAGGCTACCCGGCACTGCCTTACCATGCCGGCCTGCCCAATGAAACGCGATCAGCGCACCAGAAACGCTTCCTGAACGAGGAAGGCCTGATCATGGTGGCAACCATCGCCTTTGGCATGGGCATCGACAAATCCAACGTGCGTTTCGTGGCGCACATGGACCTGCCCAAGTCCCTTGAGGCCTATTACCAGGAAACCGGGCGTGCCGGCCGCGATGGCCTGCCGGCGGATGCCTGGATGGTCTACGGACTGCAAGACGTGGTGATGCTCAAGCAGATGCTGCAGAACTCCGAGGGCGACGAGCGCCACAAACGCCTGGAACAGCACAAGCTCGATGCCATGCTCTCGTTGTGCGAAGAGACCCGCTGCCGCCGCCAGACCCTGCTGGCGTATTTCGACGAAGACATGCCTGAACCCTGCGGCCACTGCGATAACTGCATCGACGGCGTACAAACCTGGGACGCCACCGAGCCGGCGCGCCAGGCGTTGTCGACGATCTATCGCACCGGCCAGCGTTATGGTGTGGGCCATCTGGTGGACGTACTGCTGGGCAAGGACAATGAAAAAATCCGCAGCTTCGGCCACGAGAAACTCTCGGTGTACGGTGTCGGCAAAGCTCGCGCCGAAGGTGAGTGGCGTTCGCTGTTTCGCCAGATGGTTGCCCGTGGGCTGGTCGACATCGATATCGAAGGCTACGGCGGGCTGCGCCTGAATGACAGTTGCCGGCCCTTGCTCAAGGGCGAAGTGAGCCTGGAACTGCGCCGTGACCTCAAGCCGCAGACCACCGCCAAAAGCAGCAGTTCTAGCCAGGCCAGCCAACTGGTGCGGGGTGAAGAACGCGAACAGTGGGAAGCCTTGCGCACCCTGCGGCGCAAACTGGCGCAGGAGCACAGCGTGCCACCCTACGTTATCTTTCCCGACTCCACCTTGCTGGAGATGCTCCGCGAGCAGCCCACCACCATGGCCGAGATGGCCCGGGTCAGCGGTGTGGGCGCGCGTAAACTGGAACGCTACGGCCAGGCCTTCCTGGAAGTGCTCGGCGGCCAGGCCGAAGCGCCGAAGGAAATCGCCGATATTCGCCACGAACTGATCAGCCTGGCCCGCGCCGGCATGACCCCGATCCAGATCGCCGGCCAGCTGCAATGCTCGGAAAAAAACGTATACACCTTGCTCGCCGAAGCCATCGGCAAGCAGCAATTGTCCCTGGAGCAGGCCCTTGATTTGCCTGAAGATTTGCTCGGTGAAATCCAGGACGCTTTTCTCGATGGAGAAGGCGAATTGCCAGCTGTCACGGAGATTGCGCCGTTATTTACCGGGCGTGTTCCGGAAGGCGTTTTGTACTGCGTGCGTGCTGCTTTGCAGTCGGAATTCGAAATTTAGTGTGCCAATTACGACAATGTAACGAATCAGTACATAGCGGGCCTTGCCTACTGACAGGGCTCATGCTTAGCTGACTAATAATTAGCCATACTTTATTTTCAGTCTTAAACATGAGTTTTTTATGCCGTTAACCGATCAACACCGTTTTGGCATGCAGTTGGCGCAAATGTCCCGAGGTTGGCGCGCCGAACTGGATCGCCGGCTGGCGGGGCTGGGCTTGTCCCAGGCGCGCTGGCTGGTGCTGCTGCACCTGGCCCGTTTTGTCGAAGCACCCACCCAGCGTGAATTGGCCCAGAGTGTCGGCGTAGAAGGGCCCACCCTGGCCCGTCTGCTCGATAGCCTGGAAGGCCAGGGCCTGGTGCAACGCCAAGCCGTGGTGGAAGACCGCCGCGCCAAACGTATTCTGCTGTGCGATACCGCCCAACCGCTGATCGACCAGATCGAAACCATCGCCACGGCGTTGCGCCATGAGTTGTTCGTGGGCGTGAATGAGGAAGACCTGCGGGTGTGCATGCGGGTGCATGAGCACATCCTGGCGAACCTGGAAAAGTCCTGATCTAAATAATGTGGGAGCAGGCTTGCCTGCGATGACGGACATTCAGTCACAGGATTAGCTGGCTGACGCACCGCTATCGCAGGCAAGCCAGCTCCCACATTGGGTTTAGTGTTCGGCTTCTTAGAACGTCTGGCCCAGGTTCAAGTACACCGCCTTCTGATTATCATCATTGAACCCATAGCTGAAATTCAGCGGCCCCAAGGGTGTATCAAACCCCAGGAAAATACTCGCCGCGTTGATATAGCCGCTATCGAACTCGTTATCGTTGTTCCACGCCCGACCCCGTTCCAGGGATGCACCCAGGTACAACGGGAAGTCCAGTGGCAGGTAAGAGCGCGGGGTGAGCCTGCGGTAGTACACCGCGCGCATCAGGCTGATGTTCTGCCCCGAAATCGCATCCTGGCGGAAGCCTGATAATTGCCGTGCGCCTCCTAGCAGGAAGCTGGAAATCACCACATCCGAATCGTCCAGGGTGCGCCCATAGCGGCCGCCCAGTATCAGGGTGTCCGGGCCGTGGCTCATGGCCTTGTCCAGCTTGAATTCCCACTGGCGGTAGCGCTGGTCCGAGCCCAGGCCAGGTTCGAACTCGCGAAAGGCCAGGCCGATGTCTTCGCCGCTGTGGGGGAAGTACACGTTGTCCAGGGAGTCGAAGGAATATTTGAGTTCATAGAAGCCTTCGCTGAAGCTCACGCTTGGCAGATCGCGGTCGCCAATGCGCACGTCCGCCTTGCCCCAGGCTTCGCCCACGCCAAAGCGGATCTCGCCGCTGTTGCCGATCTGCCGGCCCACGTTCAAACCGAAGCCATAGCGTTCCAGGCGGTATTCGGAGATGGGGTCGTTATCCAGGATCAGCTCGACGTTCTGCGCCTCGGCCCTGATGTAGGGGGCCACAAAGTAGCGTGAGCCGGTGTCCATGGGTTGGTAGAACTCGCTGTAGAGCTCCTGCCGATCACCGATCTGCACCCGTGTGAGCCATTCCGCGCCGAGGCGGTTGATGCCGTTCACGCGGTAACTGGCGCCGAGGTTGAAGGCGCTGTCGCCGCGCATGTCGTCCGAGAGGTTCAAGCCCAGGCGCAGGTAGTCGGTGCCGCTGCGCTTGCCGCGTGCGCTGATCACCAGGGTGTTGTCCTGGCCTTTTTTTACCACGCGGTATTGCACCTGCTCGAAGTAATCGAGGCCGTACAGGGTGCCCATATCTGATTGCAGGCGGCCCAGGTTCAACGGTTCTCCCAGCCCCTGGCGAATGTAATAGCGGATAACGTCATCACTGACCTTGGAGTCGTTCTCCACCTGGATTGCGGTGATTACCGGGGTGCGTTCGCCCGGTGTGCGGGCGGCTATCAGGTCGGCGTCGATGGGTTCGGCAGGGCGCAGGTGTGCCAGGCGTACGTCGAGGGCACGGGTGGCGCGGTAGCCGGCATCGATCATGTCCTTGGCGCGGCCAAAGTCGGTGACGCCATAAGCGGCCAGCGGCGGTTGGATCAACACGTCCTTGGGGTTCAGGGCCTTGAGTTGTTCCTCGGAGTTACGCCGGGTCATCAGGGTGATGGACTGGTTGAGCACGTCCACCACGGTGGCCAGTTGTTTGCGCGAGCGCAGCGGGGTGCCGATGTCGACCACGATAGCAATATCGACGCCCATCTCCCGCGCCACATCCAACGGGATGTTGTCGGTCATACCGCCGTCCACCAGCAGGCGGCCATTCAGCTCCACCGGGGCGAACACCGCGGGAATCGACATGCTGGCGCGTATCACCTGGGGCAGGTGGCCTTTGCTGAAGACTACTTTTTCGCCGGTGGTGATGTCGGTGGCCACGGCGCGGAATGGGATCGGCAGCTTGTCGAAGTTACGCGTGTTGCTGCTGTGGGCGAACATGCTTTCCAGCAGCAACGCCAGGTTCTGGCCCTGGATCACGCCCAGCGGCAGGCCGAGGCTGCCATCGTCGCGGAAACTGAGTTTTTGTTTGACCAGGAAATCCCGGTCGTCCTGTTTGCGCCGAAACGGTACATCTTCACGCGGTGGCGCGTCGGACAGGGCCTGCTGCCAGTCGATCCCCAGCGCCAACTTCTCCAGCTCGTCAATTTTGTAGCCCGACGCATACAACCCGCCAATCACCGCGCCCATACTGGTGCCGGCAATCGCATCGATATGAATACCTTGCTCTTCAAGCGCCTTGAGCACGCCGATATGCGCCAGGCCACGGGCGGCGCCGCCGGACAGCACCAGGCCGATTTTCGGGCGGGGGGCTTCTACCGCGTCGGCAAGTAGGGGGACAAGGCACAGGAACAGGCAAGACAGCAGGCGGCGCATCATCAATCTCGTGGCTGGGCGACAAAGGCCGCTATTATAGCCACCCGATTCGCTGAGCCTGTTACGCCAGGAGCCGCTTAATGATGTCTGCATGCAAACCCGAGATCGTGATCACCTATTGCACCCAGTGCCAGTGGTTGCTGCGCGCCGCGTGGCTGGCCCAGGAGCTACTCAGCACCTTTGCCGATGACTTGGGGCGCGTGGCACTGGAACCAGCCACCGGCGGGGCCTTTCGCATTACCTGCGATGGCGTGCAGATTTGGGAGCGCAAGGCCGATGGCGGTTTTCCCGAGGCCAAGGTGCTCAAGCAGCGAGTGCGCGACCAGATCGACCCGCAGCGCGACCTCGGGCATAACGACCGTACCGTCTGAAGTCAGGCCGGCGCCGGTTGCTTGGCCTGGCTGGCGCTGCCCATCAGGCCGGAGAGCACGATGGCGACGATGATCAAGGCGCCGCCCAGCAGCATGCGCAGGGTCGGGGTTTCGGCAAACAACAGCCAGGCCACGGTGATGCCGTAGACCGGTTCCATCGCAAACACCACCGACGCGGTGCGCGCCTTGATCACCGCAAGGCTGGCGACAAACAGGCTGTGGGCCAGGCCGGTACAAAACACCCCCAGCAGCCCGATCCACAGCCAATCTATCCCTCGCACATCCGCCAACCCCGGCGCGGCCACGGGCAGCAGGAGCGCGGCGACCACGACGTTCTGGCAAAGCGCGGCCTGTACCGCAGGAATGCGCCCTGAACTGGCGCGATTGTTCAGCGACAACAACGAGAACAACAGGCCCGAAGCGATGCCCCACAGCAGCCCGCCCGTGGCCTCGCTGGCGAGATTGAAATCCGGGGTCACAAGCACCAGGCCAACGGTGACCAGCACCACCAGCAGCACTTCATTGGCGCGAATGCGCTCGCGGAAAATCAGCCCCTCAAGGATTACGGTAAAGGCCGGAAATGCGGTGAACCCCAGGGTCGCCACGGCCACACCCGCGACTTTGACAGCGATAAAGAACGTCACCCAATGGGCGGCCAGCACGACGCCGCTGACCAGCAGGCGACGCCAGTCACGCATCTCCAGTTTTTTCCAGGGAGCGTTGCTGGCAAAGCGGGCGAATACCGCCAGGGCCAGCACGGCAAACGCGGCCCGGCCGAATACGATGATGGCAGGGGAGGCCGCCGCCAGCTTGCCGAATACGCCGGTGAGGCCAAACATCAGTGCGCCGATATGCAGGGCGCCAAGGGCTGAGCGGGGAGTCATTGCGATCCTTGATCCAACAGGGGGTGACAGCCTCGCAGTCTAGAGGGTTGGAGGATGGGCGTCTGTCGCGGGCCGGGTGATTTTTAGCGCAAGACTCTTGCTAGCCCGCCCGACGCAACGCCCCGGGCGAGGCGCCAAAGGCCCGTAGCATGGCCGCGCAAAATGCACTTTGCGAGGCGTAGCCGACGCGCTCGGCAATCTCGCCGATGGGCAGGGAGGTTTCGCGTAAAAGCCTGAGCGCCATATGCAAGCGACGACTGCGTAGATAGTCCATCGGCGTTTGCCCGCACTCAGCCATAAACCGTGCATGCAGGCGCGGCACGGACAAATCGGCAATCCGCGCCAGGTCGGCCACCTGGAGCGGACGCGCCGCATGGCGCTCGATATGGCTATTGAACGCGGCATAAGGCAGACGCCGGCCAGGCAGCGGTTGACCCTGAGGGTGGTTGAGGCTGGCCAGTAACAACACGGCGCCTTGCTGGACGATCAGTGGGTCGTGCACCGGGCTCTGTGCCAGCCACTGCACCAACTGGTGTTGCCGGGCATCCAACGCGAGGCGCGCGGGTTGGTCGAGCAAGCGGCGGCTGGCGTCGGCATGTTCGCCCAAGGATTGCACCACCCAGTGCTCAGTCGGTACATCCAGCACCAGGCAGCGGCTGCCATCGCGGCTGATGCAGGCATGATGGGTGGAGAAGGGCAGCACCATCACGCTGCTTTCGCGCACCTGGCTGCCACGGCCATCGACTTCCAGGTCCAGGTGCCCGGACAGGCCGAACACCAACTGCGCATGGTCATGGCTGTGGGCAATGGGCGCTTCGAGGTAGTGGCGTAGCGTGAGGGTTGGGCTCATCGCGGTCTCCAGGGCGGCAAGCTGTCAGTCTACAACGCTTGGCGGGCCGCGGGCGCTGTCATCAGACTGACGCACGCTTGTCATGGGCTATTAATCGCCAAGGCGCAAGCTCGCCAAAACAGCGTCGAGGGATGCCCATGACCCGTGCCGAGTTCACCAAGCCCAGCCGCAAGCAACGGGTGCGAACCCTGTGGATTTCCGACGTGCACCTGGGCACTCGGGATTGCCAGGCCGAACACCTGTCGCACTTTCTCAAGGGCTACCACGCCGACAAGGTCTACCTGGTCGGTGACATCATCGACGGTTGGAAACTGCGCGGCGGCATGTATTGGCCTCAAGCCCATACCAACGTAATTCGGCGCCTGCTGACCATGGCCAAGCGTGGCACCGAGGTCATCTATGTCACCGGCAACCATGACGAGTTCCTGCGCCGCTATTCCAAGCTGATCCTGGGCAATATCCAATTGGTCGATGAGGCTGTACACGTCACCGCCGATGGCCGCCACTTGCTGGTGATTCATGGCGACCAGTTTGATGTGATCACGCGCTATCACCGCTGGCTCGCCTTCCTCGGCGACTCGGCCTACGAATTCACCCTGACGCTGAACCGCTGGCTGAACCACTGGCGTGCGCGGTATGGCTACGGTTATTGGTCGCTGTCGGCGTACCTGAAACACAAGGTCAAGACGGCAGTGAGTTTTATCAGCGATTTCGAAGAGGCGATTGCCCACGAGGTGACCAAGCGTGAATTGCACGGGGTGGTGTGCGGGCATATTCACCATGCCGAGATTCGCAAGGTGGGCGAGGTGGATTACCTCAACTGCGGGGATTGGGTGGAGTCGTGCACGGCCTTGATCGAGCACTGGGATGGGCATATCGAGTTGTATCGGTTGGCGGATGCGCAGGCCAAAGAGGCACTGCTAAAGGCCGAAATGGTCGCTGGCTGAAGCCCTGCGTGCTTATAAAAGTGGGCGCTGGCTAGGTATCGCACACGGATTCAGCGTCCGGCATCAATCCCCTGTGTGAGCGGGCTTGCCCGCGATGGCGGTGGGCCAGGCAATTAATCTGCAACTGAACCACCCCCATCGCAGGCAAGCCAGCTCCCACACGTAATCCTGTTGCTTCAGTTGGAAACGTCGGCGATGGCTTGAGCCAGCAACGTCAAGCGCGTTGCATCAACACCGGCCACGTTAGCCCGCCCCGAACTGACCATATACACACTGTGCTTTTCGCGCAGTTGCTTGACCTGCTCGGCACTCAAGCCGGTATAGGAAAACATCCCACGCTGCGTGCCGATATGTGCGAATTTCTCGGCCAGGCCATGGGGCGCAAGCGCTTCCACCAATCCTTCGCGCAGATGGGCGATCCGCGAACGCATGGCCTCGACTTCCTCGCTCCACTGCTTTTTCAGCTGTGCATCACCGAGGATGGTCGCCACCACGGCGGCGCCATGATCCGGCGGTGTCGACCACAGGTTGCGAGCGATATTCGCCAGTTGGCTGCGTACATCGGTGAGCTTTTCGGCATCCGCCGCACAGACGATCAATGCACCCACGCGGTCGCGATACAGGCCGAAGTTCTTCGAGCAGGAGCTGGTGATCAGCACTTCCGGCAGCTCGGCGGCAAACAGGCGCACCGCCCAGGCATCCTGTTCCAGGCCATCGCCAAAGCCCTGGTAGGCGAAGTCGATCAGCGGCAGCAACTGGCGTTCACGCACGATCTGCAAGACCTGGCGCCAGTCATCCTGGGACAGGTCAAAGCCGGTCGGGTTATGGCAGCACGCGTGCAGCAATACCACGTCGCCCTTGGGCACGCTGGACAGGGTTGCCAGCATCGCCGTCACATCCAGGCGGTTGTCGCTGCCCACGTAAGGGTAATGACTGACCTTGAGCCCGGCTTTGGCAAAAATGGTTTCGTGGATCGGCCAGGTCGGGTTGCTCAGCCACACGCCACGGCCCGGCAGGCTGTGAGCGATAAAGTCGGCACTCAAGCGCAGGGCGCCGGTGCCGCCTGGGGTTTGCGTGGCGCCAGCGCGGCGGTCACGCAGCAAGGCCGAGTCGGCGCCGAGCACCAGTTGGCTGATCAGGCTGCCGAAGGCTGCATCGCCATGCCCACCGATATAGGTCTTGGTCACTTGGGTGTCGACCAGGCGCTGTTCCGCCAGCTTCACCGAGTGGGGAATCGGCGTCAGGCCTTGCTCGTCCTTATAGACACCTACGCCCAGGTCGAACTTGTTCGGGTTGGCGTCCTGGGTATACAGGTCCATCAACCCGAGGATCGGGTCGCCGGGCACGCGGTCGATGGCATCGAAATGCATTACTTGCGACCCTCGGCAGTCTTGGCCACTTCGTCGGTGCGCGCGGCCATGATGAAGTCGTTGCGGTGCAGGCCCTTGATGGAGTGGCTCCACCAGGTCACGGTGACTTTGCCCCACTCGGTGAGCAGGCCAGGGTGATGGCCTTCGGCTTCGGAAATTTCACCCATGGCGTTGGTGAAAGCCAGGGCGAATTTGAAGTTCTTGAACAGGAAAACCTTTTCCAACTGCATCACCCCATCGCGCACTTCGATGTTCCAGTCAGGGATCTGCTTGATCAGCACCGGCAGTTCTTCATCGCTGACTTGCGGGGCATCGGCGCGGCAGGCTTCGCAGTGGGCTTGGTTCAAGGTGGTCATGGAAGGTGTCCTGAATTCGAATGATTGAAGGTCAGTGGCGTTACCCTAAAGCAACGCGGGGCCAGGGAACAGACTCACCTGGCCTTAAAACGTGAGGTTCACGCGGCTTTGGGTTTGGGCGGAAATTTCGGTGCGTGCAGACCCAACTGCATGCCGCGCTCGACCATGCCCATGATGTCTTCCTGCGCCACGTCGAACAGGCGCTTGAGCTCGGGCAAGACGAAGTACAGCGGTTGCAGGATGTCGATGCGATAGGGGGTGCGCATCGCTTCCAGCGGGTCGAAGGCCTGGTGCTCGGGCTCGTCCGACAGGCAATACACACTTTCTTTAGGCGACGACAAAATGCCGCCACCGTAGATACGCCGGCCCTGAGGCGTGTCCACCAGGCCGAATTCGATGGTCATCCAGTACAGGCGCGCCAGGTACACCCGTTGCTCCTTGGTGGCCGCCAGGCCGAGCTTGCCGTAGGTGTGGGTGAATTCAGCGAACCAGGGGTTGGTCAGCAGCGGGCAGTGGCCAAAGATCTCGTGAAAAATATCCGGCTCTTGCAGGTAGTCCAGTTCTTCACGGGTGCGGATAAAGGTCGCCACCGGAAACTGCTTGCTGGCCAGCAATTCAAAGAAGGTCTGGAAGGGAATCAGCGCCGGCACGCGGGCGACTTGCCAGCCGGTGGTGTCGGCCAGCACCTTGTTGATCTCGCCCAGTTGGGGGATGCGGTCCAGGGGCAGGCCGAGCTTGTCGATGCCGTCCAGGTATTCCTGGCAGGCGCGGCCCTCAATCACCTTCAACTGACGAGTGATCAGGGTATTCCACACCGCGTGTTCTTCTGGCGGGTAGTGGATAAAACCTTGCGCATCGGGCTCGCGGGCCACGTACTGCGTCTGCTTCATACGGCTCTCCTGCTAGGCATTCGTTCTTGTTATGTCCTGGGATGCCTCTATTGATAACCGGATAGGCGCAGGATTCCATCAGCCTTTAGCGAATGCATGTAGGAAAAATTACCGATATTCGTAAAGAATTCGTTACGATAGGCTCGTTTCTCGCAGCTATGGGCTGGGAATAGCTGCCGTGCTGTCACATAATCT
Organism: Pseudomonas sp. NFR02; assembly: GCF_900119375.1. Lineage (NCBI taxonomy): Bacteria > Pseudomonadati > Pseudomonadota > Gammaproteobacteria > Pseudomonadales > Pseudomonadaceae > Pseudomonas > Pseudomonas sp. NFR02. Next base: position 237,955 of record NZ_FPJJ01000001.1, read on the forward strand.
TGACGACTATCTGCGCCTGGCAACAAAAAGACGCGGCGCCTACTCCTTTTTCGAGTTTTTCCATGCGTATCAAAGTGCACTGCCAGAACCGCATCGGCATCCTGCGGGACATCCTCAACCTGCTGGTGGAGTACGGCGTCAACGTCGCCAAGGGCGAAGTCGGCGGTGAGCATGGCAATGCCATCTACCTGTTCTGCCCCAACCTGGTGAACATGCAATTCCAAGCGTTGCGCCCGCAGTTCGAGGCGATTGCCGGGGTGTTCGGGGTCAAGCGGGTAGGGCTGATGCCCAGCGAGCGGCGGCATATGGAACTCAATGCGTTGCTCGGTGCCCTGGAGTTCCCGGTGCTGTCCATTGATATGGGCGGCTCCATTGTGGCCGCCAACCGGGCGGCGGCGCAGTTGCTTGGCGTGCGGGTAGATGAAGTGCCGGGGATTCCCCTGTCGCGTTATGCCGAGGATTTTGACTTGCCGGAACTGGTGCGCGCCAGCAAGTCGCGAATCAATGGCCTGCGGGTCAAGGTCAAGGGCGACGTATTTCTGGCGGATATCGCGCCGCTGCAATCCTCCGAGCACGACGACAGCGAAGCCATGGCCGGCGCCGTGCTCACCCTGCACCGTGCCGACCGTGTCGGTGAGCGTATCTATAACGTGCGCAAGCAAGAGCTGCGCGGTTTCGACAGCATCTTCCAAAGCTCCAAGGTCATGGCCGCGGTGGTGCGTGAAGCGCGGCGCATGGCGCCGCTGGATGCGCCGCTATTAATAGAAGGCGAAACCGGCACCGGCAAGGAGCTGTTGGCCCGGGCCTGCCACTTGGCCAGCCCGCGGGGGCAGTCGCCGTTGATGGCGCTCAACTGCGCGGGGTTGCCCGAGTCGATGGCCGAGACTGAACTGTTTGGCTATGGCCCCGGCGCATTTGAAGGGGCGCGGGCGGAAGGTAAATTGGGCCTGCTTGAGCTGACGGCGGGCGGTACCTTGTTTCTGGATGGCGTGGGAGAAATGAGCGCGCGCTTGCAGGTCAAGCTGCTGCGCTTTTTGCAGGATGGTTGTTTTCGCCGGGTGGGCAGTGATGAAGAGGTGTACCTGGACGTGCGGGTGATCTGCGCGACCCAGATGGACTTGTCGGAACTCTGCGCCCGGGGGGAGTTTCGTCAGGATCTTTATCACCGGCTGAATGTGCTGTCGTTGCATATCCCGCCGTTGCGCGAATGCCTGGATGGCCTCGCGCCGTTGGTCGAGCACTTTCTCGACCAGGCCAGTCGGCAGATCGGTTGCCCACTGCCCAGGCTGGCCCCTGCGGCCATGGACAAACTCAGCCACTACCACTGGCCAGGCAACGTGCGGCAACTGGAAAACGTGCTGTTCCAGGCGGTGTCGTTGTGCGAAGGCGGCACGGTCAAGGTTGAGCATATTCGCTTGCCCGATTACGGCGTGCGTCAGCCGCTGGGTGATTTTTCCCTGGAGGGGAGCCTGGAGGATATCGTCGGGCGCTTTGAGAAGGCGGTGTTGGAAAGCCTGTACGCCGAACACCCGAGCAGCCGCCAGTTAGGCAAGCGCCTGGGAGTTTCCCACACCACCATTGCCAACAAGCTGCGTGATTACGAAGTGCTCAAGGCCGATAAATAGTTCGCTGATTCAACGCGGCCAAAAATGTGGGAGCGGGCTTGCTCGCGAATGCGGTGGCTCAGTCACTGATATGTTGAATGACCTGCCGTATTCGCGAGCAAGCCCGCTCCCACATTTGGGCTCTGTCGTTTTCCAGGCCGGTGTTTGCCGCAGGCGGCAGTAGTCCGCCGTTTTTTCGACTGTTTCTTCCCGCGCTATTTCAGCTACCTCTACGAAACCCCCGCCGCGCTTGGACTTTGGTCTCTTTTGAAAAGTTGGTTCGCAAATTGCTTAAGCCTCCTCAGTACAGCGGTGGGCGGCAAGCGTCCGTCAGAAAGAGGATAGAGCGTGGACAAGTACCTTTATGTGGCAATGACCGGCGCCAGCCAGAATGCACTGGCGCAGAAGGCCCATGCCAACAATCTGGCGAACATTTCCACCAACGGTTTCCAGCGCGACCTGGAACAGGCGCGTTCGATGCCGGTGTTCGGTGACAGCTTTCCGGCGCGGGCGTTTGCCATGACCGAACGTCCGGCTACCGACTTTTCACCGGGCGCGATGATCGAAACCGGCCGCGACCTCGACGTGGCCGTCAGCGGCGACGGCTGGATGGCGGTGCAAACCCCCGATGGCGGCGAAGCCTACGTGCGCAGCGCCAGCATGAACGTGGATGCCTTGGGCGTGCTGCGGGCCGGCAACGGTATGCCGATCATGGGCAACGGTGGCCCGATTGCCGTGCCGCCCCAGCAGAAAATCGAAGTGGGTTCGGACGGCACCATCAGCATCCGTGCCATGGGCGAAGGTCCGCGGGTGATGGCGGAAGTGGACCGTATCAAGATGGTCCAGCCTGACCTCAAGAACATGACCAAGGGCCTGGACGGCACCATCCACACCAAGGATGGCCAACCGGCCCAGGCCGACGCGAATGTGCGGCTGACCTCGGGTTTCCTGCAGGCGAGCAACGTCAATGCCGTGGAAGAAATGACCGCGGTGCTGGCGCTGGCCAAGCAGTTCGAGCTGCATATCAAGATGATGAACAGCGCTAAAGAAGACGACCAGGCCATGACGCGCGTCATGCAGATGAGCTGATCCAAGCCCATTAACTAATTTGCAACGCAGCGCCAACCATCCGGCGCACGAAGGAGAACAGCATGCTTCCGGCTCTATGGGTTGCCAAGACAGGCCTGTCCGCCCAGGACACCAACCTGACGACCATTTCCAACAACCTGGCAAACGTGTCGACCACGGGCTTCAAACGTGACCGCGCCGAGTTCCAGGACTTGCTCTATCAGATCAAGAAGCAACCGGGCGCCCAGTCGACCCAGGACAGCGAACTGCCGTCGGGCCTGCAACTGGGTACCGGTGTGCAGATCGTCGGCACCCAGAAAAATTTCAGCGCCGGTAACCTGCAGCAAACCGGCCAGCCCCTGGACATGGCGATCAATGGTCGCGGCTTTTTCCAGGTGCTGCAACCGGATGGCACCACTTCTTACACCCGTGACGGCACCTTCCACCTGGACTCCAACGGCCAGATCGTGACCGCCAACGGTTTCGCCCTGGAGCCTGCTGTCGTGGTGCCGCCCGACGCCAAGACCTTCACCGTCGGCAACGACGGCACCGTGTCCATCACCGTTGCTGGCAACCCGGCCTCCCAAGTGATCGGCAACCTGCAAACCGCCGACTTCATCAACCCGGCCGGCCTGCAGGCGATGGGCAACAACCTGTTCCTGGAAACCGCCTCCAGTGGCGCGCCGCAAATCGGCACCCCTGGCTTGAACGGCTTCGGCACCACGCTGCAAAGCACCCTGGAAACCTCCAACGTCAGCACCGTTGAGGAGATGGTCAACATGATCACCACCCAGCGCGCCTACGAGATGAACTCCAAGGTGATTTCCACCGCCGACCAGATGCTTTCGTTCGTTACGCAAAATCTGTAATCAGTCTATGGGGCGCCCTTGAGGGTGCCTGCAACACCGTGAGGTTAGGGTCATGAATCGCTATGTTTGTGTGTTGGCATTGAGTGGGATCGCCGTGCTTGCGGGCTGTGTCGCCCCCACGCCAAAGCCCAATGACCCGTACTACGCGCCGGTGTTGCCACGCACACCGCTGCCGGCGGCGGCCAACAATGGCTCGATCTACCAGGCTGGTTTCGAGCAGAACCTGTACAGCGACCGCAAGGCGTTCCGGGTCGGTGACATCATCACCATTACCCTGAATGAGAAGACCCAGGCCAGCAAGAACGCCAACTCGCAGATCGGCAAGAACAGCAAGACCAGCATCGGCCTGACCTCGCTGTTCGGCGGCGGCCTGAACACCAACAACCCGCTGGGCAGTGGTGACCTGAGCCTGGACGCCGGCTACAGCGGCGACCGTGCCACCAACGGCAAGAGCGCGGCAGGGCAGGGCAACAGCCTGACCGGTTCGATCACCGTGACCGTCGCCGACGTATTGCCCAACGGCATCATTGCCGTGCGTGGTGAGAAGTGGATGACCCTCAACACCGGCGACGAGTTGGTGCGCATCGCCGGCATGGTCCGCGCCGATGACATCTCCACCGACAACACCGTGCCGTCGACGCGCATTGCCGATGCACGCATTACCTACTCGGGCACCGGTTCGTTTGCCGATGCGAGCCAGCCGGGCTGGTTCGACCGCTTCTTCCTCAGCCCGCTGTTCCCTTTCTAGGTGGCCATTTTGAAGTTCAAACAGCTGATGGCGATGACGCTTTTGCTGGCCTTGAGCGCTGTGGCCCATGCCGAGCGCCTGAAGGACATCGCCAGTATTTCCGGCGTGCGCTCCAACCAGTTGATCGGCTATGGCCTGGTCGTGGGGCTCAACGGCACGGGTGACCAGACCACCCAGACGCCGTTCACCCTGCAAACCTTCAACAACATGCTCTCGCAGTTCGGCATCAAAGTGCCGCCAGGCTCGGGCAACGTGCAGTTGAAGAACGTCGCAGCGGTGTCGATCAGCGCCGATCTGCCCGCGTTTGCCAAGCCGGGGCAGGTGGTGGACATCACCGTGTCGTCCATGGGTAACTCCAAGAGCCTGCGCGGTGGCACCTTGCTGATGACGCCGCTCAAAGGTATCGACGGCAACGTCTACGCCATTGCCCAGGGCAACCTGGTGGTCGGCGGTTTTGACGCCGAAGGCCGCGACGGCTCGAAGATCACCGTCAACGTGCCGTCGGCCGGGCGTATCCCCGGTGGCGCCACGGTTGAACGCACCGTGCCGAGTGGTTTCAACCAGGGCAACAGCCTGACCCTGAACCTCAACCGCTCCGACTTCACCACCGCCAAGCGCGTGGTCGACAAGATCAATGACATGCTCGGCCCTGGCGTGGCCCAGGCCATCGACGGCGGCTCGGTTCGCGTCACTGCGCCTCTGGACCCAAGCCAGCGCGTGGACTACCTGTCGATCCTGGAAAACCTTGAAGTGGACCCAGGCCAGGCCGTAGCGAAAGTCATCATCAACTCGCGCACCGGCACCATCGTGATCGGCCAGAACGTCAAGGTCTCGCCAGCGGCGGTAACCCACGGCAGCCTGACGGTGACCATCACCGAAGACCCGATCGTCAGCCAGCCTGGGCCGTTGTCCGGTGGCCAGACGGCCGTGGTCCCGCGCTCGCGCGTCAATGCCCAGCAAGAAGCCAAGCCGATGTTCAAGTTCGGCCCCGGCACCACCCTGGACGAGATTGTCCGTGCGGTGAACCAGGTGGGCGCTGCGCCCGGCGACTTGATGGCGATCCTCGAAGCTTTGAAGCAGGCCGGCGCGTTGCAAGCCGACCTGATCGTGATCTGAGGCCATGGCCATGGATATGCGCAAGAGCGGTATCAGCAGCACGGCGGACTCGGGGTCTTACTCCGACCTGAACCGGCTTAACCAGCTCAAGGTCGGCGACGACAAAAACAGTGAAGGCAACCTGCGCAAAGTGGCGCAGGAATTCGAGTCGCTGTTTTTGAACGAGATGCTCAAGTCCATGCGTTCGGCCACCGAGGCCCTGGGCAAGGACAACCCGCTGAACACCCCGGCCGCCAAGCAATACCAGGAAATGTACGACCAGCAATTGGCGGTGTCGATGTCCCGCGAAGGCGGTGGTATCGGCCTGGCCGATGTGCTGATGCGCCAGATGCAGAAGAACAAGCCGGTGGAGGCCCAGGCCGCGACCTTGCAAGGCCCGGCGGCGGATGCGTCGGCGAAGAAAGTCGATGTGCCGACCGAGATTGCCGCCGGTACCCAGGCTGAAGGCCCGTTGGGCCGCTCCAATGGCCAGCGGCCTTTGTGGGCGTATCGCGTGGCCGTGCCTGAGGGCGCCAGCACCCATGCCAACGACATGGAACTGATGAACCAGCGCCGTATCGCCTTGCCCAGCAGGCTGGCCGACCGCCTGCTGGCCGGCATCGTGCCGAACGCTCCGGTCGAAGCCAAAGCCGCGCCCCTGCGTAACAGCGCTGCCGACGACACGGTCATCAACAGCAGCGCGCGTAGCTTTGCCGTGCCGAGCGGGCGCATGCAGGTGTATGGCCGCGCCATTGCGCAGCCACCGCTGGCGCCGGCCAAGAAAGCCTTCAGCTCCCAGGATGAATTCGTCGCCACTATGCTGCCGATGGCCAAGGCCGCCGCCGCACGTATCGGTATCGACCCCAAATATCTCGTGGCCCAGGCCGCGCTGGAAACCGGCTGGGGCAAATCGGTGATGCGCGCCGAGGACGGCAGTAGCAGCCACAACCTGTTCGGCATCAAGGCTGGCCAGAGCTGGCAGGGCGGTCAGGCCCGGGCGATCACCAGCGAGTTTCGCGATGGTGCGATGGTCAAGGAAACGGCGCAGTTCCGTTCCTACAGCTCGTATCAGGACAGCTTCCACGACCTCGTGACTTTGCTGCAAAGCCATGATCGCTATAAAGAAGTTGTGAAATCAGCCGACAACCCGGAACAGTTTGTACGCGAGTTGCAAAAAGCCGGTTATGCAACCGACCCGGATTACGCCAGCAAGATTTCGCAGATCGCAAAAAACATGAACAGTTACCAGAACTACGCTGCCGCTGGCGCAACCACACATTTATAAGGTCTGAACCATGAGTTTGCTCAGTATCGGGATGTCAGGGCTCAATGCCGCTCAAGGATCGTTGTCGGTCTTGAGTAATAACATCGCCAACGTGAATACCCCAGGGTACTCGCGTCAGCAGACCACGCAAAATACCAACGCATCAAACCCGTTCGGCGGCGTGTACATCGGCAGCGGCACCACCCTGGCCGATGTGCGCCGGGTGTACAACGAGTACCTGGACACCGCTTACCAGAACAGCACGGCGCTCAATAACGACGCCAAGGCGTACCTGGACCAGGTGGGGGCCGTCGACAAAGTGCTGTCGGACAAAACCACCGGTCTGTCCTCAGTGCTCAGTTCGTTCTTCGCCACCCTGCAAACCGCCGCGTCCAACCCCAGCGACCTGTCGGCCCGCCAATTGCTGGTGACCAACGCCCAGACCCTGAGCAGCCGTTTCAACTCGATCTCCACGCAGTTGACCCAGCAGAAAGAGACCATCAACAACCAACTGAGCAGCATGACTGATCAGGTCAACCAATTGACCGCCTCGATTGCCTCGCTTAACCAGCAGATCTCCCAGGCCCAGGGCAGCTCCAATAGCGCCCCAGCCAACCTGCTGGACTCGCGTAACGAGGCAGTACGCTCGCTCAATGAGTTGATCGGTGTCACGGCCACCGAGAAAAACGGCCAGTTCAGCGTGACCACCGGCAGCGGCCAGTCCCTGGTAGAGGGTGGGATCTCCAACAAGATTTCCGCGGCACCAAGCAAAACCGATAACAGCCAGTACACCATCCAGTTGGACATGAACGGCACCAGCCTGGACCTGGGCTCGGTGATCAGCGGCGGCAGCATCGGTGGCCTGTTGCGCTATCGCAGCGATGCCTTGATGCCGGCCATCAATGAGCTGGGGCGTATCGCCATTGCCACCGCGGATACGCTCAACAGCCAGCTGGGCCAGGGCCTGGACCTCAATGGTGACTTTGGCGTTTCGCTGTTCAAAGACATCAACAGCGCGGCCGCCATTGCCTCGCGCAGCCAGGGTGCCTCGGGCAACAGCGCCGGCGCGGGCAACCTGAACGTGACGATCAAGGACAGCAGTCAGTTGTCCACGTTTGACTACACCGTGACCTTCAGCGACAAGACCGATCCTAACAAAATCACGGTGTTGCGCTCGGACGGCAAGGCCATGGGCACCTTTGACATGAGCGCTACACCGCCGCCGACCCTGGATGGTTTCACCCTGGCGCTGGACGGCAAGGGCACCATGGCGTTTGGTGACAGCTTCAAGGTCAGCCCCACCGCCACGGGCGCCAGCGGTATTGGCGTGGCGCTCACCGATGCGAACAAACTGGCGTTTGCCGGCCCGTTGGCAGGTACCAGCAGCAAGACCAACAGTGGCACGGGCACCTTTACCCAGCCGGCCTTGACAGTGCCTTTGGATATCCATGGCGGCACTGACACTGCCCAGTTGCGCGCCGGTATTGAAAACTCGATGCCGGTGAAGATGGTGTTCGGCAAGCCTGCCGCCGACGGTACGCAGTCCTATACCATCAGCGATTCCAAGGGCAACCCGATTAGCACCGGCTCGATCATCCCGGGGCAGGGCAACAAGATCACCGTGGACGTGCCAATGCGCGACGCCAGCGGTGCCGCCATTCCCGGCAAGAGCTTCAAGTTCGACACCACCGTCAACGGCTCCCCGGCAGACGGCGACAGCACCACCTTCGCCTTCAACAGTGGCGGCAAATCCGACGGTCGCAACGCCCAGGAACTGCTGAACCTGCAAACCAAGGCCACCGTCGGTATGGGCGAGGGCAACGCGGGCACCAGCCTGGTGGGTGCCAACAGTAAGCTGGTCTCGACCGTGGGTGCCAAGGCCAGCCAGGCCGGGGTCGACACCGCCGCCACTGGTGCGTTGCTCAGCGCCAACAAGGAAGCACGCAACTCGGTATCCGGGGTCAACCTGGATGATGAAGCGGGCGACATGATCAAGTTCCAGCAGTACTACACCGCGTCGTCGCAGATCATCAAGGCTGCGCAGGAAACCTTCACCACACTGATGAATGCTCTTTAAGGGAGGCTGGGACGATGCGTATTTCTACACAGCAGTATTTCGAGACCAGCTCTGCCAAGTACCAGAGCAACTATTCCAGCGTGGTCAAGGCCCAGGACCAGGCCAGCTCCGGCGTGCGCGTGCAAACCGCCGCAGATGATCCGGTGGCGGCGGCGCGGTTGTTGATGCTGCAGCAGCAGAAAGACATGCTGGCGCAGTTCAATGGCAACATCGACACCCTGAAAAACTCGCTGACCACCCAGGACGGCGTGCTGGAAAATATCAATATCGCGATTCAACGGGCCAGTGAGTTGGCGCTCAAGGCGGGTAACGTCGGCATCAGCGACGCTGACCGCAAGTCGACGGCCGCCGAGATTGGCGCCATTGAAGACCAGATCCTGGGCCTGCTCAATACCAAGGACGCCAGCGGCAATTACTTGTTCTCCGGCAGCAAGACCGATACGCCGCCCTACGCCCGCAACAATGACGGCACCTACAGTTACCAGGGCGATGACACGCCGTTGAGCCTGCAGATCGCAGAGAACCTGTCGGTTGCCATGGGCAATACCGCCAAGAGCATGCTTGAAAGCTCGGCGAATACGGGCCGTACGCAAACCGCGCCGATCCTCGTGCCGCCAGCGGTCGACGATGGCAAGGTCACCGTATCTGCCGGGCTGATCGCGGCCAACAGCAGCTATAACAGCAGCTTTTCCGATGGTCAGCCGTATAAGCTGACCTTCACCAGCAGCACCCAATACGTGGTCACGGACAATGCTGGCAAGGACATCACTTCGGAGATTCCAGGCAACGGCACTTTCGATGCCACCAAGGAAGGCGGCTCGACTATCAACCTGCGCGGGGTCAAGTTCGACATTGGCTTGAACCTGGGCAAAGACGCACTGGGCAAAGACATACTGCCAGGCGCGCCGTCGGACGCCATCGTCAAGGATCGCGAGTTCAGCCTGTCGGTCAAGCCGGACACCTTCAGCGTTTCGCGCACCCCGAGCAATCCGTCCACCGCGCAACTGAGCGGCGGCACGGTGAGCGATCCGGCGGCGTACGCCAGCACCTTTCCCAACTCGGGCGTGATCGTGAAGTTCGGTGCCGCCGGCGCCTATGACCTGTATGCCCAGCCGTATAGCGCAGACAGCAAATCCATCGCCAGTGGCACCCTGGCGGCCGGCGCCACCACCCTCACGGCGGCAGGGGTGACCTTTGATGTCACCACCGCACCGGCACCGGCAGCCGGCGACCAGTTTGCGATCAGTGCCACCAGCAACAAGAACGAGAACGTCCTCGACACCCTGAGCCATCTGCGCAAAATTCTGGAAACGCCGTCAGACGGCAACCCAGCGGCGCAGAAGGAGCTCAAGGACGTGGTGGCCAAGTCCATTGGCAACCTGACCAATGCCTACGGCCAGATCGACCAGGCGCGTGGCTCCCTGGGCGCGCGCCTCAATGGCCTGGACATTCAGTCCAAGGAAAACGTCAGCCTGGACCTGGCCAATACCACCACCATGAATGCCCTGGGCAATGTCGACTTCGCCGAAGCCGCCATCAACCTGAGCTTGCAACAAACCATGTTGCAGGCCTCGCAGTTGGCCTTCGTGAAAATCTCGCAGTTGAGCCTGTTCAACAAGATGTAAACGGCGTTCAGTCAAGCGGCCCGCTCTGGAAACAGGGCGGGCCGTTGTCGTTTCGGGGGCTTAATTGTTGAAACGTTTTGCATAAACCACGCAAAATTGAGTGACCTGTGAGTCATAAAGCGCATCTTCACTGTATCGTGTGAAAAGGATAAGTCGTCACAGGGCCTTCATCGGGCGGCTTTCAGCGGGATTTTTATGGGGTTATCCCCTTTATTGTCAGCACTTCCGGCATAGCCCGAGGGGTGTTCTCCAGCTATTTAGTATTGGGAAGCCACAATGATTGGCATAAAAAGCATCGCCAGTTACGTGCCGGCGGACGGGATCGATAACTACGCCCAGGGTGCCAAGTTCGCCAAGGATGAAGAGTTCATCATCGGCAAGATCGGCTCGGCGTTCCTGCCGCGCAAGGAAGCGGCACAGGAAACCTCGGATCTGTGTGTCGAGGCGGTCAACGCCTTGTTTGCCAACAACCCGCAATTGAAGCGCGAATCCATCGACGCGCTGATCGTCGTCACCCAGAACGGCGATGAAGAGGGCCTGCCTCACACCGCCGCCATCGTGCAGGACAAACTGGGCCTGCCAACTCACGTGGCCGCCTTCGACATTTCCCTGGGCTGCTCCGGCTACGTCTACGGCATCTACGCGATGAAAGGCTTCATGGAAGCCGCGGGCCTGAAAAACGGCCTGCTGATCACCGCCGACCCGTATTCCAAGATTGTCGACCCGGAAGACCGCAACACCACCATGCTGTTCGGCGATGCCGCCACCGCCACCTGGATGGGCGAGGACGCGCCATGGCTGCTGGGCAAATCCAAGTTCGGCACCGACGGTTCCGGCGCACCGCACCTGAAGGTCAGCGACGGCGTGTTCTTCATGAACGGCCGCCAGGTGTTTAACTTCGCCTTGCTCAAGGTGCCTGCGCACTTGCACGAGCTGCTCAAAGAGTCGGACCTCAAGGCCGATGACATCGATGCGTTCTGCATCCACCAGGGCAGCGCGGCCATCGTCGACGCCGTGGCGCGCCGTTTTGAAGAAGCGCCGGTGGACAAGTTCATCAAGGACATGGTCGAGACCGGCAACACCGTGTCGTCGAGCATCCCGCTGCTGCTGGAAAAGCACGTGATGGACGCCACTTGGAAGCGCGTGGCAATCAGCGGCTTTGGCGTGGGCCTGTCGTGGGGCTCGGCGATTCTCTATCGTCCGTGATGCATTAGCCGCTGCACAAAAAACGCCGATGATCGAATGATCATCGGCGTTTTTTTATTGGCGCCAGAAAAGCCAATGAAACCGGGCTTCTGCGCCTGCATAAGCCCTTGAAATACAAGGGCTGGCACAGGGCTACTAAAAAAAATCAAAAAAATCCTCAAGCAACCGGCTACCACGACGATAACTATTACGTAGGTTCTCTAGGCCACACCCGGCGGTCGCCAGGGCCGGAAGCCGCAGTATCCAAACCACGAGGATTTCGTCATGGCATTATCAGTAAACACCAACATCACCTCCCTGGGTGTCCAGAAGAACCTGAACAAAGCTTCCGACGCTCTGAGCCAGTCGATGAACCGTCTGTCCTCCGGCCTGAAAATCAACAGCGCCAAAGACGACGCTGCCGGCATGCAGATCGCTAACCGTCTGAACAACCAGGTCAAAGGTCTGAACGTTGCCATCGCCAACGCCAACAACGGCGTGTCGATTGCCCAGACCGCTGAAGGCGCGATGCAAGAATCCACCAACACCCTGCAGCGTCTGCGTGAACTCGCCCTGCAAGCGGCCAACGGTGATAAAAGCGACGCTGACCGTGTTTCCCTGCAGCAGGAATTCACCGCTAAAGTGGGCGAGCTGAACCGTATCGCCAGCACCACCACCTTCGGTGGTCGTAACCTGCTGGACGGCTCGTTCAACAACGTAGCGTTCCAGATTGGCGCAAACGCCAACGAGACTATCTCGTTCGGTATGACCGATATCAGCTCTACTGCGCTGAAGGGTAACTACAAAGAAGCGGCTGTAGATGGTGCCGCGATGAAAGGCCTGGCAGCTACCGCTACTGGTTCGGTGCTGGGTGACAAAGCTTCCAAAGTAGGTACTGCCGCCGCCGCCGCTGTTGTTGCCGGTGATGCCTTCACTATCAACGGTGTTGAGATCGCGCTGACAGCCGCTGCTGGTGGTGCTGCTGGTGGTACCGCAGCCGTTGCAGACATCAACGCTAAAACTGCTCAGACCGGTGTTACTGCTTCTACAGATGCTGCCGGCGTTGTAACTCTGTCGTCGAAGAGCGATATCGTTCTTGGCGCCTCCGCAGTTCCTGCTGCCACTGATGGCCTGGCTAAACTCAACCTGGGTGCTCCTGGTACTACCGCAGCTGTAGCTACAACTGGCGCAAGCGCCATGGGCGCAGCAGGTGCAGTCTCTGTTAATGGCAGTGCCGTTACTTGGACTAACACTGACACTCTGTCCAGCGTATTGACCAAGCTGACTACCGCTGCTGGCGGCGCGGCTAACGGTGCTTCCGCTACCTTTGCTGACGGTCGTGTCAAGCTGACCTCGGGTGATGGTGCTGATATCAAGCTGTCCAACACTACCAGCGGTTCTCTGTCGCAGTTGGGCCTGTCGGCTGGTACTACTCAGGCCAAGCTGACCGCAGACACCTCCATTGATGTCAACGGCGTTGAAGTCAAGTTCAAGAAAGGCGACACCTCTGACGCCATCGTTGCTTCGATCAACAGTGCCAGCACCGGTGTTCAAGCCAGCAAAAACGCTGACGGTACCCTGAACCTGTTCGCTGACAAAGACATCACCATCAAGGACGGCAGCGCCGGTACTGGCCTGGCTGCACTGGGTCTGACCGCTGTAGCTGCGGCCGGCACTAAGTCTGCCGTCACCATGGAAACCAGCGTTTCCGACCTGAGCATCCTGACTGCCGCTTCTTCGCAGCAGGCCATCCAGGCTCTGGACGACGCCATGCAGCAGATCGACAGCCAGCGTTCGCAGCTGGGTGCCGTACAAAACCGCTTCGCCAGCACCGTGGCCAACCTGCAGAGCATTTCGCAGAACTCCTCCGCTGCCAAAGGCCGTGTAGAAGACGCTGACTTCGCTTCTGAAGCCGCTGAGCTGACCAAGCAACAAACCCTGCAACAGGCTTCCACTGCGATCCTGTCCCAGGCCAACCAACTGCCATCGTCTGTTCTGAAGCTGCTTCAGTAATAGCGCTAGCGGTTAAATAACGGGAGGGTGCGTTTAACAACGTGCCCTTCCGTTTTTTCAGTTTGGAGGTGGTGACATGGACATGAGCATCAAGCTGACCTCGTCTTACCCCGCAGCCACGGCCCCGGCCAACCTTGGCGCAGTGGTGACCCAGGCCAAGCCTGTGGCCAGCAATGAGCCGATCAAAAGTGAAGAGCCGCAGCGCGTGGCGCTGGAAAAGGCTGTTACCGATATGCGTGAGTTTGTGCAGGCTTCACAGCGCAACCTGGATTTTTCCATCGATGACTCTACCGGCAAGGTAGTGGTCAAGGTGATCGCCACTGACAGTGGTGAAGTGATTCGACAGATTCCATCGGAGACCGCGCTGAAATTGGCGCAGAACCTGAGCGATGCCGGCAGCCTGCTGTTTGATAGCAAGGCTTGAGTTGGCACGAAACATGTTTCTGATTGCGGTCTAGGCGTATAAGCGCCAAAAAACGGCCGCTGCAGGACAAGGAGAATGGCAAATGGCTAGTTCAACGATTTCCGGCCCAGGTTCGGGCTACGACACCCAGGCTATCGTCAAGGCGCTGGTAGGTGCCGAGCAGGCGCCCAAGCAGGCTCAGATCACCAACGAGCAGAAGAAGGCCACCGTGCAGTTGTCTGCCGTGGGCTCGGTCAAGACGGCGTTGGAAGCCTACCAGGCGGCGATCACCAAGTTGAACAATGCCTCGGCCTTCAACGGGCTGGCGGCGACTTCTTCGGAAGAGAAAAACGCCAAGGTTACCTTGGGTGACGGCGCATCCAGCGGCAAGTACGTATTGAAGGTCACTAACCTGGCGACGGCTTCGAAAGTCACCACGGCGGTGAATGTCGATGGCGCATCGGGCAAGGCCAACAGCACGGACGAAGACCAGACGCTGACCATCAACCAGTCGGGCAAGAGCTACGACGTGATCATTCCCGGTGGCGCGACGTTGCAGCAGGTGCGCGAATCCATCAACACCCAGCTCTCGTCCCAGGGCATCAGTGCTAACGTGCTGAGCGACTCCAATGGCGCGCGGCTGGTACTGACTTCGACCACCATGGGCGAGGGCACCGACATCACCCTCAGCGGCGATTCGCAGCTGGCTACCGGGTACGACAAAGGCAAGCCGCCGACCAACGCCAAGTACTCCATTGATGGCATTGAAATGTCATCGAACAGCAACAAGATCACCTCGGCGATCAGCGGCGTGACCCTGGACCTGTTGGACACGGTAGACATCACCAAGCCGACCACCATCACCGTGGCCAGCAACACCGATACCTTGAAAACCTCGGTGCAGTCCTTCGTCAGCGCCTACAACACGCTGATGACGGCGATCAACACCCAAACCAAGGTCACTGCAACCGGTGATGCCTCCACCACCACCGCAGGTGCGTTGACCGGCGATGCGTCGATGCGTCAATTGGTGAACAGCCTGCGTTCCGAATTGGTCAACGGCTCCGGTGCGGGCACCATGACCAGCCTGGCGCAGATGGGCATCACCACCGACCAGAAAACCGGCCTGCTGAGCCTGGATGACAAAACCTGGGACAAGGCCGTGGTCAAGGGCGCTGGCGACATTGCCAAGCTGTTCACCGGCGACACGGGCTTGATCACCCGCATGAACAAGGCGACCAACAGCTACGTCGGCACTACCGGCACCCTGGCGACACGTGCCACCGATCTCAACAACAAGTTGACCGACTTGACCAAAGAGACCGACGACCTGACGCGGCGCATGGATGCCTTGCAGAAGTCCCTGACCGCCAAGTACACGGCGATGGACACCATGATCGCGCAGATCAACGCCAGCAGCTCCAGCATCCTGACCACCCTCAACTCGCTGAACAATCCTAAGTCGAACTGATGAGCGGTGCGCGCCAGGGCCCTGTCCAGGGGCTCTCGCGCAGGGTGCTGGATTAAAGTTTTTATCGCCGTGGTCGAAAAACTGGTTAAGCAAACCTATTCGATTGTCGCCAGTAACGAGGTAGCAACATGAACCCGATGAGAGCCCTTCGCCAGTACCAGAAGGTCAATGCCCACGCTCAGGTCTCCGAAGCCAGCCCGCACCGCCTGGTGCAGATGCTGATGGAAGGTGGCCTGGATCGCATGGCCCAGGCCAAGGGTGCGTTGAGCCGCGGGGACATCGCGCAAAAGGGCCTGATGCTGGGCAAGGCGATCGAAATCATTTCGGGCCTGCGCGATGGCCTGGAGCCTGAGAAAGCCGAAGACCCGGCCGCGATCCAGCGTCTGGATGCCCTGTATAACTACATGGGCAATCGCCTGGTCGAGGCGAACCAAGTCAATGATGTCGAGATGATCGACGAAGTCGCCCGCCTGCTGATCACCGTCAAGACCGGCTGGGATGCCATCGCTCCACAATAAGGCCGATTGCCTTGAGGTACACATCATGAGCCACGCACTGCAACGCATCGACGAAACCCGCGAAGCCCTTCTCGGCGCGCTGGCTGAGCGCAATTGGGAAGCCGTGGGCGAGTTGGACCTGGGTTGCCGCGCAGTGATTGATGAGGTGCTCAGCGAAGCACCGGTAGACGAGGGCGCATTGCGCGAGAAGCTGGAAAGTTTGTTGGTGGTGTACCAGCAGTTGCTGGAGGTGACGACCGGCGAACGCCAGGCGATTTTCGAAGAGATGTCGCAGATCAACCAAGCGAAAAATGCGTCAAAGGTTTACCATCTGTTCGGTTGAACGGGCGCAGTTAATCCGAACGGCGCGTCATATATTTGACTGTGCCAGCATTTTTGACTTAACTAGTGCTGTTTTCAGATTTCAGACGTCTAGAAGGTAAGAAATCTTACAGACGTCTAGATTGCCCTCATTCCGGGGCAGGAAGTTTTACTAGGGAAGTTGCTATTGCATGTGGCGTGAAACCAAAATTCTGCTGATCGATGACGATAGCGTCCGCCGCCGCGATTTAGCGGTGATTTTAAATTTTCTCGGTGAAGAAAATTTACCCTGCGGCAGCCACGATTGGCAGCAGGCGGTCAGCTCGTTGTCGTCGAGCCGTGAAGTCATTTGCGTATTGATCGGGACGGTAAACGCTCCTGGCGCAGTTCTGGGCCTGTTAAAGACACTGTCTACCTGGGATGAGTTCCTTCCGGTGTTGCTAATGGGCGATATTTCTTCCGTGGACCTGCCGGAAGACCAGCGCCGCCGTGTGTTGTCCAACCTGGAAATGCCGCCCAGCTACAGCAAATTGCTCGATTCCCTGCACCGTGCCCAGGTCTATCGCGAAATGTACGACCAGGCCCGCGAGCGCGGCCGTCACCGTGAACCCAACCTGTTCCGCAGCCTCGTCGGCACCAGCCGCGCCATCCAGCACGTGCGCCAGATGATGCAGCAAGTGGCCGACACCGACGCCAGCGTGCTGATCCTCGGCGAGTCGGGCACCGGCAAGGAAGTGGTCGCGCGCAACCTGCACTATCACTCCAAGCGCCGCGACGGGCCCTTTGTGCCGGTCAACTGCGGGGCGATCCCGGCAGAGCTGCTGGAAAGCGAATTGTTCGGCCACGAGAAGGGTGCCTTTACCGGGGCGATCACCAGCCGTGCCGGGCGCTTTGAGCTGGCCAATGGCGGCACCCTGTTCCTCGACGAAATCGGCGACATGCCGTTGCCGATGCAGGTCAAGCTGCTGCGCGTATTGCAGGAACGCACCTTCGAGCGCGTGGGCAGCAACAAGACCCAGAGCGTGGACGTGCGCATCATTGCCGCCACCCACAAGAACCTCGAAAGCATGATCGAGGTTGGCAGTTTCCGCGAAGACCTGTACTACCGCCTTAACGTATTCCCCATCGAGATGGCCCCGCTGCGCGAGCGCGTGGAAGACATCCCGTTGCTGATGAACGAACTGATCTCGCGCATGGAGCACGAAAAGCGCGGCTCCATTCGCTTCAACTCTGCGGCAATCATGTCCCTGTGCCGCCACGGCTGGCCGGGTAACGTGCGCGAGCTGGCCAACCTGGTGGAGCGCATGGCGATCATGCACCCGTACGGGGTGATCGGCGTGGTCGAACTGCCGAAGAAATTCCGCTACGTCGACGACGAAGACGAACAGATGGACAGCCTGCGCAGCGACATGGAAGAGCGCGTGGCGATCAACGGCCATACTCCGGACTTCGGCGCCACCGCGATGTTGCCGCCCGAAGGCCTGGACCTTAAGGACTACCTCGGCAACCTCGAACAAGGGTTGATCCAGCAGGCCCTGGACGATGCCCATGGCATCGTGGCCCGGGCCGCTGAGCGCCTGCGTATCCGTCGCACCACCCTGGTGGAGAAGATGCGCAAGTACGGTATGAGCCGCAAAGAAGGTGATGAACAGGCGGATGATTGACGCCTGTTTTTCAACTACCTGATTTATAGGTAGTTTTTTTTCGGCACGGGTATTGCTACAGCCCTCGCAACGTTCCGTTTAACTGACGGTCAGCCAAGCGAGAGAGCATCATGCCCCACGCCGCCCAACTATCTTCGGCCCCTGCCATCCAGGGGCTGGTTTCGCCTGTAGAGCCGCCGACCCGCCAGGGCCTGGAGCACGCGTTCTCGCAGTTCAACCAGATGTCGAGCCAGCTGACCGACTCCTACAGTCTGCTTGAGGCCCGGGTTTCCGAGCTTAAAGGCGAACTGGCGGTGGTCAGCGCCCAGCGCATGCAAGAGCTGGCCGAGAAAGAACGCCTGGCCAACCGCCTGCAAAACCTGCTGGACCTGTTGCCCGGTGGCGTAATCGTCATCGATGACCAGGGCCGCGTGCGCGAAGCCAACCCGGCAGCCTGTGATCTGCTCGGCCTGCCGCTGGAAGGCGAGCTGTGGCGTGAAGTCATCACCCGCTGTTTTGCCCCCCGTGAAGACGACGGCCACGAAGTCTCCCTCAAGGACGGGCGTCGGCTGTCTATCGCGACCCGTTCCCTGGACGCCGAGCCGGGCCAGCTTGTGTTGCTCAATGACCTGACAGAAACCCGGCACCTGCAAGATCAACTGGCGCGCCATGAGCGGCTGTCGTCCCTGGGGCGGATGGTCGCTTCCTTGGCGCATCAGATTCGTACGCCGTTGTCGGCGGCATTGATCTACGCCAGCCATTTGACTGACGAGCAATTACCGGCGGCCACCCACCAACGCTTTGCCGGGCGCCTCAAGGAGCGCCTGCATGAGTTGGAGCACCAGGTGCGTGACATGCTGGTGTTTGCCCGCGGCGAATTGCCGCTGACCGATCGCGTTACCCCTGCCGGCTTGATGCAGTCCCTGCAAGCGGCAGCGGCGACCCATGTGCAGGAGGCCAACCTGCGCTGGCAGTGCGACAGCCACCAGGGCGAATTGCTGTGCAACCGCGACACCCTGGTGGGCGCGCTGCTCAACCTGATCGAAAACGCCACCCAGGCCAGTGGCCCCGGGGCGCGCCTGAAAGTGCACCTGTACACCCGCGGGCAAACCCTGCGCCTGTGCGTCAGCGACAGCGGCAGCGGTATCGCCCCGCAGGTGCTGCAACGTCTGGGCGAGCCGTTTTTTACCACCAAGACCAACGGCACTGGCCTGGGCCTGACTGTGGTCAAGGCAGTGGCCCGCGCCCATCAGGGACAATTGCAGCTGCGTTCCCGCCTGGGGCGTGGCACCTGTGCATTGATGACCTTGCCGCTGTTTTCCAGCGCGGCAAGCGCGGAGTAAGAGGATGATGGCTATCAAGGTTTTATTGGTGGAAGACGATCGCGCCCTGCGTGAAGCATTGGCTGACACGCTGCTGCTGGCGGGCCATGACTACCGTGCGGTCGGCTCTGCCGAGGAAGCCTTGGAGGCGGTCGAACAGGAGGCCTTCAGTCTGGTGGTCAGCGACGTCAACATGCCCGGCATGGACGGCCATCAATTGCTCGGCCTGCTGCGCGTGCGCCAGCCGCAACTGCCGGTGCTGCTGATGACCGCCCATGGCGCGGTGGAGCGGGCAGTGGATGCCATGCGTCAGGGCGCGGCGGATTACCTGGTCAAACCGTTCGAGCCCAAGGCGCTGATCGAGCTGGTGGCCCGACATGCTCTGGGCGTAGCGTCGGCGGGCGAGGGCGATGGCCCGATTGCCTTTGAGCCGGCCAGCGCGCAATTGCTGGAACTGGCCGCGCGGGTGGCGCGCAGTGATTCCACTGTGTTGATTTCCGGTGAATCCGGTACCGGTAAAGAAGTGCTGGCGCGCTACATCCACCAGCAGTCCAGCCGCGCCCAGCAACCGTTCATTGCGATCAACTGCGCGGCGATTCCCGACAACATGCTCGAAGCCACCTTGTTTGGTCATGAAAAGGGCTCGTTCACCGGCGCCATCGCGGCCCAGGCCGGCAAGTTCGAACAGGCCGACGGCGGCACCATCCTGCTCGACGAAATTTCGGAAATGCCCCTGGGCCTGCAAGCCAAGTTGCTGCGCGTATTGCAGGAACGTGAGGTGGAGCGCGTGGGCGCGCGCAAGCCGATCCAGCTGGATATTCGCGTGGTTGCCACCACCAACCGCGACCTGGCGGGCGAAGTGGCGGCGGGGCGCTTCCGTGAGGACCTGTTCTACCGGTTGTCGGTGTTCCCGCTGGCCTGGCGCCCATTGCGTGAGCGCCCGGCGGATATCATCCCCTTGGCCGAGCGCCTGCTGAACAACCACGTCAAAAAAATGAAGCATGCCCAGGCGCGGTTGTCGCCCGAGGCCCAGGCGTGCCTGGTCAATTATCCATGGCCGGGCAACGTGCGCGAGTTGGATAATGCCATCCAGCGTGCGCTGATTTTGCAGCAGGGCGGCTTGATCCAGCCGCAGGATTTCTGCCTGGCCATGGGCACTGGCGCTGCGCCGTTGCCGAGCCTGGCTCCGGCTCCAGTGGTCGCCGAGGCGGAATCGGCAGGCGCCCTGGGTGATGACCTGCGCCGCCGTGAATTTCAGATGATCATCGACACCCTGCGCGCCGAGCGCGGCCGTCGCAAAGAAGCGGCCGAGCGCCTGGGCATCAGCCCGCGCACCTTGCGCTACAAGCTGGCGCAGATGCGCGACGCCGGTATGGATGTGGAAGCGTATCTTTTCGCCACATGACCAATGCCCTGTGTAGGAGCGAGCTTGCTCGCGAAGAGCCCATAGACGCCGCGGGCATTCTGGAAGCACGCGTTATCGTTGACGTTTTTCGCGAGCAAGCTCGCTCCTACAAAAAAACCGTGCGGTAAGAAGGGCCAAAAACGTGCGGTAACAAGTTCGACAAGCTTTGTCGCCTTTTCTTACGAGTTGCTCCAGAGCTGGCACCCTTGTTGCTACCACCCCTAGTAACCGCTGCGTAGTGTCAAAAAATTGCGGGTCGTCGGAGAGAGAAGGTCATGAGCCAGGGTATTGAGTTCAATCGGTTGATGTTGGATATGCGCGCCATGCAAATGGACGCCATGGCTCAACCGAAATCCGTCGCGCCAGCGCCGGAATTGGGCCAAAGCAATTTTGCCGACATGCTCGGTCAGGCAATCAATAAAGTCAGCGATACCCAGCAGGCGTCCAGCCAGCTGGCGACGGCCTTCGAGATCGGTAAAAGCGGCGTGGACCTCACCGATGTGATGGTCGCCTCGCAAAAGGCCAGTGTGTCCTTCCAAGCCTTGACCCAAGTGCGTAACAAGCTGGTTCAGGCGTATCAAGACATCATGCAGATGCCGGTTTAAGGACGAGATTTAAGTCATGGCTGAAGCAGTCTCCGACAACCTCCCCGCCAAGGCCGACGGCAAACCGCCGTTGTTTGGCCTGTCGTTCCTGGAAAACCTCTCGGAAATGACCATGCTGCGTCAGGTGGGCCTGATGGTGGGCCTGGCCGCCAGCGTGGCGATTGGTTTTGCCGTGGTGCTGTGGTCGCAGCAACCCGATTACCGCCCCCTGTACGGCAGCCTGTCGGGCATGGATTCCAAGCAGATCATGGAAACCCTCGCCGCCGCCGACATCGCCTACACCGTGGAGCCCAACTCAGGTGCCTTGCTGGTCAAGGCTGACGACGTCGCCCGCGCACGCATGAAATTGGCCGCCGCTGGTGTGGCGCCGTCCGACAGCAACATCGGCTTCGAGATCCTCGACAAAGACCAGGGCCTGGGCACCAGCCAGTTCATGGAAGCCACCCGTTATCGCCGTGGCTTGGAAGGCGAACTGGCGCGCACCATTTCCAGCCTCAATAACGTCAAGGCCGCCCGTGTGCACCTGGCGATTCCGAAAAGCTCGGTGTTCGTGCGTGACGAACGCAAGCCCAGCGCCTCGGTCTTGGTCGAGCTGTTTGCTGGCCGCTCCCTGGAGCCTGGCCAGGTACTGGCGATCGTCAACCTGGTGGCAACCAGTGTTCCCGAATTGAGCAAGTCGCAAATCACCGTGGTGGACCAGAAGGGCAACCTGCTGTCCGACATGGCCGAAAACTCCGCGCTGACCCAGGCCGGCAAGCAGTTCGACTACAGTCGCCGCATGGAAAGCATGCTCACCCAGCGCGTGCACAACATCCTGCAACCGGTACTGGGTAACGACCGCTACAAGGCTGAAGTCTCCGCCGATGTGGATTTCAGCGCTGTCGAGTCCACCTCCGAGCAGTTCAACCCGGACCAGCCAGCGTTGCGCAGCGAGCAGTCCACCAGCGAACAACGCACCGCCAGCAATGGCCCCCAAGGTGTGCCGGGCGCCCTGAGCAACCAGCCACCCGCGCCGGCCTCGGCACCGCAGACCACCGGTGGCGCTGCCGCCACGGCGGGCGCGATCCAGCCTGGCCAGCCATTGCTGGACGCCAACGGCCAGCAGATCATGGACCCGGCCACCGGCCAGCCGATGCTTGCGCCGTACCCTGCGGACAAGCGTAACCAGTCCACCAAGAACTTCGAACTGGACCGTTCCATCAGCCACACCAAGCAGCAACAGGGCAAGATCAATCGTCTGTCGGTGTCGGTGGTGGTCGATGACCAGGTCAAGGTCAACCCGGCAGACGGCGCGGTGACCCGTGCGCCGTGGACGGCTGACGAACTGGCCCGTTTCACCCGCCTGGTGCAGGACGCCGTTGGCTTCGACGCCAGCCGTGGCGACAGCGTCAGCGTGATCAACATGCCGTTCTCCGCCGAGCGCGGTGAAGTGATCGCTGACCCTGCGTTCTACACCCAGCCGTGGTTCTGGGACATCGTCAAACAAGTGCTGGGCGTGTTGTTCATCCTGGTGCTGGTGTTTGGTGTACTGCGCCCGGTGCTCAACAACATCACCGGTGGCGGCAAGAAGCAACTGGCACTGGCCGGTGGCGACGTCGAGTTGGGTGGCATGGGCGGCCTGGACGGCGAACTGGCCAACGACCGCGTCAGCCTTGGCGGCCCGCAAAGCATCCTGTTGCCAAGCCCGAGCGAAGGCTATGACGCTCAGTTGAACGCAATCAAGAGTCTGGTGGCAGAAGACCCGGGCCGTGTGGCTCAGGTCGTGAAAGAGTGGATTAACGCTGATGAATGATCGAGCCGCTGTGGCCAAGCTGTCCCGGGTCGACAAAGCCGCTGTGTTGCTGCTGTCCCTGGGTGAAACCGACGCTGCCCAAGTGCTGCGCCACATGGGCCCCAAAGAGGTCCAGCGTGTCGGCGTGGCCATGGCGCAGATGCGCAATGTGCACCGCGAGCAAGTCGAGCAGGTGATGAGCGAGTTCGTCGAGATCGTCGGCGACCAGACCAGCCTGGGCGTCGGCTCCGACAGCTACATTCGCAAGATGCTCACCTCGGCCCTGGGCGAAGACAAGGCCAACGGCCTGATCGACCGCATCCTGCTGGGTGGCAACACCAGCGGCCTGGACAGCCTCAAGTGGATGGAACCGCGGGCAGTGGCCGACGTGATCCGCTATGAGCACCCGCAGATCCAGGCGATCGTGGTGGCCTATCTGGACCCGGACCAGGCCGGTGAAGTGCTCGGCCACTTCGACCATAAAGTGCGCCTGGACATCATCCTGCGTGTGTCATCGTTGAACACCGTGCAGCCGGCGGCGCTCAAAGAACTCAACACCATTCTGGAGAAGCAGTTCTCCGGCAATTCCAACGCCTCGCGCACCACCCTGGGTGGCATCAAGCGCGCAGCCGACATCATGAACTTCCTCGACAGCTCGGTCGAAGGCCAGTTGATGGACTCGATCCGCGAGATCGACGACACCCTGTCCGGCCAGATCGAAGACCTGATGTTCGTGTTCAACAACCTGGCCGATGTCGACGACCGTGGCATCCAGGCGCTGCTGCGCGAAGTTTCCTCGGACGTGCTGGTGCTGGCGCTCAAGGGCTCGGACGAAAACGTCAAAGAAAAGATCTTCAAGAACATGTCCAAGCGCGCCTCGGAGCTGTTGCGCGACGACCTGGAAGCCAAGGGCCCGGTGCGCGTCAGCGACGTGGAAACCGCCCAGAAGGAAATCCTCACCATTGCCCGCCGTATGGCCGAAGCCGGAGAAATCGTTCTCGGCGGGAAGGGCGGCGAAGAAATGATCTAAGGCGCCTTGCATGTCGAATAAAGATGAGGCACCCAGCGATCTGATTCGCGCGCGGGATGTCGGTGGTTTCGACATCTGGTCGCTGCCCAGTTTCGACCCCCATGTGCCGGAGCCTGAGCCTGAACCGGTTGAAGAACCTCCGGCAGAGATGGAAGAAGTGCCACTGGATGAAGTCCAGCCACTGACCCTCGAAGAGCTGGAAACCATTCGTCAGGAGGCCTACAACGAAGGCTTCGCGGCGGGGGAAAAAGACGGTTTTCGCAGCACCACCCTCAAGGTTCGCCAGGAGGCCGAAGCGGCGCTGGCCACCAAGTTGGGTAGCCTGGAACGCCTGATGGGCAACCTGTTCGACCCTATCGCCGAACAGGACTCGCAGCTGGAAAAATCCATGGTTGGCCTGGTGCAGCACATCGCGCGCCAGGTGATCCAGCGCGAACTGGTGCTCGATTCCAGCCAGATCGAAGGCGTGATGCGCGAAGCCCTCAAGCTGCTGCCCCTGGGCGTCGGCAATGTGCGGCTGTACATCAACCCCCAGGATTTCGAACAGGTCAAAGCCCTGCGCGAGCGCCATGAAGAAACCTGGCGCATCGTCGAAGACGCTTCGTTGCAGCCCGGTGGTTGCCGTGTCGAAACCGAGCACAGCCGCATCGATGCAACGGTGGAAACCCGCATCAGCCAGATCATGGCCAAGTTGTTCGATCAACTGCATGAACAAGCCCTGCACCCCGCCGAGCCGGACCTGAGCGTTGACCTGGACGCCACCGATGCGCCTTGATCGCACCAGCTTCGCCAAGCGCCTGGGCAGCTACGCCGAGGCCACCGAGTTGCCCGGCCAGCCGATCCTCGAAGGGCGCCTGTTGCGCATGGTCGGCCTGACCCTCGAAGCCGAGGGCCTGCGCGCCGCCATGGGCAGCCGCTGCCTGGTGATCAACGACGACAGCTACCACCCGGTGCAGGTCGAAGCCGAGGTGATGGGCTTTTCGGGCAGCAAGATTTTTCTGATGCCGGTCGGCAGCCTCGCCGGCATTGCCCCCGGCGCCCGCGTGGTGCCGCTGGCCGACACTGGCCGCCTGCCCATGGGCATGAGCATGCTGGGCCGCGTACTCGACGGGGCCGGCCGTGCGCTGGACGGCAAGGGCGGCATGAAGGCCGAAGACTGGGTGCCGATGGACGGCCCCACCATCAATCCGCTCAAGCGCAACCCCATCAGCGTGCCACTGGACGTGGGTATTCGCAGCATCAACGGTTTATTGACGGTCGGTCGCGGCCAGCGCCTGGGCCTGTTCGCCGGTACTGGCGTGGGTAAGTCGGTGTTGCTGGGCATGATGACGCGCTTTACCGAGGCCGACATCATCGTGGTGGGGCTGATCGGCGAGCGGGGCCGCGAAGTGAAGGAATTCATCGAGCACAGCCTCGGTGAAGAAGGGCTCAAGCGTTCCGTTGTCGTCGCTTCTCCGGCAGACGATGCACCGCTGATGCGCCTGCGTGCGGCGATGTACTGCACGCGCATCGCCGAATATTTTCGCGACAAGGGCAAGAACGTCCTGTTGCTGATGGACTCGCTCACGCGTTTCGCCCAGGCCCAGCGCGAAATCGCCCTGGCCATCGGTGAACCGCCCGCGACCAAGGGTTACCCGCCATCGGTGTTCGCCAAGCTGCCCAAGCTGGTGGAGCGTGCCGGTAATGCCGAAGCCGGCGGTGGCTCGATCACCGCGTTCTACACCGTGTTGTCCGAAGGCGACGACCAACAGGACCCGATTGCCGACTCGGCGCGAGGTGTGCTCGACGGCCACATCGTGCTGTCGCGCCGCCTGGCCGAAGAAGGGCACTATCCGGCCATCGACATCGAAGCGTCCATCAGCCGGGTGATGCCGGCGGTGGTCACGCCGGAGCATATGGCCCGTGCCCAGCAGTTCAAGCAGTTGTGGTCGCGTTACCAGCAAAGTCGCGACCTGATCAGCGTCGGCGCCTATGTGGCTGGTGGTGACCGCGACACCGACCTGGCCATCGCCTTGCAGCCGCAACTGGTGACCTACCTGCGCCAGGGTCTCAACGACAAGATCACCATGGGCGAGAGCCAGTCGCACTTGCAGTCCATCTTCGCCCCGGCGCCGGGCGGCTAAGCCATGGCCAACAGCCGCGCCGCCCGCCTGGCTCCGGTGGTGGACATGGCCGAAAAGGCCGAGAAAGCCGCCGTGCAGCGCCTGGGTTACTTCCAGGGCCAGGTGCGCCTGGCCCAAAGCAAGCTGGGCGACCTGGAGCGCTTTCGGGGCGAGTACCAGCAACAGTGGATCGAGCGCGGCAGCCAGGGTGTATCCGGCCAGTGGCTGATGGGGTATCAGGGCTTTCTCAATCAGCTTGAAACCGCCGTTGGTCAGCAACGCCAGAGCCTGGCCTGGCACGAGGCCAACCTCGACAAAGCGCGCGAGGCCTGGCAACAGGCGTTTGCCCGGGTCGAGGGGCTGCGCAAACTGGTGCAGCGCTACATCGACGAAGCGCGAGCCATCGAAGACAAGCGCGAGCAAAAGCTGCTCGATGAATTGTCCCAACGCCTTCCCCGCCCAGAACAGTTCTAACCGGCACCACAAATCCAGTGTGGGAGCTGGCTTGCCTGCGAAAGCGGTGGTTCAGTTAAAGATTCAGTGGCTGACACGCCGCCACCGCAGGCAAGCCAGCTCCCACAGTTGATTCACTGTGTTGCTCAGATGCTCTTCAACTGCTACACCTTGTGTCTAGTGCAACGACAAGGAAGCAGTCACATGACAGTCGAGTCAGAAGTATCCCTGGACGGGAAGAAGTTGACGATCGCAATCAAGGGTCGGTTCGATTTCGGCAGCCACCAGGCGTTTCGGGAAGCCTACGAGCGTTTCTACAAGGTGCCCGAGACCTATATCGTCGACCTCAAGGATGCCACCTACATGGACAGTTCAGCCCTCGGCATGCTGCTGTTGCTACGGGATCATGCTGGAGGTGATGACGCCGAAGTCAGTGTGATCAACAGCAGCAACGACGTGCGCAAGATCCTCGCCATCTCCAACTTCGACAAACTGTTCGATATCAATTGAGCGCCCTGGCCCCTGTCCTGGAGGCGCTGACCATCCTGATCGCCGAAGACAGCGCCGCCGACCGCCTGTTGCTGGCGAGCATCATCCGCCGTCAGGGCCACCAGGTGCTGACTGTCAGCAACGGCGCCGAAGCGATTGAGGTGTTTGCCCGTGAGCGCCCGCAACTGGTGTTGATGGACGCGCTGATGCCGGTGATGGACGGCTTCGAAGCCGCACGGCAGATCAAGCAACTGGCGGGGGAGGCGCTGGTGCCGATCATCTTCCTCACGTCGCTGCGCGAAAGCGAAGCCCTGGCCCAGTGCCTGGACGCCGGCGGCGATGACTTTCTGCCCAAGCCCTATAACCCCTTGATCCTGGCAGCGAAGATCAACGCCATGGACCGCCTGCGCCGCCTGCAAGCCACGGTTTTGCAACAGCGTGACCTGATCGCCAGGCACCACGAACACCTGCTGCATGAACAGCGGGCGGCCAAGGCGGTGTTCGACAAGGTGGCCCATTCCGGTTGCATCAACGCCGCGCCGAATATCCGCTATCTGCAATCGCCTTATGCGTTGTTCAATGGCGACTTGTTGCTGGCGGCTTACACGCCATCGGGTGACATGCATGTGTTGCTGGGTGATTTCACCGGCCATGGCTTGCCGGCCGCCATCGGCGCCATGCCCCTGGCCGAAGTGTTCTACGGCATGACCGCCAAGGGCTACGGCCTCACGCAGACCCTGCGGGAAATGAACGCCAAGCTCAAGCGCATCCTGCCGGTGGACATGTTCTGCTGCGCCACCTTGCTGTGCCTGAGCGCCCAGCGGCGGGCGGTGGAGGTGTGGAACGGCGGCATGCCCGAAGGCTATGTGCATGAAGTCGCCACGGGCAGGCGCACGCCATTGATGTCGCGGCACCTGCCCCTGGGGGTGTTGTCGGCAGAGGCGTTCGATGACAGCACCGAGGTCTGGCCCATGGCGTTGGGCGACCGGGTGTTTTTGCTTTCCGACGGCGTGCTCGACACCGCTGACGCCAACGATCAACTGTTCGGCGCCGAGCGCTTGCAGCAGGTGTTCGCCGCCAACCGCGAGCCCGACCGCCTGTTCGAGGACATCGAGCAGGCCCTGGCGGCCTTTCGCGGCCAGGCGCGCGATGACGTCAGCATGGTCGAGATCACGTTGCAGGCGGGCCAACCCTTGCGAGCGGCCGAACCGATGTATGCCGACAGCGGCCGGTCGTGCCCGCTGGATTGGTCGGTGAGTTTCGAATTCCGCGCCCAGACGCTCAGGACCTACAACCCGTTGCCGTACCTGCTGCAACTGCTGTTGGAGATCCATGGCCTGCGTGCGCAGAGCGGGGCGCTTTACAGTGTGATGGCCGAGTTGTATTCCAACGCGCTGGAGCATGGCGTGCTGGGCCTGGACTCACGGCTCAAGCGCGATGCCCAGGGGTTTGCGCAGTATTATCGCCAGCGCCATGAGCGCCTGGCGCAGTTGGACAGCGGTTACGTGCGCGTGCATGTGCAGGTGGTACCCACCGACAAGGGCGGCAAACTGACCTTGCGCCTCGAAGACAGCGGGCAGGGTTTTGATGTGGAGCAAGAGCTAGCGCGCCCCGTGGACATCGACCGTCTGTCTGGTCGGGGCCTGAGCCTGGTGCGTCAACTGAGCAGCGCTGTAGGCTGGTCCGATGGCGGGCGCACTGTCTGCGTGGAGTTTTGTTGGGCGGCTCTGGCATAATCCGCCGATTCTTGATCAAGGAGCGAGCAAGTGGCTGAGATTCATATGGACCCCGAGGTGTTGTCGGGTTTGCAGGAAGTCATGGAAAGCGAATACCCCACGCTGCTGGACACCTTTCTGCATGACTCTGAAGAGCGCGTGCAAGCGCTGCGCAAGGCGCGGGACGACGCCAAGACGTTGGGGCGTATCGCACACAGCTTCAAGGGCAGCAGTGGCAACTTGGGGGCGCTGCGCTTGGCAACGTTGTGTGAGCGGTTGGAGACCGAGTCCTTCAAGTCTGCTTCCGACTTGGGGGCGTTGGTGGATCAGATTGATCGTGAGTTTGCGCTGGTTCGGCCGCTTTATGAGCATGAGCGGGAGCGGTTTTCTGGGGTTTGATATTTTATCGGCCTGACTTGGCCCGACTCTTGCTCTACCTCCATAGACTGCATCCCCGACCCCATGCAGTGGAGACCCTTACTTATGCCAGTCGCCCCCAATTCGCTTCTTCAGGCTGCTGCTGCGGCCAAGCCTCAAGCGCCGGCCGCCACGCCTGCGGTAGCGCCTGCGGCCCCGCGGGACAAGGGCGCTGGCTTCGCTCAAGTGTTTGCCAAGCAAGCTGCCAAGCCGCAGGCCAAGAGCGACGACGCGCCAGCCAAACCCGTGCGCGACAAGGCTTCTGATCCCAGCGCCAAACCGGCCGCCGGCGACGATAAACCTGCCGCCAGCGCGCCAGCGGTTGCCGATAGCGGCAATCCCTTGCCTGCCAAGCCGGCCAAGAGCGACGACCACGCTGACAGTGAAGGCGAGCCACCTGCCGACCCGTCCCTGGCGCAGCAACCGGTGGCCGACCCGGCGCTGGTCGCCGCCGTGACGCCCGTGGCGGCCCCTGTGTCCGTACAAGCGCCTGCCGTTACGGCCGAAGATGACCAGGCCCAGCCGCTCATTGCTGTGACCGAGGAGCCCAAGCAGCCGGCCTTCGACCCTGAGGCCGACCCGCTGGATTCGATGCCGGCCGTGCGCCTGGCGATGGAGCAGGGCGGTCACGTCTCGGCCAGCAGCCAGGCGCTGCAGAAAGCCGCGCCCACCCCCCAGGACCAGCCGACCGCCGCGCAGAGCTTTGCCGCCGGCCTGGCCAACATGGTCGACCAGCAAGCCACCAAGGACAGCACCGACCAGGGGGGCGACAAGGCCTTCGGCGCGCTGATCGATGACGGCCTCAAGGACCTCAAGAACGCCAGCAGCGACACCCGTGTGGATGACTTCGCCAACCGCCTGGCGGCGCTGACCCAGGCAGCCACGCCGAAAGCCGCGAATGCCTTGCCGCCCGTCACCAATGCGCCACTGGCCATGCACCAGAGCGGCTGGACCGAAGAGGTGGTCAACCGCGTGATGTACCTGTCCAGCGCCAACCTCAAGTCGGCCGAGATCCAGTTGCAGCCCGCTGAGCTGGGGCGCCTGGACATCAAGGTCAACATGACGGCGGACCAGCAGGCCCAGGTCAACTTCATGAGCGGCCATGCGGTGGTGCGTGAAGCGCTGGAAAGCCAGTCTGGCCGTTTGCGCGAGATGTTTGCCCAGCAGGGCATGGGGCAGGTGGATGTGAATGTCTCCGACCAGTCGCGGGGCCAGGACCAGCAGCAACAGCAGAGCCAGGCGCGAGGCGTCAGTAGCAGCGGCAGGCGCGCTGACAGCGGCGACGCCGGTGGCCCTGTGGACGTGGCCGAAGTGGCAGCGCCCGTGAGCCAGAGCGTGATCGGCTCCAGCGCGGTCGACTACTACGCCTGACTTCCTGCTCAAACCCGGTCAGTGTGGGAGCTGGCTGATCGTTCCCACGCTCTGCGTGGGAATGCCACCCCGGACGCTCCGCGTCCCGAAGTCGGCGATGTTTTCGACCGTTGCGCACGGTGACGCGTAGCGTCACAGGATGCATTCCCACGCAGAGCGTGGGAACGATCATCTTCCTGCGCCTGCCAGCCAACTCTGGCATAACACTTGCTCTTGCCTTGCCATAGATCTACGAATCCCCGAATAGTGACGGATTATTGGCATGGCGAAGAGCGACGACGCAGCAACTCCCCCCGCAGGCAAAGGCAAGCTCAAGCTGATCCTGATGATTGTGCTGGGCCTGCTTCTGGCCATCGGTGCGTCGGTGGGCGGCACCTGGTACATCATGCACAGCAGTGCAAGCAAACCGGCGCCCGCCGCCGAAGCCGCCACGAACGTCAAGCAACCGGCAATCTTCGAACAGATGCTTCCGGCCTTTGTCGCCAACTACAACCAGAATGGTCGTCAACGCTACCTGCAGGTGAGCATCACCTTGTTGGCGCGCAACCAAGCGGATCTGGATGCCCTCAAGGTGCATATGCCGGTGATTCGCAACAACCTGGTGATGCTGTTCTCCGGGCAGAGCTTCGACAGCCTGGCCACGCCAGTCGGCCAGGAAATGCTGCGCCAGAAGGTCACTGCCAGCGTGCAGGAAGTGGCCCAGAAAGAACTCGGCAAAGTTGTGGTCGAGCAGGCGCTCTTCACTAACTTCGTATTGCAGTAGGATCACGACATGGCCGTGCAAGACCTGCTGTCCCAGGATGAAATCGATGCGCTGTTGCATGGCGTGGACGATGGTCTGGTACAGACCGAAATGGCTGCCGAACCCGGCAGCGTCAAAAGTTATGACCTGACCAGTCAGGATCGCATCGTGCGGGGACGCATGCCGACCCTGGAGATGATCAACGAACGCTTTGCCCGCTACACCCGCATCAGCATGTTCAACATGCTGCGCCGCTCGGCGGACGTGGCCGTGGGCGGTGTGCAGGTGATGAAGTTCGGTGAATACGTACACTCGCTGTACGTGCCCACCAGCCTCAACCTGGTCAAGATCAAGCCGTTGCGCGGCACTGCGCTGTTCATCCTCGACGCCAAGCTGGTGTTCAAGCTGGTGGACAACTTCTTCGGCGGCGACGGCCGTCACGCCAAGATCGAAGGGCGTGAATTCACCCCCACCGAACTGCGCGTGGTACGCATGGTGCTGGAGCAGGCCTTCATCGACTTGAAGGAAGCCTGGCAGGCGATCATGGAAGTCAACTTCGAGTACATCAACTCGGAAGTGAACCCGGCCATGGCCAACATCGTCGGGCCGAGCGAGGCCATTGTGGTGTCGACCTTCCACATCGAACTCGATGGCGGTGGCGGCGACCTGCACGTGACCATGCCGTACTCGATGATCGAGCCGGTGCGCGAAATGCTCGACGCCGGCTTCCAGTCCGACCTCGACGACCAGGACGAACGCTGGGTCAAGGCCCTGCGCGAAGACCTGCTGGACGTCGACGTGCCGTTGAGCGCCACCGTGGCCCGCCGTCAGTTGCGCCTGCGCGATATTTTGCACATGGCGCCTGGGGACATCATCCCCGTCGACTTGCCGGAAGAGTTGATCATGCGCGCCAACGGCGTGCCGTCATTCAAGGTCAAGCTCGGTTCCCACAAGGGCAACCTGGCGCTGCAAGTGGTTGAGCCGATCAACCGCCGCTGATTCACCCCCAATTCATGATTGTTTGCTGCGCCGAGGACATGTAATGGCTACCGAACACGAAAACACTTCCGCCGAAGACCAGGCCCTGGCTGACGAGTGGGCTGCGGCCCTGGAAGAAACCGGCGATGTTGGCCAGGACGACATCGACGCGCTGCTGGCCGCCGACGCCGCTACCGCGCCGGCCGGCAACCGCCTGGCCATGGAAGAATTCGGCAGCGTGCCGAAGAACAACGACCCGGTGAGCCTCGACGGCCCGAACCTGGATGTGATCCTCGACATCCCGGTGTCGATTTCCATGGAAGTGGGCAGCACCGAAATCAACATCCGCAACCTGTTGCAGCTCAACCAAGGCTCGGTGATCGAGCTGGACCGCCTGGCCGGCGAGCCGTTGGACGTGCTGGTCAACGGCACCCTGATTGCCCATGGCGAGGTGGTGGTGGTCAACGAGAAGTTCGGCATCCGCCTGACCGACGTGATCAGCCCGAGCGAACGCATCAAGAAGTTGCGCTGAGATGAAGTACTTGATGGCGGGACTGTTGCTGGCGCTGCCATTGAGCGCCCTGGCGGCGGAGCCGGTGGCGCAGGTGGCTGCGACGCCAGCGGTCGGCAGTGTCAGTGGGCAGTTGACGCAACTGGTGCTGGGCCTGTTGCTGGTGATTGGCCTGATCTTCGTGCTGGCCTGGTTGATGCGCCGCGTGCAGCGCATCGGCCCGGGCAACGGCCAAGTGATCGAGCTGGTGGGCTCGCGCGCCCTCGGCCCGCGTGATCGGCTGGTGCTGGTGCAGGTGGGCGAGGAGCAGATCCTGCTCGGCATCACCCCCGGCCGCATCACCCCGCTGCATGTACTCAAGACCCCGGTGGACGCGGTCAAGACCGAAGCCGCCACGCCAGAATTCGCCCAGCGCCTGATGGAGTTGCTGGGCAAGGATCAGAAGGATAAGAAGTAATGCGCGTTTTGTTGACGCTCATGCTGTTGCTGGCCGCACCGATGGCCCTGGGCGCCGACCCGTTGTCGATCCCGGCGATCACCCTGGGCACCAACGCGGCGGGCGCGCAGGAATATTCGGTCAGCCTGCAGATCCTGCTGATCATGACGGCGCTGAGTTTTATCCCGGCGTTCGTCATGCTGATGACCAGCTTTACGCGGATCATCATCGTCTTCTCGATCCTGCGCCAGGCCCTGGGCCTGCAGCAGACGCCATCGAACCAGATCCTCACCGGCATGGCGCTGTTTTTGACGCTGTTCATCATGGCGCCGGTGTTCGACAAGGTGAACCAGCAAGCCCTGCAACCTTATCTGGCGGAAAAGCTCACAGCCCAGGATGCCATCGACAAGGCTCAGGGCCCGATCAAGGACTTCATGCTGTCGCAAACCCGCTCCAGCGACCTTGAGCTGTTCATGCGCCTGTCCAAGCGCACCGACATCGCTACCCCGGACCAGGCGCCGCTGACTATTCTGGTGCCGGCGTTCGTCACCTCCGAACTGAAGACCGCGTTCCAGATTGGCTTCATGATCTTCATCCCGTTCCTGATCATCGACCTAGTGGTGGCGAGCGTGCTGATGGCCATGGGTATGATGATGCTGTCACCGTTGATCATCTCGCTGCCGTTCAAGATCATGCTGTTTGTGCTGGTGGACGGCTGGGCGCTGATTATTGGCACCCTGGCCGGCAGTTTTGGAGGGGTATAGCGCTATGACGCCAGAAGTCGCCGTTGACCTGTTCCGTGAAGCGCTGTGGCTGACCACCCTGATGGTCGCCGTGCTGGTGGTGCCCAGTCTGTTGGTGGGCCTGCTGGTGGCGATGTTCCAGGCGGCTACCCAGATCAACGAACAAACCCTGAGCTTTCTGCCGCGCCTGCTGGTGATGCTGGTGACCCTGATCGTCGCCGGCCCGTGGCTGGTGCAAACCTTCATGGAATACATCCTGCAGTTGTACGGCAGTATTCCGCAGTTGATCGGCTGAGCCGATGCAATCCTTGCTGGCCTTGACCGACACCCAGATCAGTACCTGGGTGGCCTCGTTCATCCTGCCGCTGTTTCGCGTCACGGCGATGTTGATGGCCATGCCGGTGTTCGGCACCACGTTGGTACCGCGTCGTGTGCGCCTGTATTTCGCTGTGGCAATCACCGTGGTGATCGTGCCGGGCCTGCCGCCGATGCCGCCGGTGAACGCACTGGACCTTAGCGCCTTGTTGCTGATTGCCGAACAGATTCTGATCGGCGCCATGCTGGGGTTTTCCCTGACCCTGTTCTTCCAGGCTTTCGTGGTGGCCGGGCAAATCATCTCGATCCAGATGGGTATGGGCTTCGCTTCAATGGTGGACCCCACCAACGGCGTGTCGGCGGCGGTGATCGGGCAGTTTCTGACCATGCTGGTGACCTTGCTATTCCTGGCCATGAACGGTCACCTGGTGGCGTTCGAGGTGCTGACCGAGAGTTTCACCACCTTGCCGGTGGGCGCAGGCTTGGTGGTCAACCACTTCTGGGAACTGGTGGGGCGCCTCGGTTGGGTGCTGGGCGCGGCGCTGTTGCTGGTGTTGCCGGCGATCACGGCGCTGCTGGTGGTCAATATCGCGTTCGGCGTGATGACCCGCGCGGCGCCGCAACTGAACATCTTCTCGATTGGTTTCCCGCTGACCCTGGTGTTGGGCATGGGGATTTTCTGGGTCGGCCTGGCTGACATTCTCAATCAGTATCAACCGCTGGCGACCGACGCCTTGCAGTTCTTACGTGACCTGGCACGGGCGCGCTGAGCCATGGCCGAGAGCGAGAGTGGTCAGGACAAAACAGAAGACCCCACGGAGAAACGTAAAAAGGACTCCCGGGAAAAGGGTGAGATCGCGCGCTCCAAAGAGCTCAACACCTTCGCCACCATGATCGCCGGTGCAGGCGCCTTGCTGATCTACGGCGGTGGCCTGGCGCTGGACCTGCTGGAGATGATGAAGCACAACTTCAGCTTGCCGCGCGAAGTGTTGCTCAACCCCGATGCCATGGGCCAGTACCTGCTGCATTCGGGCAAAATCGCGCTGCTGGCGGTGCAGCCGATCCTGATCACCTTGTTGCTGGCCGCGCTGATCGGCCCGGTGGCCCTCGGCGGTTGGCTGTTTGCCGCGGGCAGCATGGCGCCCAAGTTCAGCCGCATGAACCCGGGGGCGGGGCTCAAGCGCATGTTCTCTGCCAAGGCCCTGATTGAATTGCTCAAGGCCCTGGCCAAGTTTTTCCTGATTCTGTTCGTGGCGTTGGCGGTGTTGTCATCCGACATCGACGACTTGCTGCGCATTGCCCATGAACCGCTGGAATCGGCGATCATCCACAGCGTGCAGGTGGTGGGCTGGAGCGCACTGTGGATGGCCCTCGGGCTGATCCTGATCGCCGCCGTGGATGCGCCGATCCAACTGTGGGAAAGCCACAAGAAACTGCTGATGACCAAGCAGGAAGTGCGCGACGAGCACAAGGATCAGGAAGGCCGCCCCGAGGTCAAGCAACGCATCCGCCAACTGCAGCGGGAAATGTCCCAGCGCAAGATGATGGCCTCGGTGCCCGACGCCGATGTGGTCATCACCAACCCGACTCACTACGCCGTAGCGCTTAAGTACGACCCGGAGAAGGGCGGCGCACCGATGCTGCTGGCCAAGGGCAGTGATTTTACCGCGTTGAAAATCCGCGAAATCGCGGTGGCCAACGACATTCTGCTGCTGGAATCGCCGGCGCTGGCGCGGTCGATCTTTTACTCCACGGACCTCGACCAGGAAATCCCGGCGGGCCTGTATCTGGCGGTGGCGCAGGTATTGGCCTACGTCTACCAGATCCGCCAATACCGCGCCGGCAAGGGCAAGCGGCCGGATCCGCTCAAGGACCTGCCGATTCCGCCGGATTTGCGTCGCGACACCTGATTTCTTTTCGACCTGTCAACTTTGACAGTAGCCATTACGCCGCCTTCACTGTTTGATACAGCGATGAGACGCGCAGCCATGTGCGGCTCGGGAGGCGGTGATGGACAGGGGCACGGTCAGGTGGTTCGATGCGGTCAAGGGCATCGGTTTTATTGCCCGGGATCGCGATGGCAATCAGGTGTCCGCTCAGTCGACGGGCACTGAATGCAGTGAAGCCCATGCGCCGCCAACCCCCCTCAAGCTCCCCAAAAAACGCCAGCGAAAAATGTCGCCGGATACCTGATCCGGGTTCGCTTCGCAGCTAATCCCCTACCACCCGTCGACCACTCGCATCTACCTGTCAACTTTGACAGTAGCCAGCCGCTGCTTCTCACGGTTTCATTACGTCATGCACTGCGCGCATGTAGTAAACGAGATGCAGGGAGGGCGATATGGAAGCTAAGGGGACTGTCATAGCTTATGACTGGATTAGAAAGGAGTGGTTGATTGTGCGGGATGACGGCGAGGAAGTGTTTATCGATGTGGAAGATTGGCACCAGCCTGAGTTTTCGGTGGGTGAGCGCATGAGGTTTCAGATGATTCAGCGACCCTTGGGCGTGTATGCATTGCCCGTCAATGCGGTCAACGCCAATTGATCGGGTCCTTGGCGAAGTGTAGGGAGAGCGGCGATGGCAACTGGCACTGTGAAGTGGTTTAGCGCGGACAAGGGGTTTGGTTTTATTGCGCCAGATGATGGCGGGGCGGATGTTTTTGCCCATTACTCGGCAATTGCGTCGAGTGGGGAAAGAATCCTGGAAGAGAACGAAAAAGTGGAATATGAAGTCACGCAAGGCCCAAAAGGCCCGCAGGCCGAGAATATACGGCCTCTTTAAGACGCTCATCCGGTCATTTCCACGCGAAAATGTGGGAGGGCTTACTCCCACATTGGACCGTGGTATCAGTTGCTTTGATCGTTCCCACGCTCCCGCGTGGGAACGCATCCATGACGCTCTGCGTCACACCCTTGCAGAGTGCTCAAGTCGTGCGCCTGGCTCGGGACGCGGAGCGTCCCAGGCGGCATTCCCACGCAGAGCGTGGGAATGATCCAGGGAACCGCGTTATTGTTCTAGCCTCAGGTATCAAGCCTTTTGATCGTTCCCACGCTCCCGCGTGGGGAACGCATCGCGTGACGCTCTGCGTCACCCTTGCAGAGTGCTCAAGTCGTGCGCCTGGCTCGGGACGCGGAGCGTCCCAGGCGGCATTCCCACGCAGAGCGTGGGAATGATCCAGGGAACCGCGTTATTGTTCTAGCCTCAGGTATCAAGCCTCTTGATCGTTCCCACGCTCCCGCGTGGGGAACGCATCCGTGACGCTCTGCGTCACCCTTGCAGAGTGCTCAAGTCGTGCGCCTGACACACCGCATCGCAGGCAAGCCAGCTCCCACACTTGAATCGGTTACCACCCGAAAATCGTCCCAAAACCAAAGTTGGAAGGCTTCTTGCAACCCCGCCTCCAAGTCGCCCTCCAGCGTCAAAACTTTGCTTCAAGGACCCGAGGAATACCGGTGGTAGATCGCTCTCAAATGCTCAACACGGCCCGTGGCACCCTGACTGACCTGTCGCGGGGCAATCTGGGTGTGCCGTTGTTGTTGCTGGTGATGCTGGCAATGATGATGTTGCCGATGCCGCCCTTCCTGCTCGACGTGTTCTTTACCTTCAACATTGCCCTGTCTGTCGTGGTCTTGCTGGTGTGCGTGTACGCCTTGCGGCCGCTGGATTTCGCGGTGTTCCCGACGATTCTGCTGGTGGCGACCCTGCTACGTCTGGCATTGAACGTCGCCTCCACGCGGGTGGTGATGCTCCACGGCCAGGACGGCCATGCCGCTGCCGGTAAGGTGATCCAGGCCTTCGGTGAGGTGGTGATCGGCGGTAACTACGTGGTCGGTATCGTGGTGTTCGCGATCCTGATGATCATCAACTTTGTGGTGGTGACCAAGGGCGCCGGGCGGATTTCCGAGGTGAGCGCGCGGTTTACCCTCGACGCCATGCCCGGCAAGCAGATGGCCATCGACGCCGACCTCAACGCCGGCTTGATCGACCAGAACCAAGCCAAGTCGCGCCGGGCCGAAGTTGCTCAGGAAGCCGAGTTCTACGGCTCCATGGACGGCGCCAGCAAATTTGTGCGCGGTGACGCCATCGCTGGCCTGTTGATTCTGTTTATCAACCTGATCGGCGGCATGGCGGTCGGTATCTTCCAGCACGGCATGACCTTCGGCGATGCCGGCAAGGTGTACGCCTTGCTGACCATTGGTGACGGTTTAGTGGCGCAATTGCCATCACTGTTGTTATCCACAGCGGCGGCCATCATGGTTACCCGTGCTTCGGGCTCCGAAGACATGGGCAAGCAGATCAGCCGGCAGATGTTCGCTTCGCCCAAGGCCCTGGCCGTGGCGGCGGGCATTATGGCGATCATGGGTATCGTGCCGGGCATGCCGCACTTCTCGTTCCTGAGCATGGCGGCCCTGGCGGGTGGCGCGGCGTACCTGTTCTGGAAGAAGCAGAACCAGGTCAAGGTCCAGGCCGAGCAGGAAATCGCCCGTCAACAGGATCTGCTGCCATCCCCGGCCCGTGCCCAGGAAACCAAGGAACTGGGCTGGGACGACGTCACGCCCATCGACATGATCGGCCTGGAAGTCGGCTACCGCCTGATCCCGCTGGTCGACCGCAACCAGGGTGGGCAACTGCTGGCGCGAATCAAGGGCGTGCGCAAGAAGCTGTCGCAGGACTTGGGCTTCCTGATGCCCACCGTGCATATCCGTGACAACCTCGACCTGGCCCCCAGCGCCTATCGCCTGACCCTGATGGGGGTGATCCTGGCCGAAGCCGAGATCTACCCGGACCGCGAACTGGCGATCAACCCAGGCCAAGTGTTCGGTACGCTCAACGGCATCACCGCCAAAGATCCGGCTTTCGGCCTGGAAGCGGTGTGGATCGAAGTCAGCCAGCGCAGCCAGGCGCAGTCCCTCGGTTACACCGTGGTGGATGCCAGTACCGTGGTCGCCACGCACCTCAACCAGATTCTCTACAAGCACTCCCACGAGCTGATCGGCCACGAGGAAGTCCAGCAATTGATGGGCTTGCTGGCCAAATCGTCGCCAAAACTGGCCGAAGAACTGGTGCCGGGTGTGCTGTCGCTGTCGCAGTTGCTCAAGGTGTTGCAAGCGCTGTTGGCCGAACAGGTGCCCGTGCGCGACATTCGCAGCATTGCCGAGGCCATCGCCAACAATGCCGCCAAGAGTCAAGATACTGCCGCTCTGGTGGCGGCGGTGCGTGTCGGTGTGTCCCGCGCAATCGTGCAAAGCATTGTAGGGACTGAGTCCGAGCTGCCTGTGATCACCTTGGAACCCAGGTTGGAACAAATATTGCTCAATAGTATTCAGAAGGCGGGGCAAGGCCAGGAAGAGGGCGTTTTACTGGAGCCAAGCATGGCTGAAAAGCTGCAGCGTTCGTTGATCGACGCCGCACAGCGCCAGGAAATGCAGGGCAACCCGGTGATCCTGCTGGTGGCTGGCCCGGTTCGCGCGATGTTGTCGCGGTTTGGACGCCTGGCTGTACCGAATTTGCACGTATTGGCTTACCAGGAAATTCCTGACAATAAGCAAGTGACTATCGTCGCGACAGTTGGGCCCAATGGCTGAGGTAGTGGGTTATGCAAGTTAAGCGTTTTTTCGCCGCCGATATGCGTCAGGCCATGAAGTTGGTCCGCGATGAGCTGGGCGCCGATGCCGCGATTATCGGTAACCGTCGGATTGCTGGCGGTGTCGAGCTGACGGCTGCCCTGGATTACACGCCCCAGGCGCTGGCCCCGCGCGTGCCGAACATGGAACTCGAAGACGAGCTGCGCAAGACCGCCTCGCGCATTGTGTCGGCCCAGGCTGAACTGAGCATGCGCGGTGACAGCGATGCCAGCACCAATCGCCAATTATTCGCCGGCCTGCCGCTGACCGCCGCCGAGCCGCTGGTTGAGCCCACCTTTGTCGAACCGCCGCGTCCTGCAGCGCCTGCCCCGGCCGCCGCAGTTGACCAGCGTGTGATCGACTCGATGCGCTTTGAACTCAATGGCCTGCGCGAATTGCTCGAAGTGCAGCTGGGCTCGTTGGCCTGGACTCAGTTGCAAGGCAGCAAGCCGCAGCAAGCCAACCTGTGGCGTCGCTTGCAGCGCATCGGCCTGTCCGGCCCGTTGTCCCGCGACCTGCTGGCCTTGACCGCCGAAGTCGAAGAACCTCGTCAGGCCTGGCGCATGTTGCTGGCGCATCTGGCGCGCATGATCGCCACGCCGGAAATCGAACCCCTGGAAGAGGGCGGTGTGATCGCCATGGTCGGCCCCGCCGGCATGGGCAAGACCACCACCCTGGCCAAGCTGGCCGCCCGTTATGTGCTTAAGTACGGCGCACAGAATATCGCGTTGGTGAGCATGGACAGCTACCGCATCGGCGCCCAGGAGCAGCTCAAGACCCTGGGCCGCATTCTCAACGTGCCGGTGACCCATGTCGACCCGGGCCAGTCCCTGGCCAATGCCCTCGAGCCGTTGCTGCGCAAGCGCGTGGTGCTGATCGATACCGCCGGCCTGCAAGCCAGTGATCCAGCGCTGCGCATGCAGCTCGAAAGCCTGGCCGGGCGTGGCATCAAGTCGAAAAATTACCTGGTGCTTGCAACCACCAGCCAGAAACAGGTTCTTACCGCTGCCTATCACAGCTACAAGCGTTGCGGCTTGGCCGGCTGCATCCTCACCAAACTCGACGAAACCGCGAGCCTGGGCGAGGTATTGAGCCTGGCCATCAGCCATGAATTACCGGTTGCCTACCTCACCGACGGGCCGCGGATCCCGGATGATCTGCATCTGCCGCGCCGTCATCAGTTGGTCAGCCGTGCCGTGAGTGTGCAAATGCAAGACGAGCCTAGCGAGGAAGCGATGGCCGATATGTTCGCCGACCTTTACCACCACCCGGCTAAACGGGTGGGTTGAGGCAGGATGAACACCGTGAAATGTACCTACATCGATGGTCTGCAAGCGATTCACGCGGCCAAGCCATGTAGCCTGCGTCTAAGCAAGACAAGGTAAAGAAATAAAATGGGCAGCATGCATCCCGTACAGGTGATCGCGGTGACCGGCGGCAAAGGTGGCGTCGGGAAAACTAACGTGTCAGTGAATTTGTCCCTGGCCCTGGCAGAGCTTGGCCGTCGCGTCATGCTGCTGGATGCTGACCTGGGCTTGGCGAACGTGGACGTTCTCCTGGGGCTGACACCCAAACATACCCTGGCCGATGTGATCGAGGGCCGCTGCGAGCTGCGCGATGTGCTGCTCCAGGGCCCTGGTGGCATTCGCATCGTGCCGGCGGCCTCGGGCACCCAGAGCATGGTGCACCTGAGCCCCGCGCAGCATGCCGGGCTGATCCAGGCGTTCAGCGACATCGGCGACAACCTCGACGTGCTGGTGATCGACACCGCCGCCGGGATCGGCGAGTCGGTGGTCAGCTTTGTGCGCGCAGCGCAGGAAGTGCTGTTGGTGGTGTGCGACGAGCCCACCTCGATCACCGATGCCTACGCGCTGATCAAACTGCTTAACCGTGACTACGGCATGAATCGCTTCCGCGTGCTGGCCAACATGGCCCAGAGCCCGCAGGAAGGGCGCAACCTGTTCGCCAAGTTGACCAAGGTCACGGACCGCTTCCTCGATGTGGCTTTACAATACGTCGGCGCAGTTCCCTATGACGAGTGTGTGCGCAAGGCCGTGCAAAAGCAGCGTGCGGTCTACGAAGCGTTCCCTCGTTCGAAATGCGCACTGGCGTTCAAGGCCATTGCCCAGAAGGTCGATACCTGGCCGTTGCCCGCCAACCCGCGGGGGCATCTGGAGTTTTTCGTCGAGCGTTTGGTGCATCAGACGAGCGCAGGACCGGTGCTATGACATCCAGCGGCTACAACCTTTACAAAAAGTCGGCACGTGACAGCCAGGGCGAATTGATCGAGCGCTATGCGCCGTTGGTCAAGCGCATTGCCTATCACCTGTTGGCGCGCCTGCCCGCGAGTGTGCAGGTTGAAGACTTGATCCAGGCCGGCATGATCGGCCTGCTTGAAGTCTCGACCAAATACGACGCCAGCAAGGGTGCCAGTTTCGAAACGTATGCGGGTATCCGTATCCGTGGCGCGATGCTCGACGAGGTGCGTAAAGGCGATTGGGCGCCGCGTTCGGTACACCGCAATACGCGCATGGTCAGTGATGCAATTCGAGCAATTGAAGCAAAAACCGGTCGTGACGCTAAAGATCATGAAGTTGCGGCCGAACTCCAATTGAGTCTCGACGATTATTACGGGATTTTGAACGATACCTTGGGCAGCCGCCTGTTCAGTTTTGACGACCTTTTACAGGACGGCGAACACGAAGGGCTGCACGAGGACGGCGCGAGCGCGCATACGGAGCCGTCACGCGACCTGGAAGATGAACGTTTCCAGGGCGCGTTGGCCGATGCAATCGCCAACTTGCCGGAGCGTGAGCGGCTGGTGCTGGCGCTGTACTACGACGAAGAGCTGAACCTCAAGGAAATCG
The DNA here is from genome assembly GCF_900119375.1 of Pseudomonas sp. NFR02. Taxonomy (NCBI): domain Bacteria; kingdom Pseudomonadati; phylum Pseudomonadota; class Gammaproteobacteria; order Pseudomonadales; family Pseudomonadaceae; genus Pseudomonas; species Pseudomonas sp. NFR02. Next base: position 280,735 of record NZ_FPJJ01000001.1, read on the forward strand.
GTGAGGTCCTGGGGGTCAGCGAATCGCGTGTCAGCCAGTTGCATAGCCAGTGCGCAGCCCGCTTGCGGGGGCGATTGGCCGAGTGGCGCGCGCGCTGACAGGCAGTGTGGGGGCACTGCAGACGCTGCCGTGAGATCGCAAGGTTTCGCGGCTGTGTGCCGTGGTGCCCTGGGCAGTCCTTTTTGTGTAACGCCTGTTGATTGAAATGGCGCGTCCAGGTGCTGGGCGCGTTTAAGACTGCTTGGAGGTCGAATTGGACAAGAACATGAAAATCCTCATCGTTGATGACTTCTCAACGATGCGGCGGATCATTAAAAACCTGTTGCGTGACCTTGGGTTCACCAACACGGTCGAGGCGGATGATGGCCTGACGGCCATTCCGATCCTCAACAGCGGGAGCATCGACTTTCTGGTAACCGACTGGAACATGCCGGGCATGACCGGTATCGACCTGCTGCGCCATGTGCGCGCCGATGAAAAACTGCGCAGCTTGCCTGTGCTGATGGTGACCGCCGAAGCCAAGCGCGAACAGATCATCGAAGCCGCCCAAGCCGGGGTCAACGGTTATGTGGTCAAACCATTCACGGCACTGGCCTTGAAAGAGAAGATCGAGAAAATCTTCGAACGCATCCACGGCTAATGCCATCGCGGGGGAGCTATGGAGCATAACGAAACGTCACAGGGCGACTTTGAGTCGACCCTGAAAAAACATGCTCACCAGTTGGTCGACAGCCTGGAAAAAGGCCAGTTCGCCGATGCGGTGCAGTTGATCCATGAGCTTAACCAGACCCGTGACCGCGGCCTGTACCAGGAAGTGGGCAAGCTCACACGCGAGCTGCACAGCGCAATCGTCAATTTCCAGATTGACCCGCGCATGCCCCAGGCCGAAGAAATTTCCCAGATCACTGATGCCACCGAGCGCCTGTCCTATGTGGTCAGGCTGACTGAGGCGGCGGCCAACCGCACCATGGACCTGGTGGAAAACGCCACGCCCCTGGTCAACGGCATGGCCACCGAAGCCCAGGCCTTGAGCCAGGACTGGGGCCGCTTCATGCGCCGCGAAGTGGGCGCTGAAGAGTTTCGTGAACTGGCGCGTCGCGTCGACGGGTTCCTGTCGCGCAGCGAACAGGAAAACCGCACGGTGGCCAGCAACCTCAACGACATCCTGCTGGCCCAGGATTACCAGGACCTCACCGGCCAGGTGATCAAGCGCGTGACCCAGTTGGTTACCGAAGTGGAAAGCAACTTGCTCAAATTGGTGCTGATGGCCGGCCAGGTCGATCGTTTTGCCGGCATCGAACATGACCGTGAAGCGATCCTCTCGGAAAAAGATCCACAAAAACATCTCGCCAAGGGTGAAGGTCCGCAGATTCATGCCGATAAACGTGAAGACGTTGTGTCAGGTCAGGATGACGTAGATGACCTGTTATCCAGTTTAGGCTTCTAAGGAGCACCCACATGAGCTTCGGCGCCGATGAAGAAATCCTTCAGGATTTCCTTGTAGAGGCCGGCGAAATTCTAGAGCAACTGTCCGAACAACTGGTCGAGCTGGAAAGCCGACCGGATGATGCGAACCTGCTCAATGCAATTTTTCGCGGTTTTCACACTGTAAAAGGGGGCGCCGGCTTCCTCCAGCTCCATGAGCTGGTGGAGTGCTGTCACATCGCCGAGAACGTTTTCGACATCCTGCGCAAGGGTGAGCGTCACGTCGACTCGGAACTGATGGACGTGATTCTCGAAGCACTGGATGCGGTCAACGGCATGTTCAGCCAAGTGCGTGAACGTGCACCGATCACTGCCGCCACGCCGGAACTGCTGGCCGCCCTGGCGCGCCTGGCCGAACCTGCCGATACCGCGGCTGCGCCGGTGGTCGAGGCCGCACCGGAGCCGGTGGCGCAAGCCGAGCCGGACGTGACCGACAGCGAGTTCGAACAACTGCTCAACTCCCTCAGCGCGGTCAAGGCCGAAGCTGAAGTGCCGGTGCAGCCTGCCGCGACGCCGAGCAGTGAAGACATTACGGACGCCGAGTTCGAGTCGTTGCTCGACCAGTTGCACGGCAAAGGCCAGTTCGCGGCGGATGCCGTGGCACCTCCTGCGGCGACGCCAGAAGCACCCGCTGCCAACACCAGCACTGACATTACCGACGACGAATTCGAGGCACTGCTCGACCAACTGCATGGCAAAGGCACCTTTGTGGCCGAAGCCCTGCCCGAGGTTGCAGCGACTGCCGCCGCCGCTGCGCCAGCGGCCAGTACCGCACCGGCCGGTGACGGGTTGATCTCGGATCACGAATTCGAAGCCTTGCTCGACGAGCTGCACGGCAAAGGCAAGTTCAGCGAAGTTGCCCCGGCCGCGGCCGCGCAGGTTGCAGCACCAGCCACTGCGGCACCGGTTGCTGCCAAACCTGCGCCGGCAGCCAAGCCAGCACCTGCCGCCGCCCCGGCCCCTGCGCGTGCAGCGGCCCCAGCGGCAGCGGAAAAACCTGCCAGCGAAGCCGAAACCACCGTGCGTGTGGATACCGCGCGCCTGGACGACATCATGAACATGGTGGGCGAACTGGTGCTGGTGCGTAACCGTCTGGTGCGCCTGGGCCTGAACAGCGGCGACGAAGCCATGCAGAAGGCCGTGTCGAACCTCGACGTGGTCACCGCCGACCTGCAAACCGCGGTGATGAAAACGCGGATGCAGCCGATCAAGAAAGTCTTCGGCCGTTTCCCGCGCCTGGTTCGTGACCTGGCGCGCCAGCTCAAGAAAGAAATCAACCTGGAACTGGTGGGCGAAGAAACCGACCTCGACAAAAACCTCGTCGAGGCTCTGGCTGACCCGCTGGTCCACTTGGTGCGCAACGCGGTCGACCACGGCGTAGAAACTCCGGAAGAACGCGAAGCTGCGGGCAAGTCCCGCAACGGCAAAGTGATTTTGGCGGCGGAGCAAGAGGGCGACCACATCCTGCTGTCGATCACCGATGACGGCAAAGGCATGGACCCGACCATCTTGCGCAATATCGCGGTCAAGCGCGGCGTGATGGACAAGGACGCCGCCGACCGCCTGACCGACACCGAGTGCTACAACCTGATCTTTGCCCCGGGCTTTTCGACCAAAACCGAGATCTCCGACGTGTCCGGGCGTGGCGTGGGCATGGACGTGGTGAAGACCAAGATCAGCCAGCTCAACGGCTCGATCAATATCTACTCGACCAAGGGCCAGGGCTCCAAGATCGTCATCAAGGTGCCGTTGACCCTGGCGATCATGCCGACCCTGATGGTGATGCTGGGCAACCAGGCGTTCGCCTTCCCGCTGGTCAACGTCAACGAGATCTTCCACCTCGACCTGTCGCGCACTAACGTGGTGGACGGCCAGGAAGTGGTGATCGTGCGTGACAAGGCGTTGCCGCTGTTCTACCTCAAGCGTTGGCTGGTGGCCTCGGCCGCCCATGAAGAACAACGCGAAGGCCATGTGGTGATTCTGTCCGTGGGTACCCAGCGCATCGGCTTTGTGGTCGACCAACTGGTGGGCCAGGAAGAAGTGGTGATCAAGCCTTTGGGCAAGATGCTGCAGGGAACCCCAGGCATGTCGGGCGCAACCATTACCGGTGACGGTCGCATCGCACTGATTCTCGATGTTCCGAGCATGCTCAAGCGTTACGCCGCACGGCGTATTTGATTCTGGTGGGGCAGGGCGGTCATGCCCGCCCCGCCTAACGGAGTGTTTATGGCAGTCAAGGTCCTGGTGGTGGACGATTCGGGTTTCTTCCGCCGCCGCGTCTCGGAAATTCTTTCCGCTGATCCAACGATCCAGGTGGTCGGCACGGCCACCAACGGCAAAGAGGCGATCGATCAAGCCATTGCCTTGAAGCCGGACGTGATCACCATGGACTACGAGATGCCGATGATGGATGGCATCACGGCCGTGCGCCACATCATGCAACGCTGCCCTACACCGGTATTGATGTTTTCCTCGCTGACTCACGAAGGCGCGCGGGTGACCCTCGACGCTTTGGATGCCGGCGCGGTGGACTTTTTGCCGAAGAATTTCGAAGACATCTCGCGCAACCCCGACAAGGTCAAGCAGATGCTGTGCGAGAAGGTGCACAGCATTTCCCGCAGTAACCGTCGCAGCCTGTTCAGCACACCTGCGCCAGCCCCTACGCCTGCGCCCGCCGCAGCGGCGCCCAGTTCGTCGTTTGCGCGCCCGGCCCCGGCGCCCGTGGCCCGGCCTGCGGTCGCGCCGGTGCGTGCCGCCGCAGCGCCGAGTGCGCATTCGCCGGCACCCAAGCGCAAGGCTTACAAGCTGGTCGCCATCGGCACCTCCACCGGCGGCCCGGTGGCCTTGCAGCGGGTATTGACCCAACTGCCGGCCAACTTCCCTGCGCCGATTGTGCTGGTGCAGCACATGCCGGCGGCATTCACCAAGGCGTTCGCCGAGCGCTTGGACAAGCTGTGCCGTATCACCGTCAAGGAAGCCGAGGATGGCGACATTCTGCGTCCTGGCCTGGCACTGCTGGCGCCGGGCGGCAAGCAGATGATGGTGGATGGGCGTGGCGCGATCAAAATCCTGCCGGGCGATGAGCGCCTGAACTACAAGCCGTGTGTGGATATCACCTTCGGTTCGGCGGCCAAGTCCTATGGCGACAAAGTTCTGGCGGTGGTGCTCACCGGCATGGGCGCCGATGGCCGTGAAGGTGCGCGCCTGCTCAAGCAGGGCGGCAGCGCCATCTGGGCCCAGGATGAAGCCAGTTGCGTGATCTATGGCATGCCCATGGCCATCGTCAAGGCTGACCTGGCCGATGCGGTCTACAGCCTGGACGACATCGGCAAGCACCTGGTGGAGGCCTGCCTCTGATGGATGTGTTGAGCCTGATCGGCATCACCATGGCGTTTGTCGCCATCATCGGTGGCAACTACCTGGAAGGCGGCCACCTCGGCGCCTTGGCCAACGGCCCGGCAGCGCTGATCGTGATCGGTGGCACCGTGGGCGCGGCGTTGTTGCAGTCGCCCCTGAGCTCATTCAAGCGTGCCATGCAGATTCTGGTGTGGATCATTTTTCCGCCACGGGTCGACCTGGCAGGCGGCATCGACCGCGTGGTCAATTGGAGCCTCACCGCCCGCAAGGAAGGCCTGCTGGGCCTGGAAGGCGTGGCCGATGCCGAGCCTGACAGCTACGCGCGCAAAGGCCTGCAACTGTTGGTCGATGGCGCCGAACCGGAAGCGATCCGCAGCATCCTCGAAGTGGACTTCTACACTCAGGAAAGCCGTGACATCAACGCGGCCAAAGTCTTTGAAAGCATGGGCGGCTACGCGCCGACCATTGGCATCATCGGCGCGGTGATGGGCCTGATCCACGTGATGGGCAACCTGGCCGACCCTTCGCAACTGGGCAGCGGCATTGCCGTGGCGTTTGTCGCGACCATCTACGGCGTGGCCAGTGCCAACCTGGTGCTGCTGCCGGTGGCCAGCAAGCTCAAGTCGATTGCCATGCGCCAGTCGCGTTATCGCGAAATGTTGCTCGAAGGCATCCTGTCGATTGCCGAGGGCGAGAACCCGCGCTCCATCGAATTGAAGCTTCAGGGCTTCATGGATTGATGGGGAGGAACTGCCTGTGAGCCGTCGCCGTCGCGAGCCCGAGGAACACGTCAACCACGAACGCTGGTTGGTGTCCTACGCGGACTTCATCACCTTGCTGTTCGCGTTTTTTGTGGTGATGTACTCGATCTCGTCGATCAACGAAGGCAAGTACAAGATTATTTCCCAGGCGCTGGTGGGCGTGTTCAACGATGCCGAGCGGTCGCTCAAGCCGATCCCTATCGGCGAAGAGCGGCCCAAGACCGTGACCCCGGCCAAGCCTCTGGTCAATGACAGTGATGAAACCGCTGCCGGTATCCAAGGCACCAGCGACCCGCTCAAGAGCATCGCAGACGATATCAGTGCCGCCTTTGGCGACCTGATCAGCTCCAACCAGATGACCGTGCGTGGCAATGAGTTGTGGGTGGAGATCGAGCTGAACTCCAGCCTGTTGTTCGCCAGTGCTGATGCATTGCCCAGTGACCAGGCGTTCACCATCATCGACAAGGTCGCGGCGATCCTCAAACCGTTTGAAAACCCGATCCACGTGGAAGGCTTCACCGACAATTTCCCCATCAGCACTGCGCAGTACCCGACCAACTGGGAGCTGTCCTCGGCCCGCGCATCGAGCATCGTGCGCATGTTGGCGATGCAGGGTGTGAACCCCCAGCGCCTGGCGTCGGTGGGCTATGGTGAATTCCAGCCGGTGGCCAATAACGCCACGGTCGAAGGCCGTGCCCGTAACCGCCGGGTGGTGCTGGTGGTCTCGCGCAACCTGGATGTGCGTCGCAGCCTGACCGGAACCGGCACCGCCAATGCCACCCCGGATGCGGCGTTGAAGCGTGCTGGCACACAAACTGCACCGCCCGTTGTCAAACCGCCGGTCCGACCGAGTAACGTCAATTCTCCGTCGCTGGCTCAATAACCGTATGCAATGTCTCGGTCGCGCCTGTGCCCGCCGGGAGGAACCAACCGAATGAGAGTCTGGGCAGTTGCCAATCAAAAGGGTGGAGTCGGCAAGACCACCACTTCCATCGCCTTGGCCGGTTTGCTGGCCGAAGCGGGCAAGCGTGTGGTCGTGGTCGACCTGGACCCCCACGGTTCCATGACCAGCTATTTCGGCTACGACCCGGATGCGCTGGAACATAGCTGCTATGACCTGTTTTTGCACAAGGGCAGCGTGCCGGCGGATCTGCCTGGGCAACTGCTGTTGCCCACCAGCAACGAAAGCATTTCCCTGCTGCCGTCGAGCACCGCCCTGGCCACGCTGGAGCGCCAGTCGCCAGGCCAGAGCGGCCTGGGCCTGGTGATCGCCAAGACCCTGGCGCAGCTGTGGCAGGACTTCGATTACGCGATCATCGACAGCCCGCCGTTGCTCGGCGTGCTGATGGTCAACGCGTTGGCGGCCAGCCAGCAATTGGTGATCCCGGTGCAGACCGAGCACCTGGCGGTCAAGGGCCTGGAGCGTATGGTCAGCACCCTGGCGATGATCAACCGTTCGCGCAAGCAGGCGCTGCCGTTCAGCATCGTGCCGACCTTGTTCGACCGTCGCACCCAGGCGTCCCTCGGCACCTTGCGCGTATTGCGCGATGCCTACCCGGACACCATCTGGAACGGTTACATCCCGGTGGACACGCGCCTGCGTGACGCCAGCCGTGCCGGGCTCACACCGTCGCAGTTCGACGGCAAGAGCCGTGGCGTGCTGGCCTACCGTGCGTTGCTCAAGCACCTGCTGTCGCAACAACTTGTGGCGCAGGTGGCGTGATGAACCGTCCTGTCGAATTCAAGACCCGCCCGCAACTGGCACTGGAATCCTACCTGGATGCCTTGCTGCAGGATGCGACGGCCGAGGAACTGCCAGAACCGATTCTGGTACTTGAGCCTGCTGTCGAACCCGAAAGCCCGCTGGATGAATTCCAGCAGGCGGTGATGGAAGAGCAGGCACGGGATGCGCAGGGGGTGGAGGCGCCCGTGGTGGTGCCGAGCGCCCCGGCAGTGGTGGCGCCGCCGGTGGTCGAACCGCTGGTGGACGTGCACCTGCCGCCCAGCATCACGCCGCCACCGGTGACGGGCGACGGTCGCCCCTCATGGGCTGCCGAGCCGTTCGAGTGCCTGCTGTTCGACGTCGCCGGGTTGACCCTGGCGGTGCCGCTGGTGTGCCTGGGCTCGATCTATTCCCTGGAAGGCCAGGAGCTGACGCCGCTGTTCGGGCAGCCGGAGTGGTTCCTCGGCATCCTGCCCAGCCAGGCCGGCAACCTCAAGGTGCTGGATACGGCGCGCTGGGTGATGCCCGACCGCTACCGCGATGATTTTCGCCAGGGCCTGCAATACGTGATCTCGGTGCAGGGCTACGAGTGGGGGCTGGCGGTGCATCAAGTCAGCCGCTCGTTGCGCCTGGACCCCAATGAAATCAAATGGCGCAGCCACCGCGGCCAGCGGCCGTGGCTGGCGGGCACGGTGATTGAACACATGTGCGCGTTGCTGGATGTCGCCGAACTGGCCGAGTTGATCGCCAGCGGTGCGGTGAAGGCAATGCCACAGAACAAACGCAGTTGATTGAACAATAAGGGCCGTGCGGTTGCGCGGCCTACGTGCACACACGCCGTCGATAGCGGCATTTGAAGGGGTCAGATGAATGAACAAGTCAGCGTCCGCACAAGGTTTGGATGATCCGATCCTGCAATGGGTGACCTTCAAGCTGGACAACGAAACCTACGGCATTAACGTGATGCGCGTGCAGGAAGTGCTGCGCTACACCGAGATCGCCCCGGTTCCAGGCGCGCCAAGTTACGTGCTGGGCATCATCAACCTGCGTGGCAACGTGGTGACGGTGATCGACACCCGCCAGCGGTTCGGCCTGGACACGGTTGAAGTCAGCGACAACACCCGTATCGTGATCATCGAGGCCGACAAGCAAGTGGTCGGCATCCTGGTCGACAGCGTGGCCGAGGTGGTTTACCTGCGCCAATCGGAAGTGGAAACCGCACCGAACGTCGGTAACGAAGAGTCGGCCAAGTTCATCCAGGGCGTGTGCAACAAGAACGGCGAACTGCTGATTCTGGTTGAGCTGGACAAGATGATGAGCGAAGAAGAGTGGTCGGAACTGGAGAGCATCTGATTGTTCCTTGAGGCAGCGGTGATTGTCCTGGCCCTGTTGTGGGCCGGGACCTTGGCGTTTGTGCTGCGCTATGTGCGCCAGCAGCGGGAGTTGGCCTTGCAACAGGCCGAGCGCGATGCGGTGCGTGACCGGCGCATTCTGGAACTGGTCAAGCGCGTTGATCATTACCAGCAAAGTGCGGTGCGGGTGGGGGATGAGGTGCATGAACTGCGTGCGATTCTTGCGCCGTTGCCGGACAGGTTGGTGCAGTTGGAGCAGCGTGATCCGTCGAACCTGTCGTTTGCCCAGGCGGCCAAGCTGGTTGGCATGGGGGCGACGGTGGATGAGTTGACCCAGTCGTGCGGGCTGACCCAGGCCGAGGCGCAGTTGATGAGTAAGTTGCACAAGGGCTGATTCTCGACGCGGCTTGGCCGCCGCAGCGATCAACTGTGGGAGCTGGCTTGCCTGCGATGACGGCCTACCAGCCGACACCTCTCTACCTGACACCCCCGATCCAACTGTGGGAGCTGGCTTGCCTGCGATGACGGCCTACCAGCCGACACCTCTCTACCTGACACCCCCGATCCAACTGTGGGAGCTGGCTTGCCTGCGATGACGGCCTACCAGCCGACACCTCTCTACCTGACACCCCCGATCCAACTGTGGGAGCTGGCTTGCCTGCGATGACGGCCTACCAGCCGACACCTCTCTACCTGACACCCCCGATCCAACTGTGGGAGCTGGCTTGCCTGCGATGACGGCCTACCAGCCGACACCTCTCTACCTGACACCCCCGATCCAACTGTGGGAGCTGGCTTGCCTGCGATGACGGCCTACCAGCCGACACCTCTCTACCTGACACCCCCGATCCAACTGTGGGAGCTGGCTTGCCTGCGATGACGGCCTACCAGCCGACACCTCTCTACCTGACACCCCCGATCCAACTGTGGGAGCTGGCTTGCCTGCGATGACGGCCTACCAGCCGACACCTCTCTGCCTGACACCCCACAATCCAACTGTGGGAGCGGGCTTGCTCGCGAAGGCGGCCTGACAGGCGACGCTGTTATAGCGAGTACATATCCATTCCTGCGGTAACGGCCACTTAGGGTTCCGCCCTGACGGCGGCTCACTTTCGAAAAGCGCGAAAGTAAGCAAAGCGCTCTTGCCCCACCACTCGGCATCTCGCTTAGGCTCGGTGTGCCCGAACACAGTCTTGAATCCGTGGGCCGCCGCCCCGCGCCATCCATGGCGCGGGGCGGCTAACCCGGCGTCCTGCCGGGTTACCCACGAATTCAAGCCTGCGTTCGGCCAGCGTGGTTTAACGGGGCGCCTGAGATCAAAAGCAGAGCAAGATCAAGATCAAGAGCGGCTCGCTTCGCATCGTGGTTACCGTTGGGTGGCAGATTTGAGGTCTTTGTCGATTGAACCGCCGCCATCGCAGGCAAGCCAGCTCCCACTTCTTGATCTGTGTACTTCAATCAATTTTCTCCAGCCACAGACTTTTCCTGTTCCCCAAAGGTCAACATCCTTCAAGCACCTTGACCCAGGAGATTCTCCCAAATGACCGCCCCCAAAGCCCTGTTGATCCTTCACGGCAAACAAGCCCTCAACGAGGATGTGCGCGCTGCCGTGCTGGCCCGGCGTGAGCAGGGTGGGGAGCTGGCCGTGCGGGTGACGTGGGAGGGCGGTGATGCCCGGCGACTGGTCAATGAAGCGCTGGCCGAGGGGTACACCCATATCATTGCCGGCGGTGGCGACGGCACCTTGCGCGATGTGGCCGAAGCCATGGCCCATGCCAACACCGACGCCAGCCTGGTGCTGATGCCCCTGGGTACCGCCAATGATTTCGCCAAGGCCGCCGGCGTGCCGTTGGAGCCGGCTGGCGCCCTGGCTTTGCTGGACGTGCCGCCCAAGGCGATTGACCTGGGCCAGGTCGGTGGGCAAATCTTCCTGAACATGGCCACCGGTGGTTTTGGCAGCCAGGTCACGGCCAACACGTCCGAAGACCTGAAGAAGGTCCTGGGCGGTGCCGCGTACCTGTTTACCGGTTTAACCCGCTTCAGTGAATTGAAAGCCGCCTACGGTGAATTGGAAGGCCCGGATTTCCATTGGAAAGGCGAGTTGCTCGCGCTGGGCATCGGTAACGGTCGCCAGGCCGGTGGCGGGCATGTGCTGTGCCCCGGTGCATTGGCTGATGACGGGCTGTTGGATGTCAGCATCTTGCCGGCGCCTCAAGAGGTGGTCGGCACGTTGCGTGAGTTGATGAACAACGGCTGGGGCCTGGACACCATGTTCGTGCGCGCACGCCTGCCGTGGGTGAAGATCAAGGTCGCACAAGGCTTGTACATCAACCTCGACGGCGAGCCGCTGGAAGGCGACGACCTGCACTTCGAAGCGCTGCCCAAGGCCCTGCGCGTGCACTTGCCGCTGGGTTCGCCGTTAGTCGTCCAGGCTGATGATCTGCTCACGCACGGCAAATAACACCAGGCCCGCCACGTCAAAAATCTGCAAGCGCTTCATGATCTGCGAGCGGTGGGCTTCGACAGTCTTGATGCTCAGGCCCAGGCCGTGGGCAATTTCGCGGGTGGATTTGCCGCGCACGATCAAGCGCAGGATTTCCAGTTGCCGCGCCGTCAGGCTGTGGCTGTGGGCGACAGGCGCGCTGGGGGCCTGGCTACGGATCAGCGCCTGGTTGATCACTGTGTGGGCGATGGCGGGGCTCAGGTAGCGTTCGTTGTTACGCAGGGCCAGCAGGGCATGTTCCAGCTCGTTGGCGGTGGTGTCCTTGAGCAGGTAGCCGTGGGCACCGGACTCCAGTGCGCGCATGATCAGGTCCGGCTCGGTGTGCATCGACAGAATCAGCACCTTGCACGTGGGGTAAAAACGCTTGAGTTGCTGCAAGGCATCCAGCCCGCCGGTGTGCTTCATCGACAGGTCGAGCAGCACGATATCTGGCTGCAAGGCACTGTATTGCTCCAGTAGTTGCGCGCCATCGCTGGCTTCGCCGATGACGCTGTAGCCGGGAATATCCAGAATCAGCGCGCGCACGCCGGCGCGAATCAGTGCATGGTCGTCTACCAAGAGTAAATTGCAGGTCACTCGAGAACCTTAGGGGCGCTGGCCCGTTCGAGAGCGCGGGGCGCCCAAGGGAAAAGTGCGTTGATGCGTGTACCTTTGCCGGGCTCGCTGCTGACGGAAAAGGTGCCTCCCAGTTGGTGTGTTCGTTCGCACATACCGGCCATGCCCCGTTGGCCTTCCCGGCCCGGATCGGGGGCAGGCAAGAACCCCTGGCCGTCATCGCAGATTATCAACGACAAGCCTTCAGGCAGGCGTTGCAGACGCACCAGCAGGTTGCGAGCCTTTGCATGGCGAAGCATGTTGGTCACCGCTTCCTGAGTGACGCGAAAGGCCGCCACGGCCATTTCTTCGGGGATGCCGGTGAGCCGTTGCTGGCACTCCAGGCTCCAGCACACCTGGGTGTTTTCCAGGGTCTTGAGCAGGTGCGCGCGCAGGCTGGCTTCCAGGCCCAGGCTGGTCAGTTGGCGCGGGTTGAGGATGGCGCAGACGTCACGCACCTTGGCCAGGGTTTCATTGAGCGTATTGCACAGCACCGAACAATGGTTTTGCAGATCCTGGGGCAGGCGGCGCTGCAGCCATTCACTTTGCAGCTTGGCGGCTGTCAGTAGCTGGCCGATGTCGTCATGCAGTTCGCGGCTGAGTCGGTGACGTTCGTTCTCCTGAACTTGCAATAGGCGGGCGGCCAGTTCCTGAGGCTCGAACTTGATGGCTGTGCGCGAACGCCACTGTTGCAGCCCGACCACCATCAGCGTGGCGAGGTTGAGCAGCACGATCAGCAACGGCAGTGGCGCGTCCAGCAGATAGACCCACAGGCTCGCCACCAACGAGCACAGGCATAGCGAAAGGGTAAGGCGGCGCGCGTGGCCGGGGGACACGGACCTGGCGATAAGTGACTTGAAACTGGCGTACATAGCGGATGGAGCCAATGAGGGTTCACTGCGGGGAGGCCGGTTGACCGGGCTCTGTTTGGAGTGCGCTGCCAAATCGTTTTTAAGCCTGTTGAAGTTAAATCACTTCGGGGGGTGCATAGTAACACCCCTATTAGCGTTGGTCGTCTGATTGGGTTTATGGCCCACGCGAATACTCTGGGCAGGCACCCCAGAGTTCAACATGGAAAGTTGTATTAACAAAGTTGGTTTGTATCGTTATTGCATTGATAGCTAATTGATATTTATTGTGCGCGCCGATCATGCTGCGGAGTGTATTGGGGGGCTTTTTGCGGGATCTGCAAGCTGACCGCCTCAATCAGCGACGATTGCTCTTCTTCATCCAGACTAAGCTTGCCAGTACGGATATCGATCAGTTCCAGTTGCCAGGCCAGTAGCGTCAAGCAGTCATGCAAGGCATGCAGCGCCTGGTCATGCAATTGCACCGGGCTCACGGCATTGGCAATCAAGTATTGAATCTGCCGAGAGAACTCGCTAATGGCCTGCAATGCGAGACAGTCTGCGCTCTCGGCGAGCTTGTTCAGGCTGGCTTTCATGCAGTCGATAGCGTCACTGTCGTTTCGAATCAAATGCAGGTGGTTCAAGCACTCTTCTGACCTGATCAGCAGCTTTTCAGCCTCGTGCAGGAACTCGGGAAGTGCAGATTGCCACTCGTTACCGTCGTTCATCATGCAGGTCTCCGCAACGTAGGGTCGGATGATGAGATGTCGCACCGGGTGAATGACGTAAAACTAGCGCTGAAATACGGCTCGGACTTGTAGGTCGATTCTGATAATCCAGTAGGACGTTTAGCGAAGTGCTCACGAAAGTCGTATGTAGCCCCGGTTGTACGGGATGACACGACTTCAGTTGCCGATACGTGAGTGCCTGAAAGGCCCGTGGGCCAAGGGCTGGGGATGGCAAACAAAAGCCTGACTCCATTCATGCAATGAGAATGGCGTCACATTAATGGCTATTAGATATCGCGAATATCAGGTTGGGCCTGATTGCGCATAGGGGAATCCCCTATGTGGTGGAACTGCACGTCAATTCGACTGTCGCGCAAGGCGGCTTGAAAGAGCATCAGGGGCCTAGGCAGTAAAGCATGATGTCAGTGTGACATCAATGGATTTACATGGCATTTTATTCGGGTCAAGGTCCGGCGCTTGCCGCCGATAACGTGCTTATACAGTTGCACACCCTTTCAACGCGCCTGCGGCGTGTACACCAGGAGCTTTTAATGGCCGGCATTCTCGACACGGTAGATCAACGCACGCAATTGGTGGGTGAGAATCGCCTGGAAATTCTCATGTTCCGCCTCTTCGGACGGCAGTTGTTCGCGATCAACGTGTTCAAAGTGCAGGAAGTGCTGCAGTTGCCCAAGCTGACCCTGATGCCCCAGCGCCACCCGTTCGTGTGCGGGGTGGTCAACCTGCGTGGCCAGACCCTGCCGGTGATCGACCTGTCCCAGGCCATCGGTATGCGGCCTCTGGTGCCGGGCCCCAACAGCACCATTATCGTCACCGAGTACAACCGCTCGGTGCAGGCGTTCCTGGTGGGCGGCGTCGACCGCATCGTCAACATGAACTGGGAAGCCATCCTGCCGCCGCCGACCAGCGCCGGTCGCCAGCACTACCTCACCGCCATCAGCAAGGTCGATGAGCAACTGGTGGAAATCATCGACGTGGAAAAAGTCCTCGCCGAGATCGTGCCCTACAACGCCAAGGTCTCCCGGGACAAACTTGAAGACCCGGTGCTGGAGCGTGCCCGTGGCCGCGAAGTGCTGCTGGTGGATGACTCCAACGTGGCGTTGTCGCAGCTGCGTGACACCCTGGGCCAGTTGGGTGTGAAGATGCACATTGCCAGCGACGGCCTCAAGGCACTGAACATGCTCAAGGCCTGGGCTGACAGTGGCCAGGTCATGACCGACAAACTGCTGATGATCTTTACCGACGCTGAAATGCCCGAGATGGATGGCTACCGCCTCACCACCGAGATCCGCAACGACCCACGCCTGCGCGGTCTGTACGTGGTGATGCACACCTCGCTGTCGGGCAGCTTCAATGATTCGATGGTCAAGAAGGTCGGCTGCGACAATTTCCTCTCCAAATTCCAGCCGGACAAGCTGGTGGACGTGGTGCGCCAGCGACTGATGTTGGACGAAATGCCCGCCTGACTTTAGGATGACACTTTGTTTCCTAGGAAGGCAGGCCCATGCTGCGTCTCAGCGCGTTGTACCGTTACCCCTTGAAGTCCGGCAAGGCCGAAACTTTGCAGCAGATTGGGCTGGATAAACTCGGGTTGGACGGGGATCGACGCTGGATGCTGGTGGATGAAGCCAGCGGGCGGTTCCTGACGCAGCGGGCCGTGGCGAAGATGAGCCAGCTCTCGGCGTTATGGAACAGCAGCGGGGGCCTCACCCTGAGCTCGCCGGGCTACGCGCCGCTGGATGTAGCGTTGCCGGGCAGCGCCAGCGAACTGCGCGGTGTGACCATTTGGCGTGACACTCTGCGCGTGCCGGATGCTGGCGATGAGGCCGCGGCCTGGGTCAGCGCGTTCATTGGCAAGCCGACGCGCCTGGTGCAACTGCCCCTGGAACGTGCGCGCACCACCGAAGCCGGTTATGGCAAGGATGACGACAAGGTCGGCTTCGCTGACGGCTACCCGTTGCTGTTGATCGGCCAGGGCTCCCTCGACGACTTGTGTGTAAAGATCGGCCGCCCGATGGAGATGCTGCGTTTTCGTCCCAACCTGGTCATCGAAGGCGCCGAGGCCTTCGCCGAAGACGGCTGGAAGCGCTTGCGCATCGGCGATATGGAGTTTCGGGTGGTCAAGCCGTGTTCGCGGTGCATCCTCACCACCATCGACCCCCAGACCGGTGAGCGCAGCCCCGATCGCGAGCCCTTCACGACACTGGAAACCTACCGCAAGACCGAAAAGGGCGCGATGTTCGGCCAGAACCTGGTCAACGATGGCATCGGGCGCCTGGAAGTCGGCATGCCGGTAACGGTGTTGGAATAAAAAAAGCCCGTCTGGTGGGAGACGGGCTTTTTTGTGTGCCGGGTACCGCTTAGCCGCGGTATTCACACAGGTAGGCGGTGTCCACCGCAACCTTCAATTTGAACTTGCTGTTGGCCGGTACGTGGAACTGGCTGCCGGCAGCGAAGGTTTCCCAGTCGCTGCTATCAGGCAGCTTCACGGTCAGGGCGCCGGAGACCACGTGCATGATTTCACGTTGGGCGGTGCCGAATTCGTATTCACCCGGAGCCATCACGCCGATGGTCGCCGGCCCTTCTGCGGTGCCGAAAGCGATCGACTTGACGGTGCCGTCGAAGTACTCGTTGACTTTGAACATGGGTGAATCCTCGGAAAAAGGTCAAGACTTACGCCAACCACTGTAGGAGCCAGCTTGCTCGCGAAAAACCTGAGAACACCGCGTTAAAGCTGAGGCGCTGCGTTATCGTTGGCGACCTTCGCGAGCAAGCTCGCTCCTACAGGTGGGCAGCATCAACGGAAATTGGCTGGCCAGTATGCCCAAGGCTGCAAGCGCTGCCTAGACCGGCAAAATCAGTGGCAGCAGGCGCGCGGTGTTGCGTGCATCCTCCAGGGCGCGATGCTGCTGGCCATTGAACTGCATTCCGGCCAATTGCAGCGCACCATTGAGCCCCAGCGGCTTGTCCAGGCGCCGGGCCTTGGCAAAGCGTTGCTTGAGGTTCACATGCGGCGTGTCGCCCAAGGCGCTGGAGAGGCCATGGCGCTGCCACTCCAGCTCAAGCTGCACGCGATCATAGTCACCCCAGCTGGCCCAGCCTTCCAGGCGTGGCTGATGTTGGCCCAGCCAGCGCTCGAACAGCGGCCACACCTCGGTGATCGGCGCGGCCATGTCGATATTGGCCTGGGTGATATGGGTGAGTTTGCGGCAAAAGGGTGTCAGCAATGGCCGGCGCAAGGGCCGCACAAAGCGCTGGAAGTGGTCCAGTTCGCGGCCCTGGCGGTTGACCAGGCTGGCACCGATCTCGATGACTTCCATCTCCGTCACGGGCCAGCCGCCGTCATCCGTTGTGGCTTCAAGGTCAATAATCAGCCAATGAGGCATGTGCAGGTTCCCGTACTCGTCCCTTCCTGATGGGGATAGAGCGTAGCCCGGCCCTGTAGTTCCGCCTAGGGGCGTTATTCGATCTCCAGCAAAACCTGACGGTTGCGCACCTGATCGCCCGTCATGACGCGCATCTCCTTGACGGTGCCATCGATGCCGGCCTTCAACGGGTGCTCCATTTTCATCGCTTCGAGCACCAGCAACAGTTGGCCTTTGCTGACGGCCTCACCGACGCACACCCGTATATTGACGATGGCGCCGTCCATGGGCGCCTGGACCGTACCGCTGCTGGCGTCGGCCTGGCGGCTGGCGACTTGCTGGGTGCGGTCGGTGACGGTCAGCCCTGGCAGCCATAGCCGGTTGCCGTCCAGGTGATAGGCGATGCGGCGGCGGATACCTTTGATGACCAGGCTGGCGTGGCGGCCGTCGGTGGTGAGTTGCAGGTCGTCAACGCTGACACTGTGGAGTTGGCCGTTGACCTCCAGGCGGTACGTGGCGGGGACACTCGCCGTGTTGCGCCAGCGCGCGAGTGTTTGGGGGTGCTGGTTGGCGCTGTGTTGATAAAACAGCGCGGCGGCCAGCGAGAGCTGTTCAGCGGTCGCCGTCTGCTGTGAGATGACGCTGAAGTGTTCGGCGATCAAGCCCGTGCTGAAGTCGCCGTTGATAAAGTCCGGGTGCTTGAGCAGGTCGATGAGCAAGCGCTGATTGGTCGCTACCCCCAGTAATACACTGTCTTCCACGGCCCGCAGCAGTTTTCGCCGGGCTTCTTCGCGGCTGGCGCCGTGGGCGATGATCTTGCCCAGCATTGGGTCGTAGAACGGGCTGACGGTTTGGCCTTCAAGCAATCCATGGTCGATGCGTACGCCGGGGGCTGGTTCCCAACGCAACACGTCACCGGTTTGCGGCAGGAAACCCTGGGCCGGGTCTTCGGCGTACAGGCGCACTTCCATGGCGTGGCCGGTCAGGGTCACCTGTGATTGGGTGAGTGGCAGCGGTTGGCCGGCGGCGATCTGCAACTGCCAGTCCACCAGGTCGAGGCCGGTAATCATCTCGGTGACGGGGTGTTCGACTTGCAGGCGCGTGTTCATTTCCAGGAAATAAAACTGGCCGTTGCGGTCGAGCAGAAACTCCACGGTGCCGGCACCTACATAGTTCACCGCCCGCCCGGCCTTGAGCGCGGCTTCGCCCATGGCCTGGCGCAGATCGGCCGTCATCACGGAGCAGGGCGCTTCTTCAATGACTTTCTGATGGCGGCGCTGGATCGAACAGTCGCGCTCGCCGAGGTAGATGAGGTTGCCATGGCTGTCGCCGAACAGTTGCACTTCCACGTGGCGCGGGTCGATCAGCGCCTGTTCGAGGATCAGCTCGTCGCTGCCGAACGCATTCATGGCTTCCGAGCGTGCGGTGCGCAGTTGCTCCAGCAGCTGTTCGCGCTGATGCACCAGGCGCATGCCACGCCCACCGCCACCGGCGCTGGCCTTGATCATCAGTGGGAAGCCGATGCGTTCGGCTTCCTGTTGCAGGGTGGCATCGTCCTGGGCACTGCCTTGGTAGCCGGCGATGCAAGGTACGCCGGCGTCGAGCATGGCGAGTTTAGCCAGGCGTTTGCTGCCCATCAGTTCGATCGCCTCGACGCTGGGGCCGATGAAGGTGAGAGTGGCCTGCTGGCAGGCGCGGGCGAAGTCGGGGTTTTCCGAGAGGAAACCGTAGCCGGGGTGAATGGCGTCGGCGCCGGTCAGCTGGGCGGCGGCGAGGATGGCCTCTGTGTTCAGGTAGGACTGGTGGACGGGCGCCGGGCCGATGTGTACGGCTTCATCGGCCATCTGCACGTGCAGGGCGTCGGTATCCGCGTCGCTGTACACGGCCACGGTGCGGTAGCCGAGGGCCTGGGCAGTGCGCTGGATGCGGCAGGCGATTTCGCCGCGGTTGGCGATCAGGATCTTGCTGAATGCGGGCATTGGGTTATCCCTTGGCTGATGGGGTGTTTGTTCTGGCCTCTTCGCGAGCAAGCCCGCTCCCACAGGTTGGAATGCATTTCAAATGTGGGAGCGGGCTTGCTCGCGAAGGCGTCATTTGCACCAACTCGGCTTTCGCTTCTGCACAAACGCCTGCGTCCCCTCAACCCCTTCCTCACTCCTCACCGCCTCGGCAAACCACTGCGCCCCGCGATCCAGCACGGTCTCAAGGGGCTCATCCACACTGGCCAACAACAAGGCTTTGGTTCGCGCATTTGCCCCCGGCGCGCACTGCAACACCTGCCCCAAGACCTCATCCACCCGCTGCGCCAATGCCTGGGCGTCGTGCTCGACAAAATGCACCACACCCAGCCGCCCAGCCTCCACCCCATCAAACCGCGCCGCCGTCAGCGCCAGGCGCCGCGTGTGAGTAAGGCCAATACGCTTGACTACAAAGGGCGCAATCTGCGCCGGCAATAAGCCCAGGCGGGTTTCCGGCAAGCCGAATTGCGCCTGGCCCTGTGCAATCGCAATATCACTCACGCACGCCAGCCCGACCCCACCGCCCAGCACCGCGCCTTGCAGCACCACGATCACCACCTGCGCCAGCGCCTCCACCTCTTGCAGCAAGGTCCCAAACGCGCGGTTCAACGCTTGCAGTTGATCCCCCGCGCCGACCAGATCCTTCACATCGGCCCCCGCGCAAAAATGCCCGCCCGCGCCGCTGATCACCACGGCGCGCACCTGGCTGTCCAACTGCGCCAGTACCGTACGTAGCTCCTTGACCATTTCAAGGCTCATCGCATTGCGGCATTCAGGCCGGTTGAGGGTGACGTGGAGCACGCCGTTGTGGGCTTCGAGCAGCAAGGTGTTCATGGCTTTTTACCGGGCAGGGTGCCCATCAGTTTGCAGATGATGCCCAGCATGATTTCGTCGGCACCGCCGCCAATCGACACCAGGCGCACGTCGCGATAGGCGCGGGCCACCGGGTTGTCCCACATGAAGCCCATGCCGCCCCAATATTGCAGGCAACTGTCGCTGACCTCACGGCCCAGGCGCCCGGCCTTGAGCTTGGCCATGGAGGCCAGCCGCGTGACGTCCTGGCCTTTGATGTATTGCTCGGTGGCCTGGTAGACCAAGGCGCGCAGGCATTCGATTTCGGTGGCCAGTTCCGCCAGGCGAAAGTGGATCACCTGGTTGTCGATCAACGCCTTGCCGAAGGTCTGGCGCTCCTTGCAGTATTCGATGGTGCTGTCGATGCAGTACTCCAGGCCCTTGATCATATTGGCCGCGCCAAACAGGCGTTCCTCCTGGAACTGCAACATCTGCATCATGAAGCCCGCGCCTTCGTGGCCGATGCGGTTGCGTTGCGGCACGCGCACGTCGTCGAAAAACACCTGGGCGGTCTCGGAGCTGTGCATGCCGAGTTTTTCCAACGGCGGGCTGACGCTGATGCCGGGGCTGTTCATCGGCACCATGATCAGGGATTTGTTGATATGCGGCTTGTCGTCCGAGGTGTTGGCGAGCAGGCAGATGAAGTCGGCGCTGGGCGAATTGGTGATCCACATCTTGCTGCCATTGATCACATAGTCGTCGCCATCCTTGCGCGCATGGGTCTTGAGCCCGGCCACGTCGGAGCCGGCACCGGTTTCCGAGACACCGATGCAGCCGACCTGTTCGCCGCTGATGGCCGGGCGCAGGAACTCTTCGCGCAGTTCATCGGAGCCGAAGCGCGCCAGGGCCGGGGTGCACATATCGGTCTGCACACCAATGGACATGGGGATGCCGCCGCAGCGGATGGTGCCGAACTCTTCGGCGGCGATGATGGAATAGCTGTAGTCCAGGCCCATGCCGCCGAATTTTTCCGGTTTGGAAATGCCCAGCAGGCCGAGGTCGCCGGCCTTGCGGAAGATCTCGTGAATGGGAAAGCGTCCGGCTTTTTCCCATTCATCCACGTGCGGGTTGATCTCGCGGTCGACGAAGGCGCGCACGGTGCGGCGCAGTTCCTGGTGTTCCTGGGTGAAGATCATTTTTATTGTTCTCCCTGTTGGGACGCGGAGCGTCCTGGTTTGCATTCCCACGCGGAGCGTGGGAACGATCACCCACGTGGAGCGTGGGAACGATCAGCGCGCTACGCCGAAGGTGTTCGGTTGCAGTTGCCGCAGTTCGGCTTCGTGACAGATATCCAGCAAAAAACCGAGCAAGGTGCGGGTGTCCCGTGGATCAATCAGCCCGTCGTCCCACAGGTTGGCGCTGCCGTAGAGGGCGGTGGACTGGCTGTCGAGCTTCTGCGCGGTGACCTGTTCGAGCATGTCGAGCACCTTGGGGTCGGGCACCAGGCCATCCTTGAGTTGCTTGGCCTCGGTGACAATGCGCAGCACCTTACCGGCCTGTGCGCCGCCCATCACTGCCGTGCGGCTGTTGGGCCAGGCGAAGATAAAGCGCGGGTCCAGGCCGCGGCCGCACATTGCGTAGTTGCCGGCACCGTAGGAGCCACCGACCACGATGGTGAGTTTAGGCACCCGGGCATTGGCCACCGCCTGGATCATCTTCGCGCCGTGCTTGATTACCCCTTGCTGTTCCGACTCGGTGCCCACCATGAAGCCGGTGGTGTTGTGCAAAAACAGCAGCGGCGTGCGGCTTTGGTCGCACAGCTGGATAAACTGCGCGGCTTTGCTCGCGCCCTTCGGCGTGATGGGGCCGTTATTGCCGATCACTCCCACGGCGCGCCCCTGGATATGCAGATGGGCACAGACGGTGTGGGGGTCGAACTCGCCCTTGAATTCCAGCAGGTTGGAACCGTCAGCCAGGCGCGCCAGGATCTCGCGCACGTCGTAGGGTTTTTTCGGGTCATCGGGGATCAGCCCCAACAGCTCTTCAATCGGATACAGCGGTTCGCGATAAGCGCGTTGTGGTGCGTGCGGCAAGCGATCATTCCAGGGCAGCAGGCCCACAATTTCACGCACGATGCGCACGCCGTCGGCATCGTCTTGGGCCAGGTACTCAGCGGTGCCGGCGGTTTGCGCGTGCATCTGCGCACCCCCCAGTTCTTCATCGGTGGCGACTTCGCCAGTGGCGGCCTTGAGCAACGGTGGCCCGGCGAGGAACAGCTTGGCCTTGCCGCGCACCACCACCACGTAATCCGACAGGCCCGGCTGATACGCACCGCCGGCCGTGGCCGAGCCGTGCACCACGGTAACCTGCGGCAAGCCCATGGCGGACATGCGGGCCTGGTTGGCAAAGCTGCGCGCGCCTTCGACGAAAATCTCGGCGGCATAGTTGAGGTTGGCGCCACCGCTTTCGGCGAGGGTCACCACCGGCAGTTTGTTTTCCATGGCGATCTGTTGCAGGCGCAGGGATTTCTTCAGCCCGGAAGGGGAAATGGTGCCGCCCTTGATCGCGCTGTTGTTGGCCACCACCAGCATGCGCACGCCGCTGACATAGCCGATGCCGGCGATCAGCCCGCCACCGGCGGCGCTGCCGTCCTTGTCGTCGTGGAGTTTGTAGCCGGCCAGGCTGGCCAGCTCCAGGAACGGCGCGCCGGGGTCCAGCAGCAGGTTGAGGCGCTCACGGGGCAGCAATTGGCCGCGCTTGTCGAACTTGGGCTTGGCTTCCTGGGCCTTGGCCAGCAGGGCGTGTTCCAGTTGGCGCAGTTGGGCGATGGACGCCAGCATGGCTTCACGGTTTTGCGCGAATGCTGGGCTGTCAGGGTCGATCAGGGTTTCAATGACTGGCATGGCGTTATTGCTCCGCCTTGAGCACATCCGGCAGATAAGCGCGATGGAACCCATTGAACGGCTCGCTTGGCGCCTGCGCCTTGTGCAGCGGCCATGCGCGGCTGCCCAGGCTCGCGGCGCCGTCGATGCGCAGGGTGCTACCGCTGATAAAGGCCGCAGCCGGGCTGAGCAGGAAGACGATGGCCGCGCTGACTTCCGACTCGGTGCCGATGCGCTTGAGCGGCACATGCTCACGCAGGGTGGGAATCACCGCCTTGAACGCGCCTTCGTAGGTGTCCATGCCGCTGGAGGCAATCCAGCCAGGCGCCACGGCGTTGACGCGCACCCCGGCATAGCCCCACTCAAACGCGGCGGTCTTGGTGAAGTTGTCCATGCCGGAGCGCGCCGCGCCGGAGTGGCCCATGCCGGGCATGCCGCCCCACATGTCGGCGAGCATGTTGACGATCGCGCCACCGTGCTTGCTCATCGACTGGTTGAACACTTCCCGCGCCATCAGGAAACCGCCCACCAGGTTGGTGCGCAGTACGGTTTCAAAGCCCTTCTGATTGATCGCCGCCAGTGGCGACGGGTATTGGCCGCCCGCGTTATTCACCAGGCCATGGATGGGGCCGTGGTCGTGCAGGATCTGCGTGACCAGCGCTTTCACCGCCTCTTCCTCACGAATGTCACAGGCATGCCAATGGGCCATGCCGCCATCTTCAGCAATTTCCGCCGCGACCTTCTGCAGTTTTTCTGGCTTGCGCCCCACCAGGATCACGCAGGCACCAAGGGCCGCCAGCTCATGGGCGGTGCAGCGGCCAATGCCACTGCCGCCTCCGGTGACAATCACGGTTTGCCCCTTGAACAGGTCGGCTTTGAAGATCGAGTCGAAGGCCACGGCGACGGTCCTTTAGGTGAGTTGGTCGGCAATGTGTTGCGGCACGGCGATGGGGATTTCCAGCAGTTGCTGAGCGAAGGCTTTGCCTTGCGGGTCGATGCGCAGGCTGGCGATACCGCCGCCGCCCAGGGCATTCTCCAGCAGGAAATTCAGGCTGTGGCTGCCGGGCAAATACCAGCGTTCGACGCGGCCATGGATCGGGTCGAGCACGTGGTCCATCCAGTCGACGATTACCTCCGGGGTCAGGGCTTCGGCGATCCACGGCAGGTAGTCAGGGTGGCGAGCGATCACGCCGATATTGCTGTGGTTGCCCTTGTCACCTGAGCGCGCCACGGCGAGTTTCACCAGCGGTACGCTGGCGTCGGCACGGCCCTGGGGCTTGGCCGGCTCGATGGGCACAGCCGGAGTGAGCAGAGGCGCGGAGGCGGGCAACTCGACGGCATGACGTTGGCCTTGGTACTCGATGGCGACGTTACACCGTGATTTGTCGACCAGGAACGAAAACAGCCGAATCAGCGGATACACCGTCGGTCGCCCGCCCACAATGCCGGTCAGCCCCGGTGCCATGCCGGTTGCCGCCTGGGCGATCTCGCGGGCGAACAGCACCAGTGCCTGCTTGCTCGGGTGCCGCACCGCCAGCTTCACCACCACTTCACGGCAATCCGCACGCCGGGCGTGGGCGCCGTAGGTGGCTTCGCTGCCGAGCAGTTCGATGTTGACGTCGGTGTAGGGCGCCCAGCCGCGCTGGCTGAACAGCTCCGAAGTCTTGTTGATGAGCGCCTGGCTGACCCGCTCGGCCTTGGCCACCGCGTCGATGCCAGCGAGCAGGCAACTGGCGGTGCAGCGAAAGCCATCGGGGTAGGTGGCGCTGACCTTGTACTGGTCGGTGGGTGGCAGGCCCTTGGCGCCGTGCAGGCGCACCGCGTGTTTGCCTTGTTGCTGCAGTTTGACCTGGCTGAAATCGCAGATCACGTCCGGCAGCACATAGGCGCGCGGGTCACCGATTTCATACAGCAGTTGTTCGGCCACGCTGAGTTCGCTGATCAGCCCCCCGCTGCCTTCGACCTTGTTGACGGTGAACTGGCCGTCGGCGCTGACTTCGACGATAGGGAAGCCGATGTGTTCGTAGTCGGGCACGTCACGCCAGTCGGTGAAGTTTCCGCCGGTGCATTGGGCACCGCATTCGATGATATGCCCGGCCAGGGCGGCCTGGGCCAGGTGATCGTAGTCCTGCCATGACCAATTGAATTCATGCACCAGTGCCGCGCTGACCACTGCGCTGTCGACCACCCGGCCGGTGATGACAATATCAGCGCCGAGCCCCAGAGCCTGGGCAATGCCCGGTGCGCCGAGGTAGGCGTTGGCGGACACGCACAGAGGCGGCAGTGGGGCGCCGTTGTACAGGTCGGTGACAGGTGGCAGCTGTTTGAGTTGAGGGTGCAGGTCATCGCCGAGCAACACGGCGATTTTCAGCGGGGTGTGGGCGTTATCGCAGGCCGCTTGCAGGGCGGCGGCGCAGGCTTGGGGGTTGATACCACCGGCATTGCTGATCACCCGGATGCCCTGGCGCTGGATATCCGCCAGCAGGGGTGTCAGCACCTCGACAAAATCCGTGGCGTAACCGGCCTTGGGGTCTTTCAGGCGGGCACCGGCGAGGATCGACAGGGTGACTTCCGCCAGGTAATCGAACACCAGGTAATCCAAGGCACCGCCCTGCACCAATTGGGCGGCGGCGGTGCAGGTGTCGCCCCAGAAGGCGCTGGCGCAGCCGATACGTACCGTCTTGCTCATGAGAAATCCTTCCTCCAAGGGCTGGTGCCGAGACTACCAAGCAAGCGCTTGGTTTGTAAACTCCAGTCACAAGTTTTACCCAAGCGCTTGCTTGGGTGGCAGTCACGGCCTAAATTGCCGGCCAAGACGACAGTAGACGTGAAGGAGAGCAGCATGGATGAGCACAAAGCCCTGGGGGTGATGCGCACCATGGTCGACAGTGGCCAATTGACCGACCCCGAGAGCGCCCGCGGCAAGTTGCTGCAAACCGCGGCTCATCTGTTTCGCAACAAGGGTTTCGAGCGCACCACCGTGCGAGATCTGGCCAGCGCCGTGGGCATCCAGTCCGGCAGCATCTTTCATCACTTCAAGAGCAAGGATGAGATATTGCGTGCCGTGATGGAGGAAACCAT
The DNA here is from genome assembly GCF_900119375.1 of Pseudomonas sp. NFR02. NCBI lineage: Bacteria > Pseudomonadati > Pseudomonadota > Gammaproteobacteria > Pseudomonadales > Pseudomonadaceae > Pseudomonas > Pseudomonas sp. NFR02. The sequence goes on from NZ_FPJJ01000001.1 coordinate 306,245, forward strand.
CCATTACAACACCGCGATGATGCGCGCTTCACTGGAGGAGGCGAGCACGGTGCGCGAACGCGTGCTGGCGCTGATCCGCTGCGAGTTGCAGTCGATCATGGGCGGCAGTGGCGAGTCCATGGCGGTGCTGGTCTACGAATGGCGCTCGCTGTCGGCCGAAGGCCAGGCGCACGTGCTGGCCCTGCGTGACGTGTATGAGCAGATCTGGTTGCAGGTACTGGGCGAGGCCAAGGCCGCTGGCTACATCCGGGGCGATGTGTTTATTACCCGGCGCTTCCTCACCGGGGCCTTATCCTGGACCACCACCTGGTTTCGTGCCCAAGGCAGCCTGACCCTTGAGGAGTTGGCCGAAGAGGCCTTGTTGATGGTGCTGAAGTCGGACTGAGGCGCAAGTTATTAATTTGCTGGCGAAAGTTGTCTCCCCCAGTAAAAACGCCTAGCTTATCGGCATTGAACTCTTCAACGGTGTGTGCCTCGATGTTTTCGCCATGGCGGCTGGCTGCAGGACTTACTTTATGGGCACTGGGCACCGCCGCGTGGACGCAGGCCGGTGCCGCGCAGTTGGTGAGAGTCGGCGCGGCGCATTTTCCGCCCTATACCGTGCGCCCTGAACAAGGCGCCGACACCGGGTTGCTGCCGCAATTGGTCGAAGCGTTGAACGCTGCGCAAACCGATTACTTGTTCGTGGTGGTGCCTACCTCGATCCCCCGACGTTTTCGTGACTTCGAGCAAGGCCGGGTCGACATGGCGATCTTCGAAAACCCGTCCTGGGGTTGGCAGAATATTGCCCATACCAGTGTTGATATGGGGCTGGAAGATGCGGAAATCTTCGTTGCCCAGCGCCAACCCGGGCGTGACCAGAGCTACTTCGCCGACCTCAGCGGCAAGCGCCTGGCGGTATTCAGCGGGTATCACTATGCCTTCGCCGACTTCAATCCCGATCCCAAGAACATGGCCGAGCGTTTCAACGCGACGTTGACCTATTCCCATGACAGTAACCTGCTGATGGTTGCCCGTGGGCGTGCGGATATTGCGCTGGTTACCCGTTCGTACCTGAGTGATTTCATGGTGCGCAACGCAGACATGGCGGGGCAGTTTTTGGTGTCGGAGCGTATTGACCAGGTGTATCACCACTATGCGTTGTTGCGGCCCAAGGCACCGATCACTGGTCCGGCGTTTGCCGAACTGCTCAAGCGTCTGCGCGACAGTGGCCAGATGCTGAAGATTTTTGAGCCGTATCGTATTGATGTGACGCCGGTGCCCTGAGGTCTTTGTGAATAAATCCTTCGGGCTCAGTGGGATCAACTGTGGGAGCTGGCTTGCCTGCGATGGCGGCCTGACAGCCGACACAGATATAACTGATGCCCCGCGATCCAATGTGGGAGCTGGCTTGCCTGCGAAGACGGCCTGACAGTCAACACAGTTGGACCGTGTACATATCCATTCCTGCGGTAACGGCTACTTAGGGTTCCGCTTTTACAGCGGCCCACTTTTGAAAAGCGCAAAAGTAAGCAAAACGCTCTTGCCCCACCACTCGGCACTTCGCCTAGGCTCGGTGTGCCCGTAATCCGCCAGCGTGGTTTAACGGGGCGCCTAAGATCAAAAGCCAGATCAAGATCACAAGCAGATCAAGATCAAGAGCGGCTCGCTTCGCATCGTAGTTTCCGTGGAGCCCTTACCCACATATGTCGGCGCTGCATTAAACACGCCGCGCAAACGTATCGCTATGACTGCCCGACACCTTGCGGCAATGCACCAGCGCATCGCGAATCATAAAGTTCACCAAGGTCGGCGACACCCCAAGCTCCTTGGCGATGTCTTTTTGCGGCACGCCATGCAAGCGGTACATCTCGAACGCGTAGCGGGTACGCTGGGGCAACTGCGTCAGGGCGTCGGCGATGTTTTCCAGGGTGTTGAAATTGATGTGCGAGGTTTCCGGTGAAGCGCCGTGAATAACCACATTCAAGCCTTCCTCTTCGGTCCCGGAGTATTTGAGCTCCAGGGCCTGCTTGCGGTAATGATCGATCGCCAGGTTGCGCACGATCTGGAACAGATAACTCAGTTGGGCCTTGAACGATGAGGTGATGGTCGGCGCCGACTGCAGCCGGAAGTAGGCGTCCTGCACCACGTCTTCGGCGCGGGAGCGGCACCCGGTGATACGGGCCGCGATCTTCACCAAAATCAGTCGATTGTCGACGAACGCCTGGAGAAGGGGTGAATCGCACCTGCCTGTGGATACTTGTTCCGTCATGGAAATCACCTTGCTGCGAATAGGTTAGGGGAGGGCATCCCTGCTGAGGCCTCCTACATATCGGGCAACAAATTATGCTTAATGATAATGATTGTCAAATGAGAAGACGAACTAATCTTATGCCTTGGGCAAAGGTGTGAACCACGTCTCGCTCGCCCCCGGCGACTAATTATTTGAAGGCTCCGTCCGTTCTCATGGGTGACAGGTTCGTTAGTACAACGGCCAAGGATCAGCACCCGCAGGAGGACCAGATGGGTTTTTATCGTGCATTCAGCGTGTTTCAGTTCGGAGTCCTCGCGGGATGAGTACGTCCCTGCGGCTGCGCCTGTTTTGCCTGCCCCACTCAGGCGCCAGCGCCTCGGTCTACTCTCGCTGGCGCCGGGTGCTGCCGGACTGGCTGCAAGTGTGCCCGCTGGAATTGCCGGGACGCGGCATGCGCATGGACGAGCCATTGCAGCGCGATATCAAGGCCTTGGCCGCGCAGCTTGCTGAAGAAATCAGCCGTGATCTGGATGGCCCCTATGCCTTGTTCGGCCACAGCCTTGGCGGGCTGTTGGCGTTTGAATTGGCTCACGCTTTGAGCGCGCGCAATCTGCCTGCGCCCCTGGCGTTGTTCGCGTCCGGCACGGCGGGCCCGGCGCGTCGTGATGTGAGTGAGTACGCCGTCGAAAAGACCGATGCCCAACTGATTGCCCGCCTGCGGCAATTGCAAGGCACCGCCGAAGAAGCCCTGGCCAACCCCGAGCTGATGCAACTGATGTTGCCGATCCTGCGCGCCGATTTTCTGCTGTGCGGCAGTTTCACCTATGGGGAGCGCCAGCCCCTGGCGCTGCCGATCCATGTGTTCGGTGGCAAGCAGGACAGCGTGCGTGCCGACCAGTTGCTCGACTGGCAACTCGACGCTGCCAGTGGGTTTTCCCTGGACATGTTTGACGGCCATCACTTCTTCCTCGTGCAGCACGAAAGCGCCGTGCTGCGCTGCGTGCGTCGCTATGCCGACGAGCACTTGGCGCGCTGGCGCATTGGCGCGGCGCGGCAGCTCGCCGCCGGCTGAACCCCACCGATTTCCCGAATTTCCCGTAAGCCGATTTCAGGCAGGAACCCCATGATGGACGCCTTCGAACTCCCCCGCACCCTGGTCCAGTCCCTTCAACAGCGTGCTGCGCAGACGCCGGACCACGTGGCGTTGCGCTTCCTCGCCGAGAGCGCCGAGCACAGTGTGGTGCTCAGTTATCGCGACCTCGACCAACGCGCCCGCACCATCGCCGCTGCCTTGCAAGCCAACGCTGGCCTGGGCGAGCGTGCGGTGTTGCTGTTCCCAAGTGGCCCGGACTATGTGGCGGCGTTCTTTGGCTGCCTGTACGCCGGGGTGATCGCGGTGCCGGCGTATCCGCCGGAATCCACGCGTCGTCATCATCAGGAGCGCCTGCTGTCGATCATCAGCGATGCCGAGCCGCGGCTGCTGTTGACCATTGCCAGCCTCAGCGAGGGCCTGGCCCAGATTGAAAATGCGCCGCCGGTATTGAGCGTCGACACCCTGGAGGCGCAGCGGGCCGACCAGTGGGTCGAGCCCGACCTCAAGGCCGACGACATCGCGTTCTTGCAATACACCTCCGGCTCCACTGCATTGCCCAAGGGCGTGCAGGTCAGCCACGGCAATCTGGTGGCCAACGAAGTGCTGATCCGCCGTGGTTTTGGCATCGACCTCAACCCCGACGACGTGATCGTCAGCTGGTTGCCGCTGTACCACGACATGGGCCTGATCGGCGGCCTGCTGCAACCGATCTTCAGCGGCGTGCCCTGCGTGTTGATGTCGCCGGCCTACTTCCTTGGCCAACCTTTGCGCTGGCTGGAGGCGATCAGCGAATACGGCGGCACCATCAGTGGTGGGCCGGATTTCGCCTACCGCCTGTGCAGCGAACGGGTCAGCGAGTCGGCCCTGGAGCGCCTGGATTTGAGCCGCTGGCGCGTGGCCTATTCGGGTTCCGAACCGATCCGCCTCGACACCTTGGAACGCTTCGCGGAAAAATTCGCCGCCTGTGGTTTCACCCCGAATAATTTCTTCGCCTCCTACGGCCTGGCCGAAGCCACCCTGTTTGTCGCCGGCGGTACCCGTGGCCGTGGCATTCCCGCCCTGCGCCTGGATGAACAGGCGCTGGCCGCCAACCGTGCCGAACCGGGGCAGGGCCCTGCGATCATGAGTTGCGGCACCAGCCAGCCGGACCACGCCGTGCTGATCGCCGACCCGCACACCCTCACCGAGCTGCCCGACCAGTGCATCGGCGAACTCTGGGCCACGGGCCCGAGCGTCGCCCACGGCTACTGGCGCAACCCCGAAGCCAGCGCCAAGACCTTCGTCCAGCATGCTGGCCGCACCTGGTTACGCACCGGTGACCTGGGCTTTATCCGCGACGGTGAGGTGTACATCACCGGGCGCCTGAAAGACCTGCTGATCGTGCGCGGCCATAACCTCTACCCCCAGGACATCGAACAGACCATCGAGCGCGAAGTGGAAGGGGTGCGCAAGGGCCGGGTCGCCGCGTTTGCGGTGAATGACCAGGGCCTGGAAGGCATCGGCATCGCTGCGGAAATCAGCCGCAGCGTGCAGAAAATCCTGCCGCCCGAAGCGCTGATCAAAGCGATCCGCCAAGCCGTGGCCGAGGCCTGCCAGCAAGCTCCGAGTGTGGTGGTGCTGCTCAACCCCGGCGCCTTGCCGAAGACCTCCAGCGGCAAAGTGCAGCGTGCGGCCTGTGCGATTCGGCATGCCGATGGCAGCCTCGACAGCTACGCGCAGTTCCCCGGGCAGCAGGGGCAGGCGAGCGAAGTGGCGCTGGAATCGGACCTGCAACAGCGGATCGCGGCGATCTGGTGCGAGCAACTGCAACTGGCCCAGGTGGCGGGCGACGATCACTTTTTCCTGCTGGGGGGCAACTCCATCACCGCGACCCAAGTGGTCGCCCGCCTGCGCGAAAGCCTGGGGCTGGAGCTGAACCTGCGCCTGCTGTTCGAAGCGCCGACACTCGCGGCCTTTGCTGCGGCTGTGGCGCAACTGCAACAGGACGGCGGCGTGGCCCAAGGCGCAATGCACGCCTTATCGCGTCAAGAAGACCTGCCCCAATCCCTGGCACAGAACCGCCTGTGGATCACCTGGCAATTGGACCCTCACAGCAGCGCCTACACCATTCCAGGCGCCTTGCACCTGCGCGGCGAGCTGGATGAAGACGCACTGCGCCACAGCTTCCAGCAACTGATCCAGCGTCACGAAGCCCTGCGCACGCGCTTCTACGAGCGCGATGGTCAGGCGTTTCAGCGTGTCGAGGCTACGGCGGATTTCGAACTGCCGGTCATCGACCTCAGCGACTTGCCAAACGCCGTGCGCGAAGCCCGTGCGCAACAGGTTCGCGAAGACCAGGCGCGCAGCCCGTTCGATCTGGAAACAGGCCCGTTGCTGCGGGTTACCCTGGTGCGCCTGGGCGATGAAGAGCACCAACTGCTGGTGACGCTGCACCACATCATTGCTGACGGTTGGTCGCTGAATATCCTGATCGACGAGTTCTCGCGCCTGTACGCCGCTGCCGCCCAAGGCCAACCCCTGGAACTGCCGCCGCTGACCTTGCAATACGCCGACTACGGCAATTGGCAGCGCCAATGGCTGGCCGAAGGTGAGGGCCAGCGACAGCTTGCATACTGGAAAGCGCAGTTGGGTGACGAGCATCCGGCCCTGAACCTGGCCACCGATCACCCGCGTGCCGCCCAGCATCGGCACAGCGCCTCGCGCCATCGCCAGCGCCTGGATGCGCGCCTCAGTGCGGCGATCCGCCAGACCGCCCAGGCCCACGACTCAACATCGTTCATGCTGTTGTTGGCGACGTTCCAGACCTTGCTCTATCGCTACAGTGGCCAGCGCGATATCCGTATCGGCGTGCCCAATGCCAACCGCCCACGCCATGAAACCCAGGGCCTGATCGGCTTCTTTATCAACACCCTGGTGCTGCGCGCCGAGCTGGACGGGCGCCTGCCGTTCAACCAGCTGTTGGCCGCCACTCGCGAGACCACATTGGCCGCCCAGGCGCATCAGGACTTGCCCTTCGAACAACTGCTGGAAGCCTTCCCCCAGGCCCGCGAACAGGGCCTGTTCCAGGTCATGTTCAACCACCAGCAGCGCGACCTCAGCGCCTTGCGCCGCCTGCCGGGCCTGCTGGCCGATGAGTTGCCCTGGCACAGCCGCGAAGCCAAGTTCGACCTGCAACTGCACAGCGAAGAAGACCGCAATGGGCGCTTGAGCCTGTCGTTCGACTACGCCGACGAGCTGTTCGATTGCGCGACCATCCAGCGTCTGGCCGAGCACTTCATCCATCTACTTCACGCTGTGTGCGCGCAACCACAACACGCCATCGGCGATCTGCCTTTGATGCAGGCTGACGAACAGCAACCCTGGAGCGAGGCCCCCTGCGCGCCGGCCCGGCGCTGGCTGCCCGAGCTGCTCAACCAACAGACGTCGGACGCCACCGCATTGGTCTGGCAGGACGGCAGCCTGACATTCGCCCAATTGCACACCCAGGCCAACCGCCTGGCCCATTACCTGCGCGACAAAGGCGTCGGCCCGGACGTGTGCGTGGCTATCGCCGCCGAGCGTTCGCCGCAACTGCTGATCGGCCTGCTCGCCATCATCAAGGCCGGTGGCGCCTACGTGCCGCTGGACCCGGATTACCCCGCTGAACGCCTGGCCTACATGCTCAAGGACAGCGGCGTGCAACTGCTGCTCACCCAGACCGCCTTGCTCCCCCAACTGCCCAGCGCCGAAGGCGTGTGCGTGATTGCCATGGACAGCCTGCATCTGGACAGCTGGCCGACCCAGGCGCCAGGCTTGCACCTGCACGGCGATAACCTCGCCTACGTGATTTACACCTCCGGTTCCACCGGCCAACCCAAAGGCGTGGGCAACACCCACGGCGCCCTGGCCGAGCGTTTGCAGTGGATGCAGGCCACCTATCAACTGAACGAAACCGATGTGCTGATGCAAAAGGCGCCAATCAGTTTCGACGTGTCGGTGTGGGAATGCTTCTGGCCACTGATTACCGGCTGCCGCCTGGTATTGGCCGGTCCGGGCGAACATCGCGACCCGCACCGCATCGCGCAGCTTGTGCAGGAACATGGGGTGACCACGCTGCACTTCGTGCCACCGTTGTTACAGCTGTTTATCGATGAACCCCTGGCAGCCGAATGCACCAGCCTGCGTCGCCTGTTCTCCGGTGGCGAAGCCTTGCCCGCCGAGTTGCGTAACCGTGTACTGGCGCGCTTGCCCGCGGTGCAATTGCACAACCGCTATGGCCCGACCGAAACCGCGATCAACGTCACCCACTGGCAGTGCGCCGCCTCGGATGGCGAGCGCTCGCCGATTGGCCGGCCATTGGGCAATGTGATCTGCCGCGTACTGGACGAGCAACTCAACCCGCTACCGGCCGGTGTGCCGGGCGAATTGTGCATCGGCGGTATCGGCCTGGCGCGGGGTTACCTGGGCCGTGCCGGGCTGACGGCCGAACGTTTTGTCGCCGACCCGCTGGGCGCGGCGGGCACCCGCTTGTATCGCACCGGTGACCGTGCGCGCTGGAACGCCGATGGTGTGCTCGAATACCTCGGACGCCTCGATCAGCAGGTCAAGCTGCGCGGTTTCCGGGTGGAACCGGAAGAAATAGAAGCGCGCCTGCTGGCCCAGGCAGGCATCGCCCAAGCCGTGGTGCTGGTACGTGATGCCCAGTTGATCGGCTACTACACCGCCGACGCCGAACTGGATGAGCAAACGGTCAAAATCGCCCTGGCTGCCGAGTTGCCGGAGTACATGGTGCCCGCGCTGCTGATGCGCCTGGACGCCATGCCCCTGAGCCCCAGCGGCAAGCTCGACCGGCGTGCCTTGCCAGAGCCGGTATGGCAAACCCGCGAACACGTCGAACCGCATACACCTTTGCAACTGCACATCGCCGCGATCTGGCGCGAGGTGCTTGGCCTGCCACGCATCGGCCTGCGCGATGACTTTTTCGCACTCGGCGGGCACTCGTTGCTGGCCACGCAAATCATCTCCCGCACCCGCCAGGCCTGTGACGTCGAACTGCCGCTGCGCACCCTGTTCGAAGCCAGCGAGCTGGGGGATTTCGCCGAGCAGGTCGGGCTGATCCAGGCGGCGGGCCAGCGCAACCAACAGACGGCCATCGCCAAAGTCGACCGCAGCCAGCCGGTCCCCTTGTCCTATTCCCAGCAGCGCATGTGGTTCCTCTGGCAGATGGAACCGGACAGCCCGGCCTACAACGTCGGCGGCATGGCGCGCCTGTGCGGCGTGCTGGATGTGGGACGTTTCGAGGCCGCCTTGCAGGCCTTGATCATGCGTCACGAAACCCTGCGCACCACTTTCCCAAGTGTCGATGGTGTGGCCTGTCAAAAGGTCTCGGCGCAAACCAATGTGCGCATGGACTGGCAGGATTTCTCCGCGCTGAATGAGCCGCAGCGCCAGCAGCGTTTGCAGCAACTGGCCGATGTCGAGGCGCACACGCCGTTCAACCTGGAAACCGGGCCGCTGTTGCGCGCCTGCCTGGTCAAGGCCGGCGAGCAGGAACATTACCTGGTGCTGACCCTGCACCATATCGTCACCGAAGGCTGGGCCATGGACATCTTTGCCCGTGAACTCAGCGCCTTGTATGAAGCCTTTATCGACGAGCGCGACTCACCGCTGCCAGCGTTGCCGGTGCAGTACCTCGATTACAGCGTATGGCAACGCCAGTGGATGGAAGCCGGTGAGCGCCAGCGTCAGCTGGACTACTGGACCGCCCAACTGGGCAACGAACACCCATTGCTGGAACTGCCCGGCGACCGTCCACGGCCACCCGTGCAAAGCCACCGGGGCGAGCTGTACCGCTTTGATTTGAGCGATGAGCTGGCCGCCCGCGTGCGAGCCTTCAACGCCCAGCACGGCCTCACGCTGTTCATGACCATGACCGCGACCCTGGCGGTGTTGCTCTACCGCTACAGCGGCCAGACCGACCTGCGCATCGGCGCGCCAGTGGCCAACCGTATCCGTCCGGAAAGCGAAGGCTTGATTGGCGCGTTCCTCAATACCCAGGTGCTGCGTTGCCAGCTCACTGGGCAGATGCGGGTCAGCGAGCTGTTCGAGCAGGTGCGCCATACCGTGATCGAGGGCCAGTCCCACCAGGACCTGCCGTTCGACCATCTGGTGGAAGCCCTGCAACCGCCGCGCAGCGCGGCGTACAACCCGTTGTTCCAGGTGATGTGCAACGTGCAGCGCTGGGAATTCCAGCAAAGCCGCCAACTGGCTGGCATGACCGTGGAGTACCTGGCCAACGATGCGCGGGCGACCAAGTTCGACCTCAACCTGGAAGTCACCGACCTCGACCATCGCCTGGGTTGCTGCCTGACCTACAGCACCGACCTGTTCGACGAGCCGCGCATTGCACGCATGGCCGCGCATTGGTGCAACCTGCTCGAAGCGTTGATCGCCGATCCTCACCAGCGCCTCAGCGAATTGCCGTTGCTGAGCGCGGATGAACAACGCGCCTTGCAAGACAGCCTGGGGGTGGAGAAGGGCGAGCATCGCCTCGACCAGTGCATCCATCAACTGTTCAGCCAGCAGGCCAGCCAGCGGCCGGAGGCCCCGGCGCTGACCTTTGCCGGTGTGACCCTCTCGTATGCGCAACTGGATGAGCGCGCCAACCGCCTGGCCTGGATGCTGCGCGAGCGTGGCGTGGGCCCGCAGGTGCGCGTGGGCCTGGCGCTGCCGCGTTCGCTGGAAATGGTCATCGGTTTGCTGGCGATCCTCAAGGCCGGCGGTGCCTATGTGCCGCTGGACCCCGAATACCCGCTGGATCGCTTGCATTACATGATCGAAGACAGTGGCATCGGCCTGCTGCTCAGTGATGCGGCCCTGTTCGAAGCCCTGGGTGAATTGCCGGCGACGGTGGCGTGCTGGTGCCTGGAGGATGACTCGCCGGTGCTGGCCAATTACCCCGCCGAGGCGCTGCCGCTGGTGAGCCTGGCGCAACACCAGGCGTACCTCATCTACACCTCGGGTTCCACGGGCAAGCCCAAAGGTGTGGTGGTGTCCCACGGTGAGATCGCCATGCATTGCCAGGCAGTGATCGAGCGGTTTGACATGCGCCCGGATGACTGCGAACTGCACTTTTACTCGATCAACTTCGACGCTGCCACCGAACGTTTGCTGGTGCCGCTGCTGTGCGGGGCGCGGGTGGTATTGCGCGCCCAGGGCCAGTGGGATGCCGAAGAGATCTGCGCGCTGATCCGTACCCATCGCATCAATGTGCTCGGTTTCACCCCCAGCTACGGCAGCCAGTTGGCGCAGTGGCTGGCGACCCAGCAACAGACACTGCCGGTGCGCATGTGCATCACCGGTGGCGAAGCCTTGACCGGCGAACACCTGCAACGCATCCGTGCGGCGTTTACGCCCCAGCTGTTCTTCAACGCCTACGGCCCCACCGAAACCGTGGTGATGCCCCTGGCCAGCCTGGCGCCCGAGCAGTTGGAGGAGGGCGCTGGCAGTGTGCCGATCGGTAGCATCGTCGGCGCGCGCGTGGCCTACATTCTCGACGCCGACCTGGCGTTGGTGCCCCAGGGCGCCAGCGGTGAGCTGTACATCGGTGGCGCCGGCCTGGCTCAGGGTTATCACCAGCGTCCGGGGATGACGGCGGAGCGCTTTGTCGCGGATCCGTTTGCCATCGAGGGCGGGCGTTTATATCGTACCGGCGACCTGGTGCGCCAACGCGCCGATGGCCTGGTGGAGTACCTGGGGCGCATCGACCATCAGGTGAAGATCCGCGGTTTTCGCATCGAACTGGGCGAAATCGAAACGCGCTTGCTCGAACATGACGCTGTGCGCGAAGCGGTGGTGCTGGCACTGGATGCGCCGAGCGGCAAGCAATTGGTGGCGTACCTGGTCAGCGATGCCGAGCACGCCGCCTTGCGCGACGCGTTGAAGGCGCACCTCAAGGCGCAACTGCCGGACTACATGGTGCCCGCGCATTTGATCGTGCTGCAGAGCATGCCGCTGACCGCCAACGGCAAGCTCGACCGCCGCGCCTTGCCTGAGCCGGACCCAGAGGCCAATCGCCAAGCCTACGTCGCGCCCCGCAGCGAGCTGGAACACAGCCTGGCCGCCATCTGGTGCGCGGTGCTGAACGTGGAGCAAGTGGGCCTCGACGATAACTTCTTTGAACTGGGCGGCGACTCGATCCTGTCGATCCAGGTGGTGAGCCGGGCGCGCCAGGCCGGGATTCATTTCAGCCCCCGTGACCTGTTCCAGCACCAGACCGTACAGAGCCTGGCTGCCGTGGCGACTCGCTCGGAGCTCATCATCGCCGAGCAAGGATTGCTGACCGGCCCCTCGGGCCTCACGCCGATCCAGCACTGGTTCTTCGACACCGATATCCCGGCGCGCCAGCACTGGAACCAGGCATTGGTGCTCAAGCCACTGCAACTGCTCGATGCCCATCGCCTGGAGCAAGCGCTGCTGGCGGTGCTGGAACACCACGACGCGCTGCGCTTGAGCTTTACCTCGCGCGATGCGCAATGGCATGCCGAATACTTGGGCGTGCCGGAAGGCGGCGTGCTGCTGCAGGCGCAGGTGCGCGACATGCAGGCGTGCACGGCGTTGTTCACCGACACTCAGCGCAGCCTCGACCTGGCACAGGGGCCGCTGTTGCGCGCCTTGCTGGTGGACGGGCCGCAAGGCCAGCAACGCTTGCTGATCGCCATCCATCACCTGGTGGTGGACGGCGTGTCGTGGCGCGTCCTGCTGGAAGACCTGCAAAACGTTTACCACCAACTCAGTGAAGGCCAGTCCGTCAGCCTGCCGGCCAAGACCAGCGCGCTGCGCGATTGGGCTGCGCGCTTGCAAGCCTATGCCCACAGTGAATCCCTGCGCGAAGAGTTGAGTCTGTGGCAAGCCCTATTGGCTGGCCCCGCCGTGACCTTGCCGGTGCAGCGCCCACACGGAACATTGCGAAACTGCGATGCCGACACGGTCAGCGTGCGCCTGGATGCCGAGCGCACCCGGCAGTTGCTGCAACAGGCGCCGAGTGCCTATCGCACCCAGGTCAACGACCTGTTGCTCACCGCCCTGGCCCGCGTACTGTGCCGCTGGAGCGGGCAGGCCTCGGCACTGATCCAACTGGAAGGCCATGGCCGCGAAACCTTGTTCGATGACATCGACCTGACCCGCAGCGTGGGCTGGTTTACCAGTGCCTACCCGTTGCGTCTGACGCCGCAGGCCGAGCAAGGCGACTCGATCAAGGCGATCAAGGAGCAACTGCGTGGCGTGCCGCATAAAGGCTTGGGTTATGGCGTACTGCATTACCTGGCCGATGATCTGTGCAAGCAGAGCATGGCCGCATTGCCGAGCGCGCAGATTACCTTCAACTACCTGGGCCAGTTCGACCAGAGCTTTGGCACTGACGCGCTGTTCCATCCGCTGGAGGAATCCGCCGGTCAGGCCCATGACCCGGATGCGCCGTTGCCCAACGAACTGAGCATCGACAGCCAGGTGTATGGCGGCGAGCTAGTGCTACGCTGGACCTTCAGCCGTGAGCGGCATGATCAGCAGGTGATTGGCGATCTGGCCGAAGCTTACCTGGCCGAATTGCACAGCCTGATCGCCCATTGCCTGCAGGACGATGCCGGCGGCCTCACGCCGTCCGACTTCCCCCTGGCGCGCCTGAGCCAGGTGCAACTGGACGCCTTGCCGGTCCCGGCCAGCGCCATCGAAGACGTCTACCCGCTGACCCCGATGCAGGAGGGCTTGCTGCTGCACACGCTGCTGGAGCCCGGCACCGGCCTGTATTACATGCAGGATCGCTATCGCATCAACAGCGCCCTGGACCCGGAGCGTTTTGCCCAGGCCTGGCAAGCGGTGATCGCCCGCCACGAAGCCTTGCGTGCCTCGTTCTGCTGGAACGTCGGCGAAGACATGCTGCAAGTGATCCACAAGCCCGGCAGCACGCCGATTGAGTACCTGGACTGGAGCACCGACCCGCAGGATGAGCAGGAGCCGCGTCTGCAAGTCTTGCTCAAGGCCGAGCGCGAAGCCGGCTTTGACCTGCTCAATCAAGCACCTTTCCACTTGCGCCTGATCCGCGTGGCCGAGGCGCGCTACTGGTTCATGATGAGCAACCACCACATCCTGATCGATGCCTGGTGCCGTTCGCTGCTGATGAATGACTTCTTCGATATCTACACAGCCCTGGGCGAAGGCCGCGATGCGCAACTGGCCGCGCCGCCGCGCTACCGCGACTACATTGCCTGGCTGCAACGCCAGGACCTCAACGAAGCGCGCCAGTGGTGGCAGCAAAACTTGCAAGGCTTCGAGCGCGCCACGCCGATCCCGAGCGACCGCCCGTTCCTGCGCGAACACGCTGGTGGCAGCGGCGGCATGGTGGTGGGCGACTGCTACACCCGCCTGGATGCCCGCGACGGTGCGCAACTGCGCGAACTGGCCCAGGCGCATCAGCTTACCGTCAACACCTTCGCCCAGGCGGCGTGGGCCCTGGTGCTGCGGCGTTTGAGTGGTGATCGCGATGTGTTGTTCGGCGTCACCGTGGCCGGGCGCCCGGTGGACATGCCCGAGATGCAACGTACCGTCGGCCTGTTTATCAACAGCATCGCGTTGCGGGTAAAACTGCCCGAGGACGGCCAGCGCTGCAGCGTGCGCCAGTGGTTGAGCGCCTTGCTCGACAGCAATATGCAATTGCGCGAGTACGAATACCTGCCGCTGGTGACGATCCAGGAGCATAGCGAACTGCCCAAGGGCCAGCCGCTGTTCGACAGCCTTTTTGTGTTCGAGAACGCGCCAGTGGAAGTCTCGGTGCTGGACCGTGCGCAAAGCCTGAACGCCACCTCGGATTCTGGCCGTACCCACACCAACTTCCCGCTGACGGCGGTGTGCTATCCAGGCGATGACCTCGGTTTGCACCTGTCCTACGACCAGCGTTATTTCGACGAAAGCACCGTGCAAGGCATGCTCGCTGAATTCAAGCGCCTGTTGCTGGCGCTGGTGCAGGGCTTCCATGGTGACATGGACGAGCTGGCGCTGATGGGTGAGCAGGAACGTGAATTCCTCGTGGAAGGCTGTAACCAGAGCGCACATGCCTACCCGCTGGAACGCAGCTATATCGAGTTGTTCGAGGCGCAGGTCGCGCAGCATCCGCAGCGTATCGCCGCCAGTTGTCTTGACCAGCAATGGAGCTACGAGGATCTGAATCGCCGCAGCAATGGCCTCGGCCACGCGCTGATTGCGGCGGGTGTCGGCCTGGACCAACCGGTGGCGTTGTTGGCTGAACGTGGGCTGGATTTGCTCGGCATGATCATCGGCAGCTTCAAGGCCGGCGCCGGCTACCTGCCGTTGGACCCGGGCCTGCCGGGCCAGCGCCTGAGCCGCATCATCGACCTGAGCCGCACGCCGTTGCTGGTGTGCACCGAGGCGTGCCGTGAACAGGCCATCGAGTTGCTCGAAGGTGTCGATTGCCAGTTGCTGGTGTGGGAGGAAATTCCCGCCCGTGGTGAAAACCCAGGTGTCTACAGTGGCCCGGACAACCTTGCTTACGTGATCTACACCTCAGGCTCCACCGGCTTGCCCAAGGGTGTGATGGTGGAACAGCGCGGCATGCTCAATAACCAATTGAGCAAGGTACCGTACCTGAACCTGAGCGATGCCGATGTGATCGCCCAGACCGCGTCGCAAAGCTTCGATATTTCTGTGTGGCAGTTCCTCGCCGCGCCGCTGTTTGGCGCGCGTGTGGACATTGTGCCCAATACCATCGCCCATGATCCGCAAGGGTTGCTGGCCCACGTTCAAGCACAGGGCATCACCGTGCTGGAGAGTGTGCCGTCGCTGATCCAGGGCATGTTGGCCCAGGAGCGTATCCGCCTCGACGGCCTGCGCTGGATGTTGCCGACCGGGGAGGCCATGCCACCTGAGCTGGCCCATCAGTGGCTGCTGCGTTACCCGCAAATTGGCCTGGTGAATGCCTACGGCCCGGCGGAATGCTCCGATGATGTGGCCTTCTTCCGCGTCGATCTGGCGTCGACCCGTGGCACTTACCTGCCGATTGGTACGCCGACCGACAACAACCGTTTGTACCTGCTGGACGGCGCTTTAGAGTTGGTGCCTCAAGGGGCGGTGGGCGAGTTGTGCGTCGCCGGCACCGGTGTCGGTCGTGGCTATGTCAGCGATCCGCTGCGCACCTCCCAGGTGTTTGTACCCAATCCCTTTGGCGCGCCTGGTGAGCGCCTCTACCGTACCGGCGACCTGGCACGGCGTCGCAGCGATGGGGTGCTGGAGTATGTCGGGCGTATCGACCACCAGGTGAAGATTCGCGGCTACCGCATCGAACTGGGTGAAATCGAAGCGCGCCTGCATGAACAACCCCTCGTGCGCGACGCGGCGGTGGGTGTGCAAGAGGGGGCCAGTGGCAAACATCTGGTCGGCTACCTAGTGGCCGCCGATGCCACGCTGGAACCGAGTGAACAGCTGGAGCGCGTCAAGCAACGCCTGCGTACCGAACTGCCGGAATACATGGTGCCACTGCATTGGCTATGGCTTGACCGCCTGCCCCTGAATGCCAACGGCAAGCTCGACCGCAAGGCCCTGCCGGCCCTGGAGATCGGCCAGTTGCACAATCAGGACTATGTGGCGCCGCGCACTGAACTGGAAACTACGTTGGCGGGTATCTGGGCCGAGGTGCTGAAGGTCGAGCGGGTCGGGGTGCAGGACAACTTCTTCGAACTGGGCGGGCACTCGCTGCTGGCCACGCAGATTGCCTCGCGGGTGCAGAAGACACTGCAGCGCGATGTACCGTTGCGGGCGATGTTCGAGTGCAGCACCGTGGCGGAGTTGGCCGAGTATATCGAGGGGGTGGCGGGCAATGAGATCAGTGCCGAGAAGGTGGATCGGTTGAGTGATTTGATGGCAGAGTTGGAGGGGCTTTGATCTTCGTTGTCTGTCAGGGCCTCATTGCAGCATAGGCATCTACACAGCTGGACCTGTGGCGAGGGAGCTTGCTCCCGTGACGGCCTGGCAGCCGACGCTGATCGAGCTGGTGCACCGCGATCCAAATGTGGGAGCTGGCTTGCCTGCGAAGACGGCCTGCTAGCCGACACCTATCTACCTGAGGCCCCGCGATCAAATTGTGGGAGGTGGCTTGCCTGCGATGGCGGCCTGACAGCCGACGCAGTTATACCGAGTACATATCCATTCCTGCGGTAACGGCCACTTAGGGTTCCGCTTTTACAGCGGGTCACTTTTGGAAAAGAGCCCCAAAAGTAACCAAAAGGGCTCCTGCCCCACCACTCGGCACCTCGCCTAGGCTCGGTGTGCCCGTAATCCGCCAGTGATTTGGGGGGCCGCCGCCACGCGCCATCCATGGCGCGGGGCGGCTAAACCGGCATCCCTGCCGGTTTACCCCCCAAATCCCTGTCGAATTCCGGCCAGCGTGGTTTGACGGGGCGCTTAAGGTCAAGATCAAAAGCAGATCAAGAGCAAGAGCGACTCGCTTCGCATCGTGGTTACCGTCTGCTGTTACAACCCACAAAGTTGTATAGATACCTATGCTCATCGCAGGCAAGCCAGCTCCCATATTTTGAGTTGCGAATACATTCAAATGTGGGAGCTGGCTTGCCTGCGATGGCGCCCGCGATGGCGGCGCTTATTTTGGTCCGAGAATTTTCACTAACTTATCCGGCGAAGGCGCCCCTTGCTGCTGCTGCAACCCACCCTTGTCATCCAGATAGAAGATCGCCGGCGTCGCCGACAACTCCAGTTCATCCATCAGCTTCATATTGGCATCAAGCTTGGCCTCGACCTCGGCCGGGATCTTTTCCAGCGCCTTGAGCTTGCTGCCCTTGCCGGCGGCTTCGTGTTCTTGCAGGGCTTTTTGCGGGTCTTTGGCGGCGAGCAGGGCGGCGGATTTGCCTGGGCTGTCTTCGCGGATGATGCCGACCATGATGTGGCGCAACTGCACCTTGCCGGCCTTCACCCACGGGCGCGCCTGTTCCCAGAACATGTTGCAGTACGGGCAGTTGGGGTCGCTGAACAGGTAGACGGTGCGCGGGGCATTTTTGTCGCCGTCCTGGATCCAGCTGCTGTTTTCCATCTTGGCCCAGACTTCCTTGGCCATCGGCGCGTACACCAGTTTTTCCAGGGGCGCGGTGCTCAGGTCATTGCCCTGGGCGTCGTACAGGTTGCCGGCGATCACGTGCTTGCCGTCGGCGGTCAGGTACAAGGCCATGCCACGGTTCTGGTACTGGGCGGCGTAGCCGGTAAGGCCACTGGGCGCATCGAATTTGCCGATGATCTTGGCACCCTTGGCTTCGATCTGTTTGATCGGGGCCGGCAGGTCTTCGGCCTGGGCCAGCGTAGCGGCTAGCGTCAAAGGCAGCAGGGTCAGCAGGTGGCGGAGGCGAGGCATGTCGGTTTCCTTGTTGTGGTGTTGTCGAAGGGTTCCATGGCACGAGCCAGGCTGGCTTCGGAGAGTTCGCCCAGGTGGCTGTTGATCAGGCGCCCATCGGCTTGGTAGAACAGCGTAGTCGGCAAGGCCATGGAACCCACGGCCTGGCCGAGGCGGCCGCTGGCGTCGAACAGCACGTTGTCCAGGGTCAGGCCCTGGGTGGCCAGGTAGGTGCTGACGCTTTGCATGCTTTCGGCCTGGTTGACGAACAGGAAGGTCACGTCGGGGCGCATGCGCTGGGCGTTTTCCAGTACGGGCATTTCGCGCCGGCACGGCGGGCACCAGGTGGCCCACAGGTTGATCACCAAGGGGCCGCCCTGATAATCCGCCAGTTGCACCACCTCGCCATTGGCATTGCGCAGGGTGATGTCCGGCAGGCGTGTGCCTTTTTCGTACAGGCTCAGGGACAGGCTGGTCATGCCCCAGAACAACAGGCCGGTGATCACCCCGGCGCTGAGCGGCTTGCGAAGGGCCGGGCGACGCCAGCCGTACGCCAGCGCGCCGAGGATCAGCGCGATGATCCCGGGCCAGGCGAGAAAGCCGCCGTCACGCAGGTCGACCATCTCCACCCAGTCGTTGCTGTAATAACTCCAATACATCAGCACAAAACTGACCCGGGCGGCGAGCAGGCCCAGCAGGAACAGGCTGAACAGCACCGACTCCGGGTTTTCGCCGCCGCGCTTGGCCACGCGCCAGCCCACCAGGGTGGCGAGAATCAGCGCGCTGATCAGCAGCAGGTGATTCAGGGCGATGGCGAAGGTGCCGATGGTAAGGGTCAGCATCAGAGAGCGTCCCGCGTCTGGGTCCAGCGTTGCAGGAAGGCGGCGGCGTCTACTTCCCCGGTGATGCGTTGGGCGCGGCGTTCTTCACCGTCCGGGCCGATCCACACGAAGCTCGGTGGCCCTGGCACTTTGTAGCGGCCCAGCAGCTCGCGGCTGGCAGCGTTGTCGGCGGTGACGTCCAGGCGCAGCAAGCGCACGTTTTTGAGCGCGTCCATCACCTCGGGTTTGCCGAACACCTGTTTTTCCATGATCTTGCACGACACGCACCAGTCGGCGTAATAGTCCAACAGCACCCACTGGCCCTGGGCCTTGGCGCTGTCGAGTTGGCTTTGCAGTACGGCCGGGTCGTTGATCGTGGTGAAGGCATCGTGGGCGCTCGGTGCACCGGCGACCTTTGAGCCGCTGTAAACCTTCAAGGGTTGCCACAGCTCATCGCTGCCACCGGCCGCCCCCACCACCAGCACCGCGCCCCACAGGCCCAGCACCAGGGAACCGGCGCCGAATACCTTGGCCGCCAGGCCGGACTCACGGGCCAGCGCCCAGCCGCAGTACGCCATCACCAGCGCCAAGGCGCCCCACAGGCCGATCCACAGGCTGTCGCCGACTACCGGGCGAATCATCAGCACCGCGGTGCCCAGGAACAGGAAGCCGAAGATGCCCTTGAGCACGTTCATCCAGGTACCCGGCTTGGGCAGGAAGCGGTTGCCCACAGTGACCAACAGCAACAACGGAATGCCGATACCGATGCCCATGGCGAACAAGATCAGGCCGCCGTGCAGCGCATTGCCGCTTTGAGCGATATACAACAGGGCGCCGGCCAGGGGCGCGGTCATGCACGGCCCCACCAGCAGGCCGGACAATGCGCCGAGCACACCGGCACCCACCAGGCTGCCACCGCTTTGCTGGCGGCTGACGTTATCGAGGCGGTCGCGCAGGAAGGCGGGCAGTTGCAGTTCAAAGAAGCCGAACATCGGCAGGGCGAGCAGCACGAACAACGCCGCAAAGCTGCCAAGGATCCACGGGGTTTGCAGCAACGCCGCCAGGTTGGCGCCGAGCAACGCGGCCATCACCCCCAGGGCGGCATACACCAGCGCCATGCACACCACGTAACTGCCGGCCAGGGCAAAGCCACGGCGCGGGCTGGCGCCACTGCCCACCACCAGGCCGGCGAGGATCGGCAGCATCGGCAACGAGCAGGGCGCAAACGCCAACAGCAGGCCCAGGCCGAAGAACACCAGCAGGCTCCACCCCAGGCTGCGCTGTTGCAGGCCGCTGGCCAGGCTTTGGTCCTGGGCTTGCGCGGTGGCGGCGACGGCCGGGTTGCCGCCCAGGTCCACGGTGATCGACTGCGGCGGATAGCATAGACCCGCATCGGCGCAGCCCTGCCAGCCGAGCTTGACCTGGCCGGTGGTGCCGGCGGGGATCTTCACCTCCAGGCCCTGGCGATAGACTTGCTGCTCGCCAAAGAACTCGTCGCTATGGGCTTCACCCTCGGGCAGCACGGGTTTTTCGGCCAGGCCGTCGAACTTCATGCGTTGCTGGTACAGGTAATAACCGTCGGCAATCTGCCAAAACAGCTGGGTTTCGCCGCTCTCAAGACGTTCGGAGGTAAAGGCGAAGGCTTTGCCCACCGGGAGGAAGTCGGGTTTGGTTTCGAAGGGGCTGCCCGGCGCTGCCTGGGCGAATCCCGCGAACAACACCAGCAGAAAGGTAAACAGATGCCGCATGGTCAAGCCTTAGTTCGATGCAAGTGAGGCACACAATGTGTGGCGTTGATTAACCGATGATTAACCGCCGCTATTCTAGAGCGTAGGGATTATCCGGTGTTGCGAACTTTAGCGGCATAATGCGCGCTTAATCCGTGGCTTTTCTAATCGCGCCATCTTTTATGAAGGGTTAACCATGCACGTACTGGTCTGTGAAGACGACGAACTGATCGCCAGTGGCATCGTGGCCGGCCTGACCGCCCAGGGCTTTACCGTGGAGCGCGTGGCCACGGCCTCGGCGGCGCGGGCGATGCTCAAGGCCGCGGCCTTCGACATCATGGTGCTCGACCTTGGCCTGCCCGACGAAGACGGCCTCAAGCTGCTGCAACAACAGCGCAGCCAGGGGTTGGACATTCCGGTGCTGATCCTCACCGCGCGGGACTCGGTGACCAACCGCGTCGACGGCCTGCAAGCCGGCGCCGACGACTACCTGCTCAAGCCCTTCGACCTGCGTGAACTCGCTGCTCGCCTGCAAACCCTGCTGCGCCGTGTGGCGGGACGCAGCGTCAATCTGATCGAACATGGCCGCCTGGCCTACGACCCCAGCAGCCGCGAGACCTTCCTCGGCGGCCAGCCGGTAGATTTGTCCCGGCGTGAACAGGCGTTGTTGCAGGCGCTTTTGCACAACAAGGGCCGCGTACTGTCCAGCGAACAGCTCAAGGACAGCGTCTACGGCTTCAGCGACGAACTGGAAAGCAACGCCCTCAACGTGCATATCCACCACCTGCGGCGCAAGTTGGGCAATGGCATCGTCGAAACCGTCAGGGGGCTGGGCTATCGCCTGGGCACCGCTGATGGGGGAGAAAACACGCCGTGATGAGCTTGCGCCTGCGCCTGACGTTCAAGCTGGGCGCCGCTTTTGTGCTGATCTGGGTGCTGGCGGCCGCCTGGATGCTCAACGATTTGCGCAACCAGATGATGTTTTCCCTCGACCAGCGCCTGGTGGCTTCGGCGCGCATGGTGGCCGGGCTCACCGAGCAGATGCCGGGCCTGGCCAGCGTCAGCGGTGGCGCGCATTTGCGCACCGAACAACTGAATGTGCCGGGCGGCATGGCCTGCCAGGTCAGTTCCTTGCGCGGCGAGATCCTGGCGCGTAGCCATACCACGCCGGAGGAAGGGCTGGAGTCGCGCCGCAGCGGTTTTCGCGACCAGATCATCGACGGTGTGGGCTGGCGCAGTTTTACCCTGTCCCGTGGCGATTTGCTGATCACCACCGCCGACCGCCAGGTGGAGCGCGAAGCCCTCAACCTGTCGATCCTGCTGGCGGCGTCGGTGCCGGTCGGCGTGGCGTTGCTGGGCTGCCTGTGCCTGCTGTGGCTGGGCATCGGCCAGAGCCTGGTGCCGCTCAACCGTATGCGTGACGCGCTGATGCGGCGCAGTGTCGACTCCCTCGAACCCTTGCAGATTCACCCGCTGCCCAGTGAACTCAAGCCGTTGCTCGACACCCAGAACCAACTGCTGCAGCGCATTGCCAAGACCATCGAGCGCGAACGTCGCCTGACCGGTGACGCCGCCCATGAACTGCGCAGCCCGTTGACCGCGATCAAGACCCACCTGCAAGTCGCGCGCATGACCGAGGGCGCGGCCCGCGACCAGTCCCTGGCGCACGCCGAGGAGGGCGCCGACCGCTTGCATCGCACCCTGGAGCAACTGTTGTTGCTGGCGCGGGTGGAAGGCAGCCTGTCGTTTGATGATGGCTTGCAATCGAGTGCCGAGGAAGTCGCCCGGTTGGCGATCCAGGATGCCAACGCCGGTGACAATTCCCGTATCGATCTGATCCTGGCGCCGGATCTCTCCCACGCTCCGGTAGAAATGCCCGTGGGCCTGGCCGTCGCGGCCTTGCGTAACCTGCTGGACAACGCCTTGCGCCATACCCCCGCCGAGACTCGCGTGGAACTGCAGGTGTTTTCTACCCCGGATAACGTGGTGTTCCGCGTGCGTGACCATGGCCAGCAGATCTCCAGCGAAGACCTGCAATACCTCACCCAACGCTTCTGGCGCAATGGCAGCAGCGAAGGCTGTGGCCTGGGCCTGGCGATTGTCCAGGCGATTGTGCAACGTTGCTCCTGCTCGTTGCATTTTGACAGCCAGCCCGACGGTATGCGGGTCGACCTGGGCATGCCATTGCGGCGCTGAACTGACTTTTCACGTGGCAAATAATTACCGCCCGCCTGAGGCTCAAGCCTTCAGGATGGCGGTAATTTTTTTGCGCTTGAACGGGCCGAATGAGTCGGCCTGAATTGAAAAGGACCGTTCTTATGTTGGTGATCGACACCAGTTTCCCCGCCAGGGATTTCAACGACCGCCGCGGCGAAACCGTGCAACAGGTGGTTTTGCACTACACCGCTTCGCCCTTTGCTTCCTCGCTACGCACCCTCACTCAAGATGGCGTCAGCGCTCACTATCTGCTGCCCGACCCTGATGAACCCAGCTACCGCGCCGCCGGTTATGAAGAACTGCGGGTGTTTCGCCTGGTGGACGAGGGCCAGCGCGCCTGGCATGCAGGCGTGAGCTATTGGGCGGGGAAGGCTGACCTCAACAGCCGCTCGATGGGCATTGAAATCGTCAACCTGGCGCGGGATGACGCGGGCGTCTTTACCTTTCCTGAATATGCACCAGCGCAGGTTGATGTATTGATTGAATTGCTTCGCGACCTGCTGGAACGTTATCCGCAGGTCGGCCCTACTGACTGGCTCGGGCATTCGGACGTGGCCTACTGGCGCAAGTGCGACCCAGGGCCTCGGCTGCCGTGGCGGGTGCTGCATGAAGCCGGCATCGGGGCCTGGTTTGATGAGTCGACCCGGGCGATGTACCAGCGCCGCTTTTGTCTCGGCTTGCCGCCGGAAGTGGAAGTGGAGCGGGCGTTTCAGCGGTATGGCTACAAGCCCGCGCAGAATCGCCAGGCCTTTGAGCAGCGTACCCGAGCGTTCCAGATGCACTTTCGGCCACTGGATTATTGTGGGTTCCTGGATGCAGAGACTTGCGCGATTCTTTATGCGCTGAATGAAAAATACCGCGGGCTTCGGAGCTGAGCGCTGTTCAAATGTGGGAGCTGGCTTGCCTGCGAAAGCGGTAGTGCAGTAACCGATGCAGCGACTGACACACTGCCTTCGCGAGCAAGCCCGCTCCCACATTTTAATCTCCCCACAATCGGTAAATATCCGACCAACTTCCTAAATCCCCGTGCACCTGAAGCGTCTCCACAACAGGAAATCCGTGCGCATGCCCTTGGGCCAGACGCCAACGGATCGGCAGTTTGGTCACGATCAACAGCGTATTGAGGGATCCAGAGATGTCAGTCGCTACCAGCCGTATCGAAGACGCCCCGGTGCAGGCCGCGGAAACGCTCTATCAGTTTGACGAAAGCCCGCTGCTGGCCCGCCAGCGCCAGCAGGAATCCAACGCCCGCAGCTACCCTAGGCGCATCCCCTTGGCGCTCAAGCGCGCCAAGGGGATCTACGTGGAGGACGTCGAGGGGCGTCGGTTCATCGATTGCCTGGCCGGCGCCGGAACCCTGGCGCTGGGGCATAACCACCCGGTGGTGATCCAGGCCATCCAGCAAGTGCTGAGCGACGAACTGCCCCTGCACACCCTGGACCTGACCACGCCGGTCAAGGATCAATTCGTGCAGGACCTGTTCGGTTTGCTGCCTTCGGAGCTGGCGCGAGAAGCGAAAATCCAGTTCTGCGGCCCCACCGGCACCGATGCGGTGGAAGCCGCGTTGAAGCTGGTGCGCACTGCCACCGGGCGCAGCACCGTGCTGTCGTTCCAGGGCGGCTATCACGGCATGAGCCAGGGCGCGCTGAGTTTGATGGGCAGCCTGGGGCCGAAGAAACCCTTGGGCGCCTTGCTCGGCAATGGCGTGCAATTCCTGCCATTCCCGTATGACTACCGTTGCCCGTTTGGGTTGGGTGGCGCCGAAGGTGTGCGGGTCAACCTGCATTATCTGGAAAACCTGCTCAACGACCCGGAAGCCGGCGTGCTGTTGCCAGCGGCGGTGATTGTCGAAGTGGTCCAGGGTGAGGGCGGTGTGATCCCGGCGGACCTCGACTGGCTGCGTGGCCTGCGCCGTATCACCGCGCAAGCGGGGGTGGCGCTGATCGTCGATGAGATCCAGAGCGGTTTTGGGCGTACCGGCAAAATGTTTGCCTTCGAACACGCGGGCATCATCCCGGACGTGGTGGTCATGTCCAAGGCGATTGGCGGCAGCCTGCCGCTGGCGGTGGTGGTGTATCGCGACTGGCTCGACACCTGGCTGCCGGGCGCCCATGCCGGGACCTTCCGCGGCAACCAGATGGCGATGGCGGCGGGCTCGGCGGTGATGCGCTACCTCAAGGATCACGACCTGGCAGGCCATGCGGCGACCATGGGCGAGCGCCTGGGCGAACACCTGCGCATCCTGCAGCGCGACTTCCCGCACCTGGGGGATATCCGTGGGCGTGGGCTGATGCTGGGGGTGGAGCTGGTAGACCCGACTGGCACGCCGGATAGTCAGGGCCACCCACCGGTGCATCGCCAGTTGGCGCCGCTGGTGCAGCGCGAATGCCTCAGGCGCGGGCTGATCCTGGAACTGGGCGGGCGCCATGGCAGTGTGGTGCGTTTCCTGCCACCGCTGGTGATCACCGCTGGCGAAGTCGACCAGGTGGCTGAGATTTTCGGGCGCGCCTTGGCGGCGGCCGTGGCCAGCCTGTAATTTTCCAGGCCCTTGGTACGTTTCTACAGATATCAGTGCTGCGCGTGGTGCGCAGCCAGCCTTTGAGCGACGGAGAACAGCAATGACCTCAGTATTTGACCGCGACGACATCCTCTTTCAGGTAGTGGTCAACCATGAAGAACAGTATTCGATCTGGCCCGACTACAAGGCCGTGCCGGAAGGCTGGCGCACCGTGGGCAAGAGCGGCATGAAGAAAGAATGCCTGGCCTACATCGAGGAAGTGTGGACCGATATGCGCCCGCTGAGCCTGCGCCAGAAAATGGACGGCGCGGCCCTCGCCAACTGATTCACCCCAATACACTGTAGGAGCGAGCTTGCTCGCGAAGAACGCAAGAACGCCGCGTTTACCCTGAATAAACGCGGCGTTCTGAAGTTTTTCGCGAGCAAGCTCGCTCCTACAGGGGGGTGTGGGTGTAGAGGTAATCCGTCGCCAACGACGCCAGTGTCCTCACGCCCACCACCAACGCCGACTCATCCACAAAGAACCCAGGGTTGTGATTCGGCGCCGCCTTGCTCATGTCCTGATCCCTTGGGGTCACCCCCAGGAAGACAAACAGCCCCGGCGCCTCCTTGGCATAGAATGAGAAGTCTTCGGCGCCACCCACCAACGGGCCTTGCACCACATCATCCTGAGCCGCCCAGCGCAGGCTCGGCAGCATTTTCTCGGTCAGCGCCGGGTTGTTGATGGTGGGGTCGTACTTCTCGATGATCGTCACTTCGGCCTTGGCGCCACCGCTTTCGGCGATTTTCTCTACGGTTTGACGCACGTCTGCATGCAGCTTCTGGCGGATACCGTAGTCGTAGGAGCGAATGGTGCCGCTCATGTCCACCGACTCGGGGATGATGTTATAGCGGGTGCCACCGTTGATGGTGCCGATGCTCACCACAGAGGGGAATGACGAAATATCGGTACGGCGGCTGACTACGGTCTGCAAGCCGACAATGGTCTGCGCGCCGACGGTGATCGGGTCGATACCGTCCCAGGGGCGGCCGGCGTGGGTCTGTTTGCCGAGGATCCTGATGCGCAGGTCATCGGAACTGGCCAGGGTCGGGCCCGGGCGATAGGCGATTTGCCCGGCAGGCACACCGGCCCACACATGCAGGCCGAACACCGCGTCAGGCTTGGGCGCTTTCATTACGCCTTCCTGCACCATCATCTTCGCGCCCCAGGTGTTCTTGCCGTCGGGGATAAAATCGCTGGGGCCTTCTTCGGCCGGTTGGAAATAAAACACCACGGTGCCGGGCAGCCGCTCGCGCATCCCGGTAAGAATCTTCGCAGTGCTCAGCAGGATAGCGGTATGGGCGTCGTGGCCGCAGGCGTGCATCACGTCGACTTCTTTGCCCAGATAGGTGCCCTTGGCTTTGGAGGCGAAGGGCAGGTCGGCGACTTCCTTGACCGGCAGCGCATCCATGTCGGCGCGCAGGGCCACGGTCGGGCCGGGCAGGGCACCTTTCAAGATGGCGACGACGCCAGTGCGGGCCACCCCGGTCTTTACTTCAAGGCCGAGTTCGCGCAACTGTTTGGCGACCAACTCGGCGGTGCGGGTTTCGGTATTGCCCAGTTCCGGATGGGCGTGGATATCGCGGCGGGTTTCCAACAGGCTGGGTTCGAGGATTTTTGCCTGGGCGGCAATGGTTTCCCGGGCACTGTCCTGGCCGCTGCTGGCGGCGATCACTGCACTGCTCGCGACCGCGCCGAGCAGACCCAAAACCCATTGGTGTGTCAGACCGTTCATTCGCATACCAACCTCTCCTTGCCTATTGTTGTGGATCTTTCTCCTGCACGCTCCCGGCAGTCTGCACCTGCACGCTCAAGCGCGGTGTCGCCAGGTCAAGCCCGGCTTCATCCAGGTGCCGCTTGAGCGACAGGTTGAATGCCCGCGACACTTCCCACTGCTTGATCGGCGCGGTCTTGAAGCGTGCGCGCAGGATCGCGCTGCCGGACTCGAAGCTTTCCACGCCCTGGATCTCCAGCGGCGACCAGATATTGCGGCGTTGCAGCGGGTCGTTGCGCATGGCATGGCCGACCTCGCGCATCAGTTTGATCGCGTCGTCGATTTCCATGTTGTAAGGGATCGCCACCCGGAAGATGGCGTAGCCGAACTCGCGGGAGTAGTTCTTGATGCTCTTGATTTCGCTGAACGGGATGGTGTGCACGATGCCGTCGATATCGCGCAGGCGCACGGTACGGATGGTCAGGCCTTCCACCGTGCCGAGGTGGCCGCCCACATCCACGTAGTCATCGATGGCCAGGGAATCTTCGATGATGATGAACAGGCCGGTGATCAAGTCCGCCACCAGCGACTGTGCACCAAAACCGATGGCGATACCGATCACACCCGCACCGGCCAGCAAGGGCGTGACGTTCATGCCCATGTTCGCCAGGGCGACGATGGCGGCGATGATGAAAATGGTCACGAACAGCACGTTGCGGATCAACGGCATCATGGTTTGCGCGCGGGCGTTGGCCAGGCCTTTGCGCGAGCGGGTCAGGGCGTGGTGAATCGCGGTGTCGCTGAGGATCCAGATCAGCCAGGCAAACAGCAACGTGCCCCCGAGGCCGAACAGCTTCACGGCTATTTCATGGCCTTCACCTTCGGTAAAGCGAATCATCGACAGGCCCCAGACCCGCAGCCCCAGTTCGATAAATACCAGCCACACCACCAGGTGCACCAGGGTGTAGACAAAGCCTTTGAGGCGTTCGGAATACAGTGCATGGCGCTTGTGCCCGCGGTGCGGCTTGAGGGCGTGGCGGCGCACCAGGCCGTTGATCACCATGCACAACACCAGCAACACCGTGCACAGCAGCGACTGGCGCAGGGCGGTGCTGGTGTCGCCGGCCGACAGGAAGGTGGCGAACAGTGAGATGCCCACCAGCAGAAGAGCCGGGATGTACCAGAAGGTGCCGATGATCGACAGGGTATCGGTGAGCGCTCGGCGGTTGAGGCGGCGCGACAGCGGTTGGTTGCGGATCAGGTGCGCAATCGGACGGCGGAACCGCAGGATAAACACCCCGGTGGACAACGCCGCCATGACATTGGCTACGGTCGCGGCGGTGTGGGCCAGATGCTGGCCGAGCGCGGCAACCAGGCGCGGGTCGCTCAAGGCTTCACCGAAGGCGGCAAAGCTGCCGATCCACCACAGCGGGCGGAACGCCTGATGGCGCAGGATATACAGGGCGCGGTGGCGGTGCGGGCCGTCGAGTACGGAGAAGGCAATCACGCAGATGGCCGAGAAACAGGTGCCGACCACCAAGGCATAGGCCAGCACCATGGCCAGGGATTTGCCCAGGGAGGAAGGCAGGGCGTAGCTCAGGTAAACCGTGATCACCAGGGCAATCAACCAGGGGCCCAGCTTGCGCAGGGCAAAGCGCAGCATGTCCCAAGTGCGCGGGTGCTGCGGCAGCTCTTCGGGCAGGCCGAAACGCTCGCGCACCCGATGGCTGAGCCAGATCAGCGCAGCGGCCAGCAGGCTCCACACAGCCAGGATCACAGCAAAACCGAAGATGATCGGCAGCCATTCGCTGGCCGGCAACATCAGGGCGGCGAGTTCATCCTTGGCCAGGTCGACTTCATTGGACCAGCGCCCCAACGGGCTGTCGGCGCCGGAAAACTGCTGCTCAAAGCCCGACAGCGTACTGCCGATCAACCCGAGTACGCCGAGTTCGGCGGCGGGCTGGGCCTTTTGTGTGGCGGCGCGCAGCTTCTTCAGGTCGCTGAGCAACTGGGTGCGTTGCTGGTCGTTTTCCAGGGTCTTGATCACTTCGTCCAGCGACTGCCCCAAGGGCACTTCGGCCTGGGGTTGGGTCTTGCTGGAGCCGCCCAGCATCCCGGGCAAGCCCACGGCTTGGGCGGGCATCACTGGCAGCAGCGTGAGCAGGGCGATCAGCAGGTAGCAGGGCAGGGCAAACAGACGGGAAAGCACGAGGCGGTCAACCTTGAAAACGACGAATTGACCGAGTGTACGAGGCCGCTATGCCCAATGCGAGCGCATTTGTCACTGCGCCAGTTTGGCGAGGATCTTGTAGAGCACGGTGCCGAGGATCAACAGCATGCCGATCCACATGCCAAACACGCCCAGAGGCTTGTCGCGAAAGTTGAAGCCGACCGTGAGCATGATCATGCCGATCAGGATGGGGATCAGCATGGCGTGGAATGAGGACATTGAGATCATGGCGAGGGGCGGCCTTGTCGGACTGGAAGTTCTGACAAGTCTAGGCCGGATTATAAAAGTTGCAGATGATTCAGGTCAGGTGTACTCAGCGTTAAATGTGGGAGCGGGCTTGCTCGCGAATGCGGTACATCAGCCAACAGATTCAGTGACTGGCACACCGCATTCGCGAGCAAGCCCGCTCCCACAGTGCGCAATCAGGGTAAATCGCGGCTGGCGTAGAACGCCCCCAGCACCTTGACCAGATGCGCCAGGTCATGGCTGCCGCACAGCTCGCGGATCGAGTGCATGGCAAAGGTCGGCAAGCCGATGTCCACCGTGCGCACGCCCAGGTGGCTGGCAGTGATGGGGCCGATGGTCGAACCACAGCCCATGTCGCTGCGCACCACGAAGCTTTGCACCGGCACTTCCTGGGCCATGCACAGGTGGCGGAAGAACCCGGCGGTTTCGCTGTTGGTGGCGTAGCGCTGGTTGCTGTTGACCTTGATCACCGGGCCGGCGTTGAGTTTCGGGCCGTGGTTGGCGTCGTGTTTGTCGGCGTAGTTGGGGTGCACGCCGTGGGCGTTGTCTGCCGACACCAGCAGGGATTTCTGAATGGTGCGTACGAATTCTTCACCTTCGGGCAGCAGGCGACGCAGGGTCTGTTCCAGCATCGGGCCATCGGCACCGCAGGCCGAGCAGGAGCCGACTTCTTCGTGGTCGTTGCACACCAGCACGCAGGTTTCATCGGTGTCGCTGGAGAGCAAGGCTTGCAAGCCGGCGTAGCACGACAGCAGGTTGTCCAGGCGTGCACCGGCAATGAAGTCGCCATTGAGGCCGATCACGGCAGCACTTTGGGTGTCGTAGAAACTCAGCTCGTAGTCGAGCACCACATCGGCATTCAACCCATGCTCGCGAGCCAACTGTTCGGTGAGCACGGCGCGAAAGTCCACGCGTTCGTCACCGGCAAACTGCGCCAGGATCGGCGGCAGCTCGGTCTGGGCATTGATCGCCCAGCCCTGGTTGGCTTCACGGTTGAGGTGAATGGCCAGGTTGGGAATGATAGCGATCGGCAGCTTGAAGTCGATCAGTTGGCTCTCGACCTTGCCATCGCGACGGAAGGTGACACGCCCGGCCAGGGACAGGTCGCGGTCGAACCAGGGCGCCAGCAGCGCGCCGCCGTAGACTTCCACACCCAGTTGCCAGAAGCCGTGGCGTTGCAGCTCCGGCTGGGGCTTGACCCGCAGGCACGGGCTGTCGGTGTGGGCGCCGACCATGCGGATACCGTCCTGCAGCGGCGATTGGCGGCCGAGCTTGAAGGCGATGATCGAGGAATCGTTGCGGGTCACGTAGTAGCGACCGTTGGCCTCGGTGGCCCAGGTGTCGCGCTCGTCGAGACGCTGGTAGCCGGCGGCTTCCAGGCGCTGGGCCAGGGCGGCAGTGGCATGAAAAGGAGTAGGGGAGGCCTTGAGGAAGTCGATCAGGCCTTGATTCAACGCTTCGCGCATAAATAGCTCCAGACAGCAGTGGCGAGAGTTTACCGTATTGGCCAGATATTTGGAGTGAGCGTGCATGGCCGAGAACCACATCAAACCCTGTGGGAGCTGGCTTGCCTGCGATAGCGGTCTTTCTGTGCCAGATGTATTGGCTGGCACGCCGATATCGCAGGCAAGCCAGCTCCCACATTTGACCGCATCAGCCCTTCAAAAAGGCGCAGGGCACTCGAAGCGCAGGCGCTCGCCGCTTTGCGGATGGGTGAAGCTGAGCATGCTTGCATGCAGGCACAGGCGCGGCCAGGCGGCCAGGGCTTGTTCATGGGCGTACAGACCATCGCCCAGCAACGGATGCCCGATGGACAACATATGCACGCGCAACTGGTGCGAGCGCCCGGTGATGGGTGTCAGCTCTACGCGGCACCAGTCGCCGCAACGCTCCAGGACTTTCCAGAAGGTCAGTGCATGTTTGCCGAACTCATGGTCGACCACATGGCGGGGCTTGGTCGGCGGGTCGTAGCGCAGGGGCAGGTCAATGCTGCCGCTGTCCAGTGCCGGTTGGCCCCAGGCCAGGGCGGTGTAGGCCTTTTCGGTCTCGCGGTCGTGAAACTGGCGGGACAGTTCGCGGTGGGTGTCGGCGTCCCGGGCCAGCAGGATGATCCCCGACGTTTCCCAGTCCAGGCGATGGACGATGCGGGCTTCGGGGTAGCCGTTTTCCTGCAGGCGAGTGATCAGGCAGTCCTTGTTGTCGTCGGCGCGGCCAGGCACCGAGAGCAGCAGGGTCGGCTTGTTCACCACCAGGACAGCGTCGTCCTGATGCAGGATGTGGATATTGGACAGCGGCATTAAACAGCCTCGTAACAAACACCAACGGCGGCTCCACTGACCGCCCCCTCACCCTGTAGGAGCGAGCTTGCTCGCGAAGAACTTATCGGCACTGCGTTCATTGAGGTTAAACGCGGTGTTCTCAGGTTTTTCGCGAGCAAGCTCGCTCCTACAGCAGTACAGGGCCAGGTAGCAGAGCCGCCGTGGCGACCGCCCGTTCGATCAACGATCGGGCAGGGTGATATTGAGTTCCAGAATCGAGCAGCTGCCGTCATTTTCCAAGGCGACATGCACGTCATCGTTGCCGATATTGACGTACTTGCGGATCACCTCGACCAGTTCCTTCTGCAAGGCTGGCAGGTAGTCCGGGGTGCTGCGTTGGCCGCGTTCGTGCGCCACGATGATCTGTAGACGCTCTTTCGCGACCGATGCGGTACTGGGTTTTTTGTTGGCGCGAAAGAAGTCGAGAAATTTCATTGTTTAGTTGCCTCCAAAGATACGCTCGAAGAATCCCTTCTTCTTGACATCGAGGAAGCGGTGTTCCACGGTCTTGCCCAGCAAGCGATCGACGGCATCGCTGTACGCCTGGCCGGCGTCGCTCTGGTCGTCGAGAATCACCGGTACGCCCTGGTTGGATGCCTTCAGCACGGCCTGGGATTCCGGAATCACGCCCAGCAGGGTCACGGCGAGGATTTCCTTCACGTCTTCAACACCGAGCATTTCGCCGTTGTTGACGCGCTCCGGGTTGTAGCGGGTGAGCAGCAGGTGCTCCTTGATCGGGTCCTGGCCTTCTTCGGCGCGCTTGGACTTGCTGGCCAACAGGCCGAGCATGCGGTCCGAGTCACGTACCGAGGAGACTTCCGGGTTGGTCACCACGATGGCTTCGTCGGCGAAGTACATCGCCAGGTGAGCACCGGTTTCGATACCGGCCGGGGAATCGCAGACCACGTATTCGAAGGTTTCCTTGAGCTCGGCGAGGACTTTGCCGACGCCTTCTTTGGTCAGCGCGTCTTTGTCACGGGTCTGGCTGGCAGCCAGCACGTACAGGTTCTCAAGGCGCTTGTCCTTGATCAGGGCCTGTTGCAGGTTGGCTTCGCCGTTCACCACGTTGACGAAGTCATACACCACGCGACGCTCACAGCCCATGATCAGGTCAAGGTTACGCAGACCGACGTCGAAGTCGACGATGACTGTCTTGTGGCCGCGCAGAGCGAGGCCGGTACCGATAGCGGCGCTGGTGGTGGTCTTACCCACACCACCCTTGCCGGATGTAACCACGAGAATCTTGGCCAAGGTGTTTCACCCCTAAGGAAAAAGGACTTTCGGTCCCTGAAAAACATCTCTTGGAACTCGCCGCAGGCGGACAGCCTTTGCAGGAAAAAGACGGGGTTTCCATGGGGAAACACCAACTTCCAAAAAGTCCTACACAAGTCTTGCCGGTTTCGCTTTGCTATCAGAGTCTAGAGATGCTTGGAAAATGCGGCAGTATCCGTTAAAGACGGATGATGTTCAACACATCGCCCGACAGGTTGACCTGTACCGAAGCGCCCCACAGTGGATCGCGGCGCAAATCTTCGGAAACCTTGTACTGACCTGCGATGGAAACCAGCTCAGCGGTCAACTGCTGGCAAAAAATACGGGCCTTGGTATCACCCTTGATGCCGGCCAGGGCGCGTCCGCGCATCGGGCCGTATACATGGATGTTGCCATCGGCAAGAAGTTCCGCCCCCGGGCTGACCGAGGAGACCACCACAAGGTCGCCGCCCTGGGCGTAAATCTGCTGCCCGCCGCGTACCGGCGAAGTGATGATCTTTGTAGGCCTGATCGCAGGCTCCGGTGGTTTTTCCGGTTTTTTCTTTTCTTCGCCGACCAATGGTTCCAGCGGGCGCTCACGGGCACCGGACGGTGGCAGTACTGGCAGTTCAATGGCGATGGCGGCGGCAATGTCTTCGATGCGGCTGGCGCGAATCGCCAGGGTGCGCAGGCCATGGGAACGGCATACGCGCATCAGGCCGGGCAAATCAATCACGCCCTGGCCGGCCGGCAGCTTGTCCAGCGCCAGCACCAGCGGGGCGTTGTTGAAAAAGTTTGGCGCCAGGGCGACCTTGGCGGCCAGTTGGCGGTCCAGGGCGTCGAGGTCATTGCGGGCCAGTTCCAGCACGGTAATGGCGAGCATGCTGCCTTTTAGCTGGAACACGGGATCTTGGTCTAGCGGTTCGGTTTGGCTCATGGTCGGCGAAAGCGGCTTGTCACGAAAAGTGTCGAGACTTATAACGAGAACACTCACTCGCCGCAAGCCGAGTCGAACCGTTGTAGAATGCGCGGCCCTTGTCTTTACCGGAATCTGTAATGGATCGCCCGCGTTTTCGAGCTGTATTTCTTCACCCGCGTTTTTGGCTGCTATGGCTGGGGCTCGGCCTGCTGTGGCTGGTCACTCAATTGCCGTATCGGGCGCTGTTGAACATTGGTCGCCTGCTGGGCGCGGGCATGTACCGCGTGGCGGGCGATCGTCGCCGTATTGCGGCGCGCAACCTTGAGCTGTGCTTCCCGGAAAAATCCGCCAAGGAACGTAAACGCCTGCTCAAGGAAAACTTCGCTTCCACCGGCATCGCCTTCTTTGAAATGGCCATGAGCTGGTGGTGGCCCAAGCCGCGCCTGGCGCGCCTGGCCCATGTCGAAGGGTTGGAGCACCTCACGCAGGCGCAGTTGGACGGCAAGGGCGTGATCCTCATGGCGCTGCACTTCACCACCCTGGAAATCGGCGCGGCGCTGCTGGGGCAGAAGCACACCATTGACGGCATGTACCGCGAACACGGCAACCCGCTGTTCGACTTTATCCAGCGCCGTGGTCGTGAACGCCACAACCTCGATTCCCTGGCCGTGGAGCGTGACGACGTGCGCGGCATGCTCAAGCTGCTGCGCGCCGGCCGGGCCATCTGGTACGCGCCAGACCAGGACTACGGCGCCAAGCAAAGCATCTTCGTGCCGTTGTTTGGCATCCAGGCTGCTACCGTCACCGCCACCAGCAAGTTCGCACGCCTGGGCAAGGCGCTGGTGGTGCCGTTTACCCAGGAGCGCCTGGCTGACGGTAGCGGGTACCGCCTGGTGATCCATGCGCCGCTGACCGACTTCCCGGGTGAAACCGACGAAATCGACTGCCTGCGCATCAACCAGTGGGTCGAGGCCTCGGTGCGCGACTGCCCCGAGCAATACCTGTGGACCCATCGCCGCTTCAAGAGTCGGCCGCCGGGTGAGCCCAAGCTATACGAGAAGCGCCGTCGATAACCGTGCCGTGATATGACGTTGATAAGCCCAACTTTTCGCCACATGGAGTGACGCAATGCGCCCAGTTGAACCGGTCACAGGCTTGATTCTTTCCGGCGGCGGGGCGCGAGCGGCGTATCAGGTGGGGGTGTTGGCGGCAATTGCCGAGTTGCTGCCGCCGGGGGCGCCGAATCCTTTTCCGGTGATCGTCGGCACCTCCGCCGGCGCGATCAATGCGGTGAGCCTGGCCAGTGGGGCCAGTGACTTCTGTGCGGCTGTCCAACGGCTGACAGCGTTCTGGCAAGGCTTTCGCAGCCACCAGGTGCTGCGCAGCGATTGGCCGGGAGTCATACGCCAGGCCAGTCGCTTCCTGATCCACAGCCTGTTGGGCCTGGGTGCCCAGGTGCCGGTGGCGTTGCTCAATAGCTCCCCACTGCGCGACTTGCTGCAAGCGCGCTTGAACCTGGACGGCATCGACGAGGCTATCCGCCGCAAGCACTTGCAGGCGGTGGCGGTGACGGCCTTTGGTTATGAGTCCGGGCAAGCGGTGACGTTCTATCAGGGCGGCGGCACCATCGATGCCTGGTTGCGTCATCGGCGCATTGGCGTACCGACCCAACTGACGGTAGAGCACCTATTGGCAAGCTCCGCGATTCCGCTGTTGTTCGCTCCGGTCAAACTTGACGAAGAGTACTTTGGCGATGGCGCCGTGCGGCAGTCAGCGCCCATCAGCCCGGCCTTGCACCTGGGGGCCAGCCGTGTGTTGGTCGTCGGCGTGAGCGGCAATCCCAGGGGTAACGAAGCCTCGACGCAGCGCACCTACACCGGCCAGCAACCGACCCTGGCGCAAATCGGTGGGCATATGCTCAACAGTACCTTCATTGACAGCCTGGAAAGCGACATTGAACTGCTGGAGCGCTTGAATCAGTTCAGTCGGGTTGTCCCTGCCGATGCCGCGGTACAGGGCCTGACGCCGGTGGATGTGCTGGTGATTGCGCCCAGCCAGCCCATCGATGAAATCGCTGCACGACATCGTCAGGAACTGCCGGCGGCGTTGCGTGTGTTTTTGCGTGGGCCGGGGGCGACCAAGACCAGCGGGGCGGGGGTGTTGAGTTATCTGCTGTTCGAGGCGGGGTATTGCAGCGAGTTGATCGAACTAGGGCGCAAGGATGCGCTGGCCAAGCGCGAAGAAATCACTCGTTTCCTCGGCCTGACGTCAAACTGAATGTGGGAGCTGGCTTGCCTGCGATAGCGGTATGCCAGCCAACACTGCTGGCACAGACACATCGCGATCGCAGGCAAGCCAGCTCCCACAGGGAACCGCGATCGACCTTTAGAAGTGGTACTTGACCAGGAAGCTTGCTGTGTCCTGAGTCGTTTTGAATGCTCCCGAATCCTCGATCCCGTATTTGTTCTTCCAGTAGTCGTATTCAAAACCCACATACAACTGCTTGTCGCCCCAATGCAGCGCCTTGCCCAAGTCGTATTTGACCTGCGGGTTGAAGTGCAGGTTGGCGTGATAAGTGCCGCGGGCGTTCTTGTCGTTATCCACCACCCAGTCCATGAAACCGTCGATCAGCACGTCGGAATTACCCACGGGAATGGTGTACGACCAGACCGGAGTGATCTGCCACACGCCGTCACCCGGGCGATTGCCCTCGGTCTGGCGCTGGTAGAAGTTCAACTGGAAGTAGTCGAAACCGGGGATGTTCAAGTCGAACGCCGGACCCAGCAGGTAGGACTCGTTATCGCCCTCGCCGAACTCATAGGTGAAGGCCAGCAGCACGTCCTTGATCGGGCCGAACGACAGGTCCTTGTCCAGGATCTTGCCGAACGACAAACGCGGGCTGAACTCGCCGTAGTAAGTATTCGGGCCGACATTGCCGTCTTCCTTGCCGTTGTAAAAGATACGGTCGAGGAAGAAGAAGTTGTCGCCGTACTTCCATGCGTCGGCATGTTCGAAGGTGACGGTTTGCTGGATCTGCGGGTTGACGGTAAAGCTCTTGCCCCACAGATAAGTCAGGCTGTTGTTTTGCCATTGCAACAAGTCACCGGCTACGGCCTGGCCACCGGCCAACAGTGATCCAGCCAGCATCAGGCCTTTGAACATAGGTTTCATTCGGTTGCTCCCGAGTTAAAATTTTATGGTTTTTCTTCTACGCAGGCGCTCTGGTGTGGCGCCTTTTGGTTCGCTGCAAAAATCGTCTGTTCGGTCAGCTTTGATGCTTTTAGCAAGAGCTGCGCCAAGGTGTTGAAAAAGCCAAAAAATCCCCGTCGGCTGCAGCGGATGCAGTCGAATTCAGGGGACTTTTGTGCACTTTGGCAGCAAACATCAGGCCGGGATAAGTTGGCCTTGAGGTCAGCTTTTACATTCGCTGTTTTTTTTTGAGTCGATTCGAGCGGGCGCGGAGAATACTGGCTCCCAGGCCTGGGCTCAAGTGCGCTGTAACAGAGCGCGAGGGGCAAGAATGGGGCGCGGCGTGTGGCCGGCCCCATGTCAAGGTTGTGCATGTGGGGGTTCCCTGTTTGTTGTTATTTTTGTACTAACAAAGGAATCAATGCGTATGTGCGACTTCGGGGCGCTCAGCGCCGCCGAGAATGTTGAACAGGATGTTCAGCGACAGCGCGCTGAGGGTGGCCATGGCGATGCCGCTGTGGGTAATCGGGCTCATCCACAACGGCAGTTGTGCGAAGAACTCCGGGCGTACCACGGGGATCAGGCCCATGCCGATACTCACCGCCACCAGCAACTGGTTACGGCGGTCGGCGATGTCGGCTTCCTGCAGAATCTTGATTCCGGTTGCCGCCACCATCCCGAACATCGCAATCGCCGCGCCGCCGAGTACCGCAGGTGGAATCGATGCCACCAGATAGGCCGCCTTGGGTAACAGGCTGAGCACGATCAAGAACGCGCCGGCCATGAGCGTGACCGAGCGGCAGCGCACGCCGGTCATCTGCACCAGGCCGATATTCTGCGCGAAGGAGGAGTGGGTAAAGGTGTTGAAGAAGCCGGCAAAGAACGACGCGCCGGCATCACACAACAGGCCGCGTCGCAGCATCTTCGGCGTGACCTCCTGGCCGGTGATCTTGCCCAGGGCGAGGAACATGCCGGTGGACTCGACAAAAATGATCACCACCACCAGGCACATCGACAGGATTGGCGCCAACTCGAACTTGGGCATGCCAAAGTGCAACGGCGTTACCACCTGCACCCATGGCGCCTGGGCCAGGCCACTGAGGTCGACCATGCCGATCACGCCACACAGCGCGTAACCCAGGCCCATGCCGATCAGCACCGAGATGTTCACCCAGAAGCCGCGCATGAAGCGGTTGATCAGCAAGATAGTGCCCAGCACCAGGGCGGCAATCGCCAGGTAGACCGGCGAGCCAAACGTGGCGGCGGCGCTACCTCCGCCGGCCCAGTTCACCGCCACGGGAAACAGCGAAAGGCCGATGGCAGTGATCACCGTACCGGTCACCAGCGGTGGGAAAAAGCGCACCACCTTGGACATGAACGGCGCGATCAGCATGCCGAAGAACCCGGCGGCGATGGTCGCGCCAAAGATGCCCTGCAAACCGATACCGGGCATGCCGGCCATGGCGACCATGCTGCCCACGGCGGCAAAACTGGCGCCCATCATCACCGGCATGCGGATCCCCATCGGGCCGATGCCGAACGACTGCACCATGGTGGCAATACCGGCTACGAGTAGGTCGGCGTTGATCAGAAAGGCGATTTCTTCACGGCTCAAGCCGGCGGCTTGGCCAATGATCAGGGGCACGGCGACGGCACCGCCGTACATCAGCAAGACGTGTTGCAGGCCTACCAGAATCAATTGCAAGAGGGGCAGCCGCACCATGGCGGGCGCGGCAGGAGTCTGCGTTTCTAACTGGGACATGCAACACCTCGAATCTTTTTATTTTTGTGTTGTTTGGCATTCAATTGCCGGATGAAACTTAATCTTCAAACCATCACTGATCTCCCTTGTGGGAGTTGGCTTGCCTGCGATGGCGGTGTGTCAGTCACCGAAAATGTTGGTGATCTGCCGCTATCGCAGGCAAGCCAGCTCCCACATTGGTCCTGTGTGAAACAGTCAGTTGGTGCGGGCCCCCTGATTGATCCAGGTGCCAATCAAATCCCTTTCCTGCTGGGTCATCTGGGTAATGTTGCCCAGCGGCATGATCTGGCTGGCCACGGCCTGCGCTTGAATCCGCGCCGCCTGCTGCTGGATCTGTGCCGGTGTGTCGAACATCACCCCAGCCGGAGCGGTGCTGAACAGCGGGCTGGTGGGCTTGGCCGAGTGGCACACGGTGCAGCGTTGCTCGATCACGTGGTGCACCTGGCCGAAGTCCGTGGTGGCCTGGGCCGGTGCCGGTTCAGCGGCGGGTGCGGCAGGCGCGGCGGGTTTCAAGCCACCGCCCAATGCAGTTTCCGGCAGGGGTTGGTACTCGATGGCAGCCGGTGCCTTGGCAATCGGTTCAGCCGGTTTGGGCCCGGTCACGTAGGCCAGGCTGATCATCGCCAAGGCGCCCACGGGCAAGGTCCACGCATACTTCTGGCTGTCATGCCGGGTGTTGAAGTAATGGCGCACCAACACCGCCGCCACCGCGATCCCGGCCAGGATCAGCCAGTTGTATTGGCTGCCATAGGTGCTCGGGAAGTGGTTGCTGATCATGATGAACAGCACCGGCAAGGTGAAGTAGTTGTTGTGGCGTGAGCGCAACAGGCCCTTGGCCGGCAGCGCCGGGTCGGGTGTGCGGTTCTCGGCGATGGCCGCCACCAGCGCGCGTTGGGCCGGCATGATGATGCGGAACACGTTCCCCACCATGATCGTGCCGATCACCGCACCCACGTGCAGGTAGGCACCCCGGCCGCTGAATACCTTGCTGAAGCCGTAAGCCGCCGCAATCAACAGCACGAACAGGATCAAGCCGAGCAGGGCAGGGCGTTTGCCCAGGGCCGAGTCGCACAGAAAGGAGTAGATGAACCAGCCGGCGAACAGTGAGCCGATGCCCAGCAACACGCCTTCGGTGCCGCTGAGGCTGCTGCCGGGGGCGAGCAGGTACAGCGTGGGGTTGAGGTAGAACACCACGCACAGCAGCGCGACGCCCGACATCCAGGTGAAATAGGCTTCCCATTTGAACCAGTGCAGGTTGTCCGGCATGGTCGGCGGGGCCAGTTTGTATTTTTCCAGGTGGTAGATACCGCCACCGTGGATCGCCCACAAGTCACCGGCCAGGCCGTTCTTGGGGTTGACGCGATTAAGGTTGTTTTCCAGCCAGACGAAGTAGAAAGAAGCGCCGATCCAGGCGACGCCAGTGATCATGTGAACCCAGCGCACGCTCAGGTTCAGCCATTCCAACAGATGTGCTTCCACAGTCTTTACCTCTCGCCTGTCACCCTTGTTGTCGGGTGATCAGACCTTCTCTTATTGGTGGGGGGCGAGGATCAAACGCTCATCCTCTTTGAAAAAATGCTCATCGCAGTTATTGCCTGTGCCACTGCGATCAACCACCAGGAAGTCATCCCGCTTTTCGATCGTCAGCACCGGGTGGTGCCAGACGCCGCGATGGTAATTAATGCCCTGCCTGCCGTTGGTGACGAAGGCGCGGACCAAGCCCGATACAGGTTCATCGCCAAGTGGCGCGACCACGATCAGAAAGGGGTTGCCGAGCAGCGGAATGAAAGCCTGGCTGCCCAGCGGGTGTCTCTCCAGCATGCACACAGTCAGCGGCATGTCCTGCGCGTCGGCGCGGAAGATGCTGATGATGGCGTGGTCTTCCGGCTTCGCGGTTTCGACCGTGGCCAGTTTGTGAAAGCGCATGGTCGACCCGTTGTTGATCATGAAGTGATCGCTGCCATCGGTTTCGATAACGTCTCCGAAAGGGGCGAAGGCTTCTTTGGTCAGGGGTTCGATCATCAGTGTGCGCATGGCTGTCTTCTTATCTTGTCTATAGATCGTTCCCACGCTCTGCGTGGCAACGCTGCCCTGGACGCTCTGCGTCCGCTGTGTGACGCGGAGCGTCACGGGATGCGTCCCCACGCAGAGCGTGGGGACGATCGGGTGTTATTTCGAGACTTTGCCCAGGACACGCAGGCGACTCACACCACCATCCGGGAACACGTTCAAGCGGATGTGGGTAA
Organism: Pseudomonas sp. NFR02; assembly: GCF_900119375.1. Classification (NCBI taxonomy): domain Bacteria; kingdom Pseudomonadati; phylum Pseudomonadota; class Gammaproteobacteria; order Pseudomonadales; family Pseudomonadaceae; genus Pseudomonas; species Pseudomonas sp. NFR02. The sequence continues at coordinate 347,152 of NZ_FPJJ01000001.1, forward strand.
TCGGCCCCAGCGCCTTGATCTGCTCGGCGAAGGTGTGTTCGGCGTGCATTTCCAGCTTCTGCGCCGGCAGCAGTTCGCGCCAGAACAGCGACTGGGTTTCGATCTGGCTGTCGGTGCCGCCTTTCACGAAAGCGCCCTGGATCGAGCAGGTATCCGGGTAGTTGCCCTTGAAGTGCAGGGTGTCGACCACGATTTTCTCGATCTCGCCCGGGTGGCCCAAGGCGACGATCACCCAGTCATTGCCCGGTGTACGACGACGCGCGGTTTCCCAGCCATCGCCCATGTTGATGCCGCGGCCCGGGTTGAGGATGTTGCTCATGCGGCCGAAGTGTTCGTCGGAACAGGCCAGGGCACGACCGCCATTGAGCGCGGCAGCCAGGTCGACCTGTTCGTTGTCGCCCACCGAAGACCAGTCGCGGAACGGCACGCCGTACACACGCAGACGGGCCACGCCGCCATCCGGGTAGATGTTGAAGCGCAGGTGGCTGAACGCCTGGTCGTTGTTGATCTCGTGGTAGTGGTGGCTGTTGCCTTGCAGCTCGACGGCTGACAGCACTTCCACCCACTGGGTGTTGGCATCCGGCTCGCCCGAGGCCAGGAAGCAGGCTTCCAGGGAAGCCGACGGCGGGAAGTTGCCGGTGAAGAATGAAGTGTCGATGTCCACGCCTTTGATCGAACCCGGCACGCCCAGGCGGATCACCGCACTGTCGTAGCCTTCGAAGCGCTTGCGGCGTGACTCCCAGCCGTCCATCCACTTGCCGTTGTCATCGAAAACGCCCTCCTTCCACACGGCCGGGGTCGGCTGGAACAGGCGGTTGGCGTCAGCGAACCAGTCATCGGTCACCGAGATGATCTTGGTGCCCAGGCGGGCGTCGGCCAGGTTGACGAACTTTTCGAAAGGTACGGCGTAAGCTTTCATTCTTCTTGTCTGCCTTAGATAGAGTGGCTGGGGATGGACTGCTAGAGGGTCAGTAAACGGAACAACGCGATCTTGTTGATCTCGTCCAGCGCGCACTTGAACTCGGTGTCTGCCGAATTGTGGATGCGCGTTTCGAACGCGGCGAGGATCTGATGCCGGTTGCTGCCTTTTACCGCCATGATGAAGGGAAACTTGAACTTGGCTTTGTAGGCCTCATTCAGCTCGGTGAAGCGAGAAAACTCTTCGGCCGTGCATTGGTGAATACCCGCGCCCGCTTGTTCATCGGTGCTGGCTTGGGTCAGTTGGCCCTGGACGGCAGCTTTTCCGGCCAGGTCCGGGTGAGCATTGATCAGCGCCAGTTGCGAGGCGTGATCAGCACTCAACAGGATATCGCTCATGCGCTGGTGCAGGGTTTCGATCTGGTCGATCGACGCGTCCTGGCCCAGGTCGAAGGCCTTTTCGGCCACCCATGGCGAGTGTTCGTAGATATCGGCAAAGGCCTGGACGAAGGCGTCGCGGCTCAAGGTCGAAGGTTTCAGGGTCTGGAACGCAGTCATTTCGCCGCTCCCGGGAAAGGGTGGGTTTGGTGCCAGTGACGGGCGATGTCCACGCGGCGGGTGAACCACACCTGGTCATGGCCTTTGACGTATTCAATGAAGCGCTTGAGCGAGGCCAGGCGTGCCGGGCGGCCGATCAGGCGGCAATGCAGGCCGATGGACAGCATCTTTGGCGCTTCGGCACCTTCGGCATACAGCACGTCGAAGGCGTCCTTGAGGTATTCGAAAAAGTCGTCGCCCTTGTTGAAGCCCTGCACCTGGGTGAAGCGCATGTCGTTGGTGTCCAGGGTATAGGGGATCACCAGGTGCGGCTTGCCGTTGGGGGTGTTGGGTTCCCAGTAGGGCAGGTCGTCGTCGTAGGTGTCGCAGTCGTACAGAAAGCCACCTTCCTCCATCACCAGGCGACGGGTGTTGGGGCCGGTGCGGCCGGTGTACCAGCCCAGTGGGCGTTCACCGGTGAGTTCGGTGAGGATGCGGATGGCTTCGAGCATGTGCTCGCGCTCCTGAGCCTCGTCCATGTACTGGTAGTCGATCCAGCGGTAGCCGTGGCTGCAAATCTCGTGGCCGGCGGCGACCATGGCGCGGATCACGTCCGGATGCCGCTGGGCGGCCATGGCCACGGCGAAGATGGTCAGCGGGATGTCGAACTCTTTGAACAACTTGAGGATGCGCCACACACCGGCACGGCTGCCGTACTCATACAGCGACTCCATGCTCATGTTGCGCTCGCCTTGCAGCGGTTGGGCCGAGACCATTTCCGAAAGGAAGGCTTCGGACTCTTTGTCGCCATGCAGGATATTGCGCTCGCCGCCTTCTTCGTAGTTGAGTACGAACGACAGCGCAATGCGTGCCTTGCCCGGCCAGTGGGGGTGAGGAGGGTTACTGCCGTAACCGATCAGGTCGCGTGGGTAGTCAGCGCTCACTGCAGTCTTCCTTCTTGTTCGTGGTAGCAGGTGTGTGTGGCGTCCGGGCAGTGGAATGACTGAGTGGCGTCACAGCGATGAGTGATTGTATACAACTTATCGCGAACTTTGTAAGCCTGCATTTCTGCATTTTTTCTGAACGGGCTCTCTACGGGTCTCTGCAAGAAACTTGCCTGAATGGTCAGATTAAAATGAAAAAGCCCACTGTAGGAGCGAGCTTGCTCGCGAAAAACCCGAGCGCGCCACTTTTCATCCTGAAAGCCCGCGTCATCGTTGACGTTTTTCGCGAGCAAGCTCGCTCCTACAGGGGATTGGAAGGCTGTGGAATTTATTGTGTACAATTTTCATAAAAAGTGTCTTAATCGGTCATCGCCGGCTTTTTCAACGCTCTGAAAAGGTGCGGGTTTCTCAATCACTGACTTCCGGAGGCGCATAGAAGCCATGGGACGTTTGACCACACACGTTTTGGACGCTGCACACGGCTGCCCTGGCAGCGCAATCAAGGTTGAGCTCTACCGTGTCGAAGGCACGCAGCTTGAGCTCGTCGCTACCGCCACTACCAACGGAGACGGTCGTTGCGACGCGCCGCTGCTGCAAGGCGACGACTACCGCAGCGGCGTGTACCAACTGCAGTTCAGCGCCGGTGATTACTACCGTGCCCGCGGTGTGCAATTGCCTGAACCTGCCTTCCTCGACGTGGTGGTGTTGCGCTTTGGTATCAGTGCCGAGCAAGACCACTACCACGTGCCTCTGCTGATTTCGCCTTACAGCTACTCCACTTATCGCGGTAGCTGAGTCGTCACCTCGCTTCACACCCCCAAATGCTCTTCGTTGGTTTCGCCCGCGCACACTGCGGGCTTTTTTTCGCTCAACTATCTAGCCCCTCTTGCTCATTGATGGGCCCTAGGCTGGTTTTTCCTCAGTGCATAGAGAAGAAAACACCATGACCTTGCCCCCTGATCAGCTCGGCGTTACAGCGCCCTCCAGTGACCCTGACGACACCCTTGAGGAGGACGCGCCGCCCTTTTTCGTCGATGCCGATTTACAGGCCCTACGCACTCCGTTGCGAGAACGGATCAACGCCTATCCCCATCCCAGCCGCCTGATCAATCAGATCGGGCTGGCCGACGCGAGATGCCGCGAGTCGACACGGGCGCTCACACGCCTGATAGGGCGCTCACCCAGGATCTTGAAGGTGATCCGCGCCCAGTTGCAGAAGGCGTTCGAGATTGACCCGGACAGTCTGCTCTTCACCGACCCCATGCCTCCGCGTTTACCGCAGAAAGTCGACACCTTGACTGATCGTGCGTTGTTGCTGCTGGTCCGCCCTTCGGTGCCTTTCAATATCAATCAATACACCCTCCTCAGCGTCAAGGGCGCGCCTGACCGTCGGTTGCCCTATACACCGCTGGAAGCGCTGCGGCGGGTTATCGCGTTGGGGCTGTTTGAGCGGTTGGGTCGCGCAGCCAATCAATATTGGGACGCGCTGGAGTACGGCTCCTGGCTCACACGCCGGGAGCGTTGGATCGAGCTGCACCAGGCGCTTTTTGCTGACCGGGCCTTTATTGCCAGGCAACTGAACGAGCTATCACGGGCTGGATTGGCCATGGTTCAGGCCGTGATCGATGCACCAACCGCTGAAGCACGCCTGCGTGCGGGCGGACAGTGGGCCGATGTGCGAGTAGGCCCGTTGATGTGGCCGGGTAACCCTGCGGTGGCTATTGCGGGCGCGTTGCATTTCTATCGTGAGGGCGATCCCGATGATGTGCCTCATGTTGTCTATTTACCGGGTGTGGCTCGCAATTTTTACGAGTACCCGTCTTTCGTCGCCCTGGCGTGCGGCGTGCAGGCGCTGGGCAGGTCTCGTCTACACGAGCTCTGGCAATGTTTGCCATTAAGTCGTCGCTCTGTGTTGCATCCACCTGCAACGTTCTCCTCGGTATCCACTGTCTCTCGAGGCGTGGAGCTTATGGAGGATGCGCTGGCGTCGAGCGCGCAGGCGTTGTTGGAAGGGCAATGGGCCAATGAATTGGCGTGTACGGTAAAAAGCAACCACGCCCATGTGTTTGCCGCCGGAACGTCACAGCCTCTGGAGTCAGCAGTTGTTCTCGCACGAGTGGAGCGTAACCGGCAGCAGTTGATCGGCGGGGCCCGACTTGGCCCGCTTCGAGAGCAGTTGCTCAAATGGGACCAGCAACGACGACACGCCGAAATAATCTTTGGCAGCACTGCGCCAGGCTTGGCCGAATACACCGTAGAACACCGGATCAAACGCTACGAAAAAGGGCTGGTTGCGTTGCTCGATCCCGATGATTTGAGTAACGATACGCCCGCATACCAGGCATTTGTATCGCTGGTATCCCAGCTCAACGCCCATGCCCAAACGATGGACAGGTGGGTGCAGGATGCCCAGCAACGGCTGTTCGAGGTGGCATTTTGGGCTGAGCGCCCTGGTGGAAAGGGTACGCTCAGGCGCGGCACGTTGTTTCTTGACGCCCAGACTGAGGCGCTACGCTGTGAGGTGCAATTGCAGCATCGACTCAAGTTGATAAGCACCGCGCATCGGGACCTGATCATCGAAGTGCTCGATCAGCCTTTGCCGTCAAAACGTCCAGACAGTCAAACCCGAGTGCTGTCAATTGCGATTGGCAATGACCCGGATGCCTTCTATCCGCTCCATAACATGTGGGTGGTGACTACGGCGGCGGCGGTACGGGTGCCGCGACGCCAGCATGCGGTAGTCCTGTGCGGTTTCGGAGCGGAAGGTGGGGTGCAGGGGTTTTCCGGACTGGACGCCCTGACCCGAAGTATCAAAGCGAGCCTTGAGAGTTGGGACCGCAGCGCGCTGTGGGACTATGTCGAGCACGACAAGCGTAACGACTTGCGCTCACACGCGGCGCGTGGAACGCTGGCTGTGCGCTACGTACCGATTAATGGCAAGCCCGCACTGGCTGCGATCAAGACATTGCTTGGGTGCTATCAGCGCCTGCACAACAGCACAGAAGACATCCCACGCATATTCAACGGCGTGAAAGATGCGCAGATAAGCCGCGCGCTGCTGCTGGCAGAACTGCAAGAGCAGCTCAAGGCACCTGTCAGTGACGCCCAGAGCCGCGCCCAGGCCAATGTCGAGTTGTTGCGCAAAACCGCACTGCAAGCGAAGAAACTGCCAGCTTGGCTGGAGCACGCATCCCGTTACCAGCGTAAGAAGTTCAGGCGATCGCAGCGCTTTTACCTGAGCAGTACTTTTGCATTCAAGACAAGGCTTGAAGACCAGTTGCCCGGTCTGGAAACCTTCGCTCGCCGTGCCCTGATCGATCGCTTGCGGTTGGACGGCATACCTGCGCAGTTTGATATCGACCAGCCCTTCATTGATATGCCCGATGATGTTCAAGGCAGTTATTGTGGATGGACAAGCGGTTGTGCCATTGGCGACCGCGCCATAAAACTTACCCCGACCCTGAAGCGCACCACCTACAGCCTGCTACAACTGGCGCAGCATAACCTGGACCCACTGGCGCCCTGGACGCAGTGGCGACTCAATCGCGCCCGCTATTTGCAACCTGAATGGAAAAATCAACTGAATGCCGCTTACTTGATCCGTACGATTTCCTCGCTGGATGTCGGCGGTCAGTACGACGCGTTGATCAACCAGGTTTTTTACCCGCCTGGCGATACCCTCCACACGCTCAGCAAAGGGCGCATTCCCGAGTTACTGAACCGGACGTTGCTTGCCGGCACTGAGCAACATCTGTTGTTGGCCACGCAACAAGGCTTGACGGCAACCGCGCAAAGTATCTTCACCACGGCGATGGCGGCACGAACGCCGCAAGACTTGTTGAAAAACCAACATGAGCTGCAACTGCATGTGCTTCATTTAGTGGGCCACACGATGCAGCATGACCGCTATATCGCGGGCCTGGTGATCGTGCGAGACCTGCGGTCGGGGCATTGCGTGATCTATTGGCCGAATGCTTCGCCCGCGTTGGTTCTCACCGAGTACTGCAGTTTGCAACAAGCCCAGGATGCATTGAACCGCCTTGGCGCACGGCCTGAAAACACCCAGATGCTGGCGAGGCAGATCGCACCCGGCTGGGCATTTCAGGCAATTACCCATCACCCGGTCAGGGTCGATAGGCTCGGTGCTGCCGTCAGTTACCTGGACGCTATACCTGCGTTTGCCATGGTCAAAGGGATATGGCAAGCGGTTGAGTTTGTTCGCTCCTTCGGTATCAAGCACTTGGAGCCGACGGTGCTGCCGGATGAGGTTGAGCAGGTAATCCTTGAGCAGATTGCCAGTGAACCTGAGGCTTGGCTGGCAATTGTCCCCACGTCCCACAGTGATGCCCAGGCATTGCTTTACGACGCCCCGGTGCTGGAGTTGAAACGTCAGACCCAGGCAGCCAGCCATTCCGGCAAAGCGCTGGATGAGTATCGCACTCGTCGCCTGGGCGAGCAGGGCGAGACACGCAGGCGCCGGTTGATCGCTTTTTTCTCTCCGTTATTCGGGATGTTCAATGATGCCTACGAGTTGCTGCTTGTGGCGCGGCGCTTTCATCGCTATGGGGACCCTCATGATGCCGTTGACGTGGGTTTTATGAGTGCGTTTATGGCGGCTGACCTGCTGACAAACTTTATACCGGGGCCCAAGGGGCGCGGCAGTGCTGTGGCCAAGGTGACGCGTCCTGCGCCGAGGGCTTTACTGGCACGCATACACCGCATGCGCATGGCCGTGCGCGGTAGCCTTGCGCGCGTGAAGGTGCCCGTTGTAACTCAGCTCAAGGTGTTCGACCGGTTCAAAATCAAGGCGATTGCTGACGACGCCGTGGCGCTGAAAGGCCCGGGCAAAAAGGGGATCCATGTCAAAAAGGGTGAGCTGTTTCTGGCAGACGATACGCACCATTACCCGATTTACCAGCGCGAAAACGAACAGGTATTTCGACTCAAAAATACCCGGCAGCCGGGCCAAGACGAGTTGATCTTGCACATCGATCAGCCCGGTGAACGCTTGTTGGGCTCGGGCGACCCTCAACCGGGGCCCAGCTCGGGGGTGCTCAACCCCTGGCGCGTAGAAGTAGAGGCGCTACGGGATTGGTTCCCACCGACTGTGCGTTCTGCTACACAAAGCACCATTGTCCAGTCCTCAACGGCCGCCACCCACTGGTTCGATTGGCGTATTCGAGCCCAGGCCATTGAGCTGTCGGACTCAACGATACCTGGCGTTTTACGTGTGCAATCGACTCCTCAAGGAGCCTTCTACAATGCCATCTATATCGGCGCGAGGTATGACACACCGAGCGCTGGATCGGGAATCGGATATTACAGGCTACTGGAAACGGGGGATCAGGCGCCATTGACCGACATTGCGTTTATTACCAGGGATACGCAGCAGGTTTCATTGGCTCGCACTGATATTGAGCGCTGGACAAGTACGGCAATCAACGATCAGCCCATTCCGGTATCACGCACTTCGGCGGGCGAGTGGCAGTTGCATGCGCCGCTGTTCGACAGGCCACTGGAGCGCTATGTGGGCAGTGCTTTTCCCGCCTTGACAAATACAAGCCAAGCGCTGGCAGTCGCCAGGCTGATTGAGTTGTCGGGGCCGCCACAACTGGCAACGGCCAGTCATTTACTGAATATTCGCGCAACGCTCGACAAGTGGTTGCTTGCGGTAAATGGGCGTGTTGGCCAGACGGATGATTTGCTGCAGATGTTGCGGCCCAATGAGCGGCGCAAAGAGATGGTGTACGTCGGTTACGATGGCAAGGCGCCAGGCTTCACGCGTGTTGACTTCACGCCGCCTCACCCGTTGGATCCGCGCCTTCAATTTGGCGTCACACCGGTCAGGACGCAGCGGCTCGAGGCAGAGCGCTCTGCCGTCAGAGCCGTGCTGGAGCAGCAGGGCTTCGCCGTCCAGGATTTGTCTTTGCGGCGGCAGGGGACACCCACTGGAGAATTCAGCCACGAATCAGTTGTGACGCATCGTCATTCGAACAAAATTTACTATGTCGCCTATCAATGGCTTGAGACGGGGCGAATGACATTGAGAACCAAGCTGACGGACAAGTGGATTCGGTTCGCAATTAAATTACACCCCGACTCTCTTCTATTGAAAGCGGTCGACAGCGCGCTGCAAGAACAGCGCTTGGTGCGGATCGTGGCGGGTATCCAATGGGCGACGAAGGGCAATCTGAACCCCAGCGTCTACTTCGTCAAATTGGTCCCCTAGCGTTGACGAGTGCCGCTGCTGCGGCGCCACCAAACAGTGCGGCACTGATCCGATTGAACCAGCTCTGGCCCGAGCCGCTGCGCAAATAGCGCGCAGCGCCATGGGCGCCCAAGCCGTAAGCCAACTTGCACAGCAGATCAAGCAGCGTCCAGGTGACGATCATGACCAGCAACTGCGGCAGGAACGGTTGCTGGCTGCTGAGAAATTGCGGCAGGAAGGCAGCGAAAAACAGGATGTCCTTGGGGTTGCTGGCGCCCAGTACAAAAGCCCGGCCAAACAATGCACGAAAGCGTGGTACTGGCGCAGCGTGCGGAACTTCAGCGCCTGCATTGGGCAGGCGCGATTGCTGCCAGCTCTGCCACGCCAGGTAGAACAGGTAGAGTGCGCCGACAATTTTGAGCGCGCTGAACAGTTGTTCGGACGCCAGTAACAGTGCGCCCAGGCCCAGGGCCGAGGCGCTCAACAGGCAGATCGAGGCAAACACACCACCGAGAAACGCCGGGTACGAGCGGCGCAGGCCATAGTTAAGGCTGTTGCTGATCATCAGCAATGAGAGCGGGCCGGGGATCAGGATCACCACCAGCGCAGCGCCGCTGAACAGCAGCCAGGTTTCCAAGGTCATTTACATTCCTCCCTTTCATGCAAAAGCCTCACCCGAAGGTGAGGCGGTTTTTCAGCCCTTCCCGAACTACAGAAAGATGAACTTGGCGATAAAGATCGCGCACAGCACCCAAAGGCTGATGGAAATCTCGCGGTACTTGCCGGTGCCGGCTTTCAACGCCACGTAAGTGATAAAACCCAGGGCGATTCCGTCGGCGACCGAAAACGTCAGCGGCATCATGATCGCGGTGACGATCGCCGGAATGCTGTCGGTGGCTTCATCCCAGTTGATATGGGCCATGCTCGCCATCATCAGCATCGCAACGTAAATCAACGCGCCCGCGGTGGCGTAGGCGGGAATCATGCCGGCCAGCGGCGCAAAAAACATCGCCGCCACGAACAATATGCCCACGGTCACCGCGGTCAAACCCGTACGGCCGCCAGCAGCCACACCGGCGGCACTTTCTACATAGCTGGTCACCGGCGGTACACCGACCATGGCGCCGAACACGCTGGACGCACTGTCAGCCTTCAAGGCGCGAGACAGGTTGTCGATCTTGCCGTCTGCCTTGACTAGCCCGGCGCGTTGGGCAACGCCCATCAGTGTACCGGCAGTGTCGAACATGTGTACAAAAAGAAAGGCAAATACCACGCTTATCATGCTCACATTGAACACACCCATCACGTCCATGGCCATCCAGGTCGGTGCCAGGCTCGGTGGGGTGGAGAGAATGCCGTTGTAATGCACCAGGCCCAGGCCCCAGCCCGCCAGGGTCACGGCGATGATGCTGATCAGGATCGCGCCGAATACGCGGTGGTAACTGAGGATGGCGATCAGCAGGAAGCACACCGCCGCCAGCAGTGGGGCGGGTTCATGCAGGGAGCCGAGCTTGATCAGGGTGGCCGGGCTGTCGACGATAATGCCGGCGGTTTTCAGGCCGATCACCCCCAGGAACAGACCCACGCCCGCGCCCATGGCATGACGCAGGCTGACCGGAATACTGTTGAGCAACCATTCGCGGATACGCGACAGCGTCAGGATCATGAACAGCACACCCGAGACAAATACCGCACCGAGGGCGGTTTCCCAGTTGTAACCCATGGTGCCGACCACGGTGTAGGTGAAAAACGCGTTCAAGCCCATGCCCGGCGCCAGGCCCACTGGCCAGTTGGCGTACAGGCCCATCAGCAGGCAACCCAGCGCCGCGGCGATGCAGGTGGCGACGAAAGCCGCGCCGTGGTCGATACCGGCATCGGCCATGATGTTGGGGTTGACGAAGATGATGTAGGCCATGGTGATAAAGGTGGTGAGGCCGGCGATCAGCTCGGTCTTCACTGTGGTGCCATGCAAGCGCAGTTTGAACAGGCGTTCCAGCCAACCGCCTCGGGGCGCGGCCAGGTCCAACGTAGGGGCTTCGGTTTTGCGGCTATCCACAGCGAGTACTCCTCAATCGTTTTATTGTTATTTCCAGCGCCGGTCACATGAGTGGGCAACAGCGCTTTGAGGTACTGGCGGGTTTTGTTGACCAAAAGGTCAGGAACTCGCACGAAGCGAATTATGCTTTTGTATACAAATAAAGCAAATAATGTTTTCGATTGTCTCGGCGAAAAGGGATGAAAGGCCCAGGCCAAGGGATTTATTCTGCACGACGCCTTGAAACAAGCCTTCGATACCCGCACCTTGTGGGCGCAAGCATTCGGTCAGCGCGGCGAAAAAGGGGAGCCCCATGTACAAGGTTTATGGCGATTACAAGTCGGGCAATTGCTACAAGGTCAAATTGATGCTCAATCTGTTGGGCATCCCGTATGAATGGATCGATATCGATATCCTCAAGGGCGATACCCAGACCCCTGAGTTCCTGGCCAAGAACCCCAATGGCAAGGTCCCGGTATTGGAGCTCGAAGATGGCACCTGCCTGTGGGAGTCCAACGCGATTCTCAACTTCCTCGCCGATGGCAGCGAATTCCTGCCGACCGAACCGCGCCTGCGCACGCAAGTCCTGCAGTGGCAATTCTTCGAGCAATACAGCCACGAGCCCTACATTGCGGTGGCGCGGTTCATTCAGTTCTACCTGAACATGCCCGAGGATCGGCTGGAAGAATACAAGACCACCCACCAAGGCGGTTACAAGGCCTTGAGAGTGATGGAGCGTCAGCTTCAAGCCACGCCTTATTTAGTGGGCGAGCAGTTTTCCATTGCCGATATTGCGTTGTATGCCTACACCCATGTGGCCCATGAAGGCGGCTTTGACCTGGCGCCGTATCCGGCGGTGCAGGCGTGGTTGCAGCGCGTGGCCAGTCATCCCAAGTACGTGGCGATGCTCGACTGACTCCCTCGGTCCAATGTGGGAGCTGGCTTGCCTGCGATAGCGTCACCCTGGCGCCCCGGCTAAACCGAGGTGTCTGCATCGCAGGCAAGCTTGCTCCCACATTCAGCGCGGCGGCGTGTCAGGCAGTGCTTTGTTGAGCAGTTCAAAGCAGCGCTGCGCCGCCGGGCTCAAGCCCATCCCGCTACGGCTGATCAACCCGATCTCTCGATTCACTCCGGGATGATCGATGCTGATCCGCTTCAAACCTTCCAGGCTATCGGCCGCTGACTCCGGCAACACACTGATGCCCAGGCCCTGGCGCACCAAGGCCAATACGGTCGACATGTAGTTGGCCTCCATGCCGGCGTTCAGCGTCAGCCGTGTCTCATCGAACAGCGTGTCCACTTGCTCGCGCACACTGCTATCGCGCCCGGTCAGGATGATCGGCTGGTCCGCCAATTGTTCCAGCGTCAGTTGGCGATGGCGGGCGAGCGCATGGCCTGACGGCACAAATGCGCACAAACGATCATTAAGCACGGGCACGAAGTCCAGCCCGTGGCTCAGGCGGGCGCGCACGCCGATGCCGAAATCGACTTCGCCGTTGCGAACCTTTGCATGAATGCGCTGGGCCACTAGGTCATGCAGGCGCACTTCGATGCCGGCGAAGCGTTGGCGAAACAGGCGCAAGGCCGGGGGCAGAGCGCCTGCGCAGACTGAGGGCAGGGCAGCAATGGTCACCACGCCGCGGCGCAAGGCGGCGAGGTCGCGGGAGCCGGTGACGATGTTGTCCAGGTCCAGCAGCAGTTTTTCCATGGGCCCGCGCGCATCCTGGCCCGCAGCGGTAATGCTCACGTGGCGCGGGCTGCGGTCGAGCAGGGCGACGCCGAGCCAGTCTTCCAGTTGTTGCACCTGCACGGTGAGGGCCGACGGCGAAAGGTGTAACTCGCTGGCCGCTTTGGTGAAACTGCCAGTGCGGGCCACCGCGAGGAAGGCCTGGATGTGCTGGATCGAGTTCTTCATTTTGTTTTTCCGAACGTTATAGGCCGAATATTCCAATTTACAAAGACTAACCCGCTTCCAATACTCCAGGGAAAACAATAACCGGCCAACAAGGCCGCTCTGGAGTAACCCATGCTCGCAACCCTGGGTGTCATCACCATCCTGTGCCTGCTCGCTGCCGTCATGAGCAAACGTCTCTCGCCGCTGGTGGCCTTGATCGCCTTGCCGATCATTGCCGCGCTGATCGGTGGATTCGGCCTGCAAACCAGCGCCTTCATCATTACCGGTATCAAGAACGTCGCCCCTGTGGTGGGCATGTTTGTGTTCGCGATCCTGTTTTTCGGGATCATGACTGACGCGGGCATGCTCGATCCCATCATTGATCGCATCCTGCGCACGGTCGGGACGCGTCCTACACGAATTGTGGTGGGTACTACGACCCTGGCGTTGCTGGTACACCTGGACGGCTCTGGCGCGGTGACCTTTCTAGTGACGGTGCCGGCGATGCTGCCGTTGTATACGCGGCTGGGCATTGATAAACGCATCCTCGCCTGCGTGTGTGCGATGGCCGCAGGCGTCAACTTCCTGCCCTGGACCGGCCCGGTGCTGCGTTCGTCGGCGGCGCTGCATGTGCCGGTGGCCGACCTGTTCCAGCCGCTGATCCCGGTGCAGATCGTCGGGCTGATCTTTGTCTTCGCCTGCGCCTGGTGGCTGGGCCATCGCGAAGAAAAACGCCTGGGCCTGGGCGCCGGTTCCAGCGTGGAGGCGGTGCCGCAACGAGTGCTCAGCGATGACGACATCACGCTGCGTCGTCCACGGTTGTTCTGGGTCAACCTGATGCTGACCGTGCTGGTGATGGTGGTGATGATCGCCGGCTGGGTGGACCCGGTGGTAATGTTCATGCTCGGCACCGTGGTTGCGTTGTGCATCAACTATCCCAACGTGGACGCCCAGCGTGCGCGCATCGACGCCCATGCGAAAACCGCCCTGACCATGGCCAGTATCCTGCTCGCCGCCGGGGTATTTACCGGCATCATGCAAGGCACCGGCATGCTCAAGGCCATCGCCGAAGTGGCGGTGGCGCAGATCCCGGCGGGCCACGGCAAGTTGATCCCGGCCGTCGTGGGCTTCTTGTCCATGCCCCTGAGCATGTTGTTTGACCCCGACTCTTACTACTTCGGCGTGATGCCGGTGATCGCCGAAGTCGGCAAAGCGCTTGGCGTCGACCCCCTGCAAGTGGCCCAGGCCTCGTTGCTGGGCGTGCACACCACCGGTTTTCCGGTCAGCCCGCTGACCCCTGCGACCTTCCTGCTGGTGGGCCTGTGCAAGATCGAACTGGCCGATCACCAGCGCTTCACCATTCCTTTCCTGTTTGCCGCCTCGGTGTTGATGACCCTGACGGCGTTGCTCCTGGGAGTGATTTGAGATGAACACCTTGCGCATCGGCTCCGGCGCCGGCTACTCCGGCGACCGTATAGAACCTGCGGTGGAACTGGCCGAACACGGCGACCTGGATTACCTGGTCTTCGAATGCCTGGCCGAACGCACCATCGCCCTGGCGCAACAGGCGCGCATCAGCGACCCGCAGGGCGGTTATGACCCGCTGCTCGCTGAGCGCATGCGCCGTGTCTTGCCCTTTGTAGGGCAGGGGGCGGGGCGTCGTCGCCTGCGCGTGATCACTAACATGGGGGCGGCAAACCCGTTGGCGGCGGCCGGGGAAGTGCGGCGCATTGCCGGCGAGCTGGGCCTGGGCCTCAAGGTTGTGGCGGTGGTCGGGGATGACGTGCTGCATACCTTGTCTGCCGAGCAGTTGCTGGATAATGGCCAGACCGTAGGTGCATTGGGCGAGCGGCTGATTTCCGCGAATGCCTACTTGGGTGTGGAGGGCATTCTTAACGCGTTGCACGCCGACGTCGATGTGGTGATCACCGGGCGCGTGGCCGACCCTTCGCTATTCCTGGCGCCGCAGATGTTCGAGTTCGGCTGGGCCTTCGATGATTGGCCGCGACTGGGCCGGGGCACGTTGGTGGGGCATTTGCTCGAGTGCGCGGGGCAGGTCAGTGGCGGTTATTTCGCCGATCCCGGCTTCAAGGATGTGGAGGATCTGGCACGCCTCGGCTTTCCCCTGGCCGAGGTCGACGCCGACGGCAATGCAGTGATCACCAAGGTGGCAGGCTCCGGTGGGCGGGTCAGCCGCGCGACCTGCGCCGAACAACTGATTTATGAAGTTCACGACCCGGCAGCCTACTTGACCCCGGATGTGACGGCCGACTTTTCCCAGGTCGGGTTTGTCGAGGAGGGCGTGGACCGGGTGCGTGCCCAGGGAGCCAGTGGGCGTGCCCGGCCTGAGCAGCTGAAGGTCAGCGTCGGTTATCTGGACGGTTGGATTGGTGAAGGGCAGATGTCTTACGGCGGTCCCGGTGCTGTCGCACGGGCTGAGTTGGCGCGGGAAGTGGTGCTCAAACGTCTGGCGTTGATCGGCGTCAACATGCAGGACCTGCGCGCCGAGTTGATCGGCATGGACTCATTGCACGGCCTGCGCAGCAGCGTCGAGCCTTGGGAAGTGCGCCTGCGGGTCGCTGCCCGGTGTGACGAGCGCAGCGACGCCGTGCGGATCGGCAATGAAGTGGAGACCCTCTACACCAACGGCCCGGCCGGCGGCGGTGGGGCGAGCAAGAGCGTGCGTCAGGTGGTGGCGGTGGCGTCGTTGCTGTTGCCCCGTGAAGCGGTCAAACCGAGGATTGAAGAATGAAACTGCACAGGCTGGCCCATTCCCGCACCGGGGATAAGGGCGATACGTCGAACATCTCGATCATTGCCTATCGCGCCGAGGATTATCCGTTGCTGTGTGAACAGCTGACGGCTGAGCGCGTGGCCGAGTTCTTTGCCGATTTACGCGATCCCGATGCGGCACCGGTTCAGCGTCATGAGTTGCCGAACGTGCAGGCGCTGAACTTCGTCCTGCCGGGAATCCTGCGCGGCGGCGTAACCCGGTCGCTGGCCCTGGACGCCCACGGCAAGTGCCTGGGTTCGGCATTGCTGGATCTCGACCTGACAATACCGACTTAATAGCACCGCAGCGCAAATGTGGGAGCTGGCTTGCCTGCGATGCGGGCACCGCGGTTGACCGCCGTGGGCTTCAGATCGCAGCGAAGCGCTTGTCCAGGTAGTCAATGATGACCTTGGAGTCATACATCCAGGTGGTCTGGCCGTTCTCTTCGATGCGCAGGCACGGCACTTTGATCTTGCCGCCTTGCTCCAGCAGGGTCTGGCGGTCCTGCTCGTTGTTCTTCGCGTCCTTGAGCGCCACCGGCACATTCAGGCGGTGCAGGGTGCGACGGGTCTTCACGCAGAACGGGCAGGCGTGGAACTGATACAGGGTCAGGTCCTTGGCTGCAGCATTGACCTTGGCCTGTTGCTCCGCCGGGCGTTGTTTTTTACGTGGGCGGGTAAGAAAGTCGCCCGCGATGATGACGTGGCCGAGGCCCACTCGAAGTGCTTTGACGAACATGGCTGAAACCTCTTGCCCATGACTGAGGGGGCGCAGCTTACCTGATTTCTGCAGGCGAAAAAAAACCGGCGATGAACGCCGGTTTTTTCCTGCCTGGCCGGTTACTTGATCAGGCTGAGAAATTCGCTGCGGGTGGCCGCGTTCTCGCGGAACTCACCCAGCATCACCGAGGTGATCATCGACGAATTCTGTTTCTCGACACCGCGCATCATCATGCACATGTGCTTGGCCTCGATCACCACGGCCACGCCCAGGGCGCCTGTGACTTCCAACACGGCGTCGGCGATCTGGCGGCTGAGGTTTTCCTGGATCTGCAGGCGGCGCGCATACATGTCGACAATACGCGCGACCTTCGACAGGCCCAGCACTTTGCCGCTCGGGATATAGGCCACGTGGGCCTTGCCGATAAACGGCAGCAGGTGATGCTCGCACAACGAGTACAGCTCGATGTCCTTGACCAGCACCATTTCGCTGTTGTCAGAGCTGAACAAGGCACCGTTGGTGACTTCTTCGAGTGTCTGTTCATAACCGCGGCAGAGGTACTGCATTGCCTTGGCGGCACGCTTTGGCGTGTCGAGCAGGCCCTCGCGGGACACGTCCTCGCCGAGTTGGCCGAGGATCGCGGTGTAATTCTGTTCCAGGGACATGAAACTACCTGTGGGATTTTCGCAAAGCGCAAGGTTACGGTGGCGGACACATCGCTGCAAGCCTGACGATGGCACTTGTTACTCGTCGCGCCCTTCCATCATGGTGCGCTTGAGCATCACATACACCGCGCCGGCACCGCCGTGACGAGCCTGGCAGGAGGTAAAGCCGAGCACCTGGGCATGCTGGCGCAGCCAGGTATTGACGTGGCTTTTGATCATCGGCCGCTTGCCGTCCAACCGCACCGCCTTGCCGTGGGTGACGCGCACGCAGCGGATTTCGAATTTGGTCGCTTCGGCCAGGAAGGCCCAGAGGGTTTCCCGGGCTTTTTCCACGGTCATGCCGTGCAGGTCGAGGCTGCCTTCGAACGGGATCTGGCCAGCCTTGAGCTTGCGCATCTGGCTTTCCTGCACGCCGTCGCGGGCCCACATCAGTTCATCTTCGGGGCCGACGTCGATCACGAACTGGTCAGACAGGCCATCCACGGTGGTGGCATCGGTGCGCACGGTCGCGGCCTGGCGCAGCTTGGCGATCTGCGCCCGGTCAGTCTTGGGTTTGCCGGTGTCGGCGCGGTCGTGCTTGATCGGCTTGACGCCGCGCAGCTCGTTTTTGAACAGGGAAAAATCGTCGTCTTGCATGTCAGCCTCCGCGAAGGGCGGGCAGTTTACCTAAATCGCGGCGGCCAGGGCGCAGGAAACGCTATCCAAGCGCCATCAGTCGTGCTTTTTCATCAGGTGAGAGGCGATATTCAACGACAGCGGCTGGCGCATTTTCCGACGGCTGCGACGCCATAGCCACACGCCCAACCACAGCACCAGCAAGCCGATCCCCAGCAGAAGTGCCGAGCCGCCCGGGCTGGCATTCAGTTCGCCCAGGGCGGGCGAATGCCCAAACAGGCCGGCGCCACCAGCGCCCGCCAACAACAAGCCTACTATCGCCAGCAACGCGGCCATGCACGCTACCAGGCGCAGACGCCAATTGCTCGGGCCCTTGGGGCGCAAGCGACGAGCATCAAAACCATCGGATATCTTCATTCCGACCTTTCCTCCAGGGTATCGGCCCTTCGACCGGAAGATACACAGGTTGTTCCGGGGGTAGAGGTAAATGCGCCAAATGAAAGGGCTTTGCGGATGAGCGGAGCAATAAACACGCCGCTCACCGCCAGCAGGATCAGATCAAGTCTTTGGCCAGCGCCAGGGTGGCGAAGTTGTCTGCCATGATGGCCATTTCGGTTTGCTGCACATGCTCGGCGCTCAGGATACCGCCCTTGTAGGGCAGGTCGCGGGTGGCGCAGGCGTCTTCCACCAGGGTGCAGCGAAAGCCCAGGTTCTTGGCCGCGCGCACGGTGGTGCTGACGCTGGAGTGGCTCATGAAACCGCAGACGATCAGGTCCAGGGAGCCGAGGTCTTGCAGGTGCTTTTCCAGGCCGGTGCCATGGAAGGCGCTGGGCAGCAGTTTGCCGATGATGGTTTCGTCACCCTCAGGCTCAAGGCCCGGAATGAATTCGCCGCGCTCGCCCTGGGGGTCAAACAGGCCGCCCACGGTGCCCAGGTGGCGCACATGCACAATCGGGCGCCCGGCGCCGCGCGCTGCGGTCACAAGCTGCTTGATGTTCTCTACCGCCGCGTCCATGCCGGAGAGGGCGAGCGGGCCGCTGAGGTATTCTTTCTGGGCGTCGATGATCACCAGGGTCGCATGATTGAGGTTGGCTGCTGCGTAACCGCGACCGCTGAGTTGAAACATCGTCTTTGGAACGGACATTCTGGGGCTCCTGTGAGTGGGGCTTTTGCGACATTGTCCACTGGCTGAGCGCTTCTGTGAATCGCTACTATCGTAAGGTACGCCGTTGCTGGCGTGCAGCCATGTCAAGAGGCAGGCCTGTTTAACACAATGCGGGCAGATTGGATGAAATCCGACGTACGGCGCCAGGTTTTTCGTACATCGTCGGTACAGGTGAAGGCTGTTAGAATCGCCAGTCGTTTTTTCCAGGAGCTTGCCCCCGTGATCACTTCCCGCCTGCGCACCTTGCGCGACCATATCCGTTGGGCTGTCAGCCGTTTCCATGGGGAAGACCTGTTTTTTGGCCATGGCACCGACAATGCCTGGGACGAAGCCCGGCAGTTGGTGCTGGGCGCCTTGCACCTGCCGTGGGAAATCGCCGACAGCTATTTGGATTGCAACCTGGAAGAAGAGGAAATCTCCCACGTGCAGCGCTTGCTGCATCGCCGTATCCATGAGCGAGTGCCGACGGCCTACCTGTTGAACGAAGCCTGGTTTTGCGGCATGTCGTTTATCGTCGATGAGCGCGTATTGATCCCGCGTTCACCCATAGGCGAGCTGATTGAAGACCGCTTCGAACCCTGGCTGGCCCAGCCGCCGGCACGCATCCTCGACCTGTGCACCGGCTCCGGTTGCATCGGCATCGCCTGTGCCTATGAATTCCCCGAGGCCGAAGTGGTGCTGGGAGACTTGTCCTTCGAAGCCCTGGAAGTGGCGAACCAGAATATCGAGCGCCATGGCGTCGACGAACGGGTCTACACCGTGCAGGGCGATGGGTTTGACGGGCTACCCGGCCAGCGTTTCGACCTCATCGTGTCGAACCCGCCCTACGTGGATGCCGAAGATTTCGCCGACATGCCCGATGAATACCAGCACGAACCGGAACTGGGCCTGGCCTGCGGTGAAGACGGCCTGAACCTGGTACGCCGGATGCTGGCTGAAGCGGCGGACCACCTCACCGAGAAGGGCCTGCTGATTGTCGAAGTGGGCAACAGCCAGGTGCATGTCGAGGCGCTGTACCCGGAAGTGGACTTCGCCTGGCTGGACTTCAAGCGCGGTGGGCATGGGGTGTTTATGTTGACGGCTGAGCAGTGCCGCCAACACCAGGCCGTTTTCGCTGCCCGGATATAACTGCAGAAACTCGGTCAATGTGGGAGCTGGCTTGCCTGCGATAGCGGTGGGTCAGCTTGCACTTGTGCTACTGATACATCGCTATCGCAGGCAAGCCAGCTCCCACATTTTGATTGCATTTCAATCTATCAGCGGTGCGTGGCAATCCAGATCAACAACCCCGCCTGGAACACCGTAAACGCCACCAGACAAGTGATGGTAAAGCGCAGCCCGCTGTCTTCACGCTTGAACTTGGTGACTTTCTCCTCTTCCTTGCGCAGCTTCACTTCCTGCTCCGCCAGGTTCTGCTCGGCCTGTTGCAGCATTTGCGCGGCTTCCAGGATCTCCACGAACTGCACTTTCTCGGTGTTCCAGCTGTCCAGCACGTCGCTGACCTTGCCGGGCTGCACATTGCCCTTGAGGTGCTGCACATCGGCGTAGGCCACATCGAAACCCTGGATACGCAGGAAGTGATCGCGGCGCAGGCGCGTGGCTTCGTTGAGGGCGTCCTTGTTGGCCAGGTCCACGCCGTCGACGCGGTAGTGGGACCACTTCTTCTTCGCCCAGGCGGCGCCTTGGGCCACCAGGAAGCGCCCGATACCGCGGTTGGCCGGCTCGATTTCCAGGCTGTTGCCGGGCCCGAAGTGCACGCGGTGTTTATCGTGATCGACCCAGATATCCAGGTGGTTCTGCTCGCGCCGTACTCGCTGGCCCGGTAACTGGATGACCATGCGCAACAGGCTGTGGTGTTTATCATGGCGCTCGGCATAGCCGAACTGCACAAAGCGCAACGGCCGTGCGCCGGTCGCGCGGTCGGTGGCCAGCGGGGCCAGGCGCAGCATCTTGAAATGTTCGGCGTGAACGTCGGCCCACGGCAGGGCCGCTGCGGCGCCAGCTTCGGTTGCGGCCGGGGTCTCGGCGGTCGATTCGGGTGTTGTTTCGGTGGTTGTCATGCGGCGCGATCCTGTCCAAGCCCTGCGAGCCGACAGTCTTTTTACTGTCGACTCTGGACTTATCGGCCGTTTTTCCCAGGACTGGAGGCCAATTGCCGCTTAACGGGGTTGAAGACCTTCGATAAAGCTGACGATACGTTGGCCCAGCTCCGCAGCCAGCGGCAGTTTCGGGTCGTTGTAGGAGGCCAGTTGCTGCTTCACGTTATTGGGCACGATGCGCATCACGTGGTTCATGCCTTCGATCACCGTCAACTGCGCGTCGGGCTTGGCCTGCTTCAGTTGCCGGGCATCACCTACGCCAACCTGGATATCGTTGGTGCCTTGGATAATCAGCGCCGGCATGTCCAAGCGCGCAAAGGCGGCCGACGGATCGGCGCGGAACAGGCTGATCAGATACGGCTGCACGCTGGGTCGGAAAATACCCTCCAATGGGCGCGGCACGTCGGCGTCCACCTGGCCGGCCTTGAGGTGATCGAGTATTTCATTACTGCGCAGCAACAGGGCAGGGGGCAAGTGATCGGCCAGTTGCTGACGGATCACCTGGTCCACCGGGCGGGCGCTGCCAGACAAGGAAATGACCCCGGCCGGTTCAAGTTGCGGCGCGGCGAGGGCGGCGACCAGCGCGCCCTCGCTGTGGCCCAGCACAATCAGCGGGCCCATGCGCTTGTCGGCCTTGAGTAACTTGCCCCAGGCCACGGCGTCGGCCACATACGCCTCTAGGGTCAGGTTGCGCTCATCCGGCGTGGCCGCCAGGCTTGCAGCCACGCCGCGCTTGTCGTAGCGCACGCTGGCGATGTTATGCCGGGCCAGTACCCAGGCCAGGCGCTTGAGGCTGTCGTTGCGCGCGCCGTCGGCGCTGTTGCCGTTGCGGTCGGTGGGGCCGGAGCCGGCGATGATCAGCACCACCGGCACCGGTTTATCCGATTGCGGCAAGAGCAGCGAGCCAAAGAGTTGGCCGCTGCCGGTGTCCAGGCTGATCGGGCGTTGCAAGACGACAGGGGAGGCGGCCTGGGCCACGGCGGTGAACAGGGTGAGGGTGAACAGCAGAACTCGCAGCATCATAGCGCCATCATTGGAGAGGTGCCGGTTGGACCAACGTCTACCGGTAAGGTTTCGAGGATGAACTAGTCGGTTAGCCTGCGTATACTGGCCGCCTTAAGTTATTACGGTTGACTTGATTCAACTGATTTCACGGAGCGCCCTGCATGTCTGGCAATACCTTCGGCAAGCTGTTCACTGTCACCACCGCGGGCGAAAGCCATGGCCCGGCGTTGGTCGCCATTGTCGACGGCTGCCCGCCAGGCCTGGAGCTGAGCCTGGACGACCTGCAGCGCGACCTCGACCGCCGCAAGCCCGGCACCAGCCGCCACACCACCCAGCGCCAGGAGCCGGACGAAGTCGAAATCCTTTCCGGGGTGTTCGAGGGCCGCACTACTGGCTGCGCCATTGGCCTGTTGATCCGCAACACCGACCAGAAGTCCAAGGACTACTCGGCGATCAAGGACCTGTTCCGCCCGGCCCATGCCGACTACACCTACCACCACAAATACGGCGAACGCGACTACCGTGGCGGTGGCCGCAGCTCGGCGCGTGAAACCGCCATGCGCGTGGCCGCCGGCGCCATCGCCAAGAAATACCTGGCCACCCAGGGCATCGTCATCCGTGGCTACATGAGCCAGTTGGGGCCGATTGAAATCCCGTTCAAGACCTGGGACAGCGTCGAAGACAACGCCTTCTTCTGCCCCGACCCGGACAAGGTGCCGGAACTGGAAGCCTACATGGACCAGTTGCGCCGCGACCAGGACTCGGTCGGCGCGAAGATCACCGTGGTGGCCGAAGGCGTGAAGCCGGGCCTGGGCGAGCCGATCTTTGATCGCCTCGACGCCGAACTGGCCCATGCGCTGATGAGCATCAACGCGGTGAAAGGTGTGGAAATCGGCGCCGGCTTCGCCTGCGTATCCCAGCGCGGTACCGAGCATCGCGATGAGATGACCCCTGAAGGTTTCCTCAGCAACAACGCGGGCGGCATCCTCGGCGGTATTTCTTCCGGCCAGCCGATCGTGGCGCACCTGGCGCTCAAGGCCACGTCGAGCATTACCACGCCTGGCCGTTCGATCGATGTGCACGGCAACCCGGTGGACGTGATCACCAAAGGCCGCCACGACCCGTGCGTCGGCATCCGCGCCACACCGATTGCCGAAGCCATGATGGCCATCGTGCTGATGGACCACCTGCTGCGCAACCGCGGGCAGAATGCCGATGTGCGCGTGAGTACCCCGGTACTGGGCCAACTGTGATCGCCTGGGGCAATGAGCGCGCTTATTGTGGTGAGCGAGCTTGCTCGCGCTGGGCTGCAAAGCAGCCCTGAATAAAATGAACCCAGCCCTCCCATACTGGCGCCTCTCCAGCTTCTACCTGTTCTATTTCGCCCTGCTGGGGGCGACAGCGCCGTTCCTGGCGCTGTACTTCGATCACCTCGGTTTCTCCAGCGCGCGCATCGGCGAACTGGTGGCGATTCCCATGCTGATGCGCTGCGTGGCCCCCAACCTGTGGGGCTGGATCGGCGACTACACCGGCCGGCGCCTGGCCATTGTGCGATTCGGCGCGGTGTGCACCCTGGCCAGCTTCTGCCTGATTTTTGTCAGCAAGACCTACGCCTGGCTGGCGATGGTCATGGCCCTGCACGCGTTCTTCTGGCACGCGGTGCTGCCGCAGTTTGAAGTCATCACCCTGGCCCACCTGCACAAGCAAACCTCGCGCTACAGCCAGATCCGTCTGTGGGGCTCCATTGGTTTTATCCTCACCGTGGTGATCATGGGTCGCCTGTTCGATTGGCTGAGCCTGGATATCTACCCGGTGGTGGTCGTGGTGATCATGGCCGGCATCATCGG
This sequence comes from Pseudomonas sp. NFR02, assembly GCF_900119375.1. Taxonomy (NCBI): domain Bacteria; kingdom Pseudomonadati; phylum Pseudomonadota; class Gammaproteobacteria; order Pseudomonadales; family Pseudomonadaceae; genus Pseudomonas; species Pseudomonas sp. NFR02. Next base: position 370,577 of record NZ_FPJJ01000001.1, read on the forward strand.
CGCCAGCCTTTGGGTACCGAACGCGCAGCCGGCCAGCCACGGCCACCGCCTGGCCGGCGATGGCTTTCTCAAGCAATTGCGCAGCCCCGGCGTGCTGGCGTTTTATGCCTGCGTGGCGCTGATGCAAATGAGCCATGGCCCGTATTACACCTTCCTCACCCTGCACCTGGAGCATTTGGGCTACAGCCGCGGCGTAATCGGCCTGCTGTGGGCGCTGGGGGTGGTGGCGGAAGTGCTGATGTTCCTGGCCATGAGCTGTATTCTTGCGCGCTTTTCGGTGCGCCGGGTGCTGCTCGCCAGTTTCCTGCTGGCCGCGCTGCGCTGGTGGCTGCTGGGTTCATTTGCCGAAGTTTTCTGGCTGCTGCTGGTGGCGCAGTTGATGCACGCCGCCACGTTCGGCAGCTTTCACGCGGCGGCAATTGCCTTTGTGCAACGCAGCTTCGGTGACCGCCAGCAAGGCCAGGGTCAGGCCCTTTATGCCGCGCTGGCCGGCACCGGCGGCGCGCTCGGCGCCCTCTATTCCGGTTACAGCTGGAACCTGCTGGGGCCCACCTTCACGTTCAGTATCGCCAGCCTCGCGGCCCTGGCCGCCGCCATTATCATTGGCCTTCGATTGCAAGAGCCGAACCAAGGAACCGTGCAATGAGCTATGTAGCCGTCTACTCCATCGCCTCCCCGGACACCCCGAACAAAGTGTTGACCCATGCCGACGACATCCAGTCGACCCTGGCCGAGCACGGCGTGCGTTTTGAGCGCTGGCAGCCCAGCCCGATAGAAAAGGGCGCCACTGATGCTGAAATGATTGCCGCCTACCAGGCTCAGATCGAAGCCCTCGGCTACGCCGCTGTGGAAGTGGTCAGCGTGACCCAAGACCATCCGCAGAAGGACGTGTTACGTGCGCAGTTCCTGGACGAACGTACCTACAGTGAAGACGAGGTGCGTTTCTTCATCGCAGGCCAGGGGCTGTTTACGCTGCACATAGGCGACTATGTGTACAGCTTGCGCTGTGAGAAGAATGACTTGCTGATCATCCCGGCCGGTGTACCGCACTGGTTCGACATGGGCCAGAACCCGCACTGTGTGACACTGCGTTTGTTCAACACGGCCCAAGGCGTTGTGCCCTCGTTGACCTGTGATGCGATTGCCACTCGCTTTCCAGGACTGGATGACTAAGCGTAGATAACTGAATGTTCAACCCTGGCAAGTTGGAAGTCGCTGTGGGAAGAAACTTAATTATTTGTAGGGTAAAGCTGTTTGTTCTCTGCCGTGCGCTTTGATTCCACTCGTTATGTAACTCTCTGTTCAGCGTAAATGTTTATGCCATCTGTCAATAGGAGGAATCCGAAAGATGGCAGCGCATCAGCAGACATAAGGAGAGAACAATGAGTGGCCCCGAGGAGACGTATCGCCCGTCGGTTATTGTGCCCACGGCTATCAGAAAACGCCGGAGCTTGTCCGGCAAGCCCCTGACTCCCACGGAGCTGGAAATCCTGCGATGGGCCTCCGAGGGCAAGACTGTCTGGGAAATCAGCCAGATTCGCGCCACCTCTGAAGCCACGGTGAAATTTCATCTGCGCAACATCTACGGCAAGTTGGATGTCACTAACCGTGTGCAGGCAAAGAATGAGGCGGTTCGGCAGGGCTTATGTTAATGGCATGAAAAAGGGCCGCGACGCTGAGCAGCGTCGCGGCCCTTTTTCAGAGGTGTAGATTAGGCCGAGTGATAGGTCGGCAGCGCAAAGCGGTTCTGGCTTTGCAACATCGAAATCTGCGGCAGTTCGCTGGCTTGTTCGGCCAAGTCACGGCGAATAGCGCTAATCACCCAAGTCAGTTGGTCGGCAGTGTGCAGCTGCTGATAAGAGATCGAGCGCTTGACCTGCTTACCTTCGCTGTTGCGCAGGGTCAACAGGATACCGCCGTCCGGACGTGGCTGGGTGGTGACGTCGTAGTTGGAGAATACTGAAGCGAATTTATCTTGGATCAGGCTCATGTCTATCAGCTCCATTGGCTCAAGTTGGCAAGCATGGAGTGATAGGTGCAGTGATTGTGCCAGTATTGGGTATTCTAAAAAATCGTTATAAATCAGCAGGTTATAAATTTATAGGATTTTCATTTTCGTGCAATTTGCATGAAGGGCCATCGTGCATCCTGCATTTTGCGCTATCTGCCCGGTGATTTTTCCGGCTGGAAGGGGGAGGGCTGTAATGATACTGACCGTCTTTTGCTCGGAAAAATCCCGGTCGGCTGGGAGTTCGTCATCGCAGCGATGCGCCGACCCGACAAGCCAGCTCCTACATTTTGAGGGTGGGGTGTCAGGGAGATAAGCATCGGCCGGCCGCCACGAGATACAAAACTTTTCAAATCCCGCGTGTACAGCCAAAGAACCGCTGACGTATTTTCCGCTACACCAGTCGATGTACCTGGACCAGACCAAGAATAAGAAAAGGGACGTCCCGCCATGACTCATCAGCAAGTCGACATGATCACCTGGCGCATGATGCTGCGTAAGGTGCCTGCCATTGTTCGGGCGCTCCCACGGGTGGTGCGCGGCATGCGTGCGGCCAACGTCACCGACCCCAACCAACCCTGCGGCCTGGGCTGGCATTTCGAACAAGCCACCTTGCGTAACCCTGACGGTGCTGCCCTGCTGTATGGGGACAGCGTGATCAGCTACCGCGACGCCAATCAGTGCGCCAATCGCATTGCCCATCACTTGCAGGCCCAGGGCATCCGCAAGGGCGATGTGGTAGCGCTGTTTATCGAGAATCGCCCCGAGTTGCTGCTCAACGTGCTGGCCGTGGCCAAGCTGGGCGGCATCTGCGCCATGCTCAACACGGCGCAAACTCAAGGGGCGCTGGTACACAGCCTGACCCTGGTCAAGCCGGTTGCCATTGTAGTCGGTGCCGAATTGCTGAGCCCTTACGCAGCAGTGCGCGATCAAGTCCAGATCCCGGCCGAGCGCACTTGGTTCGTGGCCGATCAGCCGGGCAGTAGGGTGCCCGACGGCTACATCGACCTGATGGCCGCCAGTGCCGAAAGCCCGGTGGACAACCCGGCGAGTTCCGCGCAGGTGTTCTTCCACGATCCCTGCTTCTATATCTACACCTCCGGCACCACCGGCTTGCCCAAGGCCGGCATCATGAAGCACGGGCGCTGGACCAAAACCGCCGTGAGCTTCGGCAGTATCGCCCTGGACATGGGGCCACAGGACGTCCTCTATTGCACCTTGCCGCTGTACCACGCCACCGGCCTGTGCGTGTGCTGGGGGGCGGCGATTATCGGTGCGTCCGGCTTTGCCATTCGGCGCAAATTCAGCGCCAGCCAGTTCTGGGACGATGCACGCAAGTTCAAGGCGACCACCCTGGGCTATGTCGGTGAGTTGTGCCGCTATCTGCTCGACCAGCCCGCGAGTGCGCAGGACCGTGATAACCAGGTGACCAAGATGGTCGGCAACGGCCTGCGCCCCGGTGTGTGGGCGCAGTTCAAGCAGCGCTATGGTGTGGAGCATATCTGCGAACTGTATGCCGCCAGCGACGGCAATATCGGCTTTACCAACGTGCTGAACTTTGACAACACCATCGGCTTTTGCCTGCAGCATTGGGCGCTGGTGGACTACGCCCATGACACTGGTGAACCGCTGCGCGGCAGCAACGGGTTCATGGTCAAGGTGCCCACCGGCGGGCAGGGCCTGTTATTGGCGCGCATTGATGATAAGTCGCCCTTCGACGGTTACACCGACCCGGAAAAGAACCGCAAGGTGGTACTGACCGACGTATTCGAAAAAGGCGACCGCTATTTCAACACCGGCGACCTGGTGCGCAGCATCGGTTTCGGGCATGCGCAATTTGTCGATCGCCTGGGGGATACCTATCGCTGGAAGGGCGAAAACGTCTCGACCACCGAGGTGGAAAACGTCCTGCTGAAACACCCGCAGATCGCTGAAGTGGTGGCCTATGGCGTCGAGATCGACAACACCAACGGCCGCGCCGGCATGGTCGCCATCACCCCCAGCGAATCCCTGGCCAGCCTGGACATGCGCGAACTGCTGCAATTCGCCCACGGCCAGTTGCCCCCTTATGCGGTGCCGTTGTTTTTGCGGATCAAGGTGAAGATGGAAACCACCGGCACGTTCAAGTACCAGAAAGTGAAGCTCAAGGAGCAAGGGTTCGACCCGGACAAGGCTGGCAATGACCCGGTCTACGCCTGGTTGCCGGGTTCGGACAGCTATGTGCCGGTGACCGGGCAATTGCTGGCGCAGATCCAGGGCGGCCAATTCCGTTATTGATTCTGGCTATGGCGGCTTTTGACAAAAAAGCCATGACACCGGGGAACTCCATCGCGACACTGGGCGCCTTAAACAGTTATGTCCGTCGCCTCAGCAAGGAGCCCCCATGTCAGATCAGCCTAAACAAATGACCGAAGACGAAGCCGCCGAGTTTGCCGAGCAAGTCTTTGACGTCGCCCGACGCGGCGACGCCGCCATGCTTGCCGCATTGTTGGCGAAAGGCCTGCCGGCCAACTTTCGTAATCACAATGGCGACACCCTGTTGATGCTTGCGGCGTACCACGGCCATGCCGAGGCGGTCAAAGTGCTGCTGGAGTTCAAGGCCGACCCATTGATTGCCAACGACAAGAACCAGTTGCCGATTGCCGGGGCGGCGTTCAAAGGCAACCTGCCGGTGGTGCAGGCGTTGATCGAAGGCGGCACGCCGGTTGAGGCGGCCTCCTCGGACGGGCGTACGGCCTTGATGATGGCGGCGATGTTCAACCGCGTTGACATGGTTGATTACCTGCTCGGTAAAGGCGCAAACCCCAAGGCCACCGATGCACAAGGCGCGACGGCACTGGCCGCGGCGCAGACCATGGGCGCGGTGGATACGGCGGCGCAGTTGCAGAAACTGGTGTAGGCTACGCGCCCTTCAAAACTTGCCCGTTACAGGATCGCCCCATGAAAACCGCCCTCGTCGAACTCATCAGCAAAATCAGCGCCGGCGTCATGGGGGAGGATGAAGTAGCGCGTATTGCCGACGAAGCGGCCCAGGCCTACGCGGACCCGGCGGCGTTCCTGGCGGCCAATCCGGATATCAACTACGACGACAGTTTCCCGATTCCGCTGGGAGAGTGGGTGGTGGTCGGTAGCCTGCCAGACACGGTGTTGTTCCAGGCCGATACCTATGGCGACCTGTTTGCCCAGATCGTCGCGTCGTTCGGTCCGGGCGTGGCGTTCAACCTCAAGCCCAAGCAACTGGCCAAGACCGAAGACCTGACCGCGCTCAACCGCATCCAGATCCAGATGAGCGCCCTGAGCCCGGAAGACGGCGGTTATGTGCTGATGAACTTCAGCCAGTTGCTGGACGACGAGATCCAGGCAGTGCTGGTGTTCGGCAACGACCTGGCGCGGGTACTGGAACTGTGTGCCGAAGTCGGCATCAAGGCCGAACCATCATTGGAAGCCTTGAAGATTGCCGTACACGTCTGAAATAAAACGGAACCCGCGCCAAGGCTGACTATCCTACAAGTGCATGCCCTCACTTAGGAGCGACACCATGGGTTCCACGTTTAATAGTCTGATTGGCCTGATCATCCTCGCGCTGGATATCTGGGCAATCATCAACGTGTTCAAAAGCGGCGCCAGCACCGGCGCCAAAGTGCTGTGGATCCTGTTGATCCTGCTGTTGCCAGTGCTGGGCCTGATCATCTGGGCTATCGCCGGGCCGCGTGGTAACGTGCGGATCTGACGACCCACTCGATTTGGAGCGGGCACAGTCAATGTGGGAGCTGGCTTGCCTGCTCCCACAGTGGGGTTTACGGCGTTAATTAAATTTGTGTGTCGAAACTATTCGCCGCACGAAATTTTCACATCCCATCCAAGACAATTCGCCGGCTTTATCCGGCTGCCAGGGCTCTATCTCCAGTGCCCTTAAAGGCAGGGTCGTGCCTTACGTTCAGTAATTAATAGCCTTGCCGGCCTCGATCGGGCACCATTTGTGCCACCGCGTTAACCGCCTACCCCAGCCAGCCTGGGCGAGGGACGGACGCCACTGCATTATTTCGCAACTTAAACTTCCAATGGGTCCTAAAACGACATGGCAAACCCGGACGCCCTGAATCAGCAGCGAGCTTCAAATCGCCTGCTGCAACCGACCGTCAAATCCCATCTGGCGTACACGCTGCTCTGCGCATTGGTCATGATGGTGATGTTTTCCCTGCTGCGCCTGGCGTTGCTGGTCTACAACCGCGAGATGATCCTCGATACGCCGGCCTCGACGTTCCTTGAAGCGTTTGCCAACGGCCTGCGCCTGGACATTCGCCTGGTGATGTACCTGCTGATTCCGCTGCTGTTGGCGCTGTTCAGCGTGCGGGCCATGGCGGCGCGCGGGTTCTTCCGTTTGTGGCTGACCGTCGCGTCCAGCATCGCCTTGTTCCTGGGCTTGATGGAGATGGACTTCTACCGCGAATTCCACCAGCGCCTCAACGGCCTGGTCTTCCAGTATGTGAAGGAAGACCCGAAAACCGTGATGAGCATGCTCTGGTACGGTTTCCCGGTGGTGCGTTACCTGCTGGCCTGGGCCGTGGGCACGCTGATCCTGAGCATGGCCTTCAAGGGCGCTGACCGCGCAACGCGCCCACGGGGCCCGTTCAGCGGCGGCACTGTCAGCACGCGCCAGGTGGCGCCGTGGTACAGCCGCATCGCAGTGTTCATGGTTTGCCTGCTGGTTGCCGTGGTTGCCATCCGTGGCACCCTGCGCCAAGGGCCACCGCTGCGTTGGGGTGACGTCTACACCACTGACTCGAACTTCGCCAACCAGTTGGGCCTCAATGGCACCTTGTCGCTGATCGCGGCGGCCAAGGCGCGCTTCGGTGAAGACCGCGCCAACATCTGGAAGGCGACGCTGGAACAACCACTGGCCACCCAGACCGTGCGCGACATGCTGGTGCTGCCGCAAGAGAAGCTGGTAGACACCGACACCGCTGCCGTGCGCCGTGACTTCACGCCACCGGCCGAGAAAACCCTGCCGATCAAGAACGTCGTGGTGATCCTGATGGAAAGCTTCGCCGGTCACTCGGTGGGCGCATTGGGACGTCCGGGCAATATCACCCCGTACTTCGACAAGCTGACCCAAGAGGGCCTGCTGTTCGACCGCTTCTTCTCCAACGGCACCCACACCCACCAGGGTATGTTCGCCACCATGGCCTGCTTCCCGAACCTGCCGGGTTTCGAATACCTGATGCAGACCCCGGAAGGCAGCCACAAGCTGTCGGGCCTGCCGCAGTTGCTCAGTGCGCGTGATTTCGACGATGTGTATGTCTACAACGGCGATTTCGCCTGGGACAACCAGTCGGGCTTCTTCAGCAACCAGGGCATGACCAACTTCATCGGCCGCAATGACTTCGTCGACCCGGTGTTCTCCGACCCGACCTGGGGCGTGTCCGACCAGGACATGTTCAACCGTGGCCTGGAAGAACTGAAGGCGCGCGAAGGCGGCAAGCCGTTCTACGCACTGCTGCAAACCCTGTCCAACCACACGCCGTACGCATTGCCGACCCCATTGCCGGTTGAGAAGGTCACCGACCGTGGCAGCCTCAACGAGCATTTGACGGCCATGCGTTACTCCGACTGGGCCTTGGGCCAGTTCTTTGAAAAGGCCCGCAAAGAGCCGTACTTCAAGGAAACCCTGTTTGTGATCGTCGGTGACCACGGCTTTGGCAATGAGCAGCAGATCACCGAGATGGACCTGGGTCGCTTCAACGTGCCGATGCTGATGATTGCACCGGGCATGCGCGAGAAGTTCGGTGAGCGTGACCACACTGTGGGCACCCAGATCGACATCGTGCCGACCATCATGGGCCGCCTGGGCGGCGATACCTTGCACCAGTGCTGGGGCCGCGACCTGCTGAACCTGCCCGAAGGTGACAAGGGTTTCGGCGTGATCAAGCCATCGGGCAGCGACCAGACCGTGGCCTTGCTCACCGGCGACCGCGTACTGGTATTGCCCAAGGAAATGCCACCCAAGTTGTGGGAATACACACTGGGCGCCGAGCCGACTGGCAAGGTGATTCCGGAGTCGCCGGACGAAGCTGCACTCAAGCAGAAACTCGAGTCGTTCCTGCAGACCGCGACCAAGAGCTTGTTGGATAATACCGCAGGTGTCGTGGACGGTAAGCCGGACTAACTGACCGACAATAAAAAAGAGGCCTTCTAGAAGGCCTCTTTTTTTGCTTCTCAATTGTAGGAGCGCTTGCTCGCTCCGACAAACAGCGTAGCGCGGTGTTTATATCTTGCCGAGCAACAACAGCACCAGCAGAACAACCAGTACCACACCCAGGATACCCGACGGTCCATAACCCCAGTTACGCGAGTGCGGGAACACCGGCAGACCACCGACCAGCAGCAGGATCAGGATAATAATCAGAATGAGGCTCATGGTTTTATTCCTTATAGGTTCTTTGCAAAAACCGGCTGTTTAACCGTTGGTTCGTCCATGTACAGTGGGACGCCTTACCCATTCCGACTCTGCCACTTCGTAAAAAATTCATTGTTTTTATAAAACATTTTGATGGGTCGCTTATTTCTTTTAACGCGTGCGCAACTTGAACTAATCAGTTAAAAAAAATTGAACTTAATCTATAGGCACGCCTGCGACCGAGCCCACGGTTTGCCCGGGGCATTCATCACCCTGATGGTGCGTGGGTAGAGCAAAAACCTTCGCTACACTGCCGGTCACTTCTTTCGTGAACCACAAGGCTACCTCCTATGCAAAACCGCATGATGATCACTGGCGCCGGGTCTGGCCTGGGTCGCGAAATCGCTCTGCGCTGGGCCCGTGAAGGCTGGCAGTTGGCGTTGTCTGATGTCAGCGAGCCCGGTTTGCAGGAAACCCTCAAGCAGGTTCGCGAAGCCGGGGGGGATGGCTTTACCCAGCGCTGCGACGTGCGTGACTACAGCCAGCTAACGGCCTTTGCCCAGGCCTGTGAGGTGAAGCTCGGGGGCATCGATGTGATCGTCAATAACGCCGGCGTGGCCTCGGGCGGGTTCTTCGCTGAACTGTCCCTGGAGGATTGGGACTGGCAGATCGCAATCAACCTGATGGGCGTCGTCAAAGGCTGCAAGGCGTTCCTGCCGCTGTTGGAAAAGAGTAAGGGGCGCATCATCAACATCGCGTCAATGGCAGCGCTGATGCAGGGCCCGGCCATGAGCAACTACAACGTGGCCAAGGCGGGTGTGGTGGCGTTATCCGAGAGCCTGTTGGTGGAACTCAAGCAACAGGAAGTGGGCGTGCATGTGGTGTGCCCGTCGTTTTTCCAGACCAACCTGCTCGACTCATTCCGTGGGCCAACCCCAGCCATGAAGGCTCAAGTGGGCAAGTTGCTTGAGAGTTCGCCCATCTCGGCGGCGGATATTGCCGACTACATTTACCAGCGCGTGGCCGAAGGCGAATTCATGATCCTGCCCCACGAGCAAGGCCGCATGGCTTGGGCGTTGAAGCAAAAAAATCCGCAACTGCTGTATGACGAAATGACCCTGATGGCCGACAAGATGCGCGCCAAGGCGCAGGCTGTTAAGGCCTGATTTGGCTGGGGTCTGTCAGGCAAATTACCTACCTGTGTAGGAGATGCCTGATTTGCCCGCAAGCCATTGTCGGTCCAGCGCGAAGGGGGCATGGTCGAGGTCCTGTTACTGGAAAAGGACTACCGCCATGCTGGTCTTAAGCCGTGCTATAGGCGAAGCCATCGCCATTGGCGATGACATCACCGTGCATATCCTTGACGTGAACGGCACTCATGTGAAGTTTGGCATCGAGGCGCCGATGGGCGTCAACGTGTACCGCTCCGAGGTGTACCGCAAGATTCTCAAAGGCGAGGGCCAGGCTACTCATCCCGTGCCGGTGCCCAACCCTTAGGCGCAGCTTTTCAGTCGAACAGATGCTTGGGTACATCGTGCTTGAGCATCAACTGGCATTGCTCGCTCTCGGGGTCGAAGACGATCAGCGCCTGGCCTTTGGTCAGCGCCTGGCGCACGCGCAGCACGCGGGTTTCCAGGGGCGTGTCGTCGCCATTGTCGGTGCCGTCGCGGGTGACGAAGTCTTCGATGAGGCGGGTCAGGGTGTCGACTTCAAGTGCATCGTAGGGAATCAGCATACAAGCCTCAGGTGTCAGGTCCCGGCGATGCTACTGTGCCGGGACCTTTGTTGCCAGTATCAACTCACCGCGTCAGGACTTCTGGCCGACCAGGCTGTCTACCGACGGCACGCGGGTGTCGCTCTCCATTTGCGTTTCATGCTCGATCTGATGACTGAACCGATCCAGTGAGCCCTGGGCCGGTTGCGCATCGCTGGCAAACACCGGCGGGCTGAGGATATAGGCGCCCAATAAGCGGCTCAGGGCGGCGAGGCTGTCGATATGGGTACGCTCGTAACCATGGGTGGCGTCACAACCGAAGGCCAGTAATGCAGTGCGAATGTCATGGCCGGCGGTGACCGCCGAGTGCGCATCGCTGAAGTAATAGCGGAACAGATCGCGGCGTACCGGCAGGTCGTTGTCCGACGCCAGGCGCAGCAAGTGGCGGGACAGGTGATAGTCATAGGGCCCGCCGGAGTCCTGCATGGCCACGCTCACCGCATGTTCGCTGGAGTGCTGGCCGGGGGCGACCGGGGCGATATCGATGCCGACAAACTCACTCACATCCCAAGGCAGGGCGGCCGCTGCGCCACTGCCGGTTTCCTCGGTAATGGTGAACAGCGGGTGGCAGTCGATCAGCAAGGGTTCGCCACTGTCGATGATGGCCTTGAGCGCGGCGAGCAGGGCGGCGACGCCGGCCTTGTCGTCCAGGTGGCGAGCGCTGATATGCCCGCTCTCGGTGAACTCGGGCAGTGGGTCGAACGCCACGTAGTCACCCACACTGATTCCCAGGGAGTCGCAGTCGGCACGCGTGGCGCAGTAGGCGTCCAGGCGCAGCTCGACATGGTCCCAGCTCACCGGCATTTCATCCACGGCGGTGTTGAATGCGTGCCCGGAGGCCATCAGCGGTAATACGCTGCCGCGAATCACGCCGTTGTCGGTGAACAGGCTGACCCGGCTACCTTCGGCAAAGCGGCTCGACCAGCAGCCCACCGGCGCCAGGGTCAGGCGCCCGTTGTCCTTGATCGCACGCACGGCGGCGCCGATGGTGTCCAGGTGGGCGGAGACGGCGCGGTCAGGGCTGTTTTTCTGGCCCTTGAGGGTGGCGCGAATGGTGCCGCGCCGGGTCATTTCAAACGGGATGCCGAGTTCTTCCAGGCGCTCGGCGACGTAGCGCACGATGGTGTCGGTAAAGCCGGTGGGGCTGGGAATGGCGAGCATTTCCAGCAGCACTTTTTGCAGGTACGCGAGATCGGGTTCGGGAATGGTTCGGGTCATGGAAACTCCTGATGAGTTGAGGGCATCGATGGTTTCGATGAGGGGTAGAGCTTCGTTGCCTGTGCCGGCCTCTTCGCGAGCAAGCCCGCTCCCACATTGGAATGCGGTCAACTGTGGGAGCGGGCTTGCTCGCGAAGGCGCCGGTACAGGCGACACATCACTCAGGTAGCCGGCTGACTGTGTGGGAACAACAAATCCACAAACTTCTCAGCCGTGGGTTGCGGTTCATGGTTGGCCAGGCCGGCCCGTTCGTTGGCTTCGATAAACACATACTCTGGCTGGTCGGCCGCAGGTACCATCAGGTCCAGGCCGACCATAGGGATATCCAGGGCACGGGCCGCACGTACGGCTGCATCCACCAGTGTCGGGTGCAGGATCGCCGTGACATCTTCCAGGCAACCCCCGGTGTGCAGGTTGGCGGTGCGTCGCACGGCCAGTTGCACGCCACGGGGCAGGATGCTGTTGTAGTCGTAACCTGCGGCTTTGAGGGTGCGCTCGGTTTCTGCATCCAGCGGGATTTTGCTCTCGCCATCGGTGGCCGCCTGGCGACGACGGCTTTGCGCCTGGATCAACGCGCGAATTGAATGTTGGCCGTCGCCGATCACTTCGGCAGGGCGACGAATCGCAGCCGCGACCACTTCAAAACCGATCACCAGAATCCGCAGGTCCAGGCCTTCGTGGAAGCTTTCCAGCAACACGCGGCTGTCGAACTGGCGCGCCGCTTCGATCGCCTGCTGCACGTCTTCGATGCTGCGCAGATCCACTGCGACGCCATGGCCTTGCTCGCCATCCAGCGGCTTGACCACGATGCGCTGGTGTTCGTCGAGAAACTCCAGGTTGTCGTCAGCACTGCCCGCCAACTGTTGCACCGGCACCTGCAGGCCCGCCGCCTTGAGCACCTTGTGGGTCAGGCTCTTGTCCTGGCACAGGGTCATGCTGATGGCGCTGGTCAGGTCGCTCAGGGACTCACGACAACGCACGCGACGCCCGCCGTGGCTGAGGGTGAACAGGCCCGCATCGGCGTCGTCAACGTGCACATCAATACCGCGTCGGTGGGCTTCTTCGACAATGATGCGCGCGTAAGGGTTGAACTCCGCCTGAGGCCCCGGGCCCAGAAACAGCGGTTGATTGATGCCGTTCTTGCGCTTGATTGCAAAGGTGGTCAACGCCCGAAAGCCGAGCTTGGCGTAAAGGCTCTTGGCCTGGCGGTTATCGTGCAGCACCGACAAGTCCAGGTAGCTCAAGCCTCGGCTCATGAAGTGCTCCACCAAGTGGCGCACCAACACTTCACCGACGCCAGGGCGGGTGCATTGAGGGTCGACGGCCAAACACCAGAGGCTGCAACCGTTCTCCGGGTCGTGGAAGGCCTTGTGATGGTTGAGGCCCATCACGCTGCCAATCACCGCGCCGCTGTCTTCATCTTCGGCCAGCCAGTACACCGGGCCGCCTTGATGACGTGGGGTGAGGCGTTCCGGGTCGATGGGCAGCATCCCGCGGCCCTGGTACAAGTGGTTGACCGCTTGCCAGTCGGCCTCACTCTGTACCCGGCGAATACGAAAGCCGCGAAATACACGGGTGGCCGGGCGGTAGTCGGTGAACCACAGGCGCAGGGTGTCGGACGGGTCGAGGAACAGTTGCTGCGGGTCAATGCCCAGGATTTGCTGGGGCGCTGCCACGTACAGGGCGATATCGCGCTCCCCGGGCTGCTCGTTGAGCAGTTCCTGGGCCAGGCTTGCCGGGTCGGGAAAGGTGTGGCCGATCAACAAACGGCCCCAGCCGCAATGCACGGCAATCGGGTCGGCGGCCAGTGCGCTGCCATCTTCGGCCAGGCGCGCTTGCAGGCGCTCGTAGGTCGGCGCCTGGCCCTTGAGTAAGCGTTGGCTGTAAGCCGCGGCATTCGGTTTCATGGATCAGATTCCTTGTTCGCTCAGCCACAGGTTCAGCGCTGCCAGCTGCCACAGCTTGGAGCCGCGCAGCGGGGTCAATTGGCCTTGTGGGTCGGTGAGCAAGCGGTCGAGCATGGCCGGGTTGAACAGCCCGCGGTCCTGGCTCGGGTCCAGCAGCAACTCGCGCACCCAGTTCAAGGTGTCGCCCTGCAGATGCTTGAGGCCGGGCACGGGGAAGTAGCCTTTCTTGCGGTCGATGACTTCGCTGGGGATCACCCGGCGCGCCGCTTCCTTGAGCACCTGTTTGCCGCCGTCGGGCAGCTTGAACTGGGCCGGCACACGGGCCGACAGTTCTACCAGGCGGTAGTCGAGGAACGGTGTGCGCGCTTCCAGGCCCCAGGCCATGGTCATGTTGTCGACGCGTTTGACCGGGTCGTCCACCAGCATCACCGTGCTGTCCAGACGCAGGGCCTTGTCCACCGCCGCGTCGGCGCCCGGCATTGCAAAGTGCTCGCGCACGAAATCGCCGGCAGCGTCGTTGGCGGTCAGCCATTGGGGCGCGACGGTCGCCGCGTAGTCGTCGTAGCTGCGGTCGAAAAACGCCTCGCGGTAGGCCGCGTACGGGTCGCTGGCACCGTCCACTTGCGGGTACCAGTGGTAACCGGCGAACAGTTCATCGGCGCCCTGGCCGCTCTGCACCACTTTGCAATGCTTGGCCACTTCCCGCGACAGCAGGTAGAAGGCGATGCAGTCATGGCTGACCATCGGCTCGCTCATGGCGCGGAAGGCTGCTGGCAGTTGCTCGATGATCTCGCTTTCGGCGATGCGCAGTTGGTGGTGATGGGTGCCGTAGTGTTTGGCGATCAGGTCTGAGTACTGGAACTCATCGCCACGTTCGCCGCCGGCGTCTTCAAAGCCGATGGAGAAGGTCGACAAATCCTCCACGCCCACTTCACGCAGCAGGCCGACGAGCATGCTCGAATCGACGCCGCCTGACAGCAGCACACCCACATCCACCGCCGCACGTTGGCGGATGGCCACGGCTTCGCGGGTGCTGTCGAGCACGCGGTCGGTCCAGTCTTCCAGGGTCAGGTGTTTTTCGTCCTCATGGGGGCCGTAGGGCAGGGTCCACCAGGTTTTCTGTTCAGTCTTGCCGCTGGCGTCGATGCGCATCCAACTGGCGGGCGGCAGCTTTTCGATGCCGGCCAACAGCGTGCGCGGCGCGGGGACCACGGCGTGGAAATTCAGGTAGTGGTTGAGGGCGACCGGATCGAGGATCGGGTTGATATCCCCACCCTTGAGCAACGCTGGCAACGCCGAGGCGAAACGCAGGCGCTGGCCGGTGCGCGACAGGTACAAGGGCTTCACACCGAGACGGTCACGAGCGATGAACAGACGCTGGGCATCACGCTCCCAGATGGCGAAAGCGAACATGCCGTTGAGCTTGGGCAGCAGCGCTTCGCCCCAGGCGTGATAACCCTTGAGCAACACTTCGGTGTCGCCACCGGAATAGAAGGCGTAACCCAGGGCTTCCAGCTCTTGGCGCAGCTCCGGGAAATTATAGATAGCGCCATTGAACGCCAGGGACAGCCCCAGATGGGCGTCGACCATCGGTTGGGCAGAGCCGTCCGACAGGTCCATGATCTTCAGGCGGCGGTGGCCCAGTGCAATCGGCCCTTGGGCATGAAAGCCCCAGGCGTCGGGGCCTCGGGGGGCGAGGTGATGGGTGATGCGTTCTACGGCTGCCAGGTCGGCAGGTTGATGATCAAAGCGTAACTCGCCAGCTAGTCCACACATAAGTTCCTTACCGGTTTTTCCGTTGGGGAGGGGTCAACACTCAATACGCCCAAAAGGGCGCGTACCCAGAAACTGACCCAGTGCTATGCGTGGAGTTTTAGACCGATAAGTTATAAGCCAGATCGCCGCCTTGCCTTTAATCCGGCTTTTTTTGTGCAGCGCCCTGGCCTCGCACCAGCGCGCGCAGGGCAAATCGATTGGGGTGGCAAGCCTCGGCCACGCTGGTGGGCACGGGCAGGGGCTCATCACTCAGCCACGCAGCCAATAGTTCGCCGCACAACGGCGCGGTGATCAATCCACGCGAGCCATGGCCGCTGTTGAGAAACAGCCCCGGCAGCCACGGACATGGCGTTTGCGGCACTTGCCGCGCGTCTTTGCCCAGTACCGCATAAGCCTGCTCAAACGCCGCATGGTCAGCCAGTGGCCCAACGATGGGCAGGTAGTCGGGGCTGGTACAACGAAACGCGGCACGGCCCTCCAGCTGTTCGGGTGTCAAGCGATCAGCACCCAGGCGTTGCAGCAGGTCGGTAGAAATCTCACCCAGCATCTGCAGGTTGCCATGGTGTTCGGCGGGCGTGGGCGTGAGGTCTTGATTGTTGAAGTCGAAACTCGCGCCCAGGGTGTGTTCGCCAAGCCGGGCCGGCGCGACGTAGCCTTCGGCACAGACCACCGTGGCCAGCGCTTTACTCGCGCAGGTTTGCGCCAGCCGAGTGATCTGCCCACGGATGCGCTTGAGCGGTATGTCTGCACTGAAGGGGAAACGCTTGATCTCCGCAGCCCCGGCGAGCACCACGACACTGGCGCTGGCCAATACGCGGTCACCGGCGCGGGCTTGCCATTGGTCGTCGAGCCGGCGCAGTTCCAGGGCCTCGTGGTGGGTGAGCACTTCAATCAGTGGATGTTTCGCCTGCCACTGGCACAGCGCGGGCGGATGCACCCAACCGCCCTGTGGAAAAAACAACCCGCCGTGGGCCAGTTCGATTCCCGCCTTTTGCTGCGCTTGCTCGCGGTCCAGCAGATGCAGCAGGTCCGGAGCAAAGGCGTTTGCCAATTGAGCCTGACGCTGGGTTTCTTTAGCGTCAAACGCCAGTTGCAACACGCCACAGCCGTCCCAATCGACACCTCGGTGCAAGTGTTCCAGCAGGCGTCGGGTGTGGCCAAAACCGCTGACTATCAGTTGGGACAAGGCCGTGCCATGGGCCGAAAGCTTGAGGTACAACACACCCTGTGGGTTGCCCGAAGCTTCCTGTGCCAGGCCGGCATGGCGCTCCAGAAGGCTGACACGCCAACCCCGGGCGGCCAGGCTGGCGGCGGTCGCGCAACCGGCCAGGCCACCGCCGATGACCAGGGCATGACGTTCTCCCTCGATGGCGGGTGGCCGGGCGAACCAGGGTTTACGTGGGGCCGGCGCGGGTAAGCCGGCGGGCCAACCGACAAACTCCCCACGCAGGATCTCCCACTTATGGCCGATGCCTGGCGTGCGTTTCATCTTGAACCCGGCGGCATTGATCAACCGCCTTACCCAGCCGGTGCTGGTGAAGGTGCTGATGGTCGAGCCCGGTGCCGCCAGGCGCGCCAGTTGGGCGAACAGCTCAGCGGTCCACATGTCGGGGTTTTTCGCCGGGGCGAACCCGTCGAGAAACCACGCATCGACCTGGGCGTCCAGTTGCGGCAACTGTTCCAGCGCATCACCGATCAACAGGGTCAGGGTCACACGGCCATTGTCCAGTACCAGGCGCTGGAAACCCTGGTGGATGGCAATGTATTGCGTCAGCAGTTGCTCGGCCAAGGGTTGCAGTTCGGGCCAGAGGGCGAGGGCGCGTTGCAGGTCGGCATGGCTGAGGGGGTACTTTTCCACGCTGACAAAGTGCAGCCGCGCACCGGCGACTGCGTGCTGTTCGAACAACTGCCAGGCGCAGAGGAAGTTCAAACCGGTGCCGAAGCCGGTCTCGCCAATCACCAGGCGCCCACCTGTGGGCAAGGCGGCGAAGCGTTCCTGCAAGCGGTTCTGCTCCAGGAACACGTAGCGGGTTTCTTCCAGGCCCGACTGGTCGGAAAAATACACGTCGTCGAATACCCGCGAATGCGGGCGGCCTTGATCATCCCAGTCGAGCTGGGCGTGGGTGATGGGGTTCATGGCGGCTCATAAAATGAAAGCGGGCAAAGGCAAGGCGGCCATTCTAGCCGATCAACAGGCGTTGAATTGATCCATGGCAAGGCTGGGTTGTATTTCCTTGCGCGTGTCTTGGCCCAATCCGCTAGTCTTGAGCCATCTTGAAACGGAGCTGCCCATGTTCGAATCCGCCGAAATCGGTCACGCCATCGACAAAGACACCTACGACGCCGAAGTGCCGGCCCTGCGTGAAGCCTTGCTGGAAGTTCAGTACGAGCTGCAACAGCAGAAGCGCTTCCCGGTGATCATCCTCATCAACGGCATCGAGGGCGCGGGCAAGGGTGAAACCGTCAAGCTGCTCAATGAATGGATGGACCCGCGCCTGATCGAAGTGCGCACCTTCGACCAGCAGACCGACGAAGAACTGGCGCGCCCACCGGCCTGGCGCTACTGGCGGCAACTGCCGGCCAAGGGCCGCATGGGCATTTTCTTCGGCAACTGGTACAGCCAGATGCTCCAAGGCCGCGTGCATGGGCAGATTAAGGATGCGCGGCTGGACCAGGCCATCGCCGGCGCCGAACGTCTGGAAAAGATGCTCTGCGATGAAGGTGCGCTGATCTTCAAGTTCTGGTTCCACCTGTCAAAAAAACAGATGAAGGCGCGCCTCAAGGCTCTGGCCGACGACCCGCTGCACAGCTGGCGCATCAGCCCATTGGACTGGCAGCAGTCCAGGACCTACGACAAGTTCGTACATTTCGGTGAGCGGGTGCTGCGCCGCACTAGCCGCGATTACGCGCCGTGGCATGTGATCGAAGGCGTCGACCCCCATTACCGTGGGCTGACCGTGGGCAAGATCCTGCTCGATGGGCTGCAAAGTGCCTTGAAGCAGGCCAAGGTCAAGGCCAGCGGCATGAACCCGGCGCCGTTGCTTGCCTCGGTGGACCAAAAGAGCCTGCTCGACAGCCTCGACATGACCCTGCGCCTGGACAAGGATGATTACGAGGAACAACTGATTACCGAACAGGCGCGCTTCTCTGGGCTGATGCGCGACAAACGCATGCGCAAGCACGCGTTGGTGAGTGTATTCGAGGGCAACGACGCGGCAGGCAAGGGCGGGGCGATCCGCCGTGTGGCGGCAGCACTGGACCCACGCCAGTACCACATCGTGCCGATTGCCGCGCCCAGCGAAGACGAACGGGCCCAGCCTTATCTGTGGCGGTTCTGGCAGAAGATCCCGGCGCGCGGCATGTTCACCGTGTTTGACCGTTCTTGGTACGGTCGCGTGCTGGTGGAGCGCATCGAAGGCTTCTGTACCCCAGCAGACTGGATGCGCGCCTATGGCGAGATCAATGACTTCGAAGAGCAACTGCGCGATGCGGGCGTGATCGTGGTCAAGTTCTGGCTGGCCATCGACAAGGAGACGCAGCTGGAACGCTTCCAGGCCCGTGAAGAAATCCCCTTCAAGCGCTTCAAGATTACTGAAGACGACTGGCGCAATCGCGACAAGTGGGACGACTACCGCGCGGCGGTGGGCGACATGGTTGACCGCACCAGCACCGAGGTGGCGCCTTGGACCCTGGTAGAAGCTAACGACAAACGCTGGGCGCGGGTCAAGGTGCTGCGCACCATCAACCGTGCGCTGGAAGAGGCGTTTGATAAAACCGACAAGCACGACAAAAAGAAAAAGAAATAGCCTGTAGGAGCGAGCTTGCTCGCGAAAAACGTCAACGATAACGCGTGCTTCCTGAGTGAACGCGGCGCCTATTAGTTTTTCGCGAGCAAGCTCGCTCCTACAGAGAACCATAGAGGCCCCATGCTTTTGCATCCACGCAGTGAATGATCATCGCGGTCGGCCTGGCCCGGCTCTATCCTCGATCCACAACCACAAGATTGAGGTAGCCCATGCGTGAAGTAGTGATCGTCGACAGCGTGCGAACCGGCCTGGCCAAGTCCTTTCGCGGCAAGTTCAACCAGACCCGCCCCGATGACATGGCGGCCCATTGTGTCAATGCGCTGCTGGCCCGCAACGGTATCGACCCTGCGACGGTAGAAGACTGCATCGTCGGTGCCGGCTCCAACGAAGGCGCCCAGGGCTATAACATCGGGCGTAACGTGGCGGTGCTCTCGCAACTGGGCACCGGTACGGCGGGCATGACCCTCAACCGTTTCTGTTCGTCGGGCTTGCAGGCGATTGCCATTGCCGCCAACCAGATCGCTTCGGGCTGCAGCGACATCATTGTTGCCGGTGGCGTGGAGTCCATCAGCCTGACCATGAAGAGCGTCAACACCGATAACCTGATCAACCCGTTGCTTAAAGAACAGGTGCCGGGCATTTACTTCCCCATGGGCCAGACCGCCGAAATTGTTGCGCGCCGCTATCACGTCAGCCGCGAAGACCAGGATCTTTACGCGCTGCAAAGCCAGCAGCGCACCGCCCAGGCCCAGGCTGATGGCTTGTTCAACGATGAAATCGTGCCGATGGCGGTCAAGTACAAGGTCGAGGACAAGAACACTGGCACGGTGCAGATCCTGGATGGCGTGGTCGACCGTGACGACTGCAACCGCCCGGACACCACCCTGGCCAGCCTCAGCGGCCTGAAGCCGGTATTTGCCGAGGATGGCTCGGTAACGGCAGGTAACTCCTCGCAGCTTTCCGACGGTGCGTCGATGACCCTGGTGATGAGCATGGAAAAAGCCTTGGCATTGGGGCTCAAGCCCAAGGCGTTCTTCCGTGGCTTTACCGTGGCCGGTTGCGAGCCGGATGAAATGGGCATTGGCCCGGTGTTCTCGGTGCCCAAGTTGCTCAAGGCCAAGGGTTTGCAGGTGGCGGATATCGACGTGTGGGAACTCAATGAAGCCTTTGCTTCCCAGTGCCTTTACGCACGCAATCGCTTGGAGATCGATAATGCCAAATACAATGTCAACGGCGGCTCGATTTCCATCGGGCACCCGTTCGGCATGACCGGCTCGCGGCAGGTGGGGCACCTGGTGCGCGAGCTGCAACGGCGCAACCTGCGTTACGGGATTGTCACCATGTGCGTGGGGGGCGGGATGGGCGCCACCGGACTCTTCGAAGCCGTACGCTGATTGCGGTTGGAACAGCGCCAGTGTGGGAGGGCTAATGTGGGAGCTGGCTTGCCTGCGATGACGGCCTACTAGCCGATACTTCTCTCCCTGACACCCCACAACCCAACTGTGGGAGCGGGCCTGCTCGCGAAGGCGGCCTGGCAGGCGACACTGTAATAGCGAGTACATATCCATTTCTGCGGTAACGGCCACCTAGGGTTCCGCCTGACGGCGGGTCACTTTGGAAAAGCCCCAAAGTAACCAAAGGGCTCTTGCCCCACCACTCGGCACCTCGCCTAGGCTCGGTGTGCCCGAACGCAGGCTTGAATCCGTGGGCCGCCGCCACACGCCATCCATGGCGCGGGGCGGCTAACCCGGCGTCCTGCCGGGTTACCCACGAATTCAAACCTGCGTTCGGCCAGCGTGGTTTAACGGGGCGCTTAAGATCAAAATCAAAAGCAGATCAAGAGCCAGATCAAGAGCGGCTCGCTTCGCATCGTGGTTACCGTTGGCTGCAACAACCTATGAAATTTATATAGATGCCTATGGCCATCGCTTGCAAGCCAGCTCCCCCATTCAAGACTGTGACGTATCCGAACTCAGTGACTTGCCCCTAGAATGCCTGCTCCACTTCCTCTGGCATCTGGGGCACTCATGCACATCTCTTCCGGCCGCTGGGTCTACGGTTTTTTCCTGACCCTGCTGACCGCGTTTCTGTGGGGCATTCTCCCGATCAAGCTCAAGCAAGTGTTGCAGGTGATGGACCCGATCACTGTGACTTGGTTTCGCCTCATGGTAGCGGGCACGTGCCTGTTCGTTTACCTGGCCGCCACCAAACGCCTGCCCAGCCGCAAAGTGCTTGGCCCCAAGGGTGGGTGGCTGGTGGGCATGGCGGTGTGTGGCCTGGTGGGCAACTACGTGTTGTACCTGGTTGGGCTGAAAATGCTCAGCCCGGGCACGGCGCAGTTGGTGGTGCAGATGGGGCCGATCTTTCTGATGGTAGCCAGTGTGTTTGTGTTCAAGGAGCGCTTCAGCCTGGGGCAGGGGGTGGGGCTGATGGTGCTGATCGCAGGCTTTGGCTTGTTCTTCAATCAACGTCTGGTGGAATTGCTGACGTCCATGGGCACCTACACCGCCGGTGTGCTGACGATCCTGCTCGCCACCACCATCTGGGTGTTCTATGCACTGGGTCAGAAGCAGTTGCTGACGGTGTGGAATTCGCTGCAGGTGATGATGGTGATCTATCTGTCGTGCGCGCTGTTGCTCACCCCTTGGGCACATCCGCTGGAGGCGTTGCAGTTGAGCCCGCTGCAAGGCTGGCTGCTGCTGGCGTGCTGCATGAATACGCTGGTGGCCTACGGCGCATTTGCCGAAGCCCTGGCGCATTGGGAAGCTTCGCGGGTCAGTGCAACCCTGGCGTTGACGCCCCTGGTGACCTTCGTAGCCGTGGCGGTAGCGGCGTGGCTGTGGCCGGACTATGTGCAAGCCGAAGAGATCAATGCCTTGGGGTATGTGGGGGCTTTGGTGGTGGTGACTGGCTCGGCGATGGTGGCGCTGGCGCCTTCGCTGCTCGCCGGGCTCAGGGCCCGGCGGCTGCGGATGTCAGTTTAGGCGCCGAGCATGTTTTCCGGGCGCACCCACTGGTCAAACTCGGCATCGGTAAGATAGCCGAGTTCCAGTGCAGCCTCACGCAGTGTCAGCCCTTCGGCGTAAGCCTTCTTGGCGATCTCGGCCGACTTGTCGTAGCCGATATGCGGGTTGAGTGCAGTGACCAGCATCAGCCCGCGTTCCAGGTGCTGGGCCATTTGCTCGGCGTCGGGTTCGAGGCCGGCAATGCAATGCTCCTGGAAATTGTTGCAGCCATCGGCCAGCAGGCGGATCGACTCCAGCAGGTTGTGGATGATCACCGGCTTGTACACGTTCAACTGCAAGTGCCCTTGGCTGGCGGCCATGCCGATGGTCACGTCGTTGCCCAGTACCTGGCAGGCCAGCATCGACAGCGCTTCGCACTGGGTCGGATTGACCTTGCCGGGCATGATCGAACTGCCCGGTTCGTTGGCCGGCAACTTGACTTCGGCCAGCCCGGCGCGAGGGCCCGAACCCAGCAGGCGCAGGTCGTTGGCGATTTTCATCAGCGCCACGGCCAGAGTTTTCAGCGCGCCGTGCAGGGTCACCAGCGGCTCATGGCCGGAGAGGGCGGCGAATTTGTTCGGCGCGGTCACAAAGGGTAAACCCGACAACGCGGCCAGTTCGGAAGCAATCGCCTCGCCAAAGCCATGAGGGGCATTGAGGCCGGTGCCGACGGCAGTGCCGCCCTGGGCCAGCTCGCACACCGCGGGCAGGGCGCTGCGGATCGCACGCTCGGCGTAATCGAGCTGGGCGATAAACGCCGAAAGCTCCTGGCCGAAGGTGATCGGCGTGGCATCCATCATGTGGGTACGGCCGGTCTTGACCAGCTTCATATGCCGCGCGGCCAATTCCGCCAGGCCACCGGACAAGGTGGCGATCGCCGGCAGCAGTTGCTTGTTCACCGCTTGCACCGCAGCAATGCTCATGGCAGTAGGGAAGCAGTCGTTGGAACTCTGGGAACGGTTGACGTGATCGTTGGGGTGCACCGGGCTCTTGCCGCCGCGGTTGTTGCCGGCCAGTTCGTTGGCGCGGCCAGCGATCACTTCGTTGGCGTTCATGTTGCTCTGGGTGCCACTGCCGGTCTGCCAGACCACCAGCGGGAACTGGTCGTCGTGCTGGCCGTCCAGAACCTCGTCGGCAGCTTGCTCGATCAGGCGGGCAATATCGGCGGGCAGGTCGCCGTTACGGTCGTTGACCCGCGCCGCAGCCTTCTTGATCAAGGCCAAGGCATGCAATACCGCCAGCGGCATGCGCTGCTCGCCAATCGCGAAATTGACCAGCGAACGTTGGGTTTGCGCGCCCCAATAGGCGTCATCAGGGACCTGTACTTCCCCTAGGCTGTCGGTTTCGATACGGCTCATCGGTCACCCTCCTTATCCAGTCGTGATTGGTCAGTTTAGGCCCTGGCGGCCAGCGTGGGTTCCCTAAAAGCGCATTTGTGCCCTCGTGCCCCGTGAAACCAGGGCTTGCCGAGGGGTGGGGTTGAGCCGCGAGGTTTTTTAGGCGCAGAATGGTCGCCCTTGGGGTCTTACCTCGCCTGCTAGAAAAGGAAACTCGATGACTCGTCTTCGTGCCATCTGTACCGCGGTTGCTCTGGTTTGCGCCAGCGGCCAGGTTCTTGCCGATACCGCCAGCCACAACGCCAGTGCCGAAGCCTTCCTTACCCTGGCCCATGCTGACAAGCTGGGGACCCCGGTGTACATGCAAGTGCAGCAAATGTTCGCCCAGCGTTTCGAACAGACCAAGGCGCCTGCCGCCAAGCAGTCCGTACTGGACAGCTACCAGGCCAAGGCCAACGCCGCTCTGGACCAGGCCATCGGCTGGCCGAAGCTCAAGCCCGACATGGTCAAGCTCTACACCACCAACTTCAGCGAATCCGAGCTCAAGGACCTGGTAGCGTTCTACCAGTCGCCACTTGGCAAGAAAGTCCTGGAAAAAATGCCCCAGCTGACCCAGCAGTCGGCCCAGATGACCCAGGCCAAGCTGGAAAGCGCCGTACCGGTGGTGAACAAGCTGTTGGAAGACATGACCAACGAGCTGGCGCCAAAAGCCGCCGCACCGGCCAAGAAGAAGTAAGCAGGAATGACCATGCAACAGCGTATCGAAACGGCCCTTGCCGCCCTGGCCCCGGAGCATTTGAGCGTGCTGGATGAAAGCCACATGCACAGTCGTGGGTTGCAGACCCACTTCAAGGCCGTGCTGGTCAGCCAGCAGTTCGAGGGGCTTAACCGCGTCAAGCGCCACCAGAAGGTCTACGCCACCCTGGGTAGCCTGATGAGCGAATTTCATGCGCTGGCGCTGCATACCTATACGCCCGAAGAATGGGCGACAATCGGCGCAGCCCCGGCCTCGCCGACCTGCGCCGGCGGACATTGATGGGGTAACCCTGATAGAATCCGCAACGCGCCGCTTAGCCGGCGCGTTTTTTTTGCATCCGGTTCACCCCTTACGAGGGTAGCCACCTGGAGAGAACACCCATGACTCAACCGATTGTCGTGGCGGCACTGTACAAGTTCGTCACCCTCGAAGATTACGTCGCCCTGCGCGAGCCCCTGTTGCAGGCGATGGTCGATAACGGCATCAAAGGCACCTTGCTGATCGCCGAAGAAGGCATCAACGGCACCGTTTCCGGCAGCCGCGAAGGCATTGACGGCCTGATGGCCTGGCTCAAGAAAGACCCACGCATGGTCGACATCGACCACAAAGAGTCTTACTGCGACGACCAGCCGTTCTACCGCACCAAGGTCAAACTCAAGAAAGAGATCGTGACCCTGGGTGTCGAAGGCGTGGACCCGAACAAAAAGGTGGGTACCTACGTCGACCCGCAGGATTGGAACGCGCTGATCAGCGACCCGGAAGTATTGTTGATCGACACCCGTAACGACTACGAAGTGTCCATCGGCACCTTTGAAGGCGCAATCGACCCGAAAACCACCAGTTTTCGCGAATTTCCCGACTACATCAAAGCCCACTTCGACCCGGCCAAGCACAAGAAGGTCGCCATGTTCTGCACTGGCGGCATTCGCTGTGAGAAGGCGTCGAGCTACATGCTCAGCGAAGGCTTCGATGAGGTCTACCACCTCAAGGGCGGTATCCTGAAGTACCTCGAAGAGGTGCCCCAGGAAGAAACCAAATGGCAGGGCGACTGCTTTGTGTTCGACAATCGCGTGACCGTGCGCCACGACTTGAGCGAAGGCGACTACGATCAATGTCATGCCTGTCGCACACCGGTGAGCGTAGAAGACCGCGCCTCCGAGCATTATGTGGCCGGCATCAGTTGCCCCCATTGCTGGGATAAGCTGCCGGAGAAGACCCGTCGCAGTGCGATCGACCGCCAGAAGCAGATCGAACTGGCCAAGGCCCGCAACATGCCGCACCCGATTGGTTACAACTACAAGCAAACCCCTTCCGAGGCCTGAGCCATGTCTGCGCGCCTGCTCTATGTAATGGACCCGATGTGTTCCTGGTGCTGGGGCTTTGCCCCGGTGGCACAAGCGCTGGTGGAGCAGGCCCAGGCGGCCGGCGTGGACGTGCACCTGGTGGTGGGCGGCTTGCGCACCGGCAGCGGCGCGGCGCTGGAGCCGACTACCCGGCGCTACATCCTTGAACACTGGCAGGCCGTCACCGACGCCACCGGCCAGCCGTTCAAGCGAGAAGGCGCATTGCCCGACGGGTTTGTCTATGACACCGAGCCTGCGTGCCGCGCTATCGTCACCGCACGCAGCCTGGCGCCGGATTGCGCCTGGAAGCTGCTGGGGCTGATCCAGCGTGCGTTCTATGTCGAAGGCCGGGACGTGACGCTCGCCCCTGTGCTGGTGGAGCTGGCCGAACAGGCCGGTATTCCACGTATCGAGTTTGCCGGCGAGTTCGACCGTGCCGATCAGCACGCGGCCACGGCGGCCGATTTCACCTGGGTGCAGGACCTGGGCATTGCCGGGTTTCCGACCCTGCTGGCCGAGCGCAACGGCCAGTTGGCTTTGCTGACCAATGGTTACCAGCCGCTGTCCGAGCTGTCGCCGTTACTCGCTCGATGGTTGGAGCGAGCTGCCTGTGTATGAACAGCCTCCACGCACCGACCGCCTGACCTGGGCGGAAATTCGCCGCCTGGCCCTGCGTCACAAAAAATCCCTGTGGGTCGCCAACAGTGTCGCCGTGCTCGCCACCCTGTGCAGCGTGCCTATCCCGCTGTTGTTGCCGTTGCTGGTCGACGAAGTGCTACTGGGCCATGGCGATGCCGCCCTCAAGGTGATGAACCACGCGTTGCCCCTGGGCTGGCAAAAAGCGGCTGGCTATATCGGCCTGATGCTCTTGGTCACCCTGGCCCTGCGTTGCGGCGCGTTGGTGTTCAACGTGGTGCAGGCGCGGCTGTTTGCGCGCTTGGCCAAGGACATCGTGTACCGCATCCGCGTGCGCCTGATCGAGCGTCTCAAGCGCATCTCCCTGGGTGAGTACGAAAGCCTGGGCAGCGGTACGGTCACCACCCACTTGGTGACCGACCTGGACACCCTGGACAAATTCGTCGGCGAAACCCTCAGCCGCTTCCTGGTGGCGATGCTGACCCTGGTCGGCACCTCGGCGATCCTGGTGTGGATGCATTGGCAACTGGCGTTGTTGATCCTGTTGTTCAACCCGTTGGTGATCTACGCCACGGTGCAGTTGGGCAAGCGCGTCAAGCACCTCAAGAAGCTGGAAAACGACAGTACTTCACGCTTTACCCAGGCGCTGACCGAAACCCTCGATGCCATACAGGAAGTACGTGCTGGCAACCGCCAGGGCTTTTTCCTCGGGCGGCTGGGCCAGCGTGCCCAGGAAGTGCGTGACTACGCCATTCATTCCCAATGGAAAACCGACGCGTCGAGCCGCGCCAGTGGCTTGCTGTTCCAGTTCGGTATCGACATCTTCCGCGCCGCGGCCATGCTCACCGTGCTGTTTTCCGACCTGTCCATCGGCCAGATGCTCGCGGTGTTCAGTTACCTGTGGTTCATGATTGGCCCGGTGGAACAATTGCTGAACCTGCAATACGCCTATTACGCGGCAGGCGGCGCGCTGTCGCGCATCAACGAGCTGCTGGCGCGTGCCGATGAGCCGCAATACCCAGGCGGCGCAGACCCGTTCAGCGGGCGCGAGACGGTCGGCATCGAAGTGCGTGGCCTCGACTTCGGCTACGGCGAAGAGCTGGTACTCAACCAGTTGAACCTGGCCATCGCACCGGGTGAAAAGGTGGCAATTGTCGGCGCCAGCGGCGGCGGTAAAAGCACCCTGGTGCAACTGTTGCTGGGGCTCTACACGCCGCAGGCCGGCAGCATTCGTTTTGGCACTGCCACCCAGCAGGAGATCGGCCTGGAGACCATCCGCGAAAACGTCGCGGTGGTGCTGCAACATCCTGCGCTGTTCAACGATACCGTGCGCGCCAACCTGACCATGGGCCGCACCCGCACCGATCAAGCCTGCTGGCAGGCGCTGGAAATCGCCCAACTGGATGCTACTGTCAAGGCATTGCCCTTGGGCCTGGACAGCGTGGTCGGGCGTTCGGGCGTGCGCTTTTCCGGTGGCCAGCGGCAACGCCTGGCCATTGCCCGCATGGTGCTCGCCGAGCCTAAAGTGGTGATTCTGGACGAGGCCACCTCCGCATTGGACGCGGCGACCGAGTACAACCTGCACCAGGCACTGGCGCGGTTTCTCAGCGGGCGTACTACACTGATCATCGCCCACCGGCTGTCTGCGGTGAAGCAGGCTGACCGAGTGCTGGTGTTCGATGGCGGGCACATTGCCGAGGATGGTGACCATCAGCAGTTGATTGCCGATGGCGGGCTGTACGCCAAACTGTACGGACACTTGCAACAAGTGCGTTGATTTAGCTTAGGCTGTGCTATCGGGAGCGGATTTTCGCGTGCGTATCAAGCTGTGCATGTGTAAGGGACTTCATGAAGCAAAAGCGGACTCTCGGAACGCCACGCCTGCTGGGTATTGTCTGGCCCTTTATCGCCGTCGTGTTGTTCCAGGCATTGTTAGGCTGCGTCAGTCTCTACGTGCTTTCGGCAGTGCGGGGCTATGTGGCGGGCGAAAGCCTGTGGTCCAAGGGCCAGAAGGATGCCATCTACTACCTGACCCTCTACGCCGATAACCGCAACGACGCCACCTACCTCAAATACCAGCAGGCCATTGCCGTGCCCCAGGGTGGGCATGAATTGCGCATTGCTCTGGACCGTCCCACCCCCGATACGGACGCGGCCCGCTTGGGCATTCTCAAGGGCGGTAATCATCCGGACGACGTTTCCAGCCTGATCTGGCTATACCTCAACTTCCGTCATTTCAGCTACCTGGAAAAAGCCATTGAGCTGTGGACGGTGGGCGACGGCTACCTCGTGCAGCTCGATGAG
This sequence comes from Pseudomonas sp. NFR02, assembly GCF_900119375.1. NCBI lineage: Bacteria > Pseudomonadati > Pseudomonadota > Gammaproteobacteria > Pseudomonadales > Pseudomonadaceae > Pseudomonas > Pseudomonas sp. NFR02. The sequence continues at coordinate 398,845 of NZ_FPJJ01000001.1, forward strand.
CTGGCTCAGGAGATGCACGGCGCCATTACCTCCGGCTACGTCAGCAGTGACGATGTCCATCATTGGAAGGCGCGCATCACGGCCATCAATGAAGGGGTGACGCCCGCTGCCAAGGCGTTCAGCGATGCCCTGGGCGAAGGTTCGCGGATGATCCTGCGCCTGTTGTTGATCACCAACCTGGCGACTGCCTTGGGCCTGATCGTGTTGGCGCTGCTGCGCACCCACAAGTTGCTGGCCCAGCGTCATGCCTTTGCCGATGCGCTGCAAGCGGAGAAGGAGCGGGCGCAGATCACATTGGAGTCGATTGGCGACGGGGTGATTACCACCGACGTCGACGGGGCCATTGCCTATATGAACCCTGCAGCCGAAGCGTTGACCCACTGGCGCTCGGAGCAAGCCCAGGGCCTGCCGCTGGCGGCGCTGTTCAAGCTTTTGAATGAAAACGCCGAGCCCGACGGTTTCACACTGATTGAACACATCGTCAAAGGCCAGTTCAGCGGCGGCAGCGAGCATTCCAAGCTGATCCAGCGCCTGGACGGCAGCACCGTCTCGGTCACTCTGGTGGGCGCGCCGATCCGCAGTGCCGGCAAGGTCAGCGGTGCGGTCCTGGTGCTGCATGACATGACCCAGGAACGCCAGTACATCGCCAACCTTTCATGGCAGGCCACCCACGACGCGTTGACTGGCCTGGCTAACCGTCGCGAGTTCGAGTTCCGCCTTGAACAGGTGCTGCAACAGGTCGCGCGCCAGCAAAGTGGGCGACATGCCTTGATGTTCCTCGACCTCGACCAGTTCAAGCTGGTCAATGACACCTGTGGCCATGCCGCGGGCGATGAACTGCTGCGCCACATCTGCGCGTTGCTGCAGTCGGACCTGCGCGAGGGCGACACCCTGGCTCGGTTGGGCGGCGACGAGTTTGGTATCCTGCTGGAGAACTGCCCGGCGCCGGTGGCGGAAAAAATCGCCGAGAGCCTGCGCCACACTGTGCAGAGCTTGCACTTCGTGTGGAAGGGTCGGCCCTTCATGACCACCGTCAGCATCGGCCTGGTGCATATCTCGCAAACCCCGACCACCCTGGAAACCTCCCTGCGTGCCGCCGACATGGCGTGCTACATGGCCAAGGAAAAGGGGCGCAACCGGGTGCAGGTCTACCATGTCGACGACTCGGAGTTGTCTCTGCGGTTTGGCGAGATGGCCTGGGTACAGCGGCTGCATATTGCGCTTGAGGAAGACCGCTTTTGCCTTTACGCCCAGGAAATTGCGCCTTTGGGCCCTACCGACGCCGGCAGTGGGCACATCGAAATTCTCTTGCGCCTGCATGACGAAGCGGGGCGGATCATTTTGCCCAACAGTTTTATTCCGGCGGCCGAACGCTACGGGTTGATGACGTCCCTGGATCGTTGGGTAGTGGAAAACGTATTCAAGATTATCGCCCGTTGCATGCATGAGCGCCCGGGCCGCCCCATGGCCATGTGTGCGATTAATCTGTCAGGCATAACCATTGGCGATGATGACTTTTTAGGTTTTTTGCGTCAGAAATTCGATACTTACAACATTCCACCGGAAATGATTTGTTTTGAAATAACTGAAACCAGCGCTATAGCCAATTTGGGCAGCGCGATTCGGTTTATTAATGAACTCAAAGCGTTAGGGTGCCATTTCTCACTCGATGATTTTTGCGCCGGAATGTCCTCATTCGCATATTTGAAACATTTACCTGTAGACTTCCTGAAGATCGATGGAAGTTTCGTAAAGGATATGCTGGACGACCCGATTAACCGCGCCATGGTCGAAGTGATCAACCACATCGGCCACGTCATGGGTAAGCGCACGATTGCCGAGTTTGTTGAAACACCCCAGATCGAACAGGCTTTACTTGAGATAGGTGTGGATTACGCTCAGGGCTACCTGATTGAACGCCCGCAATTGTTTACCTTTGATAGCTTGCAGTGCCGACCTGAGCGGCCGCAGCCACTGTTATTCAAGGCGCCCGGCACTTTCCGCTGAAACATTTGCTGGTCTGTACAATCACACTTGAAAAGGAGCCCCACAGTGATCGACACATTCAACAGAACCGGCCCGCTTATGGAAGCCTCCAGTTACCCCGCCTGGGCGCAGCAATTGATCCAGGACTGTAGCGAGAGCAAGCGTCGGGTTGTCGAGCACGAACTGTATCAGCGCATGCGTGACAACGCCCTCAGCGCCAAGACCATGCGCCACTACCTGATTGGTGGTTGGCCGGTGGTGGAACAGTTTGCCTTGTACATGGCGCAGAACCTGACCAAGACCAAGTTTGCCCGTCATCCTGGGGAGGATATGGCGCGCCGTTGGCTCATGCGCAATATCCGCGTGGAGCTCAACCATGCCGACTATTGGGTCAATTGGGCGCGGGCTCACGGCGTCAGCCTTGAAGAACTGCAAGCGCAGGAGGTGCCGCCTGAGTTGCACGCCCTGAGTCATTGGTGCTGGCACACCAGCTCGGCGGATGCGTTGATCGTCGCGATTGCCGCCACCAACTACGCGATCGAGGGGGCGACGGGGGAGTGGTCCGCCGTGGTCTGCTCTACCGGTGTGTATGCTGCCGCCTTCCCTGAGGAAGATCGCAAGCGGGCGATGAAGTGGCTGAAGATGCACGCCCAGTACGATGACGCCCACCCTTGGGAAGCCCTGGAAATCATCTGCACGCTGGCCGGGACCAACCCGAGCAAGGCCCTGCAGGAAGAGTTGCGCCAGGCGGTATGCAAGAGCTACGACTACATGCACTTGTTCCTGGAAAGCTGCATGCGTCTAGAGCATACAGAGAAAGACAAGGCGCCAGCCGTTCGCGAGCGCCCTGTGCGCATCGCCAGCGAGGCGTAGCGGTAACTGTGGCGAGGGAGCAATCTCCCTCGCCACAATTGACTTTACCCCGCCATCGCCAAGCGGTTACGACCTTCGCGCTTGGCCACATACAACGCATTGTCGGCCCGACGCAGCAGGCTTTCAGCCGACTCGGCCGCCAGCAGCGTCGAGCAGCCGAGGCTCACGGTCAGTTCTATTCGCGTGCCCTCCACCCAGTAGTCCTGGGCTTGTGCCGCCTGGCGCAGGCGCTCTCCCACCATCCTCGCGGCATCGCGACCGGTGTTGGACAGCAGGATCAAAAACTCCTCCCCGCCAAACCGGAACACCATGTCCACGTTGCGCAGCTGGCGTTTGATCGCCCCGGCCACGGCGCGCAGCACGCTGTCGCCCGCGGCATGCCCATGGGTGTCGTTGATTTTCTTGAAGTGGTCGATGTCCAGCATCAACAACGACAGCGGGTGCAAATGCCGGCGTGCCATGTCAATTTCTCGCTGCAGCGTCTGGTCCATGGCCACACGGTTGCCGGTTTCGGTCAACGGGTCACGCAGGGCGCTGCGGGTGGCGGCGCGGTAGAGCAGGGCGTTGCGCATCGGATAAAGCAAGGTCACCAGCAGGAGTTCGAGCTGGCTCAGTTCTTCTTCAAGCAACCGCTGGTTGCGACGAAAGACCAGTTCCCCCAGATGCTCGCCTTCATGGCTCAGGGTGTAGCTGACGGAGTGATGACCCCGGTGGCCAAACTCCAGGCGCAGGTCGCTGGCGGCGTGACGGTATTGCAACGCGTCCAGCGGCACCAGGCGCTGAACCTCACGAAAGAACAGGCCCAGGATGCGCTCCGGCTCCAGGCTGGTCTGCAACTGCTGGTTCAGTTGCTGGCGAAGTTCGGCAAGGGTGGCGGGGCGACGTGGGCGTAAGGATGGCTGGCCAAATCCCAGGCGTTGCAATTTGGCACTGTCAAAGTCAATTGCGTTGGTCTGGGTGGGGGTTTTCATAAGCGGGTGGCCTCTAAGCACTGGGCTGTCTTACAGGCGGGATGAGAGTGGCGAGTGCCAAGCGTCTTACTGATCCTTCAGTTCCGTAAAACATTGGAAACAGTTTAAACCGCTTTTCTTTGGGTTATAACCCCGGGGCACTGCCGCACGTCTTGTCATCGCCGAACCTGCTTGAACAGTACTGGAGCGAGATTCATGCCAAGTGTATTTGGTTGGTAAAAATCCTTATAAATCAATTAACTAATTTTTAAGTAAGAAAAGTCTGTTAAAGCATGGCGCCAGTTATTTGGCTGATTGGGGCCGGCATTACTGCCGGCCCGGTTAACCTTACTATTTCGGTGGGGCGAGTTGTTTGTCGCAAATAAACAACGCTTCGGTTATCCGCACACAACGTACACCATCCCTCATCACTACTAGACCAAGGTGGTACGGTCGATCTGCGCGATGGAGGTGACCCCGGTCAGGGTCATGGCCACGCGCATTTCCTTGGCGAAGATGTCCAGCAGGTTCTCTACCCCATGCTGGCCCTCGGCGGCCAGCGCATAGGCGGTGGCACGCCCTAGCAGGCACGCCTTGGCACCCAGGGCTAGCATGCGCACCACGTCGAGCCCGGAGCGAATGCCCGAGTCCACCAGCACGGTCAGGTCATCGCCTACCGCTTCGGCAATCGGCGGCAACGCCTTGGCCGTGGAGAGCACCCCGTCGAGCTGGCGGCCGCCATGGTTGGAGACCACGATGCCGTCGGCCCCGAAACTCACCGCGTCCTTGGCGTCCTGCGGGTCGAGGATGCCCTTGATGATCATCGGGCCTTTCCAGAACTCGCGGATCCATTCCAGGTCTTTCCAACTGATCGACGGGTCGAAGTTGTTGGCCAGCCAGCCAATGTAGTCCTCCAGGTGGGTGGGTTTGCCCAGGTATTTGGAGATATTGCCCAAGTCGTGGGGGCGGCCCATCAAGCCCACATCGAAGGCCCATTGCGGCTTGGTCACTGCCTGCAACATGCGCCGCTGCGCCGCGTAGGGGCCGGACATGCCGGAGTGAGCGTCACGGTAGCGTGCGCCCGGTGTCGGCATGTCAACGGTGAACACCAGCGTTGTCACCCCGGCGGCCTGCGCCCGCTCCAGGGCGTTGCGCATGAAGCCGCGATCCTTGAGCACATACAGCTGGAACCAGATCGACTGCGGGCTTTGCGAGGCCACTTCCTCAATCGAACACACCGACACTGTCGACAGGCAAAAAGGGATGTTTTTGTTGGCCGCCGCCTTGGCTGCTTGCACTTCACCGCGTCGCGCATACATGCCGGTCAGCCCGACGGGGCTGAGGATGACCGGCATCGCCAGTTCCGTGCCGAACAAATGGGTGCTCAGGCTCAGGTTGTCGACATTGCGCAGGATGCGTTGGCGCAGGCTGATCTCGGCCAGGTCCGAACTGTTGGCGCGCAGCGTGTGCTCGGCGTAGGCGCCGCCGTCGATGTAATCGAACAGAAAGCGCGGCAACTTGCGCTTGGCCGCAGCGCGGTAGTCGGAAGCGGACGAGATGATCATCGACGGTGTCTCCACAGGGCAAAGTGCTACACCCTAAGCAAAGTTATGCCATGATGAAAACAACTTTTATCACTGCCATTCAGTCGTTACAGGAATACTGATGAACCTACGAACACTGCGTGCGTTTGTCGAAGTGGTGCGCCAGGGTGGGTTCTCCCAGGCGGCCGAAGTGGTTGCCCTGACCCAGTCCACCGTCAGCAAAGCGGTCAAGACCCTTGAGGACGAATTAGGCATGCCGCTGCTCAATCGCCTTGGCCACAAGAACGAACTCACCGCCGCCGGCGAAATTGCCTACCGCCGCGCCTTGGTAATGCTCGCCGAACGCACCGACCTGATGGCTGAAATCAACGACCTGCGCGGTCTCAAGCGCGGCGTGCTGCGCATCGGTCTGCCGCCGGTAGGGTGCGGCGTGCTGTTCGCGGCCATGTTTGCCACTTACCGCAGCCGCTACCCGGGCATCGACATCGAACTGACCGAATACGGCAGTAAAAGGCTGCGCGAATGCCTGGAAGCGGGGGAGGTTGACCTCGCCGCCTTGCTGCTACCGGTTGATGAAGGCTTCGACTACCAACCGGTGCGCAACGAGCCATTGATCGCCGTGTTGCCCATGGGCCACCCATTGGCCCGGCGCAAGCGCATCGACTTCACCGACCTGGCCGACTCGCCGTTCATCCTGTTCGAAGCCGGCTTTGCCCTCAACGCCAAGATCCTCAGCGCCTGCGAACGTAAAGGCGTGACACCCAAAGTCACCGCTCGCAGTGGGCAAATAGACTTTATCGTCGACCTGGTCACCGCCGGGCTGGGCGTCGCCTTCCTGCCCCGGATGCTGGCGCACAAACACCAACACCCCGGCATCGCCTTGATCCCCCTGGACGAGCCCCACACCGATTGGCACATCGCCCTGGCCTGGCGCGCCAGCGCCCACCTGCCACCGGCAGCGCGGGCCTGGTTGGAACTGGCCAGGGAACCGTCGTATTCAAGCGAACAGGGGGGGAATTTGCGGAAAATTTCTGAGGGCGCTTGACTTCTTCTTTTTAATCAGTAACATACGGCGCATTCCGCGATAGCTCAGTTGGTAGAGCAAATGACTGTTAATCATTGGGTCCCTGGTTCGAGTCCAGGTCGTGGAGCCAGATAGAGAAAAGCCTGCAGAGATGCAGGCTTTTTTTTGCCTTGAATTTGACCCGGCAATCCAGACGCTTAGCGCGCTTCGTATGGCGCCATCAGCGGGCATGATCCGCATGCTTATTTGAAGGCCGTGCTCACGCGCCTGCCGTTGCAGCGGGCGAGTGAGATTGAAGCGGCTTGGTCCTACGCGATTTTGATTACTACCTTACCAAAGGCGCCTCTGGCCAGATGTTCGTACGCTTCGCGTGCTTGATCAAATGGATACACGTGGTCGATTACCGGGCGAATCTTGTGCTCGTTCAAGAATTCGTTCATTCGGTCAAATGACGAGCGTGGAGCAACGGCTATGCCGCGAATCGTTGTTTGCCGGAAAATCATAGGCATCAGGTTCAAGGCGGAGGTCTGGCCTGTCAGAAAGCCGATCTGTGCAATACGTCCACCTGCCTTTGTCGCAGCAATCGATTGGTTGATGCCGTCCCCGCCCGCCACATCCAGCAGCAGATCCACTCCCTTGCCGTCAGTGAGCTTCAGAACTTCCTCTGCCCACTCAGGGGTGGTGCGATAATTCACACCCGCAACCGCGCCCAGTTTTTTTACAGCTTCCAGATTGCCATCACGGCTGGAGGTGACGATAACCTTGGCTCCCAAAGCGGTAGCAATTTGTGCTGCAAAAACAGAAACACCTCCAGAACCCTGAACCAAAACGGTTTGGCCGGCCTCTATCTGGCCATAGTCGACGAGCGCATACCACGCCGTCAGAGCAGCAATTGGAAGGGTCGCTGCTTCCTCATCAGACATATTGTCGGGGGCACGTACTGCGCTGTCTTCATGGATGATCATGTATTGCGCCAGACCACCAGGCAATGGCGAGCCGAAGCAGTAGTTGGGTTCATCTGGCCCAGGCATGCCGTCCAACCAACGGGAGTAGAGGTGTGAGTTGACCCGATCTCCGATAGCAAAGCGGCTGACACCTTCACCTACTGCCACGACAGTTCCCGCCGCATCGCTGACGGGGATCAGCGGCTTGGGCACCCTGTGAGGTTCATAGATGCCGTCAACGATGGCCTTGTCCCGGAAATTGAGTGATACAGCGCCTACTTTAACCAGCAGCTCACCCGCTCGGGGCACGGGGGTTTCCGTTTCGCCCTGCACGAGATTATCCAAGCCGAAATCTTTTAGAAGCCACGCTTTCATTTTCTGTCTCCAACAATTTTGAATGTGCAGGGGAGCAAAGCTCCTCCTTTACGCTGAGGACATTGTTAAGGTTTCGCGGCCCTGGATAAATGTGCAGAAAGCAACAGGATTGTTATCCTGATAAGCAACAATCATCCAGTTAACTCGCTTCCCGAGAAGAGACTTATGGAGCTTCTACAGTCGATGCAAGTATTCGCCAAGCTAGCGGAGTTGGGGAGCTTCACCAAAGTCGCTGAGGCAATGCAGGCCGGGCGACCGCACGTCACACGCACCATTCAGGATCTGGAAGCCTCGCTGGGTGTCCGTCTGTTCCAGCGCACTACGCGTAAAGTAAAACTGACTGCTGAGGGAGAGCGGTTTTACGAACGGGTCAAAGAGATTTTGGCAACCATCGCAGAAACCACTTCCATGTTTGACCGTAGTGGATCGACGTTGCGAGGGCGGCTTCGAATTGACATCCCGACTGCATTTTCCCAGCACAGCTTCATGGAAAACCTTAAGAGGTTTACCGAGGCATTTCCCGAAATAGAGCTTGTGCTAGGCGTGTCCGACCGTACGGTAGATCTCGTAGCCGAGGGCATCGACTGTGTATTGCGAATGGGTGAACTTCCGGATTCAAGCATGGTGGCTAGAGAAATTGGCACCGCCACCATGGTGACCTGTGCGTCTGCAGGTTATCTCCAAGCCTGCGGTGCACCCATAACCCTACAAGATCTAGTAGACCACCAATGTGTCAGCTTCCTTTCCGGTCAAAATAACAGACCGCTGCCTTGGCACTTCTCGGTAGACGGCGAAGATCGTCCACATACGCCTCGGCGTGGAATCACCGTGAATGAGTCGAATGCCTACGTTCAATGCGGTGTTGCAGGCTTCGGCATTGTTCAAGCGCCTGGAATCGCCGTTGAGACATTCCTCGCAAGCGGAGAACTGATCGAAGTGCTCAAGGCATTTCGTCCAAAGCCTCGCCTGGTTTCCGTGCTTTATCCAAGCAGAACGCATCTTGCGCCTCAGGTCGAGGCATTTGTGGATTGGCTGAAGGAACATTTTCCGGTGCTACACCCCAGCTGGTTCACAGCGCACTAACCATTGTTTTGTAGTGGGACTAGTCGTAACTGGCCAATGTTGATTTTGTCCAAGTCTGGCCTCCTAGCTTCCTGAGGGCGGCAAGGCGTCAGTTCTCCATAGGCGTAGGAACACCCATTCACCTGGTGCTAGCGAATGTGGCCGCGGAAGTATCAACGGCCTTTAATAATTCACTATTATAAAAAGCTATGATTCAGTGCATAGGTGTATACGCTAACTCAAAACCACCATTGATAACGAACTGAACGCCCATACAAACCAGTAGAAAACCAACGACGCGGGAAATTGCATCGATTCCTGACTCACCAAGCACTTTCATGATTCGCCCCGAACATCGTAAAGCTATCCAGAAAATAAGCGCAGTAATGATGAATACGGTTGCGGCTGCAAGGTGAATGACGAGTGGCAGGGTCTGGTAGGTCGACTGCAGGGTAGAGGCGGAGCTGATAAGCAACGCTATCGTGCCGGGGCCTGCTGCACCAGGAAGAGCTAAAGGTACAAATGACAGATCGCGGAAATGTGGGGTTGATTTCTCTTTCTCTGAAAGGAAATCTTTCTGAACCTCTGTTTCGTCAGGTGTCGTTGCTGGAAAAAGCATGGCGAAACCGATGTAGGTAACGATCAGGCCTCCGGCTATTCTCAAGCCGGGGACAGATATTCCGAATACCTGCATTACCAGGCTGCCTCCGTAGAAGCTGACAAACATAATCAGAGCTACATATAAGCTTGCCTTCAGGATTTGCCGGTTACGCTCTACTGTAGGCAGCTTTCCTCCAAGGCCTAGTAAAAGGGAGATGCTAGTTAGAGGATTGGCCATAGGAAGCAGGGCCAATAGTCCAATAAGAACATGATGAAAGTAATTGCCCATAGTGTTTTTACTCGGTTATGCAACGAATAGGAGGCTATAAGATTATTAAGGTCGTACGTCATCTGCCCTAACGAACCGATATCAAGTCAGGACTCAATCGGGGAAGTATTTTTTTGCCTCTTCCGTGGTATAGCGCAGAAAGATCTGCACCGCCTGCGGAATCAAGCGCCGTGACAGTAAAAAAGCATACAGCGACATGTTCTGGAGGGTATAGCCAGGTAAAACACGTACCAGTTTTCCGCTCTCTACGGCCTCATTGGCGCTGGGCAAATTGAACTGCGCGATGCCAAGTCCGCGCAGAGTAAGATCCATGCGCGCATCGTTCGGTGTGGCAAGCAGGATGGCTTGCACCGGCATCAGGTGTTTATGTCCTTGGGGGTCGATCAGCTCCCACTCGGGTTCTCCCTGACGTCCAAGGCAGGGCCATTGCAGGAGATCGTCCGGTACACGGGGAGGTTTCCTGCCGGCCAGTAACAGGGGAGAAGCGAATAACCCTTGTGGCATTGAACAGATTGGCCGAGCAACCAGCGACTTGTTAATCACTTCGGCGCGGCGATGACTGAAGTAGACATCCACTGGCTCTTCAATGGGGTTTGGCACGCGTGTGCTGGCCTCCACTTCAAAATGAATTTCGTGCTGTTCTTCCAGCATTCGAGCGATAGCCGGGTTGATAAACCAGTGCACAACCTCGGGCGATCCGACGACCCGGATACGTCCTCTAATTTTTCCATCATCCGACTTGATCGCGCTTTCAACCTCCTGAAGGCCTTCGAACAAGGGCGCGATTTCGCTATAGAGCCGCTCGCCCGGGTCCGTCAATCGCATAGAGGGCATCCGATTGAACAAGCGCAGACCCAGATGCTCCTCCAGCCGGGTCACGGCGCGACTGATGCTTGAAGTGTTCTGCCCAAGCCGTTCAGCCGCACGGCTGAAGTTCAATGTTTGCGCGGCAACGAGGAAGGTGTGGTATTCGCTCCACATGGCGTTGCTTTTATGCAATGTATAGTTGCTCCATATGGCATGGCTAAAATTAATAGGCTAACACTATCATCACCAAGTCTGAGAGCCATTTAGCGTATAGGAGTTCAACTGTGACCTCGATAAATCGTATTTTTGCCAGCCTAGTTGCCTTGATGGGGCTGGGGCTATTGTTAGGTGGAGCTTACCTCTTAACCCTTGGCGGATCGTTTTATTACGTGCTGGCCGGATGGGCTTATCTGAGCGCTGGCGTCATGCTTTGGCGTAGGCAAGTTTGTGGAGTATGGCTGCTGGTAGCGGTTGCCGTGCTGAGTGTTCCATGGGCGCTCTGGGAGTCAGGCACGTTCTATTGGGCGCTGTTTCCACGCCTGCTCGTACCGGCAGCGTTGGCGAGCATCGGCTTGCTCCTGTTATCCACTTGGTCGCCTGCGGACTCCCGGCGTCGGATACGCGGCCTGGGTGTACTAGCGCTATTAGGGACGGCTGTGTTCTTTGGGTTTGCCTTTACTCCACATGGTGTCGTCTCTCCTGTCTCGGGCACACCTTTTACTGCAGCAGCCACAAACACCACGCCTTCAAATTGGTCCGCATATGGCCGAACCACTGCGGGTACGCGCTACGCGCCCTTTACGCAGATCAACCGTGACAACGTTCAGGACCTGAAAGTGGCCTGGACGTATCGTACCGGCGCGAAGATCCAGTTGGACAAGGGCGCCGTGGATTCGAACACCCCATTGCAAATTGAAGATACGTTGTTCACTTGCACACCCGATGATCGCATTGCTGCCATCGATGCAGATACGGGGGTAGAACGTTGGAAATTCGATACCCATAGTGCATCTCCTATCTGGAACCGTTGCCGCGGCCTGGGTTACTACAAGCTCAAGGAGGCGCCGGCTGATGGCGTCTGTGCGGAACGAATCGTCAATTCCACCATCGATGCGCGCCTGATAGAACTAGATGCCAAGACCGGCAAGCAGTGCCCAGGTTTTGGCAGCGACGGCGTCGTCGACCTGAAGCAGGGCATGGGCGACGTTAAGCCTGGGTTCTACTTTCAGACTTCCGCGCCGCTGGTGGCGCGCGACTACATTATTATCAGTGGCTGGGTAGTTGATAACTACAGTCGCGGTGAGCCGTCAGGCGTGATCCGCGCCTTTGATGCCCGCACCGGCGCACTGGCATGGGCGTGGGACCTGGGCAACCCGGACATAACCGGTTTGCCACCGGCGGGGCAGACCTACACGCCCGGCACGCCCAACATGTGGACCGCCGCTGCCTATGACGACCAGTTGGGTCTTATCTATGCGCCGCTGGGAAATGCCACGCCGGACTTTTTCGGCATGGAGCGACCACCACACTCGGATGAATACAACTCTTCCCTTGTCGCCCTCGATATCATGACGGGCCGCCCGAAATGGAAATTCCAGACCGTCCATCACGACATCTGGGACTACGACTTGCCTTCTCAACCCGCGCTGGTCGATTTGCCTGACGGCCAAGGCGGAACCATCCCCGGGGTATTGCAAACCACCAAGCGTGGCCAGCTTTTCCTGCTAAATCGCGCCACCGGAGAGCCGATTGCGGACGTCGTCGAAAAGCCCGTGCCTACGGCCGGTGCGGTACCTGAAGAAAAGCTTTCGCCTACACAGCCTTATTCGGTAGGGATGCCGACTATCGGTGCCGAACACCTCACCGAGAAGAAGATGTGGGGGGCAACCATGTTCGACCAACTCATGTGCCGCATCATGTTCAAGCAACTGCGCTACGAGGGCGACTTCACGCCGATCGGTCTGACCAAGGCGCTGGATCAGCCCGGCAATATCGGAGGATTCAACTGGGGTAGCGTCTCCTACGACCCCGTTAATCATCTGGCTTATATGAACGATATCCGGGTGCCGAACATCTTTTGGCTGATGCCTCGTGATGAATTCAATACTTGGACAAAAACCCACCAGATCGAGGTGAGCGGACATGGGCCGTCACCGCAGTTGAAAACACCTTACGGTCAAGCCATTTATATCTGGATGTCATCCCTAGGGGTTCCGTGCAACCAGCCACCCTATGGGACCGTCACGGCGGTCGATCTGAATACGCACAAGGTGGCCTGGCAAGTGCCGGCTGGCACCACAGAGCAATTGGGGCCACTGGGTATCGCATCACACCTGCCCATGCCCATGGGCATGCCAACTTATGCAGGAACGATGACCACGGCAGGCGGCCTCGTATTCTTTGCCGGTTATCAGGACTACTACATCCGGGCATACGACGGGCAAAGTGGCAAACTCGTCTGGGAACATGAATTACCGGTCGGCGCCAGCGCCACGCCGATCTCCTACGTCTCGCCGACGACGGGCAAACAGTACGTTGTCATTTCCGTAGGCGGGGCAGCGCATTCTCCCGACACCGGTGACTATGTAATGGCCTTCAGCCTTCCGACATCCCAACCGTGAAGCGTCTGCAGCGACAGCAAAAGAAGGCGTTACCTGTACATGGCCAGCGCTGAATACGTGTTCAAAGCTGACGAGAAACCGGCGATGGCGGGCAGTCCTTATAAGCCCAGGCTGTCGCCGGCCAGGCGTGGCATATATTTTGTCGTAGGCTTATTCCTCGGGACCTGCACGACGCTGTGCAACGGCCTGGTGGCGAGCAATCTAGGCGTAATCTCTGGCTCTATTGGCGAGTACACGGCTCAGGTCTCGTGGTTGGTGGCAGTTTTTTTGGCGATCAATGCCAGCGCCAACCTGACCTTGGTCAAGGCCCGGATGCAGTTCGGAATCCCTTTGGTCACGGCAAGCATTGTCGGTACCTACATCGCTGCCTGTGTGCTGCAGTTACTGTGGCCCACTTTGACAGCTGCGGTCATTGCCACGGCGATCAACGGCTTGATGTGCGCGACGTTGATCGCCTTGAGTACCTATTATCTGATGCAGGCCATAGCCCCATCGGCCCAGCCGATGGCCCTGATTATCAGCGTAGGGCTTACCCAGATAGGATCGCCGGTGGCGCGCATGATTCCCGTGGAATTTCTCGCCTCGGAACATTGGCTGGGGCTGCACTTGTTGAATCTAGGCATTGGTATAGCGGTGTTGGGTGTGACGTTGGCGGTGCCTTTGCCACGCAGTGATAGGGCCAGCGTGTTTGCTGCCTCGGACGCAGTCGTGATTGTATTGCTGGTTTCATCCTTCCTGCTGTTTGCCGGTGTGCTTGGCCTCGGCCGGAGCTATTGGTGGACCGACGCGCCCTTTCTCGGCTGGATGCTGGTGGCGGCTATCTCGTTGCTGGTGACGGTGGTGTTCATTGAACGACGTCGGCGTCAGCCGCTGTTGCAATTGGAATGGCTGGGCAGTTTCGACTTGATGCGTTTTGTTGCGATTGCGCTGCTGGTTCGGCTATCGCTGGCCGAGCAGACTTTCGGCTCGGTAGGTTTGCTATCAATGGGCGGGCTCAATAACGATCAGTTGCGTGTCCTGTTTGCGTGCGTACTGGTGTCGATGCTGATGGGGATCGTCGTCGCTTGCCTGACGTTGTCGCCCAAACGTATCCCCTGGCAGGTCATGGTCGCGGCGTTGTTTATCGCAACGGGAGCGTATCTGGACTCGCAATCCACCAGCCTCACGCGTGCGCCGCAACTGTACCTGAGCCAGTGTTTGATTGGGTTCGGTGCGACGCTGTTCATCGGGCCTGCCTTGATCTTTGGCTTTCTCAAACTGTTCGCGAAGGGACCTCAGTACATGATCACGCTCGTGGTCCTGTACGGGGCGAGCCAGAGTATCGGCAGCCTGGCAGGGTCGGCTGTAATGGGCAGCTACGAGTTCATCAGAACCCAGTCCCATATCGCTAGCCTGGCGGACAGTGCGCCGATCACCAATCCCCTTGTCGTAGCGCGCCTCGGCATTGGCGAGGCGTTGCTTTCGAGTCATATAGCCGACCCGGAACAGCGCCAGAAACAGAGCAGCAAGCTGCTAGGACAAGCGTTGCAGCAACAGGCTAGCGTACTGGCATTCAATGACGTCTTTCGCATCGTGTCAGTGCTGGCTTTTGGCACCGCGATGTATGTGTTTTATCTGCAGATGTCGGCTTTTTTCCTCTCGCGCATCCGTCGCGAGCCTGAGAACGTAAATGACTGATTCCATGACTGTTCCATCGGATGTTGAACACACTGCTTTTCATTGGTCGCCCCCGCCCCGGGGCCGTTTGCAAGGCATCATCATGGTGCTGGCTGCGATTGGCGTTATTACGATCGTCCTGTACATCTGGAAGTTGCCGCCTTTTGACGCAGGTCTGCAACAGACAGATAACGCCTATGTGAGGGGGCGAACCACGGTGATTGCCCCTCAGGTCAGCGGCTATATCGTCCAGGTGGCCGGGCAAGATTTCGCGCAGGTCAAGCGAGGCGAGGTCCTTGTGCGTATTGACGATGAGGTCTATCAGGCGCAGGTAGATGAGGCGACGGCCAATCTTGGCGTCGCCAATGCCGACCTCTCCAACAACCAGCAGGCGCACGCTGCTCGCATGGCGGGCATCGAGAGTCATGTTGCAGCTATGGCCGGTGCGCAGGCGCGCTTATTGCGTGCCCGCGCTGACATGCAGCGCGCAAACGCGTTGGTCATGGATGGCGCCATTTCTACGCGCGAGCGCGACCAGGCACGAGCCGATTTCAGTCAAGCCCAGGCCGAGGTACAGCAGGCGGGTGCGCAAGAGTCGATTGCTCGGGAGGAGTTGCGTACCGTGGATGTCGGCCGTGAAGGTCTGGAAGCCCAGGTGCGGGTGGCACAGGCAAAACTGCGTGCGGCTCAGATTGATCTTAATCACACGGTCATCCAGGCGCCGGAGGATGGCGTGCTCGGAGAAGTGGGCGTGCGGTTGGGCCAATTCGTGACCCACGGCACACAATTGATGTCGGTAGTGCCCGCTGATCACTGGATAGTCGCGAACTACAAGGAGGCGCAGACTAAGGCTATTGCGCCCGGCCAGATCGCGACGCTCAGGATTGATGCGTTAGGAGGGGCGACGCTAACGGGGCATGTCGAGCGGCTCTCACCAGCGACGGGCTCGGAATTCGCGGTGCTCAAGCCGGACAATGCAACGGGCAATTTCGTCAAGGTACCGCAGCGTATCGGGGTGCGCATATCTGTTGATCCGGACCAGCCTTTCGAGTCCTCGCTGCGCCCGGGCATGTCGGTTGAGGTCGATGTCGATACGCGTCATCGGTGAGGAGGCGGGTAGGGGGCTATCAGCATTCAGTTGCCGTTGAGCCCTCTGGAGCGTATGGGCAGGTAGCAAATGACTGTTAATCATTGGGTCCCTGGTTCGAGTCCAGGTCGTGGAGCCAGATAGAGAAAAGCCTGCAGAAATGCAGGCTTTTTTACAAAGTGTTTCAACTGCCTCTCCTTTTGAACTAAATTAGTCGCTCTGTTGCAGTGCTACTGCGCAAGCCAGATGAGCTCCCGTGAACCAAGAAGGTAGCGCGTCACATGGGTATTAGTGGCACGCTTTTAATCTCCACGGATTCGGTCTATCGCTGCCGTATAGTCGAAATCGACAGTGATGCCATCGATGACCGCATGCAGTCGTCGATGCGGATGACCAGGTACAACCCAGAACTCGCTCGCAGGACCGCTCTGCTTTGTTGTACCCCATATCAAGCTGAGTTTTTCGATCGCTACAGGGTGCGCGACTCGGCCGAATGGTTCTCCCGAAAGGTAGCGGCGTAACTTGGTCTTGAGCTCAAATCGAGAGGGATAGTGATGGCGGCCTAGGTTAATAGGACCGTCTCCTATTATTTTATCCATGGGTGTCTGGGGCGCGCTATGGAGCTCCTGGATCTCACGGTGTTCTCTTAAGCGATTCCAGACGGTGTACCCCCTCTCGACATAATGTTTGATCCACTTAGTCTCGGCTTCTAGCGCCGCCATTTTAGAGTCACAAAACTCAATAGCCTTGAATGCAGGTACTTGGCCCTTTGCCAGAATTTGCGCGATTTTCGCTGCGGCTCGTTTTGTTTTTTCATGTGCGGTTCTTAGGTGGGCTTGCTGACGACGAGCAAAATTTCCGGTCTCGCCAACATAAAATGGCTCCTCAGTCTCAGGGTCCACGATTGCGTAAACGATGATTCGTTTCGGACTGGTGCCGTCTAGCGCTTTTTGAAAGGGTACGTCGCTCGATGCAGCTCCTAAGATTTCAGAGTTAAAGTGGTAGATGGGAGAGTGGCAGGAGTGTGGATTGCGTGTGTTCTGCCGGTACCATTCTTCTGCGAGCTCAAGTGATCTGAAGGCTCGATGATCAGCGCCCGGAAAGTGATCGATAGCAAGGCGGGCACCGCCTTCCCACTTGTTGAAAATGCCCGTCTGGCGGCCATGCACCACTGCGTAAAAACGAGGTTTTTTTGCCATGAGGAGCAACCTTCTTCAGTCTTCTTCCCTGTTTTACGTATAGCTATTCGTCCATCCATTGCCCTTGGACGAAATAGATGCTGTCCGGTAAAGGCGGATCAGCACGATCGACGATACGATGGCGAGCCTTGCCCCTGCAATTGATACTTCCCATGAGCCGGAATTATGAGATTTGGCTGGACGATAATGTTTAATGCCTCGCTCCTGAAGTTCTAGGTCTGCTACTGAACTCCACCTTAAAAGAGCATGCCGCGCCTGTGGTGAATGGCTCTAGCCACTGCCATAGCGGCGTCCAGCTCGCTCATTCCATGCACATTCATCAGTCTGAATCGCTAAGCTTTCTCTTCTGGCCCAGTCATCGCCATCGCCAGGTAAAGGCTCGGCGGTACCGCCCGAAACAGCACCTCCGTGGACTTCGACAGAATAACCCCCTCCGTGAGTTTCCCTGACTCCTTACGAGCTGAAAGCATCAGCGCTTTTTGAGCATCATTGAGTTCGCGGAACCGGGCGATTTTGTTGACCTCGTCAGGCGGCATGTCCAGACATATCCACCACTCAATCATGTTCAGCAACGGTTCTGCCGCTTTGAGTATTGGAGGGGCGGTTCAACGGTGACGCGCGCTACGGCCCGGTAACTGGCCGCAGCGCCGAGGTGAGGGGGAGAGATAGAGGGAAAGGGTTCAGCCGTGAATATGTTCAGCCGCATGCATGGCCAGGTAGGCATCCAGCTTCTTGTCGTTCAAACCCAAGGTGTCGAGAATTTGCGCCATGAAACTGACCGGCGCGCTGCCAGGAGCCGTGACCACACCCTGGTCGGCAACGGCGTACGGTACGTCCTGGTAATAATCTGCTCCGCGATAATGCACCTGCTTGAGGTTGTCAGCGGAATTGGAGGTGTGCTGCAAGTGATCCAGCACTCCAGCCTTGGCGAGTACGCGGGTACCGTCACAGATTCCCGCCACGACGATGTTCCTGGCGTGAGCCTCACGGACCAGCGCCTCGATGGCGGGGGCGTTGTCTGTTCTCCAGATCGGGCCTCCCGGCACAATCAGCAAGTCGACATCGTCCAGCCGAATGGCCTCGATGGCCAGGTCGGGAATGATGGTCATGCCTCCGGATGATGTTACTTGCTTGCCACCGGGAGCGGCAAAACAAGTCTCGAAGCCATAGTAGGCGCGGCCCGTGGAATTGATCAGCGCGGGCTCCCAGTCAGAAAAATTCTCGGTGAGAATAGTAACGGCACGTACCATTTGAGTGTCCTTCTCAAGTTTCCATGATAATCAGCAGCAACCTGCCCAGTAGGGTTGTCCTGGTGGGCATTGCCGTCGAGTGTACTCGCCAGCGGGGGTGATGGGTGGTGTGGTGGAGGATTGGCAGTATGTGTTTCAACTAACAATGACAGTGATCAACGCGGCGGTATATTCAGGCGTTAAAGGTTGAGAGGGTGTTCTGGTGCGCTGCACAGCTCGCCGTTGCGCAGCAAGTCTGCCTCCAGCGCAGCGGCTTTAGAGCGGCCCAGCGCCTGCACTGGGTAAGCATAAAGGCCGTGCATCTAAAACGTGCGCGGTGATTGAACTGCAGGCAGGAGGTAGTCGAACCGTTGCGCAAGGTTCCAGGCTGATAGCCGCTGCAGCTCATCGACATCGATCGACTCATCTTCCTGCGCGGGGTAGCACTCGTCACCACTGCGCCTGTCATCGGGATAGACCATAAAACCACCACGGCCGTCAGGGCAGTCGGGCAGATACACCGAGGACAGGTCGCGTTGCTCATCGAGGTGCGCATTCAAGCGCGCGATATAGATACCCATCGAAACCGCCACACCAATAACCAGCACCACGCAGGCGACCAACTGGCTGGCATAGTTGGCGCCCAGCTCATCACGACGCACGGGCGACATGACACGACCCTGTCTGCTCAACATTCTGGCCAACCAGAAACCAGCCATTGCCTCCCATGCGTACCAGCTGAGTTTGCTGTGGAAGGATGCCCACCATCAGCGCGAGGAAAATCACGGCTAACAGCACCCCTTTGATCATCGAATACAGGTTCATGACGGTGACGAGCTCTGGATAAGAAGAGCCTTAGCCTAAGCAGCACCAGGTTAACGCCAGGTAAACATCGGGGGATAAAGCCCGACTTCCGCTATTCTTCACACCGCTGCGCACTGCCTGCCCGAGGGGTTTTTTCCGTGCATATTCATCTGCTGCTGGTCGAGGACAATCTGGACCTGGCTACCACCGTCATCGAGTACCTGGAGATCAGCGGCATCGTCTGCGATCACGTCAGTAATGGTCAGACCGGACTTAACCTGGCCCTCAATCAGCATTACGACGTTATTCTCCTGGATATCATGCTGCCGCGACTGGATGGCCAGCAGGTATGCGATCGGTTGCGCCAGCAAGGCATCCAGACGCCGATCCTGATGCTGACCTCGCTGGACGCGTTATCCGACAAGCTCGCCAGTTTTGCCGCTGGCGCCGACGACTACCTGGTCAAGCCGTTCGAACTGGCCGAACTGGTCGCCAGGATTCGTGCCCTGAGCCTGCGTCGCAGCGGCCAGACCAGTCGGCTGCAAGTGGACGACCTGGTGATGGAACTGACCACGCGTAAAGTCAGCCGGGCAGGGCAGGAGCTGCATTTGTCGCCCATCTGTTGGACCTTGTTGGAAAACCTGATGCGCGCAAGTCCTCAACCGGTCTCTCGGGAGCGCCTGGAGGCGAAGATCTGGGGCGATGAGCCGCCCGACAGTAATTCGCTCAAAGTACATATGCATCGGCTGCGCAAGACGGTAGACAAACCCTTTGGCCGGCCGTTGATTCATACCCTGGCGGGTGTCGGCATTCAGGTAAAACCCCATGCGTAACGGCCTGAGTCTGAAGTGGGTAATCAGCGGCAGTTTCCTGTGTCTGATTGCGGTGGTGCTGGTGATCTACAGCAAGCTGCTGCCTGAATTCACCGTGCGCGGCCTGTTCTACACGGCCAGCGCGATGATGGAGGAGGAAGCTCAGTATTTTCTCCGGCACTACAAACAGGACCCGACCACGCCGACGCCGCACAATTACTTCTACACCAGCGTCATCGGCAAGGAGGCGTTGCCGCAGGACGTGCGCGAGTTGCTCACGACATCGCCGAGCCTGTCCTTCGGCGCGGTGAATATCTTTGGCGATCTCTATTCCGATGACGACGACGAGCCCTTCCAGATCATCCTCGAACAACCCCTGGGTGACGGCAAAATCCTCTACATGTACGACATCGATCACGATAAGGAAGCAGGGGGAGAGGTCGAGACGCCGTTGTCTGACGCCTATTTCGATCAGGTCATAGAGAGTGTCAAGTTCATCAGCCTGGCGGTCTTCGTGCCGGCGCTGATCATCATCGCCTTGCTGGTCTGGTGGCTGGTTCGGCCGCTGGGGCGCCTGGTGCAATGGTCCGGCACACTCAAAGACCCTGAGGCACTGACCGGCACACGGCCGGGTTTCAGTTTCAAGGAGTTCAACATGCTGGCTGATGCCCTGGCCAAAAGTGTTGAGCAGGTGCAGGCCGCCAGCCAGCGCGAAGGCCGCCTGTTGCGCTACACCAGCCATGAACTGCGCACGCCCCTGGCGGTGCTCAAGGCCACTATCGAATTGTTGGCCCTGCAATCGGGCGGTGTGCTGCCACCCTCATTGCAGCGCATAGAACGCTCGGTGTTGAATATGCAACTGATCGCCGAGACATTGCTGTGGATGAGTCGCGAGCGTCCAGAGCCGCTGCCGGAAGAAGACGTTGACCTGAGCGAGCTGGTGGGCGACCTGATTGAAAAACACCGCTACCTGATCGGTCACCGGGATATTGAGCTGAGCATCGACATCCACAACGAACCTTGCCGACTGCCCCCTACGGCGTGTCGTATCGTGATCGGCAACTTCCTGCGCAATGCGCTGCAATACGCGGAAGAGGGCACGGTGGATATCAGTTTCAAATACCCCCGGCTGGTGATTGCCAATTACATCAACGAGGCCAAGCCGCGGCAGGAATCCGACGACTATGGATATGGTCTTGGGTTGCAGTTGATGCGGCAATTGTGCGCAAAGCTGGGCTGGCAGATTGAGGTGATCCGTGAGCAACAGAGGTTTACGGTCATTCTTGATTTTACGAGCGGGCGGGCTGTCGAGTCAGAACGTTAAGGCTGATAGCGCCTCACAGAAGCGCCAACCGGGTTAGGAACGGTTTTATAGCTGCGCCTCAGCATGCAGTCCCCGCTTCCCGGGCGCCAGTGCATAACCACTGACACGCAAGAAGGGCTAAGGCGTTACAACGTCTGCACAATCACCTGGCTTTTCAAATCGTTGACCATGCCTTCAATCGCCGGCTGCATGGCCGCAAAATCCTCCGGCGTGCAGAGAATCTCTGGCTTGCTAAACACATATTGGCGCGTGATCAGCACCGTATTGGCCTTCTTCACATAGGTCGAGCGGTAGTCGAAGCCCGCCTGTTTCACCGACACCGCCTTGGGCACCGCGAGGATCTTCACCTTGGCGGGGAACTCCAGGCGCGCTACTTCTGATATCTCACTCGAAAGGCAGGAGAAGTTCTGAGTGCGTTCCTTTTCAGCCATCAAGGAAAACACGCTCTGGCCAATACCGCCGGCCAGGCTGGATAGGGTAGGCACCCCAGTGGGGCCCGGCAGGTTCACCAGGTTGCTGGTGTGGCCATTGATCGCGAACTTGAAGGTATTGGCAGTACTGTCCAAAGCGTCAGTTTCGATCACGCCGCTACCGGATTGCCCAAACATGCTCAGGACCTGTTGCACCAACTGATTACGGTCGGCTGGCTGCATGGCCTTGAGCATGAAGCGGTTAAGCTCCGCGCCCCAACCGTCGATGGTGGAGTCATTGGTAAAGTCTGCAGCGCCTTTGGTGTTGACCTTGAACACCATGGTTGTGTCCACTTTGCCAGGCTGGCGGGACGGTGTCTGCTTACGCTCACCGGTCTGTGTCAGTAATACCGGTTTGCCGAGTTCGGGCAGAGGCAGGTAGCCAGCGGCGATGGGTGTCGCGGTGGAGTCCAGGTACAGATCGAGGCTGGGTACATAAGTGATTACATGGTTGAGCACGCCCAGGGTCGGCACCTGGGGCAGTACGTAGGCGTTGCCGGCGTTGATCAGTGCGGGCGAGCTTTCAATGGCGACGGCTTTGAGCAGCGCTTCAAGCAGGGCTACATGGTCTTTGCAGTCGCCATAACGGTTATCCAGCACCGCCTGCGCTGAATGCGGCACCACGCCACCGGCACCGACGTACACGGCCACATAGCGAATGTTCTTGCGTACCCAGTCACTCAGCACCAAGGCCTTGCTGCGTGGGTTGTCGAGGTTGGCGGTGAGTTCCTTGGCCAGTTGGGTCATGGCCGGGGTCACTTCTACCTGTGCGCGTGCGGCGTAGGCCTGGGCAAACTGTTTGTAGTCGGTGAACGTCGATACGGCCAGCAGTTGCCCGTAGTCGGTGTAGGCAACGGAGCCATCTTCCACGCGATTTTTCTTGGTTTGTTCCACGTCCCAGCGGTACACCGTTCGCCCGTTGGCGTTGACTGGCGTGGACGCTTTGAAACCCCATGAGTCGGCGTACAGCTTCATTTCGGCGGGCATGTCGTAGCTCAGGCGCACCTGCTCATTCTGGTAGAAATCCGGCGAGAAAAGGTCTTCGAACTGCCCCGCAAACAACGGCGTATTACGATGGCGCTGGTACCGCAGAACCATGCGATCGCCCACTTGCAGCTCCGGGAAGATCACCACTTTGACCCGCGAGTCCTGAAACATCGGCGCCTGGGCAGACTCCAGTTCCTGCTGCTCCTTGATCCGGTCTGGTGTTACCACGACTTTGCGGCCATCGGATTTGAGAGTGTAGGCCTCGACAATATCCAGAGTTTCCAGGGTGCGATTGTAGGTCACAGAGCGCTGGGCGTTGGAGGTGATCGCGCGCTCTTCATTGATCCGCATAACCCGTTCGACATCCAGCACAAAGCTACCGTCGGGGTTCACGACGTAGGACTGGATGTTTTTTTCGTGGGTCAGGGAAAGGTCGGTGTAATCGGCACGGGCTGGCGTCGTCAACAGCGCGCAGACCGTGACTGCCAGCACACCGAACAGGCGTAACGAAGAGAGCGGGAGGCTTTGCATAGAGATCCTTCTGAGCTAGGGGGCGCCATTTCACCGGCCGTGTGTTCCTGAATAAGCCGATGGATAGGACTCGCAAGTGCTTCGCCTACTCAATTGGCTGACGTTCAGGGGTTATGAAGATTTTTTAGGTTTCTCTCGCACGCTATGTGTGCCGAGACTTCCCATTGAGTAAGACGTTTTCGAAGGATTTTATTTAGCGCTGGTTAATCAGAAAGTTAAAAGCTTTGATCCGTGTCTCTTGGGAGAAGAGGTATTTTTTTGACGGCCGATGATCTTTTCCCGTCCTCTTATTTGATATGCCGATAAGGCGTTGGCCATTGATACCTTCGCCCTGGAAAAGACTGGTTCAGCTCGCCGTTGGCGGTATTGCCGATGCGCAATTGATGCCGCACGTCGCCGGCGATACCACCACCGCAATCCGCACCGCTTCGCAGTGCATCGTCGACCGCACCAGGCGTCCAGTCACGCATTGCAGATGCCGCATAGCTGATACTGCCTGGGCCGGCCGAATACCTAAGCGAGCTTCACATTCATGGTGATGTGAGCGGTGAAGACCTTGACGCCACCCGCATCGAAAATCTCGACCGGCACGATCTTGTCCCCCGCAGTCTGCCAATCGATAGCACTGCCATCGGCAACAGCGCGGATATCGGTTTTCGCCTTGGCCAGGTATTCCACGGTCATACCCTTGGGAATCCAGCGTGCGCCTGCGGGAATCGACGCGTCGGTCATCATGCCGCCGGCCAGTTCGGCGGCGTTGCACAGCGCGATGGCATGCACCGAGGCCAGGTGGTTGGTGATTTCCTTGCGAAACGGCACGGTGACCACCGCACGGTTGGGTTTGAGCTCCGCGATCTCGGGAGTGATGGTGCTGAAGTAGGGCGCCATTTGGCACGCCAGGTTGCTGAATGCGGCGGGGCCTACGCTATTGAACATGCTCAGGGCTTGGCTCATCGGAATATCCTCAAGGGGTAGTTACAGAATAATATTCTGTAGCGGAACAATATTCTGTAAATTCCATGACTGTCAACCTGAGCTTTCTCTGCTGGGCGCTCAGCCTATAAACTGTTTCGATTTGGCGTTCTCCCATGCACTCCATCGATCTCATTGAGCGCACCTTCCCCGGCAGGCGCAGCGACCTCAAACGCACCATCCTGCGTGAGGCGCTGGCCTGTTTTAACGAGGCAGGCATCGAGGCGACCAACATCGAGACCATTCGTGCGCGCTGCGACACCAGTGTGGGGGCTATCTATCACCACTTCGGCAACAAGGAAGGGCTGGTCGCCGCGCTGTTCTTCGCTGCGCTGGAAGACCAGGCCGCCCTGCGTGACCACTACCTGCAAGCGGCGGATACGGCCCATGCCGGTGTGGTCGGCCTGGTGTACAGCTACGTTGAGTGGGTCACCGCCCAGCCGGACTGGGCGCGGTTTGTTTTCCAGAGCCGTTTCGCCGTGTCCAGCGGGCCGTTCAAGGACGAGTTGATTGCCCGCAACAAGCAGCGCAACCAGCAGTTGAAGGAGTGGATGGGCGGGGAAGGGCGCAAGGAGCACTTCAGTCATTTGCCCGCAGAACTTATCCCTTCGCTGATCATTGGCGCGGCCGAAAGCTACTCGCGTGCGTGGCTGTCGGCGAAGGTCAAAAAAAGCCCCTTTGAGTACCGCGAACTGCTGGCTGAAGCCGCGTGGAAGTCGATCAGCCTGGGTTAGTCAGTCCTCCATTCCCTGTGGGAGCTGTCGAGCTTCAGCGAGGCTGCGAAAGCGGTGGTTCAGGCGCTGAAGAGGTTGCCTGTGCCGCCGCCATCGCAGCCTCGCTGGGGCTCGACAGCTCCCGCATTTGGGCGGTGTTGCTGTCGAGAGTTGTGTTTGGCGCGATGGCCCTGCAAAGCGTGATTCCACATACACCGCCGATCCCCTGTGGGAGCTGTCGAGCTTCAGCGAGGCTGCGAAAGCGCTGGCTCAGGCGATGAAGAGGTTGCCTGTGCCGCCGCCTTCGCAGCCTCGCTGGGGCTCGACAGCTCCCGCATTTGGGCGGTGTTGCTGTCGAGAGTTGTGTTTGGCGCAATGGCCCTGCAAACCGATATTCCACATACACCGCCGATCTCCTGTGGGAGCTGTCGAGCTTTAGCGAGGCTGCGAAAGCGGTGGTTCAGGCGCTGAAGATTTTGCCTGTGCCGCCGCCATCGCAGCCTCGCTGGGGCTCGACAGCTCCCACATTTGGGCGGTGTTGCTGTCGAGAGTTGTGTTTGGCGCGATGGCCCTGCAAACCGATATTCCACATACACCGCCGATCTCCTGTGGGAGCTGTCGAGCTTCAGCGAGGCTGCGAAAGCGGTGGTTCAGGCGCTGAAGATTTTGCCTGTGCCGCCGCCATCGCAGCCTCGCTGGGGCTCGACAGCTCCCACATTTGGGCGGTGTTGCTGTCGAGAGTTGTGTTTGGCGCGATGGCCCTGCAAACCGATATTCCACATACACCGCCGATCTCCTGTGGGAGCTGTCGAGCTTCAGCGAGGCTGCGAAAGCGGTAGTTCAAACGATGATCCTTTCGGTAATGCCCCACCTGATCAAATTCCTTCTGAGGCTATACTTGCCTCCTTCCAACCAATCGAGAACCCCATGAGCACCTCTCTTTCCCTGACGCCTGCGCGCAAGCCGCTCGCGCCACTGATTGCCTTTATCATCCTGGTGGCGGGCGCGCTGTTCCTGCAAAACATGGTAGGCGCACGCCAGGTGTTGCTGCTGGTGGTCGGCGCCGCGCTGGGCCTGACGCTGTATCACGCAGCCTTCGGTTTTACCTCGGCCTGGCGCGTGTTTATCAATGATCGGCGCGGCGCCGGCTTGCGTGCGCAAATGGTGATGCTGGCTGTGGCGGTGCTGTTGTTTTTCCCGGCGTTGGGCGCGGGCACTTTGTTCGGTCAGCCGGTCGTGGGGCTGGTGGCGCCGGCCGGTGTGTCGGTGGTGTTCGGGGCGTTCATCTTCGGGATCGGCATGCAGCTGGGTGGTGGTTGTGCGTCGGGTACTTTGTTCACCGTGGGCGGCGGTAATGCCCGGATGTTGGTGACGCTGCTGTTCTTTATCTGCGGCTCGTTGATCGCCACCCACCATGTCGACTGGTGGTTTGCACTGCCATCGTTCCCGGCGGTTTCCATTGTCAAAAGTTTCGGTGTGCTGCCGGCGCTGGTCTTGAGCCTGGCGGTGTTCGCGCTGATTGCAGTGGTGACAGTGCGCCTGGAAAAGCGCCGTCACGGCCAGCTTGAACAAGGCGTGCAAAGCGAGCACCAAGGGCTACGCCGCTTCCTGCGCGGACCCTGGCCGCTGGTGTGGGGCGCGATTGGCCTGGCGCTGCTCAACTACGCCACCCTCGCCCTGGCCGGACGGCCGTGGGGCATCACCTCGGCGTTCGCGCTGTGGGGCGCCAAGGTGGCGAGCGGGCTGGGCGTGGATGTCGCCAGTTGGGCATTCTGGCAGATGCCGGGCAATGCCAAGGCCCTGGCTGCACCGGTGTGGGAAGACATCACCAGCGTCATGGACATCGGCATTGTCCTCGGCGCGTTGCTGGCCGCAGGCCTGGCCGGGCGTTTCGCGCCCAGCCTGAACATCCCGCTGCGCTCGTTGATCGCGGCGGTGATCGGCGGCCTGATGCTCGGCTATGGGTCGCGCCTGGCCTATGGCTGCAACATCGGCGCGTACTTCAGTGGCATCGCCTCGGGCAGCCTGCATGGCTGGGTGTGGCTGGTGGCGGCCTTTATCGGCAACGGCGTGGGCGTACGTTTACGGCCCTTCTTCTTTGCGGGTGAACGGCCCCAGGTGGCATTGAGTGGCTGCTGAGCAGTCCACGCACATTATTCGCCTGGCGCGCGCGCAAGATGCCGGTTTGTTGCCCGCCATCGAGCAGTGCGCAGCCCAGGCATTTGGCGCAATCGAAGGGCTGGCTTGGCTGGCGGATGCGGCGTCGATCAGCATCGAACGCCATCGGCAATGGATCGCGCTATCGACCTGTTGGGTGGTGGTTGATGACCACGATCACCCTCAAGGCTTCCTCAGCGCAGAACGCTTTGGTGACGACCTGCATATCCATGAAGTGTCGGTTGCCCAGCCGCTGCAAGGCCAGGGCTGGGGGCGCCGATTGGTGGAAACGGCGATAGAGCATGCCCGCGCCCAACACCTGCGTGCGGTGACGCTGACCACCTTCAAGCATGTACCCTGGAATGCTCCGTTCTACCGGCGCCTGGGCTTTGCGCCTCACGTTGATTCGCGTCTGGAAACGATCCTGGCGGATGAGTACGCCCATGGCTTCGAACCCGGCAGCCGTTGTGCCATGGCGTGCCCGGTGACATGTCCGAATCCGTCCTGAAGTAGTCTGCCTTGCGTCTGTCGCGCACTGTGGGTGGTCCTTACCATGGCGTGCATCGTTTACCCACTGATGCAAGCCACAAGGACCGTCCATGACCCATAAAGCCCTGATCGTGATCGACGCCCAACATTCCTTCCGCCATTCAACCTACTGGTCCGAAAACGACCTGCCCGACTATCTGGAAAAACAGCAGGCCCTCATCGATGGTTGTGTTCAGCGCGGCATCCCGGTGGTACAAGTCTTCCATGTTGAAGACCAGGGGCATTTCTCCATGCAATCGGGCAACGTCAGGGCATTGAGCGAGCTGTCGATCAATCCACAGTTGGTGATCCACAAGCGTTACCACAGCGCCTTCGCCGGTACGCCCCTGGCCGCTCGCCTCACGGAGATGGACGTCACCACGCTGATCATCAGTGGCATCCGGACCGAGCAATGCTGCGAGACCACCACGCGGCAGGCGTCGGACAGCGGCTTCAAGGTGGACTTTGTCAGTGAAGCGACATTGACGTTCCCCATGACCCACCTGCGTAGCGGCCGGGAGTACACCTCTGCGCAAATCCGCGAACGCACGGAGCTGGTGCTGGAAGAGCGTTTTGCGCGCATCGTCACGGTCGAACAGGCCTTGGAAGGATGAACCTGTGAGCGTACCGGTGCTGTTCGTGCTGTTGCCCAATGTGCTGATGCTCGACCTGGCGGGGCCTGCTGAAGTGTTGCGCCTGGCCGCGCAAGCCGAGGACCCGGCGGCGGTGGATTTCGACCTGCAGTACGTCAGCCCGGTGGAGTCGCTGCACAGCTCCATCGGCTTGCCACTGACCGGGCTGGCGCCCCTGCCGCAGACTCTGGCGCCCGGCACGCTGGTGGTGCTGGTGGGCTCCACGATGAACGTATCAAAGGCTCACCAAAAGGCTTTCGAGTCGGCCAGCCAGCAGCTCACCCTGTGGTTGCAAAACGTGTTCGCGCCCTCGGCCGAACGCCTGGTGTGCGTGTGTGCCGGCGCGTTGAGCGCCGCCAGGGCCGGGCTGCTCGATGGGCGCCAATGCACCACGCACCATTCGCTGTGCGCCACCTTGCAAGCCCTCGCACCCAAGGCCCGGGTCCTGGAAAACCGGCTGTACGTCACCGACGGCCCGGTCAGTTGCAGCGCCGGTATCACGGCGGGTATCGACCTGATGCTGCACCTGGTTGCCGAACTGGCCGGGCCACGCTTGGCCTGCGCCGTGGCGCGGGACATGGTGGTGTACCTGCGCCGCAGCGGCAGCGACCCGCAGCTATCGCCTTGGGTGACCGGGCGCAATCACCTGCACCCAGCGCTCCACCGTGTGCAGGACGCCATCGCCGCCGCCCCCTGCGAGGCCTGGACACTCACCCGCATGGCAA
This sequence comes from Pseudomonas sp. NFR02, assembly GCF_900119375.1. Classification (NCBI taxonomy): domain Bacteria; kingdom Pseudomonadati; phylum Pseudomonadota; class Gammaproteobacteria; order Pseudomonadales; family Pseudomonadaceae; genus Pseudomonas; species Pseudomonas sp. NFR02. Next base: position 427,746 of record NZ_FPJJ01000001.1, read on the forward strand.
GCCTGGCCTGCACCAGCAGCCGACACCTGGCGCGCCTGTTCCAGGAACATGTGCAGATCAGCCCACTGGATTACCTGCATCGCCTGCGCCTGGCGGTGGCGCGGGAACTGCTGGCCGAGTCGGCCCTGGACATTGAAGCCATCGCCGAGCGCGCAGGCTTTGGCTCGGCGCGGCATCTGCGGCGTATCTGGGGCAAATACGAAGCGGCAACCCCTTCAGCCATGCGCCTTACTCAGCAGGCGTCTCGCCAGCCGTAACCGGCTCTTGGCCGGCCTCGGTCGCCAGCTTCAAGCGGTCCGCCTTGCTGATGTATTTGTCTTTGCTTTTTGGCGCCAGCTTGGCGCTGGCCTTTTTCGCTTTGGCTTTGAAGAGCTGCTGAAGTTTTTTCTGGCGGTTCATGTTCCGTTGCCTGAAGGGGAAAGGCGCGGATGATACTACCGGTTCAGCGCGCCAGGAACTCGCTGATCAGTGTGATCACCTGCTGCTGGATCACGGGCCGTGGCCGCGCGCCTTTGCCGTCCTGGCAAATGATGCTGTCGCCGGGCACATCAGCGTCAAGCAACGCTGCCGCGCCCGGTTTGCACTGAGACATAAAACTGAAGTGGTTGGCGTCCTGGATCTCCACGTACTGAGTCGACGTTTTTGGCAGCCGCTTGGCCATGTCAGCCGATTCCATTTGCGCCGGCAAATCCGCTGACGGCACACCGGCAGCGATTACCAACGCCGGCACCGGCAATGCCGCTAGGCTCGCATCGGTAAAGCCGCGCGACAGGCCCAAGTCCAGAGACACCACAGCGGTCACGCGCTTGTCGCTCAAGTCCGCGGCCACTTGAGCCTTCCCGCTCGGCGTACCTTCAGGGTTCATCTCACGGTAAGCCTTGCACGCCACCAACGTCGGATGGGCGTCGCAGTCCCGGGCAAACAACGCCGGGTCAAAACGCGCCCCCGCGCTCTCCATGACCGTCCAGCCCCCCAGGGAATGGCCTATCACCGCGATCCGGCCGCTGTCCACCGCGCCAAATGGCGTGGGCTGTACCAGCAGCGCATCAATGGCCCGGCTCAAATCCTTGGGCCGTTGCCACAACTGCGCGGCGGCTTGCGCGCTGCGATCCTGGCTGGTGGTGCCAGGGTGATTCACTGCCGCCACGATATACCCCTGCCGGGCCAGCGCACTGGCCAGCCACGCCTGCTTGCCCCAGTTGCCACCATAGCCGTGGGAGAGCACCACCACCGGATGTTTGCCGGGTGTCGGTGCGGCATCAGGCACCGCAAGCACACCGATGAACACCAGGTTGTCAGCGATCAGCTTGGGTTGGGCGGTGCTGGTGGAGGGGTACCACACGGCCATTTCCAGTGGGCGAATGTTGTGAGTGTCAGGGATGGTGGTGGTTTGGAAACCGATGGGGTCGTTGGCGAGTGCAGGCCCAGTCAGGCTGATCAGGAGCAGGGCGGCGAGGGGGGCTTTCATTGTTTTTATCGTCCTTGAAATGAAGGACGCAGCATGACCTGAAACGAGCGGTTCAGGTAGAGGGGAGGCGGTCACCCGCCCCCCCAATAATCAATCAGCTCCTTATAAACGCCAGCAAATCCGCATTAATCGTATCGGCATGGGTAGTAGGCATGCCATGCGGGAAGCCCGGGTAGATTTTCAGCGTGCTGTTTTTCAACAATTTGGCGGACAGCACCCCGGCATTTTCATGGGGGACGATCTGATCATCGTCGCCATGCATGACCAATACGGGAATCTGGATGCTCTTCAGGTCTTCGGTGAAATCGGTCTGGGAAAACGCCACGATCCCGTCATAGTGCGCCTTGGCACAGCCCATCATGCCTTGCCGCCACCAGTTCAGGATGATGCCCTCGGACGGCTTGGCGCCTGGGCGGTTATAGCCGTAGAAAGGTCCGGCGGGAACGTCCTGATAGAACTGTGCGCGGTTGGCTTTCAGTTGCGCCTGCAAGTCGTCGAACACTGACTTGGGCAGGCCGCCAGGATTGCTCGGGGTCTGGACCATCAACGGTGGCACGGCGCTGATGATGGCGGCCTTCGAGACGCGGTCTTCGCCGTGGCGGGCGATGTAATGAACCACTTCACCGCCGCCGGTGGAGTGACCGACATGCACCGCGGTTTGTACGCCCAGATGCTCGACCACGGCCGCGACGTCGTCGGCATAGTGGTCCATATCGTGCCCGTCCCAAACCTGGCTGGAACGCCCGTGGCCACGTCGGTCGTGGGCAACGACCCGGTAGCCTTCGCCCAGGAAAAACAGCATTTGCGCGTCCCAATCATCTGCGCTCAGTGGCCAGCCATGATGAAAGAAAATGACCTGGGCATCGCGTGGGCCCCAGTCCTTGTAGAAAATTTCAACACCGTCTCGCGTGGTGACGTAGCCCATGTTCGCCTCTCCCAAATGAAATGATGGCCTGATCGAATCGCGATCATGGCGCTGGATTGACCCACTGCAGCCCATTCGTGTCTGGCAAGCGTGCCGTCTACGAATCGCCGCCTTGGCCGCCCAATGACTTTAGGTTTAAAGTCAACTTTAAGGTCAATGGTTTTTTGTGGGTGGTACATGAGAATAGGCGAGTTGGCAAAAATCAGCGGGTTGGCGGCCTCACGCATCCGTTTCTACGAAGCGAGCGGCCTGATCCAATCGGTTGAGCGTAAATCCAACGGCTATCGGGACTATGCACCCGGCACCGAGGCGGTGTTGGAGATCATCAAGGGTGCCCAGGCAGCCGGTTTCTCTCTGGAAGAAATCCGGCAGTTAATGCCCAGAAGTGCCGGTGGTTGGCAGCATGACGAGCTGCTCAGCGGGCTCAAGCACAAGGTCGAGGAAATCGAGGTGCTGCAACAACGGCTGGCCCAGAACAAGGCTCAGTTGCTGAACGTCATCAAGGGCATCGAAGGCAAGCCCGAGGGCATGGCCTGTGCGGAGAATGCGCAGATGCTGATTAACCGTCTGCGCGAGGAAGGGGGCGCTCCAGCCTCATCCACAAGAAAAAGCGCCCGCCGGGCCCCGAGGGCCTGACCGGCGCACAAGGGTCAGCGTTCGCCAATCAGGTTGGCGAGCGGCTCTGGCGCATAGAGTGCGCTCTGGAACTCGGGTACGTATTCGTACTTCAGCATTTTCCCCAGCTTGAGGTCGCGCAGGTAATTGGACAGGCTGCCATCGCCCAGCGTGAGGGTGGCTGAGTCTGCGTCACGGCTGGAGCCATGGCTGAGCTGGCGGGAAACCGCGTACCCGTAGGCCAGTTGGCCGTGGTGATCGAGATTGGTGAAACTGCTGGTGACCAGGTCCGCATCATGGGACAGTTTCTCAAGCTTTTTGGCCTTGAACGACACGTCCAGCTTGCCGGTCTGGCTGTCGGTAATGTCATACACCACCGAGTGCCCATCCTCTTTGCGATCAATGCCAGTCAGCCATTTCGGCAGGTTGTAACCGACCACGCCGCGCACCCGCGCCAGCTCGGTATTCACCGGCAGCTTGAGCACATAGCCCCAAAAATCCTGCGACATCGACTGGCCCACCAGCGTGAAGGGGCCCAGGTTGGCTTTGCCAGGTTTGTTAGTGATGATCGACACGGCGACTTCGTTATAGGCGTCGTTATCGCAATGCTCATAGGTGTACGCAGTAAACGCGATCAGTCCGCGACCCGGCCAGACTTGCAAGGGTTGCACGGCGGCCAGTACCTGCGGTGGCATCAACGCCCGAAGCTTATCGATGTCAGCCGTATAGACCGCTGTTACCCGACTGTTCTGATAGTAAAAATTGGGCGAGTAGGATTCAAAACCGATGTCGACCTTGTGCTTTTGCAACCCTTTGAACCAGCTTAAATCAACCTCTGGTAATTCTGCTGCAACCACCGACAACGGCGGGTTGGAGCGAAAGCGGTCGTACAAGCCGCCCTTGACGACGGGCACCTGCTGGCCGGCGATATCGATGTGGGTTGTGTCGTTGGGGCTGGGCATCTCGGGCGTTCCCGCCAACGCAAGGTTGGCAAAAGGGGTGAGCAGCAATCCGGTTAAAACGGCGCTTGGAATGTTCAATCGGTCTTCTCCAGGGAGGGGCTACGGGTGGGGCCTAGGCTCTATCGTTCGTGGGACAGCTCGGTTATCACGGCGAGTGCGACGGCCCTGGGCGATTGCGGGTTCTGGCCCGTGATCAGGCGGCCATCGGTGATGACAAATGAGGTGAACGGCACCCAGCCCTTGCGGTAACGCGCCCCTTGGCTCAGCAGCCGGTCTTCAAGCAAGAACGGCACCTCACGCTTCATGCCCGACAGCAGTTCTTCGCGGTTGGAGAAGCCGGTGATGTTTTTACCCTTGATGATCGCGTTGCCCTGTTCATCCTTCAGGTCCAGCAGGCCCGCCACACCGTGGCACACGGCCGAGACGATGCCGCCCTGGTTGTAAATGGTTTGGGCGACACGTTGCAGGTCGAGGTTGCCGGGGAAGTCCCACATGACACCGTGGCCGCCGGTGAAGTAGATCGCGCGAAATTGCGACGGATCGACATTGGCGATGGGCAGCGTGTTTTGCAGCCGGGCGCGAAAGGCTGGGGACTGCAACTGCTCACGCGCCGGCTTGTCCATGTACAGCCAACCGAGGCTGCGCTCGTCCAGGGGCACAGCGCCACCTTTGGGGCTGGCAAACACCGTCGTATAGCCAGCGGCTTCCACAACCTCGGTGAAATGCGTCAGCTCAGTCAGCCAGAGGCCCGTGGTATCGGCCCTTGAGGGGTAGCTGGCGTGGTTGGTCATGATCACCAGGATCTGGCGATTGTTCGCAGCGGCCGTGGAAGGGCCGGGTTCAGCCTGTGCAAATGTCATAAGCGCGCCACCTATCGCTACCAACGCAAAAGAAATAAGGGTTTTGAGCATGATCCAGGGTCCAGTAATCCTGCCGGCTGGTGCATGCTCACCTTAAACCTCGCTTTAAGGTCAACCCCTGCTTTGGCAAAAAAAAACCGAGTCGTCTTGGGGCGTGACGGCTCGGCTTCTTTTTTGGGCGTGTTGAACGTTTAGCCAGCTGCTACAGCCGCCTCGCGCTCCATCAACTTATCGACCAACAGCATTCCCAGCTCACTTAACTGATGAATTGCCAACGCGACGTCGCGCTGTTTACCGGTCAGTTCATCTGACAGGTCGAGCAGCAGGGCGGTTACTGAGGAAAAGGTTTCATAGCTATTGGCGACGAGCATTTCGTTGCTGGCATCGTCGGCAACGCTGAACAGCGGTGTCGAGGGTGGAGGAGGGGGCTCGGCGTTGGGGTTGAGGGCGTGATCGATCGCACGACGGGCTGCCTGATCAAGCTTCAGGTTTGGATCGTTTGGAGGGTTGGGCGTGACTTTGTACATATGCGTAATTCCTGAATGGGGCCGACACCGTTTCGCTACTAAACGAAAGGGTGGCAGCTGTACGCAGGTTAGTAGACCGGGGAATTACACAAAGCCGGCGCGCCCGAAGGCGCCCTACGCACAGCCACCATCAGGCACAGACAGGAACGTCTGATAGATGAAGCTCATGCACTAAGTGTAATTGACCCTCGGGCTACTAAACCCGATCACTGAGTTGTCAGCGACCGAGCCACCTTAGAGACGCCCATCCAAGCGCACAAGCCGGCGGATTCTGACGCAACTGTAGGCAATGGAGCAAGGTGGTGCAGCTTGCTGTAGGACGGGTCTACATCAACGCCGGCCCACTCACTCACTCCCTGTAGGAGCGAGCTTGCTCGCGAAAAACCATAGGCGCCGCGTTCATTCTGGATGAACACATTATCTTTACGTTCTTCGCGAGCAAGCTCGCTCCTACAGAGAGGATGCCTCAGTCGCGACGCAACGTTTCGGTCTTGAGGACACAAGCGCTAATAGTATTGCTCGGCTGCCTGCGCGGCGGCTGGACTAGGATTTTTTCTGGCGGTGCACACCGACATTAAAAATTCACTGGCATCTACAGGGAGTAGCCAGTAGGCTACATTTGAATCTGTGACCAATACGATCGGCAGGACGCCCGAGTTCGATACATGGCTCGACGGTATGAAGGATGTGTGGGGTAAGACGGCTGTACTGATCCGCCTGGATCGAGCCGAAGAAAACAATTTTGGCGATTGCCAGCCTGTAGGCGATGGCATGAGTGAAATGCGTGTGTTTGTCGGGCCCGGCTACAGGATTTACTTTGTGCGCACGGGCATCACCGCTTACCTGATGCTGTGGGGAGGCGATAAAACCGACCAGAAACGAGGAATCAAGCGGGCAAAAGAGATTCTCGATGCCCTGAGAGGTCAATGACATGAGTAAGTCGACATTCAAACCAGAGGACATGCCGATCCTCGAGCTGGATACATCAGGCACCAGCGCCTATGAGGCTTCACGTTTCCTTGATAGCCCGCAAACCATCAGTGCCTATCTTGCGCAAAGCATGGCGTGCCATGACCCGCAAGTCCTTATGAAGGCGCTGGCCGAGGTTGCCAAGGCCCAGGGAGTGAACAAGGTTGCCGAAGCGGCGGGGGTGAATCGGGAGAGTCTGTATAAAACCCTGAAAGGCGGCTCAAAGACGCGTTATGAGACGGTCCAGAAGCTGATGCTGGCATTGGGGGTGGAACTGACGGTGCGACCGATTACCGCGACTACCGCTAAAAAAACGGCTGTCATCGGCAAAACCTGATGGACCAAACAGAGGACGGTTTTGATGAAAATAGATACGTCCCTTTTTTTCGACAGAGCGCCCATCCCTTACGAAGGGGATAAAGCCATTTACGAGAGAAGCGTGTTGATATGCGCCTGGTCTTGTAGGAAATCGACCTCTAGTAGCGTAAGGCTTTCTCTATAATACTGGTTGTATATCCAGTATTTGCGGGTCTGCGCGCTCACGAAACGAAAATGAGTGAAAAATGGGCCTGTGGCAAAAAAAAGCAACTCCGTTAGGTTGAGGTCCTCTCCTTCAAGAAAGGGAGAGTTCTTAATCAAGTGAATGGAGTCACAACATGAACAAACCACAAACCCAGACACCTCTTCGCCATGGTCGTGTCACATCCCCTTCCAGCCGTGGCGCAGTTGCCGTGGATCTTGGCCTGCTGGAAACCTGGCAGGTCAACGAAATGGAAGGCGGCAAGAACTTCCCGGCACTGACGGCCGGTCCGTTCCCGGCGCCTTATCAAACCGACAGTGACAGCGTCACCCCACCCGCCGACGGCGTCATCCTCAGCGGTGGCAAGACCGATGCCCGTGACTGCATCAACTTCACCCACGAGGAAATGGCCAAGAAACTTGGCCGCGCCTTCACCTGGCCGTTGCTCAATGTCGAGCCGGGTCAGACCTTCAAGGTCACCTGGGCATACACCGCGCCGCACACCACCCGTGGCTATCGCTGGCTGATCACCAAGGATGGCTGGGATCCGCAACAGCGCATCACCCGCGCGCAACTGGAAACCCAGCCGTTCGCTGAAGACTTCTATACCCAGGTGCCGTACTACAGCCATGCAGGCGAACTGAAGGCCAAGGTCAATCATGAAGTGAAACTGCCGGCCAACAAGAAGGGCCAGCATGTGATTGTGTTGATGTGGATCGTCGCCAACACCGGCAACGCCTTCTATCAAGCCTTCGATGTGGACTTCAAATAAGCCCGCACCGTTAAACCCACACGTTCTGAAGGATTAGAACATGTCAAAGATTGACTTTACCTCACTGCAATCGCCGCTCAACGATGCCGCTTCGCTGATGCCGAGCATTGCCGGCAAAAAGATCCTCATGGGCTTCTGGCACAACTGGCCTGCCGGCCCGAGCGATGGCTACCAGCGTGGCCAGTTCGCCAATATCAGCCTGGTGGATGTGCCAAAGGATTACAACGTGGTGGCCGTGGCCTTCATGAAGGGCAACGGTATCCCAACCTTCAAACCGTACAAGCTGTCCGACGCCGAGTTCCGTCGCCAGGTGGGCGTGCTGAACAGCCAGGGCAGGGCGGTGCTGATTTCCCTTGGCGGCGCCGATGCACACATCGAACTGCATAAAGGCAACGAACAGCCGCTGGCCAGCGAAATTATCCGCCTGGTGGAAACCTATGGCTTTGATGGCCTGGATATTGATCTTGAACAGAGCGCGATTGATTTCGCCGACAACAAGACTGTCCTGCCCGCCGCCTTGAAACTGGTCAAGGACCACTACGCGGCTCAAGGCAAACACTTCATCATCAGCATGGCGCCGGAGTTTCCGTACCTCACCACCGCCGGCAAATACGTCGGTTACATCCAGGCGCTGGAAGGCTATTACGACTTCATCGCCCCGCAGTATTACAACCAGGGTGGCGACGGCATCTGGGTGCAGGAGGTCAACAGCGGCAACGGCGCCTGGATTGCCCAGAACAACGACGCGCTGAAGGAGGACTTTCTGTTTTACCTCACCGAAAGTCTGGTGAGCGGAACGCGCGGGTTTACCAAGATCCCGGCAGACAAGTTCGTCATTGGCCTGCCTGCGAACGTCGATGCGGCTGCCACCGGTTATGTGATCAACCCAACAGCCGTGACCAATACATTCAAGCGTTTGCACGACAAAGGATTGTCGATCAAGGGCCTGATGACCTGGTCGGTGAATTGGGACAACGGGATCAGCAAAGACCATGTGCCCTACAACTGGGAATTCAGCCGCCGTTATGGGCCGATGATCAATGGCACTGCTCTCTCTGGCCTGGAGCAGGATGAGGCGGATCTGGAGGTCGCCGATCGGCAGTAGCGCAAAGGGGCCTCTGGCAGACGTGCCAGAGGTCAAACCGCTAAGCTTCTGATCTGACTAAAATCCGATGCCTGTTTGGGCATCGGATTTTTTGCGTCACGCTCACATTGCGTTGAGCGTTCCTCAAACCGAGTTACCGCACCAAACAAGGCCGCTTGTTATCAAAGCCCCAACCCGGGATCAGAAACTGCATCGCCACACTGTCATCCCGGGCTCCAAGGCCCATGCCTTTGTACAGCTCATGGGCCTGGGCTACGGCGTCCATATCAATATCCACACCCAGGCCAGGCTTGGCCGGCACCTTCACATAGCCCCCTTCAATCTTCAACGGCTCCCGCGTCAGGCGCTGGCCGTCCTGCCAGATCCAGTGGGTATCGATGGCGGTGATCTCGCCGGGGGCGGCCGCCGCCACCTGGGTAAACATCGCGAGGGAAATATCGAAGTGGTTATTGGAGTGCGAGCCCCAGGTCAGGCCCCACTCGTTGCACATCTGCGCGACGCGCACCGAGCCCTGCATGGTCCAGAAGTGCGGGTCGGCGAGGGGGATGTCCACTGATTGCAACTGGATGGCATGGCCCATTTCACGCCAGTCGGTGGCGATCATGTTGGTGGCGGTTTTCAGGCCCGTGGCGCGGCGGAATTCGGCCATGACTTCGCGGCCCGAGTAGCCGTTTTCTGCGCCGCAGGGGTCTTCGGCGTAGGCCAGCACATGATGCTGGTCGCGGCACAGGCGGATGGCTTCTTTTAAGGACCATGCGCCGTTGGGATCAAGGGTGATGCGCGCATCGGGAAAACGCTCGGCCAGCGCAGTGACGGCTTCGATTTCCGCGTCGCCACTCAATACGCCGCCCTTGAGCTTGAAATCGTTGAAACCGTATTTGGCCTTGGCCGCTTCGGCCAGGCGCACTACCGCGTCGGCGGTCAGGGCTGTTTCATGGCGCAGGCGGAACCAGTCGTCATCGGCGTCGGCCTCGTTGCGGTAGGCCAGGTCGGTGGCGTTGCGATCCCCCACATAGAACAGGTAGCCGAGCATCTTCACTGCGTCGCGTTGCTGGCCTTCGCCTAGCAAGGCGGCCACCGGCACTTCGAGGAACTGGCCCAGCAGGTCGAGCAGTGCGGCCTCCATGGCGGTGACGGCGTGGATGGTGATGCGCAGGTCGAAGGTTTGCAGGCCGCGGCCCGCGCTGTCTCGAGACGCAAAGGTGCTGCGCATCTGGTTGAGAACGCGCTGGTACTGGCCAATCGGCTGGCCGATCACCAGGCCGCGGGCATCTTCAAGGGTTTCGCGTATGCGCTCGCCGCCGGGTACTTCGCCCACGCCGGTGTTGCCGCTGCTGTCCTTGAGAATGACGATATTGCGCGTGAAGTAAGGCCCGTGGGCGCCGCTGAGGTTGAGCAACATGCTGTCGTGGCCGGCGACGGGGATGACTTGGAAGTGGGTGACTACAGGGGTATTCATGGCGTGTTCCTGGCTGAGTTCAAAGAGGTTTGCTGATGGCGGCACCGTCGGGCACGGCCAACACGGCAGAGGGAGAGGTCTTGGCAAAGAACACCAGGATGGCCGCGAGCACCGAGGTGCAGGCCAGGCCATACAGCCCGCCCTGGATCGAGCCGGTGGTTTGTTCGAGAAAGCCGAAGGTAGTCGGCGCCACAAAACCGCCCAGGTTGCCAATGGAGTTGATCAGCGCGATCACCGCGGCGGCGATGCGCACATCCAGGTAGCCCTGGGGGATCGGCCAGAACAGCGACGACGCGGACTTGAACCCTATGGCGGCAAAACAGATCGCCACGAAAGCGAAGATCGGCCCGCCGGTGGTGGACATGAACATGCCGGCCGCCGCGATCAGCAGGGCCGCCGCGACCCAGGCTTGCTGGAACTTGAACTTGCCCGACAGCGACGCGAAGGCGTACATGGCAATGATAGAGATCAGCCAGGGGATCGAGTTGAAGAAACCCACCTGCACATCACTTAGGTCGCCCATTTTCTTGATGATGCTGGGCAGCCAGAAGGTGGCGGCGTAGATCGTCAATTGAATGCAGAAGTACAGAGCGCAGAACAGCAGGATCTGGCGGTCTTTGAGCAGCTTGCCGAGGGTGGGTTTCACCGTGGTCAGGGCTTCGCGATCACGTTGCTCCTGATCGATGGCGCCCACCAGCGCATCCTGCTCTTCGCGGCTCAACCACTTGGCGTCGTGGGGTTTGGAGTCGAGCCAGAACCACACGAAGAAGCCCAGCGCCACCGAGGCCAGGCCCTCGATGCCGAACATCCATTGCCAGCCATGCAAACCAAAGCCTTCGATCTGCAACAACGCGCCCGACAACGGCCCGGAGATCAACGACGCCACCGCCGAGCCACTGAGGAAGATCGCGATGGCCTTGCCACGCTCCACGCCGGGCAACCAGCGCGTGAAGTAATAGATCACGCCCGGGAAGAATCCTGCTTCCGCCACACCCAGCAGGAAACGCAGGATGTAGAAGTGGGTTTCGTTCTGGATAAACGCCATCAGCGTGGCGACGATGCCCCAGGTGAACATGATGCGGGTCAGCCAGATACGCGCGCCGACTTTTTGCAGCAGCATGTTGGACGGCACTTCGAACAGCGCATAGCCAATGAAGAACAGCCCGGCGCCGAAGCCGTAGGCCGCTGCGCCGATCCCCAGGTCATGCTCCATGTGCGTGCGCACGAAGCCGATATTGACCCGGTCGATGTAGTTGAGGATGAACATGACCACGAACAGTGGGAGCACATGACCCTTCACTTTGCTCACGGCGCGGGCGAGCGCTGAATCACTTTCGGGTACGGCAGATGCTGGGCTTGAATGCTTCACGAATGAAAACTCCCCCTGATTATTTTTATGCGGGTTTGGTGTTTTGTTGACAGACATCATACAAGTTGTTTTTTGAAGGCCGCAATCCTGTGAGGTCTGTTTTTGTTCTTATAAGCCGGTATTGAGATTGGCTATTTTGGTTATTTGCCAGATTTTATTGGGTTTTGCCCCGCTGGTGACGGCTCGGGGTGTGCGCTTCTCTCAAAGCGAAGACAGGGTCAGGTGAGGTGGCATGAGTGTGTTGTCATACAAGTTGGGTGTTTTTCGCCACCACCCGTCGCCCCGTGCGCTCAGGGTGATAAGCTCCCCCCAGCCCAACCCCGTGGACCCGTCTCGATGCCGATTAAAAGCACACCGCCTGTGCGTAAACGTTCCGCCAACCTGGCACAGGGTGTGGTCGAGGCACTGACCCAGCGCATCCAGTTGGGACAACTCAAGCCGGGTGAAAAACTGCCGTCCGAATCCACCATCGTGCTTGAGCATGGGGTGAGCCGTACCGTGGTGCGTGAAGCCTTGTCCAAGCTGCAGGCGTCGGGGCTGGTGGAGACGCGTCACGGCATCGGCACCTTTGTGCTGGAGCAGCACACGCAGCCGGGCCTGCGCCTACATGTGGACACGGTCGCCAGCGTGCGCAACATGCTCGAATTGCGCCAGGGCCTGGAAGTGCAAGCGGTGGCGTTGGCCGCGCTGCGCAGGAGCGAGGCACAACTGGCCCACATGCGCCAGGCGCTGGACGACTACCAAGCCTCCCTGGCCAACAACGACAGCTGTGTGGAGGAGGACAAGCGCTTTCACCAACTGATCGCCGAGGCCACCGGTAATACGTTTTTCACCGACATCATGCAGCACCTGGGCACGGCGATGATTCCGCGCACCCAGGTGAATGCCGTCGAGCGCGGCGGCGCGGACTTTGCCCAACTGGGGCAGTTGGCGAGCCTGGAACACGAGGCCATCTACAACGCTATCAAGCGCCAGGACCCGGACGCCGCACGGGCGGCCATGGTGCTGCACTTGACCAACAGCCGGGATCGATTTTCCGGGCACTCTTAAGGAATCACCGTTGAACGAACACACCTTGTCCCAGCGCCTGGAGCGCGTGGCCGCGCACATACCGGCGGGTGCCTGCCTGGCCGATATCGGCTCGGACCACGCCTACCTGCCGGTGGCCCTGATACACCGCGGCGCTATTGCGGCGGCCGTGGCGGGGGAAGTGGCCGCGACACCGTTTCAGGCGGCCAACCGTACCGTGGCCGACAACGGCCTGACGCAGCACATCACCGTGCGCCTGGCCGATGGTTTGGCGGCGATTCAAGCCGGCGATGACATTACCGCCATCAGCCTGTGCGGCATGGGCGGCGAGACGATCCGCGACATTCTCGACAGTGGCAAGGCGCACCTCAATGGCCGGGAACGCCTGATCCTGCAACCCAACGGCGGCGAGCACCCCCTGCGCCAATGGTTGATGGACAACGGCTACCGGATCCTGCACGAGGAGCTGCTGCTGGAAAACCGCTTCTACTACGAAATCATCGTTGCCGAACGCGCCGAGGCGGTCACCTATACCGCCGAGCAACTGTACTTCGGCCCGCTGCAAATGCAGGCCCGCAGCCCGGCGTTTGTGGCGAAATGGCAACGGATGTTGCGCCAGAAGCGCAAGACATTGGCCAGCCTCGAACAGGCGCGGCAGGCGGTGCCCGAGCAGAAAGTGCAGGAGATCGTGCAGCAGGTGAAGTGGATCGATCAGTTGCTCGCCTGAGCGCCACCGGTCCAGTGTGGGAGATGTGGAGCCTTAGCGAGGCTTCGAGCGGTGTATCAGGCAACATCCATGTCGTGAATGCCGCAGCCTTCGAAGCCTCGCTAAAGCTCGACATCTCCCACATTCGATCGTGCAGGCCGGTGCTGCCTGGCGACATTCGCGGCACTTCACCGCTACGCTGTAGTCTTCTCTTAAATCCCCCCAAGGTGTTGCCTCGATGATCACTGTTCACCACCTCAACAATTCCCGCTCACAACGTATCCTGTGGGCGCTTGAAGAATTGGGCCTGCCCTACGACATCAAACGCTACCAGCGCGACGCCAAGACCAACCTGGCGCCGCCTGAACTCAAGGCCATTCACCCCCTGGGCAAATCCCCGGTGATCGAAGACGGCTCGCGTGTGCTGATCGAGTCCGCCGCGATCATCGACTACCTCATCCGTCGCCACGGCAACGGCCAACTGCAACCCGAGCCGGCCACCGATGCCTACGACAGCTATGTGCAATGGCTGCATTTTGCCGAAGGCTCGGCCATGCTGCCGCTGATGCTCAACCTCTACGTCGGACGCCTGGGTGAAGCGGGTGCGCCGCTGCATCCGCGGATTGAATCGGAGCTGGCCAACTACCTGGGCTACCTGAATGATGTGCTGGGCCACACGCCGTACCTGGTGGGCGACGCACTCAGCGGCGCGGATATCCAGATGAGCTTTATCGGCGAAGTCGCCCAGGCCCAGGGCAAATTGCAGGCCTACCCGAACCTCGCGGCGTGGCTGCAAAAGCTCCAGGCGCGGCCGGCTTATCGCAAGGCGGTGGAGCGGGGCGGGGAATACGCGTTCGCCAAATAGCCAGAAGCCATGTTGGAGGAGGCTTGCCCTAATGCCAGTCAGTTAAGCGCAGATCTCCTGTGGGAGCGGGCTTGCTCGCGAAAGCGGTGGGTCAGTCAGCCTCGATGTTTGCTGGGCCGACGCCTTCGCGAGCAAGCCCGCTCCCACATTTACAGCCTTAGACCCAGGTTCAACAGGTGAACCTTCGAATCTCCCTGCGCTCACTTGAAACGTGGCACTGGCTTTTCTCGAAAGGAATCTGCATGCACTCCACCTCGTCAATCGCGCCCGTAGAGCGCGAACTGAGCCTGCGGGCAGTCATCACCGGGATCGTGCTGGGTATCCTGCTGACCCCTTCCAATGTGTACGCAGGCTTGAAGATCGGCTGGTCGTTCAATATGTCGATCATCGCCCTGTTGATCGGCTACGGAATCTGGCAAGGCCTGGCCAAGCGTTCCGGCGAGCACCTGCCGTGGACCCTGCACGAAAGCAATATCAACCAGACCGTGGCCTCGGCTGCGGCATCGATCATCTCCGGTGGGCTGGTGGCGCCCATCCCGGCCTATACCTTGCTCACAGGCAACCAACTGGCCGCGCTGCCGATGATCGCCTGGGTGTTTTCGGTGAGCTTCCTGGGGATCTGGATCGCGTGGTACCTGCGGCCTTCATTGCTCAATGACAAGGCGCTGAAGTTTCCCGAAGGCATGGCCACCCTGGAAACCCTGCTGCACATCTACAACCATGGCCGCGAAGCTGCCACGCGCTTGAAAGTGCTGCTCGGCGCGGCGCTGTTGTCGGGGCTGGTCAAGTGGGTGGATACCTTTATATGGGCCTTCCCGCGCTGGTCACCGAACGCCCAGTTGGAGCGCCTGACCTTCACCGCCGACCCCTCTCTGCTGTTGCTGGGGTTCGGCGGCATCATCGGCATTCGCGTAGGCCTGACCCTGTTGCTCGGCGCCTTGCTGGCATGGGGCGGGCTGGGGCCGTGGCTGTTGGCCGATGGCTTGGTGAGCCTGCCCGCCGACAGCAGCGGCCCGCAATTTGCCGCGCTGGTGGAATGGCTGCTGTGGCCCGGCGTGAGCCTGATGGTGTGTTCCACCCTGGCGTCCCTGGCGATTCGCCTGTGGGCGTTGCATCGCTCAACCCGAGCGGCTGGCGGCACGCCCTGGGCGGTTCCCAAGCCTGGGCCTGCCGTGGGGTTCGCGCTGGCGATAGTGTTGGTGGTGAGCCTGCAAGCGCTGTTGTTCGGTATCAACCTTGGGATGGCGCTGCTGACCATTCCCCTGGCGATCTGCCTGGCCGCCGTGGCGGCGCGGGTGGTGGGGGCAACCGGTATTCCGCCGATTGGCGCCATCGGACAACTGTCCCAGCTGAGTTTTGGCATCGTTGCGCCGGGCCAGATGCCGATCAACCTGATGAGCGCCAACACCGCTGGGGGGGCGGCGGGGCAGTGCACGGACCTGATGAATGACTTCAAGGTGGGCAAGGCGATTGGCGCGACGCCGCACAAACAGGTTATCGCCCAGATTCTCGGGATTTTTGTCGGCAGCGTCGTCGGCGTATTCGCGTACCTGGCGTTGATCCCCGACCCGCAAACCATGCTGCTCACCGAACAATGGCCAGCCCCGGCCGTCGCCACCTGGAAAGCCGTGGCCCAAACCCTGACCCACGGGCTGGATTCGCTGTCACCCAGTATCCGCTGGGCCATTGCTGTTGCAAGCCTGTGCGGCGTACTGCTGGGCATACTCGACAGCACATTACCCACCCATCGCGCCCGCTATCTGCCCAGTACGGCAGCCTTGGGACTGGCGTTTGTCTTGCCTGCGTCGGTGTCGCTGATGATGGCCCTTGGCGCGATCATGACCTGGGCCGTGAGCTGTCGCTGGCCAAGTGTGACGCAGCGCTTTGCGATCACGGCAGCGGCGGGGCTGATCGCCGGTGAGAGCATTACCGGCGTAGGCGCGTCGTTGTGGCAGATGCTGGGAAGTGAATAAATGGCCGACCTGGATTTACAACTCTTCACGAATTCAAAAGGCTCACCGTTATAGGCTTGGCGCTGCCACGTCTGGATCAAACCCATTCAACTGACCGTTGAGCCTATCCCATGAAACTGCCTGCCCTCGCTGCCACGTTTCTCGCCGTTGCGACGCTGCACCCTTTACCCGTACACGGCGCAGGCCCCATTACCCATGTCGCCATCTACCGAGGCCCGGCAGGCTGCCCGGACTGCTCGGAAAACGTGAAAACCGCCTTGCAGCGTCTCAACCCGAATTACCAGATCGACTTCGTGGGTGCCGACGAACCCATCGACATCACCCCACACACCCTGGCCCGCTACGACCTTTATGTACAACCCGGCGGCGGCCAGGACATCCCCGGCGCCCTCGACAGTCTCGGTGATGAGCGTGCCGAGGCTATCCGCGACTATGTTGCCAAGGGTGGCCGTTACCTGGGCCTGTGCATGGGCGCCTACCTGGCGGACGACAACAATCTCGGGCTGATCCCCCAGGCGCTGGACACCGAAGCCGGCCGCCCCGGTTTTGAAGTGACCGGTATCGACGACGCTGCTGTGCGGGTGACGTGGGACGGCCAGGCTGATCATGTGTTCTATCAGGACGGCCCGTACTTTCCCAAGGCCAGTGCCGCCGCGCCCTACAGGACCCTCGCCACTTACCGCAATGGCGATGTGGCAGCGGCGCGCTATGCCTACCAGAAAGGCGTTGTGGTGCTGAGCGGGCCGCATCCGGAAGCCGGCCAGGAGTGGTTCGAGAATGCCGGTATCCCACTGGACAAGATGCCGCGTGGGGAGCTGTTTGGCTCGCTCATACGCAGCGTTCAAGAGTAAGGCGTGACGCTCGGTAAACCCGTGCACCGCCATGACCAATGTCGATATCAGACTCGATGATGGCGTAACCAGGCTACTTGTACCGGGCCCCGCGCACTTAAGGTGAGGGTCATTGGCCGCCTGAGCACAACAAAAACAATGATTAGCCTGACTCCCAACGATTCTAACGGTCAGCTGGCGCAAGGCTTCAAGCCCCGCCACGTGACTATGTTGTCCATCGCCGGCATCATCGGCGCGGGGCTGTTTGTCGGCTCCGGACATGCCATCGCCGCAGCGGGGCCAGCGGTGTTGCTGGCTTACCTGTTTTCCGGCCTGCTGGTGGTGCTGGTCATGCGCATGCTGGGGGAGATGGCGGTGGCACGCCCGGACACCGGCTCGTTTTCCACCTACGCCGACCAGGCCATCGGCCCTTGGGCGGGGTTCACCATCGGCTGGTTGTATTGGTGGTTCTGGGTGCTGGTCATTCCCATCGAAGCCTTGGCCGCCGGGCACGTGCTCAATCAGTGGTTCCCTCAGGTTGATGCGTGGCTGTTTGCGTTGATCTCAATCGTGTTGCTGGTGATCACCAATCTGTTCAGCGTGGCCAAATACGGCGAATTCGAATTCTGGTTCGCCATGGCCAAGGTGATCGCCATCGTCGGCTTTATCGGCCTGGGCTTCAGCGTACTCATGGGCTGGATCCCGGATCGCGAAGCCAGCGGCTTGAGCCGCTTGATGGAAGAGCATGGCGGGTTTGCTCCCAACGGCCTGTCGGCGGTGGTAGGCGCGTTCATTACCATCATGTTCAGTTTCATCGGCACCGAAGCGGTGACCATCGCTGCAGCAGAATCGAGCAACCCGGCGCAGAACATCGCCAAGGCTACCCGCTCGGTGATCTGGCGCATTGGCGTGTTCTACCTGTTGTCGATCTCCGTCGTGATTTCCGTGGTGCCCTGGAACGATCCGCTACTGGCGTCCGTGGGTTCCTATCAGCGTGCACTGGAAATTATGAACATCCCCAACGCCAAGTTCATGGTCGATGTGGTGGTGTTGATCGCGGTAGCCAGTTGCATGAACTCCTCAATCTACATTTCCTCGCGCATGTTGTTTTCCCTGGGCAAACGCGGCGATGCGCCACCGGCACTTAAAATCACCTCAAAGGCGGGCGTGCCCAGGGCTGCGGTGATCGCCAGCACCATCATCGGTGCGGGCGTTACGTTGCTGAGCTACTTCATGCCGGCCGGTCTGTTCCAGTTCCTGCTCGCCAGCTCCGGCGCCATCGCGTTGTTGGTGTACCTGGTGATCGCTATCTCGCAACTGCGTATGCGTCGCTTGCTGCTTCGGCAAAACGTCGAGCTGACCTTTCGCATGTGGCTATTTCCCTGGCTGACTTACCTGGTGATCGTGTTCATCTGCCTGGCCCTGGGGGTGATGATGGTGACGCCCGAGCACCGCACCGAAGTGTCCTCGACCATTGGCCTGGCGTTGGTGATTTCCTTTATCGGCCTGGTCACATCGCGCCAGCACAACCGGGCACCCAAGCCGGTGGCGCTGGAACAGTCCTGATCACGCCTGCGGGGTAGCGGTGATGGAAACCGAGGCACCTGTTTGCCAGACCATCGGCTTTTTGCTGCTGGACCAATTCACGCTGATATCGCTGTCGTGTGCGGTCGAGCCGCTGCGCATGGCCAACCAATTGGCGGGCGAAGAACTCTACCGTTGGCAAACCCTGAGCCTGGACGGCCAGCCGGTGTGGGCCAGCGATGGCGTGTCGGTGACCCCGGATGCGTGCGCCCAGGACCAGCGCGGCTTCGATGCAGTCATTGTGTGCGGCGGCGTGGGCATTCAACAGGCTATCAGCCCTGCGCTCATCGCCTGGTTGCGCAGCCAGGCGCGCTTGTACTGCAAACGTCTCGGCGCGGTGTGCACCGGCAGTTGGGCACTGGCCCAGGCGGGGTTGCTCGATGGCTTCCAGTGCAGCGTGCATTGGGAGCTGATGGCGTCGATGCAGGAGGCGTTTACCCGCGTCAAGGTCAGCTCCAGCGTGTTCACCCTCGATGGCAACCGCTTTACCAGCTCTGGCGGCACTGCCCCGCTGGACATGATGCTGCACCTGATCGGCCGCGATCACGGGCACACGCTGTCGGCGGCGATTTCCCAGATGTTCGTGTACGAGCGCATTCGCAACGAGCGCGACCACCAACGCGTGCCGCTCAAGCACCTGCTCGGCACGCAACAGCCCAAGCTGCAAGAAGTGGTCGCCCTGATGGAAGCCAACCTGGAAGAACCCATCGACCTCGACGAACTGGCCGCCTACGTGCACGTGTCCCGCCGCCAGTTGGAGCGCATGTTCCAGAAGCACCTGTACTGCACGCCATCGCGCTATTACCTCAAACTGCGCCTGACCCGTGCCCGCCAGTTGTTGATGCAGACACCCATTTCGATTGTCGAACTGGCGGTGATTTGCGGCTTTGTGTCTACGCCGCATTTTTCCAAGTGCTACCGGGATTTCTTCGGCGTGGCGCCCAGCGATGAGCGCTCGGACATGCGCCTGCATCCGCCGCCTGCGTTACGGCCAGAGGGGCAATCCCTGGCCCCGCAACAGCCCAGAAATACACTGGAGCAGGCGCGCGACGAGCCGACGTTTGCTACGGTGCAGATTCAAAGGCGATAGGGCTTGGGGCTTGCCCGAATGCCAGTAGGAGCGAGCAAGCACGCTCCTACAGAGGGCAATAAGCCTCAGCGCTCAAATCCACTGGTCATTCAACGCGGTACGCTCACCGCCTTCATGCCCGGTATTCAAAATGCCCCTTGGCTCGATCATCATCAGCCTGGCTTCACCTTCGGCGGCGGTCCTGTGCTCAATGCCACGCGGCACCACATACAACTCACCCGGCTTCACATACACCGGGCCATCCGGCAGGTCGATACGCAACGTGCCTTCAAGCACCAGGAACGCTTCATCGGTTTCGGGGTGCGAATGCCAAATGAATTCACCCTCGATACGCACCACCTTAAACTGGTAGTCGTTCATTTCGGCGACCACTCTTGGGCTCCATTGCTGATCGATGAGCGAGGCTTTGTGCGTGAGGTTTACAGGCTGGGTGGGATGTGGGCGTTGAGTCATGTTGGATCCTCTTTTCGAAGGCCTTAGCGTATCCAGATGCTGATCCGAGGGCTTGTACGATCCTGCACAAGTGATGTGGATCAATATTTATAACGGTTTAATGTTTACGGCGACTTATTCATGTCGTAATTGAAGTCATGCCGAAATCGTTGAAGTCTTCGCACAAAAAAATAAGGGTTGTAATAGTTGGGCAGCGCTCTGAAAGCCCTGGCGTTTTTCTGCATTTTCCGAAATGGCGTGAAGTCGTCCGAGAGATGAAAAAATTATTGCTGGACATTAGATGTTACTTTCAGTGAGCAAGGAGCAATGATTCTCCGATAATTAACCTTATGAAGGTATTGTTATGAACACTGATAAAGTTCTAGTGTTACGCACGTGTGCCAATAATATGTCCGATCACTGCGGCCTGATTTGGCCGGTCTCCGGTGTTGTGGAGTGCAAGTATTGGAAACCCACCCGAAAAGTCGAGAATGGCTTGTCTGGACTGCTCTGGGGCAAGGGCGCGAGTACCCATCTGAATATGCAGCCCGATGCCCGTTGGGTGGTGTGTGAAGTGCTTGCTCAAGAAGTTGTTGTTCTGGATGCGAGTGAAGGCGTTAAGTTTCCTCGTGCTGAAGTTGTACATGTCGGCACTCGAAGTAGCGCAGCGCGTTATATCGTTGAGCATATTGCTGATTATCCCTTGTCTGCGGTGGACTTTGTTGAGGTGGACGCCTCTACACAGATACCTGTAGAGGTGAACGCGACGGTTGCAGTGTCGTTGCCAGTGACTGAAAGTGTGTTTGATATTGCCAGGCCCGTTGAGAGTGTTTCGTCATCAACCACATTAGAGACTGCCACGTACGGCAGTACATTGACTGGCGCAAACCAGAGCCAACTTATTGCCGGCTACGGTAGTACTGAAACTGCTGGCGACCAAAGCACCCTGATTGCCGGCTATGGCAGCACCGGGACATCAGGCTCTGATAGCTTGATCATCGCCGGCTACGGCAGCACCCAAACCGCCGGAGAAGAAAGCTCGCTGACGGCGGGCTATGGCAGTACCCAAACGGCCCAGGAGGGCAGCGACCTCACCGCGGGCTATGGCAGCACCGGCACGGCAGGTTCGGAAAGTTCACTGATCGCCGGCTACGGCAGCACCCAAACCGCCGGAGAAGAAAGCTCGCTGACGGCGGGCTATGGCAGTACCCAAACGGCCCAGGAGGGCAGCGACCTCACCGCGGGCTATGGCAGCACCGGCACGGCAGGTTCGGAAAGTTCACTGATCGCCGGCTACGGCAGCACCCAAACCGCTGGAGAAGAAAGCTCGCTGACGGCGGGCTACGGCAGTACTCAAACGGCACAAAAAGGCAGCGACCTCATCGCCGGCTATGGCAGTACCGGCACGGCAGGTTCCGACAGCTCGTTGATCGCCGGTTACGGCAGCACCCAAACCGCCCAACAAGGCAGCACGCTTACGGCTGGCTACGGCAGTACGGGCACCGCGGGCGCAAAAAGCTCGCTGATCGCGGGCTACGGGAGTACCCAAACCGCAGGCTATAAAAGTGTCCTTACCGCAGGGTATGGCAGCACCCAGACAGCCCAGGAAAACAGCGACCTGATGGCCGGTTATGGCAGCACCGGCACGGCGGGGTATGCCAGCACCCTGATCGCCGGCTACGGCAGTACGCAGACCGCTGGGCATAGCAGCACCCTCACCGCAGGCTATGGAAGTACGCAAACCGCCCAGGAAGGCAGCTCGCTCACCGCCGGTTACGGCAGCACAGGAACCGCCGGCCCCGACAGTTCACTGATCGCCGGTTACGGCAGCACGCAGACAGCCGGGCATGAAAGTACCCTCACGGCAGGCTATGGCAGCACCCAGACTGCCCAGGAAAACAGCTCGCTCACGACCGGCTACGGCAGCACCTCTACGGCGGGCTTCCACAGCTCATTGATCGCGGGCTACGGCAGCACCCAGACCACCGGTTATGAAAGCACGCTGACCTCGGGTTACGGCAGTACCCAAACCGCGGAGTACAACAGTTCCCTTACAACCGGCTACGGCAGCACCCAAACCACAGGCTATAAAAGTACGCTGGTAGCGGGTTATGGCAGTACTCAGACGGCCGGTTATGAAAGCACACTGACGGCGGGTTATGGCAGCACACTCACCGCACTGGACAGCAGTTCGCTCACCGCCGGTTATGGCAGTACCCAGACCACCGGATTTTCCAGCTCGTTGATTGCCGGCTACGGCAGCACGCAGACCGCGGGCTACGAAAGCACGTTGACCGCCGGTTATGGCAGTACTCAAACCGCCGAGCGCGACAGTACCCTCACCGCCGGATACGGCAGCACCGGCACCGCAGGCCAAGACAGTTCGTTGATCGCCGGCTACGGCAGCACGCTCACCAGCGGCATTCGCAGCTTCCTGACGGCCGGTTATGGCAGCACCTTGATCAGCGGGCTGCGCAGCGTGCTCACCGCCGGTTATGGCAGCAGCCTCACCTCCGGCATGCACAGCACCCTCACGGCTGGATACGGCAGCAACCAAGTGGCGAGCCACCGCAGCTCATTGATTGCGGGGCATGGCAGCACGCAAACTGCCGGGCATAAAAGCATGTTGATCGCCGGCAAAAGCAGTTCACAAACCGCCGGCTACCGCAGCACCCTTATTTGCGGTGCCGACAGTACCCAAATGGCCGGTGAACGCAGCAAGCTTATCGCTGGCGCCGACAGCATCCAGACCGCCGGCGATCGCAGCAAACTCCTGGCCGGCAGCAACAGCTACCTTACCGCCGGAGACCGCAGCAAACTCACCGCTGGCAATGACTGCGTGCTGATGGCGGGCGACCGCAGCCGGTTGACGGCCGGTAAAAACAGCATCTTGACTGCGGGGGCCCACAGCCGGCTCGTTGCCAGCCTCGGCTCGACCTTAACGGCGGGAGAGCATTCCACGCTGATATTTCGTTGCTGGGACGGCAAGCGCTACACCAACGTCGTAGCGACGACAGGAAAGGACGGGGTAGAGGCTGACACGCCGTACCAGGTGGATGAAGATCGCAACGTAGTGAACAAAGCCCAAGAGTGATTGGCAGATTGCAGGTGTGTGATAAGTAGTTTTTAACAAACGGCCAGCTCCTTCGCCTCGTGGAATAGATGCCGTGGGTCTGCGCAACGCAGTATCCAGGGTGAGGGAGCTTGCACCTTAGACGCTCCAGCCCGCTATTCCTGGCTGAGCATTCTAGGGGGAGCCAAGTCATGGGGAGGTCCCGGTGCGCATTCCCTATGGGAATGCAGCACATAAAATTAATGCATTTTTCTTACTGCCACGGTTAACGTAATTTGCGTCAAGGCCACGGAGAACCGCCTTGAACTCATCCTCATCCAATCCTGCTGACAAATTCGATACCTCAAGAGCCAACGAGTACGCACGACAAAGCCGTATCGCGTTGGCGGGCTATGACGCGTGCCAGGATCTGGCAGCCTGCATGCTCGCGGCAAGCCTTGGTGATGCCCCTTCGGCCAAGGTACTTGTGGTCGGCGCCGGCGGTACGGCGCAGGAGATCATCGCCATGGCCAGCCTTGAACCGGAATGGCGCTTCATGGCGGTTGATCCCTCCCAGCCGATGCTCGACGCGGCAAGGCAGCAGTTGGAAGCCAACCACTTGCTTGATAGAACCACCCTGCATCTCGGGACGCTTGAAGACCTGGCAGCAGACGCATCATACGACGCCGCCACCTTGATCGGTGTGCTCCACCATCTGGAGGGTGACGACGCCAAGGCCCGAATGCTGCGATCGATTCGGGCGCACCTGAAACCGGGGGCACCGCTGATCGTCGCGGGCAATCACTATGCGTATGCCAGCCAGCCGTTGCTGCTGGCGGCATGGGGCCAACGGTGGCGTCAGCATGGCGCCACCCCGGACGAAGTGAAGGCCAAGCTCGGCAAAATCCTTCAAGGCGCCGACCCGCCACATTCCGAGGCCGCAGTGCAGAAGCTGTTGCACGACGCTGGCTTCGGCGACGCGACCCGTTTCTTCAGCAGCCTGTTCTGGGGGGCTTGGCTGACGTGTAAGGTGCAATAGCGAAGTCAGCAACCCGTGGCACGATTCAGATCGCCCGGAGAGTAGCCAGCCGCCGACGCCAATCGCCGCCATGCCGAAGGTGGCATTCCTCTTCGGAATCGAAACTGACGCAGCGGGCGATGTTCGGGACGTGCACGTCAGCGTCATTCAGCGCGGCGGTAGTCAGCTCGCGCATACGTACGTCCGCCCCGGTCGCGAGGGCGTGAGCCTTGCTCGCGACGCTGTCGAACACCCAGATCACCCGCAGGCTTTGGGGGAAGGCGCGGTAGTCGACGGTGTGGGTCAACCAGTCGAAGCCCGGGATTTCGGCCTTTGCGATCTCGCAGGCGTCGGTCAGGGCTGCGATGAGGCGGCGTTCGATACGGGCGTGGTCGCGTGAGGCCGGGGGCATAAAGGAAGTCCGTGAATCCTGGGAGTGGGTTGGGGCGCTGATCAGAGCATAGCTATCTACACAACTTCGGCACGACGCTAAATCTGTGGCAAGGCAGCTTGCTCCCGTGACGGCCTGACAGCCGGCGCATATCCATCTGACGCTCCGAAATCCAAATGTGGGAGCTGGCTTGTCGGGTCGCCGCATCGCTGCGAAGACGGCCTGCCAGCCGACGCCAATCTACCTGACCCCCCACGATCCAACTGTGGGAGCTGGCTTGCCTGCGATGACGGCCTGCCAGCCCACGCCAATCTACCTGACACTCAGCGATCCAACTGTGGGAGCTGGCTTGCCTGCGATGGCGGCCTGCCAGCCGACGCCAATCTACCTGACACCCCGCAATCAAACTGTGGGAGCGGGCTTGCTCGCGAAGGCGGCCTTATAGGCGACACAGCTGTACCGAGTACATATCCATTCCTGCGGTAACGGCCACTTAGGGTTCCGCCCTGACGGCGGCTCACTTTCGAAAAGCGCGAAAGTAAGCAAAGCGCTCTTGCCCCACCACTCGGCATCTCGCTTAGGCTCGGTGTGCCCGAACACAGTCTTGAATCCGTGGGCCGCCGCCCCGCGCCATCCATGGCGCGGGGCGGCTAACCCGGCGTCCTGCCGGGTTACCCACGAATTCAAGCCTGCGTTCGGCCAGCGTGGTTTAACGGGGCGCCTGAGATCAAAAGCAGATCAAGATCAAGATCAACAGCGGCTCGCTTCGCATCGTGGTTACCGTTGAGCGCTACAGAGTTGTGTAGATACCTATGCTGATCAGAGCGGGCGCTATTGAAGCGAAGGACGCAACCGTTGCCACTCATTCCAGCAATCCTCGGCAACGATATCCGGGTAACCCCGTTCTTGTTCCATCGCCAACGCGGTGGAGAAGGTTACCGCAATGCAAGTGGCCTGGTCGCGGATATTGCACACTTCGACTTCGCTGAGAGGTGCGCCTTTTTTCGATTCGGCGGCGGTCAGCACGGCGGCCAGGGCGGGTACGAAAACCAGGCAGAGGGGCTCGGTAGACATCAGCTTTTTCCTGAGTGGGGTGGGGCGCTTATTGTTCAGGGTTGATCAACGATCTCAACGTATGGTCCTCCCAAACGCCAGCGATTTTTAGATAGGCTCGCGCATGTCCCTCCTTCTCAAACCCCAGCGACTCCAGAAGGCGTTCACTCCGCACATTGCGGGGCAAATGATTGGCCATGATCCGGTGAAGACCCAACTGCTCAAAACAGTGTCGGTTAGTGACCTGAAGCGTTTTATTCATCAAGCCGCGACCTTGGGCAGATTCCGCCAACGAAAAGCCGAGATGACAGGCCTGAAAAACGCCCCTCACAATGTTCGTGTAGTTACACCGCGCTAGAACCTCTCCGCTTTCGGCAAGCAAGAGGAAACACAGAGCGTTGTCAGCCTGCATATTGTTGACCTGCTGCTCGACCCTGGCCTTGGCGTTGCCCGTGGTGAAGTATTCCTCGTCCCTGAGCGGCTCCCAGGGTTGCAGATGCTTGCGATTGACGCGTTCGTAACGGCTGATCCGCTCGAAATCGTCACATGCCAATGGCCGAAGGCAGTAGCCCTCAACGCAATACTCCATAAGCCCCTCCAGATTTACCAATGGCCCCATCTCACTGCGTAGCCGCAAAGAATAGCGCCGCTGCGCGTAAAGCGACCCCTTTCATGGCAAACAGGTCTACCATGCCAGCCCCGGCAGTGGTTTCACTCGCTCCCGAACTCCATTTTTCAAGGTAGCGATAATGTCCATCGACCAGATCTCCCTCCCCAAAGGCGTCGGCCCCCACGCCGCCAAGCTGCTTGACGCCATTACTGGCGCCTCCACCCATGAAGAACTCAACCGTGCTGGCGGTAAAGCCGAGGGTTTTGTGCTGGGGCTGGAGGCCACCAAGGCGATCAAAAGCCAAATCGCAGAGTCGCTGTATGTGGCGTATGACGACGCGGCGAGCAATCGGGCTGGTGAACTGAAGGGCTAGTACCAGTCAGCCCATGGTTCCGGAATGAGCGCCAATCGCCGGAATAGGCTGACGAACATAATAATTGTCGAATTCACTGCTTTCGATGAACTGGAAGCCATGGCGGGTATAAAAGCGATTCGAAGCGCTTTCTTTGAGAGCCCCTACTTTGATAGGAAGCGCAGCCGCATCCGCCTCTTTGAAAATCTGAGAGAGAACAGCAGACCCTACCCCTGACCCTTGCGCGCTCGGCCTGACATACAAGTGGTCGAGCAAGAGTTCATGGTGGTGACGTTTCACCACTACGAAACCCACCCGCTCTCCAGCTGCCTCGATATAGCGTGTGTCGCGAGCTTCAAAGCCGCCAACAAACCGCTCCCGCGCACGGGCTGGATCAAATCGCCCAACACGCTCCAGGCTTTCGCGCATGGCCTCGATTCGAATGGCTACAAGATTATCCAAGTCGCGTTGTTGAACCGGGACCAAACTGATGGGGGAATTTTGATTGGGTGCGACGGGCATATTGGGTGCTCTAGCTACCATCCTGGGGGCTCAGTATAGAGAGCCTGATACTGATGAAGCGACCCGCATGGTATGTTCAGGGCATACATGGAGTAACGGCCCCCAGGAAGGAAATTGCAATGCCAGTGGACACCCACGCGATCCGCATTCTCTCGCAACGCCTGAGCATCGAGCCCTTCTGCGAGCAGGACGCTGTTGAGTCGTTCTCTTGTATCTCACCGTCTCTGACTCGCTACATGTCCTGGGAACCGCCTGCCTCACTGGAAGAGTACGCGCAAGTCTGGGGGCAGTGGCTGCCTGCGATAGCGGATGGCAGCGACATCGTGTTCACAGTCAGGGAGCGGGTAGGTGCTCGTTTTACCGGCTTGGTCGGGCTGCACCATACCGGCAGTGAAACACCGGAGTTGGGGATCTGGATCCGTGAAGATAAACATGGGTTGGGCTTTGGGGGGGAAGCGGTGCGGGCGGTTGTTCAATGGGCTAGCCAGTGGGTGGCAGCAAAGCACTTCATTTACCCTGTTGCGATGCAGAACCGTGCGAGTCGACGTATTGCTGAAGCTCTGGGGGGAGTCGTCATCGAAAGGCGGACGGCGGAAAAATATGATTCGGTTGTGTATCAGATACCGGGGGGTTAGCTCTGGGCATCGGGTTTGCGATTGCTGGCCTGCACGAACGGCAGAAATCGGCCATTAGCGGACGTTGAACTACGTCCGCTGAACCCCAAACCTGAATATCGGCTTGGCTCAGATTCAAATTCAGATTGAGCAAATCCGCCTCTCACCCAACCGCTCTACCAACCTGATGAGATAACCGTCGGGATCCTGGACGATGAATTCGCGCTGGCCCACTCCAAGATGGGTTAGATGCACCAACTATAGTTCGGTGCCACGAGGGGATCGTGGCGAGCATCATGATGCAAGGGCGGGAATTATAGTGACGCGTTGATGGCTGCTATTGGTCGAAGAGATTCTTGCACGCAGCTCACCTTTAGGCCGGTGGGCATCGATCAGACACGCTCGGGTGAGCTGCGATCGAAGCGCGTCAGGTCATAAAACATTTTTGGGGTGAACCTGCCAGCGGTTCGAATACGCATATACTGTGCGTATTGCGAATGGTAGCAGTTTGATATTGCCGGCTAAAGGTTGTGTAACTTCGATGAACAAGACTGATCTGCTTGAGTATTTGAAAGAGACCAGTTCGGAAATGACCCGAGCCAATATAGATGAAGCTGTTCTGCTGCATTTCGATTTGGTCATGGAAAGCTATCGAGAAAAGCCTTCGTTTTATAAAAATTTGTTGAAATATGACCGATTCATGGTTGCCCTGTCTTTATTGAGCTTCAGCTACAAAGACGAGAAAGTTCCTTTATCCAGAGTAAAGGCATTCTGCTACGAACGTGGCTATATGTCTCGAAATAGCCTGGATTCTTATTGTTCATTTTTGTCCCTTGCCGGATATCTGGATGTTCGGTTACATGTGCAGGACGGGCGTCAACGTAGTTTCCGACCTACGGAAAAAGCGCTAACCAATACCGTGCAGCTAATCAAATCTTATTTGCTGCCTTCGCAGATGATCTCTCCATACGACAGTGGGTTATCGGTTGTGGGGAAGAATGTTGATCTATTGCGCGTATTTTTTCGAGGGTTTGCCAAGATACTTGAAGGGGACTTCCTGCTCGACAAGCTGTTGCCTGAAGCGAAATGGATTCTCAATCGGGACGGCGGTCATCTGCCGATGCTCGCACTCTATGCCGATGCCCTGCGCACCGGCTCGTTAGAGACCGGCTACAACGTATCCTCTTACGTGGAGCTTTCATCGCGTCTGGGCGTGTCCAAAACACACATGCAGCGCATGATCAAAGAAGGCCAGTTACAGGGCTATTTCAAATGCGACAAACGTTTGGTGGGGTTGAGTCCGGCCTTTCTCGAATTGATGCGGCGGGCCATGTCAATCTACTTTGCAATTGCCCGTGTCAGCATGGAGTTGGGAGTTGATGAGAGCGAAGTAGGAAACGAGCCTGGCGGTATTCGCTGTGTGTGAGCGTTAGCGCGAGTTCGCTTGTTATTTTGGGGAGCGATTTCATCACTAAGCAATGTCCTTTTTGTTGTAATTTTTATGCCGGAGTTCAGCGTGTTTAATCGCCAGTTGAAGAATGCTCTTTTTACCTGCCAAGAGCAATTGTGCCTGGCGCTCGGGACAGTCGCCGACGTCGAAGCGGTGTTTCTTTCAGTTCGTGTCGATGGAGCTGGCCGGATTATCTCGGCCAACCAGCGGTTTGCGCAAACGCTGGGATACTCGCTGGAACAGCTTTCAAAAATGGTAATGAGTAACATCAACGCGCAACCGCAGAATGATTTTGCACCCAACCTGTGCGCCATCGAACGGCAACGCTATCGTGCCTCCGACGGCCGTGCTGTGACACTCAATATAGGCTGGATCGCTGCAGCGAACCGGACGTTTCAAGGCTACGGCATGGTTGCACCTGCGCTGGCGCGGGACGAACAGGAGATTATCGAAATGTTCAGCGCACTGAACCGCTCGATGGCGATGATCCAGTTCAGTCTCGCGGGTGAGGTCGTCCACGCCAACGAATCGTTCGTCCAGGCGATGGGTTACAGCCTTGCGGAGATACAGGGCAAGCATCACCGTCTGTTCTGCCTGGCGGAGGACGTGGCGTCGGCGCATTACGACGAATTCTGGAGGAGTCTGAACAAGGGCGTGTTTAACGCTGGTCGCTTTCGCCGGGTAGATAAAAGCGGAAAAGTGGTTTGGCTGGAGGCCACTTACAATCCCATCAGAGACGCTTCCGGTCGGGTTTATAAAATTGCCAAATTCGCCAGCGTAGTGACCGAGCAAGTTGAAAAAGCCGACGGAATCAAACAAGCAGCGACCATGGCTTACGACGTGTCGCTAGATACCGATGTGAAAGCTAACCGAGGGATGGAACTGGTCGCCGACTCCGTGCTCGGCACACAGAATATTTCCCAACAGATGGCCTTGGTGACCGACAGCATGACCGCGCTTGAATCGCAGTCGCAGTTGATCGCTTCCATCGTCGACACGATCGGCGCCATTGCCACCCAGACCAATCTCTTGGCGCTTAACGCCGCTATCGAAGCTGCACGCGCTGGAGTGCATGGACGAGGATTCGCTGTCGTGGCGGATGAAGTGCGCAAGCTCGCCGGCCGTACCAGTGCGGCCACCCAGGAGATTAACGGTGTGGTCAGGCAAAATCGAGAATTGGCCGGCGAAGCCGCGTTGCATGTCCAGTGCAGCAGAGACCAAGCCAACGTTTTATTGGAACTGTCCGAACAGGCAGGTATGGCGATGGCAGCTATCCAGTCAGGCGCAAAGCAAGTAGTGAAAGCCATTGGTAGAGTCACCAGCGATCTGTATTGAACGCTTTATCTGCGTCGCGGTAACGCCTCCTCCTTTGGTGAAAGCAATATGGAAGTTTTTGCGTACGGTTTTTCCGATTGATAACAGGAATTTGGATGCCAAAGCACACTTAATTCATTGATTAGGTATTGCCCAGACGTTGACATCACATTCAGGCCGTTTCGGAAAAGGAGTTTAGGGATGCCGGCGACTTTCAAAATCAGACCAAGAATGCGTACACTGCTATCACCAGCGGTAACCAAGATTGAAATGGCGGGAATTGTTTCCTGGCTTTGTGTGTTGCTGATTGAGCCTGCGACAACGTTAAATCTGTTAAATATGTTGGTTACAGCATCGTTGTTGGTTATTTGGTACGTTCATCGCGTAGTTGCTGATTTTCGCATATGGAGAATGCTCGGCGGCGTGTATATATTGATTTTGTCACTCGGCTTTGCGCATGTGATTGACACCAATGTGCAGCTGCGCGTCTTTACGCTGCCCCTAGCTGTGATCATCGTGGTAAGCAGTGCTATCTTATTCGTCACGGTTCAGGACTATCTTCTCTCTACATTGCTGGTCTGGATACTGATGTGGCCCAATTTGGACGTTGGCTTTTACCGGGAACTGGAAGTTTATCTGGTCATTTTTTGCGTTGCTTCCATGTCCATAGGGTTTACTCTCAGCTTTACCTATCTAAGAAACATGCGCTCAGTGTTGTTGGTCGAAAGTGAATTCAGGACATTGGCGGAGACGGATTTTCTCACATCCTTACTTAATCGACGGGCCTTTATGGGGTTCTTCCAAAATGCATTGGCAGAAGGCCGCAGCGGCTACTTTATAATGTTGGACATTGACGAATTTAAATTAAAAAACGATCAGTACGGTCACGATGTCGGTGACAAGATTTTGTGTGCCATGGCCGCGTGCCTGAAATCCACCCCTGGCAGCCACAGTGTCGGGCGGATTGGAGGTGAGGAATTCGGTGTCTTGTTGTTGGGCGAAGATGATGCGGTTGCTCATGAGTACGCATTGCGCCTGCTGGGCAACATCCGTTGCAGTGTATTGCCTCCGCATCAGTTCACTTGCAGCGCGGGCGTCGCGCAGTTCCGAGCGACATCGGACATGTCCGCAGTGCTCAAATGCGCCGACAGCAATATGTATAAAGCGAAGCATGATGGTAAGGATCGGGTGTTTCAGGATGGAAGGCAGGTCAAACCGCTACGTCCTGTAACTACGTAATTAAGGTTTGACTGGAGGACGTCTGTGAAAATCGTTTTCGAAGAAATCGAATCTCCCCCTTGCTGCTTGCTTACTCTGGGCACCTTCACTTTAATGTTCCAGAACCGCTCAGAGGCTGAAAGCTTTCTCAAGCTCCTGATGGGGGCGCAGACATCGTTTAGCCCCAATCGCTGAACGTCTGCTTCTGGCCGATTGCTGCCCTTCGTTGAGGGCAGGTTAGCGTCGGATGCTCTCCTTTGCCTCGTAGCATTCGATCACCGCCCAACTCAGTTTGTGACGGTGATCGTCGCAATCGTTATTCCTTCTCCAGCTCTGCAATACCTCTCACCGGATAGATCACTTCATGGGTGTCCAGATTTCGAATCTCGGATTCGATAGTAATGGTCGAGACCTGACGCCCCGGGGGCCCATTGATGTCGTCGCGGGTGGTGAAGTCCACGACATATCGCTGGCCTGCGCGGAATTCCACATCGCGAGCACCGAAGCCGCACTTGGCGCCACCGGTACCCAAGGCATTCATCGATACCCAACACCAGCTCAAGGAGTGTTTGCCTGGGGTCAAGCGCAGTGCCTGCTTGCCGGAAACGTCAAGGATTGAGCGCCGCCCGGAACCCTCTAGTAGTTGGTCGTCCACATGCGTGGCCAGCAGCAATCGATGGAATTTTACTCCCAATCCGCGAAAACGGGTGGTGGCGAAATACACCACTGGCGCATTGGCCGCGTTATTGGACAGGTCATATGGCGTCATCAACTCCGGTGCCCAATCGCCTTGGTAATCCTTGTAGTGGTAGTTGGAACAAGCGGTTGTGAGACCGACAATCAGCAGAACAGCTGGGAGTTTGAGATACGACAGAAATGACGACGAGCGCGTTATTCTTCCTTGTTTAACGAGTTGGTTAGGATACCGCATCGCGAAGCCAGCTAGTACTTGAGCGGATTAGGAAACTCATCGCCCATCAGTTTCGAGCCAGCGAAAGTACAAGCGCACTTTTAAAGCAGTCGTCGCTCTCGTCATCGCAGAGGGCTTTGTGCTGAGGCTGAATCCACCAAAGCCATCAAGCGCCAAATCGTCGAGTCGTTGTATGTGGCTTACAACGACGCGACGAGATCATCGATCTAATGAATTGAAGAGCTGATCATCAGCCAGGGCAGGGCGCTTCGCGGTCCAGGAGTCTGGCGGTGAGGAGTACGCCCAGTTCGCTCAGTTGGTGTATGGCGAGGGCGATGTCGCGGTGTTTGCCGTTGAGGTCTTCGGACAGGTCGAGCAGCAGGGTGCTGACGCTGGTGAAGGTTTCGTAGCTGTTGGTGATGAGGGTTTCGTTGCTGGTGTTGGGGGCGACGGTGAAGAGCGTTGTTGAATCTGCTTTTGGCATGAGTAGACATCCTGAGTGATGCCACCACCTTTCCGCTGCTAAACAGTGGGTGGCAGCTGTACGCAGGTTAGTAGACCGGTGGATATCTAAAGCCGGCGCGCCCGAAGACGCCCTACGCACAGCCACCATCAAGCACAGACGCACTGTCTGATTGATGAAACTCATGCACTAATAGATACCCAAGCTCAGGCTACTAAACCCGAATCACTGAACAATTCAGCGACCGAGCCACCTTAGAGACGGCCACCTCAGCGCACAAGCCGGCGGATTCTGACGCAGGCGTAGGCAATGGAGCAAGGCGCGGCAGGGGAATCGGATTTTGCCTTCAGGCGCTGCGTGATCGTTTGGGTTTTTCGCGAGCAAGCTCGCTCCTACAGGAGTGGGTTGTTATCAAGGTGCGGGTAGCTGGACAATAGAGGCCGACGAGCCAGCAACGAAGCATCAGATGTGCGAACGTTTGGTTCGCTCGGCTGGGCTCCACGAACTGCAAGATTACTGATCGGAAAAAAAACCAATGCTAGGGAAAGTCAGCAGTAAACATCTTGTCTGGGCCGCAGTCGCACTTTGCGCGACGCTTCTATCCGGGTGCGCTACGTCACGCTACGACGGCAAGCACGCACCGGACCCGAGTAAGGCGATCATCGTGGGTTCGGTTGGTGAGAGCTTTCCGATGATGCAGCCCCATGGGCTGGTGGTTGAGATCAAGCAACAGGGAGCCCCGGGCACCGTATTACGGCTGACGACGCTGGGCAATGAAGATGATCAGCCATCCCCCTCTGTGCTGGGCCATTACTTCATATATGAAGTGCCACCGGGTGAGTATGAGTACACGCAGTGGCATTACGTGTATTACGCGGGTAAGTCGATGCCGCGCCCGGTGCCTGCGGTTTTCTCGGTGAAGGCCGGGGAAACTCTCTATATCGGTGATCTGCGCGTCGATGCCCTGCGCTTTTGCCTGTCAAACGTGAACAATGCCGAGGACACGGTGCAGGCGCTCAAGCGCAAGTACCCGATGCTCAAGGACCGGAACATCGTGAATCTGACGCCGAAGAGTGGTTTTGCGCCTTGGCCGAGTTCTGATGCCACTGACTTCGGTAAAGGGCTGTGCACGATTTGAAGCCGGTACCGGTGACAGTCATCGACCCCAACGCCCATTGATCCACGTTCAAGGAATTCATGCATGAAGCGCTCTACGCTACTTTGGGCCAGCCTGTTCGCAGGCCTGGTCTCACTGACCGGCTGCATCAGCGGTCCGGACCTCAAAGGCCAACCGTTCTTCACGTCACCGGCTGAACCTCGTGCGGATGAGGCCACGGTTTACTTTTATCGCACGGCGGCGAGCATCGGTGGCGGGGTCGCCCCGACTATTCAGGTCGATGGCCGCACCGTCGGCAGCTTGCCTTCCGGTAGTTTTTTCAAGGCCGGCATTCCCGCCGGCAAGCACAGCGTTGCCTCCACCTCGCCACCGATCATCAGCGGTATGGTTAACCAGCGTTTCGATATCACCGTTGAGAATGGCAAGGTGTATTACATCGCCGATCAACTCAGCACCTCTGACTACAAGGATGGACAGACCTTGGGCGAAGTCGACGGCCGTCGTTTCAGCGGAACAATGTTTTACTCGCGCTACGCGCTTGTGCCTGCCGAGGAAGCGCTGCGTTCTATCAAGTGGTGCCAGGAGCTGCCGGCAACCGCACGGTAACCCCCCGCCCCACTTCATCAACATCCAACTCGCCGAGTCGTTTTACGTGGTTTAGGAAGACGCGGCGAGTGGCCGAGCTATTGAGTGAAGGGATAATCATCAGCCAGGGCAGGGCGCTTGGCGGGCAAGCTTGCTCCTACAGGAGTGCCATATTCAGGTGTTATGGTTGGCGCTGACGATGGAGGACTGAACATGACATTGACTGTCGACACCTTGCTCGAATTGGCCATGGCCAATCCTATCAACGCGCAAATCACCGCGCGCCTGCCGGATCTGGGTGTGCAGCAGTGCTTGCTCACGGCGGGCTGTTTGTTCCAGGCGGTGTGGAACCATCAGGCGAATCTGCCGGCGGCTCAGGGCGTGAAGGACTATGACGTTTTTTACTTTGACGAGGACCTGTCCTACGAGGCGGAAGACGCGGTAATTCGTGCGGCGCAGGTGCTATTCCAAGACCTGGGGGTGAATGTGGAGGTCAGGAATCAGGCGCGGGTGCACCTTTGGTATGGGCAGCGGTTTGGCCGGCCTTACCCGCAGTTGCATTCGGCCCGGCAAGGGGTTGACCGTTACCTGGTGGCGGGTACGTGCATTGCGCTGGATATTGCCTCGGGCGAGGTGTATGCGCCTTATGGCTTGGAGGATGTGGAGCAGGGTGTCTTGCGCATCAACCCTTTGCATCCGGAGCCGGCGCTGTTTTTGCACAAGGCCAGGAGTTATCAGGCGCGTTGGCCGTGGCTCAAGATTGTCGAGCCGGGCTGAGCCCCCGCTCACAAATCCAGTAACCCCCCGAGTACGCCGCAACCTAACACCACCAACCATGGCGGCAGCTTCCACACCATCAGCGCGATCAGTGCGAGCAACGCCAGTGCGGCGTCATAGCCAGTGAAAACCGCACTGGTCCACACCGGCTGGTACAGCGCCGCCAACAACAGGCCAACCACCGCCGCGTTCACCCCGGCGAGCGCCGCCTGGGTACGCGGGCTTTTGCGCAGGTCGGCCCAGAAGGGCAAGGCGCCGAAGATCAGCAGGAACGACGGGGCGAAGATCGCCAGCAGCGCGATCACCCCGCCAAGCCAACCGCTCGGGGCGTGGGTCATGGAGGCGCCGAGGAAGGCGGCGAAGGTGAATAGTGGGCCGGGCACAGCTTGAGTGGCGCCGTAGCCGGCGAGGAATACATCGTTGCTGACCCATTGGCTGGGCACCACTTCGGCTTGCAGCAATGGCAACACCACGTGGCCGCCGCCGAATACCAGCGCGCCGGTGCGGTAGAAGGCGTCCACCAGCGCCAGCGTGGGGTTGAGCGCCCATGCGGCGAGGAGTGGCAAGGCCACCAGCAACAGCAAAAACAGCATCAACCACAGGGCTCCGGTGCGGCGGCTGATGGCGATGGGCAGGGCGTCGGGCTCGGCACTGCTCTCGGGCTTGAACAACAACAGGCCAGCCACGCCTGCAGCCACCATGACCCCGACCTGAGCCCAGGCGGAGGGTTGCAGCACCACCACGCAGGCGGCGATCAACATCAACGCCACCCGTAAAACGCCTCGGCACAGGTTGCGTGCCATGCCCCACACGGCCTGGGCCACCACCGCCACGGCGACAACCTTGAGGCCGTGCAGCGCGCCATGGGGGAGGGCGCCGCCGTAGTGGGCCAGCCCCAGGGCAAACAGAATCAGGGCGATGGCCGACGGCAAGGTGAACCCGGCCCAGGCTGCCGCCGCGCCCCGGTAACCTGCTTGGGACAGGCCCAACGCGATACCGACCTGGCTGCTGGCCGGGCCTGGGAGGAACTGGCACAGGGCGACCAGTTCGGCATAGCTGCGCTCGCTGAGCCAGCGGCGGCGGGTGACGAACTCTTGGCGAAAATAGCCCAGGTGTGCAATCGGCCCGCCGAAAGAGGTGAGGCCCAGGCGCAGGAAGATCAGGAACACTGACCAGGGGCGGCTGCGGTGATCGGTAAGCTGGGGCAAGGGGATGTCTCGGGCAACGGTGCTGGATTTCGCCGACCATAACCAATTTTCATGACGCGTAGAAGCGCGGGTATTTTGCCGCCCCCATTGAATTTATCCGCGGTTGCTTGAGTCACTTAAAAGCAGTGTACTGTTTTCCATCCACTGGACCTCAAGGACCGACCATGACCTTTTTCATCTTCCTGCTTGCCTGCGCCGCCGCCGCCAGCACTGGCGTGATCTTCAAACCCGGCGCCTGGTACGAATCCCTGGTCAAGCCCAGTTTCACCCCACCCAATTGGCTGTTCCCAGTGGCCTGGACGATCATCTACCTGCTGCTGGCCTGGGCCGGTTACCGCTTGACCCTGATCCCCGGCAGCGAAATGGTGTTGGCCCTGTGGGCGGCGCAAATTGCGTTGAACACCCTGTGGACGCCGGTGTTCTTTGGTGCCCATCGGTTGTTCGCCGGGATGGTGATAATCGTGCTCTTGTGGCTCACCGTGGCAGCGATGGTGGTGCTGGCCGTGCGCCTGGATTTGATCACCGGGCTGATCCTGTTCCCGTATCTGGCGTGGCTGTGCGTGGCCGCGGCGTTGAACTTCTCGATCCTGCGCAATAACCGCTGATGGCCTACCAGCATTGGCCTGCCAGCGAGCCCGAACTGGCCCAGATGCGCCGCTTCAATCAGAGACTGGCGTGGATGCCGCGCTTTAAAGTACGCAACCGCGTGACGCCGCGTCTGATCCAGGCACTGCTACGCGCTAGCCAGACGTTCAAGAAGGCGCCCGTGGTTGAGCTGAAAAGGCTGGGCACGGTGCCCGTGCGCATCTTGCGCCCCAATGGCAGGCCCAAAGGCGTAGTGCTGGACATCCATGGCGGTGGCTGGGTGATCGGCAATGCGCAAATGGATGACGACCTGAACCTCGGCATGGTGAATGCGTGCGACGTGGCGGTGGTGTCGGTGGATTATCGGCTGGCGGTGGATACGCCAATTGAAGGGCTGCTGGAAGACTGCCTGACGGCTGCGCGCTGGCTCCTGGCGGACTGCCCGGAGTTTGCCGGCCTGCCGGTGTTTTTTGTCGGTGAATCGGCCGGCGGGCACTTGGCGGCGGCCACTTTGTTGGCGCTCAAGCAATGGCCCGAGTTGCTCCAGCGGGTAAGCGGCGCGGTGTTGTATTACGGCGTCTACGATTTGACCGGCACGCCCAGTGTGCGCACGGCCGGGCCGGGCACCTTGTTGCTGGACGGTCCTGGCATGGTCCAGGCGCTGCGCCTGCTGACGCCGGGGATCAGCGACGAGACGCGCCGTCAGCCACCGTTGTCGCCCTTGTATGGGGACTTTGAAGGGCTGCCGCCCGCGTTGATGTTTGTGGGTGAACTGGACCCGCTCAAGGATGACACCCTGCTGATTGCCGAGCGATGGCCAACGGTGGAGGCTCATTTGCTGCCAGAAGCGGCACACGGGTTTATTCACTTTCCGGTGGCGATGGCCGATCGCGTGTTGGCTTACGCTCGCCAGTGGATAACGGGCCGCATCCTTGGCGATGAGCGTTAGTATCGAGGCGGTGCAGGCCGCTGACATTCCCCAGGTGCTGAGCTTTGCTTTGCTGGCGCGGGATGAACTGTTTCCCACGCTCAGTGCCACCGGCGTGCCCCACGATCTGGCGCAGTTTGAAGCGATCTACCTTGAGGGGGGCGGACGGTTTTTGATTGCTCGTGCCGAAGGCCGGATCGTTGCCGCGGTGGCTTATCGGCCCTACGACGGCCGCTTCCCGCAGTTGAACTACCAGGGGCGCAAGACAGTGGAAGTGGTGCGCCTGTATGTGCTCCCGGCAGCGCGACGCTTGGGCCTGGCGGGCCAGTTATACCGCTCGCTGGAAGCGCTGGCGCGGGCCGATGGCGTAGAGATGATGTACTTGCATACCCATCCGTTTCTGCCCGGTGCGATTGATTTCTGGCGCAGGCAGGGGTTTGAGGTGGTGGATGTCGAGGCCGACCCGATATGGCAAACCACCCACATGCATCGGCCTCTGTAGGTGAAGTGTGGGAGGGGGCTTGCCCCCGCTAGCGGTGGGCCAATCACCGATGTATTTGCTGACACTCCCTCATCGGGGGCAAGCCCCCTCCCACATTTGGACCGCAGTTGGCCGTCAGACCGTCACCAGAGCAAGCTGCCCCAACCTACGGATTCAGTTGGAGCGCAGGCGCAGGATTTGCGCGCCGTCGAACGGGTCCGTCAGGTAATGCCCCTGCACGCCGAAGGTCTCTTGCAAGCGCTGTGGCGTCAGCACTTGCAGCGGCGCGCCCAGCGCCACCAGTTGCCCGCGATCCAGCACGGCCAGGCGATCACAGGTCAACGCCTGGTTCAGATCATGCAGCGCAATCAAGGTGGTCACGGGCAAGCCTTGCACGCCTTTGAGGATCGCCAGTTGATGCTGGATATCCAGGTGATTGGTCGGCTCATCCAGCAATAAAATCTGCGGGCGTTGCGCCAGGGCGCGGGCGATGTGCACACGCTGGCGCTCGCCACCGGAGAGGCTGCGCCAGGCGCGTTGGCTCAGGTGGGTGGCGTCTACGTCATGCAGGGCCTGGTGCACGATGGCGTCGTCCTCGCGTGACCACGGGCTCAACGCCGACAGCCATGGCGTGCGGCCCAGGGCCACGGCATCGAACACACGGATGGCGTCGTCGGTGTCGGCCTGTTGCTCCACGACCGCCAATTGCTGCGCGATGGTGCGGCGCGACAACTCACCGAGCCGCTTGCCACCCAGGCGAACCTCACCGCTGGCCGGCACACGCAAACCAGCCAGCAATTTGAGCAGGGTGGATTTGCCTGAACCATTGGGCCCGACGATACCCAGGGTCTCACCCAACTGCACGTCCAGGTCAATGTCGCGCAGCAACTGCGCGTCACGCACTTTGAAGCCCAGGCCGCGGCAACTGAGCACGCTCATCGCGCATTCCTCCGGCCAATCAGGATCAGCGCAAACACCGGCGCGCCTACCAATGCGGTCACCACCCCCACCGGAATCACCTGGCCCTTGATCAAGGTGCGCGACAGCACGTCTGCAGCGATCAGAAACAGCGCGCCCCCCAAGGCGCTGGCCGGCAGCAAGCGCGAATGCCCGGTGCCAAGCAACAGGCGCACCGCATGGGGAATCACCAAGCCGACAAACCCGATGGAGCCGACGATGGACACCATCACCGCCGTCACCAGCGCGGCGCAGGCCACCAGCACAAATTGCACGCGGCGCACCGGGATGCCGAGGGAGGCCGCCGAGTCGCTGCCGAAGGTGAACGCATCCAGTGCACGCCGGTGCCACAGGCACACCGCGAGCCCCACGACCGCCACCGGCACCGCCAACCACACCGACGGCCAGCGTACGCCGCTGAGGTTGCCCAGCAGCCAGAACATAATGCCGCGGGCTTGTTCGGAACTGGCCGACTTGGTGATCAGGAACGCGGTCAGGGCATTGAACAACTGTGAACCGGCGATGCCCGCGAGGATGATCTGCCCGGTACCGCTGGACGATCCGCTGGCCCGCGCCAGCAGCGTCACCAGCGCAAAGGCCGCCATCGCCCCCACAAACGCGCCCGCCGACAACGACACCAGGCCACCGCCCACGCCGATCAAGGCCACGAGCACCGCGCCGGTTGACGCGCCGGCGCTGATGCCCAGCAGGTACGGGTCGGCCAGCGGGTTACGCAGCAGCGATTGCAGGATCACCCCGCACGTTGCCAACCCTGCGCCGCAAGCTGCGGCCACCAATGCACGGGTGAGGCGGTAGTTCCACACCACGCCTTCGTCGATGGGGTCCAGTACATAGCCGGCGGCCCAGAGTTTATTGGCGAGCACCTGCAGCACTACCTGCGGTTCGATGGCGGTTTCACCGATGGCGACGCCAGCGAGCAGGGCGAGCAGCAGCAACGCCAGGGCGAGTAGGGTGCGCATCATTGGCCCAGGTGGTAGCCGTCAATGGCGGCCGCCAGTTGTTCAAGGCCCTCGAAGGTGCGCAGGCTCGCCTGCAAGGCCAGAGCGTCGAGGATGATGATGCGGTTGTTCTTCACCGCGTCCATGTTGCGGGTCACGGGGTCGCTGCGCAGGAAGGCGAGTTTCTTTTCATGGTCGTCGGCCGGGTAGCGACGGCGATCCATGCGTGCGATCACCAGGAAGGTGGGATTGGCCTTGGCGATGGTTTCCCAGCCGACAGCGGGCCACTCCTCATCGGACTGCACCACGTTACGCAGGCCAAGGGTTTGCAGCATGAATTGCGGCACGCCTTTGTGGC
Source organism: Pseudomonas sp. NFR02 (assembly GCF_900119375.1). Classification (NCBI taxonomy): domain Bacteria; kingdom Pseudomonadati; phylum Pseudomonadota; class Gammaproteobacteria; order Pseudomonadales; family Pseudomonadaceae; genus Pseudomonas; species Pseudomonas sp. NFR02. The sequence continues at coordinate 468,728 of NZ_FPJJ01000001.1, forward strand.
CGGCTACGTAAGGGTCGCTGGCCATTTCGGCGCTGGAGAACCACACCAGTGCACTGGCTTGCTGCAAGCCCTTGCCCTGGGCCATGGCGACGGATTTGGCCAGGCGCGCCTTGAGTTCGTCGGTCAGTTGTTGGCCGCGATCCTGCACGTCGAAAATCTGCGCCAGTTGCTGGAGGCTCTGGTAGATCGTCTCGATGCGAAAGGGCTCCAATCGCGTGCCATCGGCGCCCACCAGGTTGTCCTTGCCTTCGCAGTCGGACGGCAACAGGTAGGTGGGGATCTTCAGTTCATGAAACTGCTCACGGGTGCCGACCACGCCTTGGGGGCCCACCACCCATTCCAGCTCGGCGGCCACCAGTTGCGGGCGCTTGGCGAGTACGGCTTCAAAGCTGGGCTCGTTGTTGGCCAGGCGCTCGATGTGATCGTCCTGGGCCTTGTACTGCGCCGCCACGTTGTTGAACCACAGCGAAGTGCCGACCACCTTGTCGCCCACACCCAGGGCGTAGAGCATCTCGGTGGCGGCCTGGCCGATGGTCACGCTGCGGGCGGGGGCGTGCTGGAAGGTCAGGGTGCTGCCGCAGTTTTGCAGGGTCAGCGGGTACTGAGTGGGCGCGGCTTGCGCCAGGGCACACACACTCAAACCTGCGATCAGGGCGGTAACGCGTGGCAGCATGAGGCGATCTCCTTGTGAACCGTAGGTGCAGCAGGGGAGGTACGGCTCGGAAATACGCCCATGGGCGCTGCTGATGCGCAGGGCCAGGATGTCCTTCCCGGACACCCCGCCGGTTAGTGAATTAGCTGGGCCGGCAGGTCTCCTGACTGATGCGTCGTTGCCATGCCCCGCCTTCCCGGACGTGGTCCAGTGGCATTCAAGGGCAGGCTCGGCATCTACAGTTGCGGGGGCAGTTTCGGTTCACGCCGCGTGCGGCGTTTCGAATTCCCTGTTAGTCCCATACGGGAACCGGCGGCCGTATGGTAAGCGATCATCCTTGTAGGAGCGAGCTTGCTCGCGAAGGTCGTCAACGATAACGCTGGGCACCTGATGCCCCGCGGCGCTTTCCTGTTCTTCGCGAGCAAGCTCGCTGCTACAAAAGAAGCGTCAGAGCCGAATATCCTGGGGGCCGCGGATCAGCGCTTCGATCCGGGTGCCTGTGGCGCGCTCTTCGTTGCTGAAGCCGTCGTAGTCGGCCAGGTTGGCGAAGCGGATGCCGGTCAATTGTTCGATCGCAATCACACTGCGCTGGTAGGTTCGCAGCGGGCCGAATACCAGGTCGAGTTGGCCCAGCTCGCGGCTTTGGTCGATCATGTAGGCGCTGGCGGACGGCTTGCCCTCGTCGCTGAGGTAGGCCACCACTTTCCAGAACGCCTTGGGGATTTTCACGCCACGGTAAAGTCGGTCGTCATCGGCGAACACTGGTCCGGTAAATACCGTGGCCCGGGCTTTCCAGCGCTGGGTGTTGTCGAGGATGTAGTCTTCGAGTTCCAGCCAGGTCTTCTGGTTGAAGCCGCTCATCTGTGGCGAGCAGTTGGTGAAGTGAAAGGTGTCGAAGTTGGCGGTGTTCGCCTCGTCGCCCCAATTGGGATCCTGGCGCCGTACCAGGTGTCCGCGGTCCAGGCCATTGCCGGCATAGAGCTCTTCACCTACCTGCGCCTCCAGGGGGAGGCGACCATCGTAGGCCCAGGTGTCGTTGCTGCGGGTGATGTCTACATGCTTGGCGCCGTCGATATTCACCCCCACGTACAGCGCCAGTCGTCGAGAGCGCGACAGGGTGATGGAGAAATGCGTGTAGTCCAGACGCTTGGGTTGCACGTCGCCTGCCAGTGGCTGGTCAACCGTGGGCCATGGCACCACGAAGTCGCTGAGGAAGTCGTCGGCATAGCCTGCGCGGTTTTTGAGGTCCTTGGCCGCGGTGACGCGCGGCGTCGCGGCTCTGGCTTCCAGCAGGGTGGGGCTGGCCGCGACCAATGGGCGCAGGTCGGCAAGCCTTGGGCGGTGGGAAAGGTCGATGTTGGCTGCGCGGGCGGGCATGGGCATGTTCCTTATGGGCCTGGGATAAACACCACTGAAACACAAAACCATGACAATTTGGCCCAGGTGGCGAACTCAGGACTATCCTGAAAACCGTTACCCGGACGTTCATCACACGCCAAAAAGGAGCCAGCTCATGTGTGTTCGCCAACCGCGCAACCCGATTTTTTGCCTGATCCCGCCGTACATGCTCGACCAGATCGCCCGCCACGGTGACAAAGCCCAACGGGAAGTTGCACTACGCACGCGTGCCAAGGACAGCACGTTTCGCTCGTTGCGCATGGTCGCGGTACCCGCCAAGGGCCCGGCCCGCATGGCACTGGCCGTGGGCGCCGAGAAGCAACGCTCGATCTACAGCGCCGAAAACACCGACAGCCTGCCCGGCAAGCTGATTCGCGGCGAAGGGCAGCCCGCCAGTGGCGATGCCGCGGTGGACGAAGCCTATGACGGCCTGGGCGCAACCTTCGACTTTTTCGACCAGGTCTTCGACCGCAACTCCATCGACGATGCGGGCATGGCGCTGGACGCCACGGTGCACTTCGGCCAGGACTATAACAATGCGTTCTGGAATTCGACCCAGATGGTGTTCGGCGATGGCGACCAGCAGCTGTTCAACCGCTTCACCGTGGCACTCGACGTCATTGGCCATGAGTTGGCCCATGGCGTGACCGAGGATGAAGCCAAGCTGATGTATTTTAATCAATCCGGTGCGCTGAACGAGTCGCTGTCGGATGTGTTTGGTTCGCTGATCAAGCAGTACGCGCTGAAGCAAAAGGCCGAGGACGCCGACTGGTTGATCGGCAAGGGGCTGTTTACCAAAAAGATCAAGGGCACGGCGCTGCGCTCGATGAAGGCGCCAGGCACTGCGTTTGATGACAAGCTGCTGGGCAAAGACCCGCAGCCTGGGCACATGGATGATTTTGTGCACACTTACGAGGACAATGGTGGCGTGCATATCAATTCTGGCATTCCCAACCACGCGTTCTATCAGGTGGCCACCCGGATTGGCGGGTTCGCCTGGGAGCGTGCCGGGCGTATCTGGTATGACGCACTGCGCGATTCGCGGTTGCGGCCCAATTCCGGGTTTTTGCGTTTTGCACGTATCACGCACGATATTGCCGGCCAGCTTTATGGTGTGAACAAAGCTGAGCAAAAGGCAGTCAAGGAAGGCTGGAAAGCGGTGGGCATAAACGTTTAACGAAGCCGCCTGAGCGGCGAGGAAAAACCATGCGAATTTCAATCAAGGAAAGCGGCGGACCGGCGTTTTTTCCGGGGTTGGCCAAGCCGCGCACGGTGGAGTTGGACGCGCTGCCCGAGCCTGATCAGCAGGAGTTGCGGCAACTGATTGAAGCGTCGGATTTTTTCAAGTTGCCACAAAGTACCGATCCCGAGCCTGGCAACCCAGGCCGGGTGCATTACACCCTGACAGTGGCGGAGGGCAAGCGTGAGCACACGGTTTGTGTGCTCGCGCCGGTGAATCCCCCGGCACTGGACGGGTTGGTGCAGTGCGTGCGACGGCATAGTCGGGGCTGACTTGGGCCTATTGGCTAGATGAGCTCAGCAAGATCCGATGGGCTGAAGGCTTTCAGGCTGGAGGTCTCTCCCGTGCGAATTTTGCTGGCCCACTGTGGGTCGCTCAGTAATGCGCGGCCAACGGCGATGAGGTCAAATTCTTCGCGTTCAAGCCTGTGCACTAGATTATCCAGGCTGGCGGGTTGAGAGCTTTCGCCTCCGAAGGCGGCAAGAAAGTCCCCGGACAGGCCGACCGAGCCCACGCTGATGGTCGCCGCGCCGGTGAGTTTCTTGGCCCAACCCGCGAAGTTCAGCCCCTGCTCGCCATCCAGTTCGGGGAATTCTGCTTCCCAGAAGCGCCGTTGCGAGCAATGCAGGATGTCGACACCGGCTTCCACCAACGGCACCAGCCAGTCGGACATGGCGTCCGGCGTGGTCACCAGGCGCGCGCTGTAATCCTGCTGCTTCCACTGGCTCACCCGCAATATCACGGGGAACGCCGGGCCTACTGCTGCACGTATCGCCTTGACCACCTCTGCGGCGAAACGCGAGCGCTCCTTGATGGATGCGCCATTGAACTGGTCGGGACGCTGATTGGTGCCTTCCCAGAAGAACTGATCGAGTAAGTAACCGTGTGCACCGTGTATTTCAACGGTATCAAACCCTAACCGTTTGGAGTCGGCAGCCGCCTTGGCGTAAGCCGCAATCGTATCGGCGATGGCTTCATCACTCATCGCGTCACCGCGTGGCGTACTGGGTGCGGCGAGGCCGGAAGGGCCTTCGATACCTGTCTCGGGCGCCCAGTCGTTGAAGGGATTGCCCACCGATCCGACATGCCAGATTTGCGGCCCCATTTTGCCGCCTGCCGCATGCACGCCGTCGATGACCTGTTTCCAGCCCGCCAATGCCCGGTCGCCATGGAACAGCGGGACGCCGGGGTCGTTACGTGCGCCGGGGCGATCAATGGCGGTGCCTTCTGAGAGAATCAGCCCGACGTCGTGTTCGGCACGTCGGCGATAATAGGCGGCGACGTTTTCTTCTGGTACACCGGTGGGGGAAAACGAACGGGTCATGGGTGCCATGACGATGCGATTTTTCAGGGCCAGGGATTTCAGCGCAAATGGCTGAAACAAAGCATCCAGATTCGTAACACTCATTGCCAGAGACTCCATTTGAAATGAGTCTTGATAGTATATTGTGTATACCTAATATCAATTAGGCACTTTAAAGCTATCAGGTATCCCAGAGGAAACCACATGCTCGATCATGACCCGGCGCTGACTCAAGACGGTACCGTGCCCAAGGTATTCAAAGCCGATTGCTCCAGCCGATTATTGCTTGATCAGATCACCGACAAGTGGTCGGTGCTGATACTGGGCTCTTTGTGCGAAAAACCGTTGCGCTTCAATGAAATCAGGCGTCGCCTGGACGGCATCACGCAAAAAGCTCTGACCCAGAGCCTGCGCCGTCTTGAGCGCAGTGGCATTCTGGCGCGCCGGGTCATCGCGTCTTCGCAGGTGGCGGTGGAGTACAGCATTACGCCGCTGGGGGGGACGCTGGAAGAGCCGTTCAAGGCGCTTTACGCCTGGACGCTCAGCCATTCGGAAGCGGTGCTGCAGGCGCAGGCGGCGTTCGATGCGCGCACCGACGACGCCTAGCCGTTGCAGCTTTACTTGCGGTCCAGCCACACCGTTTGTGCGTTGCAGAACTCGCGTACACCGAAGTGCGACAGCTCGCGGCCGAACCCGCTTTTCTTCACGCCGCCAAACGCCACCCGCGGGTCCGACACGCTGAACGCGTTGACGAATATCCCGCCGGTTTCCAGCTGGTCGGCAATCGCCCGCGCCTTTGCGGAATCAGCCGTGAAGATGCTCGCGGTCAGGCCAAACTCGCTGTCATTGGCCAGCGCCACGGCGTGCTCGGCGTCGCGGGCGGTGATGATCGAGGCCACGGGGCCGAACAGTTCCTGTTTGAACGACGTCATTTGGTCGGTAACGTCGGCCAGTACGGTCGGTTCGTAGTAATTGCCCGCGCCCGCGACTTTATGGCCACCCAACAGCAGCGTGGCGCCTTCTTCCAGGGTCGCCTGGACCTGGCCGTGCAGTTCGTCACGCAGATCAAAACGCGCCATGGGGCCGATATAGGTGGCGGTCGAGGTGGGTTCCCCCATTACCAGGGCGCGGCTGGCTTCGAGGAATTTCGCGGTGAAGGCTTCAACCACGCCCGCTTCGATGATCAAGCGCTTGGCGGCGGCGCAGACTTGGCCGCTGTTCTGGAAGCGGCCGATGACGGCGGCTTGTACGGCGGCGTCGAGGTCAGCGTCGTTGAGCACGATAAAGGGGTCGGAGCCGCCTAGTTCCAGCACGCATTTCTTCAACGCGGCCCCGGCCTGTGAGCCGATGGCGATGCCGGCGCGCACGCTGCCGGTGAGCGTCACGGCGGCGATGCGTGGGTCGGCGATGGCGGTGGACACGCCGTCCTGGGTTACGTTGATGACTTCAAACACGCCTTCGGCAAAACCGGCTTTGCGCAACGCTTGCTGGATCAGGTAGGCGCTGCCCATTACGTTGGGCGCATGTTTGAGCACGTAGGTGTTGCCGGCAAGCAGGGTCGGCACCGCGCCGCGCAGTACTTGCCATACCGGGAAGTTCCAAGGCATTACCGCGAGGATCGGGCCCAGTGGGCGGTATTCGATCCGGGCGCTGCCGTTGTCCACCAGGGTGGGCTCCGGGGCGAGCATGGCCGGGCCGTGGGCGGCGTACCATTCGCTCAGTTGCGCACACTTTTCGATTTCGGCACGGGCCTGGGCGATGGGTTTGCCCATTTCCAGGGTGATCATTTGCGCCATGTCTTCAGCTTGCTCACGCAGGGCGGCAGCCAGGGCCAGCAGGTATTCGGCGCGCTGGCTCACAGGCGTGCGGCGCCAGGTGCGGAAGGCATCGGTCGAGCGGGCGAGGGCGGCGTTCAGCTGTTCCGCGCTTTCATAGGGGTAGCTGCCGACTGTTTCGCCGCTGGCGGGGTTGATCGACAGGGCGTGGGTCTGGTGGGAGATAGCATTGTTCATGGCACCGTCCGGCTGAATGAGTGGAATGGGGCCAGCGTACGGGGCTGTATATTTTCTGGAAACTGAATAATATTAAGCAATACGTTCATGAATGGAGAATGATTTGGATATTAGATCGTTCCCACGCTCTGCGTGGGAATGCATCCCATGACGCTCCGCGTCAAAGACCTATGCGCCAACGATCGGACGCGGAGCGTCCGAGGCAGCGTTCCCACGCAGAGCGTGGGAACGATCATGTACATGATTGGAGAATGATTTGGATCTGGTGCAACTGGAAATCTTCAAGGCCGTTGCCGAGCAAGGCAGCATCAGCGCCGCCGCGCAGTTGATTCATCGCGTGCCATCGAACCTCACCACGCGCATCAAACAACTGGAGCAGGACCTGGGCGTGGAGTTGTTTATCCGCGAGAAAAGCCGCCTGCGCCTGTCGCCGGCCGGGTGGAATTTCCTTGGCTATACGCGGCGCATTCTCGACCTTGTGCAAGAAGCCCGTGCGACGGTGGCGGGGGAGGAGCCCCAAGGCGCCTTTGCCCTGGGCTCGCTGGAGAGCACGGCGGCCGTGCGTATACCTGCGTTACTGGCGGCGTATAACCAGCAATACACCAAGGTCGAGCTAGACCTGAGCACCGGCCCCTCGGGCACCATGATCGAAGGTGTGCTGTCGGGCCGGCTGACGGCGGCCTTTGTCGATGGGCCGGTGCTGCATTCCACGCTAGAGGGTGTGGCGGTGTTCGAGGAAGAGATGGTGGTGATTGCGCCACTGCATCACGCGCCGATCACCCGCGGCCAGGATGTGAATGGCGAGAACATCTATACGTTTCGCTCCAACTGCTCTTACCGGCATCACTTCGAACGCTGGTTCTCACAGGATGGCGCGGTGCCGGGCAGGATCTTCGAGATCGAGTCGTACCACGGCATGTTGGCCTGTGTCAGCGCCGGGGCCGGGCTGGCGCTGATGCCACGCAGCATGCTGGAGAGTATGCCGGGGTGTGCGGCGGTGAGTGTGTGGCCGCTGCCCGACACATTTCGTATCTTGAATACCTGGCTGATCTGGCGGCGGGGCACGGTGTCACAAAGCTTGAACAGCTTCGTAAAACTGCTGGAAGAACGCAATCTGCCAGCATCCTAGATCAAATGTGAAAGCTGGCTTGCCTGCGATAGCGGTGTGTCAGTTAATGAATCTTTAACTGAACCGCCTCTATCGCAGGCAAGCCAGCTCCCACAGGTATCGTACATCAGCCGCCGAACTGCAGGGTGCCCATGGCCAGTTTGGCCATGATTGCCGTCGCGCCCAGTTGTACCAGCCATAACGCCAACCCACCGAGGAATACTCCCAGCGCAACCTGCAACACCAGGCTCTTCTGGCGCTTGGCTTGCGGTGCGCGTGGGGCGTAGTCGTGCAGTTCGTCGCGGTCGGCGCGCAGGTCCAGGTCATCGTTTCTCATTAGGGTTCTCGCAGCAAAGAGGCAGTCGGCGTTCAGTCTAGTGTGTTCGCCAATAAAAAGGGGGAAGCCAGTGGCTTCCCCCTTCGTCTTACGTTTGCCGGCTTGCTTACAGCACCTCGACAATCGCCTTGGTCACGGCACCAATGTTCGATTGGTTCAGCGCCGCTACGCAGATACGGCCGGTATCCAGTGCGTAGATACCAAACTCGCTGCGCAGACGGGTGACTTGCTCAACGCTCAAACCGGAGTAGGAGAACATCCCGCGCTGGCGACCGACGAAGCTGAAGTCGTGACCTGGCGCGGCCTTGGCCAGTTCGGCGACCATCTGCTCGCGCATACCGCGGATGCGCAGGCGCATCTCGGCCAGCTCGGCTTCCCACTGGGCGCGCAGCTCAGGGTTGTTCAACACTGCGGCAACGATGGCTGCGCCGTGGGTGGGCGGGTTGGAGTAGTTGGTGCGGATCACACGCTTGACCTGGGACAGGATGCGCGCGCTTTCTTCCTTGGACTCGCTGACGATCGACAGCGCGCCTACGCGTTCGCCATACAAGGAGAACGACTTGGAGAACGAGCTGGACACAAAGAAGGTCAAGCCTGATTCCGCGAACAAGCGCACCGCAGCGGCGTCTTCGTGGATGCCGTCGCCAAAGCCCTGGTAGGCCATGTCGAGGAACGGCACCAGGTTTTTCGCCTTGACCACGTCCAGCACGTTTTGCCAGTCGGCCGGGCTGAGGTCGACGCCGGTCGGGTTATGGCAGCAGGCGTGCAGCACCACGATGGACTGTGGCGGCAGGGCGTTGAGGTCTTCGAGCAGGCCGGCACGGTTCACGTCGTGGGTGGCGGCGTCGTAGTAGCGGTAGGCCTGCACCGGGAAACCGGCTTTTTCAAACAGCGCCTGGTGGTTTTCCCAGCTTGGGTCGCTGATGGCGACGACGGCGTTGGGCAGCAATTGCTTGAGGAAGTCGGCGCCGATTTTCAGCGCGCCTGTGCCGCCCACGGCCTGGGCGGTAATCACACGGCCGGCGCTCAACAGCGGCGACTCAGCGCCAAACAGCAGCTTTTGCACGGCCTGGTCGTACGCCACGATGCCGTCGATTGGCAAGTAGCCACGGGCGGCATGTTGCGCCACACGAATGGCTTCCGCTTCGGCAACGGCACGCAAGAGTGGAATCTTCCCCTCCTCGTTGCAGTAAACGCCCACGCCAAGGTTCACCTTGGTGGTTCGTGTGTCGGCGTTGAATGCTTCGTTGAGGCCCAGGATTGGATCGCGTGGTGCCATTTCGACAGCGGAGAACAGGCTCATTTTTGCGGCAGCTCTATGGGGGGTAGGAGGGACGTGTCGCGCTCCAGCCGAATGCACTAGAGCGGTGCACAAACGGGGAGCTAGTATAGAGGCCATCACGGCTGAGAGCGACAACGGAAACGGCTTTTCGGCCATGTTTTTCGGTTTATTTGCTGACCGTTAGTCTTATTGCAACATTGGCGAGCAAGGTCGTGTAGGACGACGGCCTTGAAACCCGTCACATTTGACACCACTTCTACAGCTATCATGGTTTTTTCCTGCAACCTGCGATGATTATTCGCGGGTTGCTGAGCTATTTCGTCCCTGGCGGTGTCGAGTCTGGGGTGACTTCACGAGGTACGTTATGTCGGATTTCCAGCTCGTTACCCGTTTTGAACCCGCCGGCGATCAACCGGAAGCCATTCGTCAGATGGTCGAAGGCATTGAAGCCGGCCTGGCGCACCAGACGCTGCTTGGGGTGACCGGGTCCGGCAAGACCTTCAGCATCGCCAACGTGATCGCCCAGACCAACCGCCCGACCCTGGTGCTGGCGCCGAACAAAACCCTGGCGGCGCAGCTCTATGGCGAGTTCAAGGCGTTCTTCCCGAACAACGCGGTGGAGTATTTCGTTTCCTACTACGACTACTACCAGCCCGAAGCCTATGTGCCGTCGTCCGATACCTTTATCGAGAAGGATGCGTCGATCAACGACCACATCGAGCAGATGCGCCTGTCGGCCACCAAGGCACTGCTGGAGCGCAAAGACGCGATCATCGTCACCACGGTGTCGTGCATCTACGGCTTGGGCAGCCCGGAAACCTATCTGAAGATGGTGCTGCACGTCGACCGTGGTGACAAACTCGACCAGCGCGAATTGCTGCGGCGCCTGGCGAGCTTGCAGTACACCCGTAACGACATGGATTTTGCCCGCGCCACCTTCCGGGTGCGCGGCGATGTGATCGACATCTACCCGGCGGAATCCGACCTGGAAGCGATTCGCATCGAGCTGTTCGATGATGAGGTCGAAAGCCTGTCAGCCTTCGACCCGTTGACCGGTGAAGTGATCCGCAAGCTGCCACGCTTCACCTTCTACCCCAAAAGCCATTACGTGACCCCACGCGAAACCTTGATGGGCGCCATCGAGGGCATCAAGGTCGAGCTGGCCGAGCGCCTGGAATACTTGCGCTCCAACAATAAGCTGGTGGAAGCCCAGCGCCTGGAGCAGCGCACTCGCTTCGACCTGGAGATGATCCTGGAACTGGGTTACTGCAACGGCATCGAAAACTACTCGCGTTACCTGTCGGGCCGTGACTCCGGGGCGCCGCCACCGACGCTCTATGACTACCTGCCGCCGGACGCCTTGCTGGTGATCGACGAATCCCACGTCAGCGTGCCGCAGGTGGGCGCCATGTATAAGGGCGACCGTTCGCGCAAAGAAACCCTGGTGGAATACGGTTTCCGCCTGCCGTCGGCGCTGGACAACCGGCCGATGCGCTTTGACGAGTGGGAAGCCATCAGCCCGCAGACCATCTTCGTCTCCGCTACGCCCGGCAACTATGAAGCCGAACATGCCGGTCGCGTGATCGAGCAGTTGGTGCGACCGACTGGTTTGGTGGACCCGGAAATCGAAATCCGCCCCGCGCTGACCCAGGTCGACGACTTGCTCTCGGAAATCAACAAGCGCGTGGCCCTGGAAGAGCGGGTGCTGGTCACCACCCTGACCAAGCGCATGTCCGAAGACTTGACTGATTACCTGGCCGACCACGGCGTGCGCGTGCGTTACCTGCACTCGGACATCGACACTGTGGAACGCGTGGAAATCATCCGCGACCTGCGCCTGGGCACCTTTGATGTGCTGGTGGGGATCAACCTGCTGCGCGAAGGCCTGGACATGCCGGAAGTGTCGCTGGTGGCGATCCTGGATGCGGACAAGGAGGGCTTCCTGCGCTCCGAACGCTCGCTGATCCAGACCATCGGCCGAGCGGCGCGGAACCTCAATGGGCGGGCGATCCTGTATGCGGACCGCATCACCGGTTCCATGGAGCGTGCGATTGGCGAGACCCAGCGTCGTCGCGACAAGCAGATCGCGTTCAACCTGGAACACGGCATCACCCCCAAGGGCGTGTTCAAGGACGTTGCCGACATCATGGAAGGCGCCACCGTGCCAGGCTCGCGCAGCAAGAAGCGCAAGGGCATGGCCAAGGCTGCCGAGGAAAGTGCCAAGTACGAGAACGAACTGCGCTCGCCGAGTGAGATCACCAAGCGGATTCGGCAGTTGGAAGAAAAAATGTACCAGCTGGCGCGGGATCTGGAGTTTGAAGCGGCGGCGCAGACGCGTGATGAGATTGGCAAGTTGCGTGAGCGTCTGTTGGCTGTTTGATTTGCGTAGATTGGGCTGGCCTCATCGCGGCCAAGCCCGGCTCCCACATTGATCTGTGAACACGGTCAATGTGGGGGCTGGCTTGCCTGCGATGGCCGCGCCTCGGTTTTCCAGAAATCACCCAGGCTGTTACCATTCGCCCCTTGTTTCAATTTTCAGTTATATCGCCCATTCGAGACCTGCCATGACCACCGTCCGCACGCGCATTGCGCCATCGCCTACTGGGGATCCCCACGTCGGTACTGCTTACATCGCCCTGTTCAACTACTGCTTTGCCAAGCAGCATGGCGGTGAGTTCATCCTGCGGATCGAAGACACCGATCAACTGCGCTCCACCCGTGAGTCCGAACAGCAGATTTTCGATGCCCTGCGCTGGTTGGGCATTACCTGGGCTGAAGGTCCGGATGTCGGCGGCCCGCATGGCCCGTATCGCCAGAGCGAGCGCAGCGACATCTACAAGCAGTACACCCAGCAACTGGTCGATATGGGCCATGCCTTCCCGTGCTTCTGCACCGCCGAAGAACTGGACCAGATGCGCGCCGAGCAACAGGCCCGTGGCGAAACTCCGCGCTACGATGGCCGTGCGCTGCTGTTGTCCAAGGAAGAAGTGGCTGCGCGCCTGGCCGCCGGTGAGCCTCACGTCATTCGTATGAAAGTGCCAAGCGAAGGCGTATGCGTGGTGCCGGACATGCTGCGCGGTGACGTCGAAATCCCGTGGGACCGCATGGACATGCAGGTGCTGATGAAGACCGACGGCTTGCCGACGTACTTCCTGGCCAACGTGGTCGATGACCATCTGATGGGCATCACCCATGTGCTGCGCGGCGAAGAGTGGCTGCCATCGGCGCCGAAACTGATCCTGCTGTACGAATACTTCGGCTGGGAGCAACCGCAGCTGTGCTACATGCCGCTGCTGCGTAACCCGGACAAGAGCAAGCTGTCCAAACGTAAGAACCCGACGTCGGTGACGTTCTACGAGCGCATGGGCTTTATGCCTGAGGCGATGCTCAACTACCTGGGTCGCATGGGCTGGTCTATGCCGGACGAGCGCGAGAAGTTCTCGCTGCAGGAAATGGTCGACAACTTCGACCTGTCCCGCGTCTCCCTCGGTGGGCCGATCTTCGATATCGAGAAGCTGTCGTGGCTCAATGGTCAGTGGCTGCGTGACTTGCCCGTGGAGGAGTTTGCCTCCCGTGTGCAGCAGTGGGCATTGAACCCCGAGTACATGATGAAAATTGCGCCGTTGGTGCAGGGCAGGGTAGAGACGTTCAGCCAGGTCGCACCCTTGGCCAGTTTCTTCTTTGCTGGTGGCGTGAATCCCGATCCCAAGCTGTTCGAGTCCAAGAAGCTTTCCGGTGATCAGGTGCGCCAGCTGATGCAGTTGATTCTGTGGAAGCTTGAAAGCCTGCGTCAGTGGGAGAAGGATGCGATCACCGCGACCATCCAGGCGGTGGTGGAATCCCTGGAGCTAAAACTGCGCGATGCCATGCCGCTGATGTTTGCCGCAATCACCGGGCAGGCCAGTTCGGTGTCGGTGCTTGATGCGATGGAAATTCTCGGCCCGGACTTGACTCGTTTCCGTCTACGCCAAGCCCTTGATTTGCTTGGGGGTGTATCGAAGAAAGAAAACAAGGAATGGGAAAAGCTGCTGGGCGCTATCGCTTAAGCAGGCCGCTTAGGGCACGAAACCCCGGTTTTTCGGGGTTTCGTCGGTAAGTGATTGTTATCCCGGCAAAAAATTTTGGAAATTGTTGAAAATAAATTTGACACGTTCCCAAACCGCCATTAAGATTCGCCCCGTCCTCACCGATGAGGGGCTATAGCTCAGCTGGGAGAGCGCTTGCATGGCATGCAAGAGGTCAACGGTTCGATCCCGTTTAGCTCCACCAATTTCCAGGTTCAAGGTTCCGGCCACACCGTCCTTGAATTGATCAGGTCTCAGCTCTGATCAGATGTACAGAAGGTTTTGTCCCCTTCGTCTAGTGGCCTAGGACACCGCCCTTTCACGGCGGTAACAGGGGTTCGAGTCCCCTAGGGGACGCCAGTTTCAACAAGCAGCTCGAAAGGTCTGCTGCGTCGCGAGACGAAAAATCCGGGGCTATAGCTCAGCTGGGAGAGCGCTTGCATGGCATGCAAGAGGTCAACGGTTCGATCCCGTTTAGCTCCACCAATTTTACAGGTTCAAGGTTCCGGCCACACCGTCCTTGAATCGATCAGTTCTCAGCGCTGATCAGTTGTATAGAAGGTTTGTGTCCCCTTCGTCTAGTGGCCTAGGACACCGCCCTTTCACGGCGGTAACAGGGGTTCGAGTCCCCTAGGGGACGCCACGATTACCCGCTCTGCGGGATTTTTAAGGGTCATTCAATTATTGAATGGCCCTTTTGTTTGTCTGGCGTTTGGCCAATTCCCTCCTTTATTAACCATTTTTCTGTTCTGACCGGCGGTCGTGCTTGTCGCTTGCCAAATATTATTATGGTAATAATATTAAGCCCATGAGAGACGGAGGCTACGATGAGCGATAAAAAAGCGCAAACCCGCGAACGTATTTTGCAGGCTGCCAGCGCGGCGTTGATCCAGCGTGGCCCGGCTGAGCCCAGTGTGGGCGAAGTGATGGGGGCGGCTGGGCTGACGGTAGGAGGCTTCTACGCGCACTTTGAAAGCAAAGACGCACTGATGCTGGAAGCGTTCAACCAGTTGTTGGCGCAGCGCCGCGCCTCCATCGATGACTTGGATGACCAGCTGACCGGCGAAGAGCGCCGCACGTTGGTCGCCGCGTTTTATCTGTCACGCAAGCACCGCGACTCCACGACCCAGGCCTGCCCGTTGCCCGCGACGGTGGGGGAGATGGGGCGCTTGCCGGACGCTTTTCGCGAGGTCTTGAACGAGCACGTCGAGTTGATGGCTGCGCAACTGGCCGGCAGCCCTGAAGAGATCGACAAAGCCCTGGCGGACATGGCCTTGATGGTCGGGGGGCTGACCCTGGCGCGGGCGCTGGGGCCGGGCGAGTTATCGGATCGGGTGATACGTGCGGCCAAGTCGGCGGTACGCTGAAAAAGGGGACGCGAGATGGGCGCATTGACCTGGGTTCGTGGTTTCAATGGCACGGTGGGGCGCCTTGCGCCGCATGCGGTCGCCAGCAAGATGCGTCGCACCTTCATGACCCCGCGCGATCTGCCGCCGCGTGACTGGGAGTTGCCGCTGTTGGCCCAGTCGGAGCGCATCACCCTGCGTTTCGGCCTGTCGGCGTTGCGATGGGGGCATGGCCCGGCGGTGCTGCTGATGCATGGCTGGGAAGGCCGGCCCACCCAGTTCGCTAGCTTGATCACGGCGTTGGTCGACAACGGCTATTCGGTAATTGCCCTGGACGGTCCCGCTCACGGCCGTTCGCCAGGGCGTGAAGCCCATGTACTGCTGTTTGCCCGCGCCATGCTTGAGGCGGCGGCCGAGCTGCCGCCGCTGTATGCGGTGGTCGGCCATTCCATGGGCGGCGCCAGTGCGATGTTGGCGGTGCAGTTGGGGTTGCGTACGCAGGCATTGGTCAGCATTGCCGCACCGTCGCGCTTTCTGGATGTGCTACGCGGGTTCACCCGCATGGTCGGCTTGCCGCCACGGGCGCGCTCAGCCTTTATCCAAGAGGTGGAGTTGAGCATGGGCATGGCGCTCAAGCATTTGGACGTGGCCCACTACCAACTGAACATTCCCGGCCTGATCGTCCACGCCGAAGACGACACCTTTGTTCCGGTCAGGGCGGCTCAAGCCATTCACGAAGCCTGGTTCGACAGCCGCCTGCTGCGCCTGGAGCAGGGCGGCCACCAGAAAGTGCTCGCCGACCCGCAGGTCATCGATGCTGTGCTCGCCCTATTGGCCGGCTGCCGTCTACAGGAGCGCCAGATCGCCTGATACACTGCCCCGCCGACATCAATCGACTGGAGCAAGGCATGGGCTGGGATTTGGCAACGCCGTTCATCATCGATCTGCAGGTTGCGGCTGAGGACATCGACGGCCTGGGGCACGCCAATAATGCGGTGTACGTCTCATGGCTGGAGCGTTGTGCCTGGCGCCATTCCCAGCGCCTGGGGCTGGACCTCACCGAATACCGCCGCCTCGACCGCGCCATGGCCGTGGTACGCCATGAGATCGACTACCTGGCGGCAGGCTATGAGGGCGATGAGTTACAACTGGCCACCTGGATCGTCGACTGGGACCAGCGCCTGAAGATGACCCGCCGTTTCCAACTGGTACGCCCCCGTGACGGCGCGACCCTGCTGCGCGCGCAAACAACCTTCGTATGTATTGAGTTGTCCAGCGGCAAGCCCAAGCGCATGCCCGCCGAGTTTATTGAAGGTTACGGCCCCGCCCTGACAGGGGGTTAACGGTTGCCGCGGGAAACCCAGTAAACTGCGCCACGATTTTTGTTGAGTGTTTTCCATGCAAATTGCTTTGGCGCCCATGGAGGGGTTGGTCGACAACATCCTGCGGGACGTGTTGACCCATGTGGGCGGTATCGACTGGTGCGTGACCGAGTTCATCCGGGTCAACGACCGCCTGCTCACGCCTGCCTATTTCCACAAGCTCGCGCCTGAACTGCTGCACGGTGCCCACACGGCGGCGGGTGTGCCGTTGCGGGTGCAGTTGCTCGGTTCCGACCCAGTGTGCCTGGCGGAAAATGCCGCCCTGGCCTGTGAATTGGGCTCTGAAGTGATCGACCTGAACTTCGGGTGTCCGGCCAAGACCGTGAATAAATCCCGAGGTGGCGCGGTGCTGCTCAAGGAGCCGGAGCTGCTCAACCAGATCGTCGAGCACGTGCGCCGCGCCGTACCCGCCCATATTCCCGTGACCGCCAAGATGCGCCTGGGCTTCGACAGCCCGGATGGCGCGCTGGTGTGCGCCACAGCCCTGGCCGAGGGCGGCGCTGCGCATATCGTGGTGCATGCACGCACCAAGGCCGATGGCTACAAGCCGCCGGCTCATTGGGAGTGGATCCCGCGGGTGCAGGACGTGGTCAAGGTGCCGGTGTTTGCCAATGGCGATATCTGGAGCGTCGAAGACTGGAAGCGCTGCCGCGAAATCAGCGGCGCCGAAGACATCATGCTGGGCCGGGGCCTGGTGGCGCGGCCCGATCTGGCGCGGCAGATTGTGGCGGCCAAGGCCGGCGAAGAGGTGGTCGAGATGACCTGGGCGCAGATGCAGCCGATGCTTCAGGAGTTCTGGCGTCAGTCGGTGGCGCAACTGACGGAGAAGCAGGCGCCCGGCCGCTTGAAACAGTGGCTGGCGATGCTCACGCGCAACTACCCGCAAGCGGTGGAGTTGTTCACGGCCCTACGCCGCGAGACGGACTTGAACCAAGTCAGCCGCCTGCTGGGTATGCCGCATCCAACAGCCGTTTAACCGGCAGCCTTACTCCAGCAGTTGCCTGAACCCCTCGATCGGCAACGGTCGGCTGTGCAAATAGCCCTGGAATAAATGGCAGCCGAGCTTTTGCAGGAACGCCAGTTGCTCCAGGGTCTCCACCCCCTCGGCGATGACTTCCAGGTTTAGGCTGCGCGCCATGGCCACAATGGCGCGGATGATTTCTGCATCATTGGGGTCGTGGGTCGCATCGCGCACGAACGACTGATCGATCTTCAGCGCATCCACCGGCAAGCGCTTGAGGTAGGTCAAGGATGAGTAGCCGGTGCCGAAATCATCCATTGCAAAGCTCACGCCGAGTTTTTTCAGGCGACGCATCTTCACCACGGTATCGTCCAGGTTCTGGATCACGATGCCTTCGGTGATTTCCAGTTTCAGCAGGCTGAACGGCAGGCCGTGTTGCTTGAGGCTGTGCTCCACCCGTTCCACAAAGTCGTTCTGGCGAAACTGCCGGGGGCTGATATTCACGCACAGGCTGAAATTGAGCGGGTCTACCAGGCCATCGGCAATCAACTGGGCAAAGGCGCCGCAGGCTTCATCGAGAATCCAGGTGCCGACCTCCAGGATCAGGCCGCTGTCTTCCAATACCTTGATAAATTCCGCCGGTGACTGCGCGCCCAATTGTGGGTGCTGCCAGCGCACCAGGGCCTCGGCGCCGACTATCCGGTTGCCGCGCGCATCCACCTGGGGCTGGTAATGCACGCTGAATTCGCCGCGTGACAAGGCCAGGCGCAAGTCAGTCTCCATGCGCAGGCGTTCGCTAGCGGTTCTTTGCATGCTGTTGTGGAACATCTGCGTGGTGTTGCGCCCGGAGTCCTTGGCGCGGTACAGGGCGATGTCGGCGCGCTTGAGCAAATCGGCGGGTGTGGTGCCGTGGTCGGGGATCAGTGCCACGCCGATGCTGGGTGTGACTTGCAGCCGATGACCGTCGAGAAACATCGGCTCCGAGAGCAATTCGCGCAGGGTATCGGCCAGCGCTTGCACTTGGCTGCTGACCGTCTGGCGGGTGCCCTCCAGGCCGCTGAGCAATACCACAAACTCATCGCCGCCCAAGCGCGCCACGGTGTCCTCCATGCGCACGCTGGCTTCCAGGCGCGCGGTGACGATTTTCAACACGGTATCGCCAACGGGGTGGCCGAGGGAGTCGTTGATGTGCTTGAAGTGGTCCAAGTCCAGAAACAGCAGGGCGCCGCGCAGGTTGTGGCGCTTGAGCAGGGCGATCTGCTGGCTCAGGCGGTCCATCAGCAGTGCGCGGTTCGGCAGGTTGGTCAGCGGGTCGTGATAGGCCAGGTGCCGGATTTGTGCCTGGGCGTTCTTCAATAGGCTCACATCCCGTGCGGTCAGCAGCAGGCAGGGGGTTTCATTCAAGGTGATCGGCTCCACCGAGACCTCCACCGCCAGTACCTCGCCACGCTTGTTGCGCCAGAGCATTTCCAGGTGGTGAATGCGCCCCTTGATCTGCAACTCGGCCAACAGTGCGGCGCGTTGGTTTTCGTCGGCCCAGATGCCGATCTGGTACAGGGTCAGGCCGATGGCCTCTTCGGTGCGGTAACCGGTCAGGCGGCAAAAGCCATCGTTGACCTCCACATAGCGGCCGGTGTCGCGCTCGGTGATGGAAATCGCATCGGGGCTGGAGTGGAACGCCTTGGCGAACTTCTCTTCGCTGGCCTTGAGTGCGGCTTCCGAGCGTTGCTGTTGGGTAATATCGCGCAGCGTGGTGACGATGCACGGCTGGTCGCTGACCTTGATTAAACGGCTGGAAATCATGCAAGTCAGGCTTTGGCCGTCCTTGTGATGCACCACGATGGCCACATTGCTCAGGGCCTGCTCGCGAATCACCTGCTCGATGCGTTGCAGGCGCTTGCTGGAGTCGTCCCACAGGCCGATTTGTTCGGCGCTTTTGTCGAGTACTTCGGCGGCTGTAAAGCCAAACGTCTGGGTAAACGCCGGGTTGATCTCGATGAACGCGCCGCTGTCCAGGCAGGTGACGCAGATCGGGTCGGGGCTGGCCTGGAACAGACTGGCGAACTTTTCCTCCGAGGCGGTCAGCCGCTGCTCGCGCTCGACCTGGTCGGTGATATCCAGCAAGGTGCCGGCCATGCGCAGGGGCTTGCCTGACTCATCGCGATACAGGCGTGCGCGACTCTCCAGGTAACGCGGGCTGCCGTCTTCCATTTGCACGCGGTAGGTCAACTGATAGTTGCCGTCCGGGCCTTCGCGCAGACTGCGGTACGCATGGCGCATACCCTCGCGGTCTTCATCGGACATGCCCTCAAAAAACGCATCGAAGGATTCATGGAACGGCGCGGGTTCCAGCCCGTGCAACTGGGCGGCACGCGCCGAGCCGTAGAGCATGCCACTGGGGATGTGCCAATCCCAGGTGCCCAGTTGCGCGGAATCCAGAGCCAGGTCCAGGCGCTCCTGGCTATCCTTGAGTGCTTGCTCGGCGTTTTTACGTTCGGTGGTGTCCAGGAACGTGCTGATCAGGTACGCCTCGCCGTCCAGTTCGACCTTTTGTGCGCTGAGGGTGCCGTCATGGATCTGGCCGTTGCTGGCGCAGAACTGCACTTCCATGGTGATGGGTTCGCCTTTGCGCTGGGTGGCCTTGACCAGCAGCGCCCGCTGTTCCGGATGGCGCCACAGGCCCAGTTCCAGGGTGGTGCGGCCGATGGCATCGGCCACTGGCCAGCCGAACAGCATCTCGAAATACTGGTTGGCTTCGCTGATCAAGCCGTCGGCCTGGCGCGTCAGCAGCACCATGTTCGGGCACAGGTGGAAGAGTGTGGCGAAGCGCTTTTCCGAATGGCTGAGGGCGTGTTCACGGTCGCGTTGGTGGGTGATCTCGCGGATCACCCCGATCATGCGTCGCCGTCCGGCTTTGTCGGGGGCCAGGTTGCCGCTGATTTCCAGCCAGTGCAGGCTGCCATCGGGCCATTGGATACGGTGGTGCATGGCGCGGTCGAAAGGCTCTCCGGCGAGCACCGCATGAAAGCCGCGCACCACCCGCGCGCTGTCTTGCGGGGCCAGCAGGTCGAGGTAGTCCAGGTCCTTGGGCAGAGGCTGGCGCGGGTCAAAGCCGAATAGCGCCTGGGTGCCCCGTGACCAACTGATTCTTCCTGTGTCGATTTCCCAGCACCAGGCACCCAGCCGCGCGGCATTGAGGGCCGCCAGCAGCTGCGGGGCACTGTCCCAGCTTTGTTCCGCCGCTTGAGGGTCCAGGGCGTAGATGCGGGGCAGGGGTGGAATCGGGTCAAGGGGGTTGCGCATTATCAAAGGGCCTTGGCTCATTGAGAAAACCGCGCGGTTTGACCCAAACCCTTGGCCCGCACGGTGTCATGCCGGTAACCCTGGCAGATCGACCTGTGCATCCAACAGGCTCATGAAAGCCCGCGCAGCGTTCGACAGCGTCCTTTCGGTGTGCACGATATAGCCTAGCTGGCGACTGAGCTGTATGCCCGGCAAAGCGATACTTGCCACCTGATCGTCGAGCATGGTGCGTGGTAACACACTCCAGGCCAGACCGATGGAGACCATCATCTTGATGGTTTCCAGGTAGTTAGTACTCATCGCGATATTGGGCATCAGGCCCTGCGCCTCGAACAGGCGGCTGACAATATGGTGGGTAAAGGTATTGCCTCCGGGAAACACCGCCGGATGCCCGGCTATATCCGCCAGGCTGACGGAACCGTTGCTGATCAGGCTGTGTTCCGGCGCCACCACAAAATCCAGCGGGTCGTCCCACACCCGGGTGGCGCGTACCAGGTTGTGGGGCTCTGGCGCCAGGGTGATCACTGCGACTTCCGCACGGCCGTGGAGGATTTCTTCGTAGGCCACTTCTGAATCCAGAAACTGAATATCCAGCGCCACATTCGGGTATTGCCGGGTGAAGGTGCGCAGAATCGGTGGCAGGCGGTGCAGGCCGATATGGTGGCTGGTGGCCAGGGTGAGGCGGCCGCTGACTTCGCCGGTGAGGTTAGTCAGGGCCCGGCGGGTGTCGTCCAGCACGTTGAGGATTTGATAGGCGCGGGGCAGCAAGGCCCGCCCGGCTTCGGTCAGGCCGACTTCGCGGCCCAGGCGGTCGAACAGCCGTACCTTCAATTGTTGTTCCAGACCGGCGATGCGCTTGCTGATGGCCGGCTGTGTCAGGTGCAGGCGTTCGCCGGCGCCGGAGAAGCTGCCGGTCTCGGCGATGGCGATAAAGGCGTTGAGGTTTGCCAGGTCCATGGTGCTATTCCAGTTGGTAATCCAAAGCATAAAAAATATGAATTTGAGTTATTTAATGTAGCGCCATACCATCAGCCTCACAAGCCAAAGGGTTATTGAAAAGCCCGGCGTATAGAAGCACCGCTGATGAGGACCGACTGATGGCCGGCAAAACGCTTTACGACAAGCTTTGGGATTCCCATGAAGTGAAACGTCGCGATGATGGATCGTCGCTGATCTATATCGACCGTCACATCATCCATGAAGTGACCTCGCCCCAAGCGTTCGAAGGCCTGCGACTGGCCGGGCGCAAGCCTTGGCGCGTCGACTCCATCATCGCCACGCCGGACCACAACGTGCCGACGACTCCTGAGCGCAAAGGCGGCATCGAAGCCATTGCCGACCAGGTCTCGCGCTTGCAGGTGCAGACCCTTGACGACTATTGCGACGAATACGGCATCACCGAATTCAAGATGAACGACGTGCGCCAAGGCATCGTCCACGTCATCGGCCCGGAGCAGGGCGCAACCTTGCCGGGCATGACCGTGGTCTGCGGTGACTCCCATACCTCCACCCATGGTGCGTTCGGCGCCCTGGCCCACGGCATCGGTACTTCCGAGGTGGAGCACGTGTTTGCCACCCAGTGCCTGGTGGCCAAGAAAATGAAGAACATGCTGGTACGCGTCGAAGGCCAATTGCCGTTTGGCGTGACCGCCAAGGACATCGTACTGGCTGTGATCGGCAAGATCGGCACCGCGGGCGGTAACGGCCATGCCATCGAGTTCGCCGGCAGTGCTATCCGCGAGCTGTCCATTGAAGGCCGCATGACCATCTGCAACATGTCCATCGAAGCCGGTGCCCGCGTGGGTATGGTGGCGGCGGACGAAAAAACCGTCGAATACGTCAAAGGTCGCCCCTTCGCGCCGCAAGGCGCCGATTGGGACGCCGCCGTCGAAGCCTGGAAAGACCTGGTCTCCGACGCCGATGCGGTGTTCGACACCGTGGTCGAACTCGACGCTGCGCAGATCAAGCCGCAAGTCAGCTGGGGCACTTCGCCGGAAATGGTCTTGGCCGTTGACCAGAACGTGCCGGACCCGGCCAAAGAGGCCGACCTGGTCAAGCGCGGCTCCATCGAGCGCGCCTTGAAATACATGGGGTTGACCGCCAATCAGGCGATCACTGATATCCAGTTGGACCGTGTATTTATCGGCTCCTGCACCAACTCGCGGATCGAAGACCTGCGCGCCGCGGCGGTGATCGCCAAGGGCCGCAAGGTGGCCTCGACTATCAAGCAAGCCATTGTGGTGCCAGGTTCCGGGCTGGTTAAAGCCCAGGCGGAAGCCGAAGGGCTGGACAAGATCTTCCTCGAAGCCGGTTTTGAATGGCGGGAGCCGGGCTGCTCGATGTGCCTGGCGATGAACCCGGACCGCCTGGAGTCGGGCGAGCATTGCGCATCGACCTCCAACCGTAACTTCGAAGGGCGTCAGGGCGCGGGTGGGCGTACCCACCTGGTGAGCCCGGCCATGGCCGCCGCTGCTGCCGTCAACGGTCGTTTCATCGACGTTCGCGAATTGATCTGAGGAAAACCCGATGAGAGCTTTTACCCAACACACAGGCCTTGTAGCGCCGTTGGACCGTGCCAATGTGGACACCGACCAGATCATCCCCAAGCAATTTTTGAAGTCGATCAAGCGCACCGGTTTCGGCCCCAACTTGTTCGATGAGTGGCGCTACCTGGACGTGGGCTACGCCTACCAGGACAACTCCAAGCGCCCCCTGAACAAGGACTTTGTGCTCAACGCCGAGCGTTACCAAGGTGCCAGCGTGTTGCTGGCCCGGGAAAACTTCGGTTGCGGCTCCAGCCGTGAACACGCGCCGTGGGCCCTGGAAGAGTACGGCTTTCGCAGCATCATCGCGCCGAGCTACGCCGATATCTTCTTCAACAACAGCTTCAAGAACGGCCTGTTGCCGATCATCTTGAGCGACGCAGAAGTGGACGAGTTGTTCCAGCAAGTGGAGGCCAATGTCGGCTACCAATTGACGGTGGACCTGGCCGCGCAAACCGTGAGCCGCCCTGACGGCAAGGTGTACCACTTTGAAGTGGATGCCTTCCGTAAGCACTGCCTGATCAACGGCCTGGATGACATTGGCCTGACCTTGCAGGACGGCGATGCGATTGCTGCGTTTGAAACCAGGCACCGGGCGAGCCAGCCCTGGTTGTTTCGCGATGCCTGATTTGATGTAAGCAGGTCTGGCCTCTTCGCGAGCAAGCCCGCTCCCACATTTGATTGCATTTCAACTGAAGAAACTCGGTCGAATGTGGGAGCGGGCTTGCTCGCGAAGGCGTCAGTACAAACAGCACAAGTCTCAAGGACAACATCATGACCACCACCGCCCACTCCCAAGTCGTGCAAAAACAATTCGGCGAGCAAGCCTCGGCCTACCTGAGCAGCGCCGTACACGCCCAGGGCACCGAATTCGCTGTGCTACAGGCCGAGCTGGCCGGGCAGGGCGCTGCACGACTGTTGGACCTGGGCTGCGGCGCAGGTCATGTCAGCTTCCAGGTGGCGCCTCTGGTCAAAGAAGTGGTGGCCTACGACCTCTCCCAGCAGATGCTTGACGTGGTGGCTGCCGCCGCCAAGGACCGCAACCTGGCCAACATCCGCACCGTGCACGGCGCCGCCGAGCGCTTGCCCTTCGCCGAGGGTGAGTTCGACTTCGTATTCAGCCGTTATTCGGCCCATCACTGGAGCGACCTCAGCCTGGCCCTGCGTGAAGTGCGCCGGGTGCTCAAGCCGGGCGGCGTGGCGGCATTTGTGGATGTCTTGTCACCGGGCAGCCCACTGTTGGACACTTACCTGCAAACCGTCGAAGTGCTGCGCGACACCAGCCACGTGCGTGATTACTCCGGCGCTGAGTGGATGCGCCAGTTGAGTGAGGCCGGCCTGCACGTACGCAACAGCAGCCGCCAGCGCTTGCGCCTGGAATACACCTCGTGGGTCGAGCGCATGCGCACGCCCGAGGTACTGCGGGCAGCAATCCTGGAGCTGCAAAAGGCGATGGGCCAGGAAGTACGCGATTATTATGACATTCAAGCCGACGGCACCTTCAGCACCGATGTGCTGGTGGTCTTCGCCGAACGCTGATTGATTTTTCCCGACCTGCCCACGGGCGGGTCGCTTGATGAAATGAGGAACGCATGAGCAAGCAGATTCTGATTCTCCCTGGCGACGGTATTGGTCCGGAAATCATGGCCGAAGCGGTCAAGGTCCTTGAGCTTGCCAACAGCAAGTACAACCTGGGCTTCGAGCTGAGCCACGATGTGATCGGCGGCGCCGCCATCGACAAACACGGCGTGCCGCTGGCCGACGAGACCCTCGACCGCGCCCGGGCTGCCGATGCCGTGCTGCTCGGCGCCGTGGGTGGGCCGAAATGGGACAAGATCGAGCGTGACATCCGCCCTGAGCGCGGCCTGCTGAAAATCCGTGCGCAAATGGGCCTGTTCGGCAACCTGCGCCCGGCCATCCTCTACCCCCAACTGGCCGACGCGTCGAGCCTCAAGCCGGAAGTGGTGGCGGGCCTGGATATCCTCATCGTGCGCGAGCTGACCGGCGGTATCTACTTCGGCTCGCCACGGGGCGTGCGCGAGTTGGAAAATGGCGAACGCCAGGCCTACGACACGCTGCCGTACAGCGAGAGCGAAATCCGCCGTATCGCCCGTGTCGGTTTCGACATGGCGCGGGTGCGCGGTAAAAAGGTCTGCTCGGTGGATAAAGCCAACGTGTTGGCTTCCAGCCAGCTGTGGCGTGAAATCGTCGAAGAAGTCGCCAAGGATTACCCGGACGTCGAACTGAGCCACATGTACGTCGACAACGCCGCCATGCAGTTGGTGCGCGCACCCAAGCAGTTCGACGTGATCGTCACCGACAACCTGTTCGGCGACATCCTGTCCGACCAGGCGTCGATGCTCACCGGTTCCATCGGCATGCTGCCGTCGGCGTCCCTGGACACCAACAATAAAGGTATGTACGAGCCGTGCCACGGTTCGGCGCCAGACATCGCGGGGCAGGGCATTGCCAACCCGCTGGCGACGATTTTGTCGGTGTCGATGATGCTGCGCTACAGCTTCAACCTGGGCGATGCGGCGGACGCCATCGAGAAGGCTGTCAGCCTGGTGCTGGATCAGGGCTTGCGCACGGGCGATATCTGGTCCCAGGGTTGTACCAAGGTCGGGACGCAAGAAATGGGCGACGCAGTAGTCGCCGCGCTGCGGAATCTGTAATCTCTCGGGCCCGCTTGCAGTTGTTGCTGCAAGGCGGCCCACTTTTTAACAAGGTGTAGTTGCGATGAAACGTGTAGGTCTGATCGGTTGGCGCGGTATGGTCGGTTCCGTGCTCATGCAGCGGATGCTGGAAGAGCAGGATTTCGATCTTATTGAGCCGGTGTTTTTCACCACTTCGAACGTAGGTGGCCAAGGGCCGTCCGTGGGCAAGGATATTGCCCCGCTCAAGGATGCCTACAGCATTGAAGAGTTGAAGAGCCTCGACGTGATCCTGACCTGCCAGGGTGGCGACTACACCAGCGAAGTCTTCCCCAAGCTGCGCGAAGCCGGCTGGCAGGGTTACTGGATCGACGCCGCTTCGAGCCTGCGCATGCAGGATGACGCGGTGATCATCCTCGATCCGGTCAACCGCAAGGTCATCGATCAGCAACTGGACGCCGGCACCAAGAACTACGTGGGCGGCAACTGCACCGTGAGCCTGATGCTGATGGGCCTGGGTGGCCTGTTCGAAGCGGGCCTGGTGGAGTGGATGAGCGCCATGACCTATCAGGCGGCCTCCGGCGCCGGCGCGCAGAACATGCGCGAACTGATCAAGCAGATGGGCGCGACCCACGCCGCTGTCGCCGATCAACTGGCTGACCCGGCCAGCGCCATCCTCGACATCGACCGCCGTGTGGCCGAGGCCATGCGCAGCGACGCTTACCCGACCGAGAACTTTGGCGTGCCATTGGCCGGTAGCTTGATCCCGTGGATCGACAAGGAACTGCCTAACGGCCAGAGCCGTGAAGAGTGGAAGGCCCAGGCCGAAACCAACAAGATCCTGGGTCGCTTCAAGAACCCGATCCCGGTGGATGGCATCTGCGTGCGCATTGGCGCCATGCGTTGCCACAGCCAGGCGCTGACCATCAAGCTGAACAAAGACGTGCCGATCGCCGATATCGAAGGCCTGATCAGCCAGCACAACCCCTGGGTCAAGCTGGTGCCGAACAACCGCGATATCAGCATGCAGGAGCTGAGCCCGACCAAGGTCACCGGCACCCTGAATGTACCGGTGGGCCGTCTGCGCAAGCTGAACATGGGCAGCCAGTTCCTCGGCGCGTTCACCGTCGGCGACCAACTGCTGTGGGGCGCGGCTGAGCCGTTGCGTCGCATGTTGCGGATTTTGCTGGAGCGTTGATCGCTTGAAGCAATAACAGAAACCCGCGTTCTGGTGACAGGCGCGGGTTTTTTGTTGCCTTTGTGATCATTCCCACGCTCTGCGTGGGAATGCAGCTCTGGACGCTCTGCGTCTGCTTTAGAGGCGTGACGCGGAGCGTCACAGGAGGCATTCCCACGCAGAGCGTGGGAACGATCAGGGGGGCTGTAATTGCCTCACCCTCTACCACCCGGTAAAGTGCCGCTCCCCCGTAATGCCCGAGGCAACCCCATGACCCAGACCTTTGAAATCGCCGTGATCGGCGCCACCGGTACCGTGGGTGAAACCCTGGTGCAGATTCTCGAAGAACTGGAGTTCCCGGTGGGCACCTTGTACTTGCTGGCGGGCAGCAACTCGGCGGGGGCTTCGGTGCCGTTTCGGGGCAAGAACGTGCGGGTCAAAGAAGTCGACACGTTTGACTTCAGCAAGGTGCAGTTGGCGTTCTTCGCTGCAGGCCCGGCGGTGACCTTGAGCTTCGCCCCGCGTGCCACCGCCGCTGGTTGCGCGGTGATTGACTTGTCCGGCGCATTGCCCGCCGAGCAGGCGCCGCAAGTGGTACCGCAGGCCAACGCCCATGTGCTGAACGCGTTGAAAAAGCCTTTTCAACTCGGCAGCCCGAGCCCCTGTGCCACGTACCTCGCGGTGGTGCTGGCGCCCTTGCGCGGTGTGGTGGACATCCAGCGCGTGAGCGTCACCGCTAACCTGGCCATCTCTGCCCAGGGCCGCGAGGCCGTCAGCGAGTTGGCGCGCCAGACCGCTGAACTGTTGAACGTGCGTCCCTTGGAACCGGCGTTCTTTGATCGGCAAGTGGCGTTCAACCTGCTGGCGCAAGTCGGCACGCCGGATGCCCAAGGTCATACCGCCCTGGAGAAACGTCTCGTACACGAACTGCGTGCGGTGCTGGAAACACCTTTACTAAAGATTTCCGCCACCTGCGTTCAAGCCCCGGTGTTTTTCGGCGATAGCCTGGCTGTGTCGCTGCAATTGGCCGCGCCGGTCGACCTGGACGCGGTGAACCGTGCGCTCGACGCTGCACCGGGAATAGAGCGGGTCGAGGAGGGCGATTACCCCACGGCCGTAGGCGATGCCGTCGGCCAGGACGTGGTGTACGTAGGGCGAGTTCGCGCCGGTATCGACGACCCGGCGGAACTAAATCTTTGGCTGACGTCAGATAACGTACGCAAAGGCTCGGCCCTGAACGCCGTGGAGCTGGCGCAGTTGTTGATAAAAGGCCTTGTGTAAAAGATACTTGGCGGCAATTTGTAGATTGATTCTAACCAGGCGCTATGCTTGGTCCCAAGTGAAACACAAGCGCGTCGGTGACCTATCGGCTCGCCATGCCTAATGGCAGCGGTTACCAACCTTCTCGCAGGGCGGGAAGCGTTCAAACAAAGGATGAGGCTATGGTTCAAGTTCGCAAACTGGTGTTAGCAATAGCGGCCGCCTCGGCGCTGTCCTCCGGTATGGCGCAGGCGCTGCAACTTGGGGAGATGACCCTCAAGTCGAAGTTGAACCAGCCGCTGTCGGTGGAAATCGAATTGCGCGATGTGGGCGGCCTTACGGCGTCCGAGATCACCCCTAGCCTGGCGTCGGCCCAGGCCTTCGTGGATGCGGGTGTCGACCGCCAGGCGTTTCTCGATGACCTGACGTTCACGCCGGTGATCAACCCCGAAGGTCGCAGCGTGGTGCGCGTGACCTCCAGCAAGCCTCTGCCCGATTCCTATGTGCGCTTCCTCATGCAGGTGCAATGGCCCAATGGCCGTTTGATGCGTGACTACAGCGTACTGCTCGACCCGGCCAAGTTCGATCAGCCAGCGCCGACGGCGAGCGCGCCGGCCAGTACCGCGCCAGCCGCCAGCACGCCTGCCCAGCACACCACCACGTCCCGCGACACCTTGTGGGAAATTGCCGCAAAGAACCGCAATGGCGCCTCGGTCCAGCAAACGATGCTGGCCATCCAGGCGCTTAACCCGGATGCCTTTGTCGACGGCAATATCAACCGCCTGAAAACCGGCCAGGTCCTGCGCCTGCCAGATACCACGCAAAGTACAGCGCTGGCGCAGCCGCAAGCGATTGCCGAAGTGAGCGCGCAGAACGCCGCCTGGCGCCAGGGCCGCCGTGGCCCTCAGAGCCAAGTGGCCGGCAAGCCGCAGTTGGACGCGACCAAACGCACCCAGGCCGGCAATGCGCCGTCGAGTACCCAGGCCAAGGATAACCTGAGCCTGGTGTCGGCCGAAGCTGCCAAGAAAGGCGCGAAGGGCACCGTCGGTGACAGCCGCGCCCTGAGCGACAAGCTGGCAATGACCCAGGAAGAGCTCGACACCACGCGGCGCGACAACGAAGAACTGAAAAGCCGTGCCGCCGACTTGCAAAGCCAGTTGGACAAGCTGCAGAAGCTGATCCAGCTGAAGAATGACCAATTGGCTCGTTTGCAAGCGCAAACGGGCGAGCCACAGACAGCCGCGATGCCCGCGCAGTTGCCGGGTGAACCTGCAGCTGAGCCGGCGGCCCCCGTTGCAACACCAGCGCCAGTGCCTGAACCGGCCAAGCCGGCTGCTGCGCCGGCCAGCACCGAAGGCAAGTTCAACGACCTGCTGACCAACCCGATTGTGCTCGGCATCCTTGGCGGTGCGGCCCTGCTGGTGGTGTTGCTGCTTCTGCTGCTGTGGGCACGCCATCGCAATGCTCGCCGCGAAGAAGAGAAACATCTGCGTATGGCACGGGCGTTGGCCGAAGAGCCTGAGTTCGTTTCCAATATCGATCAAGACCTGCCGCCTGACAGCTTCGAGGGCCTTGAAGTGCCGCCGCCGAGCGTCAAGCTCGCCACCGCAACGCCGCCAGCATCTGCGCCCGCGCCGGCGCCGGTGGTTGAGACGGTAGTGGCACCGACGGTCGCCTCCGTGCTGGCGCCGTTGGCGGTTGCCGTGGCTCAGGAAAACGCCAGTGACGCCCTGGCCCAGGCCCAATCCCATATCGACCGTGGCCATCTGAACCAGGCGGCGGATGTGCTTGAACAAGCCATCAAGCGCGAGCCCAAGCGCAGCGACCTGCGTTTGAAGCTGATGGAAGTCTATGGGCTGCAGAACAACAAGGACGGGTTCGTCACCCAGGAGCGCCAGTTGGTGGCCAACGGTGAGAACCATGCCCAGGTCGAGCAGCTCAAGGCGCGTTTCCCGGCCATGGCCGTGTTGGCGGCGGGTGTCAGTGCCGCAGTGGCTGCCGCGGCCCTGGATGCGCAGTACGTCAAGGACCTGCTCGATGACAAGCCGACCCCAGCCCCGCAGGCAGACACCTTCGACACCGATTTCGACCTGAGTCTGGATGACCTGGAAGCCGCCTCGCCGGCCGAGATCGCGCAAGACCAGCAAACCTTTGAAGCGCTGCTCAAACAACAGACTGAGCCCAAGGCCGATGCGCAGGATCTGTCGGACTTTGACCTGGACCTGCAACTGGACCCGCCGACGTCGAAATCCGATGACGACTTCCTGTCGGGCCTTGAAGGGCAGATCAAGGATGTCCCGCCGGTTGAGCCGCCGACCCTGACGCCGGCCGCGCTGGACGAATTCGACCTGCCAGAAGACTTTGACCTGTCGCTGGCGGACGAGCCGAGCGCCCCGGCAGCCAAGCCCGATGCTTTTGCTTCGGAGCTGGACGACGTCAACGCTGAACTGGATCGTTTGTCACAGAGTCTGGAGCATCCGCCGATCGAGCCTTCCTTCACGGCTGAAGATGCCGCGCTGGGTGCTGAGGATGAGCCAGAGTTCGATTTCCTCTCTGGCACTGATGAAGTGGCCACCAAGCTCGACTTGGCCCAGGCCTACATCGACATGGGCGATGCGGACGGCGCGCGAGACATCCTGTCCGAAGTGTTGACCGAAGGCGACGAGGGTCAGCGTAGCGAAGCCAAGGAAATGCTCGGCAGAATCTAACGGCCGACGCAGAAAAATGTGGGAGCGGGCTTGCTCGCGAATGCGGTGGTGCAGTTGCTGATGTGCTGGATGACACGGCGCATTTGCGAGCAAGCCCGCTCCCATATTTAAAGTCCACTCATGCACCCTGACGCCCTATAATGCCCGCCTTTGCGCAACTCATCAGGCTCTCAGTTCTTGGCAAATATAGATAACGCGGCTGCCGAAATGGCGGCCGCAGGCTTTTACCGCATCGCCCTGGGCGTGGAATACAAAGGCTCGCGCTATCGCGGCTGGCAGCGTCAGGCCTCCGGGGTGCTGACGGTGCAGGAAACCCTGGAAAACGCCCTGTCCAAAGTCGCCAACTCGCCGGTGTCGCTGATGTGTGCCGGGCGCACCGATGCCGGCGTGCACGCGTGTGGCCAAGTGGTGCACTTCGACACCCAGGCCGAGCGGTCGATGAAGGCGTGGGTGATGGGGGCCAATATCAATTTGCCCCATGATGTCAGTGTCAGCTGGGCCAAGGTCATGCCCGCGCATTTTCACGCCCGTTTCAAGGCCATCGCCCGGCGTTACCGCTACGTGATCTACAACGATCAGATCCGCCCGGCGCACCTCAATGAAGAAATCACCTGGAACCACCGCCCGCTGGATGCCGAGCGTATGGCCGAAGCCGCGCAGCATCTGGTGGGGGTGCATGACTTCAGCGCCTTCCGTGCCGGGCAGTGCCAGGCCAAGTCGCCGATCAAGGAAGTCCACCACCTGCGGGTGACGCGCCACGGCAAGATGATCGTGCTGGATATCCGTGCCGGGGCCTTTCTGCATCACATGGTGCGCAATATCGCTGGGGTGCTGATGACCATCGGCACCGGTGAGCGCCCGGTGGAGTGGGCCAAGGAAGTGCTGGAAAGCCGCATCCGCCGCACGGGCGGGGTCACGGCGCATCCGTTCGGCTTGTATCTGGTGGATGTGGAGTACCGCGACGAGTTCGAACTGCCGGAACGCTTTATCGGGCCGCACTTCCTCACCGGTTTCAGCGAACTTGGCGGCTGACGCCCGGAAAAGCTTTTGTTACCATCCGGGACTTTCTCGGACCAACCCTGAGGTTCCTACGACATGTCAGCCGTTCGCAGCAAGATTTGCGGGATTACCCGCATAGAAGACGCGCTGGCGGCAGTCGAAGCGGGGGCGGATGCCATTGGCCTAGTGTTTTATGCCAAGAGCCCACGGGCGGTAAATGTGCTGCAGGCGCGGGCGATTATCGCTGCGTTGCCGCCCTTCGTGACCACCGTGGGGTTGTTTGTCAATGCCAGCCGCTGCGAGCTCAACGAGACCCTGGATGCGGTGGCGCTGGATATGTTGCAGTTCCACGGCGACGAATCGCCAGAGGAATGCGAAAGCTATCAGCGCCCGTACATCAAGGCGTTGCGGGTCAAGGCCGGGGACGATATTGCCGCAGCCTGCGCCGCGTATGCCGGCGCTCGCGGGATTCTGCTGGACACCTACGTCGAAGGCGTACCCGGTGGTACGGGCGAGGCGTTCGACTGGTCGCTGATTCCCGAG
The DNA here is from genome assembly GCF_900119375.1 of Pseudomonas sp. NFR02. Classification (NCBI taxonomy): domain Bacteria; kingdom Pseudomonadati; phylum Pseudomonadota; class Gammaproteobacteria; order Pseudomonadales; family Pseudomonadaceae; genus Pseudomonas; species Pseudomonas sp. NFR02. The sequence goes on from NZ_FPJJ01000001.1 coordinate 501,000, forward strand.
GGGTTGAGCAAGCCGGTTATTCTCGCGGGTGGGCTCACCCCAGGAAATGTCCAGGCGGCCATCGAACAGGTTCGGCCGTATGCCGTCGACGTCAGCGGTGGGGTGGAGCAGGGCAAGGGGATCAAGGACCCGAGCAAGATTCGCGCGTTCATGCAGGCCGTGCGCAACAGCAGGGGTGGGATGTGACGGCTGGCAGTCTGCCGCCGTCCATAACTACCACTGTGTAAAACAGCCCGGCGCCGCCTGTGGGTGGCCCGGAAACGAAGTGGCAACCCTGCGCTGGCAGGTTGTCTGGAAGGCTGAGGATACGAGCGGGAAATGGCAGGTCCAACGTCTGACCCCGTCCCGCCTGTGTCATCGCCACATATGAATTTAGCTCAAGGGCATACGCGGGGCTGTGTTCAAGCCACCGGTACTGGAGAAAAGAAAGCATGAGCAACTGGTTAGTAGACAAACTGATCCCTTCGATCATGCGTTCCGAGGTGAAGAAAAGCTCGGTTCCTGAAGGTCTGTGGCACAAATGCCCATCCTGCGACGCGGTACTGTATCGCCCGGAGCTGGAAAAGACCCTGGACGTTTGCCCCAAGTGCAACCACCACATGCGTATTGGCGCCCGCGCCCGTATCGACATCTTCCTGGATGCCGACGGCCGTAATGAGCTGGGCGCCGACCTGGAGCCGGTTGACCGTCTCAAGTTCCGCGACAGCAAGAAGTACAAGGACCGTCTGGTCGGCGCGCAGAAGCAGACCGGCGAGAAAGACGCGCTGATTTCGGTCAGCGGCAAGCTGCTGGGCATGCCGGTGGTGGTTTCGGCCTTCGAATTCTCCTTCATGGGCGGTTCCATGGGTGCCATCGTCGGTGAGCGCTTTGTTCGCGCTGCCAACTATGCCCTGGAAAACCGTTGCCCGATGATCTGCTTCGCCGCCTCCGGTGGTGCGCGTATGCAGGAAGCCCTGATTTCCCTGATGCAAATGGCCAAGACCTCGGCGGTTCTGGCGCGTCTGCGTGAAGAAGGCATTCCGTTCATCTCCGTATTGACCGACCCGGTCTACGGCGGCGTGTCCGCCAGCCTGGCAATGTTGGGCGATGTGATCGTTGGCGAGCCTAAAGCCCTGATCGGCTTTGCCGGCCCACGCGTGATCGAGCAGACCGTGCGGGAGAAACTGCCGGAAGGCTTCCAGCGCAGCGAGTTCCTGCTGGAGCACGGTGCGATCGACCTGATCATCCCGCGTGGCGAGTTGCGCCCGCGCCTGGGCAGCCTGCTGGCGCAAATGATGGGCCTGCCGACGCCTGTGTACGTCGCGCCTAAAGTCGAGCCGATCGTCGTGCCGCCGGTGCCTGCAAACCTATGACCCAACGTACCCTGGGCGAGTGGCTCGCCTACCTTGAGCAGTTGCATCCGTCCGCCATCGACATGGGCCTGGAGCGCTCGCAACAGGTAGCGGCCCGCCTCGGGTTGGGTCAGCCGGCACCGCGTGTGATCACGGTGACCGGCACCAACGGCAAAGGCTCCACCTGTGCTTTTGTGGCCGCGCTGTTGCAGGCCCAGGGCCTCAAAGTCGGCGTGTACAGCTCGCCGCACCTGCTGCGCTACAACGAGCGGGTGCAGCTCAATGGCGTAGAAGCCACTGATGCCCAGCTGTGCGAAGCCTTCGCAGCCCTGGAGGCCGGGCGTGGCGAGACTTCCCTGACCTATTTCGAAATGGGCACCCTGGCGGCGTTCTGGCTGTTCGAGCGTGCGCAGCTGGATGTGGTCGTGCTGGAAGTCGGCCTCGGCGGGCGCCTGGATACGGTCAACGTGGTGGATGCCGACCTGGCGCTGGTCACCAGCATCGGTGTTGATCACGCCGACTATCTAGGCAATACCCGCGAGTCTGTGGCCTATGAAAAGGCCGGGATCTTCCGCCAGAGCAGGCCCGCGCTCTGTGGCGACCTGGATCCGCCGCAACCTTTGCTGGACAAGGTGCGCGAGCTGGATTGCCCGTTCTACCTGCGCGGTCGTGAATTCAATCTCGACATCGGTGCGACCCACTGGCAATGGCGTGGGCGTGATGCCCGTGGCAAGGTGGTAGAGCTGCTCGATTTGCCGTTGCTGAACCTGCCGATGGAAAACGCCGCACTCGCGCTGCAAGCCTATTTGCTGCTGGATCTGCCGTGGGATGCCAAGCAGATCGGCGCAACCCTGCGAGCGACGAAGGTGGTGGGGCGCCTGGATCGCCGGGTGCTGGACTGGCAAGGCAAGCGCCTGAACCTGTTGCTGGATGTCGGGCATAACCCCCATGCGGCTCACTATCTGGCTCAGCGCCTGGCGCGCACACCACCGGCCGGCCGCCGCCTGGCGGTGTTCGGGTTGCTGGCCGACAAGGATCTTGATGGCGTAATAGCGCCGTTGTTTGGCAGCGTACAGTCTTGGGCCGTTGCGCCGCTGGATACGCCGCGCAGCCGTCCTGCGGTTGAGCTGGAAACTGCCTTGCAGAACCTTGGCGCGCCCGTGACGTCGTATGCAAGCATCACTGCCGCCCTTGAGGCGCAGTGTGCGCTGGCTGCGGCCGAAGACGAAATCCTGTTGTTCGGATCATTTTATTGTGTTGCCGAGGCGCTCGAATGGCTGGCCCGGCGCTCCACGGAGGAAGCTGCACATGGCATTACTGGATAGCGCATACAAGCAGCGAATGGTCGGGGCCCTGGTGCTGGTGGCGTTGGCGGTGATCTTCCTGCCGATGCTGTTTTCCCGTCAGGACGAACAGCGCCAGGTGGTGGTTGAAGCTCCCGCTGCGCCCCAGGCGCCGGTGGTGCCCCAGGTTCAAGTCGAACCGGTAGTTGTGCCTGAGCCTCAGGTGTTGCCGGAAGAACCTGTGCCCGTCGAGGAGGAGGTCGTCACCCAGCAGGCACCTTCGCAGGCCCCTTCGATGCCGGTGCAGCCAAGTGTGCCGGTGGTCAAGCCGACGCCAGCCCCGGCTGTCGCCGCCAAACCGGCTGCACCGGCGCCAGCGCCCAAGCCTGTGGCGCCGCAGCCTGCTGCACCGGGTAAGCCGGATGTGGGTCAGAGCCGCATCGACCCTAATGGCTTGCCGATCAGTTGGTCGATCCAGCTCGCCAGCCTGGCCAATCGCGAAAGCGCCGATGCCTTGCAGAAAAAGCTGCGTGCCCAGGGGTATAACGCCTATATCCGCAGTGCCGATGGCAAGAACCGTGTGTTTGTGGGGCCGCTGATCGAGCGTGCCGAGGCAGATCGCCTGCGCGATTTGCTGGGTCGTCAGCAGAACCTCAACGGGTTTGTGGTGCGTTTCCAGCCCGAGCGCGGCTGAACAAACACCGGCTTTGGCTGGCGGCGCGGTTCAAATGTGGGAGCGGGCTTGCTCGCGAATGCGGTAGATCAGTCGACTTATTTGTTGCTGGCCCACCGCATTCGCGAGCAAGCCCGCTCCCACATTGGTTTTGTGATGGGGTTGAGATCGACTTGCTCGCTCCCAATCTATTGATTTGCAAAGCAGCCGCAATCACCGCTTACCGATAGCCCGGCGCTCTGCTAAAATGCGCCGCCTTATCCGTACGTAGGCTGCACTGTGCCATTTACCTGGGTTGATTGGGCGATCGTTGCAATCGTCGCCATCTCCGCTTTGATCAGTCTGAGCCGCGGCTTCGTAAAAGAAGCACTGTCGTTGCTGACCTGGATCATCGCAGGAGTCGTAGCCTGGATGTTCGGTGGTTCACTGTCGGTCTACCTGGCCGGGTACATAGAGACACCTTCGGCTCGCGTCATCGCGGGCTGCGCCATCATGTTCATCGCCACGCTGTTGGTGGGGGCAATGGTCAATTATCTTATTGGCGAGTTGATACGTGTCACCGGCATCGAAGGGACCGATCGATTTCTCGGCATGGCCTTCGGGGCTGCGCGTGGCGCGCTGCTGGTGGTGGTGGCGGTCGGGCTGTTGAGCCTGGGGCCGGTACAGCAGGATTCGTGGTGGCAGGAGTCGGTACTCGTGCCAAAATTTCTATTGGTTGCAGACTGGTCCAAGAACCTCATTCTGGGGTGGAGCAGTCAGTGGCTGGCCAGCGGAATCAGCGTACCCGCTGATCTTCCGTTCAAGGAACACCTCTTACCGGCCAAAACGCCTCAGTAAGCTGTGTTCAGTCAAGATTCATTAAGTAGGGGTTGCGTCGCATGTGTGGCATCGTCGGTATCGTCGGTAAGTCGAACGTCAATCAGGCGCTGTATGACGCGCTAACCGTCCTCCAGCACCGCGGCCAGGACGCTGCCGGTATTGTGACCAGCCACGACGGCCGGTTATTCCTGCGCAAGGACAATGGCCTGGTGCGTGACGTGTTCCATCAGCGTCACATGCAGCGCCTCGTCGGGCACATGGGCATTGGCCATGTGCGCTACCCGACTGCCGGTAGCTCGACCTCGGCCGAAGCTCAACCTTTCTACGTCAACTCGCCTTACGGCATCACTTTGGCGCACAACGGTAACCTGACCAACGTTGAACAACTGGCCAAGGAGATCTACGAATCTGACCTGCGCCACGTCAACACCAGCTCCGATTCGGAAGTGTTGCTCAACGTGTTCGCCCACGAGCTGGCCCAGCGCGGCAAGCTGCAGCCGACCGAAGAAGACGTGTTCGCCGCCGTGATCGACGTGCACAACCGTTGCGTCGGTGGTTATGCGGTGGTGGCGATGATCACCGGTTACGGCATCGTCGGTTTCCGCGACCCCCACGGCATTCGTCCGATCGTATTCGGCCAGCGTCACACCGACGAAGGCGTCGAGTACATGATCGCCTCCGAAAGCGTGTCCCTGGACGTGCTGGGCTTCACCCTGATCCGCGACCTGGCGCCGGGCGAGGCTGTCTACATCACTGAAGACGGCAAGCTGCACACCCGTCAGTGCGCCGTAGCGCCGAAACTCACCCCGTGCATCTTCGAACACGTCTACCTGGCGCGTCCGGATTCGATCATCGACGGCGTCTCGGTCTACAAGGCGCGCCTGCGCATGGGCGAGAAGCTGGCCGAGAAGATCCTGCGCGAGCGTCCCGAGCACGATATCGATGTGGTCATCCCGATTCCGGACACCAGCCGTACTGCCGCGCTGGAGCTGGCCAACCATCTGGGCGTCAAATTCCGCGAAGGCTTCGTGAAGAACCGCTACATCGGCCGTACTTTCATCATGCCCGGCCAGGCTGCGCGCAAGAAGTCGGTTCGTCAGAAGCTCAACGCCATTGAACTTGAGTTCCGCGGCAAGAACGTGATGCTGGTGGATGACTCCATCGTGCGCGGCACCACTTGCAAGCAGATTATCCAGATGGCCCGCGAAGCCGGGGCGAAGAACGTGTACTTCTGCTCTGCGGCGCCCGCGGTGCGTTACCCGAACGTGTACGGTATCGACATGCCGAGCGCCCATGAGCTGATCGCGCATAACCGTTCGACCCAGGACGTGGCCGACCTGATCGGCGCCGACTGGCTGATCTACCAGGACCTGCCGGACCTGATCGAAGCGGTTGGCGGTGGCAAGATCAAGATCGAGCAGTTCGACTGCGCCGTGTTCGACGGCAAGTACGTGACCGGCGATGTCGACGAGGCCTACCTGAACAAGATCGAGCAGGCGCGCAACGACTCGTCGAAGATCAAGACCCAGGCGGTCAGCGCGATCATCGACCTGTATAACAACTGAGTAAACACCGGCCCTGAGGGGCCGGTTTTGTATCTTAAACAAAGAATTGAATAAGGAGTCGCAGCATGAGTCAGGAATGGGATGCCGGTCGGTTGGACAGCGACCTCGATGGCGTAGCTTTCGATACCCTGGCTGTGCGCGCCGGCCAGCACCGTACCCCGGAAGGTGAGCACGGCGACCCGATGTTCTTCACCTCCAGCTACGTGTTCCGTACTGCCGCCGACGCCGCTGCGCGGTTTGCTGGCGAAGTGCCGGGCAACGTGTATTCGCGCTACACCAACCCGACCGTGCGTGCGTTTGAAGAGCGCATCGCGGCCCTGGAAGGTGCCGAGCAGGCCGTGGCGACTGCCACCGGAATGGCGGCCATCCTGGCGGTGGTGATGAGCCTGTGCAGCGCCGGCGACCATGTGCTGGTATCGCGCAGCGTGTTCGGCTCGACCATCAGCCTGTTCGAAAAGTACTTCAAGCGTTTCGGTATTGAAGTCGATTACGTGCCCCTGGCGGACCTGTCCGGTTGGGAGGCGGCCATCAAGGCCAATACCAAGCTGTTGTTCGTCGAATCGCCGTCCAACCCGCTCGCTGAGCTGGTGGACATCGCCGCGCTGTCCGAAGTCGCCCATGCCAAGGGCGCGATGCTGGTGGTGGACAACTGCTTCTGCACCCCGGCCTTGCAGCAACCGCTGAAGCTGGGTGCGGACATCGTGGTGCACTCGGCAACCAAGTTCATCGACGGCCAGGGCCGTTGCATGGGCGGCGTGGTGGCCGGTCGCAGCGAGCAGATGAAGGAAGTGGTGGGCTTCCTGCGCACCGCCGGCCCGACCCTCAGCCCGTTCAACGCCTGGATCTTCCTCAAAGGCCTGGAAACCCTCAGCCTGCGCATGAAAGCCCATTGCGCCAACGCCCAGGCCCTGGCCGAGTGGCTGGAGCAGCAGGACGGTATCGAGAAAGTGCATTACGCCGGCCTCAAGAGCCACCCGCAACACGCCTTGGCCCAGCGCCAGCAGCGTGGTTTCGGGGCGGTGGTGAGTTTTGAAGTGAAGGGCGGCAAAGACGGCGCCTGGCGCTTCATCGACGCGACACGCTTGATCTCCATTACCGCCAACCTGGGTGACAGCAAGACCACCATCACCCACCCGAGCACCACCTCCCACGGGCGCCTGGCGCCGCAGGAGCGTGAAGCGGCCGGCATTCGTGACAGCCTGATCCGCATCGCGGTGGGCCTGGAAGATGTTGCTGATTTGCAGGCAGACCTGGCCCGCGGGCTGGCGGCCTTGTGATCGAGTGGTCCATGGAGGCTGCGGCGGCCAGTAACGGGCGCGTGGCGCTGGTGACGGGCGCGGCGCGGGGCATTGGCCTCGGGATTGCCGCGTGGCTGATCAGTGAAGGTTGGCAGGTGGTGCTGACCGACCTGGACCGCGAGCGCGGTGCCAAGGTGTCCAAGGTGCTGGGCGACAATGCCTGGTTTATCACCATGGACGTGGCCGACGAGAAGCAAGTGGCCCAGGGTGTCGCCGAGGTGCTGGGGCAGTTCGGGCGCCTGGATGCGTTGGTGTGCAACGCGGCGGTGGCCGACCCGCGCAATATCACCCTGGAAAGCCTCGATCTGACGTATTGGAATCGGGTGCTGGCGGTCAACCTCAGCGGGCCGATGCTGTTGGCCAAGCACTGCGCGCCTTACCTGCGTGCCCACGGCGGCGCTATCGTCAACCTGGCCTCGACCCGGGCGCGTCAATCCGAGCCCGACACCGAAGCCTATGCGGCCAGCAAAGGTGGGCTGTTGGCCCTGACCCACGCGTTGGCCATGAGCCTGGGGCCCGAAGTGCGGGTCAATGCGGTCAGCCCTGGCTGGATCGACGCACGTGACCCGGCTGCGCGGCGTGCAGAGCCGCTCACCGACTCCGATCATGCCCAGCATCCGGCGGGCAGGGTGGGGACGGTGGAGGACGTGGCGGCGATGGTGGCCTGGTTGCTGTCACGCCAGGCCGGGTTCGTCACCGGGCAAGAGTTCGTGGTGGACGGCGGCATGAGCAAGAAGATGATTTACAGCGAGTAGGGCGGGTAGCCGCCTTGAAGTTATTTTGTCTTTTTCAGAAAAACTTCAAGCAGGCTATTGACTTAGGTCCGCTACCTGCGTAAATTTCGCGGCCTCAACGAAGCAAAGGGTGATTAGCTCAGCTGGGAGAGCATCTGCCTTACAAGCAGAGGGTCGGCGGTTCGATCCCGTCATCACCCACCACTTCTTGAGAGTTTTGCCCCTAGGGCAAGACGCAACGTTAAAGGTTGCACCGACGCGCAGCGGTAGTTCAGTCGGTTAGAATACCGGCCTGTCACGCCGGGGGTCGCGGGTTCGAGTCCCGTCCGCTGCGCCATATTTTCCAGGTTCGATCTGTCGGGCTTGAGATTGAACAGCCAAGGCTGATCGATCAGATGTTTAAAGGTGGTTGAGGGTTCATGCTCAATCAGCCAAGCGATACGCAGCGGTAGTTCAGTCGGTTAGAATACCGGCCTGTCACGCCGGGGGTCGCGGGTTCGAGTCCCGTCCGCTGCGCCATATCTGCCTCAAGGCCCACTGAACGCCTTGAAGCACAAGGAAAGCCACTGGCTCACCTTGATCCGATAGCAAAGACCCTGGTCGAAAGACCGGGGTTTTTTGTGTCTGGGGTTTGGAAAAAACCTCATCTTCTTCGCTACCACCAGCGCTCATTATCGGCAAACGGCCGACAGATCATTTCGATTCTGTCGGCCGTTTTTGCGTTCTTGTGTCAAAAAATTTCAATGTGGTTATTTGCCGCAGGCGCAGAAACCTTTAAAGTTAACCCTTCGGTCAACTTTGCACTGTCATCATGGCCTTTTGATTCGTCGAGAAAGGCTTCTGCAAGTCTCCAGATTCGGTGTACTTAACCATAAGGGCGGATTTATAACCGCTCAGAGGATGATCCATGTCCAACCGTGAAATAACCCGGCGCTCGTTCCTTCAGGGCGGGCTGGTGGCGGGTGTGAGTGTCACGCTCACGCCGCTCAGCACCCAGGCGCTGGCTGCCTTGATGGAAAACAGCGTGACCGTGCCGTCTGAAAAGTGGCTCGGCCATAACGGCAAGGCGCGCCAGCGTAACGATGCCTTGTCGAAAGTCTGCGGCAGCAAGGTGTTTGCCCGCGACATCCGCTCCAAGGACATGCCCGGCTGGCCTGCGCAGCAAGGTCACGCCATGTTGCTCAAAACCATCAAGGCCGACCACATCTACGCGGGCTACGACCTGTCGTGGCTTGGCGCCGAGCTGCAGCCGGACCGTATCGTCACCGCTGCCGACCTGGACAAGGACGGTATCGTCTTCCCGGAAGAACATGCGCCGGACCCGTTGTTGCCCGAGGGCAAAGTGCCGATGTTCATCGGTCACCCGGTGGCGATCCTGATCTGGAACGACTTCGAGCGTTTCCGTCAGGCCAAGAACAAACTCAAGTTCAATGACAAGGCGATTCGTTACGGCGCCAAAGTGCCGTATTACGAAGGTGACCCCTACGGTAGCTTCCGCTACGTGCGCGTGGGTGGCCCGACCTCGGCCGACGAAGACGAATTCGCCAGCCTCAAGGATTCGATCCTGTTCCCGATGCTGAAAAACCGTCGCCCGGTGTGGAATTCCCAGCCAAACCTGCACGGCAACCTGACCGAGCGCGGGCTGTTCTACGCCGAGCGCATGAAGAGCCAGATCAACACGCCACCGGACAACTGGCTGGTGTTTGACGAGCGCTACAAAACCCCATCGATCGAACCGGCCGCCATGGAGCCGGACAACGGCAACGGTTGGTACGATCCAGCAACCAAGACCCTGCACTTTGTGGTGGCCACCCAGTGCCCATTGGAAGTGGCGACCGAGACCGCCAAGATGATCTCGCCGTCGCGCTTCGGCCTGGCCCACCTGAACATGCATCCGGGTTATACCGTGGGTTACGGTTCCAAAGACCACAACATTTTCGTCTACTACGCCGCCCTCGCTGCGTTGTATGGCGCCGGTGTACCGGTGCGTCTGGCCAATGATCGTTACGAGCAATTCCAGAGCGGCATCAAGCGTCACCCGTTCGATATCCGCTATCAGTTGGCGGTCGACAAGAACGACCACAGCTTCAAAATCTTCCTCGCCGACATGAGCGTCGACGGCGGTGGCCGGATCAACTACAGCCCGTCGGTGGCTGCGGTCGGCGCCACGGCGGCGCAGTCGATCTACTACATGCCGCAGAACGACCTGCAAGTCACCGCGTACCATTCCCGTGGCGTTGAAGCCGGTTCGATGCGGGGCTACGGCACCCTGCAAAGCATGGCGGCGACCGAAATGATGGTCGACGAAATCGCCGGTCGCCTCGGTGTGGATGCCATTGAATTGCGACGCAAGAACGCACTGCGTTCGGGCATGAAGAACACCCAGGGCGCGATCCCTGCCGGTGCGTTGCGGCTGCACGAAATTCTCGACAAGGCCGCTGCGCACGACGTATGGAAAAACCGCGACGCGATCAAGCAACAGCGCGAAGCCGCAGACCCGGATAACTGGTATGGCGTCGGTTTTGCCATCTGCCAGAAAGACTTCGGCACCGGTTCCGAAGCGCCGATGGCCAGTGTTGAATTCAGCGCTGACGGCCGCATCAGCCTGCGCCACATCGGGATCGAAATCGGCACCGGCATGTCCACTTCGCAATCGCTGGTGGTCGCCGACTTCCTTGGCAGCCCGGCCCACGAAGTGAAAACCGGCGAAACACAATGGCAGGAAATGCAACTGGTCACCGGCGGCAACCCCTACACCATGAGCCAGGCCGAGCAGGACAACCTGCTGCGCAACCCGCGTTGGGTGGGCAAGCTCGCGTCGGCGTCGTCCGCGACCAACTCGGCGTACTACTTCAGCCACGCCACCCGTGAAGCGGCGCGTGTGCTGTTCAACCACGGCTTGTGGCCGGCAGCGCTGGAGATCTGGCGCCAGGGCCCGTTCGGCGGCCAGGCCAACCCCTATGTGGTGCGCCGCGAAGACGCACATTGGGTGGACGGCAAGCTCACTGCCAACGGCATGCAGCCATTGAGCTTTGAAGAACTGGCCAAGCGCGCTCATGAGCGCGGCCTGGTCACCGCTGCCACGGTCCACGGGTTCAACCGCTGGAGCTGGGCCGAGGCTGAGTACAGCATCGACGGTGTGCGCGAGCGCCTGCCGCTCGACGGTCTGGCGGTGAAATACGGCGATGGCGCACCGAAAGCCAAGCAGGCGCTGATGAGCACTGCCGGTTTCCACCTGCTCGATCGCCAGAACGTCAGCTATCCCGCCACCCAGTTGAATAACGCTGCGGTGACGTACTACAGCCCCGTCGCCACGTTGGTCGAGTTGAAGGTCAACAAGGGTTCGGCGCAGGTCGAAGTGCTCAATCACCATTCATGGGTCGAGTGCGGGCGTGTGCTGGTTGAAGAGTTGGTCAAAGGCCAGCTCGAAGGTGGAGTGGCCATGGGTATCGGTCACGCGTTGATGGAGGAAATGCCGTTGTACGAAGGCGGGCCGGGGGAGGGCGACTGGAACTTCAACCGCTACCGTCTGCCGATGGCGCGTCACGTTGCCGTATGGAAACAGACCTCGGAGATTCTGCCGGCGCTGTCGCCAAGCGACCCGTCCAAAGGTATCGCTGAAGTGGTGATGATCCCGATTGTCGGGGCCATTGGTAATGCGGTGGCACACGCCATCGGTAAACGTGTTCGCGACCTGCCAATCACGGCTGCACGCATCAAGGAGGCCCTCAATGGCTAACCGTCCGCTTCAACTGACCCTCAATGGTCAACCCGTCGGCCCGGTGGACATCCCTGATGACCTGCCGATGATCGACTACCTGCACGAATACAAAAACCTCACGGGCTCGCGGCTGGGCTGCGGCCAAGGCATTTGCCACGCCTGTGTGGTGATCGTCGACAACCCGGACGGCACCAGCGAAGAAGTGCGCACCTGCATCACCGGCGCGCATTACTTTGAAGGCAAGCAAGTGCGCACTATCGAAGGCCACGCCAAGCGCGATGAGTCGGGCCAGGTCACTGAGCTCAACCCGATCCAGCAGCGCTTCGTGGATGAGTTCGCCTTTCAGTGCAGCTATTGCGCGCCGGGCTTCGTCAATGCGGCGACCGTTTTAGTGGAGAAACTGCAACGCCAGCCGACCGTGTACAGCAAGCTGGAACAAATCATCGAGGACAGCCTCGGTCATCACGTCTGCCGTTGTACCGGGTACGTGCGTTATTACAACGCCACCCGCAACGTGCTGACCGATCTCGGCCTGGTCAAGGAGGGTTAAGCATGAAGCTTTTTCTGACCCGCCTGGCCTTGGCGGTCGGCCTGGCCGCGCCGGTATTGTTTGCCCACGCTGATGATCAAGCCAAGCGCGGCGAATACCTCGCCCGCGCCGCTGACTGCATGGCCTGCCACACTGCACCGGGCGGTGCGCCGTTTGCCGGCGGGCTGCCGATTGTCTCGCCGTTTGGCACCATCTATGGCACCAATATCACGCCAAGCAAAGAACACGGCATCGGCTTGTACAGCGATGACGAGTTCTTCGCTGCGTTGACCGAAGGCAAGCGTCGCGACGGTGCGTACTTGTATCCGGCGATGCCCTACACCTCGTACCATCTGATGCCGCGTGAAGACTCGGACGCCATTCATGCGTACCTCAAAACCATCGAGCCGATCGAGCGCGCAGCGCCGGTCACGAGCCTGAGCTTTCCCTTCAACGTGCGCCTGGGCTTGATGGGCTGGAACGTGTTGTACGGCAAAGCGCTGAAACTGGAACCGGCCGAAGGCAAGAGCGAAGCCTGGAAGCGCGGCCAGTACATGGTCGAAGTGCTCGGCCACTGCGGCGAATGCCACACGCCACGTGGCCTGCCCGGTGCGATGGAGCTGGACAAGCGCCTGACCGGCGGCATCCTCAATGGCTATCTGGCGCCCAGCCTGCTCGCCACGGACCTGGCCGCACGCGGCTGGAATGAGCAGGACCTGGCCACGTTCCTCAAGCACGGCATGAGCGCACAAGGGACGATGTTCAACGAGATGTTCCCGGTGTTCCACAACAGCACCCAGGGCCTGAGCGATGCGGACCTGGCCGCGATGGCGACCTTCCTGCTCGGCGATAAACCGCCGGCAGCCAAGGCGTTGGTCGAAGTGCCGGTGGACAAGCTCGGCCCGAGCGCTCAGCGCGGCCGCCAGGAATACCTGAACGTCTGTGCCGGTTGCCATGCCGCCGGTGGTGAAGGCAAGCCGCACATCGCGGTGGCGATGCGCGGCAACACCACGCTGCGTCTGGAAGACCCGCGCAACCTGGTGCGGGTGATCGAGGACGGGATCGGTGAGCAGAAGTTCTCCGGGTTCGAGCACATGCAACCGATGCCGGGCTTCGCTGGAAAACTCAGCCCGGCGCAACTCACCGATCTGATCAATTACCTGCGCCAAGGCTGGGGCGGGCAATCGGCGGAGCTGGCGGTGAGCGATGTGCAGAAGTTGCAGGCTGAGGCGCCGTCCATCGAGCACAAGGCGCACTGACATGCAGCATCTGGACCTGCAGGTGATACGACGGGCGCTGGAGTGGTCGGTGGCCGGGCAACGCATCTGGCTCTGTACGGTACTGGCCACCTACGGCTCGGCGCCGCGTGCGCCGGGTTCGTTGCTGGCAGTGAACGCCGCAGGGCAGTGGATTGGGTCGTTGTCGGGTGGTTGCGTCGAGGAAGACTTTCTCGAACGCGTCGCTGACGGTGCGTTTCTCGATGCGGTCAACGTGGTGCGCTACGGCGCAGGGGACGATCCGCGCTCGCGGGTCAGCCTGCCCTGCGGCGGCATTCTCGAAGTATTGGTTGAGAAGTTCGAGCCTGACTGCGAGGTGCAGGCGCACCTGCGTGAAGTGGAGTCGGCGCTGCTCGGGCAGCGGCGCTTGATTCGCCAGGTCGACCTGGCCAGCGGGGCGCGCCGCCTGGTCGCTGATTGTGAGCAGGGCGCGCGCATCGAGCGTGACAGTGAGCGGGTGCGCCTCCGCGTCGGTGCGGCTCAGCGTCTATTGCTGGCCGGGTACTCCAGCGTGGCGCAGGCGTGTGCCGAGTTTGCAGTCGGCCTCGGGTTCGAAGTGATTCTCTGCGACCCACGCGATGAAGTGCTCGAAGGCGTGGTGCTCAATGGCGTGGAGATTCGTCGCCAGTTGCCGTCGGTGTTTATTGCCGATGGCGGCTGTCACCGTGATACGGCGGTGGTTGCGCTGACGCATGACCCGCGTATCGACGATCTGGCGATGATGGAAGCGGTGCGTACCGACGCGTTCTACATTGGCGTGATGGGGTCGTTGCAGACCTCGCAGAAGCGCTTTGAGCGACTGCGCCGCATCGGTGGGTTGGGGGAGCCTGAACTGGCGCGGATACACGCGCCCATCGGGCTTAACCTGGGGAGCAGGACGCCGTCGGAAATTGCGTTGGCGGTATTGGCGGATATCGTGCGGATTCGCAGCGGGATTGCTCGCGACCGGCTCTGAAGCGCAGCCCTGTAGGAGCGAGCAAGCTCGCTCCTACAGTGTTTACATCCCGAATTTATCTCGCAACCCGTAGTACCAAGCCCCCAGCGCCGCAAACGGCGTGCGCAACATTTGCCCACCCGGGAACGGGTAATGCGGCAAACCCGCAAACGCATCAAAACGCTCTGCCTGACCCCGCAAGGCCTCTGCCAGTACTTTGCCTGCCAGGTGCGTGTACGTCACGCCATGGCCGCTACAGCCCTGGGAGTAATAGATGTTGTCACCCAGGCGACCGACCTGCGGCAAACGCGACAGGGTCAGCAGGAAATTGCCAGTCCAGGCGTAGTCGATCTTCACGTTCTTCAGTTGCGGAAATGCCTTGAGCATTTTCGGCCGGATAATCGCTTCGATATTTGCCGGGTCCCGCGCGCCATACACCACGCCGCCGCCGAAGATCAGGCGCTTGTCGCTGGTGAGGCGGTAGTAGTCGAGCAGGTAGTTGCAGTCCTCGACACAGTAATCCTGTGGCAATAAAGTCTTGGCTACTTCATCGCCCAGTGGCGCCGTGGTGATCACTTGGGTGCCACACGGCATCGACTTGGCCGCCAGCTCCGGCACCAGATTGCCCAGGTAAGCGTTCCCCGCGACGATAATGAATTTGGCCCTGACCTTGCCTTCGGCGGTATGCACCACCGGATTAGCGCCGCGCTCGATGCGCACCGCTGCCGATTGCTCATAGATCGTGCCGCCCAGGGATTCCACAGCCGCGGCTTCACCGAGCGCCAGGTTGAGCGGGTGGATATGGCCGCCGCTCATGTCCAGCAAGCCGCCCACATAGTTGTCACAGGCCACCACTTCGCGGATGCGGCGCTCGTCCAGCAACTCCAGTTGCGTATGGCCGTAGCGCTCCCACAGACGCTTCTGCGACTCCAAGTGGCCCATGTGCTTGCTGTTGAGGGCGGCGAACACGCCACCGTCCTTCAAGTCGCACTGGATCTGGTACTTGGCCACGCGCTCACGGATGATTCTGCCGCCTTCAAACGCCATCTGCCCCAACAACTGCGCCTGCTGAGGCCCGACGCTGCGCTCGATCACGTCGATATCGCGGCTGTAACTATTGACGATCTGCCCACCGTTGCGACCCGAGGCACCAAAACCGACCTTGGCGGCTTCCAGCACCGTAACGCGAAAGCCGTTCTCCAGCAGAAACAGCGCACTGGAAAGCCCGGTATAGCCGGCCCCGATCACGCACACATCGGTCTCGACTTCGCCTTGCAACACAGGACGGAGCGGAACTGCATTCGCAGAAGCGGCGTAATACGACTGGGGGTAGGGGGTGTTCGCCATCCTGGAACCTCTGTTTTATATTTTTTACGAGTGCGCCGATCCTACCTGAGTTGAAAATTGCCTGCCAGCCACCCGAAAATCACGGGTGTACCCGGCGCAAATAAAAAATTCGCATATTCATAGGGTTAGCTGCAAAAAAGATGTTGACACCCCTTCGGAATTCCGTAGAATGCCGCCTCACAGCAGGCACGTAGCTCAGTTGGTTAGAGCACCACCTTGACATGGTGGGGGTCGTTGGTTCGAGTCCAATCGCGCCTACCAAACAAAATCCGCTCTGCTGGGCGGTCTAGAAGGGCTCACCGAAAGGTGGGCCCTTTTTTGTTGTCCGCGATTTCATGCAGAACGTTCACAAAATATAGGGTTCGTTCACACTGGGCAATGTGAACGCCGATGACGTGATGGCGGGCAGCTACAACGGTCAGTAACATGGCTTGCGAAATGCCTAGCTTCTATTGAGGGATATCCATGAGTTTTGTAATCCCAACCCTGATCGGAGTTGTTGTTTTCCTGATCGGACAATACCTACTCAAGATGGTGATTGAACCCATACAAGCCTGCAGAGCCGCACTAGCTCGGCTTTCCAATACAATTCTTAGGCATCAAGCCAAGATTACCAGCGCAGCCGTCGATGACGAGTTGTCGGGAAAATTATCTGATCATTCGGCAGAGATAGTCTCTGCTGCTGCCACGATTATGTTCTATCGTGCAGCGAGACTGTTCTTCCGCTTACCTAAAAAAGCTGGAATCACCTTGGCAGCACGAAGCCTGAACCACATCGCCTATTCGCTAAATGTGAGCGCGAGAGAGTGGGAGGCAAGCCCAGCATTCAATAGTGCAAAACCTGATCATTCGCGATACGTGTATGACGCATTGACAGTGATACGCCAGCAACTTGGTATCAAGACCAGTTACGAAGATTAGCTAGGGGGCTTCAGAAAGACCGCTCTCGATACAACCAATCACCAAATGGATGCAGTGGAGTGACGCGGATTTCGATGAGTATGATTACGATCCGAAGCGGTAGTCTTGGGAGGCTAGAGGTGTCCGATAGCTACTAGCTATCGGATCGTAAATCAACCTTGAGACTGCTTAACTGCAATGTCTCGGGTTGTCTGAATATTCTGGTGGATTGCTGAGAGTACAAACCACACTCCAGAGCCCAGGCATCCAACGGCGAAGCCAACCACAGCGCCGTTTCATTGCGAAGTAATCCACAACCGTTGCCACAATGATCCCTAGCCAAGCGAAGAAGTTCACTACGGTAATCACAATGTCTTTCATTGCCTTTGCATCCCTTATGAATTGAAAATATTGTCACTCAATCGCCGGTGGGGTGACGTCATTTTCAAGCATTGGTGGTTCTGTCCCTGATGGCAAATTCTCAGCACGTGCTTGCGTATTCCAAGATATGCCGGTCAGTTCTTTTATCCGATCCACTATCGGCTTGGCGTTCTCGCCTACTTTTTTGAGAACTACACTTGCTTCGACCGCAAGACCGTAGAAAGCATTAAGGTCAGATACCTTTTTGTGGATTTCCGACTGCATCTTCTCAAGGCGTTTCAGTAAGCGGCGTTTGTGGTCTTCATCTAGTTCGGTATTTTCGGTTATCAGTTCGCGTAACTCATTAATTAGTGCTCGAATACGCTTTAAGTCCCCATCCGTAAATTCGTAGCCAAACGTATTATTGAGGGTGAGAGAGAAGTGATTTTTAAATTGATCGAGCTTGCGTTCGTTAGTTTGGTCTCGATGCTGAGTTTGCAATTGTTCTTTGACGCCATCTACGAACTGACTAATGCGTACGCAAATATTTGGGAAGGGGGCTTTTAGATCTGGAGCGTCTTCAAGATATGAGATTCGCCCTGATTCCTTCAAACTGAATAATAGGGCGTAAATTTCAAATAGGAGTTCTTCGTCGGATGGCACCCAGGAGTTTCCATTATTGAACTCCGTCTCTACAAACTCGCAGGCTGCAATTGCTCCGGTTGTCGGGTCGTCCTTTATCTGCTCTAAAATTTCCTGTGGTATCCGCATGTTTCATCCTTGTCTTATTGGCTAGGGGGGTGGACGTATGGTGGCAGTGTGCTCCGACGATTGTCTAGGCACTAAACTGGTCTTTCATGGGTAGAGCTGCCAGCTTTCACCAAAGCGGCCTAGGCTTCTGATCGGTTTTCAAATCCGCCGCCCAAAATAAGCGAGCATCTCTTGTCGTTTCGGCCATGGTGGTGGGGAAAATAATAAAAAGCACTTGGGCATTGGGTTGAGCGCGGTAGGTGCTAAGCACGTCACGAGTAGGCCAAATGGCAGTCTGCGGAATATAGAAATAAGCTGGGCGGCCCTTAAGCCCCTACAGCCTCAGAGCGAGACGTTGAAGGCGAGCATGAGGTGACGTACTGCCGTTGGTATGAGCGTGGCGCCACGGGCTGTACGTAAGCCTTTGGTGTTGAGGCAATCAGCTATGGCCTGAAGCGTATTCAACTTGTTGTACAGGCATGCAGTAGGTGGGGCTGTACTGCCGTGCATTCACGGCCTTTGGCGAGCGCCTGAGAGCGGTTGTTGATCTTCTGTACCGCAACTGCATCAGCAGCATGTGGTTAGCGAACGCTCCCCGTTGGCCGGATTGGACTGATTCGAAATCCGTTGTACCTCCACAACTACCCAAGAAAGCTAATTAAATTCAATGAGTTGTGAGTTTTTTTGAGTTGTACTACTCCCTTTCTCGCAATCCTCCCCTCATCTTAGGACTCGCCGTATTTCGTGCTTTTCACGGTACTACGTCCAGAGGTCGGTTCGAACGGTTAGCCGCTAGATGTGCGAACTAGCGCGTCTTCCTCATATGGACAGGGTACCTGCGAGTCGATAATGTCGATGGAATGCGTTTCCCATCTTGCCATTCAGAGCCAACCTGCATGACCGCACAGACGACAGTACCTACGAAAAAAGAGTTCTGTATTGACTTTCCCCTGTATGAGCAATTCACCTTTGCTGAAGGACAGGATCACGATGGCTGGAACGTATTCTATTCTCAAGAGCCAATTGACACCTATTGCCCTGAATGTAATACGCACAGTATTTTCCATCAGCATATTATCTCTGATGTCCCTCGCTATCTTGACGGTTGGGTGGGAAGTAAGCGCCATCACGTCACGCTTAAATGCTCTAGGGATTCAGATCATCGCCTGTATTTCCTTTTCGACGTTGAGGGCAGGACGGTGCAGAAGATAGGGCAGTATCCGTCTCTTGCTGATCTCAATACGTACGATGTACGTCAGTACTCTGCCGTGCTACCCAAAGAGGATTTCAAGGAGTTCACTAAAGCAATTGGATTGGCTGCACATGGTGTGGGCGTCGGTTCGTTTGTTTACTTAAGACGAATTTTTGAGAATCTTGTCGATGCTGCGTACCAGACCGCAAAAAATGATAGCGGTTGGGATGATGACGCTTATCAAAAGAGTCGGATGGCGGATCGGATACAGCTGTTGATGGGGCACCTTCCTGAGTTTCTCGTGGAAAATCGTTCGATGTACAAAATTCTTAGCCAGGGCATACATGAGCTGACAGAGAATGAATGCCTAGCGGCGTTCCCAGTTTTAAAAATGGGGATTGAACTAGTTCTAGATGAGAAGTTGGCCGTAGCGGCGAAACAACAGAAGCTAGAGCAAGCTAAGAAGGCTATTCACGGCTTAGTCAGTAAGGCTGGAGCTGAGAATCGCCCTGGTATTAGTGGGTAACCCATTTTTTCAGATAAAACTCCTCTGTCACAATTTTTTGGGGGCAGATGAACGAGGTGGGGGCTGGAAAAGATAGTACAGTCGAGCTGCGAAACGGAATCCGATCATCAGTACCATTTAGAAGGGAGGGGCTAACTAATTTTTTGGCTCAGTTCGCTATGTGGAAACTCCTAAAAAAGCGTCTAAAATAGTGCCTGTCTCAATTGTAGATTCTGGCGCCTAATTATGACGGAGTGCGTAGCGGAACCTTACATGTTTCGTGATGCCTGCTGAATGAATTATGTTGATGTTTTAGTTTTTATAAAGGTTTGATAATTGGAGTGAAAAGGATGTCCGATACAAAAGCATTTGGTATGCCCGGTAATTTAATGTTTGTCTCTGTTGAGTCTCTGCCTGATGCGATGCTTTCCGGGTGGCAGCGCGAAATTATAGATCCGAATGTTCATGCAGAAGTAGCTGATAGAACAGGTGAGTTCCTTGAACAGGTCTGTGGTTATGAGATGCATGATTTGCTTGGTTTGACTGCGTTATTTACATTTACAAAGGCCGTTATTAAGGATGGGCATAAGTCGGATTACCCGGAACAAGCGGATCTTGAGGCTCTTCAGGCATTAATGCTTGGATGTCAGGGGGATGGCCAAAAAGTGTCTATCCCTAGGGAGAGTGTAAGTGGTTTTTGGTTAGAGTTGATGAGGCAGAACTATGTGGTGTCTCACTCTGCTAAGCGAGAAGGACAGTCAGTAATTGAAACTTTGGCGGACTCTCAAATTGCCTATTATCGTAATCCTTACGGAGACGAGTTTTTTGATAGGATGATGGTTGAGGTCACAGCTGAGTATGATAATCGTTATTTGAGGGATGAAAGTTTTTCTTCTGTTGGTAAGCTCTTTGTTTGTATTAGAACTACTATTTGGGAAAGGTTTCAAAGGTACTATCGTGAGTTAGTTGCGATTCATGGATTTAGTCGTAAGCGGATGTTGAGTGAGGTTTCGCGCTACAAAAAATTAGTGGAAGTTGATGAGGATGATTATGACTGGCATAGGTTAAGTGTTGATCAATTAAGGTGTGGTCTGCGTAATTTAATTGAAGATTACACCATTAAGACTCTTTTTTTACTTGACCAGGCTTGGGTGGCGTCGGTTGGGTTTGAAGATTCTTTTGTGAGAGAGACGTTGGATAAGCTGAGCCTGAATAGCCTCGAAGGAGTAAAAGGGTTTGATGGGCTAAGTAGATTCAATCCAATTGCTTCTCGCCCATTTATTAAGTCAGCGAAAGGATACTCGATATATTGCTTGATGACTTTGATGAGCCTCCCGTTTTCATCGTTATTGACGTTGCTGGTCGATAAGCCAGATGCTAAAAACAGGATTGAAAAAGTCCGCGGATGGTTTGCAGAGCGTGAAGCCGCTCGCATGTTGTTAGATGCGTTTCCATCAGCGAAGCATGTACCCTCTGGATACTGGTTCAGAAGCAAAGAAGATCGTGTTGAATCTGATCTTATAGTTTTAGTCTCTCGACATGTATTAATATTTGAAGCCAAGGGTGCGCTTATAACTGATCGTGTTAGATCTGGAGCTGTTGGTGCAGTACAACAATTTCTTAAGAAAACCTGGGGGAAGTCGACTCTGCAGGGTGCTGCATTAGCTGACCACCTTAGAAGCTCGACTGAGCCTGTTTGTATCGAGGATGCGAAGGGAAAGGTGCTATTAACTCTCGATCCGAAAGAGATACGAACGGTTTCCAGATTCAGTGTTTCGCTTGAGCAGGTTGGGTTGTTGATGAATGCACCCAACATATTGCGTGAGTTGAAAATAATTGATAATGATATAGACCCGGCGCCCTGCATTATTCTTTCTGAATTGCAACAGGTTTTGGGGGCGTTGAAAGATGAATTGCATCGTCTGCATTATCTGACTCGCCGCTTTGCAGTGTGCCGTAGGAATCAGATTATCGGTGATGAAATGGATATATTTTCTATCTATTTGCGAACAGGATTCGTTGGTTTACAAGGTTCTGACGAAGTCATGATGATTCTTGGGGCGTCATATGAGTTGTCAGAGTACCGAAAGCAAGATGGCGTTTTAAAAATTCCGAAAGATAGTGCGTTACGGAACTCACCTTTTTTTGATTCATTCCTGGCTTTGATGCTTAGAAGAATGACGCCTGCTTATTTTGAGGTTGGGCTTCTACTTTTGGATATTCCCTTTGAGTCGCAGAGAGAGCTTGTCACAGGAATGAAAAGAGTGTTCGTTGGGACGCCAAAGGAGGCTGATTCACCTATAATATTTTCGACTGTCGAAGGGTTGTTGGGAGAATTTGCGATCTGTGGTATTTATATGGATCGAAACGTTCACTACGCACAGCGTCGAGAAATGGCAATGAATGTTCTTGGTTCTGTTGGCTCTGCTAATAGTGTTGCTGAGGGCTTCGCATTTGTTCGGCTCAACAAAAGCACTGATGCATATGATGCCTTGTACTATGGTGGTCAACTTTTTGCGAAATAAAATATTGTGAAGTTTAATTAAGATTTTTCTGAAATTTAACGATTGTTGGAGCGGGTAATGCGTGCATGCTATAGCCCGCTTCCACAAAGCTTGGTCTACGCCACCAGAAAATTGGGGGGCGCTTTAATTAGTAGGCGTTTCGTTGACTGGAAAGCAATTCTGGTGGTTTTGCCTGATCCGCTTAGCTTGTTGCGAGCGGGGCTCATGAGTGCCGCTGCTTTTCTAAAATAAGTTGGGGGGCACGTAGCCCTACAGAGCTAGACCAGAAACTACATCAAGCTGCCACTGTTTCTCGCTTGATCCGGTAAACGGTTGCAACACCACAGTCAGCTAATTTTGCAATCTGATCAGCGGACATCGTTGGGTGTTTCTGCATCAACGCCTGTACCTCCGCCCACTTAACGGTATTCCTTCCTTTACCTGACGGCTTCCAATCAGGGTCAGCAGCCTTTTTGTTCTCCAAGCCTTGTTTGATGCGCTCTACGCGTTTCTCTTGATCCAGTCGTGCCATGGTTGCCATCAAATCAATCAACATGTTGTTGATCACATCCATGATTTGACCGGTTATACCCTTCGCTTCAACCAGCATGTGGCTGGTAGGCAGATCAGCAACAACCAGACGCAATCCCTTAGCCTTGATAGTAGCCTTGAGAGTGTCCCAGTCAGCCTGTGAGAGGCGGCTCAGACGGTCTACAGACTCAACCAATAGCACGTCGCCACTCTCGGCAGTATCGAGCAAGGAAAGCAACTCAGGACGGTTGAGCTTGGTCCCACTAATGTTCTCCGCATACACACCAACGATGCTTAAACCCTTTTCGACAGCGAACAACTCCAGGGCGACTTTTGCACGGTTGGCGTCTTGGTCTTTCGTTGATGCACGGAGGTAGAGGTGGGTATTCAAAGCGGACTATCCTTTGTTCTTAGATTCGATAGATAAATGATAATTGAATCGTATGGCTATCTGCAATAGATATTTGATAGTGGTAGGCGAGTGGCTATCGAGCTACCAGTTACGTCTACCTATCTGATAGCGGTTATCGACTCAGCTTCTGAATTCCGGCCTAGATGACGTCGGAGTTTAAACCCAGAGATTCCAAGGCTGAGGCGACGCTTTAGCGGGCGTCTAGCGAACCTCCTGCCTTTTTTCATCACACTGGACACTTGATGTGGTTGCAGGTAGCGTCAGTTACTTAGTCGAGATGACAGGGATACAATCATGGCAGATAGGCACCCGTACTCCGGTATTGCAGGGCTGACTCAGACCGTTACCCAGCTCAGAAAATCGTTCCCTGTCCAATTTGGCTCAGATACGATGAAAAAACTAGGGATAGCACCTAACAACGAAAGCTATGTATTGAACACACTGCGATTTCTTGGTGTGCTCGATGAGGATGGGAAAAAGGGGCAAAAAGTTGGTTCCGTTTTCAGCCAGCATGAAGATGATGAGTTTCAGCGAGGTTTCTCGGAAATCGTCTCTTCAGCCTATAGCGAGCTTTTTGAGTTGCACGGAGAGGGTGCTTGGACGCTCCCGTTGCCCAAATTAATCGCTTACTTCAGGCATACAGACAACACGAGCGACATTGTAGGAAAGAAACAGGCCGCGACATTCCAAGCACTTGGGTTACTGTCCGGTAAATTAGATGGGAGCGTACGAACGCCCACACCTAAACCGAAGACAAGCGACACATCCACTCCTACTCGTACAGTGCGCTCTAAGCCTGCCAAAGCTACTCCGCAGCTACCTAAAGCCGAAATCCCCTTGCCCATTCAATCCGCTCCCCCGGCAGCTCAGTCTTCCGCCATGGCGCTTACTGTCAGGGTCGAAATTAACCTACCCGCTGGTGGTGACCAAGAGACCTACGACCGCATCTTCAAAAGCATCAGAGAGAATCTGCTGAATGGCAACGTCTCTTAATCTCTTCGAAGAAATAGTCCGCAGGACGACAGGGGCATTTGATGGCGAAAGTGAGGTCAAAAGCATTGTCCTGCATCCATTTGAGCTAAGAAATATTCATCAAGGTCTTTATGGGAAGGTCAAAAAGCTTTTCGACAATGGACACTGTGCAGAGTCTACCTTCGAAGCATTTAAGCTTATAGACAAGCTTGTACAGCGTTTATGCCAAGTGGATGAGTCGGGCTTTAAGCTCATGATGAATGCCTTTAATGAGAGTAAGCCAATTCTCACCCTTGCCGACTTATCGACCACGAGTGGCCGAGATGAACAGAAAGGTTACAGCTTTCTTTTCAGCGGAGCAGTGATGGCCATTCGAAACCCCAGAGGGCATGAGATAAACCTCAGTGACGATCCCGACACCTGTTTAGATCATCTTGCATTTGCCTCTCTGCTGCTTAGAAGATTGGAGCAGAGTGGTTTTTCCTGATTGCGAAGGCCAGGATTTCCAACAGCACATGTTGTGTAAGCCCAGCACTTCAACCCGGCAACCGCTGCTCGATTAATTCTCGTCCAAAGATCGTTCAACTCAGCGATCAGCTCGCGGAGCTGCACGATATCCATGCGGCGTGTCCCGCTTTCAACGTTACTCATGAACGACTGTGGACGTCCAGAGCCTCTGAACACTGTACTTGGTTCAGGCCAGCCGCCTTCCTGTGTTTCTTCAGTAGGGTCAGCAGGACTGCGTGTTCGGGTTTGCAGACACTGGAATTTGGGCAAAGGAAAGTCAAGACGCCGGGCGGCGTCCTTTCAGGGCTTGTATGTCCAATCAGGCGAAAAGCGTCGCCACCGCCAGCAGGCAAATTACCTGGGCGAACAGCTGGCAGCGTATTTCGCCAAGTGTGGTCGCCATATTACTCATTTGTCCGGCATACATAGCGGGAACCCTCATTGTCGGCGTGACACCGTGAATGAACTGCAAGTACACACAGCTGCACCGTGGAGTATAGGTGCAGATCAGGAATTTTCCCTGCCGACGCCATAGCGAGTTCATCCTCACGTCTTTTCCAAAAAAACTGCGCTGAATCTCTCCATGGTGCCGTACCCCCGATGCCATCCCCCCACAAAAATTATTGGTTTGCAGCAACAATTTTTCTTGTTGGACACCCCCGTCCCCAGGCAGCAAAGTTGCCGCCACTGACGCTCGACCTTCCAGGTCAACAATAAAAAACCGAGCCGATTGCACGCCACTTTCAAGCTGTGAGCCCTCGGCCCACATCCTGCTGTTATGGCGCCGCAGCGCGCACTAAAGGACCTCTTCGCCATGCAAACTGTTGTGAACTTATGGCCGTTGATCGGCGTACTTGTCATCGTGGTCGGCTTTGTATTGCGCTTCAATCCGCTGTTGGTGGTCACCGCGGCCGCCATCGCCACCGGGCTTGCCGCCCAGTTCCCGCTGGAAAAAATTCTCGCCACCATGGGCGATGGCTTCCTTCAGACCCGTGCCTTGCAACTGATTCTGTTATTGCCGCTGGCGGTGATTGGCCTGCTGGAACGCCATGGCCTGCGCCTGCATGCGCAGAACTGGATTGCACGCTTCGAACGCGCCACGGTCGGGCGTTTGTTGATCATCTATCTGTTTGTGCGTGAGTCCACGGCGGCCATGGGGTTGACGAGCCTGGGTGGGCATCCGCAGATGGTGCGGCCGCTGCTGGCGCCGATGGCCGAGGGCGCCGCAGAAAAACGTTATGGCAAGCTGCCTGACAAGCTACGCCACAAGGTACTGGCCATGTGCGCTGCCACCGACAACGTCGGGTTGTTCTTTGGTGAGGACATCTTCGTGGCCTTTGGTGCGATTGCGTTGATGCACACCTTCCTGCTTGGCTCGGGGATTGATGTGGAGCCGCTGCACATTGCGGTGTGGGGCATCCCGACGGCGATCTGCGCCTTCATCATTCACGCTATCCGGTTGCATCGTTTCGACCGGCGCTTGACCCGCGAAATGAGCTCGGCCACCGCTCCAGTGGAGGCTGCTCAATGATTATTTCCATTCAATACCTGTACTGGCTGGCGGGCGTGCTGTTGCTGATCACCGCCGGCATGATCCTGCTCGACCGTTCCCACCCCAAGCGCTGGTCCAGTGCGCTGTTCTGGTTGTTGTTCGCCGTACCGTTCCTTATAGGCGAGCGCTTGCCTTCGGTGGTCATCGGAGTGGGTGTGGTGGTGATGGCATTGATTGCGGGCTTGGGCGGCGTTGGTCGTGGCCAGCATGCCCAATTGCACGACAAGGCGTCCCGCGCCAGTGCCGGGCGCCTGGGCCACAAACTGTTCATCCCGGCGTTGGCGATTCCGCTGACCACGGTGATTGGCTCAGTGTTGCTCAAACACACCGAAATCGGTGGTGTACCGCTGCTGGACCCGAAGAACACCACCTTTGTCTCCCTCGGCATCGGTTGCCTGATCGCCCTTGGCCTGGCCTGCTGGCTGACCCGGGATACGCCGGTACAAGCGTTACGCGAATCTCGTCGCCTGACCGAAGCCCTGGGCTGGGCCATGGTGCTCCCGCAAATGCTGGCGATGCTCGGGCTGTTGTTCAATGAGGCCGGGGTGGGCACGGCGGTCGCTCATGTCACCACCACCTACATCAACCTGGACTACAAGTTGGTGGCGGTGATGGTCTATGTGTTGGGCATGGCCTTGTTTACCGTGATCATGGGCAATGGTTTTGCGGCCTTTCCGGTGATGACCGGTGGCGTCGGCGTGCCGGTGCTGGTGGGGATTTACGGCGGCAACCCTGCGGTGATGGCGGCCATTGGTATGTTCTCGGGCTATTGCGGTACGTTGATGACGCCCATGGCGGCCAACTTCAATATCGTACCGGCGGCGCTACTGGAACTGCCGGACAAAAATGCGGTGATCAAGGCCCAGATACCCACGGCGCTGATGATGCTGGTGGTCAATATCGTGCTGCTTTACCTGTTGATGTGAGGTCATTGTGCAAAACGTATTGCTGACGGGCTTCGAGCCCTTTGATAAGGCGGCGGTAAACCCTTCTTGGGAGGCCGTGCGCCAGTTGGACGGTGTGCAGTTGTGCGAGGGGGTGCAGATAGTTGCGCGTTGCTTGCCCTGCGCATTTGCCACCGCGGCCGAGACCTTGCTGCAGTTGATCAACGAACTGCAGCCGGCAATGGTCATCGCCACAGGCCTGGGGCCTGGGCGCAGTGATATTTCCATCGAGCGCGTTGCGATCAACGTTAACGATGCGCGTATTCCCGACAATCTGGGCGCTCAGCCAATTGATACCTCAGTGGTGGAGGGCGGCCCGGCGGCGTACTTCTCGACGTTGCCGATCAAGGGCATGGTCAAGGCGGTGCGTGAGGCGGGTATTGCGGCCTCGGTATCGCAGACGGCGGGGACGTTTGTGTGCAACCAGGTGTTTTATCGTTTGCAGCACGCCTTGGTGGGGACTGGGGTGCGCAGTGGGTTTATTCACGTTCCCGGCTTGCCCGGATCGAGCGAGCCGTCGATGGTGCTATCGACAACCGTGGAAGGGCTGCGGGTTGCGGCGCTGGCAGCCTGGCAAACCCAGGCGGATGTCGTCCTTGCCGGTGGCCAGATCAGCTGACAGCTGTACGCTGTGTTGCAATTTCAACTACAGTTCCAGCACACCCTTGCCTCGGAAAGTCGCCATGTTAAAGCGTACGAAACTTGTATCGGCTGCGTTGTCGCTTGCACTGTCCGTCACCAGTGGCCTTGCCCTTGCAGATCCAGGTAATGGCAAAGGCCAAGGCAATAACAAGGGTGATGCCTATGGTGGGCAGGACAACGGCAAAGGTCACGGTAATAACAAAGGTAATGCCCAGGGCGGGCCGGGTAAGGCCAAAGACAAGGGCGGCCAATCCAGGAACGACTTCAGCGTTGATCGCGGTCTTGTACTGAACGTGCTGGGCGGTCACCGCGATTATTGGCGCCCAGGGCCAGCCTTGCCGCCTGGCATTCAGAAAAACCTGGCACGCGGCAAGCCCCTGCCGCCTGGTATTGCCAAGAAGCTGGACGGCCGCTTGCTGGGGCAGTTGCCTCGTTATGATGGTTACGAATGGCAGCAAGCGGGAACCGACTTGATATTGGTGACCATTGCGACCGGCATCATCTACGAAGTTCTGAACGGTGCGTTTGATTGAGGTGCAGCGCCCTCAGGCTTCACGGCCGGGGAAAAACAACTCAAAACAGGTCACGCCATCTTCACTGCTTACACGGTACCGCCCGTTATGCAGTTGCATGATGGTCGCCACGATCGAGAGTCCCAGGCCGTTGGACTGGGATGACCGCTCGCGGGATTCATCGACCCGGTAGAACCGTTCGAACAGCCGCGGCAGGTGCTCAGCCGGGATCGTCTGGCCTTGGTTGCTGACTTTCAGGTTGATGCCCGCGCCATCCGGCACTGCCTGGATACTCAGCTCCGAGCCCGGCGCGCCATACTTGATGGCGTTGGCACACAGGTTGGCCAAGGCACGGCGCAGCAGCATTGGTTCAGCCCAGATCACCCCTTCGCCCAAGGCCGTGATGTGCATGTCCACATCACCGGCCAGCCCCTCGAAGTAATCCGCGATGCGTTCCACTTCATCCGCCGCGTCCAGCGCCTGGCGTTGGCGCAGTGCGCTGGCGGGGTCGGTGCGGGCCAGGAACAGCATGTTGTCGAGCATCCGCGCCAGGCGCTCCAGCTCTTCGACATTGGAGGCCAGCAGTTGCTGGTAGCTCTCGATGCTGCGCTGCTGCTGCAGGGCCACCTGGGTTTCGCCGAGCAGGTTGTTGATCGGGGTGCGCAGTTCATGGGCCATATCGGTGGACACTTGGCCCAGTTGTACAAAGCCTTTGGCCAGGCGCTCAAGCATGGTGTTGAACGAGTCGATCATGGGCAGCAATTCTTTCGGCGCGCCGTGGCTGTCGAGGCGTTCGGCCAGGTTGCTGACGCCGATCCCTTGGGCATGCCGGGCCAGGCGGCGCAACGGCAGCAAGCCGCGATGAACCAGCAGGTAACCCACCAGCGCCAGGATGATCGCGGCGATACTCGCCTGGATGTAGACGCTGAGTCGATAACTGGCGAGCACGGCGGTGCGCTCGGTCATCAGGCGGCCGCTGGTGATTTGCAAGCTGCCCAGGTCGCCGGAGTCGATGTCCACGGCCACCAGCGAGAAGGGAATGCCGTTCAGGCCTGGCAAATGTTGCACGTCGCTCAATATGAGCCGGTGATCCTTGGGCAGCGGCTGGATCGACGGCAACTCAATATTTCCCGGGTTTACCAGCAGCAGCGGCTGCTGGCCGGGTGCGGCGATACTCAGCACCGATTCGCGGTTGCCCAACATGTTCTGGAACAGCTCTGGCTTGGTCTTGATCAAGTCCAAGGTATTGCTGTCGTTAAGCAGGTTGCGCAACTGATCCACTCGCGATATCAGCGCGGCGTCATCGCGGCGGATCAGTTCGCGCTCCAGCTCCCGGTACAGCGCCACGCCCAGGGTTGCCAGCAGGGCGAAGGCGAGCAGGGCGAAGATCAATGCCAGGCGCAGGGTCAGGGAGTAAGGGTGCTGGCGGCTCATGGCTGGGTATCGAAGCGGTAGCCAATGCCCCGCACGCTGTGGATCAGCTTGAGCTGGAACGGGTCGTCGATTTTCAGGCGCAGGCGGCGCACGGCGACATCCACCACATTAGTGTCGCTGTCGAAGTTCATGTCCCATACCCGCGAAGCAATCAGCGAGCGGGACAGCACTTGGTCCTGGTGCGTGGCAAACAGGTGCAGAAGGGCGAACTCTTTGTTGGTCAGGGTAATGCGCGTGCCGGCGCGGGTGACCCGACGTTTGAGTACGTCAATGTGCAGGTCGGCGATGTGCAGTTGCTCTTCATCCCGGCTCGGGCCACGACGGTTGAGGGTACGCAGGCGCGCCACCAGTTCGGCGAACGAAAAGGGCTTGATCAGGTAGTCATCGGCACCCAGTTCAAGGCCTTTGATGCGGTCGGCGATGTCATCGCGGGCGGTGAGGAACAGCACCGGCGTATCGGCCTCTTTGCGCAGGCGACGCAGCACTTCCCAGCCATCCATTTTCGGCATCATCACGTCGAGTACGATCACGTCGAAGGGCGTTTCAAGGGCCTGGTGCAAACCGTCCACGCCATCGCGGGCCAGGCTCACACAATGCCCCAGTTCCTGCAGGCCATTGAGCAGATAATTGCCGGCCTTGGGTTCGTCTTCGACTACAAGGATGTTCATGGGAAGTGCTCTGCTTCAATAAGTTGCGCCAGTGTAGCCCGATCAATTGTCATTGGCGCAACCGGTGCCCTGGACTTGGTAATCCAGCACATGTTCGCGGTCTTGGTGGTCCAGGTAGCGCAGTTGCGCCGGCACAACCCCGCATTGGCCGTAGGTGTCGGTGCTGGACAGCACCTTGGCGACATCCAGGTGCACGAAGAAGCCGGTCTTGTCATGGATCACGTTGGCGGCAGGGGCGGCGTCGGCAGCGAATACCGAGCCAGTGACGAGCAAAGCGGCGAAGCCCAGGGCAATCAGTTTCATGGTGGTGTCTCACGTTCCGGGTGGGTAGTGAGCTCACGGTAACCAGGCGACCCCAACAGCCAACCAACAGGATCATGACAAGTTCGTCATTTTTGCCTCGGAACTGACGGGCCAGATCTCGGCGTTTACAAGCGTCAAGGTGATCCGTAGATTGCAGGGGCCCAGCCCATGAGGAAGCCGTGCAGTGTCCAGCCCAACTCCAAACGTATTTACCCGGCGTTACCGCGCCTTTCTGTTCGATATGGACGGGACCCTGCTCAACTCCATTGCGGCTGCGGAGCGCGTGTGGGGCATCTGGGCTGCACGGCATGGCTTGGATGTGGAAGCGTTCCTGCACACCATTCATGGTGCCCGCGCAATTGATACGATCACCCGCCAGGCGTTGCCGGGTGTCGATCCACAGGTAGAAGCCCAATGGATCACCGAGGCTGAGCTGGACGATGTCGAAGGCATCGTGGCAGTTCCCGGCGCGGTGGCGTTTTTGGCCAGCCTGCCCGTCGATCAATGGGCGTTGGTCACCTCTGCGCCAAAAGCGTTGGCCGTGCGCCGGCTGCAAGCGGCGGGCATTCCGGTGCCGGCGGTACTGGTGACAGCCGAAGATGTAAAGACGGGCAAGCCCGATCCGGCCTGTTATGTGCTGGGTGCCCAGCGCCTGGGCGTGCCGGTGCAAGACTGCCTGGTGTTCGAGGACGCCACAGTGGGGATTCAGGCTGGGGAAGCGGCGGGGGCGGATATCATGGTGGTGACCTCGACACACATGGCGCCGATGGTGACTGCCCATGCTTGCATCGAGGAATATAGTGCGTTGAAAGCCGAGCGTGGGGCTGATGGCTTGCTGTCCTTAAGTCCGTTACCGGTCTCGGCCTTCCAGGCAGTCGAGGGAGTCTGATAGCGCCTGCAACCGGCTGTTTTTCATGCCTTGGCGCGACATCACCATTTCCCTGAGTATCTCGGTGGCGAGCTGGTTGATGGCCTCTGTACCGTGATAGTGCGCACGCACGATGCCAGTAATCGCGAAGTGATCGGTCTCTGGGCCGCTGAGCACGGCTGACAGGGTGCCGTCGGCATGCAGCGTGCACTCAACCCTGTAGCTCGGCAGGCGTTCTGCCAAGGCTTTTTCGATTTGGGATTTGTTGAGGGTGTCCATCTGCTTTTGCACCTTTGATTAGCTGCGCAACGCAAGCCCAATGATAGGTGGTGGTGCGGCGGTGTAAATACCGGCGATCCGATAACCGCTAAACGCCCTCAGCGTGCGGCTTTTTCATGGGCGCGATGAGCGGCGCGCTGACACAGCTTGCGCAAGATCACCTTCTGGATGGGCTTGAGGCAGAACACAAGCAGGTAACCACAGAGTAGAAGCGCCAGATCCACCCAGGAATGGGTGCCGGGATCGGCCCCTTCAACTTCCATTCTCAGGCCACACCCGAGTGCCACGAAGGTCAGCCCTATCAACAGGGCAATCATCCAGGATCTGGAAACAAGGGATTGCGACGCGGCTGGCCTCATCGACGTGTTCCTGAAATGCACTCGGATGGCAGGATAAAGTGTCAGAAATTGGGCTGCCAATAGCGCGACAAGTTCCGGATACCCTGACAGTTTCATCTTGCAGCGAAGGGAAAGCTCAAGGCGCGCTGGTCACGCGGGGAAACGCGAGCAGGCCAATTGGGTTTTCGCCAGCCGTTACAGTGAACGAAAAGGCTGGCTACTGGAGGCGTTTCAAGGCGTCTGGTTTTTATCGGGTGCAGTCAGGCCGGCCTGGATACGCTGGTAAATCTCCTCGCGATGCACGGCAACATCCTTAGGGGCGTTGATGCCGATTCGTACTTGCTGGCCGCTAACGCCCAGGATGGTGATCGTAATGTCATCACCGATGTTTATGCTTTCACCGACTTTGCGGGTGAGTATAAGCATGGACTTCTCCTTGAATTACTTTTAAGGACACATGTTTCAGACAGGGTAGGTGTCGGATGTGTGTAGCTTACTGCGAAGCGCTTCCCTGTGACTGCCTCTTTCTAGGACGCATAGAGGCGACATTAATTCCCATGGCGGTATCATACAGGTCGCGATACATGATTCGCATTGTTTAAGCCAACGTTTATGACGGCCAGAATAGACAGTGAATGGTAAAGTTGCCTCTTTGATCCTCAAAGGAGCAGGGCAGTGCGTAAAGTAGCGATGGCAATTGTGGTGTTGGCGTTGGCCGGATGCGGTGAAGGTAAGTCGGTCGATGCCCCCA
Organism: Pseudomonas sp. NFR02; assembly: GCF_900119375.1. Classification (NCBI taxonomy): domain Bacteria; kingdom Pseudomonadati; phylum Pseudomonadota; class Gammaproteobacteria; order Pseudomonadales; family Pseudomonadaceae; genus Pseudomonas; species Pseudomonas sp. NFR02. Next base: position 533,435 of record NZ_FPJJ01000001.1, read on the forward strand.
AGGCCAAGCCTGCCGTGACCGAAAGCCTGCCGCAAACCGGTGCGATTGCCGCTCAGGAGTGGGATATACGGGTCGGCCCGCCGGACCACAAGCTGCAGGCGATCACCGACCTGACCGCCTGGTTGCTGGAACACGGCTTCAATTTCTATATCGTCAAAGTCGACGGCAAGGATGAGGTGCTATTGGGGCCGTTCGCGACCAAAGCCGAGGCCGAAGCCAAGCAGGCGCTGCTAAACGAAAAAATGGCACGGGCCAAGAAAAACGACACCGTGTCGGAGATCATCGAACACAAGGCTGCGCAGTAGCAGCAGGCCAGGTGGGCGGGCAGCCCCGCCCACGTTCAGCCGCAGGCCTTCAGGTTGACCGGGCCGACGAACTCATTGCCGCGCCCCATCACGCAAGCCACGGTCTGGTTGCGCTGGCGCTCCCAGATTTGCACCGGATAGGTCTTGTTCCAGGCTTCATACAATTGCCGGTCCTGCTTCGACAGGCGTAGGCCATATTGCTTGCTCATGTAGAAATACGTGCGCGCGATCATTCCGCGAATGGACGGGCGCGGCATGACTTTCTTTGCCTTGAAGTCCACCTGGGTCAGGCATGAGCCATACTGCCCGCTTTGCACCGGCAGCCAGCCAAAGCTGAAGTTGTTACGGTCGCCATTCACTTCGCCGATGCTCGGCACCAGATTGTGCAGGTCTGCCTCGGCGCGCTTGAACACCTCATCATGGCGCGTGCAGTTTTTTCGCCCGCCATTTTGCCAGCATTGGCGCAGATGCCCGATTTGCCAGGCCGGTACGATGTGTTCCCACTCAATGCGCGCGGCGCGGTTGGCGTTTTTGCGGGGGATGTAACCGCAGGCTTTCAGGTTGACCCGGTTACCGGTGTATTTGCAGCCGCAATAAAATTCGGTGGATTGCGGCGCGTAGAGCTTCCAGGCGATTTTCTTGGCTTCGCTGAAGGTTCGAGGGGCTTGGGCGTTGGCGGTGACGGTTAAAAACAGACAGCACACAGCAATAAAACGGGCACTCATTGAATCAATCTTCCTTCGGCACAACCCAGAAAATCTGCACGCCACCGTCATCTCGATAGGCGAGGGTGACGTTGTCGTTTTCCGAAATCTCTTCCAGTAAACGTTGCCAATCGGTCTCCGGTTCATCGGGTAAACGGAAGATCAACGCTGCCTTGGCTTTTTGGGCGTTGGTCGAATTGATGATTTTTTGCACGCGGATAGCCAGGCGCTGGTAGGCGTCAGGCGATGCAGGGGCTGCGGAAGAGGGCTTTGCCACAGAACATTCCTTAATTGGCTGTACGCACATACAGTATTTAACTGTAGGCAATTTCGCAACTGCTTAAATTTCAAGAAGTTCGTCTGACAGCGAATCAGGAAGTTTGTTGAGGTGCGGGGGGAGAGGGGTTGAATATGGCGAGGGAGCAAGCTCCCTCGCCACAAAAGCATCTACAGGTGAATCAGCAGGGATCAGTATTCCCAGAAGATCCGTTGCAGTTCCTTGCTGTCCTGGGTCTTGGTCAGTGCGACCATGGCCAGGATGCGGGCTTTCTGCGGGTTCAGGTCAAGGGCGGCGACCCAGTCGTATTTGTCGTCTGGCTGTTCGGCGTTACGCAGAACCATGCCACCGGCGTTGACGTGGGAAGAACGAATGATCTGCACGCCTTGCTTGCGCAATTCCACCAATGCTGGAACGACCTTGGACGATACCGAGCCATTGCCGGTACCGGCGTGAATGATCGCTTTGGCGCCCGCTTGGGCCAATGCTTTGTAAGCGGTGTCGCTCACGTTGCCGTAGCCGTAGGCAATTTCAACGTCAGGCAGGCTTTTGATGGTCTTGATGTCGAACTCAGAATCCATGGTGTGACGCTTGGCCGGCAGGCGGAACCAGTAGGATTTGCCTTCAACGACCATGCCCATTGGCCCCCATGGGCTCTTGAAGGCTTCGGTTTTGATGTTGATCATCTTGCTGACGTCGCGACCCGATTGGATCTCGTCGTTCATGGTCACCAGCACGCCTTTGCCGCGGGCTTCCTTGCTGCCTGCGACCGCAACGGCGTTGTACAGGTTGAGCATGCCGTCTGCCGACATCGCGGTGCCTGGGCGCATGGAGCCGACGACCACGATAGGCTTGTCGGTTTTTTCCACAAGGTTCAGGAAGTAGGCGGTTTCTTCAAGGGTGTCGGTGCCGTGGGTGATCACGATGCCATCCACGTCCTTGCTGTCGGCCAATTCGGCGACACGGCGACCCAATTGCAGCAGGTTTTCGTTATTGATGCTTTCCGACGCAATTTGCATTACTTGTTCGCCGCGAACATTGGCGATCTGGCTAAGCTCAGGAACGCCGGCGATCAGTTGTTCGATGCCGACTTTGGCTGCCTGGTAGGTGGCGCTGTTGGCCGCGCTGGCGCCGGCGCCAGCGATGGTGCCGCCGGTGGCGAGGATGACCACGTTGGACAGTTTGGTCTTGCTTTCAACTTCCTTTGCCTGGGCGGCAACGGGGAACAGCAGCAGAAGGGCCAATGCGCCCGGAATAACGTTCTTCAATGCAGATTTCATTATTTTTCTCTCTGGTTTTTGATGAGTGCTGTAGCAGGTTCATCTAGAACACCCGGGCGGTTCTGAACGCCGCGAGGTGCTGAGAAAGAGCAGGATTTGTACCAGGCTGAGCATGTTGGTTTTTTTAAATTAACTTATTGATTTAAAACAACTTAAAGCAAGATTTCGGTTTGGTGGGGGTCGGTGCTGTCCGGCTTTCCGAACGAGAAGGGCTGTGGTGTTCGGTTGTCCGAAAAGCGTTCACGATTTGTCCGGGCACCCTGCATGATCATTCACCCCCCAGGCTGTCGTTTCAGCGAAGGTCAGAGAGGGCGAGCTTGCTTAAACGTATCAGCGGCCGATAGCTGAAGGGAGGGCCTGGAGGGCGTCCGTGAAAGCCTTGCTGCTACCGTTGACAAATCTCGACAAGGTTCTCATAGTTTACTCAACGCAAACGTTTGCGAGATGTTTCACTGCGCCCTTGGCACATCGTGACAGCTCGTATCAGCCGCCCAAGTGGGAGGGCTGCCGAAGGGGTCTTCGGTGCAAGCGTTGCTCACAATAATCATAAGATCGGAGTGAACCCATGAAGCTGCCATTTGCTGGACGTCTTCTTGCTGTTGCTGTGCTTGCTGCCGCATCCGCCGCTTTGCCTCTCTCTTCTGCATTTGCCGATGACGCTGCCAAAACGCCTACCGTGGGTTTGGTCATGAAGTCCCTTGCCAATGAGTTTTTCGTCACCATGACCGACGGTGCGAAGGACTACCAGAAAGCGCACCCAACAGAATTCAAGTTGATCTCCAACGGCATCAAGAACGAAACCGATACCAGCGCGCAGATCGCCATTGTCAACGAAATGATCAACGCCAAGGTCGATGCGCTTGTCATCGCTCCCGCCGACTCCAAGGCACTCGCCAGTGTGCTGAAGAAAGCTTCCGATGCCGGTATCAAAGTCGTCAACATCGACAACCGCCTGGACCCGGAAGTACTCAAAAGCAAAAACCTCAATATCCCGTTCGTAGGCCCGGATAACCGCAAAGGCTCCAAGCTGGTGGGCGACTACCTGGCCAAGCAACTGGCCGCCGGTGACAAGGTCGGCATCATCGAGGGCGTACCCACTACCACCAATGCCCAGCAGCGCACCGCAGGCTTCAAGGATGCGATGGACGCGGCAGGCATGAAGATTGTTTCCACCCAATCCGGTAACTGGGAAATCGACCAAGGCAACAAGATCGCGGCAGCGATGCTGAGCGAAACACCGGATATCAAGGCGCTGTTGGCCGGTAACGACAACATGGCCCTGGGCGCTGTTTCCGCCGTGCGTGCGGCAGGCAAGGCCGGCAAGGTGCTGGTTGTGGGTTATGACAACATTGACGCGATCAAACCAATGCTCAAGGACGGTCGTGTGTTGGCCACCGCTGACCAGGCCGCTGCCCAGCAAGCCGTGTTTGGTATCCAGAACGCGCTGAAGCTGGTCAAGGGTGAGAAAGTCGATGCCAAAGATGGCGTGATCGAAACCCCGGTCGAACTCGTCATCAAGCAGTAATCCTGGCAGTACCCAACAGCGCCCGCTCGTCCTGAGCGGGCGCCTGGAGATTTTCCTATGTCATCTTCCGCCCCGAACGCTGTCCTCTCGGTCAGCGGTATCGGTAAGACCTATGCCCAACCGGTTCTGTCCGACATCACCCTGACGCTCAATCGCGGGGAAGTGTTGGCGCTGACCGGTGAGAACGGCGCAGGCAAAAGCACCTTGTCGAAGATCATCGGTGGCTTGGTCACGCCCACTACCGGGCACATGCAATTCAATGGTCAGGATTACCGCCCCGCCAGCCGCACCCAGGCCGAAGCCTTGGGCGTGCGCATGGTCATGCAGGAACTCAACCTGCTGCCGACGCTGACCGTGGCTGAAAACCTGTTCCTGGATAGCCTGCCGAGCCGCTGTGGCTGGATCAGCCGCAAACAACTGCGCAAAGCCGCGATCGAAGCCATGGCCCAAGTCGGCCTGGACGCGATCGACCCGGACACGCTGGTGGGCAGCCTGGGCATCGGTCACCAGCAAATGGTCGAGATCGCCCGTAACCTGATCGGCGACTGCCATGTACTGATCCTCGACGAGCCCACGGCGATGCTTACTGCTCGTGAAGTCGAGATGCTGTTCGAACAAATCACGCGCCTGCAGGCTCGAGGCGTGGCGATCATTTATATTTCTCACCGGCTCGAAGAGTTGGCCCGTGTCGCCCAGCGCATTGCGGTATTGCGCGACGGCAAGCTGGTCTGCGTCGAGCCGATGGCCAATTACAACAGTGAGCAGTTGGTGACCTTGATGGTCGGTCGCGAACTGGGTGAACACATCGATTTGGGCCCGCGCACCATCGGAGGCCCGGCCTTGACGGTGAAGGGCCTGACCCGTTCGGACAAGGTCCGCGATGTGTCCTTTGAAGTGCGCGCCGGTGAAATCTATGGCATTTCCGGCCTGATCGGCGCCGGCCGCACCGAGTTGCTGCGCCTGATCTTCGGCGCCGATCCGGCCGACAGCGGCACCGTGGCCTTGGGTTCGCCGGCCAAGGTGGTGAGCATTCGCTCGCCGGTGGACGCGGTCGGTCATGGTATTGCCTTGATCACCGAAGACCGCAAGGGTGAGGGCCTGCTGCTGACCCAATCCATCAGCGCCAACATCGCCCTGGGCAACATGCCGGAAATTTCCGGCGGTGGCGTCGTCAACAGTCGCAACGAAACCGCTCTGGCCAAGCGCCAGATCGACGCCATGCGTATCCGCAGTTCCAGCCCAACGCAACTGGTGTCCGAGCTGTCGGGTGGTAACCAGCAGAAGGTGGTGATTGGCCGCTGGCTGGAGCGCGATTGCGCGGTGATGCTGTTCGATGAGCCCACCCGTGGTATCGACGTCGGTGCCAAGTTCGACATCTACGCTTTGCTCGGTGAATTGACCCGTCAGGGCAAAGCGCTGGTAGTGGTGTCCAGTGACCTGCGTGAGCTGATGCTGATCTGTGACCGCATCGGTGTGTTGTCCGCCGGACGGCTGATCGAGACCTTCGAGCGTGACAGCTGGACCCAGGACGAATTGCTCGCCGCCGCCTTCGCCGGCTATCAGAAACGTGATGCGCTGCTCAACGAAGCCGCGCCTAGGAATACCCCATGAAAACAAGCACTTCCCCCGGTAAAACTGGCGGCAACTTCTATGGCCTGGGTACTTACCTGGGGCTGGCAGGTGCCTTGCTGGCGATGATTGCGCTGTTCTCGGTGCTCAGCGATCACTTCCTGTCCTATGACACCTTCAGCACCCTGGCCAACCAGATTCCTGACCTGATGGTGCTCGCGGTGGGCATGACCTTCATCCTGATCATTGGCGGCATCGACCTGTCCGTGGGCTCGGTGTTGGCATTGGCGGCCTCGGCGGTCAGCGTGGCGATCCTGGGCTGGGGCTGGAGCGTGTTGCCCGCCGCCCTGTTGGGTATGGGCTGCGCGGCGTTGGCCGGCACCATCACCGGTTCCATCACGGTGGCCTGGCGCATTCCGTCATTTATCGTATCCCTCGGCGTGCTGGAGATGGCCCGCGGCGTGGCCTACCAGATGACGGGCTCGCGCACCGCTTATATCGGTGACTCATTTGCCTGGCTGTCCAACCCGATTGCTTTTGGTATTTCCCCGTCGTTCATCATTGCGCTGCTGGTGATTATTGCGGCCCAGTTGGTGCTGACCCGTACTGTGTTCGGGCGTTACCTGATCGGCATCGGTACCAACGAAGAAGCGGTGCGCCTGGCGGGTATTAACCCCAAGCCATACAAGATTCTGGTGTTCAGCCTGATGGGCCTGTTGGCCGGTGTGGCGGCGCTGTTCCAGATTTCGCGCCTGGAAGCGGCGGACCCGAATGCCGGTTCGGGCCTGGAGCTGCAAGTGATCGCCGCCGTGGTGATCGGTGGTACCAGCCTGATGGGCGGGCGTGGTTCGGTCATCAGTACGTTCTTCGGGGTGTTGATTATTTCGGTCTTGGCCGCTGGGCTGGCACAGATCGGCGCGACGGAACCGACTAAACGTATCATTACCGGCGCCGTGATCGTGATTGCCGTGGTCCTCGATACTTACCGCAGCCAGCGCGCCAGTCGGCGGGGCTGAACCATGGCAACGATCAAGGATGTGGCAGCGCTTGCAGGTATTTCCTACACCACCGTGTCCCATGTGGTGAACAAGACGCGCCCAGTCAGCGAGCCGGTACGCATCAAGGTCGAGGCGGCGATCAAGCAGTTGGACTACGTGCCCAGTGCCGTCGCACGCTCGCTCAAGGCCAAGACCACGGCCACCATCGGCCTGCTGGTGCCCAATAGCCTCAACCCGTATTTTGCCGAACTGGCTCGGGGTATCGAGGATTACTGCGAGCGTAATGGCTATTGCGTGATCCTCTGCAACTCGGATGACGACGCAGAGAAACAGCGCAGTTACTTGCGCGTGTTGCTGGAAAAGCGCGTCGATGGCTTGATCGTGACATCCGTGGGCGGCGATGACAGTGGCCTTGCCGCGGGCTTGAGTGCAGTGCGCACGCCCATGGTGATTGTCGACCGGGCGCTGGATGGGATTGATGTGGACCTGGTGCGCATCGATCACGAAGAGGGCGCTTACCTGGCGACCCGGCACCTGCTTGAACTGGGGCACCGGGACATCGCCTGTATCGGCGGCCCTGGGCATACCCGCGTGGCGCAGATGCGCCTGGCGGGTTACCAGCGTGCATTGCGCGAGGCGGGCATCGAGGTGTTGGCCAGTCGTACCCTGGAAAGCGATTTCACCAGCACGGGCGGGTATGCCGCAGCCGTAGAGTTATTATCGCAACACCCGCCCAGCGCGATTTTCGCCAGCAACGATATGATTGGTTTTGGCGTGCTGCGCGCCGCCGCCGAGCGCAATGTGCGGGTGCCGGGCGAGCTGTCGGTCATCGGTTTCGATGACATCCAGATGGGGCGCTACGTCTACCCGGCGCTGACGACGGTCGGCCAGTCAATCCTGCAATTGGGCGAGACTGCGGCCGAATTATTACTGCAACGAATAGCAACACCCCAACTGCCGATCGATCAACGTATCGTGACGCCCAGTATTGTTTTGCGTGAGTCGACTGCGCCATTGGCTGATGTGTTCGCCCAATACCGCTGAACCGAATTGATGAGTACTGATGTATGCCAGCAAAAGTAGTGGTAATAGGCAGCTTGAACATGGACCTGGTCACTCGCGCCAGTCGCTTGCCGCGTGCCGGTGAAACCCTGATCGGCCAGACGTTCTCCACTGTGCCCGGCGGCAAGGGCGCCAACCAGGCCGTCGCCTCGGCACGCCTGGGGGCGAGTGTCGCCATGGTGGGATGCATCGGTACCGACGCCTATGGCAGCCAATTGCGCGATGCGCTGTTGGTGGAAGGGATCGATTGCCAGGCCGTCAGCACGGTGGACGGTTCCAGTGGTGTGGCATTGATCGTGGTCGATGACAGCAGCCAGAACGCCATTGTCATTGTGGCCGGCAGCAACGGTGAGCTGACGCCTGCGTCGCTGCGAACGTGCGACGCTGTGCTGCAGGCGGCAGACGTGATCATCTGCCAGCTTGAGGTGCCGATGGAGACTGTTGGGTATGCGCTCCAGCGAGGGCGCGAACTGGGCAAGACGGTCATTCTCAACCCGGCCCCGGCAAGCGGGCCGTTGCCCGCTGATTGGTATGCCTCGATCGATTATCTGATCCCCAATGAAAGCGAGGCCAGCGCTCTGAGTGGCGTGACGGTCGACTCCCTCGACAGTGCCAAGGTCGCCGCGATCGCGCTGATCCAGGCGGGCGCCGGTAAGGTCATCATCACCTTGGGCGCCCAGGGCGCGCTGTTTGCCGACGGCCAGAGCTTTGAGCACCTGGTGGCGCCGAAGGTCAAGGCGGTGGATACCACCGCTGCTGGCGATACCTTTGTCGGTGGCTTTGCCGCCGCGCTGGCCGCGGGCCAGAGCGAAGCCCGGGCGATCCGTTTTGGCCAGGTGGCGGCGGCATTGTCAGTGACCCGCGCCGGCGCTCAGCCTTCCATTCCTACGCTGCACGACGTACAAGGTTTTGTGCCCGCATGAAAAAGACACCTTTGCTGAATATCGCCCTGTCGCGCGTGATCGCGTCCCTGGGTCACGGCGACATCCTGGTCATCGGCGATGCCGGCCTGCCGGTGCCTCCCGGCGTCGAACTGATCGACCTGGCACTGACTCAGGGCATCCCTGACTTCATCAGCACCTTGCGCATCGTGCTTAGCGAAATGCAGGTGGAAAGCCATGTGCTGGCAGAAGAGATCCTGCTGAAGCGACCGCCCGCGCTGACCGCGCTAAATGCGCTCACAGAGCAGGCTGCACTGGGTGAGCGCCGCCTGCTCAGCCATGACCAATTCAAGCAATTGAGCCGCAATGCCCGCGCCGTGGTGCGCACTGGCGAATGCCAGCCGTACTGCAATATCGCGCTGGTGTCCGGCGTAACGTTCTAGCGTCCCCCCTATGACAAGGAGTGCTTTATGCAACGTGGTCTACCTACCCTGAAAAACCTGTTCCGGAGTGTTCTGCTTTTGTCCGCGCTCACTGCTGCAAGCGCCCAAGCGGCGGAAAAAATCGACCTGATCATCGATACCGACCCGGGTGCCGATGACGTGGTGGCCTTGCTGTTCGCCATGGCCTCGCCGCAGGAGTTGAGCATTCGTGCGCTGACCACCGTCGCCGGCAATGTGCGCCTGGACAAGACCTCCCGCAACGCACGCCTGGCGCGCGAGTGGGCAGGGCGCGAGGACATCCCGGTGTACGCCGGTGCGCCAGCGCCGTTGCTGCGCAAACCGATCTACGCCGAGAATATTCATGGCAAGGAAGGCATCTCGGGCGTCACGGTGCATGAACCGAAAAAAGGCCTGGCCGAAGGCAATGCGGTCGACTATCTGATCAAAACCCTGAGCAGCGCCAAGCCGCACAGCATCACCATCGCCATGCTCGGCCCGCAGACCAACCTGGCACTGGCACTGACTCAAGCGCCCGAAATCACCCAGGGCATCAAGGAAGTGGTCGTGATGGGCGGCGCCCACTTCAATGGCGGCAATATCACCCCAGTGGCTGAGTTCAACCTGTTCGCCGATCCGGTGGCGGCGGAGATCGTGCTCAAAAGCGGTGTGAAGTTGACCTACCTGCCGTTGGACGTGACCCATAAAGTCCTCACCAGCGACGCCCGCCTGAAGAAGATTGCGGACCTGAACAACAACGCGAGCAAGGTCGTCAGCAGTATTCTGAATGAGTACGTCAAAGGCGATATGGAGCACTACGGCATTCCGGGTGGCCCGGTCCATGACGCTACCGTGGTGGCGTACCTGCTCAAGCCTTCGCTGTTCAGCGGTCGTGAGGCCAATATGGTAGTCGACAGCCGCGAAGGCCCGACCTTCGGCCAGACCATCGTCGATTGGTACGATGGGCTCAAGCAGCCAAAGAATGTGTTCTGGGTTGAGAATGGCGACGCCCAGGGCTTCTTCGATCTGTTGACCGAGCGCCTGGCGCGTCTGAAGTAAGTTAGCGGGGCGGCACTCGTCGCCCGGTTCTAATCGCGCTCTTGGGCGCCCCTGTAGTCGGCCGGGTATTTCTCGAATATCTGGCCGATGAACGCTTGCGCCGCCTGGGTGCCCAGTTCCTTGACCAACAGATCGATACCAATGATCGCCAGTTCTTCCGGGCTTCCGGGGCTGTAGGAACTTTGCCCTTGGGGCCACTTGGCTTTGATGTCGGCTTGAAGCGTTACGGTGGTCATGGAAATCTCACGGGCTGAAAATGCGGGGTAGTGCACTGGAACGCCGTTCCAGAGGGGCGCAGTTAAGCATTTTGTACGGCATTTGGCACTGCTACTTAGGCATGAAGCAGCGGCTGTGCGACACTGTCGGCCTGTTAAATGGCCGGGAAACACCGCGTGCAAATCGATTTGAGCAACCCCGACAACCTGACGCTGGAGGCCGTGCGCCAACTGCTTGGCAGCGCCAGTGACGACGAACATACCCAGCTGCGGGTGAGCAAGGCAGGCGTTGCCTACATTTCTTCCGGCGTAGTCGGGGGGGCTGATATCGGTGGCCTGCTGTTTCGCCTGGAGACCTGGGCCAAGGGTTCCGGTTATGTCGGCCTCGTGGCGGCCAGTGATGAAGTGTGGGTCATGCAGATTTTTAACGCACTGAAGCAGAATTGGCCTACAGCGACGTCAGACTATATCGACATCTACTAAGTGCGTTCATATCTAGTCACGATTGACAGGGCGCTTGCCAGCAGTGAGTCAGGCAGACTTGCCCACAAGCGGTTAACGTCTTGAAACCAATCGCTTTGACTGATGTCGCACGATCTCTCTCCACTTTTTATCATAGGAGGCTTCATGCCTTGGAAGCTCGCATCATTCGGTACTTTGTTGGCTGCGCTCGCGTTGGCGGGTTGCAGCACCCCGGGTGCCTCTGAGCCAGGCAAAGCTGCCACTGCGACCGATGCCGGTCATAGCCGCTGTGAGTCGAAGGCTGCAGAGTTCGCCATCGGCCAGAAGGCCTCGCCCCAGTTGCTGGAGCAAGCTCGCACACGTGCCGGCGCGCAGAATGCACGCATTCTCAAGCCCAATGACATGATCACGCTGGAATATCGCTCCGACCGCTTGAACCTGAACACCGACAACAATCTGGTGATCAACCGGGTTAACTGCGGCTGATACGGCTTTTGCATCACCCATAAAAAACCCCGTCACATGGACGGGGTTTTTTTAGCTCAGCGGAGAATTACTCGCCGCGAACCTGTGCAGCTTGCATACCCTTTTGGCCTTTCTCAGCCACGAAGGAAACGGTTTGGCCTTCTTTCAGGCTTTTGAAACCGTCGCTTTCGATAGCTTTGAAGTGTACGAACAAGTCGTCACCGCCACCTGTAGGAGTGATGAAGCCGAAGCCTTTTTCATCGTTGAACCATTTAACGGTGCCGGTTTGGCGATTAGACATGGTGTATCTCCAAGAAACATATATTTTCAGTAGTGCTGTGCTGCTCAGGCCAACTGGGCACACTGGGCTATCATAGTCGAAATGTTCGGCTTGGGAGCCCCCCCAAGGCACTGTTTGCTAATCAATCGCTTTGCGTTTGATTCATCATTCGGCTGAAAGCCCCGATTTACGGGGCTTTGCGACGAAATATCAGCTGTTAAAAAAAGCCGTAAAACCTGCATAATTTGTGTGAAATGGCAGTTTTCAGGCTGTTTTTCCAGCGAAATGGCCGTCGAATCGTCAGCCAATCTTACTTTTTCTTCACCACTTTGCAGGACGAAATAGCCGCGACCGCTTTGTTTTTAAGCTCCGGGCTGGCGTTCTGGTTGGTCATCAATTCCTTGATCTCGGCAGTGCTCAATTCGGCATTGATCTTGTCAGCGCCGCATTCGCAGTGGGCCTTGGCGGTCTTGACGTCCACGTTCTGGCTGGCGGCGGCACTGCAGTCGTTGACGAAGGCGTCACGGGCGCCGGCTGGCCAGTTGGAAGGCGCTGCAGCCTGCGCGCCGAGGGAAAGGAGGCTCAGGGTAGCGGCGACAGCGAGGGTAGAGGTAAAACGCATCATGGGATGCTCCTTTGGGTCGAGGACGAACGGCGATTCTCAGTGGCTTTGAGGCCCTGCGTACAGCTCAAGTTCACTTTCGCAGCTATAAAGCCATGAATTGCTCTTTACCCAACGCTTGGCCGACGCGATGACCGTTCATCTGTGCTAGCATCCTTGCCTGGCTATTTCCGGGCGCGCCATTTGCCGCCTTGCCAGGTCCTTTTTGTTCACTCCAGTCACTCTGGTTCGATTATCGGTTGGCCGAAAGGCTCCTGCCGCTGTAAGGCAGGCGTTCTTCATTGAACGGCCTGGTGTTGGATCTTGTACTGGCTCATCCCAACCCACGTGACCTTTGGTAGGGGTCACCACTAGGAGAGGAGGCGCCATGCCAACTATTACTCTTCCCGACGGCAGTCAACGTTCATTCGATCATCCGGTTTCCGTAGCCGAGGTCGCCGCATCCATTGGTGCTGGCCTGGCCAAGGCCACCGTGGCCGGCAAGGTCGACGGCAAGCTGGTTGACGCCAGCGACCTGATCACCAGCGACGCCAGCCTGCAAATCATCACGCCCAAGGACCAAGAAGGGCTGGAGATCATTCGCCACTCTTGCGCGCACTTGATTGGCCATGCGGTCAAGCAACTGTATCCAACCGCCAAGATGGTGATCGGGCCGGTCATTGAAGAAGGCTTCTATTACGACATCGCCTATGAGCGTCCTTTTACTCCGGACGACCTGGCGGCCATCGAGCAGCGCATGCACGCGCTGATCGAAAAAGATTACGACGTCATCAAGAAAGTCACCCCCCGTGCCGAAGTGATCGACGTGTTTACCGCGCGTGGCGAAGACTACAAGCTGCGCCTGGTGGAAGACATGCCGGACGAGCAGGCCATGGGCCTGTACTACCACGAAGAATACGTCGACATGTGCCGTGGCCCGCACGTGCCGAACACGCGCTTTCTCAAGTCGTTCAAGCTGACCAAGCTGTCCGGTGCCTACTGGCGCGGCGATGCAAAGAACGAGCAACTGCAACGGATCTACGGCACTGCCTGGGCTGACAAGAAACAGCTGGCCGCCTACATCCAGCGCATCGAAGAAGCCGAAAAGCGCGACCACCGCAAGATCGGCAAGCGCCTGAACCTGTTCCACCTTCAGGAAGAAGCGCCGGGCATGGTGTTCTGGCACCCGAATGGCTGGACCCTGTACCAGGTGCTTGAGCAGTACATGCGCAAGGTGCAGCGCGAAAACGGTTACCTGGAGATCAAGACTCCACAGGTGGTCGATCGCAGCCTGTGGGAGAAATCCGGGCACTGGGCCAACTACGCCGACAACATGTTCACCACCCAGTCGGAAAACCGCGACTACGCCATCAAGCCGATGAACTGCCCGTGCCACGTGCAGGTCTTCAATCAGGGCCTGAAGAGCTACCGCGAGTTGCCGATGCGCCTGGCCGAATTCGGTGCCTGCCACCGTAACGAACCATCGGGTGCGCTGCACGGCATCATGCGCGTGCGTGGCTTCACCCAGGACGACGCCCACATCTTCTGCACCGAAGAGCAGATGCAGGCCGAGTCCGCAGCGTTCATCAAGCTGACCATGGACGTTTATCGCGATTTCGGCTTTACCGAAGTCGAGATGAAGCTGTCCACTCGTCCGGAAAAGCGCGTCGGTTCCGACGAGCTGTGGGATCGCGCTGAAGCGGCACTGGCCGCTGCGCTCGACAGTGCGGGCCTTGCGTACGATCTGCAGCCGGGTGAGGGCGCCTTCTACGGTCCGAAGATCGAGTTCTCGCTCAAAGATTGCCTTGGCCGTGTCTGGCAGTGTGGTACCCTGCAGCTCGATTTTAACCTGCCGATCCGTCTGGGAGCCGAATACGTCTCCGAAGACAACAGCCGTAAACACCCGGTTATGCTGCACCGGGCGATCCTCGGTTCGTTCGAGCGGTTCGTCGGTATCCTGATCGAGCACTACGAGGGCGCGTTCCCTGCGTGGCTGGCTCCGACTCAGGCAGTGATCATGAATATCACTGATAAACAGGCAGATTTTGCCGCTGAAGTTGAAAAAACTCTCAACGAAAGCGGGTTTCGTGCCAAGTCCGACTTGAGAAATGAAAAGATCGGCTTTAAAATCCGCGAGCATACCTTGCTCAAGGTTCCCTATCTCTTGGTTATCGGAGATCGGGAAGTCGAGATGCAGACTGTCGCTGTGCGTACTCGTGAAGGTGCTGACCTGGGCTCGATGCCCGTCGCCCAGTTCGCTGAGTTCCTCGCGCAAGCGGTTTCCCGGCGTGGTCGCCCAGATTCGGAGTAATTATTATTAAGCGTGAAATGAGACAAGATAAACGAGCTGCACCGAAAGCCCCGATCAACGAGAATATCTCGGCACGCGAGGTTCGGTTAATTGGCGCTGATGGCGAGCAGATTGGCATCGTCTCGATTGATGAAGCGCTTCGTATTGCAGAAGAGTCCAAGCTGGACCTGGTGGAAATCTCCGCCGATGCAATCCCACCTGTTTGTCGGGTGATGGACTACGGCAAATCGATCTTCGAAAAGAAGAAGCAGGTTGCCGCAGCGAAGAAGAACCAGAAGCAGATTCAAGTAAAAGAAATCAAGTTTCGTCCAGGGACGGAGGAAGGGGATTACCAGGTAAAACTGCGCAACCTGGTACGTTTCCTGAGTGATGGGGACAGGGCCAAGGTATCCTTGCGATTCCGCGGCCGTGAGATGGCCCACCAGGAGCTGGGGATGGAACTCCTCAAGCGGGTTGAAGCTGACCTGCTCGAGTACGGTTCGGTCGAACAGCATCCTAAGATGGAAGGACGCCAGCTTATTATGGTCATCGCCCCGAAAAAGAAGAAGTAATCAACAGGGCACGGCAGGCCTTCTGATTATGTTTATCAACTGAATGCGGAGTACCGAACATGCCAAAGATGAAAACTAAAAGTGGTGCTGCTAAGCGGTTTCTGAAAACTGCTAACGGCATCAAGCACAAGCACGCTTTCAAGAGCCACATCCTGACCAAAATGTCGACCAAGCGTAAGCGTCAACTGCGCGGTAGCAGCTTGCTGCATCCGTCTGACGTGGCAAAAGTCGAGCGCATGCTGCGCCTTCGTTAATTTTGGTTCAAGAATAGAGGAAGTAACTCATGGCTCGTGTAAAGCGTGGCGTCATGGCCCGTAAGCGTCACAAAAAAATTCTGAAACTTGCTAAAGGCTACTACGGCGCGCGTTCACGCGTATTCCGTGTTGCCAAGCAAGCGGTAATCAAGGCAGGCCAATACGCCTACCGCGACCGTCGTCAGAAAAAACGTCAGTTCCGCGCTCTGTGGATCGCTCGTATCAATGCTGGTGCACGTGTTAACGGTCTGTCCTACAGCCGTTTCATCGCTGGCCTGAAAAAAGCGTCCATCGAAATCGACCGTAAGGTTCTGGCTGAACTGGCCGTGAACGAAAAAGCGGTGTTTGCTGCGATTGTCGAGAAAGCTAAAGCCTCCTTGGCTTAAGTACCCCCGACAGTCACCCTGGGCTACTCCTGTGGCCCAAGGTGGTAAACGTCATAAATAGGGGAAGAGCCTTCAAGCTCTTCCCCTATTTTGTATCTGGAGTCTGTACATGGAAAACCTGGACGCGCTCGTCGCCCAAGCCCTTGAGGCTGTGCAAAGCGCTGAAGATGTAAATGCCCTGGAGCAAATCCGGGTTCACTACCTTGGCAAGAAAGGTGAATTGACTCAGGTGATGAAGACCCTGGGAAATCTGCCTGCTGAAGAGCGTCCGCAAGTCGGTGCGCTGATCAACGTCGCCAAGGAGCGTGTCACAGAGGTTCTCAATGCGCGCAAGGCGTCGCTCGAGGAGGCCGATCTTGCGGCCAAGCTCGCCGCCGAGTCCATTGACGTGACCTTGCCTGGTCGTGGCCAGGCCTCGGGCGGTCTGCATCCGATCACCCGGACTCTGGAACGTATCGAACAGTTCTTTACCCACATCGGCTACGGCATTGCCGAAGGCCCTGAGGTCGAAGACGACTACCACAACTTCGAGGCGCTCAACATCCCAGGCCATCACCCGGCCCGGTCGATGCACGACACCTTCTATTTCAACGCCAACATGCTGCTGCGCACCCATACCTCGCCGGTACAGGTCCGCACCATGGAAGCGAACAAGCCGCCGATCCGCATTGTCTGCCCAGGCCGTGTGTACCGTAGCGACTCGGATATCACCCATTCGCCGATGTTCCACCAGGTCGAAGGCCTGCTGGTTGATCGCGATATCAATTTCGCCGACCTCAAAGGCACCATCGAGGAATTCCTGCGGGTGTTCTTCGAAAAAGAGTTGGCGGTACGTTTCCGTCCTTCGTTCTTCCCGTTCACCGAGCCATCGGCTGAAGTCGACATGGAATGCGTGATGTGCAGCGGTAAAGGCTGCCGTGTGTGCAAGCAGACCGGCTGGCTGGAAGTGATGGGCTGCGGCATGGTTCACCCCAACGTGCTGCGCATGTCCGGGATCGACCCGGAAGAGTTCTCGGGCTTTGCCTTCGGCATGGGCGTTGAGCGTCTGGCCATGCTGCGTTACGGCGTGAACGACTTGCGTCTGTTCTTCGACAACGACTTGCGGTTCCTCGCGCAATTTCGCTAGTCGTAACGAATCTTTAGGAGAGCAGGATGAAATTCAGTGAACAATGGCTGCGTGGCTGGGTAAGCCCGCAGGTAGATCGCGACGAGTTGGTTGCTCGTCTGTCGATGGCCGGTCTTGAGGTCGATAGCGTTACGCCGGCCGCCGGTGTTTTCAGTGGTGTGGTGGTGGGCGAGGTGTTGAGCACCGAGCAGCACCCGGATGCCGACAAATTGCGTGTGTGCCAGGTCAGCAACGGCTCGGAAACCTTTCAGGTCGTGTGCGGAGCGCCTAACGTGCGCCCGGGCCTGAAGATCCCGTTCGCCATGATCGGCGCCCAGTTGCCGGGCGACTTCAAGATCAAGAAGGCCAAGCTGCGCGGCGTTGAATCCAACGGCATGCTGTGCTCCCAGGCCGAGCTGCAAGTAGGTGAGGGCAATGATGGCCTGATGGAGCTGCCGGCCGACGCGCCAGTGGGTCAGGACATTCGTGCTTACCTGGAGCTGGAAGACGCCAGCATCGAGGTCGACCTGACCCCCAACCGCGGCGACTGCCTGTCCCTGGCTGGCCTGGCCCGTGAAGTGGGTGCGCTGTACAACGCTCCCGTCACCCGCCCTGTGGTCGCTGCTGTGCCGGCTGTGCATGACGAAGTACGCTCGATCGAAGTGCTCGCGCCGAACGCCTGCCCGCGTTACCTGGGGCGTGTGATCCGTAACGTCGACCTGTCCAAGCCAACCCCGCTGTGGATGGTCGAGCGCCTGCGTCGTGCCGACGTGCGCAGCATCGACGCCGCCGTCGACATCACTAACTATGTGATGCTGGAACTCGGCCAGCCGCTGCACGCCTTCGATCTCGCCGAAATTAACGGCGGCATCCGCGTGCGTATGGCCGAAGAGGGTGAAAAACTGGTGCTGCTCGATGGCCAGGAAGTCAGCCTGCGTGCCGACACCCTGGTCATCGCCGACCACGCTCGCGCCCTGGCAATTGCCGGCGTGATGGGTGGCGAGCACAGCGGTGTATCCGCGACCACCCGTGATGTATTCCTTGAAAGCGCGTTCTTCGACCAGATCGCGATCGCTGGCAAGGCTCGTTCCTACGGCCTGCACACCGATGCGTCGCACCGCTACGAGCGTGGTGTGGACTGGAAGCTCGCCCGTGAAGCCATGGAGCGCGCCACCGGCCTGCTGCTGGAAATCACCGGTGGCGAAGCCGGCCCGATCACCGAAACCGTCAGCGAACAGTATCTGCCGTCGATTGCGCCGATCACCTTGCGTGCCAAAAGCGTTGAGCAGATGCTCGGCCTGGTCATCGAGCCGGCTGAAATCGAGCAACTGCTGTCCGCGCTCGGCCTGGGTATTTCCGCGGGCGGGGAAGGGCAGTGGCAGGTTGCAGTACCTAGCCATCGCTTCGACATCAGCCTGGAAGTCGACCTGATCGAAGAGCTGGCGCGCCTGTACGGTTACAACCGCCTGCCGGTTCGCTATCCGCAAGCACGCCTGGCACCGCAACCCAAGGCCGAAGCGCGTGCGCACCTGCCTGAACTGCGTCGCTTGCTGGTGGCCCGTGGTTATCAGGAAGCTGTGACCTATAGCTTCATTGATCCAAAACAGTTCGAACTGTTCAACCCTGGCGTTGAGCCGTTGCTGCTGGCCAACCCGATCTCCAACGATATGGCTGCCATGCGTTCGTCGCTGTGGCCGGGCCTGGTGAAGGCGCTCTCCCACAACCTGAACCGCCAGCAAGACCGCGTGCGTCTGTTCGAAAGCGGCTTGCGTTTCGTCGGCCAGCTTGATGGCTTGAAGCAAGAGCCGATGCTGGCGGGCGTCGTTTGCGGCAGCCGTCTGCCAGAAGGCTGGGCGCAAGGCCGTGAGGTCGTGGACTTCTTCGACGTCAAGGCAGACGTGGAAGCGGTGCTCGGCTTTGCCGGTGCGCTGGACGCCTTTACGTTCGCGCCGGGTAGCCACCCAGCCTTGCATCCAGGCCAGACTGCACGTATCGAGCGTGAAGGTCGCTTGGTAGGCTTCGTGGGCGCCATTCACCCAGAACTGTCGAAAACCTTGGGGCTGGACCGTCCAGTCTTTGTGTTTGAGCTAGTCTTGGCTGAAGTTGCGTCGGGCAAGATGCCTAAATTCAGCGAGTTGTCGCGCTTCCCTGAAGTGCGTCGCGACCTGGCCCTGATTGCCGACCGTGAAGTCGCTGCCACTGCAGTTCTGGATGTAATCCGTGAAAATGCAGGGGAATGGCTGACAGACCTCAGGCTATTTGACGTCTATCAGGGTAAAGGCATTGATCCGCATAGAAAAAGCCTTGCAGTTGGCTTGACCTGGCAGCATCCATCGCGCACTCTTAATGACGATGAGGTGAATACCACGACGCAAAATATCCTCACCTCGCTCGAACAAAGGTTGAACGCCACGTTAAGGAAGTGACGTATGGGGGCTTTGACGAAAGCTGAGATGGCGGAACGTCTGTACGAAGAGTTGGGTCTGAACAAGCGCGAGGCCAAGGAATTGGTCGAGCTGTTTTTTGAAGAGATCAGACACGCTCTGGAAGACAACGAACAGGTCAAATTGTCCGGTTTCGGCAATTTTGACCTGCGAGACAAACGCCAGCGGCCTGGCCGCAATCCAAAAACGGGAGAAGAAATCCCGATCACGGCTCGCCGTGTGGTCACCTTTCGTCCAGGGCAGAAGTTGAAGGCCCGAGTTGAGGCTTATGCTGGAACCAAGTCATAACGACGAGCTACCCGTCATCCCAGGCAAGCGCTACTTCACCATCGGTGAAGTTAGCGAGCTGTGTGCGGTAAAACCGCACGTGCTGCGCTATTGGGAGCAGGAGTTTCCTCAACTCAACCCCGTCAAACGCACCGGGAACCGTCGGTATTATCAGCGCCAGGACGTGCTGATGATCCGACAGATCCGCGCGTTGCTGTACGACCAGGGGTTCACCATCAGCGGCGCACGTCAGCGTATGTCCGGTGATGAAGCCAAAGACGACACCACCCAATACAAGCAACTGATCCGCCAGATGATCTCCGAATTGGAAGATGTACTGGTGGTGCTGAAAAAATGATTCAAGCTTTAAAAATACTTCCACATTTCAAAAGCTTGCGGTATATTCCGGTTCGCTTCGTTAAGAAGCGAACCCAGTAACACGCCTAGTCGGGGCGTAGCGCAGTCCGGTAGCGCACTAGCATGGGGTGCTAGGGGTCGAGTGTTCGAATCACTCCGTCCCGACCATTTATTCCTGAGTAAAATCAGTCACTTAAGCCGATAAGATGAATCGGCTTTTTTGTGCCTGCGCAAAACCTGCACAAAACTACCCAGTGATTTCGCAGATATTCAGGTCCGGAACTGCCTCGGACCAGATGATTTCATCATGGTCTCGCTGGTAGTTTTTGGTCATGCCCTCGCTCGCATGACCCGCAGATCTTCTGCCCCTCGAAACGCATGTCTAGGATGTCGGTCCGCCGCTGAGCGATGATAAGCGCCAGGCCGATTGGCGTTCTGTAGCCAGGCAGGCGACTTTTTCCCTGATAGCCTTCAGGCCCTCAACGGTGTGCCGCTTGCGCTGCTTCTTCCCGACTCGTTTGATGGTGCTGGCCGCTGGGTTGTCCGGGCACAGGCCCTTGGCTGCGGCGTGGTTGAAAAAGTCGACCAATGGCGCCCGGCATTGGTTGGCTGAGCGCGGGGTGAACCATGATCCCAACATGCTCGACGCTGATTACCGGGATGGGGCTGACGAAGCTGGAAGCTCTGTGGCGGGAGCGGGACGCAGACCTGCTGGCTTAGCAGGTAGCAATGACGATAGCCCGGCCCAGCGCCGGGCTATTGTTTCGCCTCAAGGCAACCCGACTGGTAGGTAATCCATAGCCTTTACCGGGCGGGGCTGCTTTCGGCTCCGGGTTCATACGGATGGGCGTGCAGATCGGCATCAACTCTACTCTCAGCGCGGCCTTTTCCGTTGAAATCGCCCAGTCGACGACCGAGACCAGCAGAGGTGTCCGCTTGCATGGGGCGCCAGGGGGCGGGTGTTCGAGTCACTCCGTCCCGACCATATTATTCAATGAATTAGCCCAATCGGTGACGGTTGGGCTTTTTCAGGGAATAAATGCCCTTCCCAGCATCCGTCGCCATTTTTCATAATCACCACACACCAAGGAAATTTCCCACATCCAACGCCGGTACCCCGTTGTTAGGCTCCCACTCTTTGACCTAACTTCAAGGAGTTACCTGATGACAAAACGTCTAGCCGCCGAGTTCTTCGGCACATTCTGGCTGGTACTGGGCGGTTGCGGCAGTGCCGTTCTGGCTGCCGCCTTCCCTGAGCTGGGCATCGGCTTTGTCGGCGTGGCCTTGGCATTTGGCTTAACCGTATTAACCATGGCCTACGCCGTCGGCCATATTTCCGGCGGGCATTTCAATCCCGCGGTCACCCTGGGTTTGCTCGCCGCCGGGCGGATTGACGGCAAGGACGTGGCGCCCTACATCCTCACTCAGGTCTTGGGCGCGATTGCAGCTGCCGGGGTGCTGTACCTGATCACCAGCGGCAAGGCCGGGTTTGATGTGTCGGCCGGGTTTGCCACTAATGGTTATGGTGAGCACTCTCCAGGTGGCTTCTCGTTTCTGTCAGTGGTGGTCACCGAGTTTGTACTCACGGCGTTTTTCCTGCTGATTATCCTGGGTGTTACCGATAAAAAGGCGCCGGCCGGTTTTGCGCCGCTGGCCATCGGGTTCGCCCTGGTCTTGATTCACCTGATCAGCATTCCGGTGAGCAATACATCGGTTAACCCGGCGCGCAGTACGGGCGTGGCACTGTTTCAAGGCGATTGGGCGATAGCCCAGTTGTGGGTGTTCTGGGTGGTGCCTTTGCTCGGTGGCGTGTTTGGTGGGCTCGTGCACCGGTTCGTGTTGGCGACAAAACAGTAATCGCTCAGGCCACCTTTGCTCGGCGAGCTGGCCGTGTTCTTCATGATCGAGCCGCCTTGTAACGGTTGCCCGGGCGCGCCAAACCAAGGTTTTCGCGCAGTGTGGTGCCGGTGTATTCGCGACGAAACAAGCCGCGTCGCTGTAATTCGGGAATGACCTGGCGGGCAAAATCCTCCAGCCCGCCCGGCAGGTGCGGTACCAGGATATTGAAGCCATCCGCCGCACCTTCTTCGAACCAGCGCTGCAGTTCATCGGCGATCTGAATCGGCGTGCCGATCACGCTGTAATGACCGCGGCCACCGGCAATGCGTCGGCCCAGTTGCGCCAGTGTCAGCTGTTCACGCTGGGCCAGTTCACTCAGCAGTTGCTGGCGGCTGCGTTGACCGCTGTCGGTCAAGGGTAACTCGGGCAGCGGCCCATCCAGGGGGTAGCCGGACAGGTCGAAATTACCCAACATGCGCCCCAGCAACGCCACCCCCACCTCGGGTTCGACCAGCGCCTGGAACGCTTCGAATTTGGCCTGGGCCAGGGCTTCGGTTTGGCCCACCACCACAAATACGCCCGGCATGATTTTCAGCGAGTCGGCCTCGCGCCCGTATTGGCCCAGGCGAGCTTTGAGGTCGCTATAGAAGGCCTGCGCGTCGGCCAATGAGGTCTGCGCGGTAAACACCACTTCGGCGGTCTGCGCGGCCAGTTCACGGCCGGTTTCCGAGGAGCCAGCCTGCACGATCACTGGCTGGCCCTGGGGCGAGCGCGCCACGTTCAGGGGGCCTTTGACCTGGAAGTGTTCGCCCACATGGTCCAGCACATGGCGTTTACTTGGTTCGTAATAGCGCCCGCTGGCCTTGTCGCGCACGAAGGCGTCGTCGTCCCAGCTGTCCCACAGCCCCGTCACCACCTGATGAAATTCCCGTGCGCGGCTGTAGCGTTCGGCATGCCCCAGGTGCTCGTCGCGACCGAAATTCAGCGCCTCGGCCGCGTTATCCGAGGTCACCAGGTTCCAGCCTGCGCGACCGCCGGAGAGGTGATCCAGCGAGGCGAATTTGCGCGCCACGTGGTACGGCTCGTTATAGCTGGTGGTGGCGGTGGCGATCAGGCCGATATGTTCGGTCACGGCACTGAGCGCCGAGAGCAGGGTGAGCGGCTCGAAATGATCCGAGCGCGCCATCTGGCTGGCGACCTCGCCGGTGGCGGCGGCAATGCTGTCGGCCACGAACAGGGCGTCGAACTTCGCCGCTTCCGCCACCCGTGCCAAATGCTTGTAGTGGGCAAAGTCCAGGCCAGCGTTCGCCGGTACATCGGGGTGGCGCCAGGCGGCCACATGGTGCCCGGTGGCCATCAGGAAGGCGCCGAGTTTGAGTTGACGGCCCATGCTAGAAATCCTTGCGCAGTTGCACGCCGAAGTAACGCTCATCGTCACGAGGCACGGCGCGGTAGATGTAGTTGCCGCCGCTGGCCAGCAGCGGTGAGTAGGATTTGTCAGCGAGGTTCTTCGCCAACAGCGCCACGCGCCAGCCATTGGTGTAGTCGGCCAGGGCCACGCTGGCGTTCCAGAGGCCGTAGGCGCCTTGTTTGGTGTTCAGGTTCTGGCTGATGTCGTACTGCACTTCGCTCTGCCAGCTGTAGTCAGTGCCCAGTTCGATATCCAGGCCGTTCTCCAGGGGGATGCTGTAGTCGGCGCGCACGTAGCTTTTCCAGTCCGGGCTGAACGGCAGTGGTTTGCCATTGACGTTGCAGGTTGCCGCTGCGCCTGGCGGGCACGCGAACTGATCGATGCGCGCTCGGGTATAGGCCAGGGCGCCGGAGAGCTTGAGTTGCTGAGTGGCTTGCAGGGCGTAATCGAGCTCGACGCCTTCGGTGCTGACGCTGCCGGCGTTGATCAGGCGCGTCACGACTTGGCCGGCGACGGTGTCGAAAAAGTTGGCCTGGTAGTTGTCGTAGTCACTGTGGAACACCGCCAGGTTGGTGGTCAGGCGGTTGTTCCAGACCGTGGCCTTGATTCCGGCTTCCCAGGTATTGGAGGTTTCTGGCTTGAGCGCGTCGGTGTCGCGCGGCTGCATGTTGAAAAACACGTTGTAGGCCGGGCCTTTGTAGCCACGCGAGTAAGTGAGGTAGCTGGTCACGGTGTCGCTGATGTCGTACTGCACGCCCAGCCGCCCGGACCAACCGTCCTCGTCTACCGAACCGGAACTCGATGTCGCCGGTTGAATGCCGCTGACGGTAGTGGCAGAGGTGGACACGCGGCGATGGTCGTACTTCAAGTCGTCATGGGTGTAACGCAACCCGGCGATGCCGCGAAAGCGCGAGGTGAAGTTGAGCGTGGTCTCGCCGAACACCGCGTAGCTGTCGCTGGTGGTGCTGTAGTCGGCAATGCCTCTATCGACCCGCGTCGTGGTGGTGAGGGTACGCTGATAGGTCTCCTCATCCTTGCCATGCATGTAGAACAGGCCGCCGACGTACTCCAAGAACTCGCCTTTGGGCGAGGCCAGGCGCAGCTCCTGGGAGTATTGGTCGAACGCCAGGTCGCCCTTGTCAGCGGTGCCGGGGAACGCGGCGGTGACCGTGCCCAGACGGTCGCCATCCTGATATTGAGTGTTGTCCCAGCCGCGCCAGGCGGTGATTGACGTGAGGGTGTAGTCACCCAGATTCCAATCCAACTGCGCCGACAAGCCCTTGTTAATGTCTTCCACATGGCTGCGGGTATCGGTGTTGATATCGCGGTTGTCGCTTGAGGCGCGCACCGGCCTCAAGGCATTGCTGAACGCCGGGTTCAGGGACTTGCTGACCACACCATTGGGCGCGTCATCGTGGGACTGCATGTAATCGGCGCTCAGGGTCAGCTTCACGTCGTCGTTGGGCGTGAACTCCAGCTTGCCGCGAATGCCCTTGTGGTTGTAACCGTTGACCTCCTGGCCGTTGTGGCGGTTGTCGACGTTACCGTCGTAGCTGCCGAACAAAGTACTGATCGAGCCCTTGAGCACCTCCGGCACCAGGCTGCCGCCGATGCCAAAGCGCGTGCGGCTTTCATGGCCGCTGTAGAACGACTGGTCGATAAAACCGTGGGTCTGGGCAGTCGGCGCCTTACTGGTGATATTCAGCACACCGGCCGACGCGTTCTTGCCGAACAGCGTGCCTTGCGGGCCACGCAGCACTTCGATGCGCTCCAAATCCAACAGGTCGAGTGTGGCCTGGCCGGGGCGTGCATAGACCACGCCATCGATCACCGTGGCCACCGTTGGCTCAACGCCCGGCGAGGTTGAAATGGTGCCCACGCCGCGCACGAACAATGAGGTGTCCTTGTTCGAGGCGCCGGTGCGAAAGTTCAGCGACGGTACTTGCTGCGCGATGCTCGCCACCCCGTTGCGATTGTCACGCTCCAGTTGCTCGCCATCGAGCACCGAGACGGCCACCGGGACTTTTTGCAGCGATTCTTCGCGGCGGGTAGCGGTGACTGTCACGGATTGGAGCGTGGGTTCCTGTTCGTCAGCCGCTACAGCGCCGCAGACGGGCAAGGCGCAGAGGCCTGCCAGAAGCAACAAATGGGTGTGCCGTGGAAAGTTATGCATGCTGTGCCCGCTCGAAAAAATACCCTGGTCCGCTGCGGTTCTGCGACCTTCAGCGCCTGAAAATGTCTTGGGCATTCGCTCGAGCGAGTAGCAGACAGTGCGCTTTGTTAGCGCTAACATCGGCATTATTGAAGGCGTCGGTTTAGAGCGTCAAATACTAAAAAATTAGTTTTATATTCCTTTTTGAGGTTTTTGCCGTGAACGAACACAAACCGCGCAAGCGCCGGGGCGCCGGCCGCGTCACCCTCAATACCGTGGCGCGCCAGGCCGGGGTGTCGGCCATTACGGTGTCGCGTTACTTCAACCAACCTGAACAGGTGTCACCCGAGCGCCGTGAACGTATCGCCCAGGTAGTCGCGCAGTTGGGGTATGTGCCGAACCTGGTGGCCGGCGGGTTGGCCTCCGCGCGCGGCAAAATCGTTGCGATGGTGACTCCGAATATCTCGGGGCCGATTTTTGCCAATACGCTGCAGGGCTTCAGCGACACCCTCAATCGTCACGGCTACCAACTGTTGCTGGCCTCCAGCTATTTCAGCGTCGAGCAGGAGGAAAGCGCGGTGCGCGCTTTTCTCGGTTGGTCGCCGGCAGCGCTGGTGCTGACCAGCCGCTTTCACAGCCCTGGCACCGAGAAGATGATCGCCGAGGCAGATATACCGATCGTCGAAACCTGGGACTACGTGCCGGAACGCGCGCCGTTGCAAGTGGGGTTTTCTCATTATGAAGTGGGCGTCACCGCCGCGCGCTACTTGCATGGCAAAGGCTATCGACGCATCGCCTTCGTACAAAACAGTGCAGTGGGCGACTTCAGCGCATTGGAGCGGCGCGATGGATTTACCGCGACCCTCTCCGAGTTGGGTGTGCACCCGTGGGTCTTTGTGCCGGACGCCGACCGTGCGCCCTTCGAAGCCGGCAAGCAAGCCATGGAAGCGCTGATGGGGCAGGCGATCACGCCCGATGCGATTTTCTTCGCCAATGACAACCTCGCCGCGGGCGGTTTGCTGGCCGGTCAACGCGCCGGGCTGAGCATCCCCCAGGACTGCGCCGTATTGGGTTTTGGCGATTACCCGTTTGCCCACATGTTGTTGCCCAGCCTCAGCACCCTCCAGCCACCCGCGTTGGAGATTGGTGTCCTCGCTGCCACACGCGTCCTGCAAAGTCTGGGCGTATTAGCCACCGATGAAGTTAAGCGCTTGAATCTTTTGCACTGTCAGTTAATTGAAAGAGAGAGCACCTGAATGACCCGCCGTTATGGCTAATTGCAACTAGTGGCTATTGGCTGCTAACGCTCTAAATCAGTGCATTTGGCAATGTTTTGTATTTAATTACCCCCTCGTCCGGAACTAGGGCTATAACTTCCAGTCGATACACCCGGCTAACGCCTGCCTGGGCTATGGCGAACTAATGGCATTGTTCGGTAGTTCTAAATAGCCATACTTTTCGCAACGTTAGATATTCCTCAATGATGTCGTCAGCGCCCATCGATGCTTGCAAAATGCAGATCCCGCATACCGACCAGGTGTGCGCGTGGCTGATGCAGCACGCCGGGCTCAAAATCGCTGATCTGGAACGCGCCCAGCGTTTATCCACTGAGCCTGGCGACCTGCTCGGTTTACTCACGCGCCTGGGCCTGGTGTCCGAGGTCGAACTGGCTCGCGCCTGGGCCGATTTGCTGAATGCGCCACTGCTGCTGGCCGACGCGGCGCCACCGTTGCTCGACCCGCTTCCCGTGCTTACCGAGCGCTTTATGCGTCATTACCAGGTCGTGCCCATGGGGTGGCATCAGGGCGGGTTGCGTGTAATGGCCGCCAACCCGGCGCAGTGGTATCCGTTCCAGGCCCTGGCGTATGCCTGTGAGGTGCCGGTCTGGCTGGCCGTCGGTTCGCGTAATGAAGTCGACACGCTGATCGAGCGCTATTACGGCCAGGGCCGTTCCGCCATGGGCAGCCTGATCGAAAACCTCGATGAGCAGGGCGGCGTGCTGGAAGACATCGAACACCTCAAGGACATGGCCTCCGAAGCGCCAGTGATTCGCCTGGTCAATCTGATCCTGCAGCGCGCCGTGGAACAGCGCGCCTCGGATATCCATATCGAACCCTTCGAAAACCAACTCAAGGTGCGCTACCGCATCGACGGCGTGCTGCACGACGCCGAAGCACCGCCTGCCAGTTCGTCGGCGGCGGTGATCTCGCGGGTGAAGATAATGGCGCGCCTGGACATCGCCGAACGACGCCTGCCCCAGGACGGGCGCATCATGCTGCGCATCCAGGGCAAGGCGCTGGATCTGCGGGTGTCCACGGTGCCCACCAGCTTCGGCGAGTCGGTGGTGATGCGCCTGTTGGACCGGCAAACCGTGCAATTCGATTTCCCCAGCCTGGGCTTTGATGGCCCGCGCCTGGCGGCCTTCCAGGATCTATTGGCGCGGCCCCACGGCATCCTGTTGGTCACCGGGCCTACGGGCTCGGGCAAAACCACCACGCTCTATACCGCGTTGTCGCAGCTCAATACCGCTGAACGCAAGATCATCACCGTGGAAGACCCGGTGGAATATCAGCTTGAAGGGATTAACCAGATCCAGGTCAAGCCGGCCATCGGCCTGGACTTTGCCGGAGCGCTGCGCGCCATCGTGCGCCAGGACCCGGACGTGATCATGATCGGCGAAATCCGCGACCTGGAAACCTGCCGCATTGCCGTCCAATCGTCACTCACTGGCCATCTGGTCCTCTCGACCCTGCACACCAACAGCGCTGCGGCGAGTATCACGCGCTTGCTGGACATGGGCGTGGAAAGCTACCTTATTGCCTCCACGGTCAGCGGTATTCTCGCCCAGCGCCTGGTGCGGCGCCTGGACCCGGCCACGCGAGTAGCCTTCCAGGCCCCAGCGGAATTGATCAAGGAGCATGGCCTGGATCGCCTGACCGAGCAGCGTCCGATCCTGCTTTACCGCGGTGACTATCACGGCCGCAGCGCCCTCACTGAATTGTTGGTGATGAACGATGAGTTGCGTGGCTTGCTGATGGGCCACGCCGACGCCGCCAGCCTCGAGCACGCCGCCCGCCGCGCCGGTTTGCGCACCTTGTATGAAGACGGTTTGCGCCAGGCCCTGGCCGGTGTCACCTCCCTGGAAGAAGTGCTGCGCGTCACCCGCGGAGATGACGCGTGAGCCTGTTCAAGTTCCGCGCCCTGGACAGCCAGGGCGTGGCCCAGAGCGGCACGTTGCAGGCCATTGACCAAGCGGCCGCTGTCGCCGTCTTGCATCAGCGCGGGTGGTTGTTGCTGCACATCGAAACGGCCAGCGGCCCCTTGTTGCGCCAGGCACGTGGGCAGTTGAAGGGCGTAGCGCTGGTGAGTTTCACCCAGCAATTGGCCACGCTACTGGGCGCCGGCCAGCCCCTCGAACGCGCTTTAAACCTGTTGCTCAAGCAAGCCCGCCATCCCCAGGTGCAGGCCTTGATCGAGCGCATTCGCGACCAGGTCAAGGCCGGCAAACCGCTGTCGGCGGCGCTGGAGGAGGAGGGCGGCACGTTTTCCCCGCTGTACCTGAGCATGGTGCGCGCCGGTGAGGCCGGCGGGGCGCTGGAGGGCACCTTGCGCCAGCTCAGCGACTACCTGGAGCGCAGCCAGTTACTGCGCGGCGAGGTGATCAATGCGCTGATCTACCCGGCGTTCCTGGTGGTGGGTGTACTGGGTTCCCTGGCGCTGTTGCTGGCCTATGTGGTGCCGCAATTCGTGCCGATTTTTCAGGACCTTGGCGTGCCGATTCCACTGATCACCCAGGTGATCCTGGCGCTCGGCGAGTTCCTCGGTGCCTATGGCCTGGTGGTGCTGGCCGGGTTGTCGATCAGTGGGTGGATCCTGGCGGCGCGCCTGCGCGCCCCCCTGCGCCGTGAGCGTTACGACCGTCACCTGCTGGGCATCCGCGTGATCGGCCCGCTGTTGCAACGGGTGCAAGCCGCCCGCCTGACCCGCACCCTCGGCACGTTGCTCAGCAATGGCGTGGCGCTGCTGCCCGCGCTGGTGATCGCCCGGCAAGTCTGCAGCAACCGTGCGCTCCAGGCGCAAGTGGCGCTGGCAGCGCAACGGGTCAAGGGCGGCGGTACGCTGGCCGATGCGTTCGGTCGCCAGCCGCTGCTACCGGAGCTGGCGCTGCACATGATCGAAGTCGGTGAACAGGCCGGCGAACTGGACAGCATGCTGCTCAAGGTTGCCGACATCTTCGACGTCGAGGCCAAGCGCGCCATCGAACGCTTGCTCGCGGCAATGGTGCCGACCCTGACCGTGGTCATGGCGGTGCTGGTGGCGGTGATCATGCTGGCGATCATGCTGCCGCTGATGAGCCTCACCAGCCATATATGAACTTTCAAGGGGCAGAACCGATGAAAACCCGACACCGCCAAGGCGGCTTCACCCTTTTGGAAATGCTGGCGGTGATCGTGCTGCTGGGCATTGTCGCGACCATTGTGGTGCGCCAGGTCGGTGGCAATGTGGACAAGGGCAAGTACGGCGCGGGCAAGGCGCAACTGGCCAGTTTGAGCATGAAGATCGACAGCTACGCCCTGGACGTGGGCGCGCCGCCCAACAACCTGCAACAGCTGCTCGACAAGCCGGCCAGTGCTTCGAACTGGGCCGGCCCCTACGCCAAGCCTTCGGAGCTGAAAGACCCGTTCGGCCACGGGTTTGGCTATCGCTTCCCCGGTGAGCACGGCGCCTTCGACCTGATCTTCTACGGCCAGGACGGCCAACCCGGCGGCGAGGGCTACAGTGCCGACCTGGGCAACTGGGAATAACCCGCCCGTGGCCCAGCGAGGCTTTACCCTGCTGGAGATGCTGGTGGTCATCCTATTGATCGGCATTGCGGCGGGTTTGTTGGGGCTGGGTGTACGGCAAGGGCTGCAGGTGGCCAAGGAGCGGCGGGTGGTCGCGCAGATGGTCGAGGCGCTGCGCGCCACGCGCGCGAGCGCCATCGTCAGCGGCCAGGCGACGCACACTCGGTTTGACCTCCAGGGCCGCACATTCCAGGCTTCAGGGCGTGCGTCACAGCAGTGGCCAGCGCAGGTGCAAGTGACCTTGCACAGTGCCGAGCAGGCAGGGTCCGCCGTGGTGTTCTATCCCGACGGCAGTTCTACCGGCGGCAACCTGCTGCTGGCCAACGGCAGCCGGCGTTGGCGCATCGATATTGGCTGGCTCACCGGCAGTGTGCAATCCAAGGCGCTGCCATGAAGCACCAGGCCGGCTTCACCTTACTGGAAATGCTCGCCGCCCTGACGTTGATGGCGGTGTGCAGCAGCGTGTTGCTGGTTGCCTTCGGCCAGAGCGCGCGCGCCTTGTCCCAGGTGGCCCGCAGTGACCGCCTTACCCATGCCGCGCTCACGCTGCTGGACCAGGAAGCTGCCGGCCCGCTGATTGAAGGAACCCGCCAAGGCCAACTCGACGGCATCCATTGGCAACTGACCAGCACCCGCCAACAGCCGCACCTGTTTCGTCTTGACCTGAACGTGCGTGAAGGCGCGCATCAGGCGCACTTCAGCACTTTGAAGGCGCGCCTGTGAAGCGCCGTGAGCAGGGTTTCACCTTGCTGGAAGTGCTCGTGGTGCTCAGCCTGCTGTCGGTGTTGTTGCTGCTGGTGAGCGCAGCGTTGCTGGGGGCCAATCGGGCGGTGGCCAAGGCACAGGCCTACACCGTCAGCCTGGATGAAATGCGCGCCGCCCAACAGTTTTTGCGCACCTCGATCAGCGAGGCGCTGCCGCTAAAGCTCACTGGCGATGACAGCCAGGCCGAAGGTTTTTTTATCGGCACGCCTGAGCGTCTGCAATTTGTGGCGACCTTGCCCGGTGTATTGGGCGGGGGGATCCAGCGCTTTACCCTGCAACGGGTCGGGCAGGATCTGCAGGTGGCTTTTTCGCAGAGGGCCTCCCACGCCAACGCGCAGCGCGATGAGCCGCAGGTACTTTTGCACAACGTCGAGGCGCTGCAGTTCAGCTATCGCGGTGTCTCGCCACTGGGCCAGCCCACCGACTGGTTGAGCCCGTGGCCCTGGCCCCGGCGCCTGCCCACAGCGGTGCGCATCGACGCCTCCGTCGACGGGCCGGTGCCATGGGTCGCCCAGGTGGTTGCGCTGCGCCTGAACCTGTCCAGCGCGAGCAGCGAAGAATGAAGCGCCAACGCGGTGCGGCCCTGTTGCTGGTGTTGTGGGTGCTGGCCTTGCTCAGCGTATTGCTGGGTGGCCTGGCCGGGTGGGTGCAACTGCAAAGTCGCCAGGCGCTGTGGCTGCGCCAGCATACCCAGACACTATTGGCCGCCCAGGCCGGTATCGCACAGGTCATGGCGCAAGGGCAGTGGGTGGCGGACGGGCGTTCTATGGCGCTGACCTTCGACGACGCCCGCTTGCAGGTCAGTCTGCGCAGTGAGCGTGGCAAGTTGTACCTGGTCAACGCTGCCCCCCAAGACCTCACGCGCCTGGCCCTGGCCTGCGGCGCCACACCGGTTCAGGCCCAGCAGTTGGCCAAGGCCCTTGAGACGCGGCGCCATAAGGGCCTGGCGCCGTTTCGGGTACTGGAGCAAGTGCGTCAACTTCCCGGCATGACCCAGGCGCTCTACAGCGAACTACTGCCGGAAATTACCTTGTGGAGCGACCTCGACCGGCCCGCTTCGGCATTCGCCAGCCCCTTGATGCGCAAGGCGCTGAACCTGCCACGCCAGGACGCCGAGGGCGTCGACCCCGGCCAGGTCGTGGAAATCGACAGCCGCGCCGAGCGCCCCGGCGGCTATCAGGCACGCCTGCGACTGACCCTTTTATTAAGCCCTGCGGAGGACAGCGCACAGCCCTATCGGGTGGTGCGGTGGCAAGAATGATTCAACTCGAACCAATTGCCCGCTATTGGCGCGGCAGCCTGCTGCAACAAGGCTGGCGCCTGTGGCTCACAGAGTTACGCGGCTGTGTGCCGAAGTGGCTGGCGTTCCAGGACCCGCCCGAGCACGTTCATCACTGGCCGCTCACGGCACCGGTGGTGCCAGGCAATGCGCGCCAGGTGCTGATGCTTGCTCCTGATGCTGTGTTGCAGCAAAGCGTGCAACTGCCTCTGGCTGCCGCGCGCAACCTCGTGGAGGTGGTTGGCTATGAACTGGACCGCTATACCCCGTTCAACGCCGAGCAGCTCTACTTTGTCGCCCGCCTGGAGCAGCGCATGCCCAGCCACCTGGAGGTGAGGGTGGTGGCGATCCTGCGCGAGCGCCTGGACCAGGTCCTCACTGACTGTGCCGCCCTCGGCCTTTACCCACACCGTGTGGACGCGGCGGGCCTGGGTATCGACCTGCTGCCCGCGCCGTTGCGCCCGCGCTCACGTTCTGCCGGCAAGCAATTGCAGCGCAGCCTGCCGTGGTTGTGCGGCGCGTTGCTGATTGCGGCGATGCTGTTGTGGCTCAACGATCGCCAGCGGGTACTCGACAGCATGCACGCCACTGTTCAACAGCAAAAAGCCGAGGTCGCGCAGGTGCACGCCCTGCGCCAGCAACTGCTCAACACCCGTGGTGCGGCGCAGTACCTGTCCCAGCGCAAACGGGCGCAACCCCCCCTGGCCGGCCTACTGAATGACTTGACCAACTGTCTGCCCGCCGACACCTGGCTCGACCAATTGGACGTCAAGGACGGCGAGGTGAGCTTTTCCGGCCAGAGCGCCAAGGCCAGTGGCCTGATCAGCCGCATCAAAGGCTGCCAGCGCTTGGACAACGCACAGTTCGAAGGGGTGATCCAACCCGACGCACGTACCGGCAAGGACCAGTTTGCCTTGCGTGCCCACCTACGCCAGGAGGCCGCCGATGCGCCGACCCCTCACACGCCGTGAACGCCGCGGCGCCGCCTTGTTGACCCTGGCGTTGGTGCTCGGCGCGGCCTATTGGCTGTTGATCGACAGCTGGTTCGCCGGGCCGCTGCGGGCCATGGGTGAACAGGCCGAACAGTTGCGTGAACAGCAGCAGCGCTATGCCAGCGTCATACGCCAGGGCGATGCCTTGCGCGAACAGCTGGCGCAGGCACAGCAAGACCCGGCCAGCAGCGCCAGCCTGTTGCCAGGGGACGACCCGGACGTGGTCGCCGCCGACCTGATGCAGCGTCTTGCCGACCTGATCAACAGCCACGCCAACCTCGGCGGCGGCTGCAACCTCACCCAGCGCAAGCCGATCACGCCTGAACAAAACGACAGCGAGCCCTATCGTCAGGTCAAGGTCAGCCTCACGCTCAATTGCGCGATCGAACCGCTGACCGCGATCCTGCATGGGCTGGAATATCAGCCGCCTTTTCTGTTCGTCGATGAGCTGCATATTCGTCGCGACAAACAGGCGCCAGCCAGTGGTGGGGCAGGCAAGCTGGCGGTGCAACTGCTGGTGCGCGGCTACCTGCAACCGGCGCGGGTGGCACCATGATCGGCCCATTGCGTCCTCTTGAATGGGGCTGGCTCGGCTTGGCCGGGCTCTTGGGGCTGTTGATGGCGATGATCCTCAGCAGCATCGGCGACGCCCCCCGGTGGTTACCCGATGCGCCGGTGCACGCGCCTCCCTCGTTCCAGGTGCAGGCCGCTCCCACGCCGGCGTTGCGAGACCTTGCCGGTACCTGGCAAGCGCCGCTGTTCAGCCCGGATCGCCGCCCGGACCGGGAGGTGGGTAAAACCCAGGTGGCGAGCCTGGCCAACCTGACCCTCAGTGGCATCATGATCACCGGCAACCTGCAAATGGCCATGCTCAAGCAAGCCGGTGGCCCAACGCTCACGGTGCGCTTGGGCCAGGCGTTGCCCAACGGCTGGCGCCTGGAACACCTGACCCCGCAATACGCTCGTTTTGCCCTGGACGGGCGCACCCAGACCCTGAGCCTCTACGGTAAGCGGTTACCCCTGATCTCACATCCCCGCGAGTCTCTCCCTTGATTGATATGCGCACTTCGCTGTTTTGCCTGGCTACCGCCGTCTCCCTGAGCGGCTGTGGCTCTTTGCCCGACACCCTCGACCCGAACGACGACCTGCTGCACGAGGCCCTGCAGGGCACCGGCGCACAACGCCCGGCGCTTCAGGCGCCTGTGGCCGAAAGCCCTCCACCTGCCACCCAGGCTCCGCCGCAGCGCCAGCTGATTCGTGGCAATCAAGCGTTTGTGCGCCAGCCCGCAGCGCCGGCAAACGTGCCGCAGCAGGGGGGCGACATCGTGTTCAACTTCGCCGACCAGCCCATCGAGGCCGTGATCAACAGCGTGATGGGCGACCTGTTGCACGAGAACTACAGCATCGCCGAGGGCGTGAAGGGCACTGTCAGCTTCTCCACCTCCAAACCCGTGGACAAACAGCAGGCGCTGTCGATTCTCGAAACCCTGCTGTCCTGGACCGACAACGCCATGATCAAGCAGGGCAACCGCTATGTGATCCTGCCGGCCAACCAGGCAGTGGCGGGCAAGCTGGTGCCGCAGATGCGCGTGGCGCAACCGGCCAGCGGCCTCTCGGCACGTCTGTTTTCACTGCGCTATATCTCGGCCACCGAGATGCAGAAACTGCTCAAACCCTTCGCCCGTGAAAACGCTTTTTTGTTGGTCGACCCGGCGCGTAATGTCCTGAGCCTGGCCGGCACGCCCGACGAACTGGCCAACTACCAGGACACCATCGACACCTTCGACGTGGACTGGCTCAAGGGCATGTCGGTGGCGGTGTTCGGCCTGCAACGCGCCTCGGTGGCCGAGCTGATGCCCGAGCTGCAAGCCATGTTCGGCGCGGACAGTGGCACACCCCTGGCCGGCATGCTGCGGTTCTTGCCGGTCGAGCGCACCAACTCGGTGGTGGCGATTTCTTCCCAGCCCCAGTACCTCAGCGAAGTGGGCGACTGGATCCGCACCATCGACGAGGGCGGCGGTAACGAGCCGCAGATGTATGTGTACGACGTGCGCAATATGAAGGCCGCCGACCTCGCCAAGTACCTGCGGCAGATCTACGGTAATGGCGCGATCAAGGATGACGCCCCGGCGAAGGTAGCACCGGGCTTGCGTACCACCACCCTGTCCTCGTCCACCAGTGCCGGTTTGCAGGCGAGCGCCCCGGTGCCCGCAGCCGAAGAACCTGAATCCGAGCCTGCCGAAAACACCCAGGCATCGCCCACCAGCGACCTCGAAGCGGGCACGCGCATCACCGCGCAAAAGAGCAGCAACCAACTGCTGGTACGCACCCGCCCGGCGCAATGGAAAGAGATCGAAGCGGCGATCAAACGCCTCGACAACCCACCGCTGCAAGTGCAGATCGAGACGCGCATCCTGGAGGTCAAGCTCACCGGCGAACTGGACCTGGGGGTGCAGTGGTACCTGGGCCGCCTGGCCGGCAATTCCACCAGCACCACGGTGGCCAATGCTTCCGGCAGCCAAGGCGCCTTGGGCGGTGGCGGGGCAGGGCTGGGGGCGGCGGACTCGTTGTTCTACTCCTTCGTCAGTTCCAACCTGCAAGTGGCCCTGCACGCCCTGGAGACCAACGGCCGCACCCAGGTGCTATCGGCGCCATCGCTGGTGGTGATGAACAACCAGCCGGCGCAGATCCAGGTGGGGGACAACATTCCCATCAGCCAGACCACCGTCAATACCGGGGACGCCGACACCACCTTGAGCAGTGTCGAATATGTACAGACCGGGGTGATCCTGGATGTGGTGCCGCGCATCAATCCGGGTGGGCTGGTGTACATGGATATCCAGCAACAGGTCAGTGATGCCCAGAACCCGACGGGGAACAGTGAGACGCCGGTGAACCCGCGCATCTCCACGCGCTCGGTGTCCACCCAGGTGGCGGTGCAGAGTGGCCAGACAGTATTGCTCGGCGGATTGATCAAGCAGGACAACGCTGAGAGCGTCAGTGCCGTGCCTTACCTGGCGAAGATTCCGGGGTTGCGCTGGTTGTTTGGCAATACCGGCAAGTCCAAGGACCGCACGGAGCTGATTGTGCTGATTACGCCGAGGGTGATTACCAGCAGCAGCCAGGCGCGGCAGGTGACGGATGATTATCGCCAGCAGATGCAGTTGTTGCGACCCGCCCAATAAGCCCTCTCCTACATTGATCGTTCCCACGCTCTGCGTGGGAATGCCGCCCTGGACGCTCCGCGTCCCATCTGCACAACGTGACGCGGAGCGTCACAGGATGTATTCCCACGCAGAGCGTGGGAACGATCATCACGGCAGGGCGTCACCCTATTGCTG
Organism: Pseudomonas sp. NFR02; assembly: GCF_900119375.1. Taxonomy (NCBI): domain Bacteria; kingdom Pseudomonadati; phylum Pseudomonadota; class Gammaproteobacteria; order Pseudomonadales; family Pseudomonadaceae; genus Pseudomonas; species Pseudomonas sp. NFR02. The sequence continues at coordinate 569,856 of NZ_FPJJ01000001.1, forward strand.
CAACAGCAACGCCTGCTGCTTGAGCCTGCGTTTCTGCGCAAACGGCAAGCTCTCATCATCCCCATACGGTGCGCTGTACCAGTTGCCGTAGCTCGGGTTGGGCAGCAGGAACCAACGCTGGCCCAGCCAATTCACATAGGGTTCGACGGCCTTGCGCTGTGCATCCAGGGTGTTGTGCTCGGCCTGCACGAAATCGCCCAGGGAGTCTCCGGCCATCAACAGCACGCGGGCATGGTTGGCGACCCATTGGCGGCGGCAGTTCTTGCCGTAGCCCGCGCTTTCGCAGTGGCCGGTGGGGGTGCTGGCCGCCAGGATCTGTGCGTCGCTCTCAATCGGAAATCCGCGCAAACGCAGGTTTTTGGCGGTGGCCGCGACCTGGCTGTGTTCTCGGTTGGTGAGGTAGTAAACCTGGATGCCTTTTTGCCGGGCCGCCTGCAGGAACGCCACCGAGCCTGGCAGTGCCTGGGCCTTGGCCTGCTCGACCCAGGTGTTCCAGCGATCATAGGAATAGACCTGATTGTTGATGATGTCGCGGGCGTTGAGGGGCACGTTGTCCAACAGCGTTTCGTCGATATCCACCACCACCGCCGGGGGCAGGCCGGCCAGGTTGCGTGGGGCAAAAGGCAGGGCGTCCCAGCTCGGGTCGGCCAGGGCGACGTCCAGTTGACGGGTGGCATTGGCGAAGAGCTGGCGGTAGATCAGTTCGTGCTCGATGGACGTCTGGGTCCAGAGCACGGCGTCGAGTTGGTCATTGGCCGGCGGGTGTTGCTGGCAGCCTGCGAGGGCGGTGGTGAGCAAGCAGAGGCTGGCAAAGAACAGGTTGCGCATGGGCTAGGTCTCGAAGAGCGTGGTGGCGTGGTCAGCACGCCAGTCTAATCACTTGCGATGCTCGCGGCTCGTTGCCGTTTCGCAATCGTCTTAAAGCCAGGCTTCACCCCAGGTGGGCATGTGGTGATTGCCCATTCGCCAATGGGGCTGCCGAGGCCTGAGGCACACACCGCCGACCCAACGCTCATGGCTGGCGTGGTCCATCCAGTTGGTGTCGCCGTTCAATACAGCCTGCCCCAGTGGCGTCAACGCCAAGGGGCGCTTAGGCCATGGTTGATCCCTCTCTGTTTCCACCAGCAACGGCTGCTCGCCATCGATCAACGGCCGCATCAGCGCATGAAACATCAGGTCGCCAAGGAACGGCAGGGGTTCGCGCCTGGCCATCAACTCTGCGAAGACCCGGGCAAACGCCACTGGCCCGCTTTCGGCGATATACCTCAGCGCCAAGCGCTCGGTCAGTGAGAGGCCATCCTCAATTCCTGGCAACTCCTGCAATTGGCGGCGTAGCGCCGGTGCAAGCAGCGGCAGGCTCGGGTGAGCGGTACGGGCCAGTTCTGCCAGCTTGGTCGGCGAGGAGTCGCAATAAGCCGACCAGGCTTGTTTGGCCAGGTGCACCGCCGTGTCGTCGATCAAGCGTCGCTGCGGCCATAGCCAGGCAAGCACGTCGGGCGCCAGTTGCCCGATCCCGATAAACCGTTCGACGCCCGGTATGCGGTCGACCTCGATCAGCTCAAGTTTTTTCGGCGTGCGTTCAAGATTTGAGAGTGCGCGAATCAGGAACAATTGGTCATAGGCATCCGCTTCACACCACAACACGCTATGTTCGGCGCCGGCCAGTGCGTCCAATTGGGTGTATTCCCCGTCAACGCGCAGGTTTACATCAGCAGGGGTCAAGGCAAAAGTCTGGCTGATAAAAGCGCTGCGCAGGCGGCGGAATTCGGCGCTGGGAAGATTGCGTACGGGGCCCATGCACAGTGGGTCGCTGAGCATCTGGAAGCGGCCCTTGAACCCAGCCACCTGCAAGCTGTGGGCGATGTCATTGCCACAGCGCCAATGGTGAGTACGTGCCTCGTCGCTGGCCTCGAAACCGGGGTGGCGCGCAGCAAAGTCCAGGGCATCGATATGCGCCTTGAGCTTGGGCCAACTGGCAAAACCCAATTGCCTGGCGACCTGCCATTGGGCCTGGGCCAAGGTGGCGCTGGGGTCTAGTTTTTTCAGGTGCGACAACAGTTCCTTGGCGCGCTTGCGCTGCTGCTCAAGGTTGAGGCGGCCATTGGTAGAGGAGGCCAAAGGGCGTTGCGACATACGAGCTCCTTGCACAAACCTTTTCCGCTTCAAGGTTGGGAGTCGTAGAAATGTGGTGGAGCTGGGATGTCTTGGGCGCAGCCCTTTCCGCGGAAGGTGGCGTAGAGAGCGCCAGGCGGGAAATATAGGCAGCATTGCCGTTCGGTGCAACCCTGAAAATGTGGGCTTGCCCCAATGCCACTCAGTCAAGCGCAGCTCCCACATAGGATTTTCGTTGCTTTGGGGATTGCGTTCGCTTAATTCATCGACATTGGGGCAGGTGCTGTTTTATTTGTCCTGGCGCGCATCCAGGGTTTTTTGATGCTCGGCCAGGAAGGGTTGCTCCGCTGGATCAAAACGATCAATCCCGGCGGTGAAGCGGTGCCAGTAGGGGTACAACGGCTGACGGCGAGTGACGGCTTCGATGCGCGCCGACTGCTCGTCGGTGAGTTTCAGTTCGGTGGCCGCCAGGTTATCGCGCAGGTGTGCTTCCGTACGGGCGCCGACAATCAGCGAGGTGATCCCCGGGCGATCCTTGAGCCAGGCCAGGCAGGTGCGGGCGACCGAGACGCCGTGTTCATCGCCGACGGCGGCGAGGGTCTCGATAATGTCCAGCGCACGTTCCTGGTCGTGGACGTAGGGTTCCGGCCAACCGCTGCCCTGGCGGGTATTGGCCGGTGGCTTGTGCCCGCGTCGGGTTGTGCCGGTCAGCAAGCCTTCGCCCATCGGGCCCCACACCAAAGTGCCGACCTGCTGGTCCAGGGCCAACGGCAGCAACTCGAACTCGGCCTCGCGGGATTCCGGGGTGTAGTAGATCTGCTGGGTAATCGGCTTGAGCATGCCGTGCAGTTCAGCCTTGCCCAGGGTTTTCATCATCTGCCAGGCGGTGAAGTTGCTGGTGCCGAAATAGCGGATCTTGCCCGAACCCACCAACAGGCGCAGGGCTTCCAGGGTCTCTTCGATTGGCGTCATGCCGTCCCAGTTGTGCAGTTGGTACAAGTCGATGTGGTCGGTACCCAGGCGCTTGAGGCTGGCTTCGCACGCGCGGATCAAGTGGTAGCGCGATGAGCCGGAGTTGTTGGGGTTGTCGTCCACCGGGCTGCGGCCCTTGGTGGCTAGCAGAATGTCGTGACGCTTGTCGCCCAGCGCCTTGCCCACCACTTCTTCGGCCAAGCCGTGGGAATAGAGATCAGCGGTGTCGACCATATTCACCCCGGCGTCGAACGCCATATCGAACATGCGCTTGGCCAGGGGCACATCCACCGCACCGCATTTTTCAAATTCTGCGCGACCGCCAAAAGGGACGGTGCCAAGGATGATTTCCGATACCAGCAGGCCGGAATGACCCATTTGTCGATACTGCATGTTGCCTCCTACTTAACGTTGCACGTGAAGGTGTGAACGATGGGGGCGGCGATAGTTTGAATTTTTTCGTGAAATCCTCGCGCCCGTCTTGGCATGACGTCAATGAAGATTGTTTCGCTGGATGAAATGCTGGATTGTGAATCCTGGTCATTCCGCCAGACAGGGCAGCGGTAGAACATCCCTGGCGTCGATACCCACTCATTTGGAGCCTGTCATGACCCAGCCTGCGATCAAACTCTATGGTTTTCCCCTGTCCGGCCACTCCCACCGGGTCGAGCTGATGTTGTCCCTGCTGGGGCTGGCGAGTGAATTTATCCTGGTGGACCTCAAGCAAGGCGCGCATAAAACGCCTGAGTTCCTCACCACCCTGAACAGCTTTGGCCAGGTGCCGGTGATTGATGACGGCGGCATGGTACTGGCCGACTCCAATGCGATCCTGATTTACCTGGCCAGCACCTATGGCAGCGGCCAATGGCTGCCGAGCGACCTTGTCGGGCAAGCCAAGGTGCAGCGTTGGCTCTCGGCCGCCGCCGGCCCACTCCATGCCGGGCCTGCCACGGCGCGCTTGGCCACGGTGTTTGGCGCCGAGGTGGACACTGTCGGCGCAATCAACCGTGCCCATGCCTTGCTGAGCGTGATGGAGCAGCAACTGAGCCAGAGCCGTTTCCTCGCCAGTGAGCAGCCCAGCATTGCCGATATCGCCTTCTACACCTATGTGGCCCACGCGCCGGAAGGCAATGTGTCCCTGGCCGACTACCCTAAGGTGCGCGCCTGGCTCGCTAGCATCGAAGCACTGCCGGGTTTCGTTGGCATGCCGCGCACGGCGGTGGGGCTGCAATCGCAATAACAACCAAGGGGCACCGATGGACCGTTTTCATGAAATGCAGGTGTTCCTGGCCGTGGCCGAGGAGGAGGGCTTCGCGGCTGCCGCCCGGCGCCTGAACACGTCGCCGCCCAGCGTGACCCGCGCCATTGCCGCTATGGAACAACGCATCGGCACCCAGTTGCTGGCGCGCACCACCCGCAGCCTGCACTTGACCGAAGCCGGCCAGCGTTACCTGGAAGATTGCCGACGCATCCTTGCCGAGCTGGACGAAGCCGAGGAAGCGGCGGCGGGCAGTTACTCCATCCCGGGCGGCCAGTTGACAGTGACCGCACCGGTACTGTTTGGCGAGTTGTATGTGGCGCCGGTACTGGGGGATTATCTGGACCGTTTTCCCTTGGTGAGTATCAACGCCTTGCTGGTCGATAGGGTGGTCAATATGACCGACGAAGGTGTTGACGTGGCGGTGCGTATCGGCCACCTGCAGCCATCCTTGCAGCAAACGATCAAGGTCGGCGAAGTACGCCGGGTGGTGTGCGCATCGCCGGCTTATCTTGACCAACACGGGCGGCCCCAGCGCCCCGAGCAGCTGCGTGAGGCCAAGCTCGTCACCTCATCGTCCAGCCAACTGGTCAGTGAGTGGACATTCATCGACGCCGGCCAGCCGCTGAAGGTACCGATCGAGCCACGCCTGGTGGTCACCGCCAACAATGCCGCGATCAACCTGGCCCGCCTGGGCTGGGGCATGACGCGGGTACTGTCTTATCAAGTCGCGGCAGCGGTGGCGGCGGGTGAGTTGGAGCTGGTGCTGGAGGATTTCGAACCGGCGCCGCTGCCGATCCACGTGGTGTTCCAGCAAAACGGCCGCATACCGGCCAAGGTCAATACGTTTGTGGATTTCCTCAGCCATCGCCTCGGGCAGGACCCGGCCCTGAACGCGGCGACCAAGCAGCGCGCCTGATGGAGCGTTTTCGCGATATGCAGCTGTTTGCCGCGCTGGCCGGGCAACCCAGCCTGGCGTCGGCGGCACGCCATGCGCAGGTCTCCGGCCCGACGCTGGTACGAGCGGTTGCGCGCCTTGAGGCACGCCTGCGCGTGGTGTTGCTGCAACGCAGCACCCGTGGGGTCAGCCTGACCGATGCAGGCCAGGCTTACCTTGCCGACTGTGTGCGTCTGCTGGCAGCGGTGGACGCGGCCGAGGCTTCGGCCAACGGTTTGCATGTGCAGGCCCAGGGCGACCTGCGGATATTCCTGCCGTTGCTGTTCAGCCGCTATGTCATGGCGCCGTTGTTGGCCGGCTATGCGGATCGCTACCCGGCGGTGCGTGTCATCGCGCACTACCACGATTATTTCCCTAACCTGCACGTAGAAGGGCTGGATGTGGCGGTGCTGGTCGGCGAATTGCCCAGTTCGTCGCTGATTGCGCGGCAGGTCGGGCAGGTGGGCACTGTCCTTTGCGCCAGCCCCGCTTACTTGGCGAACCGGGGCGAACCCCGACATCCGGCCGACCTCAAGCAGCATCATCTGATTGCCAGCGCCGACCCGGTGCACTGGGATTTCCCGCATTACACCCTCAAGGCTCGCGCCCGGCTGCGTTGCGCCACTGTCCAAGGTGCGATCAATGCGGCGGTGCAGGGGGCGGGCGTGATTCGAGCCTTGAGTTACCCCCTGCACGAACACCTGGCGAGCGGCCAGTTGCAGCGTCTGTTGCCTACCTTCGAGTTGCCGCCGCAGCCGGTGTATGTGGTTTACCGCGAAGGTCGTCATGCGTCGATGCGCGTGCGCAGCTTTGTCGACTACTGCGTCACCGCGTTGCGCGAGCATCCGGCGTTTCAGTTGGCGTAATAGTGGATTGCCCAGGGTGGGCATTCTCTCCATCGCGGTGTGGGTGCAGCATCTTCAGTATCTAACCGGAGGTGAGCGCCATGCACTCGATTGAACCAACCCCTTGGCATGTCGGCGAACGACACATGCAGGAAAGTGCCGGCGTCTCTGAACGCATGGCCATGATCGGGCCCAAGGTCATTCGTGATCATCTGCCTGAGCAGCACCGCGATTTCTATCCGCTGCTGCCGTACTTGATCGCGGGCGTGGTGGACGAACAAGGCATCCCCTGGGCGACGATGCTGGAGGGCGCACCAGGCTTCGCGCACTCACCAGATCCGCACACGCTGCAGATCGACAGCCTGCCTTCCAGAACTGATCCCGCCTGGGCTGGAATAACGGATGGCTCGGCCATTGGCCTGCTGGGCATCGACCTCAACACCCGCCGCCGCAATCGCATGAATGGCCGCATTGGAACGCTTGAGCAGGAGGGCTTCACGGTCGAGGTGGTACACACCTTCGGCAACTGCCCCAAGTACATCCAACTGCGCCCCGTCGCCGGCATTGCGCGCAAACCCGGCAACCTGGCCGAGCGCAGCAACCGCCTGGACGATGCAGCTCAAGCGCTGATCCGCCACGCCGACACTTTCTTCGTCGCCAGCTACGTCGAACTGCACGGCGAACGTTCGGTGGACGTCTCCCACCGAGGCGGCAATACGGGATTTGTGCGAGTGGAAGGTAACGTACTGACCATCCCGGATTTTGCCGGCAACCTGTTCTTCAACACCCTCGGCAACCTGCACGCCAACCCGGTGGCGGGGTTGTTGTTTGTTGATTTTGAGACGGGTGACGTGCTGCAAGTGGCCGGGCGTACTTCGTTGATCCTGAGCGGGCCGCAAGTAGCTGAGTTCGAAGGCGCGCAGCGCTTGTGGACGGTGACGGTGGAACATGTGGTCCGCCGCCCGGCAGCGTTGGCCTTGCGTTGGCAATTCGCTGAATTTTCACCGCACAGCCTGGCGATGGGCACCTGGTAGCCTGGCACGATAATGCCATGTAGGAGCGAGCTTGCTCGCGAAAAACGTCAACGATAACGCGTGCTTCCTGAGTAAGTGCGGCGCCTGTGGGTTTTTCGCGAGCAAGCTCGCTCCTACAGAAGGTGGTATGAAGTGTGGCGCAGGCAGGTGGATGAGCTCGCTCTAGGGAAGAAGGTCAGCCTGACGTCGAGTCATGCCGTAATCAGCATTGGGAAACAGCTGACTGGTCATCTCGATGATTTTGCTTTGCGCGTCGATGAACTTGCCCATTCGGGCGCCACCCGAAGTTGAGTCATACAACGCCTGTCCGACCCTTCGACCGTTCTCGAACACCTGAATATCGGCGAAGCTCATGTACAGCGCCATGTCCCAGCTCCATGTACCGATATAAGTGGTCGACAGCGCGCAACTGGCGGGCGGGGCGCCTGGCGGCAACTCGCGGGGTTGAAAGCCCTTACTGCGTAATTGAGCGGTGTAAGTCGTATTGAAGCCTTCACGCAAGCCTGCGGCGGGAATCATGCAGATTTCGGGCGAGTGAACAGTTGAGGAGGGAACGGGGGTGACGGTTTGCGTGATACTGCAGCCGGTGAGGGCGCCGCATACCAGTAAGCAAGCGAGGGTTGTTACCTGGTGCATAGCGACCTCCATGTCATAAGTAGTGGCTGGATGATAGCAGTGAAGTTCCAGCATGGATCACTATCTACTGAGACACAGCCGATCCAATGTGGGAGCTGTCGAGCTTTAGCGAGGCTGCGATGGCGGCGGCACTGTCAACATACTCATTGCCTGACCCACCGCTATCGCGGCCTCGCTAAAGCTCGACGGCTCCCACAGGGGAATGTCATTGCCTGGCGGGTTTGCGCGTTTTCATCAGGCCGCCGGGCACTCAAGGTTCAGCGCTTCACCCACGAACATGTTGCTGGATGTTGAACCATCATCCTTAGCGATTCCTTTGGGTTAGCCTTGTTTTCCTACTGACAACAAGGATTGGTCATGCAACGAAAGGTTATTAATCCCACGACGGTATTCAACTCCCTGCAGTACGGTTTCAGCCAGGCCATGGAAGTGCCAGAGGGCCGGCGAATCATGCTGTCGGGGCAGGTGGGGGTAGATGCTCAAGAGCACACGGTCGGCCCCGGCATCGCCGAACAGACCGCCGCAGCGTTGGACAATATCGAAAAGGTGCTGGCCGAGGTCGGTGGCGACCTGTCTCATGTGATCATGCTGCGGCTGTATATCGTCGAGTCTGCCCGTGAGCAGCAAGCGTCGATCGCCCATGCGCTACTTGAGCGCTTCCCGCACAACCCGCCACCGTCTTCGTGGATTATCGTCAGCGGGTTGTCGTTGCCGCAGTGGTTGATTGAGATTGAGGCGGAGGCGGTGATATGAGTGGCTTTCACCGAGCGCTGACAAATGCTGCTGATCATCTGTAGTCAAACCGCGATTCCCCCCGTACCATTCGCCCCCCTCGCAGTGACGCGAGGCGCAGCGCCAGGAAGGCTCATCCCATATTTTTCCTGACGCCTGCCGTTTATTTTTATGCCTGCGTTCAGGGTTCGATATGTCTCGCTTCTCTCGGCCTTTGGCCTTGTTCTTGATTACGGCAGCCCTGGCAGGTTGCGGTACTCAGTCTGCGTCGCTGGTTAGCCAGCCGTTGCAACCTGGCCCCCAGGACCCGGTCGCTTATGTAGTCGGATCAATCGGCCCGCAGAGCCTTAGCGCATCTCCTGCGCCTAATCAGCGTTTACTGTTTCGCAAGCGCGGTTCCGAGTTTGGCGCCGCAGCGATCTGGGTGGGCGTCGGTCGGCAAACACCTCAGGATGTGAAGGATGCGGCCGGTGCCGCCAGTGTATTCGTGTTGGCGCTCAAGCCTGGGGATTATGAGTTCTATGATTTTCAGTTTTTCTCCAGCAGTTATTCACCCCCTCTGGGGACGACCTACACCTCGGTGCAGGCGCGAGAGAAATTCAACCTGCCACTGCGCCTGAAGGCCGGCAACGCCTATTACCTCGGTGAATTTCGCTCGTTATGCCTTGGCGCTTCGCTGTGTGCCTTCCGCTGGCGCGACCAGCAAGCACGCGATGAGCCGCTAGCGCGGCACTCTGTTGCGGGCCTGCCGGCTCTGGAGTTGTTGCCGCTGGATTATCGCAGCGCCGCCCCTTATATCATCGCGCCGCTGCCATCCGGCGCGGGCCAGAACATCCTTCACGAGACACGCCCATGAACCGTTTTATTACGTTCAGCGCCCTGGCGCTGCTGACCGGGTGTGCAACCACCCATACGCTTCCTGAGCGTGCATTGCCGGATGGCAAGGAATATCTCAAGCCGATCCACGTCATGATCGATGACCCGCTTAATGCAGCACAAATTCGTAACCAATTGCGTGAGACTGGGGTGTTTCGCAGTGTCGAAAGCGGCCGGGGCAACGCGGACGATTACTCGGTGTGGGTGCGCTACAACGTTCAGCGTGATATGCCGCCTTTCCCGGTGGTACTGCTGAGCGCGGCAACTCTGTTTCTGCTGCCCCTGTCCGTGAGCATTGACACCACCACCGAGTTCTCCCTGCAGCACAATGGGAAGCAGCTCAAGCAGTACAGCTACCGCAACGTCACCCACAAATATTCCTGGCTGCTGGATGGCCCTGGCGGGATGGAGCTACAGAGCGGTCACCGTGTTGCACGGGCTTTTGCCGAAGATGTACAGCGCGACGGGCTGCTGCCCGAAGAGCACGCACAATGATCAGGACTACGTTACTGGCCGCCGTGCTGTTGCTCGGTGGTTGCGGTACCGCCCTCAACCCGTTGGATTACAAGGCAGAGCGTGCCTACGTGCCGATGAGTGTCACGATGCCGTCGCCCGTGTCGAGGTTTGAACAGCAGACGCAACGCGAAGTTATCCAGTTGTTGCGTGACACAGGTGCCTTCAGTTTTATGGATGGCGGTTTCAGCAAGACGGGCTACAGCTTGTTGGTCGATCAACGCGGCGGTAAAGGGGCCGGTGCGCTCCCGGCGATACTTGGCGCGTTGACGCTGTTGACCGTGCCAGTGCCCTACACCTACGAGCGCCAGTTGCACGGCTCGCTGTTCAAGGACGGGCAACTGCTCAAAACCTATGCTTACAAGCGTGGTGGTTGGACAGCTACGACCTGGTACATCCCCATGACCGAGCCCCGCAGCGAAAGCGAGATGTTGAGCGAGTTGATGCGGGATCTGGAGCACGATCACTTGATTCCTTATCAGTGACAGTTGGTTATTTTAATTAGTGTTGATAGAGAGGTTCACGGATGAATTACGAATTGTTGTTTGGCTTGGATGTGCAACTGGGCTTTTTGGTGATGGCCTTTGTGTTGGTGATGGCGGTGATTGGCTTCATTCTCGACAAAGACACCACGCCGCAAGTTGTCGTGGCGACCGGCGTTGCGCTGATTTCGATTGCCGCGTGTGCCGTGGTCTCCATCGACGCATTCAATGGGCTGGCGCAGTCACTGCACGAAAAAGGCAAAATCAGCGGTGCTCTGTTTGACCAGGTGAAACACCGCTCCAACCTGTTCCTCTTTGTTTTCCCGTTTGTAACCGCCGCCATCGGCACGAACCTGATTTCCGACGTGTTGACCAAGAAATTGCATTATGAAAAATCCTTGGGCCCTGTGAATTTGTTGCAAGGGTGCTTGGAACTTATGAAAATTCTTTTCGGTTTGGTTATTTTTCCGTTTGTTGCAATTGGCTTGGCGCCCTTCGTGTTGGTCGATACGTGGAAGCGCCATGTCACCCGTTATATGGAAGGAGTTGGCGCAGTGAATCGTCATCTGCAACTCAAGATGCTGAAGGCCGACATCATTTCCAGGAACCTGTTTCGTGGCCCACCCGCCAAAGCTGCGCCCTGATTCCGGTCGTCGGCACTCAGCCCTTAATACCGAACCATCACCGACTTAAGCTCGGTGTAGTCCTCAATGAACGCACTGCCAAACTCCCGCCCTAATCCCGAAGACCGGCTGCCACCAAACGGCACTGCCGGGTCGAGCAAGGTGTGCATGTTCACCCACAGGGTGCCGGCCTTGACGGCCGGGATCATGCGCAGGGCCTTGCCCAGGTCATTGGTCCACAGGCTGGCGCTCAACCCGTAGGCCCCGTGGTTCATCATGGTCAGTAGTTCGTCTTCATCGTCGTAGGGCAGGAAGGTGGCGATGGGGCCGAAGGTCTCTTCGTTGAGCAGGGTGTCGTGCAGGTGGTTGGCGAGGATCACGGTGGGTTCGACGTAGCAGCCGGGGCGGTCGATGAGGTGGCCACCGTGGATGATCGTGTTGTTTTCGGCGCGGGCCTGGTTGAAGTAGCCGAGCAGTTTTTGTTGGTGTTGCTGGTGGGTCACCGGGCCGAATTCGGTGTGTTCATCCAGGGGCGAGCCGATGGTCAGGCGGCTGAGACGCGCCTTGAGTTTTTCCAGCACGGCGTCGATTTGCGAGCGGTGCACGAAGAAACGTTCGGCCGCTGCGCAGATTTGCCCCGAGTGCAGGAAACCCGCTTCGATAATGCCATCCACCGCTTTGTCTACATCCATGTCGCGCAGGAAGCCGGCGGCGTTCTTGCCACCCAGTTCCAGGGTCGCGCGGGTCAGCCCGGCGCCCATGGCACTGCGGCCTACTGCAATACCGGTGGGCACTGAGCCGGTGAAGGACACCTTGTGCGTGCCGGGGTGTTCCACCAGCCCCTTGCCGACTTGGCCGCCGCCGGTCAGCACATTGAGCACCCCCGCCGGCAACCCGGCGTCGATGGCCAGTTCGGCGATGCGCAGCAGGGTCAGCGGTGTGAATTCGCTGGGCTTGATGATGATGCTGCAACCGGTCACCAGTGCCGAGGCGAGCTTCCAGATGGCGATCATGGTCGAGAAATTCCACGGCACAATGCCCACCACCACGCCCACCGGTTCGCGCAAGGTGAAGGCGGTGTAGCGCTCGCCATTGAACGAAGGCAGCGACGGCGTGAGGGTCTGGCCGCTGAGCTTGGTGGCCCAGCCTGCGTAGTAGCGCAGGAAGTGCGCGGCCTGGTCGACCTCAAAGGCGCGGGAAATCTGGATGATTTTTCCCGACTGGCAGGTTTCGATCTGCGCCAGTTCTTCGCGATGGTGTTCCAGCAGGTCGGCCAGTTTCAGCAGCACGTTGCCACGGATGGCGGGAGCGGTCTGGGACCACAGCTGGAAACCACGGTTGGCGCAAGCGACCGCGGCGTCGATATCCGCCAGGTCTGCGTCGGCCACGTCGGCGATCACCTGGCCGGTGGCGGGGTTGGTCACGCTCAGGCGTGCATCGGCGTGGCTGCGCACACTGGCGCCGTCGATAAACAGCCCATGACGGCGACGCAAAAAGGCTTCGACGTGAGGCAGCAGCGGGATATCGCTCATGGCAGGTTCCTGGCAGTTCACAAAAGAAACCCCGAGGTTAACCAACGCGCAGGTACGCGGCTTGACTGTGCCTGCCAGGTTTTATGCCTGTGCCTGCCGTGCCTGTGAAAAGTACAACCTTGCCTGCCGAACGTGCATGTTGTGCCGGCGCAAGCCGTTCGATACTGGCCCTGCATCCCGCGCCGTTCCACGATTCGGAGCGCCTGCCGGACTTCCAATAATAAGCAGGGCCGTCCATGAAAAAGCCAAACCCGCTCCTCGAAGACCTCAAGCCTCTTCTGCCTGCCATTGCCGCGAACGCCAGCCGTGCCGAACAGCTGCGCCAGGTGCCGGATGAGAATATCGCGCTGCTCAAAAGCATCGGCCTGCACCGCGCCTTCCAGCCCAAGGCATTCGGTGGCCTGGAACTGTCGCTGCCCGAATTCGCCGACTGCATCGCCTTGCTCGCCGGCAGTTGCGCCAGCACCGCCTGGGCCATGAGTTTGTTGTGTACCCACAGCCATCAACTGGCGCTGTTCTCGGCGCAGTTGCAGGAGGAGATCTGGGGCGCCAACCCGGATGCCACGGCCAGCAGCAGTATTGCGCCGTTCGGCCGGGTGACCGAGGGCGAGGGTGGCGTGTACTTCAGTGGCGAGATGGGCTGGAGCAGCGGCTGTGACCATGGCGAGTGGGCGATTGTCGGCTGCCGTCGCCAGAATGCCGAAGGCACCCAGGATTACTGCTTTGCCGTCCTGCCGCGCAGTGACTATCAGATTCGCGATGACTGGTTCGCGGCCGGCATGAAAGGCAGCGGCACCAAGACCCTGATCATCGACAACGCCTGGGTGCCCGAGCACCGGATCCAGAAGGCCAAGGACATGATGGAAGGCAAGTCCGCAGGCTTTGGTCTGTACCCAGACAGTCAGATTTTCTACGCGCCGTATCGGCCGTATTTCGCCAGTGGCTTTTCCACCGTCAGCCTCGGCGTGGCCGAGCGCATGCTGGAGGTGTTCCGCGAAAAAACCAAAAACCGTGTGCGCGCCTACACCGGTGCTGCCGTTGGCGCAGCGACCCCGGCGCTGATGCGCTTGGCCGAGTCCACCCACCAGGTGGCCGCCGCTCGGGCGTTTTTGGAGAAAACCTGGCAAGACCACGCCGAACACAGCGCTGCCCACCGCTACCCCGCGCGAGAAACCCTGGCGTTCTGGCGCACCAACCAGGCCTACGCCACCAAGATGTGCATCGAAGCGGTAGACCGCCTGTTCGCCGCCGCCGGTGGCAATGCCTGGTTCGAACACAACGAAATGCAGCGCCTGTTCCGCGATGCCCACATGACCGGCGCGCATGCCTACACCGACTATGACGTGTGCGCGCAAATCCTTGGCCGTGAGCTGATGGGCCTGGAACCCGACCCGAGCATGGTGTAGCTGCGTTTTCCCTACAACAATCAGGGCGGCCCATAGAGGCCACCCGGGAGTCTTGCATGTCTGACGTATTCGACCCACGGGCCTTTCGTCGCGCCTTGGGCAATTTTGCCACCGGCGTGACCGTGGTCACCGCCGCCACCGCCTCCGGGCGCAAGGTGGGCGTGACGGCCAACAGTTTCAACTCGGTGTCCCTCGACCCGCCGCTGGTGCTGTGGAGCATCGACAAACGCTCCAATAGCCATGCCGTGTTCGAGGAGGCCAGCCACTTTGCCGTGAATGTGTTGGCGGCGGACCAGGTGCATCTATCCAACAATTTTGCCCGCCCCCGTGAAGACCGCTTCGCCCTGATCGAATACGAACCGGGGGAGGGAGGCTCGCCGGTATTCGCCGATTGCTCGGCGCGTTTTCACTGTGAGAAATACCAGCAGGTGGACGGCGGCGACCATTGGATCATGATCGGCAAGGTGGTGGCCTTTGATGATTTTGGCCGTGCGCCGCTGCTCTATCATCAGGGCTCCTATGCCGAGGTCCGGGCGCTGCCTCCGTGCGCGCCCGAGGCGGTTTAGAACGGCACGGCGACCACCAGTTGGCTGTAGACATTGGTGCCGTTGCCGCCGATCTGATTGCCGCCGTTTTCGGCTGATTTATTCGGTTTGTACAGGCCGAGCAGCGGCGTGATGATCAGGTGCTCGTTGACGGCCCATTCGGCATACAGGTCCAGTTCGCGGCCATCCAGGTTCAATTGGCCGCGGGTGCTGACGGTGTTGTAGTCGAAGAACAGCGCCCCAAGCGTGACGTTCTCCAGTGGCTTGACCTTGAGCGCCACGTGCTGCACGGCGGTGTTGCTGTTGAAGGGGCCGGAATAGTTGCCCGCTACTTCGCCCTGCACCCAGGTGCCGTAGCCACGGTTGAAGCCTGAGAACATGCCGTCCCAGTTCTTCGAATAACGGGCGTAGCGGTAGGTCAGGTCCGGTGACCACGGCAGGTTGGTGAAGGTGTAACCGGCTTCGGCGTAGCCGGCATTTTCCTGGCCGTCACGACGGCTTTGGCGCGCCAGTTCGAAGGCGAAGTGCGCGTTGTCGATACCGGCATTGCCGGCGCCGCGCAGGCTGTAGAGGTTCATGCCTTTGCGCTGGCGCTGCAGGTCGGTGGCGAAGCGCTCATCCACATCGATGCCGTGAATATAGGTCAGCCCCAGGGTACCCGGCGCGGCACTGTATTCCAGGGTACCGGCGGCCATTTCGGTGAGGGCCTGGGCGCGGTTGTCGGATTTGATCCACATCAGGCTGCCATGTACGCCGTCCTTGCCACCCAGGCGAATCACCGCCGTCTTATCGAAGGCATGGCGCGCGGCGATGTAGTAGGCGCCGCCGCGATTGAACTCGCCGTCGCCCACACCGTTGCCCAGGTTGGGGCCATCGTCGTTAAGGATAAAACCGTCGCCCAACATGATGATCTGGCGGCCAAACGACAGGTCCACACCGTCCTTGCCCAACACCGGGAACAGCTCCCCGGACCGCCAGCCGGCGAAGGCTTCGTCAAACTTGGTGGTGCGCTCGGTGCCGTTGGTCAGCCCGGATGCGTCGCCATCGCCCCAGGTACCGGAACTCACCAGGTTGGCCGTGCCATACACACCGCCCTGGTTGCCCAGGCTCTGGTCAACGCTCAGGCCGTACTTGATGAACGCCTCACGCCAGGTGGAGCCGCCGCTGCGCCCATCGTAGTTCTTCGGGCTATTGAACATACCGTACACGGCGAGGAAGTTGCCGGTGACCTGAGTGTCGGCGTCTGCATACAACTCGATGGCCTGCGCCTGGCCCACCAGCAGTGCCACGCCCAGGCCGACCGTCTGGCGCAGGCGGCGGTTTTTCAGTGTGTGCTCCATTGTTATTGACCCCATCTTGGTTAAGAGTGAGGGCGCATTAGGGCGAGCGGTATGAGGCCAAGTCTTTTCCCTGCGTGCCAGGCAATTGACTCTGGCCGCCAGGCCACACGCCCTGGCAGGCAGCAACAAAACCGGCGGCAGACAGGGGCAAGACGATCAACGGGAGTGGGGCGCAGAGTGCCGACACATTAAAAAAAACCGCTTCGAGGACCCCTCCATGTCGATCAACGACCGACTCACCGCACACCTCAACCGGGGCACGGTAGGTTTTCCCACTGCGTTGGCCAGCACCATCGGCCTGATCATGGCCAGCCCGGTGATCCTCACCGCCACCATGGGTTTCGGCATCGGCGGCAGCGCCTTTGCCCTGGCGATGCTGCTCGCCGTGGTGATGATGCTGGCCCAGGCCACCACCTTCGCCGAGGCCGCGTCGATACTGCCTACCACCGGTTCGGTGTACGACTACATCAACTGTGGCATGGGTAGGTTCTTTGCGATCACCGGGACCTTGTCGGCCTACCTGATCGTGCATGTGTTCGCCGGCACCGCCGAAACTATCCTCGCCGGGGTCATGGCCCTGGTGAACTTCGAACACCTCAATACCCTGGCAGAGTCGGCCGGCGGCTCGTGGTTGCTGGGCGTCGGTTTCGTACTGGTGTTCGGCGTGCTGAATGCTTTTGGCGTCAGCGCATTTGGCCGCGCCGAGATCATCCTGACCTTCGGCATGTGGACCACCCTGATGGTGTTCGGCGTACTGGGCCTGATCGCCGCGCCGGCGGTGCAGTTGGAGGGCTGGTTCGGCGAGTCGTTGGTGGGCACCGACCTGGTTACCGTGCTGTCGCTGGTGGGCATGGCGATGTTCATGTTCGTGGGCTGCGAGTTCGTCACCCCGCTGGCGCCGGACCTGCGCCAATCGGCCAAGGTGATGCCACGGGCGATGATGCTCGGGCTGATGGGCGTGGCCACCTGCATGTTCATCTATGGCGCGGCGATGAAACGCCAGGTGGAGAACGTGGTGCTCGACGCAGCTTCGGGGGTGCACCTGTTGGACACACCCATGGCCATTCCCCGGTTCGCCGAACAGGTGATGGGGCAGATCGGCCCGTTGTGGCTGGGCATCGGTTTTCTGTTCGCTGGCGCTGCGACCATCAATACCCTGATGGCCGGCGTGCCGCGCATTCTCTACGGCATGGCAGTGGATGGCGCCCTGCCCAAGGTGTTCACCTACCTGCATCCGCGCTTCAAGACGCCGCTGTTGTGCATCCTGGTGGCCATGTTGATCCCGTGCCTGCACGCGCTGTACCTGGGCGGCAACACCGACAACATCATGCACCTGGTGCTGGCGGCGGTGTGTGCCTGGAGTTTCGCTTACCTGTTGGTGACGCTGTCGGTGGTGATCCTGCGCATTCGGCGTCCGGACTTGCCCCGCGCCTATCGCTCGCCGTGGTTCCCGCTGCCGCAGATCGTCTCCAGCATCGGCATTCTGTTGGGCATGTGGTTTATCACCCCGCCCGGCATGAACCCGGCGGACATCTACGTGCCGTTTGGCGTGATGCTCGGCGTGACGGCCACCTACGCGCTGTTCTGGACCCTGGTGGTGCAGAAGGTCAACCCCTTCAAGCCCGCCTGCGTAGAGGAGGTGTTGGCCAAGGAATTCAATCACGAACCGGGGCACGCCCATGCAAGTTATAGCGACCTTGCGGCAAAAACTGTTTGAGCTGTTTCGTGCTGACCGCGCACCCAGTGGGTATCGGCCGGGGGTGACCCTGGCCCACCTGCGGCGTGATCTGGGCCTGGCAACCCTTGAAGTGGACGGTGTGGCCTTCGAAATTGTCGAGCGCACCGAGTCGCAGTTGTTGATGCACCTGGTGCTGACCGAATATGTCCTGGGCGCTCCCGCGGCAGCGGGTGGCGCTGGCAGCTTCGAAGTGCACCATGGCGGCGCGATCCGTCGCAGCGGCATTCATGTGCGGCGCCGCTCTGGCAATCAGGCACTGGGCCGTGAGTTGCAGGCGCGTCTGCTGGCTGACAGCACGTTGTTCCAAGCGTTAATGCCGCTGGATTTCAAGCGCCTGCGCATCGAGCTGCACGACCGGCAATGGTGCGTTCGCCTGGAGCATATGGGCGGCAGCGAGGTGGTCAACCGCATGCCGGCGTTTCGGCGCTACATTGCGCTAAGCCGTGCACAACGCGAGCATTTGCTCGCCACATTGGTCGGCCTGCACAGGGTACTGTCGAATCTCTGATTGGCACCATTAGTGCTTCTGCAAAGGGCAAACAGGTTGTTGTTGCGTGCATATAGATAACATGTTAACTATTGCGCAGAACAACAAGAATAACGCCACTGCGGAGACACCCCATGAGCATCCCACAGCATGCACCCGACGGGCTCGACAGCTGGAACCGCGAACTGCGCGCCGCGTGCGGCCACTTCGATACTCAGCTGGCTTTCAACCGTTCGCTGTTTATCGGCGAGATCCACAACCTGTCGCGTGGCCTGGCCATCCTGCGCACCAACGCCGGGCTGATCAAACGCCCGACGCACCAAGCCGACCATGACAACGACCAGGAATGTTTCCTGGTCAGCCAGCGCAGCGGCTACTCCCAGATCACCCAGAACGACCAGACCGTACAACTGGCCCCCGGAGAAATGCTGTTGATGGACTCGGTGGGCTCCATCGAAATCACCCCCTTCGGCCTGATCGAACACGCCTCGTTGTCCCTGTCGCGCAGTGCGGTGTGCAAGCACCTGGGCGGCCAGGCACGGGCCTTCGGCAAGATCTCCTCGACCAAAGCCTGCGGGCGCATGCTGCATGTGCTGATGGACCAACTGTGCAAGGACGATTCCGACGAAGACGCCACGCAAGTGGAAGCGCTGCAAGCGGCCTTCGTCTCGCTGTTGGGGTCGGCGTTGGAGCAGGGCGATGAGTGTCGCGAGGGCGTTGCTGCGTTGCACGGCAATAACCTGCGCAGCTATGTACAAAAGGTCATCGATGAGTCCCTGAGCCAGCCAGGCCTGAGCCCGATCGGCCTGGCCAACCGCCTGAATATTTCGGTGCGGCATCTGTACCGTCTGTTTGAAGAACAGGACGACAGCGTCTGCCGCTATATCCAGCGCGCACGGCTCAAGCGCAGTGCGGATGACTTGACCAACCCGTTCCTGCGCAGTGAGTCGATCACCTCGATTGCGTACAAATGGGGCTTTACCGACTCGGCGCATTTCAGTCGGTCGTTCAAGAAGCAGTTCGAGGTGTCGCCCAAGGAGTTTCGTTCCAGCCGGTTGCAGGCGGTGGGGGCATAAACAGCTCCTCGTGATCGTTCCCACGCTCTGCGTGGGAACGCCGCCCCGGACGCTCCGCGTCCCGCTCCAGAAGTCGTGACGCGAAGCGTCACAGGATGCATTCCCACGCAGAGCGTGGGAATGATCGGGTTTCAGATTTCGGGCAGCGTCGCGCCACCGTCCACCACCAGCGTCTGCCCGGTGATATAGCCCGCCAGGTCAGAGGCCAGAAACACCATCGCCCCGGCAATATCCGCCGCCGCGCCCAGGCGCCCCAGCGGCACACGGCGGGCGATGCTGTCATTCACGGCCGCATCGCCCAGGTTATCCATCGCCGGAGTGGCGATCATGCCGGGCTCCACGCCGTTGACCCGCACATTCAACGGCGCCAGCTCCAGCGCGGCATTGCGGATAAACCCATTCACCCCGGCCTTGGACGCCGCATAGTGGCTCAGCCCCGGGTAACCCACCCGGTTGCCGGTGACTGAAGACGTCACCAGCACGCAGCCCCGGCCTTGCTCGCGAAACCTCGGCAACGCCGCCTGGGTCAGCCAGAACAGCGCCGACAGGTTCACCGCCAGGGTGCGCTCCAGGATCGTTGGGGTGATGTCGGCAAAGGCGGTCAGCGGAAAGTACCCGGCGTTGTGCACCAGTACATCCAGTTGCGCCAAGCCTTGGACGCAAGCAAACACCGCTTTGGCATCCGCCAGGTCAACGCCAACGGCTTCAACTTGATGCCCCTGTGCGCACAACCGGGCAGCCACGGCTTCAGCCTGTTCAAGCAGACGGTCAGCAATCACCACCCGCGCACCGCGTTGGGCAAAGGCCTGGACGATGCCCAGGCCAATGCCCTGGGCGCCGCCGGTGACCAGCACGACCTGGCCGCTGAAATCCAGGTCATTCGTCATGGGCAGGCTCCAGGCGCGTAAACGCCAGCGTCGGCACGTCGACGATGCTGGCCCCACCGTCCGCCACCAACGTGGCGCCGGTAATGATCGAGGCGTCGTCGCTGGCCAGGAAGCGGCACACCTTGGCGATCTCGTCGGCACGGGCGGCGCGCCGCAGCGGGACATCGGCACACACCCGTGCATAGGCCTGCTGCAAGCTCTCGCCGTACGCCTCCATCAAAGGCCGCATCTCCGCGTCGGCCATCGGCGTGTGCACCCAGCCTGGGCACACCGCGTTCACGCGCACGCCATGGGGGCCATAATCACGGGCCAGCGAGCGGTTGAGCCCGAGCAGCGCATGCTTGGCGGTGGTGTAGCCACACACCTCGGGGCCTGCCGCCAATGAGGCGATGGAACCAATCAGCACCATGTTCCCGGCGCTTTCCTGCAACAGCGGCAGGCAGGCGCGGGCGCTGTAGAACGCACTGTCGAGGTTGCTGCGCAGCGCGCCTTCCCAGGTGGCCGGGCTGGTCTGGGTCGCGCTGCCTAGCCCGTGGCCACCGGCACAGGCCAGCAGCACATCGAGGCGCCCGAAGTGGCTGCGGATTTGCTGGATAAAGCCGTCCCAGGTGTCCGGGCAGGCGGCATCGCCCACCAGGATCAGCCCGCCGGTGTCCTGCGCCACCTGTTCCAGGGGCTCACGACGCCGACCGATCAGCACCAGCCGTGCGCCTTCCTGTGCGTACAAGCGTGCGCAGGCAGCGCCGATGCCGGTGCCGGCCCCGGTGATCACCACCGTGCGCGGCTCAGTCACGGGGATACTCCGTGCGGTTGAGCACCTGGCAATAGGAACTGATCGGGAAGTTCGACAGCGCGTCGAAGGACGTCCCGGCATAGCCGAAGATCTTGCCGTCGCTGCGGTGCTGTTGCAGGTCGATCAGCACCAGGCCGAGGGTCGGTACGATCTTCTCCTGCCAGACGAACAGGTACAGCTGTTCGGCGATCTTGTAGTAATGGCAGCGGTCGGTGTCGCACAGGCCTTTCTCCACGCCCTCAAGGCATTGCCAGGCGTAGAATTGCGGGTTGAGGTAGATGTGCTCGTAGACCTCGCTGGGGCTGTAGCGATAGTGGTTGCGCAGGCCGACCAACTCGTCGGTGGGGGCGTGCAGGCAGTGGCCGTTCTGCCACGGCCGGTCGAGGCTGCCATGGAGGAAGTCAACCTGTACCGAGGTCAGCGGTTTGCCGGCCAGGGCGCGGTGGTAAAGGCCTTCGTGGGTCTCTGCTGGTTCC
Source organism: Pseudomonas sp. NFR02 (assembly GCF_900119375.1). Classification (NCBI taxonomy): domain Bacteria; kingdom Pseudomonadati; phylum Pseudomonadota; class Gammaproteobacteria; order Pseudomonadales; family Pseudomonadaceae; genus Pseudomonas; species Pseudomonas sp. NFR02. The sequence continues at coordinate 591,156 of NZ_FPJJ01000001.1, forward strand.
GGCATACGGCCAATCACCGCGGTAAAGGAGGCATTTGGTGTGTCCAGCACCAGGCTGATCGACCAGCTTTGCCCGGCCTCGTGCTTGATAAAGTCCACCAGGTACAGGCCCGGGCGAATCGAGCTGGCGCGGTAGGCGGCGCTGCCGCTGGAGTGGCCATCGGCGGCGTGCCAGGCCAGGCGTTCCTGTTCGAAGCGGTGTTCGATCTGCCAGCCATTGGCAAAGTGCAGGGTGAAGGTCTGGCCGGCCAGGTCGGCCAGGTTCGGCAGGATGAAGGCCTCAGGTGCAAACCCCTCAGCCAGGGCGCCTACGGTGATCCAGTCAGATGAATTCGACATGGCAACCCCTCCCTTACACGACGGCGAAGTAGTGTTTGACGAAACTCTCGCTGACCACTTCCCACAGCACGGGCGTGCCCTTGGTCACGAACCAGCTGTCACCGGCTTTGTAGCGGGTGGATTGGCCGGTGGACTCGTCGGTCAGCACCACTTCACCGGTGACTATCGTGGCCTGTTCGGCGAACGGGTAAACCATGCGGAACTTGCCCTGGGTCGTGCCGAAGTACGCACTGCTGACCGCATCGGTGGGCGCGCCAAAGGTCATCTTGCCGAAGGCGCGTACTTCGCCTTCGAGGATTTGCGAGCCGAGGTCGGCCACGGTGCCCAAGGCGTCGAGTTCCGACAGCTGGACGTTGTGTTTCAGGGCGGTAAGAGGCATGGCAGTGGTTCCTGTGAGTGAGAAAAGAGGGTTAGCGGCGCCCATTCCAGTAGCCGGAAAGTTGGTGCCAGGATTTGCCCGCCGTCAGCAGCAGGGGGCGAATCGCGTCCTTGCCGATGATGGTGGGGCGGTGAATCGAGCTGACCAGGTCATAACGCGCCGAGCCTTCGCTCATGCCTTCGGCCAGTACCTTGCAGATGATGTGGCTGGGCGTGACGCCAAAGCCGGAATAGCCCTGCACGAAAAACGCATTGCTGCGCCCCGGCAAGGTGCCCACTTGCGGGAACAGGTTCGGGCTGCACGCCATCGGGCCGCCCCAGGCCAAGTCGATTTTCACGTCCTTGAGGTAGGGGAAAATCTTCAGCATCAGGTGACGGTTCCAGGCTTTCAGGTCGCCGGGAATGTGCTCCACCAAAGGCGTTGCGGCGCCGAACAGCAGGCGGTTCTCGTTGGTGACGCGGTAGTAGTCGATCACTGGGCGGATGTCGCTGTAGGCCCCACGGATTGGGCTGATGCGCTGGATCAACTCCTCGGACAACGGCTCGGTCATCATCTGGAACGCGTAGGTGTTGATGGTCGAGCGGTGCAGTTCTGGCTCCAGCTTGTTGAGAAAGCTGTCACAGGCCCACAGCAACTTGCTGGCGCGTACCGAACCGCGACCGGTGCGCACGGTGATGCGCTCGCCGTAGCTGACTTCCAGCGCCGGGCTGTTCTCGAAGATCTTCACGCCATGGCTGGCCAGTGCGGTAGCTTCGCCCAGCAGCAGGTTCAGCGAGTGCACATGCCCGCCACCCATGTGCAACAGGGCGCTGGTGTAGGCGGTGGAGCCGATGATCTGCTGCACATCGGAGCCGCCGAGAAAGCGGATTTCGTGCTGGCTGTTGATCGACTTGAAGTCTTTCTCCCAGGCGCGCAGGGTTTTTTCCTGGCGGGCGTTGAAGCCCATGTAGCCGTAGCCGTGGCAAAAGTCTGCATCGATGTTGTACTTGGCGATGCGGTTCTTGATGATGTCGGCGCCCAGGTCGCTGATCTCGAACACTTGGCGCAGCCCGTCTTCGCCCACGTCCTTCTTGATCTTCTCCAGGTCATGGCCGATGCCCGCCATGATCTGCCCACCGTTGCGGCCCGTGCCGCCAAAGCCCAGGTAGCGCGCTTCGAGCACCACAATGTTAGTGATGCCTTTTTCCGCCAGCTCAAGGGCCGTGTTGATCCCGGAAAAGCCGCCGCCGATGACCACGACGTCTGCGTCGATATCCTGTTCCAGGGTGGGGAAGCTGAGGTTGTATTTTTTGGTGGCGGTGTAGTACGTGGGGGTTTCGATGTTGATCATGGCGCAGCCTGAAAAAGTGAAGGAAGGCGCTAAAGCGGATGCCTCCATTAGGGCCCCTGGCGGGCTGGAAGTCTTGATCCTGCGTGCCCGGTTTTTTGATTCAGCGCGCCACGGGCGAGGGCACCTACAAGTTATAGCGCGCTCGCCGGCCGGGAATGTTAGAGTTTCGTTAAACTATTAACTAAATACTTCGTGACCCTGAGCCCTATGTCCACACCTCGACAATCCCTGACCCTGGCCTTGCTGCAAGCGCGTGAGGCCGCGATGAGTTTTTTCCGTCCTTCCCTGAATGAACACGGCCTGACCGAACAGCAATGGCGCATCATCCGCATCCTTGAACAGCATGGAGAGTTGGAGATCTACCAACTGGCGGAACTGGCCTGCATCCTCAAGCCGAGCATGACCGGCGTGCTGGTGCGCATGGAAGCGGCCGGCATGGTGCACCGGCGAAAGGCCGAACAGGACCAGCGCCGGGTGCTGATTACCCTGGCGGACAAGGGCAAAGCGAGTTTTGAGTCCATGAGCCAGTGCATGGAGGCCAACTACCAGCGCTTGCAGGATCAGTTTGGCGAAGAGAAATTCCAGACCTTGTTGGGGTTGCTGGATGACTTGAAGAACATCAAGCGATAAACCAACAGCTGAATCACCACCGATCAAAATGTGGGAGCGGGCTTGCTCGCGAATGCGGTATATCCGTCAATGAATCTGCTGACTGACACGCCGCATTCGCGAGCAAGCCCGCTCCCACAGGGGATATCAATACACTGCGCCAGTGGTGGTGGCCTGTGGAATATCTTTGAACTTCCCGGCCAGGCTTTGCAGCCCCCGCATCAACACCGTGGTATCCACCCCCACCGCCACGAACGTCGCCCCCAACTCGATATAGCGTCGTGCGAGATTTTCATCTGCACTGAGAATCCCTGCGGCCTTACCCGCCTTGACGATACGCACGATGGCGTCCTCAATCGCCGCCTGTACCTGCGGGTGCCCCGGGTTACCCCGGTGGCCCATGGACGCGCTCAAATCTGCCGGGCCGATAAACACCCCATCCACGCCTTCGACGGCGGCGATGGCGTCCAGATTGGCCAGGCCCTCGGCATTCTCAATCTGCACCAGCAGGCACATCTGCGCGTCGGCCTGGTCGAGGTAATCGGCGATGCTGTTCCAGCGCGAGGCGCGGGCCAGGGCGCTGCCGACCCCGCGAATACCCTGGGGCGGGTAGCGCAGGGCGCGCACCCGTTCTTGGGCCTGGGCGGCGTTTTCGACCATGGGTACCAGCAGCGTCTGGGCGCCGATATCCAGCAGTTGTTTGATCAGCGCCGTGTCGCCGATCACCGGGCGAATCAACGCCTGGCTGGGGTAGGGCGCGATGGCCTGTAATTGCGCGAGCATCCCCGGCAGGTGGTTGGGCGCATGTTCGCCGTCGATCAGCAGCCAGTCGAAACCGGCGTTGGCCGCCAGTTCCGCGCAGTAGGCGTTGGCAAGGCCGAGCCACAGGCCGATCTGTACTTCGCGGTTGTGCAGGCGTTGCTTGAAGCGGTTGACAGGCATGTCCATGACAGCACTCCTGGGTTCAGACGAAGCGGCAGGCAATCGAGCCGAGCAGGTCGTAGTCGACGTGGAAGGTATCGCCAGGGCGGGCCGCCACCGGGCGGGTAAACGAACCGCCGAGAATCACTTGGCCGGGCAGCAGGGTGACGTCATAGGGCGCCAGCTTGTTGGCCAGCCACGCCACGCCCTTGGCCGGGTGGTTGAGCACCGCCGCCGACACCCCGGACTCTTCGATCACTCCATTGCGATACAACACCGCCGGCACTTTGCGCAGGTCGATCTCGGTGGGGCGCACCGCACGGCCACCGAGCACCACACCGGCGTTGGCGGCGTTGTCGGAGATGGTGTCGAATACCTTGCGGGTGGCGTTGGTGTGCGGGTCGACCTGCTGGATGCGGGCGTCGATGATTTCCAGCGCGGGGATTACCCATTCGGTGGCGTCGAGCACATCGAACACCGTGCAGTTAGGCCCCTTGAGCGGTTTTCCGAGAATGAAGGCCAGTTCCACCTCCACCCGTGGCACGATGAAACGCTCGAAGGGAATGTCGCTGCCTTCGTCGAAAAACATGTCGTCGAGCAGGGCACCGTAATCGGGTTCGGTGATATTCGACGACACCTGCATGGCCCGTGACGTGAGGCCGATCTTGTGGCCCTTGAGCGTGCGCCCGTCCTTGATCTTCTGCGCGACCCATTCACGCTGGATGGCGTAGGCGTCGTTGATCGTCATATCGGGGTAGTCGAGGGAAAACTGGCGCACCTGTTCGCGGCTGCGTTCGGCGCGGTCCAGGTGGGCGGCGGCCGCAAGGATTTGCTGGGAGTCGAGCATGGCAACGGTCTCTAGTGTGGGTTGACGATGGCGGCCTGGGTGCGCAGCACCAGCAAGCCACCGAGGGCGATAAACAGCGCGAGTACGTACAGGGCCAGGCTGGCGCTCTGGGTGGCGTCGCGCATCCAGCCGATCAGGTAGGGCGCGAGGAACGCCGCGATGCTGCCGAACGAACTGATCATGGCGATGCCCGCGGCCTGGGTGGTGTGGGAGAGAAACGCCGGCGGCAGTTGCCAGAACATCGGCAGCGCGGCACTGGCGCCCATGCCGGCGACCACCAGCCCGCCCATCACCAGCAGCGCATTGGCGGGCGCCAGGCCCGCCACGGCGATGCCGAGCGCCGCCATCAGCAATGGCACGCACAGGTGCCAGCGGCGCTCGCGGTGGCGGTCGGACGAGCGCCCACAGCCGAGCATAAAGAAGCAACCGGCCAGATACGGCACGGCGCTGAGCAAGCCGACCTGGCTGTCGCGGCCGATGCCGGCGCCGTGGATCAGGGTGGGCATCCAGAACGCCAGGGTGTTGACCGCCAGCATCACCGCAAAGTACACGGCCACCAGCAGCCACACCTGCGGGTCACGCAGGATGCCGCCGAACGAGGTGATGGTCTTGCGCTGTTCCTCGTTGCTCAGTTGGGTACGTAGTTGCTGTTTTTGCTCGGCAGTCAGCCAGTGCACCGACTCGAAACTGTCCGGCAACCACTTGAGCACCACCAGCCCCAGCAGCACCACGGGCGCGCCTTCGATCAGGAACATCCATTGCCAGCCGCGCAGGCTGCCGACGTCGTGGAAGTTCTCCAGGATCGCCCCGGAAATCGGCCCGCCCAACACCCCGGCCATAGGCACGGCAATGGCAAACAAGGCGGTGACCTGGGCGCGACGGCGCGCCGGGTACCAGCGGTTCAGGAATACCAGGATCCCCGGAAAAAACCCGGCCTCGGCCACCCCCAGTAGAAAGCGCAGCACGTAGAACCCGCGCGCGCTCTCCACCCACAACATGCCGGTGGAGAGCAGGCCCCACACCACCATCAGGCAGGCGATCCAGCGCCGTGGCCCGACGCGGTCCAGGGCAATGTTGCTGGGCACGCCGAACAGTGCATAGGCGATGAAGAACAGGCCGGCGCCAAAGCCATACACGGTGTCGCTGAAGTGCAGGTCGCTGCTCATCTGCATCTTGGCAAAGCCGATGTTGATGCGGTCCAGATGGGCGAACAGGTAACACACCAGCAACAAGGGCATCAGGCGCCAGGTCACCAAACGATGGGTGCGGTCGTGCTCGGCAAGCCGCAGGCTTGCAGTGGAATGGGCTGTGCTCATGATGGTGTTCTTCTTGTAGTTGTAGGAGCCGGGGTCGTTTCAGCTCGCCGCGTTGTTCAGGAACGCGTGCACATTGTTCTGCTTGAAGTTGAGCTGCGGGTGCAGCTCGATCATCTCGAACGACAACGCGAGCAAGCGCTGTGCCTGCAGCTCGGCGAAGTGCGCGATGATCACCGCGAACACCGCTTGGGCGACGGCCTCGCGCGTGGTCAGGTCGCGGCCATGGCCGACCTTGAGGGTCATGTGCACAAAGGCATAGTCATGCTTGCCGTCGGCCATGCGCCAGGTGTCCAGGCGTACGCCGCGACTGCGAATGCCGCCCAGCGGAAACACACCGCTGTCGCCCAGCACGCGGTGGACTTTTTCAAACAGGCCGGGCAAGTCGGCCTGCTGTTCGAGGTTGTCGGTGTACTCAGCGATAAAGTGCGGCATGGGGCTCTCCCAGGGTTAAAGCGGGAAAATCGCGTTGATCTGGCCGGTGCCCGAACTGCCGAACGGCGGCGTGATGATCTCGGCCGGCTTGGCATAGTCCGGCCCACCCAGCAGGCCCAGGAGCATGGCGGTGTCGTGCATCTTGCCTTCGCCAAAACAGTGTTCGGCGTAGTCGGGCAACATGGCGCAGAACTCCTTGAAGCGGCCTTGCTTCCACATTTGCACGACATGCAGGTCCACCTGCTTGTCGAATTCGCGGGTCCAGTTGTGGATATTCGCCTCAGCCTCGCGGTCGTCCGAGAACCGATGGGACAGCGAGCCGGACGCCAGCACCAGTACCTTGCGATCGCTCTTTTCAATCGCCCGGCGCACGGCGGCGCCGAAGGCAAAACTGTCTTCCAGGCGATGCCAGGCGCACCAGGCAGCGATGGAAATGACTTTGAATTTTTCTGCGTCGGGCACGCCCATATGCATGTAGCGCATGGGCACCAGGGTGCCGTATTCCAGCTCCAGGCTCGGGATGTTGTGGGCCATGCTGCGCACGCCAGCCAGATTGGCTTCGGCGGCGATCAGCTCACCCAGTTCAGGGCAGCCGGGGTAGGCGTAGTCCATGTTCTTGATGAAGTGCGGCAGTTCGTTGCTGGTGTAGGTGCCCTGGAACTGCTCGCCGCAATTGACGTGGTAGCCGCTGTTGACCAGCCAGTGCACGTCGAACACTACCGCAGTGTCTGCCCCGAGTTCGCGGGCACGCCGGCCGATCTCCTTGTGCCCGGCAATCGCCGCTTCGCGACAGCCGTGATGCTTGCCGGGCAGTTCCGACAGGTACATCGACGGTACGTGGCAGATCTTCGCTGCCAGAACCACTTCGCCCATGATGACTCTCCTGAATAATTATTCTTGTATGGCCTGTGAGGTCCCTGTGGGAGCTGGCTTGCCTGCGATGGCATCGGCTCGGTACGGCTGAAGGACCGCGGTGTCTGCATCGCGGGCAAGCCCGGCTCCCACAGGAGGCTTGTTTGAGCCTGGGCTACACGCCCCAGCGCGGAATGTGATGACTGCCCATGGAAATACACACGTTCTTGATCTCGGCAAACACTTCGAAGCTGTACTGGCCGCCTTCACGCCCGGTGCCCGAGCCTTTGACCCCGCCAAACGGCTGGCGCAAATCCCGTACGTTCTGGCTGTTGATAAATACCATGCCCGCTTCGATACCGCGCGCCAGGCGGTGGGCCTTGCCGATGTCCTGGGTCCAGATGTAGGAGGCCAGCCCGTATTCGGTGTCGTTGGCCAGTTGCAGTGCCTCGGCTTCATCCTTGAACGGAATCAGGCACACCACCGGGCCGAAGATTTCTTCCTGGGCGATGCGCATCCGGTTGTTCACGTCGGCAAACACCGTCGGCTGGATAAACTGGCCGCGGCTCAGGTGCGCCGGCAGGTTGGCCGGGCGTTCCAGGCCGCCAGCCAGCAGCGTGGCGCCTTCCTCCAGGCCGATCTTGATGTAGCCGGTGACCTTGTCGTAATGGGCCTGGGTGATCATCGAGCCGACCTGGGTCTTCGGGTCCTGGGGGTCGCCGACGATCAAGCGCTTGGCTCGCGCCGCGAACTCGGCGACAAATCGCGGGTAGACGCTTTCCTGGATGAAGATGCGGCTGCCGGCGGTGCAGCGCTCGCCGTTGAGGGAAAAGATCGTGAACAACGCGGCGTCGAGGGCGCGTTCCAGATCGGCGTCTTCGAAAATCAGCACCGGCGACTTGCCCCCCAGTTCCATGGAGTACTTTTTCAGGCCGGCGCTCTGCATGATTTTCTTACCGGTGGCGGTGCCCCCGGTAAAGGAAATCGCCCGCACGTCCGGGTGGCGCACCAGTGCATCGCCAGCGGTGGCGCCGTAGCCCTGGATCACATTGAGCACGCCGTTGGGAATTCCGGCTTCCACCGCCAGGCGCCCCAGTTCATTGGCGGTCAGCGGCGACAGTTCCGACATCTTCAACACCGCCGTATTGCCCAGCGCCAGGCACGGCGCGGTCTTCCAGGTGGCGGTCATGAACGGCACGTTCCAGGGCGACACCAGCCCGCACACGCCCACTGGCTGGTACAGGGTGTAATTGAGCATCTGGTCGTCCACCGGGTAGGTGTGGCCGTCCATGCGGGTGCAGACTTCAGCGAAGAAATCGAAGTTGTGCGAGGCACGCGGGATCAACACGTTCTTGGTCTGGTGGATCGGCAGGCCGGTGTCCAGGGTTTCCAGCTCGGCCAGGTGTGGCACGTTCTGTTCGATCAGCTCGCCCAGCTTGCGCATCAAGCGCGCGCGCTCTTTGGCCGGCGTATTGGCCCACTTGGGGAACGCGGCCTTGGCCGCCGCCACGGCCTGCGCGACTTCTTCGGCACCGCCGCTGGCCACTTCACCGATGGCCTCGCCGGTGGCCGGGTTGTAGTTGATAAAGGTGTCTTTGCTTTCGACCTCACGGCCGTTGATCCAGTGTTTGATCATGGTGCTCAAGCCTCTTTGCGCGCGGAGAAAAACTCCGTTTCACTGACAATACGGTTGACCAGGCGGCCCACGCCTTCGACTTCCACCACCACTTCATCCCCCGGTACCACATCGGCCAGGCCCTCGGGCGTGCCGGTGGCGATCATGTCGCCCGGTTGCAGGGTCATGAAGCTGGACAGGTATTCGATGAGGTAGGGGATATCGAAAATCATGTCTTTCGTGCTGCCTTCCTGGCGCAGTTCGCCGTTGATCCAGGTGCGCAATTTCAGGTTGCCTGGGTCGGGCACATCGGCCACGTCGACGATCCATGGGCCGACCGGGGTGGTGGCGTCGCGGTTTTTCACGCGAAGGTTGGGGCGGTAGTAATTCTCGAGGTAGTCGCGGATCGCGTAGTCGTTGCACACCGTGTAACCGGCCAGGTAGTCCAGAGCGTCGGCGCGTTTGACGTTGCGCGCGGTCTTGCCGATCACCGCCACCAGCTCGCACTCGTAGTGCATGTAGGCGATGTTGTCCGGGCGCCAGGTGACTTGGCGGTGGCCGGTGTAGGTGCCCACCGATTTGATGAATGCCAGCGGTTCGGTCGGCGGCGTAAAGGCCAGTTCGGCGGCGTGGTCGGCGTAGTTCAAACCCAGGGCGAACATGTTGCCGGTGGCGGGTGGTAGCCATTGCACCTGGTCTTCGGCCAGCAACCGCCCATCCTCCAGGCGCACGCTGCAGTCGGCTTGCACCAATACGTTGTGGGTTGCACCTTCAAAGCGGATACGTGCGCGTTTCATGCCGATGCCTCTGCTGCAATGGTGTTGCTCAGTCGGCCTATGCCGGTGATGTCGACCTCAACCTGGTCGCCTGGCTGCACATCCACGCGGCCTTCCGGAGTGCCGGTGATCAGCACATCGCCGGGGTACAGGGTCATGAACTCGCTGATCTCGGCGATCAATTGCGGGATGTCGCGTACCCAATGGGCGGTAGAGCTTTCCTGGCGCAGCTCGCCATTGACGAACAGCTTGAGGCTCAGTTGATTGGGGTTGGCCACTTGATCCCGCGCAACCAGCCGTGGGCCCAGGGCGCAAAACCCATCGCGGCATTTAGCTTTGACGGCAGGGCGGTAGTAGCTGTCTTCCGGCAGGCTGAATTCATTCACCACCACATACCCGGCCACATGGGCCATGGCGTTCTCCGGGCTGACACGGCTGGCGCGCTGGCCGATCACCACGCCCAGCGCCGGGCCCGGTTGCAGGCGCTCGCCGTGCGGGTGTAACACCACGCCGTCGTGCCCATTGCGCGTGTTGGGGGTTTTGATAAACAGCACCGGCTTGGTCGGTGGCTGCTGGTAGGGCGCCTGCTGGAAGGCGGCGAGATGCTGGTCCAGCAGGCCTTGGTAGTTCAGCGCAACGCCGAACAGGGTGCCGCTGGCAACATCATGCAGGGTACGGCTCATGCGTTTCTCCTGGCGGTGACGACGGCTGCACAGGCCGTTCGTTAAGTTGTTAACGTTATAATTAATATGTTAACTACCGTCAAGCGTGGCACACTGCGCTGGCCTCACAACAACAAGAAGAGAGCCCCGTGAAGCCGATTCCCAACATCAACATCGGGCAGGTCTACGACCAGCGCTACAGCGACGCCGAGGTGCATTACGACAAGCTCGGCAACCTGGCAGGTTTTTTCGGGCGCAATATGGCGGTGCATCGCCATGACCGGTTTTTCCAGGTGCATTACGTCAAGAGTGGCGCGGTGCGGGTATATCTGGATGACCACCAATACGTTGAATCGGGGCCGATGTTTTTTCTCACGCCGCCCACGGTGGCCCACGCTTTTGTCACCGAGGCCGATGCCGACGGGCATGTGTTGACGGTGCGCCAGCAACTGGTGTGGAGCTTGATCGACGCCGACCCCAGCCTTGCTTGCGGTGCCGCATGTGTGGCCTTGACTGGCGACGCCGAGGGTCTGGAGCCACTCTTCGAGGCGCTGTGCAGTGAGATCAACGCCGAACGGGCAGGGCGCGCCGCCGCCCTCGACAGCCTCACAAGGCTGATCATGATCCGCCTGCTGCGCCTGTGCGCCCACGCCCAGCCCGCACGTCCGACAGCCCATGAAGACCTGCGTATCTTCCATCGCTTCAACGAACTGATCGAAGCCCACTATCTGGAACATTGGCCGTTGGCGCGTTATGCCCAAGGTATTGGCGTGACCCAGGCGCGGCTCAATGAAGTGTGCCGGCGCATCGCCGACCTGCCCTCCAAGCGCCTGATCCTTGAACGGCTGATGCAGGAGGCCAAGCGCCTGCTGTTGTTTACCGGCAGTTCCGCGAATGAAATCTGCTACCAACTGGGGTTCAAGGACCCAGCGTATTTCAGTCGGTTTTTCTTGCGGTACGCGCAGATGACGCCGGGGGAATATCGGGTGCGTCAGTCGGCGATACGCTGAGGATTGTTCGGAGAAAAAGCGCAACGCTGAGGAATTTTCTGATAGCGGTTCGTTGAACGAGAAGGATGTTGTTACCTGTCTGGCAGGAACTTTCCCGACCGCCTGGCCACGCATGAGTACTTGTTCAGTGCAGGCTTTCGGCAGCGGCGGTGAGCAAGTAGCGCCTGATAGTTTTCGCTTGTCCTCCTTCAATTAAATGAGACTTCCTACAATGCTCACGCACACTCAGCCTGCTTACTCACCTGCGCACTCAACGTTTACACAGCCTGATAAAACCCTTGATCAACCCGTTACAGATCGACCCAATCCCTTGGGTCAATCACCGGCACATTATCCGATTGGCCCAAGCGTTAACTCAAACCGTGACGCAGAGCTGGGGGAGCTGTTGAGGTTGTTGGGTACATTAGTCGTGGCACTTAAAACATGGATGAGCAGGGAGAATGAGGCGCCGAAACCCCAGCCACCCGTTGTGGCTTACCCAACCCCTGTTGTGAGTTCGCCGCACAGACCACTGATGAATACGCAGACTGCACCTGACACCGTGCCAACCGTTAAAAGTGTATGGAAAGAACAATTGGCGCCCTTCATGAACCGGCCGAACCTGGCCAAGACCCGTAGCGCGTTTGATACCGAACTCGCTGAGATGTTTTCAGGTAAAAACTATGAGCCAATCACTACGTTTATGTCTGAAAAACCCAAAGGGCAAAAGCCTGACGACCTGCGCAATGGGTTGCGTGCCACGTATGAGAACTTTCCTTACCTGGGCATCTTGGGCCGAGAGGAGCACGTGGCCGCGATCAAGGTTGTCATGGCTACATTCGGGCAAAGCCCTATCGGGATTTTCAAGCACGTCGTCAAACATGGCGACCACTATGACGTGACGATGCGAGACGGCTTCAAGCTGATAATCACCGTTGAAGAACTTGAACTGGCGGCCAGGGCGGCAAAGTTCAGTGGCGGCGATGAAGGCATGGTCAAGGATGCGCAATTTCTGTTTGGCGTGATGAGCAAGCGCCAGCACATTGAGCTGGCGCGCGAGAGGGCCGCGGACCGTTTCTTCAGCCACTATGAAAAAGACAGCGCGTACCATGCCGAGGCTAGTTATCCGGGTGTACTGGTGGGGGCCGGAGGCGGCATCGACGGTGACACGGCGCTGTCCTATCTGGGGCTGAAAGAACATATGCAGGTCATCGAGGCCAGTGCTTTGGGGGCGCAGGTCGGGGTGCCGTTGGACAAGGGCGGGAGAAACAAGAACGGCGTGATTATTGAGGGCGTGATGGAGGGCCAGTTATACAACACGCCGGTTTCACCGTCATTGAAGGTAGTCACTCTTCGCGGGTAATTTGAAGTGTTCGGTAAGTGTCAGGAGGTTATCCAACATGTTAGTGTCTTGCGTTAATGCTGTTGCTCTTGGTCATGCCAGGGCGAGCGATGCTGTAACTTCTCCAGTTGTTTTGTCTTCTTCCAATCCGCCTGCGCCAGCCAGCGAAGCCAAACAACTCAGTAGCCTGGTAGGCGAGTTGGAGCGTCTGTTGGCGACGTTATCCGCTCGGTTGAAACCCGACGTTGATTCAGTAACTTTGCCTGCGAGTGTCACCGATAACCGCACCGTCAATCGTGACGAATTCTTGAAAGGTACGCCTGCGAATACGGGCATCAAGCCCACTGATATTTTCAAAAGCTTTTACCAATTGACCGAAGGTAATTGCGTGACGATATCCGCCATTAAGGCCGCGATGATGAGATTCGGCCATAACCCTTACGGTATTTACAAATCCATCGTGGTCACCGACACCGGCTATCGTATTGTCACGCGCGATGGGTTCAAGCTGCACATCACCCATGACGAACTGAAGCAGGCCACGGCCGGCGCCAACTTCGGCACCGACCGGCCCAACGATGTTCTGGTCAATGCGCACTTTCTATATGCCGTCAGTGCCAAACGCGCCTACCTCGAAAATAATGACGGGGAGGCTAATAAGAGTTTTGCCGCCGCCATACGCAGCCTCAATGATGGCGAGTATCCGGGACAGGCCTTGCGTCGCCTGGGCTTGAAAGACTTCGTGGCGCCCGCAACCCTCCAGAACTTCCTGAACGGCGCTATCGGCACGGTCACCAGCGGCTTTCATTCGATGGCCGTGGTGGGCGGCTTCCTGGACAAATACGGGCACAAACAACCACTGGAAAGCGGCGATGCAAACCGGCGTGCCGCGGTTGGGCTCAAGTTACTCTAACGTCGTGTGTTTATCAGGCGCCCACCATCCATTTGGCCAGGCCATGCCGGCCGCTCACGCCCAGCTTGGCGGCGGCGCGCTTGAGGTAGGTCTCGATCGAGCTGTTTTTGACACTGAGTTTCTCCGCGATTTGCGGCACGGTACCGCCGGTCAGCAGACCGAGGCACACTTCCTGTTCCCGCGCCGAAAGGGTGATGTCGCTCAAAGACAAGCGTTTGTAGAACTCACGCTGCAACTGCGATTGTTCCAGCAGGGTATGGGCCGGCTCAGTTTCGGCGCGTGGAGCCTGGCGCAGGCTCTGGGCGTGCCGCTCCATCAACGGCAACAGTGTGTCCGACAGGCGCTTGAGAAACGACAACTCAGCCAGGGAAAACCCCTGCTGGGTCGGCGGACGGTAGAACGAAATCACACAGCGTCGATTGCCCTGGCGCGATACCAGGTTGCATTGGTGGGAAGTGCCGCGCGGATGCGCGCTGTTGGCCTTGGCGTTCATCTGGATCAGCAGCGGGTCTTGCATGTGCAGCATCTGCCGCAACAGCGGGTGGTCGTTCAGCGCATGCAAGGTCTGGGGCACCGACAAATCCTTTTTCACCCCGGCGCTGCCCAGTAACTTGATGCCCAGCACGCGGTCGCGCAGTTCATCCAGGGTCCATTCGCTGAGGTCTACCAGGTGAATCGGTACCCACTTGCCCACCAACTGCAACATCGTGGCGGCGAAATGTTCGTCGCCGCTGTTTGAAATCAACTCGCCCATTTCGGCATAGAAATGCGGGCCGCAGGTGCCGCCAATACTGGGGGTCAGACTCATAGCCATCTCATCCTTGATGTCGAAAACCGTCAACGGTTGCCCAGGGCCTGTGCAGGGCGCTCCGTACTGCTTGAACGTAACTCGGCGTTCGAGATTTCATTTAGCCATGGGGCTTTGTCCTACGTATGTAGCGGGAACGAGGGACACAAGCTGCCATAAAAACTGCGCCATTAAACCGACGTTTCTCATGAGTTGAGCCGGCTACGTACAGGCGTAAGTTATTTTTAGACTTTGTTAACTTATTGATGTAAATGAGAAATTTATAAAATCAATGGGATATCCAGAGGCTCGGCATGGATCAGCTGTAGCCAATCTCCTACAACGCTTTAATCGTTTCAGCCATGAACCTTCGGCCAAGGCCTATCCATCCATTTGAATGTCCGGGTTTCGGGTGACAGACACCCCCCGGCGCCCATGCTCCAATCCGGCCACTTCGGCGTAATGGGCCACCTCTGCGCGGCCAGTGCCTGACCCCCATGAGAAGGATCTTATGCAGTATTCCTCCAGCCTGCCGGCCCGCTTTCCCCTCACGGGTGCCCAACATGACATTTGGCTCGACCAACTGCGCGTGGGCGATTCGCCGCTGTACAACATTGGCGGCTGCCTGGATTTTGCCGGCAAAGTCGCGCCCGAACGCATGCAGCGTGCCGTCACACTGCTGGTGGCCCGGCACGATGCGCTACGCACTCAGTTGCACACCGACGCCAATGGCCTGCCAGGGCAAACATTCGCCCCTGAGCTGAGGGTGGAAATGGCGCTGCATGATTTCTCTGCGCTGCCCGACCCATCGGCGGCAACCCGAGCCTTGATGCAGGCGCAAATGGCTCGGCCCTACGCCCTGAGCGGCGAGCCCTTGTGCCGGTTTTTCCTGGTCAAACTTGACGATGATCACTACCGCCTTGGCATCCAGGCTCATCACCTAATCCTCGACGGCTGGGGTTTTGGCCAGATGCTGCAATCCCTCGCGCAGCTCTACAGCGCCCTGGAACAGGGGCGCGACGCCGAGCCGCTGGCGCCGTCCTACATCGACTTTATCGACACCGACCAACGCTACCTGCAATCGGCCCGCTACGCCTGCGACCGCGACTATTGGCTGGGCAGATACCAAGCGCTGCCCGAACCACTGCTCACCCCCAGGCACAACGCCAAGACGTCGAGCAACACCTGGGTGCAAGGCTTCCCGGTGCAGTTGCTCAACCGCATGGAGCAGGTTGCCAACCACTACCAGGCGTCGGCCTTTCATGTGTTGCTGGCGGCGATGTATGTGTATTTCACCCGCACCAGCCAACGCCAGGAATGGGCGGTGATGGCGCGGTTGAACGCGGCACGGTCTTTTGCAGGATCGAGGGGTGGATCGGGTAGGACTTTATTCATGGTGTAACTCCGCGTTGGATTAGGGGAAGACACCTGTCGCGACTAAACCAGGGACACGGCTTGCTGGCCTTTTAAAGTTGTTTCAAGGCGCTAACTCGGCGGACCGCTTGTCGGATTTATTACCGTTTTTTTGAAGTTTCACGCCGCTTCCTACGTAGAACTCGCCAGAGAACGGTTGTTGAATTACGAGGTTGGTAACTTCTAAGATGTTATTTTTTGAAGGAATAATCTGGTGTGTGAAAGTTGATTCATTGCCTCTTCTTTCTGACAATTATTGGTTTTCTGAATTTAATGAGTGAAATTTCCTAATTAGATGTAACTGAATTCCCACAAGGAAAAATTATTTTCGTTGCAAGTTTCTTCTTGTCTACTAAATTGTGAGTGTCACTTCGGTTTGGTGACAATACACGACTATATGAGGAACTTGAAAATGAAAAAATCAGAGTATGGCGAAGTTATCTATGATTTCGACAATGACTATGGATTTAACCCGTATGCTGGCAATGCTGGCGCTTCAGGAAGTCAGGGGGGATGTGGCGGAAGTGGAGGGTGTGGAGGTGGCGGTGGATGTAATGGAGGAAGTGGTGGCTCTGGTGGATGTGGTCACAACTCGATAGAAGAACAATCACTTGCCAAAGAATAGGTTTATTTACCCACTTGACGGGGTTTCTTAGGCAGCGCCTGAAACCCCTACAGGGGATCACATAATGAATATAGCCATTCCTAACTATCAGATTCTCAATTTTGAAACGGAAAGTTTAGTAATATCCGATGCGGGTATCTCTAAGGTGCATTCACGACCGATCTTGAAGGCGTTGCGACAGATACAAATGTCTCCTGCGCTGACGAAGGATGAGTTGGATGCAGCCAGTGCATTTGAGTTTCTGGAGAAAATAATTCCGTTCACGGCGGCTAAGGAGCTTTATTTTGAAAAGACTATAGTTGTGCATTCGTGGGAAGGGATTGCCGCGGTTGAAGATTTATTTAGACAAGAGTTATCGGGTGTCGTAGAGTTTAAAGATTTTTCAAGTGATATAGTAAGTTCTGTTGCGGGGTTTAGATGTTTTATTGTGTTGTTATGCCATTCTTATGATTATGAGGGCCTGAAAAAAATACATTTTGACTTGGCAAAAATATCACCAGCTAGCGCTATTAGCGTTTGTTGGCCGATGGGCGGTTTTTTTTGCATCGGGCAACCTTATATCTCGGAGGTCGGAAACCCTTGTCATTTTTGTACCGTTGATAGACTTATTCATAATGAGTCAGTCAAACGGGTGAAAAACAACTGGGCATCGGCATTGGCGTTTTGTAAAAATGAACATGTCAATGTGCCCTTTAAGAAGTTAAGTTTGTATCAAGAGTTGGTGGTTATTGGTGCAATTATTAGAAATGTGAAGTTTTTTACTGAGAGCGGCGTTTTGCGCAAGTATCATGATGATGTGTTGTGCTCCTCGTATGTGCAATTAAGTGACGGCAGAATATTTCAAGAGTCCAGTTCCCACTGGTATATCTGCGATTGCCTGGAGGTAAGGAAGTGAAAAATATTCCGCATGACTATTATTTTAGATTTATAGACCCTGCCGTCTATGAGGCAGTGCTTGAGTTTCATAGTAAAGGCAACTTCACATTTCATACAGCGTTTCAACATTGCACTGGCCTCCATACACTGGACGAAGAACATCTGACCCAGTTAACCGGGAATGAGCTCGTACTCTATCCTGATATGGGGCTAACGGTCAGCCTTGGATTGTCCGAGGAAGATAGGGCTGAATGCTTATACAGAAATGAATCATGCGAGAAGTTTTTGTCAGCGTCTCTGAACTTTGAAGTGCTTGAAAAGCTGGTGTCACCTCTTGTCTCTAGGAATGTCGGAGCACACAAACGTGGGTATCCGAGTGCAGGAGCACTCTACCCTGTTGAGATCTTCATTTGTTCACTCGCTGAGAGTAATGCAGACTGGCCCATTAAAGAGCGCGTTTTGCACTTGCTTCCTAGTTCTAGGAGGTTTGAAGTGATGCAGGTGGATGTGGATTTTGAATATGTGAAGGCGGCTATAATGGGTTCGTCTGGAGAACAGCTTGGTTTTCCGAGTTTGGCTATTGTTTATTCAGTCTATATGCCTAAAAATATTTTCAAATATAGGTATCGTGGTTATCGCATGGCGCTTATGGAAGTTGGCTCTATTTATATGCTTGTGGAGATTCAAGCAAAAAAATTAGGACTTGCCTGCCGCCCGTGGTCTGCTTATACGGACTCCATGGTATGTAAGTTGCTGGGGGTTAACCCCGCTCTGTTTCTTCCTGTATGTATTCATTTAATAGGTAAGCAGCATGAAACTTGTTAATGCAATGCAGAAGCCGGATCTTCCTGGAGTATTATTGTTTCAACCTGCCGGACTGCTCTATTTACCAAATTCTGTAGAGGTGTCAGACGCTCTTTCAGTTAACGGGTCAGGGGTGGGCGGGGGCGCACGCTCTATCAAAACTGCCTTGGGAGAGTATTTTGAAAGGCGTCATTTTTATAGAGAGATTTTGTCGATAAGGCGCGGCTTTCTTAGTGACTCGTTGACGAGAGCTGAAGTTGATAGTTTTGCCAGCGCTCTTACACAGACGGCTTCAAGGCTGATATCAATTGAAGAGGTTAAAAAACATCACTTCTCACTGACGCAAGTCATGAGAGCTTCTGATTTTTCTGAGTGCTTAATTCCCACTGTATGTATTTCTCTTTCTGCGCACGGCCTCGAAAAGGATAATTTTTTATATCCGCTGAGAGACACCTGTGGGTGCAGCTTTTACTGGAACGTAGATGTTGCGTTTTTAGGAGCTGTAAAAGAGTATCTTGAACGACAATTTCTACTGAGGTTTTGGCTGACTAAGCAATGCCAAGCACTGTTCTCGCTCGGTAAAGTTGAGTGTCTGTTACGAGGGAGGAATGTTAAATATTTATATGATGCGCTAATATTTTCCGGCGAGGTTTCCATTTTCGATATTTCTGACAAACGTTTTCCTGGGGTTTGTTTGTTGGCGGTTTATGGCCAAAACGATAGTGATCGACATGTGAAGTATTGTGCGGGTATGTCCTATTCAGGTGACGTCGGCGAAGCGTTGGAAAAAGCGCTGCTTGAGCTGTGGCAAACTTATCGTTTTATGGATTTGTTTAAATCGATCGGGTCTGATGAGCGAAAAGTGGAGGATGACTATCTTCGCTATTTTATGACCTGTAATGAGTATGGTACCTATTGTGAAATAACCGATTATGTGGTTGCTGATGGTGACGATAGGGAGACTTCTTTGGAGTTTTCATTGGAGGTTTTTCTGTCGGTGCTTAATGGGTTGGGTGTGTCGGGTTATTTTTATTCTCGGCGCGCCAGGATTAATGGGGTTAATTGCGTCTTTGCAAAGTATGTTTCACCTGATCTGTTTCTTCATATGAATAATTCAAGAAACATAAATCTGAGAAATAGTTATTCCAAAAGTTTTGAATCCTTAATGTTTTCGTCTCGTCTGAATAGAATGGTACCGTTTCCATGAGGTGAGCTATGCGTATTTACCCATTATTTAAACCTTTCTTGCTGGCGAAGCTTTTTATCAAGGAACAGTTGAAAGAGCCGGTCGCCCTGTTATGGGTCGTAATATCCCCTGTGGTAACCTTCTACTTGATTAGTTACGCCGGGTACTCTGGCAGAGAAACTTTACGTGACTACGCATCTGCCACTTCATGGTTTTACGCTTTCATCTCTTCAAGCGTGGCACTTTTTGGTTTGGCGTTTTATATAGTGGGGCGAAGAGAAAGTGGTTTTTTGCGTTCTTTTGTGTATGCAAAACGTACCAAGATCACCTTTCTCGCTGGGCAGTTTTTAGCGTACTCATTTATGTCGGTTATTTATTGCTCGGTGTTTTATGTGCTGACGCGGGGCTATTTTGGTTTGATGGCCCTGGAAGAGTGGTTGGTTATTGTTGGTCGTTTCTATATGTGTTTTTTGCTTTTCTCTACGCCATCCTTATTGTTGACGCTGGTGCCCATAGGCTTTCAAAATACTAATACTCTTTTCTCCATATTATCAGTCTCTATGTTGGCGCTGGGTATCGGTAGCCTTAGCACCTCGTATTCACTATTTAACTTAATCGGTCTTTTTAATCCGATGGGGTGGGCCAATCGCCTGATGTTGGTGGGGGTAACCGGGTCCGCTACGTTGGTAGCGTCGATTTTAGGAATGATCATTGTCACAGGGTGGTTTGTGTTCCGATTTTTACTCATCAACCCCGTTTGGAGTCGGTACTGATGAAACGGCTAATCGTGGATGCACTGGACGTTAGGTACGGTCAGCATATTTTATTCAAGAGTGCCTCATTGGAAGTCGAGGCCGGCACAATGACAGGTTTGTTGGGGCCTAATGGTTCCGGAAAAACTACGTTTTTTGACGTAATCTGTGGCCTGAAGAAATTGAATGGCGGTGAAGTGCAACATTCATTTTCCAAGCTACTTTACCTGTCACAGATCATCGCAACGCCTCCCGTATTTCGAATGTTCGATGTTTTTAACATGATGATGCTTTTTTGCTCCGATACGCGCGTTACCCAGCGGCACGCTTTGGAAAAAATTGAAAAGTGGAGCCCTGGTATTGCTGAACGCTATTGCGAAATCTGGAAGAAGAAATCATCCCTTTGCAGCTATGGTGAAAAGCGCTGGTTTTTCACCTTGTCGTTATTGTCCGTTAACGCAGACCTTGTGATTTTGGATGAGCCCACCGCAGGCGTTGACCCGGAGTTCCGTTACCACATTTGGCGTTGTTTGGAGGGAGCAGCGGCGGAAGGTGTGGCAATACTCGTGTCTTCGCATAACATCGATGAGATCGTCACTCACTGCGATGACTTTTACATGCTGAGCCAACAACGCTTTAATCATTTTTCCAATGCCGAGGGCTTTTTGAGCAGGTATGGCGGCAATACTTTGGATGAGGCATTTATTCACGCGGCGAGCCTGTCCAGAACTTGAGATGCTGGTAGCGGTGTCTGAATGCTTGCGAGAGGGGAACGGGTTTCTCCGCGATAGTGGTCCTCGATGGAGATATCACCATAGCGGGCAAGCCTGACGCTTATCAGTTGAGACTGACCGGTAACTATGGCGAGGGAGCTTGATCCCGTGACGGCCTGACAGCCGATATTGATTCGACTGATGCCCTGCGAACCCATGTGGGAGCTGGCTTGCCCGCGAAGAACCTCAACGATAACGCGCACCTCCTGAATAAACGCGGCGCCTGTGAGTTTTTCGCGAGCAAGCTCGCTCCTACAAAATGGGGCCAAACCCGCTTTTACATTTTAAGTGGTTGGCTTCAAAGGCTTCACGCATTCAATAGAGCGATCTACCGTCGTCTTGGCAATCTCCAACAAATGCCACACCGCCAGAATCTTCGCCCGCCCTGGGTTATCTAGCAGCTCGCCGCAATCAAGCGCCGTTGCCGAAGCGCTGTCGAGCAAGCTGGCGGTGTAGAGCAAGGCATCTTCAACACTCAGATCGTCGTTGACGTTGTGGAAACCCTGGCTGGGCAGGTAATGGTCGATGGCGCGGTTAAAGGCGGCACGGTCTTTTGCAGGATCGAGGGGTGGATCGGGTAGGACTTTATTCATGGTGTAGCTCCGCGTTGGATTAGGAGACGACACCCGTCGCGACTAAACGAGGGTGGCGGCTGTACGCAGGTTAGTCGACCGGCCCAACACGAAACATCCGGCGCACCCGAAGGCGCCCTACGCACAGCCACCATAAAACTCATGGAGACCATGCCGTGTTGGAAGATACGAGCGACTAAACCCGATCACTGATGAGCAGTGATGGACCGCAGACTAGCCACCGATTCCAACCGGCACAAGGCGGCGGAGATTGTCTCGGAAACGTCCTGCAATTTAAAGGGACACGGCTTGCTGGCCCTTTACAAACCATGACAAAAGGCCAGCAAGCACAGTGCCTCAGCGTATCCCCGGAACAAACGCCACACTCCCTCCCTCACGCGCCCTGAACAACCGCTCCCCATTATCCGGCTGGGTCGTCACCATCTGACGATCCACCCCCAGAAACGCCAACGGCGTCGGCTCGTCCTTGGAATACTGCGTGACGATAATCGTGCGTTGCGGATCAAACCCCTGGCCGCTGGTTTTTTCCAACCAGGCCATGAACGCGACGCTGTTGCCCTGGCGCGGGAAGTCCTGGCTTTCGCTGACGTAGTAGAAAGGTTTACCGTGGTTTTGCAGGTACATGGGCAGCTTGTTGTCGACCTCTACCAGCACCAGTTGCCATTGGGTCCAGGGCGCGCTTTTCTCCGCCTGGGCTTGCAGGTCGGCGGCGAAGCGGGTAACGCCGCCGTTGCCATTTGTCCAAGGGTAGATCACGCCCAGCACCAGCAAGAGCAGGCCTGCGCTGAGGCCAAAGCCTGTTTGCCAGCGCGGCCAGCTCATCGGTTTTTTGCGCAGGCGTTCGCTCAGCCACCAAGCGCCGAGCAGTTGGGCAAAGGGTACCAGCGGCAACACGTAGTAGCTGCGGCGGCTGCCGCTGGCGGTGAAGAATACAAACAACAGGCCCAGGCCCCACACCAGCCAGCGTACGTTGGGCGGCGCTCTGCGCCAGTTGCGCACGGCCAGCCACAGGCCAAGTATCCAGCAGGGTGCCCAGGGCAGGGTGTAGACCGGCAGGTAAATCAGGTAGGTGTAGATCGGCCCCATATGGTCGAAGGGGTCGAAGAAACGCACCACGTTTTCGCGGAACACCAGCTCCAGGCCGCTCTCGCCGTAAGTGGGGGCGCCGTAGCGGTGGGACAGTACAAAGGGAATCGCATACACCACGCCGGCGATGAGCAGGGCCAGCACCAGGCGCAGGTTGAGGTGGCGTTTGTAGCGGTGTTCGCTGAGCAAGTGTGGCAACAGCACCAGCGCCGGCAATACCACACCGATCAAGCCTTTGAACAGCGAGGTGGCGGCCAGCAACAGGAAAAACACCGTGTAGCGCCCCAGCCGCGTGTCATCCGGCCCGCGCCAATACCACCACACTGCCGCCAGCACGCCGCACACGGTGAGGACATCGGCGGTGGCCACGCGGGCCCAGAACAGGAAATAGAAGGTGGTGGCGAGCATCCACCCGGCGATCAGCCCGGTGCCTTTGCGAAACAGGCGTTCACCGATCAGGTACACCAGCCAGATGCTCAACCACGCGGCAATCACCGATGACAGGCGCAGCGACCACGGGCCGAGGCCGCCGAGCAGATGGGCAAACCCGGTGATCAGCCAGTAGGAGGGCAGGGGTTTGTCGTAATACGGCGTGCCTTTGAGGTATGGGTCGAAATAGTCACCGCTTTGCAGCATCTGCAAGGCGATATTCGCCCAGCGCGTTTCCGGCCCCCACAGGTCGCGGCTGCCCAGGCCCAGCAAGAGCAGCAAGGCCGAGGTGCCCAGCAGTAACACCAGGGCGCCGCGTTCGGTTTTCCAGAAGCTCATGGGGTGGTCCCTGTGGCAGGCGCTGCATTCAAGGTTGTTGGGGGTAAATCGTCAGCACCAGGTTGCCCTTGCGATAGCGTTTGCCGCCGGGGGGCAATTGCCCTTCTTCGCGGTGTTCGCTGGTGCTCTTGACCTGCATCAGCACGCCGACCGACCCGTGTTGGCGTGCCTCGACCAGCCAGGCCTGGACGCTGTCCGGCGTGACCTTGCGCTGTGCCGCGTCTTCGTAGTTCAAGCCGTAGCGCAGCTCGCCCTGGGTGTTATAAAACGCCACATCGGGCCGGCGCAGGCGCCAGGTCAAGGCCGATGCCAGGCCCAGGTCATTGCTTAGCAAAGCACGGGTAGGTTGCAGTTCGTCCAGATGTTCCAGCACGAATTGGTCGGGCATCTCGTTATCTTCGATCAGGGCCGGCATGCCCGCCGGCAGCAGTGCCACCAGCAAACCAATGCCCAGGGCGGGCATCGCCCACAACGTCAGCGGGCGCACCGCTTGCAGCAGGTTGGCGAGGATCCAGCCCAGCAGCACGATAAACGTCAGGGACAGGCTGAACATCTGCGCATGGCTATTGCCGTACAGCGGGCGGGTGATTTGCAGGTAAATCAGCGCCACCATGGCCGTCATGCCGAGCACGAAATTGAGCGCGCCGTTGATGACCAGTGGGCGCGCCTTGCCTTGCTTGATCAGGTCGATCAAACCGTGGCCCATCAACAAGGCCAGGGGCAACAGGCACGGCATGATGTAGGTCGGCAATTTGCCTTTGCTCAGGCTGAAAAAGCCCAGGGGCAGCAACAGCCACAGGGCGAGAAAGGCAATCACCGGCTGGCGCTTTTCCTGCCAGGTTTTTAGCAGGGTGCCGGGTAACAAGGCAGCCCACGGCAGGCACGCCACCACCATGATCGGCAGGAAGAACCACAGCGGCCGTGCATGCTGTGCATCGTCGGCGGCAAAGCGGCGGATGTGCTCATGCCAGAAAAAGAAATGCCAGTAATCCGGTTCGCGCAAGTGGATGGCCAGGGCCCAGGGCAGGCATACGAGCACGGCGACCAGCACCGCCAACGGCCCGTAGCGCATCAACTCGCCGACGCGCCGCTGCCAGACGAGGTAGGGTACGGCGATCAAGACCGGCAACAGCCAGGCCAGGAAGCCCTTGGTCATGAACCCCATGGCGCAGGCCACCCCCAACACCGCCCAGGCACAGAGGCGTTCGCGTGGCGTGCGGCAGTCCAGGGCAAACCACAACGCCACCAGGCTCAGGTTCACCCACAGGGTGAATTGCGGGTCGAGGTTGGCATACCCGGCTTGCCCGGCTACCAGGCCAAAACTCAGGTAGAGCAGCGCGCAGGCAAAGCTCTTGCGCGGGTCATTCCACACGCGCCGGGCGAGCAGGTAGGTCAGCACCACGCTCAGGATTGTGCTCAGGACCGAGGCGATGCGCACACCGAACAGGTTTTCACCGAATACCGCCTGGCCAAGGGCGATGAGCCAATAGCCGGCGGCGGGCTTCTCGAAATAACGCACGCCCATGAAGTGCGGCGCCACCCAGTTGCCGCTCATCAGCATTTCCTGGCTGACCTGGGCGTAGCGGGTTTCGTCTGGCGTCCATAAACCGTGAAAGCCCAGGGGCAACAAGATGAACACGGCAACGCCCAGCAATAGCCAGGCCAGAGGGTTTACGCGGGGCATGCGCACATCGCTCCATAACGTTCAAGTACGGGCAATGGCGGTATTAACTTAATAGGGTGAAGCATCGTAAGGGTCACTAAGTAGTTGTAGGAAAACATAAATAACAGACGCGACTAAACATGCCAGAACAGGGCTGTCGTTTTGCTGAACACGTTGTGGCTTAATATGTAAACAAGTGTAATTAAAGTTGTTTGAGTGCGGCGGTCCACTCTTCGCTGTTCATGGTGCCCATGGCCTTGAAGGTGCCGTTGGGCACCACCTTGACGAACAGTGCGCTGCCGTACTCTGCAGCGGCTGCGTGAGGGAAGCCCAGGCTGGTCTGGAAGTCGCTCATGCAGGCGCTGTGGGTGATCAGCATCAGGTTGCGTCCCGGCTGTTTGTGGCCGAGGATTTCATCGCCCATGGCGTCGCCGCAGATGGCCAGCGGGCCGGGGGACAGCTCGGTCTTGCCGAACATGAACAGTGACGTCTGGGCGGTTCGCGTGGTGGGGCTGCTGAGTACGTCGGTCAGGGCCATGCCCAATGAATCAAAGGCTTTGCCCAGTTCGACGGCGCGTTCAGTACCGTTGATGGTCAGGCCATCGGCGGGGCCGAAGCAGGGGTTGGCCGAGCGGTCGCAGCGCTCTTCATGGCGCACCAGCACCACCAGCTCACCCTCGCGCCAACTGGCGAGCACCCCGGAGGTCAGCAGGCGATTGCCCACGCCCAGGTCCAGGGGCGAGCTGGGCCAGAATAAAAAGCCCGTCAACAACAAGGCGGTAACGCTGATGCCAAGCAGGTGCAGGCGGTATTTTCTCAGGCGTTTTAACCTTGACCTTTTGGGTTGGGGGTTGGCCAGGATCATGTCTGCCACGCGGTTCATCCTCGGCACTGTTTATTGTGTTTATAAAAAGGCTGCACGATTGGGCAGTTGCCCTTGGTGAGGCAGGAGACTGTCACAGCGCCGCTGTCTTTTTGCTGAACACTTGCATGTTAGGAGTGTCACTTGGATTAACTAATAAGTTGTGAGTCACCACGAGTTGGCGGGCACTTTAAAGTTCGATGGATGGGCAGACGGTGAAATCCATGTGAAAAATTTGCGTGGGCAGGAGCGTCAGCCGTTATTCTCGTTGCTGGTCCTTCAGATGAGCGTTCTTATGTTGCAGGTGCAAGGTGTTGTTAAAAACTACGCGACCCCGCAAGGCCCGCTGACCGTCCTGGCCGGCGTCGACCTGCACCTGGGTGAGCGCAGCAGCCTGGCGCTGATGGGCGAATCGGGCAGTGGCAAAAGCACCTTGCTGCACCTGGTAGCCGGGCTGGACCGAGTGGACGCCGGCAGCATCCGCATCGGCGAGCAGCGCCTCGACCAACTCAACGAAGGGCAACTGGCCCATTGGCGCCGCACGCAAATCGGTCTGGTCTTCCAGCAGTTCAACCTCATCGGCAGCTTGCGCGTGGAAGACAACCTGGCGTTCCAGGCGCGGCTGGCGGGGCGTTTCGACCCGTACTGGCAAGCGCAATTGGTGGAGCGCCTGGGACTGGGCGACTTGCTCCGGCGTTACCCCGAGCAACTCTCCGGTGGCCAGCAGCAACGGGTTGCCGTCGGGCGGGCGCTGGCCTCGCGACCGGGTTTGTTGCTGGCCGATGAGCCCACCGGCAACCTCGACGAAGCCACCAGCGATGAAGTGCTGCAACTGCTGTTGGACCTGCTGCGGGACAGCCCCACCAGCCTGCTGATGGTCACCCACAGCCCGCGCCTGGCCGCACGGCTTGACCGGCAAGTGGTGCTGCACCGTGGCCGTGTCGTGCCAATGGACGCGCGCTGAAATGGCGCTGTTTTACTGGACGCTACGCGCATTGCTGAGCCACTGGCGGCGCCATCCGGTGCAATTTTTCAGCGTGCTCACCGGCTTGTGGCTGGCCACCGCGCTACTGACCGGCGTGCAGGCCCTCAACAGCCAGGCGCGGGACAGCTACGCACGCGCCAGCCAATTGATCGGTGGCGAACCCCAAGCCAGCCTGGTTGCGCCGGACGCCGCCAGTTTCCCCCAGGTACTGTTTGCCGAGCTGCGCCGCGCCGGCTGGCCGGTATCCCCGGTGGTGCAGGGGCGGGTGGTGCTCCAGGGGCGTGACCAACAGCGTCTGCAACTGATGGGCATCGACCCTGTGTCGTTGCCCGGCAGCGGCAGCGTGGCGGGGCAACGCTTGAGCCAGGCGCAAATGCTGGCGTTCTTCGAGCCGCCGGGGCGTACCTGGGTCGCTGCGCAAACTTTGCAGGCGCTGGGGTTGCATGAGGGCGAGCAGCCGCTGACTTCTACTGGGCAACGCCTGCCACCGTTCCAGGTGCAAGCGGATATGGCGCCCGGCCTGCTGCTGACGGATATCGGTTTTGCCCAACCCTTGCTCAACATGCCCGGGCGCCTGTCGCGCTTACTGTTGGACAACACCTTCGCCGCCCGCCACCCCGCGCCACCCGCCGCGTTGCAACTCAAGCAGGGCGAGGACAACAACCTGTCACGCCTCACCGAGAGCTTTCACCTGAACCTGGATGCGGTGGGTTTTTTATCCTTTGTGGTGGGGTTGTTTATCGTGCATGCGGCCATCGGCCTGGCCCTGGAACAGCGCCGTGGCCTGCTGCGAACCTTGCGCGCCTGTGGGGTCAGCGCACGCATGTTGATCCTGAGCCTGGGCATTGAATTGGGGTGTTTGGCGGTGTTGAGCGGTGTGCTCGGTATCGCCAGCGGCTACCTGCTGGCCAGCCTGTTGCTGCCGGATGTCGCCGCCAGTTTGCGTGGCCTGTACGGCGCCGAAGTCGCTGGCCAATTGAACTTGAGCCCCTGGTGGTGGCTGGCCGGCCTGGGCGTGAGCCTGCTCGGCGCGTTGCTCGCCGGAGCCAGCAGCCTGTGGCGCGCAGCGCGTTTGCCGTTACTCGCGCTGGCCAACGCCCAAGCCTGGCATCAAGCCCATGGCCGCTGGCTGCGGCGCCAGGGCTGGGTGGCATCCGCCGCCTTGCTGATCGCGTTGCTGGCACTGTGGCTGGGCGATAGCCTGGCCGCCGGGTTTGTGCTGATGGCGGCCTTGCTGTTGGGCGCGGCGTTGGCGTTACCGGTGCTGCTCAACGGGTTATTGAAAGCGGTGCTGGGGCGCAGCCGCTCGGTGCTGGGCCAGTGGTTCCTGGCCGATTGCCGCCAACAACTGCCGGCCTTGAGCCTGGCGCTGATGGCGTTGCTGTTGGCCCTGGCGGCGAATATCGGCGCCGGCTCCATGACCTCGGGCTTTCGCCAGACCTTCACCCATTGGCTGGAGCAACGCCTCACCGCCGAGCTGTACCTCAACCCGCAAAATCCGCAGCAGGCCGAGCAACTGAAAACGTGGTTGACCCGTCAGCCCCTGGTGCAGGCCGTATTGCCCGCCTGGCAGGTGGCGGTGCAACTGCAAGGCTGGCCCGCGGAGGTGTTCGGCGTGGTCGACAACCCCACTTATCGTCAACACTGGCCGCTGCTGGAGGCGGTGGACGCGCCCTGGGACCGCTTGCTGCAAGACGACAGCCTGATGCTCAGCGAACAATTGGCGCGACGCCTGAAGGTGCAACTGGGCGACACGGTGTCCATCCCCACTCCGCAGGGCACCTGGGCGCCGAAGATCGTCGGCATTTATGCCGACTACGGCAACCCCAAGGGCCATCTGCTGGTCAATGTCCAGCACCTGTTGGCGCATTGGCCGACGCTCTCACCGGCGCGCTTCAACCTGCGGGTGGCGCCCGCCGACGTGCCGCCGCTGATCCGTGAGGTGCAGCGTGAGTTCGCCCTGGAAGACAGCCGCATCGTCGACCAGCAGCAACTCAAGGGTTGGTCCAGCCAGGTCTTCGAACGCACCTTCGCCGCCACCGCGGCGTTGAACAGCCTGACCCTTGGCGTCGCCGGCGTGGCATTGTTCATCAGCTTGCTGACCCAGAGCCAAAGCCGCCTCGGCCAACTCGCGCCGTTGTGGGCGCTGGGCGTGACGCGCCGACAATTGATGCTGCTCAACCTCGGCCAGACCTGGCTGCTGGCGGTACTCACGTTGATCCTGGCGTTGCCGCTGGGGCTGTTGCTGGCGTGGTGCCTGGATGCGGTGATCAACGTGCAGGCCTTCGGCTGGCGCCTGCCGTTGCAAGTATTCCCCGGGCAGCTTGCGCAATTGCTGGGGCTGGCGATGCTTGCCACCTTGCTCGCGTCGGCCTGGCCCCTCTGGCAGCTGTACCGCAGCCGCCCGGCGGATTTGTTGAGGACGTTCGCCCATGAAGATTAAGGCACTGGCGTGCATCGCCTGGTTACTGCTGAGCGGCTGCGACCAGGCGCCCGCACCCGAGGACAGTTTCGCCGGGCTGGGCAGCGATGCCGCGGACTTTGCCCAGGTGGTGCCCGGCAAAGTCTTCAGTTTTCCCGAGGACCACGGGCCCCATGACGGCTTTCGTATCGAATGGTGGTACGTCACGGCCAACCTCAAGGATGCCCAGGGCAATGTCTTCGGCGTGCAATGGACGCTGTTTCGCAACGCATTGAAGGCCGGTCCCGTCCAACCGGGCTGGCGCGATTCAACCGTGTGGCTCGGCCACGCCGCCGTCACCTCGGCCACCCGGCACTACGCCGCCGAACGCCTGGCTCGGGGTGGCGTCGGCCAGGCTGGGGCTCAGGCAGAGCCATTCAACGCCTGGATCGACGACTGGAACTTCGCCAGCCGCCCCGGCACCGCCAGCCCCTTGGCCGACATGCAACTCAAGGCCAGTGGCGCGCAATTTGCCTACGATCTGCACCTGACCTCCAGCCGCCCGCTGGTGCTGCAAGGCGACCATGGCTACAGCCGCAAATCCGACCAGGGCCAGGCGTCGTACTACTACAGCCAGCCGTTTTTCACTGCCAACGGCAGCGTCAGCCTCGACGGCCATACCTACCAGGTCAGCGGCCCAGCCTGGCTCGACCGCGAGTGGAGCAGCCAACCCCTGGCCGCCAGCCAGACCGGCTGGGACTGGTTCTCCCTGCACCTGGACCGCGGCGCGCAACTGATGCTGTTTCGCGTGCGGCAGAAAGACAGCGACGGTTACCTCACCGGCACCTGGATCGACGCCCAGGGCCACACCCAGACCTTGCACAACAGCGACATCCAACTCACACCGCTGACCACCACGGCCATCGACGGGCGCAACATTCCCACACGCTGGTCGCTGAAAATTCCCGGCAAACAGCTGGACATCACCACCGAAGCCGTCAACCCGAAGGCGTGGATGGACCTGGGTATTCCGTACTGGGAAGGGCCGGTGCGGTTTGAGGGTGGGGTGGGGTATTTGGAGATGACGGGCTACTAGGAGGCTACAGCTGAGTTAATTTTTCCCTACGACTCGACGGGTAATACTCCCACAGATTTTTTAAAAAATACTGTACATACATACAGTCTTGTCCTACAGTCCATCCCAGGTGACCGGATGTCACCGGTTACCTGAGCTTCAATTTTTTAACTATGGATGGATAAAAAATGAAATCGAAAAAAGCCTTCATTCTGGGCGCGGCCATGGCGGCCTCTTGCTTCGTTTCGGCCTTTGCCCTGGCCGAGCAAACCCCGGCAAAACTCAGCGCGCAGGCGGTCAAGCAGGCCGTGGACAAAGCGTTGAAACCTGGCGGTACGCTGGAAAAGGCCAGCGTCTCGGGCGAGCTCAAGCAAAAGCTCAATGCGGCCAAGACCGGGCAGTCCAACGTCGTCAAAAAAAGCAAGGCAGCCGTCGGTAATGTGGCGATCGACTCCCCGGTTGGCCAGCTGGAAAAACCTGACTCGGCGCACATGAAACAGGCCGCGGTTGCAGCCTTCACGCCGTTGTTTCCCACCTTGGATATCAACACGCTTTACACTCTCACCGGTGTGGAGACCGGCGCGCAAATCGCTTACCACTTCAACCTGCCGAAAAACGCGCGAATCCAGGTGCAGCTGCTGAACCAGAGTGCCGGCACGGATATGTCGTTGACGCTGTTCCATGACGACGGCCAAGGCAACCTGACGCCGTTGGGCACCTCGGATAACCCCGGCAGTGCCGATGAATACCTCAACGGCGTGTTGCCGGCTGGTGACTACTACTGGTTCATGGTGGCCAATGCCGCGAGCAACTCGCAGTTCAGTTTCGGTGTGGCAGTGGACAGCAATATTGATGCCTACGAGCCCAACGACACTGAGCAAACCGCGTTCGCGCTGCCGGATGCCTTGAACCAGGTGACCGGTAACCTCGACAGCGTCAATGACGTGGATTACTTCTCCTTCGTCTCGTTGCGTGGCCAAGGTGTGGGCATGTTCCTGGGCGATGACGGTGCGGGCACGCGTAACCAGTGGATCTTCGAACGGTTCGATGGCACCCAGTGGGTGGAAGTCCCGCAGGGCTCTACTTCTACCTATCCCAACCTGACGCCGGGCTACACGGTCAAGGTGCGCGTGCGGGCCAACCCGGCGGTGGCATTGAACCCTCAGGCTCAATACAAGCTGACCCTCGGCTCGGCGCCACGCCTGAACCAGCACAATGTGAACGGCGATAACGTGGTGCGGATTCCCAGCTCGATCTTCCAACTGGCCACCCAGGCGGCTCGCAATCTGAGCTGGAGCACCCAGTGGTCAGACAGCACTGGCGAGCCCCTGCGCGGCGTCACTCCTGTACTGCGGGTCGACAAGCATTTTGGCGCCACTTACAACTGGGTCGACTATGAGGCCAAGACTGGCATCACCGGCGCGGCCTCGGGGAATGTCGCGCTGGGCACCTGCTCTGGGGACTACAAAGTGCGCTACCCGGACAGCGCCTCAGGCCAGACCTACAACTGGGAAACCTGGTTCAACGAGGGCGGCTGGCGCATCGAGCTCAGGGAGTTCCCTGGTGTGGGCGTGGGTGGCAATACCGTCCAATACGTCAGCCTCGGCCACATCTGCAGCCAGACTATCGTGCGCTGATTGATCTATGTGTGTGAAGCGGGGGGCAGTCCAGTTGGACTGCCCCTTTTTTTTACCGCGGGTTCCCAATGCAAAGTGCCAAATAGATAGTCCATCAACGGCAGCACGATGTTGAAGTTACGTCCCTGCATCAGCTCACGACGGTGATGCAAGGCGTGCAGGCGATGCATCTGGCGAATCCACGGTAGGCGTGCCACCGGGTGTTCGGCAGGCAGGTGTTCGCAGGCATGGAACACTTCGTAGAGCAGGTAGCCAAGGATCATGCAGCCTGCAAACAACCCGGCAACGTTGGGGCTCAGTTGGCTG
Source organism: Pseudomonas sp. NFR02 (assembly GCF_900119375.1). Lineage (NCBI taxonomy): Bacteria > Pseudomonadati > Pseudomonadota > Gammaproteobacteria > Pseudomonadales > Pseudomonadaceae > Pseudomonas > Pseudomonas sp. NFR02. The sequence continues at coordinate 623,069 of NZ_FPJJ01000001.1, forward strand.
AGCAGCCACCAGGCGGGGAGGGTGATGGCCAGGCTGTGCAGCACGATCAGCCAGGCTGGAAACAGGATGACGCGCCAGTCCCGGGGGCTGTCGTAAGTCATGTGATCAGGGGTGAAGAAGCTGTGGTGGTCGCCAGTGTGGCGTGCGTAGAACAGCCGGGCGAATGCATGTTTGTGATGGCCCAGGTGGCGGTGCACGAGATAGATACACAGGTTGAAAAACAGCAGGCTCAAGGGCACGGTCAGCCACTGGAGGGCGGTGATATCGGCGGTGGAGGACCAGGCCAGCGTGATGCAGGCGATGCCGTAGCCAAGCACGAATGCGGCGTGCAGCCAGGGGTTGTAACGCGGGTTGACGCTTGCGCGGTAACGGTCGCGGAAAGTCTCGGTCGGGTGGGGCATGGCCGGCTGCTCGCTGTGTTTTTATTTGAGGCTGAGCTTAGTTGGCGTAAGCGGATGTGCGAGTTTTTACTGACCACCTCATCGCCCTGTGGGAGCTGGCTTGCCTGCGATGGCGGTGTATCAGGGCCAGATCAGTAGACTGACACTGCGCCATCGCAGGCAAGCCAGCTCACATATTTTTGCCCGAGGCCGACCAGTGGAGGCTTGCACAGGTCTGAATTAATTGTTAGCTTCTGGCAAAATGTTAACGATAACATTTGCTCTAAAAATAAAAACAAAACAGAGACCCACGCCATGAAAATGCTCCCAAAAACCCTGTGTTTACTGGCTGCCAGCATCACCCTGGGCAGCGCGACCCCCGCGTTTGCCGACGCCGCCAAGCCCATCCGCATCGGCGCCTCGTTCCAGGAAATCAACAACCCCTATTTCGTCACCATGAAAAACGCCCTGGAAGAAGCCGGCGCGACCATCGGTGCCAAGTTGATCATCACTGACGCCCGCCACGACGTGTCCAAGCAGGTCAGTGATGTCGAAGACATGCTGCAAAAGGGCATCGACATCCTGTTGATCAACCCCACTGACTCCGTCGGCGTGCAATCGGCCGTCAAGTCGGCCCATGCTGCCGGCGTCGTAGTGGTGGCGGTGGATGCCCAGGCAGATGGCCCGTTGGATTCGTTCGTGGGCTCGAAGAACTTCGACGCTGGTTTCCAGGCCTGTGAGTACCTGGCTAAATCCATCGGTGACAAAGGCAATATCGCTATCCTTGACGGCATCGCCGTGGTGCCGATCCTCGAACGTGTGCGCGGCTGCAAAGAGGCGGTGGCCAAGCACCCGGACATCAAGATTGTCAGCATCCAGAACGGCAAACAGGAACGCGATCAGGCCCTGACCGTCACCGAAAACATGTTGCAGGCCCAGCCTACCCTCAAGGGCATTTTCAGCGTGAATGACAATGGCTCCCTCGGCGCGCTGTCGGCCATCGAAGCCAGCGGTATGGACGTGAAGCTGGTCAGCGTCGACGGTGCGCCGGAAGCGATCAAGGCGATCCAGAAACCCGGCAGCCATTTCATCGCCACCTCGGCCCAATACCCCCGCGACCAGATCCGCCTCGCCCTGGGCATTGCCCTGGCCAAGAAGTGGGGCGCCCAAGTACCGGCCAGCGTGCCGGTGGACATCACCCTGATCGACCAGGCCAAGGCCAAGGACTTCAGCTGGTAAACCCCCCAGGCCCCGCGTAGTTCGTGGGGCCCAGGTCTTCCTTCTGAGTGCGAGGTCGGCGGTATGAGCAGTCTTCTGAAGCTGGAAAACATCTGTAAGCGTTACCCTGGGGTGCAGGCCCTCAAGGCCATCAACCTGCAAGTGGAGCGCGGCGAAATCCACGCCTTGCTCGGGGAAAATGGCGCGGGCAAATCCACCCTGATGAAGATTCTGGGCGGGGTCGAGCACCAGGACGAAGGGCAGATCCTTATCGATGGGCAGGCCCGACAATTTGCGACCTATCGGGATGCGATTGCCGCCGGGATTGGCATTGTGTTCCAGGAATTCAGCCTGATTCCCTACCTCACGGCGGTAGAAAATATCTTCCTTGGCCATGAGCTGAGCAACCGCTTCGGCCTGTTGCGCAAACGCGAAATGGCCGAGGCCGCGCAGGCGTTGTTCCAGCGCCTCGGGGTCAGCATTGACCTGCACTGCGCGGTCAAGCACCTGAGCGTGGCCGAGCAGCAGTTTGTCGAAATCGCCAAGGCCCTGGCCCTGGATGCACGCCTGCTGGTGCTCGATGAGCCGACCGCGACACTGACTCCCAGTGAGGCCGAGTTGCTGTTCGACATCATGCGCGAACTCAAGCGCCAAGGCGTGGCGGTGATTTTTATCTCGCACCATCTGGAAGAGATTTTCCAGGTCTGCGACCGCATCAGCGTCCTGCGCGACGGCAGCAATGCAGGCGTTACCGAAGTGGCCGACAGCGATATCGATCACTTGGTCGAGATGATGGTCGGCCGCCGACTGGAATGCAGTTTCCCGCCCAAACCCAGCAGCGAACGCGGCCCCTTGCTGCTGGAGGTCAAGGATATCCAGCTGGTGCGCAACGGCCCCCACAACCGTTTCAATTTGCACAAAGGCGAGATCCTGGGCTTCGCCGGCCTGGTGGGCTCGGGCCGCACCGAGCTGGCCCTGGGCATGATGGGCGCGCTGCCCACGATGAGCAAAGACGTGTGGCTGCGCGGGGAAAAAGTCAGCCTCGATGACCCGGCTCAAGCCCTGGCCCACGGCATCGGCCTGCTCCCCGAAAGCCGCAAGAGCGAAGGGCTGATCACCGCCTTCAGCATTCGCGAAAATATCTCCCTGAACAATTTGCCCAAGTATCAGCACGCCTCGGGCCTGATCGACAAGGCCCGCGAGTGCGCCAGCGTCGAAGCGCTGATGCGCCAGCTGTCGATCAAGGCGCCCAGTGGCGAAAGCCTTGTGGTGAACCTCAGCGGCGGCAACCAGCAAAAAGTCGTGATCGCCCGCTGGATCAACCACCACTGCGACGTGCTGGTGTTCGACGAACCGACACGCGGCATCGATGTGGGGGCCAAGGCGCAGATCTACGCGTTGATGCGCAGCCTCACCGAACAGGGCTACGCGATCATCATGATTTCCTCCGAGCTGCCCGAAGTCATCGGCATGTGCGACCGCGTCGCCGTGTTCCACAAGGGCGCCATCGTCAAAGTACTGGAAGCGTCCGCCGTCAATCCTCAAGAGGTCATGCGCCATGCAACAGGGGGCTCAAGTGAATACGTCCATTAACACCGCCGGCACCGGCCGGTTGCGCCTGAACCTGGCGCGGCTGCTGCGTTCGCCGGCGTTTTATCCCTTTGTCGGGCTGGTGGTGGTGACCCTGGTGATGATCCTCGCCAGCGACACCTTCCTCACCGCCAGCAACCTCTCCAACATCGCCCGCCAGGTGTCGATCAACGCCATCATCGCGGTGGGCATGACCTGCGTGATTCTCACCGGCGGTATCGACTTGTCGGTGGGGCCGGTGATGGCGTTGTCCGGCACCTTGACCGCCGGGCTGATGGTCGCCGGGTTGCCGCCGGGCCTGGCGATTGGCGTCGGGCTACTAGTGGGCGTGGCCTTCGGCATCGGCAACGGACTGTTCGTGGCGTACCTGCATATGCCGCCGATCATCGTCACCCTGGCGACCATGGGCATCGCCCGTGGGTTCGGGCTGATGTACACCGACGGCTATCCGATTTCCGGCTTGCCAGAGTGGTTCGCATTCTTCGGTCGCGCCAGTGTGTTTGGCCTGCAGGTGCCGATCCTGATCATGCTGATCACCTACCTGGCGGCCTATGTGCTGCTGCAACACACCCGCATCGGCCGCTACATCTATGCCATCGGCGGCAATGAAGAAGCGGTGCGCTTGTCCGGGGTGCGAGCGGCGCGTTTCAAGCTGCTGGTGTATGGCATCAGCGGCTTCACCGCCGCGATTGCCGGGCTGGTGCTCACCTCGCGCTTGATGAGCGGCCAGCCGAATGCCGGCGTGTCGTTCGAGCTGGATGCGATTGCCGCCGTGGTACTGGGTGGTGCGTCGATTGCCGGCGGCCGCGGAGTGATCATCGGCACCTTGCTCGGCGCCATGCTGCTGGGCGTGTTGAACAACGGTTTGAACATGCTTGGCGTGTCGCCCTACGTCCAGAGCGTGATCAAGGGCGGGATCATCTTGCTGGCGATTTTCATCAGCCGTCAGCGCCATCGTTAATACCTCACTACACAGGACCGAACACATGGACAAGCACACTCACATGCAAGCCGTCGTCTGCCACGGCCCGAAAGACTACCGCCTGGAGCGCATCGGCAAACCCCAGGCGCGTACCAATGAGCTGGTGATCCGTATCGCCGCCTGCGGCATCTGCGCCAGTGACTGCAAGTGCCACTCGGGCGCGGCGATGTTCTGGGGCGGCGACAACCCCTGGGTCAAGGCGCCGGTAGTACCGGGCCACGAATTTTTCGGCTATGTGGTCGAAGCCGGCGAGGGCGCCGAGGAGCACTTTGAGGTCAAGGTCGGTGACAAGGTCATCGCTGAACAGATCGTGCCGTGTGGCAAGTGCCGCTTCTGCAAATCGGGCAAATACTGGATGTGCGAAGTGCACAATATCTTCGGCTTCCAGCGCGAAGTGGCCGAAGGCGGCATGGCCCAGTACATGCGCATTCCCAAGACCGCCATCGTGCACAAGATCCCCGAATCGGTGTCCCTTGAAGACTCGGCGCTGGTGGAGCCGATGGCCTGCTCGATCCATACCGTCAACCGTGGCGATATCCAGCTCGACGACGTGGTGGTGATTGCCGGCGCGGGTACCCTTGGCCTGTGCATGGTCCAGGTCGCCGCGCTGAAGACCCCGAAAAAACTGGTGGTGATCGACATGGTCGACGAGCGCCTGGAACTGGCGAAAAAGTTCGGCGCCGATGTGGTGATCAACCCCGCCCGTGACAACGCTCGCGAGATCATCAACGGGCTGACGGACAACTACGGCTGTGACGTCTATATCGAAACCACCGGCGTACCGGCCGGCGTCACCCAGGGCCTGGACCTGATCCGCAAGCTCGGGCGCTTTGTCGAGTTCAGCGTGTTTGGCGCCGAGACCAGTGTGGACTGGTCGATCATCGGCGACCGCAAGGAGCTCGACGTGCGCGGCGCGCACCTGGGCCCGTATTGCTACCCGATCGCCATCGACCTGTTCGAGCGTGGCCTGGTCACATCCCAAGGCATCGTCACCCATGATTTCCCGCTGGACGACTGGGCCGAGGCGTTTGAACTGGCCAATTCGACCAAGTCGATCAAGGTGCTGTTGAAGCCGGTGCTCTGAGATGGACTACGTCATCGGTGTAGACATTGGCACCCAGAGCACCAAGGCGCTGCTGGTGGATGCCCAAGGCACGATCATCGCCCAGCATAGCCACGGCTACCGGGTGGACACCCCGAAAGTGCGCTGGGCCGAGCAGTGGCCGCAGGTGTGGCTGGATGCTGTCGAAACTTGCGTGGCCCAGTGCATGGCCAAGGCCGGGGTGCCGGCGCCGCTGGTCAAGGCGCTGTGCATCAGCAGTTTGTACGGTGGTTCGGGCATTGCTGTGGATGCGCAGATGACGCCGCTGTACCCGTGCCTGATCTGGATGGACCGCCGCGCCGGCGAGCAGGTGGCCTGGGTGCGTGAGCATGTGGACCTGGAGCGCTTGTTCGCCATCACCGGCAACTCGGTGGACAGCTACTACGGCTTCACCAAGATGCTCTGGCTCAAGCAGCACCAGCCTCAGGTGTGGGCGGATACCCGTTACCTGTTGCCGCCCAACAGCTACATCAATTGGTGCCTGACCGGCGAGTTGGCGGTGGACCACAGCAGCGCCGGGAATATCGGTGGTGTCTACAACGTGGCGGCGCGCAACTGGTCAGGCGAGATGCTGGATGCGCTGGGTATCGCGCAGTCGATGATGCCCCAGCGGTTGCTGTATTCCGGCGAGGTGGTGGGTGGTTTGCGCGCAGACTGGGCTGCCCGCCTGGGCTTGCAGGCGGGCACGCCGATCCTCGCTGGGGGCGTGGACGCGGCCATGGCGACCCTGGCGGCGGGTGTCACTCAGCCAGGCAATCATGTGGCGATGATCGGCACCAGCATGTGCTGGGGCTATCTGAACCAGCAGGTGGATGCACGTCACGGTTTGGTGAGCATGCCCCACGTCTACAACGGCCACCGCGACCTGTACATCTTCGGCGGTGCGATCACCGCCGGGGCCTCGGTCAGCTGGTTTCGCGAGCAGTTCTGCCAGGCCGAAGAACAGCAGGCCCAGGCCACGGGGCAAGACAGCCTGGCGCTGCTGGAGCAGAGCGCGATGAAGATTCCGGCAGGCAGCGAAGGCGTGGTGTTTTTGCCTTACTTGATGGGCGAGCGCAGCCCGGTGTGGGATGACCGCGCCAGCGGCAGTTTTGTCGGGCTCAACCTCTACCACAGCCGCTTTCACCTGTACCGCGCGGTGCTGGAGGGCGTGAGTTTTGCCCTGCGCCACAATATCGAAGCGGGTACTCAAGGCGCGCACTCCCTGGACCCGCGCTTGATCGTGGTGGGTGGGGCCAGCCATTCGGATCTATGGATGCAGATCATCGCCGATGTCACACGCTACCCCGTCTACACCATCGTGCAGGAGGTAGAAGCAGCCCTGGGCGCGGCGTTGTTGGCGGCGCATACGGTGGGGCTGGTGAGTGATGGGCAGATGGACACCGGCTGGGTGCAGTTGCAATTGCGGGCGCAGCCCAAGCGGGAGAATGTCATGACCTATGACCGGGCGTTTGCCGAGTACCTGAAGCTGTATCCGGCCCTGAAACCGGTCATGCACAACCTGCCAGCCACCTGATTCAACACAGTCCAAAAATGTGGGAGCTGGCTTGCCTGCGATAGCGGAGTGTCAGTCTCCTTATCGGGAGCTGATACACCGCTATCGCAGGCAAGCCAGCTCCCACAGTGGGTCTTCATTGGTTTTGAGATCTTTATTTATGACCACCACCTTCGACTTCTCGCACCAGCGCATCCTCGTCACTGGTGCCAGCAGCGGCATCGGTCGCGAAATTGCCCAGCAACTGATCGCCAGCGGCGCTGAAGTCTTCGCTCTCGGTCGCGATGCCCAGGCGTTGGCTGCATTGGGGTGCCACACCCTGTGCGTAGATATCGCTGACAGCGTCGCCCTCGACAAAACCCTGCAAGATTTGCCGCCTCTGCACGGTCTGGTCAACTGCGCCGGTATCTCACGCCTGGAGCCTGCCGCGGCCATCAGCGCCAGCGCCTTCGACCAGGTGATGAGCGTCAACGCCCGCGCCGCTGCGCAAGTGGCCAGCCGGGTCGCGGCAAAGATGATCGAAGCGAACATGGCGGGCAGCATCGTCAACGTCTCCAGTCAGGCGTCGTTGGTGGCGCTGGACGATCACCTGAGCTACTGCGCCTCCAAGGCTGCACTGGATGCGATCACCCGCGTGCAATGCGCCGAGTGGGGCCGTTTTCGCATACGCGTCAACAGCGTCAACCCCACCGTGACCTTGACGCCGATGGCGGCCATGGCCTGGTCCGACCCGGCCAAGCGCGACCCGGCGCTGGCAGCGATTCCTTTGGGGCGTTTTGCGCAACCGGCGGAAGTGGCGCTACCGGTGCTGTTTTTGCTTAGCGACGCGGCGAGCATGATCAGTGGCGTCAGCCTGCCGGTGGACGGCGGCTACACCAGCCGCTAGCCGTTTTCCAACTGCCCGGCGATGACCACTTTGTCCCGTGGCTTGTGCGGGTCTTGCAGGCGGTCAAGTAGCAGGCGCACGGCACTGCTGCCGGCCAGGGATGCATCATGGGCTACGCAAGCGATGGGCACGCCGAAGATATCGGCGAAGGGCAGGCGGTCGATGCCACAGATGGTCAGGCTGTCATGGGCGATGTTGTGCATGCGCAAGGCGCGCAGGGCGCCCAGGGTGATCAACTGGTTGAAGCCCATGATCGCATCCGGCGCCGAGTGTGCGGCCAGGTAGTCGAGAGTATGTAAATAAGCCGGCATCAGCGTGTAGTCGCCCGCCTGCACCTCGACCTGAATGTCGGGGTGCTCGGCCAGCACTTCGCGCAGGCCCTTGAGGCGCTCCACGCTGATGCGCGAGTGCTCGGGGCCGGTCAGCACCAGCAGGCGCTTGAGGTTCGGGGTTTGGCGTAACAGGTAGTGCGCGGCTTGCAGCCCGCTGTGGTAGTTGTCGAGCACCACGCGGCTGAACGGGCTGTCGTGGATCGTGCGATCGAGCAGTACCACCGGGGTCTTGCCGTTGCCCAGGCGTTCGAGGTAGTCGGGCTGGTAGCTGGGCTCGTCGGAGACCGGCGACAGGATGATCCCCGCCACGCGGTAGCCCAGGAGGGTATCGACTGCCTTGCTTTCGAGTTCTTCAAGTTCATCGGTGTCTACCAGCATGATGGTGTAGCCGTGCTTTTTCGCCTCGCGGGAAATGGCCTTGATCATCTCGCTGTAGAACGGGTTGTCTACAGACGCGGTGATGACCCCGATGATCAGGCTTTCACTGCGCTTGAGCCCACGGGCGAAGGCGTTGGGCACGTAGTCGAGCTCGCGAGCCACTTCAAGAATGCGCGCCAGGGTGGCGGGTTTGACCAGGTCGGGTTTGCTCAGGGCCCGGGACACCGTAATGGTGGTCATGCCGACCCGTTTGGCAATGTCGCTGATGGTGACGGACTTTTTCTTGTTCATCGGTAAGGCTGCGAGAGGAAACACCAGCAGGCTAGCATGTGCGCAGATGTAGAGTGATTCAAATCAGCGGATCCCAGCGTTGCGACCAGTCGCCTTCGGCCTTCACCACCGCGCGTAGCAGTTCCAGGGCTTGCTGCAACACCGCCGAATCCCGCGCCCGCGAGTACACCAGGTAGGTCGGAAAGCTGAATTCCGGCGCCTTGGGCACGCGCTGCATCACGCCGCTGTCCAGGTAGCTTTGCACCACCCGTGTGCGGAAGTAGCCGGCACCGCCGTTTTCCAGAATGTACTGCAACGCCAGCGGCCCCAGGTTGAAACTCAGCGCGGCACGCGCACGGTCGGGCAGGGCGGCGTCGTGTTGCTGGCGAAAACCCTGGCCCCAGTCGATATACACGTAGGGCGAGGGTTTGCTCGCCAGTTGCACCAGAATCAGTTTTTCTTCCAGCACCTGCTCCACCTGCAAGCCCGGCCAGTATTGCGGCTGGAACACCAAGGCGGCGTCGAGCACACCCAACTCCAGTTGGCGCAGCAGGTACTCGCCTTCACGCACCTCGGTGCGCAGCGCGTGCCCCGGAATGTGCTCGCGCAGCGCCTTGGCCCAGCCGAGCATCAATGGGTTGCACAGGCTGACCTCTCCGCCGATATGCAGCACATTGCGATAGCCATCGGGCAACGGCAGGTCGCGTCGCGCCGCTTCCCAGGTCTGCAGCAACTGGTTGGCGTACACCACGAAGGCCTCGCCGTCGGCGGTCAGCCGCGCACCGGCACGGTTGCGCACAAACAGCGTGCAGCCGAGCTGGTTCTCAAGGTTTTTGACACGAGCGGTGATAGCGGTCTGGGTGACGTGCAGTTTCTCGGCCGCTGCGGCCAGGCTGCCGCAGCGGGTGATTTCGAGGAAGGTGCGTGCCAGTTCGATGTCCATGAAGCCCCCGGGGATGAATAGGGGCATTGTAGAGCGATGCAGGATTGGAATGCGATCCATGTGGGAGCTGGCTTGCCTGCGAAATCGCTGGTTCAGTTAGCCCATTGGCCTCTGACACACCGCTATCGCAGCATAGGTATCTACATAACTTTGGTACGACGCTGTATCTGTGGCGAGGGAGCTTGCTCCCGTGGCGGCCTGACAGCGACGCTTATCCACCTGACGCGCCGCAGTCCTATGTGGGAGCTGGCTTGCCTGCGAAGACGGCCTGACAGTCAACTGGGATGTTGGATCAGAGCGCGTACATATCCGTTATTTAGGTAACGGCCACTTAGGGTTCCGCCCTGACGGCGGCTCACTTTGCAAAAGCGGCAAAGTAAGCAAAACGCTCTTGCCCCACCACTCGGCACCTCGCTTAGGCTCGGTGTGCCCGTAATCCGCCAGTGATTTGGGGGGCCGCCGCCACGCGCCATCCATGGCGCGGGGCGGCTAAACCGGCATCCCTGCCGGTTTACCCCCCAAATCCCTGTCGAATTCCGGCCAGCGTGGTTTAACGGGGCGCCTGAGATCAAGATCAAAAGCAGATCAAGAGCGGCTCGCTTCGCATCGTGGTTACCGTTGGCTGCTACAACCTACAAAATTGTGTAGAAGCTGCGACGGCGGTGTGTCAGAGGCCAATGTGCTGACTGAACCAGCGCTATCGCAGGCAAGCCAGCTCCCACAGTTGTAGGTATTTCAGGTCGGGCTTCTCGGTGTGTGCAAGTGCGCTGTGGGGAATGCCTGTGCATACGCGTGACACACCCTAAGTACCTGCTCATCGGCAAACCGCGCGCCCACCACATGCAAGCCCACTGGCAAGCCATTTGCCGCCAACCCGCAGGGCACTGACGCCGCCGGTTGCTGGGTGAGGTTGAACGGGTAGGTGAACGGCGTCCATTCCATCCACTCAGTCATTCCCGAACCCGGCGGTACGTTGTGCCCGGCTTCGAACGCGGTGATCGGCATCATCGGTGACACCAGCACATCGTAATGCTCATGGAAAGCCGCCATCCGTGCGACCAGCGCCGCCCGGGCTTCCAGGGCTGCGTTGAAATCATCCAGGCTCAAGCGCTCGCCCCGTTGTGCAATGCGTAGCAGCCCTGGGTCCAGCAGTTGCCTTTGCGCCTCGCTCATCGTGCCGGTCAGGCGTGCTGCGCCGGCAGCCCATAGGGTGCTGAACACCTCCAGCGGGTCGCTGAAACCGGGGTCGATCTGCTCGACATGGGCGCCCAGTTGCACCAGGCCCTGCACAGCCCGATCCACTACCTGGGCAACTTGCGGGTCGACTTTCACATAGCCGAACGTGGGGCTATAGGCGACACGCAACCCTTTCAAGTCCGTTCCTGGAATGAGCCAGGGCGTGGTTCGCGGCGCACCGATCAAGCCGTCCCGTGCATCCGGTCGCGCCACGGCTTGCAGCATCAGCACGCTGTCTTCCACGGTGCGCGTCATCGGCCCCAGGTGCGACAGAATCGTCATGGAACTGGCCGGCCATTGCGGTACATAGCCGAAAGTCGGCTTGATCCCGAAGGTGCCGGTAAACGCACAGGGAATGCGGATCGAGCCACCGGCGTCGCTGCCCTGGTGCAGCACGCCCAGGTTCAATGCCGCCGCCGCAGCGGCGCCCCCGGACGAACCACCGGCGGTGGTGCGCGTGTCCCACGGGTTGCGGGTGATGCCATACAGCGGGTTATCGGTGACGCCTTTCCAGCCGAATTCCGGGGTGGTGGTCTTGCCCAGCAGCACCGCGCCGGCCTTGCGCATGAAGGCCGAGAAGGGCGCGTCCACGTCCCACGGGCCCTCGGCACTGGAGGTGCGCGAGCCTTTGCGCGTGGGCATACCGACCGTCAGCGTTAGGTCTTTGATCGACGCCGGCACGCCATCCAGCGCCCCGCAGGGTTCGCCCTTGAGCCAGCGTTGTTCCGACGCCCGCGCAGCGTCCAAGGCGCCTTGCGGGTCGACATGGCAGTAGGCATTCACCACCGGGTTATAGCGCTCGATGCGCAGCAACGCGTCTTCGGTGACCTCCACGGGTGACAAGGTCTTGTCGCGAAAGTGCTGCAACAGTTGCACCGCTGTCAGTTGGCCAATCTCACTCATGCCACATCCCCCTGTGCCGCCTTGACCATGGCGCGCAGCAACACCGCGCAACCCGCCGCCAGGTCATCCGGCGCGGCGTTTTCGATTTCGTTATGGCTGATGCCGCCTTCGCACGGCACAAAGATCATCCCGGCCGGGCCCAGTTCAGCGACGAAGATCGCGTCATGCCCGGCACCGCTGACAATGTCCATATGGCTCAAGCCCAATGCCTGGGCAGCCTCGCGCACGGCATTGACACAGGCTGGGTGGAAGTCCAGCGGCGGGAAGTCGGCGGTGGGCGTCAGTTCAAACGTCAAGCCGTTGCGGGCAGTGGAGTCCTCGATCACGCTACGCACTTCATCGACCATGGCTTGCAGCTTGTCGGCGTGCAGGTGACGCAGGTCGATGGTCATGTGCACCTGGCCGGGGATCACGTTGCGCGAGCCAGGGTGCAGGTTCAGGCAGCCGACGGTGCCGCAGGCATGAGGCTGATGCAGATGGGCGATACGGTTGACCGCGCTGACCACTTCGGCAGCGCCCACCAGGGCATCCTTGCGCAGGTGCATGGGCGTAGGGCCCGCATGCGCCTCTACGCCGGTGAGAGTCAGGTCGAACCACTTCTGGCCCAGGCAGCCCATCACCACGCCCAGGGTAATGGCCTGGTCCTCCAGCACCGGGCCTTGCTCGATATGCGCTTCGAAATAAGCGCCCACCGGATGGCCCAGCACCGCACGCGAACCGGCATAGCCGATGCGCTGCAATTCGCTGCCTACCGACAGGCCCTGGTCGTCGCGCTTGTCGAGGGTGTCCTGCAGGTCGAACTTCCCGGCAAATACCCCGGAGCCCATCATGCACGGCGGGAAGCGCGAGCCTTCTTCGTTGGTCCACACCACCACTTCGATGGGCGCCTGGGTTTCGATCTGCAAGTCATTGAGCGTGCGGATCACTTCCAGCCCGGCCATTACCCCGTAGCAACCGTCGAACTTGCCGCCGGTGGGCTGGGTGTCGATATGGCTGCCGGTCATGACCGGGGGCAGGGCGGGGTTGCGGCCAGGACGGCGGGCGAAGATATTGCCGATGGCATCCACACTGATGCTGCACCCGGCTGCCTCGCACCACTGCACAAACAGGTCGCGGGCCTGGCGGTCCAGGTCGGTGAGGGCCAGGCGACACACGCCGCCCTTGGCCGTGGCGCCGAGCCGGGCCAGGTCCATCAGCGACTGCCACAAACGGTCGCGGTTGATCAGCGGGGCATTGCTCTGGAGCGGTTGCGCAAGACTGTTCATCAGGAATCTCCACTCAGGCACTCAAGGCCAGGTAACGGTTTTTGATCGTCGGGTCGGCGCGGAAGTCAGCGGCGCTGCCTTCGTACACCACGCGGCCCTGTTCGAGCACGTAATGGCGGTCGGCGAGCTTGTCGCAGACCATCAGGTTCTGTTCCACCAGCAACACCGGCAGGCCCTCGTCCTTGACCTTGCGCAGGATCTTCACCAGCTCGTCAACGATCACCGGGGCCAGGCCTTCAGTGGGTTCGTCGAGGATCAGCAGCTTGGGGTCGTTCAGCAGGGCGCGGGCGATGGCGAGCATCTGCTGTTCGCCGCCGGACAACGCATGGCCGGCGTTTTTGCGCCGCTCCTTGAGGCGCGGGAACATGGCGTACACGTCTTCCAGTTGCCAGCGGCTGTGTTTGCGGGCGGCGATGCGCAGGTTTTCTTCCACCGTCAGCAGGCGGAAAATCCCGCGGTTTTCCGGCACCAGCGCCAAGCCCTGGCGCGCAATTTCGAAAATCTTCTGCCCCACCAACGCCTGGCCGTTGAAGTGGATCTGGCCCTGGCGCGGGCAGATGATGCCGAGGATGCTACGCAGGGTGGTGGTCTTGCCGGCACCGTTACGGCCCAGCAGGGTCACCAGTTCGCCAGGATTGACGCTCAGCGACACGCCCTCCAGCACATGGCTCTTGTCGTAGTAGGAATGGATATTCTCAACGATCAGCATCAGGCAGCCTCCCCAAGATAGGCAGTACGCACACGTTCATCGGCGCGCACGAACTCCGGCGTGCCTTCCACCAGAATCTGCCCATGGCTCATCACCGTGATGCGTTGGCTGATGGACATGACGATGCTCATGTTGTGTTCGATCAACAGCACCGTATGGTCGCGGCCAAGGTCGCTGATCAGTTGGGTCATGATCGGGATATCGTCGATGCCCATGCCCGAGGTGGGCTCGTCGAGCATCAACAGTTTGGGTTTGGAGCAGATCGACATGCCCACCTCCAGTACCCGTTGCTGGCCGTGGGACAACTCACCGGCCAGGGTGTCGGCGCGGGCCGTGAGTTGCAGGCGTTCCAGCACCTGGTCGGCCATCTCCAGGTGTTCGCGCTGGCTGTCCACCCGACGCCAGAAGTTCAAGGCACGCGAGCCATCGCGGCCCTGGGCGGCCAGGCGCAGGTTTTCGCGCACGCTGAGGTTCTGGAACAGGCTGGTGAGCTGGAACGAACGCGCCATGCCCAGGCCGACGCGGCCGTGGGCGGGCTTGCGCATCAGGTTCTTGCCGTCGAAATGGATCGCTCCGGCGGTGGCCTGGCGTTCGCCCGTCAGGCAATGAAACAGGCTAGTCTTGCCGGCGCCATTGGGGCCGATGATGGTGTGGATGGTGCCGGCTTCGACCTTGAGGTTGACGCCATTGACCGCATGGAACGCGCCGTAGGCCAGCTCCAGGTTCTGGGTTTCCAGCAAGATACTCATAGCCCGTCCTCCTTGGCGACGACTGCGGGTTTGCGCGTGCCGCGCAGCTTTTCGAACAGCGACGCCAAGCCGCCCCACAAACCGCCGCGCATGAAGATCACCACCAGGATCAGGATCACCCCCAGCAGCATCAGCCAGCGCGGCCACAGATCGGAGAGAAAGTCACCCAGCAGCACGATGGAACCGGCGCCCAGCAGTGAGCCGAACAGCGAGCCGGTGCCGCCGACGATGGTCATGATCAGGATGTTCTCGGACATCGCCAGGTCGATATTCGACAGCGGCACAAAGTGCAACAGCATGGCGTACAGCGCCCCGGCAATCCCGGTGACCGCGCCGGACAGCACGAACACCAGGATCTTGAAGTGACGCGTGTCGTAGCCGATGGCCGAGGCGCGGGTTTCATTTTCGCGTATCGCCATCAGCGTGCTGCCGAACGGCGAGGCGATCACCCGGCGTGCGCCGATGAAAATCAGCAGGAACAGCACCGCGACAAAACCGTAGAAGGCGCGGGCATCGGCCAGGGACAGCAGCACGGTGTCACCCACACGAATTTCCGGGCGTGGCACGCTGAGCAGGCCGTTGTCGCCGCCGGTCCAGTCGCTCAGGGTGTAGGCGACGAAGTAGGCCATCTGGCTGAACGCCAACGTGAGCATCACGAAGTAAATGCCCGTTCGCCGAATCGCCAGGGCACCCACCAGCAAAGCCAGCGCGCCACCGGCCAGCGCCGCGCCCAGCAACGCCATGAACAGGCCCAGTTGCAGGTGGATCATCAACAGCGCCGCACAATAAGCACCGGCACCAAAGAAGATGCCTTGGCCGAAGGACAGCAGCCCGGTATAGCCCAGCAGCAGGTTGCAGGCCAGGGCGGCCATGGCAAAGATCAGTATCTCGGTGGCCAGGGTCGCCGAGGGCAACACCAGCGGCAGGCCGATCAGCACGGCCAGCACCCACAGCAACATGGCTCTGGATTGGGTCTTGGCAAACGGCAGGGGGTTTTTCTCGCTCATGTCAGGCTCTCCCGAACAGGCCGTAAGGGCGTACCAGGATCACCACGGCCATGGCGCCGTAGATCATCAGGCTCGCACCCTGGGGCCAGAGTGTGGTCATCAGGCTTTGCACCACGCCCACCAGCAAACCGCCGACCAGCGCACCGCTGAACGAGCCCATGCCGCCGATCACCACCACCACGAAGGCGATGCCGAGAATCTCCGGGCCGACGAAGGGCTGGGCGCCGCGCAAGGGCGCGAACAACACCCCGGCGACACCGGCCAGGGCGACGCCGAGGGCGAAGGTCATGGAGAACAGGCGGAAAATATTGGTGCCCAGTAGCGACACGGTTTCGGTGCTTTCACTGCCGGCGCGCACCAGGGCACCGAAGCGCGTGCGCTCCAGCAGCAGCCACAGGCCCAGGCCCACCAGCCCGGAAAACACGATGAGGAACAGGCGGTAGTAGGGATAGACAAAATCACCCACCACCAGCACGCCGCGCAACAGTTCCGGCACGGCGACGCTTTTGCCCACCGGGCCCCAGATCATCACGCTGGCTTCCTGGATGATCAGAGCGATCCCCAAGGTCACCAGAATCTGGAACATGTGCGGCAAGTGGTAGATACGCTGGATCAACAAGCGCTCAATTACCCAGGCCAACGCAGCCACCACCAACGGCGCGATCAGCAACGCCAGCCAGAAGCTGCCGGTGAGGCTTACCGCGGTGTAGCAGATGTAGGCGCCGAGCAGGAAGAACGCGCCGTGGGCGAAGTTGACGAAGTTGAGCAGGCCGAAAATGATCGTCAGCCCCACCGCGATCAGGAAGTAGATCATCCCCAACCCAAGGCCGTTGAGGATCTGGAACAGGTACAGATTAAGCATGCAGGCACCCTCCGCAGGTGGCCGCTTGCGCGGCCCTGCGCGACAAAAGTTAAGCGGTCAGCCGAGTGTGCAGCCCGTCGCCTCGACTGCGGGGAACGACTGGCCAGCGCTGAGCACTTTGGCCAGGTCGTCCTTGTCGGCCATGTCGCCGCTGGCCTTGCCGATCAGCAGGTAGTAATCCTTGATCACCTGGTGGTCGCCGGCGCGGATCGACTCTTTGCCGGTCGGGCCTTCGTAGCTCAAGCCTTGCAGGGCCTTGGCTACGGTCGGACCGTCGAAACTGCCGGTGGCGATGATGGTGTCGAGCATGACTTTGGTGCTGATGTAGTCGGCGGCCAGCGGGTAGGTGGGGTTGATGCCGTAGGTGGCCTGGGTCAGCTTGACCAGCTCACGGTTGAGCGGGGTGTCGACCTGGTGCCAGTACTGCGCGCCCAGGTACACACCTTCGAGCACATCGCTGCCCAGTTCCTGGAACTGATCCAGGCCGGCAGACCACACCAGCAATACCTTCATGCGCTCCTTGATGCCGAAGTTCACGGCTTGGCGCAGGGTGTTGGACGATTGGCTGCCAAAGTTGAGCAGCACCAGCACATCGGGCTTGGTGGAAATGGCGTTGGTCAGGTAACCGGAAAACTCCTGTTCCTGCAGTGAGTGGTAGCTGTTGCCCACGTGTTCCAGGCTATGTTCCTTGAGCACGTTTTTGGCCCCTTCGAGCAAGGCTTCGCCGAACACGTATTGCGGGGTGATGGTGTACCAGCGCTTGGCGTCCGGCAGCAACTTGATCAGCGGCACCATGGTTTCGCGGATCGCACCGTAGGTGGGCACTGACCAGCGGAAGGTCGCCTTGTTGCAGTCCTTGCCTGTGACTTCATCGGCGCCCACCGGGGTCATGAACACGCCGCCGACCTTGTCCACTTCCTTGGCTACCGCCAGGGCGGAAGACGACAGCGTGCAGCCCTGGAAGAACCGTGCGCCGTCCTGCGCGATGGCCTCTTGCACCTTGCGCACCGCCTTGCCGGCGTTGCCTTCGGTATCGATGACCTTGTAGTTCAGCGGGCGGCCGAGCAAGTCGGGGTGTTGTTGCACCGCCAGGCGTGAACCCATGTCGGCAAATTTGCCATAGCTGGCAAAGGCGCCAGACATGGACTTGAGGCCGTAAAAGGTAAAGGGCTCGGCGGCGAATGCCGAACGCACGCTCAGCGGAAGGCTGAGGGCGGCGGCGGCGGTGAGGCTGGCTTTCAATAACGTACGACGCTGCATGGGGTGACTCCCTGGTTTAGTTATTGGCAGGAGCGGCAAGGGCGATACGGTGGAGCAAGGGCCTGTGGGCAGGCTTGTTATTGGATAACTCGATTTCGCGGGGGAACGGGGTCAAATGTGGGAGCTGGCTTGCCTGCGATGGCATCTACTCGGTCCCTCTGTAACACCGAGGCGCCCGCATCGCAGGCAAGCCAGCTCCCACATTGAACGGGTTCCCACATTGAATGGTTGGTGTGTTTAAGAGTGGTCGAACTCCAAGAGGAAGTGCGGGCTCACCTGGCCTTCCAGCGCGGTCATGTGGTGTTCGGCATCGCACATGTGTTCATGCATCAAGCTGCGCACCGCGCTTTCATCCCTGGCGCGAAAGGCGATCAGCAGTTGCTTGTGATAGTCGAGGTTGGCCGCATCGAACTGCTTGCGCTTGGGCTTGTAGGCCTTTTTCAGCACCACCAGGTCGCGCAGCAAGTCATTGAGGAACTGCGCCATGAAACTCAGCAGCGGGTTGGGGCAGGCCCGGGCCAGCAGGTTGTGGAACTCCAGTTCCGCCAGGCGTTGTTCGCGCTGGCCGGCTTCGCTGTCTTCGGGGGCGCTGCAAAAATCCACGTTGGCTTGCAGGGCCAGGTAGTCGTCTTCGCTCAAACGCCCCAGCACCGACACCGCCAGCTCCACTTCGATGACCTTGCGCAGTTGGTAGACCTGCTCGCCGTCCAGGTGCTGGAAGTGCAGGTAATTGCGCAAGGCGCGGCTGGCCGGCTCGGTGCCGGCCTGGTTCAAGTACGCCCCGCCACTGGGGCCGGTGCGCGTGCTCACCAGGCCCTCCACTTCCAACGCCTTGAGCGCTTCGCGTGCCGAACCCTTGGAACACTGGAAGCTTTCCATCAGCTCGCGTTCGGTGGGCAGGCGATCGCCGGGCTTCAAGGCGTCGGTGACGATCGAGCGCTTGACCGACTCGACAATCACATCGGACAGCTTCTGGCGTTTGCGGCGTAACGGACGACTCAGCATGGCGGTGATTTATCGTATTAATGCGGATAAATAGCACTTAATAACGATTGGGCAGGTGCGTCAACGCAAGGGGTCGTTTTCGGTGAATAGGGGTCGTAAATGCGCAGGTTATTCCCAGGCGCCCAAATCCAGGCAGCGTGCGGTCGCCGGCGGCTGTTTGCCATAAGCGAGAAAATCCCCTAGCCAGCGGCTCACACAGCCGTCAGCGCCTGCGTGTGCCGACTCCTTGAGCAAGAGCTGCTCGACACCGGCGGCGAGCGCTTCGCCAGGCTCGGTATTGATCAGCACCATGCGCCCGACGCGCTCGGGAAACAGCGTGCCATAGCGGTTGCCCAGGCGCGTGGCAGCGGCGTTGCCCAGGTAGTTGAGGCGCGCCTCGCCCAATTGCCCGCGCACGTACTCCATGTCCCGGGCGGCCTGTTCCACGGCATTGCCCTGGCGCAGGTCGCGGGTGCTCAACTCGATCACGTCGTAGCGGTCGACCAGGGTGCGATAGGCGGTGGTGGCAAGCGACTCCCAGCGGCTGGCCAAGTGAAGGACGAAAGGTGCGCCTTTGACCCGCTGGGGGTCGCCGGCCTGGATGAACACCACGCCTTCACGGTTGAGCGGCTGCCGTGCGCCTACCCGTGTCACGCTCAGGCGAATGCGGCCGCGCTGGGGGGCGGCATGGTCGCGGGGCACGCTGACCAGGCCGCATTGGGTGCGGCCAACCACTTCGGGGTCCAGGCGCGCTGTTGCAGTGAGTGGGCAGTCCAGCAACCAGTCGATCGCGGTGGGGGCGATCAAGGGCTCGGCCAACGCCAGGTTTGGTATCAGCCAAAAGCCGATGCAGGCCAGGCCGTTTACAAAAGCGCTGGGTTTCATCATGAGGTCCTGGGCATCCGTGTGATAACGGCTTTTTTACCAAGGACCTTGGGGTGGAAAATGTAAGGTGAAGAAACAACTCGTGTATGAAATATGAGTTTCGTTTATCAGATATCGGTGTTCCAGCCACCGCCCAATGCCTTGTACAGGGCGATGCTGGCTTGCAGGCGCGACAGGCGCAGTAGCACGTTCTGGTCTTGGGCGTCGTACAGGGTGCGCTGGGTTTGCAGTACCGTGAGCAGGTCTTCGGCGCCAGCTTCATAGCGGCTTTGGGCAATCTGGAAGGCGGCCTGCGCCTGTTGCAGCTCTTCGGTTTGCCACTGGCGTTGCTGGTCCAGGCGGGTGATGCTGCTGAGGGCTTTTTCCACATCGGCAAAGCCGTTGATGATCGCCCCACGGTAGGTTTGCAGCAGTTCATCCTGGCGTGCCCGAGCCTTGTCGCGCTCGGCGCTCAGCCGGCCATTATTGAAAATCGGCGCCATCAGGCCCGAAGTCAGGGTGTAGAAGGGGCTGCGCAGGATCTCTTCAGCCTTGGACGCGCCTGAGCCGAGCGTTGCGCCCAATGTCACCGTCGGCAGCATGGCCGCACGGGCCACCGTGACATCGGCGCTGGCCGCCGCCAACTGGGCCTCGGCCTGGGCGAGGTCGGGGCGCCGGCTCAATAACTGGCTGGGCACGCCAGGCCCGATACTTGGCCAGGTCAATGCCTGAAAGGGTTCTGTGCCTAGCTCCAGGGCCTGCACGGGCTGGCCGAGCAAGGCGGCGAGGGTGATCTGCGATTCTTCGGCCGATTGCTCGATCAGCGGCAGTTGCCGTTGCTGACCGGCCACCAGGCTTTTCTGTTGTGCCAGTTCCAGGGCCGTGGCGGAACCTGCGTCGTGGCGGGTCTGCACCAGGTTCAGCACATTGCGCGCATTCGCCAGGTTGAGCTCGGCAATCTGCAGGCGCTGGCGTGCGGCCAGGGTTTGCGCGTAGCGGTCGGCGACGTTGCTGAGCAGGGTCAGCTCCACGTTGGCCTGATCGAACTCACTGGCGTGCAAGCTGTGCACGGCGCTGTCGCGGGCAGCGGCGCGGCCACCCCAGAAGTCGATTTCGTAGCTGGCCGTGAGGTTGGCGTCATAGTTGTTGACAGTCCTGTTGCTCTCGGTGGCGTCCAGCTCCGAGTTGCCGCTGCCGCGCAACAGCCGTTGACGGCTGGCGCTGAGGTTGAACTTCAGTTCCGGCAACAATGGTGCACCGGCAATTACCGCCGTGGCCTGGGCCTGGCGGACACGCGCCATGGCCGCCGCCACGTCGAAGCTGTCACGGCGGGCCTGGTCGATCAGGCGGTTCAGCGCCGGGCTGCCAAACTGCGTCCACCAACGTTGGTTGATGGCTTGGGTCGCTTCGCGTTCGGCAAAATGCCAGGCGGCGGGCGCAGCAAGGCCGTTGTCGATGGCGGGCGGGTTAGTGCCGCAGGCCGTGAGCAACAGGCACACACTGAGCGCTGACAGTTGTGGAGTGAGAGATCGTTTATTCACTGGTCAACGCCTTAACCGGATCAAGCCGGGCAGCTTTACGGGCCGGCATGAAGCCGAATACGACGCCGGTGACCAGCGCACAGCCAAACGCGCCGAGCACCGCCACCAGGGAAAACTGTACCGCCACTTCAGCCAGCACCAGCACGCCGCCTACCAGCAATGCCAGGGCAATACCGAACAGGCCGCCGACCACCGAGAGCATCACCGCCTCGGTGAGAAACTGGCGCAGGATGTCGCGCTGGCGCGCCCCGGTGGCCATGCGGATGCCGATTTCACGGGTGCGTTCGCGCACGGTCATCAACATGATGTTCATCACGCCGATGCCGCCCACCAGCAGGGAAATCGCTGCAATCGAGCCGAGCATCAGCGACAGGGTGTTCTGGGTCCGTGCTTCGGCCTGGATCATCGCTGCGTCGTTGGTCAGGTGGAAGTCGCGTTTGCCGCCGTGCAGCTTTTGCATAAGCTGACTGATGGCTTGCTCGGCCTCTTGCACCTTGCGTGCATCGGCGGCGGCAATGACAACGTATTCGGGATTATAGGTGCCGAACAGGCGCACGCTGGCGGCGGTATAGGGAATGGCGACACGGTCGTCGCTGTCTTGCATCCCGGAGCTGGAGCCTTTTTCCGCCAACACGCCAATCACTTGGAAGGGCACGTTTTCGATCAGGATGTATTGGCCGATGGGGTCTAGCTGGCCTTTGAACAGTTTTTCGCGCACGCGATGGCCGATCACCGCCACCGTGGCCCCGGCGCGTTCGTCGGCTTCGGTAAAGTAGCTACCTTGGGCCACTGGCCAGTTGAAGATGTCCGGGAAGTTGGTGTCGTTGCCGCCCACATAGGCCATGTAGTCGACGTTGCCGAAGCGCACGCCGGCGTAGGTGCCGTTCACCGGCATGATGCGCTTGACCTGGGGCAATGTAGCCAATGCCGCCACATCATTGAGGGTCACGATACCTGCCGGTGTGCGCGGGTTAGGCGAAAAGCCGCTCAGATAGATGATGTTGGAGCCGAAGGCCGCCATCTGCGCCATGACCTGACGCTTGCTGCCTTCGCCCACCGCCAGCATCACTACCACCGACGCCACGCCGATGATGATCCCCAGCAGCGTCAGCGCGGTGCGGAAGCGGTTGATCCACATGACCCGCCAGGCTGCCTGCACCGCGTCCAGCAGCTCGGCTTTCCAGGCACCATTGTGTTCGGCACCGTCGGCCAGGCGCTGGCGCAGATCCACGGCTTGCAATGCGTCGCTGCCGGCCGGGACGGGCACGTGGGTGGTACTCAACGCCGAATCGCTGATGATCCGGCCGTCGCTGATCTCAATGATGCGGTTGGCATGCGCCGCGACTTCGCGGTCGTGGGTAATGAGGATAACCACATGGCCCTGGCTCGCCAATTCATCCAGCAGCACCATCACCTCGGCACCGCTGTGGCTGTCGAGGGCCCCGGTGGGTTCGTCGGCAAGGATTATATGCCCGCCGTTCATCAACGCCCGGGCAATCGAGACGCGCTGTTGCTGACCACCGGAGAGCTGGTGCGGGCGGTTGTTGGTGCGATCGGCCAGGCCCAGGCGGGTCAGCAGAGCCTTGGCACGGGCATGGCGTTCGGCAGCGCTGATACCCGCATAGATCGCCGGCATCTCAACGTTTTCCTGGGCCGAGCCGGACGGGATCAGGTGGTAGCCCTGGAACACGAAACCAAAGGCTTCGCGGCGCAGCCAGGCCAGTGCGTCGCTGTCCAGGTGCGCGACGTTTTCCCCTGCGAACAGGTAGTCGCCCACGGTGGGGCGGTCGAGGCAGCCGAGGATGTTCATCAGTGTGGATTTGCCGGAGCCGGAGGCGCCGACGATGGCAACGAACTCTCCTGCATGGATCGACAGGTCGATCCCACGCAATACGTCGACCTGCGGGCTGTCGCCGCCGCCGTAGGATTTGCGGATGTTCTTGAGTTCGATCAGTGGCGTGGTCACATCAACCCCCGCTGCCGCTGGCTGGGCCGATCAACAGGTGATCGCCTTCGTCCAGGCCATCCAACACTTCAACCCGCAGGCGGTCACTGATACCCAGCTGTACTTCTCGCTCCTTGATGGCGCCGTTTTTGGTCACGACCCGCGCGATCTGCTTGTCGGTGCCTTGGCTGCCGAGCAGCGCTGCGACCGGGATGGTGAGAGCGTCCCTGGCCTGGCTGGCGACGAAAAACACCTGGGTGGTCATTTCGGCCATTAACGCATTGTCAGCGTTGTCCACATCCAGCAGTACGGTGTATAGCACTACCCGGCCACTGCCGGTTTTGCTGGTACTACTGGGGCTGCCACTGCCTTGGCTGGTTTCGTTCAGGGGCTTGGGCGGGATCGGCAGGATCTGGCGCACGGTGCTGGTCCAGCGCCGGGTGCCGCCGGCGAGGGTGGTGAAATAGGCGCTCATGCCCGGTTTGACGTGGCCGATATCGGCTTCGGACACTTCGGCCCATACGGTCATCGGCGACAGTTTGGCGATGCGCAGGATCAACGGCGTCTGTTGCTGGGCGTTGAGCGTCTGGCCGACTCGCGCATCTACCGCCACTACGGTGCCGCTCATCGGCGCGTAAATCCGCGTATAGCCCAGTTCGGCCTCGTCACTGCGCAGGCTGGCCTGGGCCTGGCGGATCTGGGCCTTGAACATGTCCACCCGCGCCTGGGTCGCACTCAGTTCGGCCTTGGCGGTTTGCACATCTTCTTCGCGGGTGGCATTCCCGGCGCTCAGGCGCTGCTGGCGCTGATACTTCTGGCGCGCCAGCTCGTGCTGGGCTTTTTGCTCCTGCAACTGGGCCTCGAGGTTTTCGATGGCGTAGCGGCTGGCGTCGAGTTTGGCCTGCTGCGTGGCAGGGTCGATCTCTACCAGTAGCTGGCCTTGCGTGACCTGGTCACCGGCCTCGACATGGATCTTGCGGATCTGTCCGGAGGCCTGGGCGCCGACGTCTACGTAGCGTCGCGGTTGCAGGGTGCCCAGGGCGGTGACACTGTTCTCAATGTCGCCGCGCACGACAGTGACCGTGGGCAAGCTATCTCGACCTGGCGGCAACAGCTGCCAGGCTGCCACTGCAAGGAGGGGGATCAGGCAAACCACAGCAAGGAGGGCGAGGCGGGCGGGGCGAGGGCGTTTCATGCTTTGGTTCCAGCCAGGGAAAGGGGGCCGAGTGGCGAAGAGCTGACTGTTATACGAGAAAATTGCGCGAATATTTAGGCGTTTACATACGCAGTAACAGCTGCGTCGGCGAAAAAAACCATACGTGGGAGCAAGACTTCTTTAAAAGTAGATGAGAATTACTATAAATTGCACATACTCAAACTGCCATCATCGATGGCTGTCTGTTGGGAGCAAGTTCGCTCGCGAAAACGTCAACGATAACGCGTGCATCCAGATAAAACGATGTGCCCTCAGGTTCTTCGCGAGCAAGCACGCTCCTACAGGATTAACACCACCGGGAGGTGCTCAGGAGTCATGTTGGAAAACTACTATCGCGAGCTGGTGTGTTTCCTGAACGCCAAGCTGGGTAACCGCCAGGTGGCCGAAGATGTGGTGCATGACGCCTATGTGCGGGTGCTGGAGCGCGTAAGCGATACGCCAATCGAGCAGCCTCGCGCGTTTCTTTACCGCACGGCACTGAACCTGGTGATCGACGGCCATCGGCGTAATGCCTTGCGTCAGTCCGAGCCTCTTGAGGTGCTGGACAGCGAAGAGCGCTTCGCCGCCTGTTCCCCCCACACCAGCCACCACCAGGGCCAGCGCCTGGAGATGCTCGAGCGCGCCTTGGCCGAGTTGCCGGCGGCCTGTCGCGACAGTTTCCTGTTGCGCAAACTCGAAGGCCTGTCCCACGTGCAAATCGCCGAACGCCTGTGCATTTCCCGCAGCCTGGTGGAAAAACACATCGTCAATGCGATGAAGCACTGCCGGGTGCGCATGCGCGAGTGGGAAGCGCACTGATCGGCTGTTAGTTAAATTTTATTTCACTGTCCTCGTTTCCTATCAACACACGGCCTGTTGTTCAGGCCATGAAGGTATTCCCGCCCCACCGCCATGGGGCTTATCCAGAGGACACTGGAATGACACAGGCAATTGCTTCGCCCGCGGTTCATGACCTGATCGGGATCGGTTTCGGCCCTTCGAACCTGGCGCTGGCCATCGCCCTGCAGGAGCGTGAAAAGGCCCAGGGCAAGCTGGACGTGCTGTTTCTCGACAAACAAGCCGACTACCGCTGGCACGGCAATACCCTGGTGACCCAGAGCGAACTGCAGATTTCCTTCCTCAAGGACCTGGTGACCCTGCGCAACCCCACCAGCCCGTACTCCTTCGTCAACTACCTCAAGGCCCACGAACGCCTGGTGGACTTCATCAACCTGGGTACCTTCTATCCCTGCCGCATGGAGTACAACGACTACCTGCGCTGGGTGGCGGGGCAGTTCCAGGCCCAGGCCAACTACGGCGAGGAAGTGCTGGCCATCGAGCCGATCCTGCATCAGCAGCAGGTCGAGGCGTTGCGCGTGATCTCCCGTGATGCCCAGGGCGAGCAGCATGTGCGCACCACCCGTTCGGTGGTGGTCAGCGCCGGCGGCACGCCGCGTATTCCGGAGGCGTTCAAGGCACTCAAGGGTGACAGCCGGGTGTTCCACCATTCCCAGTACCTGGAGCGCATGGCCAGCCAGCCGTGCGTAGACGGCAAGCCGATGCGCATCGCCGTGATCGGCGGCGGCCAGAGCGCGGCAGAAGCTTTTATCGACCTCAATGACAGCTTCCCGTCGGTGCAGGTCGATATGATCCTGCGCGGTTCGGCGCTCAAGCCGGCCGACGACAGCCCGTTCGTCAACGAAGTGTTCTCGCCGGCCTTTACTGACCTGGTGTTCCAGCAAGTCGGTGCCGAGCGTGAGCGTTTGGTCGCCGAGTACCAGAACACCAACTACTCGGTGGTGGACCTGGACCTGATCGAGCGCATCTACGGGATTTTCTACCGCCAGAAAGTCTCCGGCATCGCCCGCCAGGCGTTCCGCACCCTGACCATAGTGGAGAAGGCCACCGCCGGCCCGCTGGGCATCGAACTGGCCCTGCGCAATACCGCCACCGGCGAAACCAGCCTCAACCATTACGACGCGGTAATCCTGGCCACCGGCTACGAGCGCCAGATGCACCGTGAACTGCTGGCGCCGCTGCAAGCCTACATGGGCGACTTTGAAGTGGCCCGCGACTACCGCATCGTCACCGACGAGCGCTGCAAGGCTGGCATCTACATCCAGGGCTTCAGCCAGGCCAGCCACGGCTTGAGCGATACCTTGCTGTCGGTGTTGCCGATTCGGGCGGATGAGATTGCGGCATCGTTGTATGAGCACGATCGAAACCGCGACAAAGGTCGTTCGGTGCAGGACTTGCTCCTGGCTACTGCCAGCTGACCGATCCCCTGTAGGAGCGAGCTTGCTCGCGAAGAACGTCAACGATAACGCGCCTCATCTGAATGAACGTGGCGCTCTCGCCTTCTTCGCGAGCAAGCTCGCTCCTACAGACGGCACTTGTGACAAAGTGTGGCTATTGGTACTGTACAAAAAACCAGTATCGGTAGCCCTCCATGCAGTTGATCGAAAAACTCAGCATCCTCGCCGACGCCGCCAAGTACGACGCGTCCTGCGCCAGCAGTGGCGCGCCCAAGCGCAGTTCCGAGGGCAAGGCGGGGCTGGGTTCCACCAATGGCATGGGCATCTGCCACAGCTACACGCCCGATGGCCGTTGCGTGTCGTTGCTCAAGGTGTTGCTCACCAACTTCTGCCTCTACGACTGCCAATACTGCGTCAACCGCCGCTCCAGCGACGTGCCCCGTGCGCGCTTCAGCCCGGAGGAGGTGGTCACCCTGACCCTGGATTTCTACAAGCGCAATTGCGTCAGCGGGCTGTTCCTCAGCTCCGGCATCATCCGTTCGTCGGACTACACCATGGAGCAACTGGTGCGGGTCGCCAAACTGCTGCGCGAAGAGCATGACTTTCGCGGTTATATCCACCTCAAGACCATCCCCGATGCCGACCCGGCCCTGATCGCCGAGGCTGGCCGTTATGCCGATCGCCTCAGTGTGAATATCGAACTGCCCACCGACGCCAGCCTGCAGACCCTGGCGCCCGAGAAGCAGATCGGCTCGATCAAGCAGGCCATGCAGACCATCTACACCGGCGAACAGACGGTGCTCAACGAACCCCGCGCGCCACGTTTCGCCCCGGCCGGGCAGAGCACGCAGATGATCGTCGGCGCCGACGACACCGACGACAGCACCATCCTGCACGGTGCCGAGGCGTTGTACGGTAATTTCAAGCTGCGCCGCGTGTATTACTCGGCGTTCAGCCCCATCCCCAACAGCCCGAAAAGCGTACCCCTGGCCGCGCCGCCCTTGATGCGCGAGCACCGCTTGTACCAGGCTGATTTCCTGCTGCGCAGCTACGGTTTCAGCGCCAATGAGCTGTTCGCCGGCCCCGGTGACCTGGCACTGGATATCGACCCCAAGCTGGCGTGGGCCCTGGAGCATCGCGAGGTGTTCCCCCTGGACCTCAACCGCGCCGAGCCGACCCTGATCGCACGTATCCCCGGCATCGGCCTGCGCACCACCCAGCGCCTGGTCGACCTGCGCCGTGAGCGCAAGATCCGCTTCGAAGACCTGGCGCGCATGCGCTGCGTGCTGGCCAAGGCCAAGCCGTTTTTCATCACCAGCGACTACCACCCGCAACAGGCCGACAGCACCAGTGTGTTGTTGCGCGAACAATTGCGGGACCGCCCGCAGCCGCAACAGATGGGATTGTGGGGATGATCAGCCTGGAGTGCGACAACCTGTTCAGCACCTGGCGCGAACAGGCCCGCTGGTTGCTCAGCCATCAGGTCGACCCCAGCCAGGTCAGCTGGGGCGAGGTGCAGGCGGCGGACCTGTTCGCTACCGATGAACCTATCCCACCAGGGATGGGGCCGTTTCAGGCGCGCATCCCCAAGGCGCTGTTGCAATTGTTGGAGTCCGCTGCCTGTTATCAAGGTGATCAGCGCTGGAGCCTGTTGTATGAAGTGCTATGGCGGGTCAGCCACGGTGATCGCACGGCCATGCTGGCAGGGGACAAGCTTGGCAGCGAGTTGCAACGGCGCATCAAGCAAGTCAGCCGGGAGGCCCACCACTTGCACGCGTTTGTGCGCTTCATCGCGCTGCCGGCCGAGGCAGGGCCGGAACTGCCGGAGTACGTGGCCTGGCATGAGCCGGCCCATGACATTCTCAAGAGCGCCAGCGAGCATTTTATCGGGCGCATGGGCCGCCATCGCTGGATGATCGCCACGCCCCTGGACGGGGTCTATTACGACGGCGAGCAATTGATTCATCAGCGCCAGTGCCCCGAGGCCTGGCAGCAACTGGCGCAGAATGTTGAAGATCCCCACAGCGCCATGTGGCTGACCTACTACAGCCACATCTTCAACCCGGCGCGGCTGAATCCCAAGGTGATGGAAGGGCATTTGCCCAGCCGCTTCTGGAAGAATTTGCCGGAGGGCAAGTTGATTCCGGGGCTGATCAGTGAAGCCCGCACGGGCAAGCAGAAAGATGGGCAGGCGAAGCTGGTGGGTGCCAAGCCAGGCAAAAGAATATTAAGTGGGCAGGGGTGAATGATCGTTCCCACGCTCTGCGTGGGAATGCCACCCTGGACGCTCCGCGTCTGCTCTTGAAGTTTTGTGACGCGGAGCGTCATTGGATGCATTCCCACGCAGAGCGTGGGAACGAGCTAGCTGGATCAGGCCAGGTCGGTTGATCGTTCCCACGCTCTGCGTGGGAATGCCACCCTGGACGCTCCGCGTCTGCTCTTGAAGTTGTGACGCGGAGCGTCATTGGATGCATTCCCACGCAGAGCGTGGGAACGAGCCAGCTGGTTCAGGCCAGTTCGGTCGCGGTGTTCTTGACCACCGCCAACTCCGGATGCGCCACCAGCTTATCAATGTGCAACTCATCATTGTTCAACCAGGTCTCGGTCAGCACCCGGTAATGTTCCATATCCCGGCAGCGCATGCGCAGGCTGTAGTCGAACGGCCCGCTGATCAACTGGCATTCGAATACCTGCGGGCAGGCTTTCACGCAGGCTTCGAAGGCCTTTTGCGCCGAGCGCCCGCTTTGGTTGGACAAGGCCACCAGCACCAGCAGTGACAGCCCCGGTGAGACCATCTGCACATCGATGATCGCCCCATACCCACGGATCACCCCGCGTCGTTCCAGCTTGCGCACCCGTTCCAGGCAGGGCCTGGGGGTGAGGTGCACCAGCGACGAGAGCTTTTCGTAGGTAATACGCCCCTGATGCCTGAGTACGTCGATGATCGCTTCGTCGATGCGATCCAGCGTAGGGGAAGAATGGGGTCCGTGGGCCTTGGTATCCATGAGTTCACTTCAAACGGTTGGAAAGAAATTGCTGCAAGCGTTCGCTGGTGGGATGGTCGAGGATATCGGCGCCGCCGTGTTCTTCGACTCGGCCCTGGTGCAGGAACAGCACTTGGCTGGACACCTGGCGGGCAAAGCCCATTTCGTGGGTGACCATCAGCATGGTACGACCTTCCTCGGCCAACGTCTGTATGACTTTGAGCACTTCTCCTACAAGTTCCGGGTCCAGGGCCGAGGTGGGTTCATCGAACAGGATAATCTCCGGTTCCATTGCCAGCGCGCGCGCAATGGCCACGCGCTGCTGCTGGCCACCGGACAGGAACGCCGGGTATTGGTCCGCCACGCGGCTCGGCAGGCCGACCTTGTCCAGGTACAGTCGCGCACGCTTCTCGGCTTCGGCGGCGCTCACGTTCAGCACCCGGCGCGGGGCCATGGTGATGTTTTCCAGCACGGTCATGTGGCTCCACAGGTTGAAGTGCTGGAACACCATGGCCAGGCGCGTGCGCAGGTTTTGCAGTTGCGCCTGGTGCGGCGCACGGGTGCCGGCGCGGCCTGGTTGCATTTCAATGCTGATGCCGTCCAGGGTGATCACCCCGGCGTCAGGCTGTTCCAGAAAGTTGATGCACCGCAGCATCGTGCTTTTGCCCGAGCCGCTGGCGCCGATCAAGCTGATCACATCGCCCTGGCGTGCGTTGAGGGACACGCCCTTGAGCACTTCGTGTTCGCCGTAGCGTTTATGGATACCTTCGACTTGCAGCTTGATGGCCGCCGTGGCGGTTTTGCCGACGGGTACATCCATTGGATAAGCGGCCAGGGCCTGCGCGGACTGATTCATGGGTTAGCCTCGGGTAGGAACAAGAAAGCGCATCCAGCGACGTTCGGCCAGCCTGAACAGGCCCACCAGTGCAAAGGACAGCAGCATGTAGAGCAGGGCGGCGATGCCGAAGGCCTGGAAGGTCAGGAACGTCTCGGCATTCGCATCGCGGGCGACCTTGAGGATGTCGGCGACGGTGGCGGTAAACGCCAGTGACGTGGCGTGCAGCATCAGGATCATTTCATTGCTGTAGGCCGGCAGGGCGCGACGCAATGCGGCGGGCACGATCACAAACAGGTTCAGCCGCCAGCCGTGCAGGCCATAGGCGCGTGCCGCTTCGATCTCGCCATGGGGAATGTTGCGGATTGCCCCGGCGAAGATTTCCACGGTGTAGGCGCAGGTGTTGAGCACAAACGCCAACAGTGTGCAGTTCAGCGCGTTGCGGAAAAACTGGTTGAGCAGGGCGTTGTCCTGCACCACTTCCAGGCTGTACAGCCCGGTGTAGCAAATCAGCAGTTGGATATACAGGGGCGTGCCACGGAACAGGTAGGTGTAAACCTCCACCGGCCAGCGCAGCCAGAAATGCTCTGAGACGCGTGCCAGCGCCAGGGGGATCGACAGGCCAAAGCCGAGCACCACCGAGATAATGAACAGCCACAAGGTCATGGCGACACCGGACAGGCCGCTGCCATCGCTGAACAGATAGGCCAGGCCGTATTGCTGGAACAGTTCGATCATCGCGCCATCCCCTTGATGCCCAGGTTATAGCGCCGTTCCAGGCGCTTGAAGATGCGGTTGGAGAGGGTGGTAATCACCAGGTACACCAGGCCCGCGAGGATCAGGAAGTACAGCGGCTCGCTGGTGGACTTGCCGGCGTTCTGCGCGGCCTTGACCAGGTCTGACAGGCCGATGATGGACACCAGCGCCGTGGACTTGAGCAGCACCAGCCAGTTATTGCCCAGGCCAGGCAGGGCAAAGCGCATCAGTTGCGGGAACAGCACCAGGTGAAAGCGCTGCCAGCGACTCAGGCCGTAGGCGGTGGCGGCTTCCAGTTGGCCCGCCGGCACACTGAGGATCGCACCCCGGAAGTTCTCGGTGAAATACGCACCGTAGATAAAGCCCAGGGTGATCACCCCGGCGGTAAACGGGTCGATTTCAACGTAGTCCCAGCCGAACGCTTCGGTCAGGTCGTTGAGCCACAGTTGCAGGCTGTAGAAGATCAGCAGGATCAGTACCAGGTCCGGCACGCTGCGGATCAACGTGGTGTAGAGCGTGGCCGGCACGCGCAGCCATTTGGCGCTGGAGAGTTTGGCGCCAGCGGCGACCAGGCCCAGCGTAAGGCTCAGAGCCAGGGCGAGGAACGCCAGCTTGAGCGTCATCCGGGCACCCTGGGCCAGCATGGGGCCGTAGCCTTGCAGGTTGAGGAGGTCGTTCATGGGGAAGATCTCGAAGGAGTGCACGGATTTACTGTGGGAGCTGGCTTGCCTGCGATAACGGAGGTGCAGTCACGGCGTGGGTGCCTGAAGCAACGCTATCGCGGGCAAGCCCGCTCCCACAGGGGCACGGGTTGCCGGTTACTCGTTGTAGATGTCCTGATCGCCAAAGTATTTCTTCTGGATCTGTGCGTAAGTGCCATCGGCCTGGACGGCGGCGATGCCCTTGTTGATCAGCTCACGCAATGCCTGGTCGTTCTTGCGCAGGCCCATGGCGATGTCCAGCGGCAGGGTCGGGTCCTTGAAGGCCGGGCCGGTCTTGAAGTCGGCGCCTTCGGGCTTGGACAGGAAGTTGAGCTGGGCTTCGAGCTTGTCCGTCAGGGTGGCGTCGAGGCGGCCGTTTTGCAGGTCGGCGTAGTTCTGTTCCTGGGACTGGTATGCCTTGATCTGTGCACCGAGCTTGGCCAGGTGTGCGCGGGCATAGGCTTCCTGCAACGAGCCTTGCAGCACGCCAACGTGCTTGCCGTCCAGCGACTCGGGGGTGTCACCGAAGGTGGCGTTTTTACGGGTGATCACCGAGGTGGGGCTGAGGAACAGGCGGTCGGTGAAGTCGATGACTTTCTCACGAGCCGGGGTCACGGCCATGGAGGACATGATCGCGTCGAACTTGCGCGCACGCAGGGCCGGGATCATGCCGTCGAATTCGTTGTGCACCCAGGTGCATTTCACTTCGAGCTTGGCGCAGATAGCGTTGCCCAGTTCGATATCGAACCCTTGCAGGCTGCCGTCGGCGGCGACAGATTCGAAGGGCGGGTATTCGGGGAACACGCCAAACCGGATTTCTTTCCAGTCCTGGGCGTGGGCAGCAGTGGCGCACAGTGGCAACAGCAACGCAGCGAAGAGTGATCGCAGAGGAGTCATGTGTCGGTCCCTATATTTTGTAATTGATGTCAGGGGCAGTGAATAACTGGGAGCAGAGAATGCTTCATGGTGGTGCGTTTTTTGTGTCGTTTACCCCCTGCGCAAAGCGCAAATTGCGCTGTTAAAACAAGCAATGCAGCGGAATCGGCTGTGGCACCGGCAAAATCGGCTTTTAACCCACTAGAATCTGGCCTGCCCTGGGCGCAAAGCGGCAGGCCAGAGCGGTTTCAGGCGCGCTTTTTATGCTGTACCACAGGTTGCTGGGCCAGGCGTGCGAACAGGTTTTTCGGGTCGGCCAGGTCCGGCACCAGCTCCAGCTCGCTGCCTACATCCAGGGCTTTGGCCACGTCCAATACATAGCGCAGGGCCGAGTAGTCTTCGATGGCAAAACCCACCGAGTCGAACAGGGTGATCTGGCGGTCATTCTCGCGGCCCGGCTGTTGGCCGTTGATCACTTGCCACAGCTCGGTGACCGGCGAATCTTCCGGCATATGCTGGATTTCACCTTCGATGCGGCTTTGCGGTTCGTACTCGACGATCACCCGAGCGCGCTCGACGATGCGGCGGTCCAGCTCGGTCTTGCCCGGGCAGTCACCGCCCACGGCATTGAGGTGCATGCCTGGCTCGATCATCTCGTCAGTCAGGATGGTGGCGTAGGCTTTGTCCGCAGTCACGGTGGTGACAATGTCCGCGCCTTTGACTGCCTCGGCGACGCTGGCGGCCAGGATCACCTTGATCGCCGGGAATGCCTTGAGGTTGGCGGCGAGCTTGGCGGTGGCCTGGGGGTCGATGTCGAACAGGCGGATTTCAGTAATACCGAGCATGGCGTGGAAGGCCAGGGCCTGGAATTCGCTTTGGCAGCCGTTGCCGATCAGCGCCATGCTGCGGCTGTTGGCGCGGGCCAGGTAGCGGGCGACCAGGGCCGAGGTGGCGGCGGTGCGGATCGCAGTGGTCAGGGTCATTTCCGCCAGCAGCACCGGTTTACCGGTGTCGACGTCGCCCAAGGCACCGAACGCCATCACGGTGAGCATGCCGGCCAGGGTGTTTTTCGGGTGGCCGTTGACGTACTTGAAGGCGTACAGCGAGGCGTCAGACACCGGCATCAGCTCGATCACCCCATCCGGTGAATGGTTGGCCAGGCGCGCGCATTTCTCGAAATCCTGCCAGCGCAGGTAGTCGGCGCGAATGTAGTCGGCCATTTCGGTGATGCAGGTTTGCAGGCCTTTTTGCGAAACCAGGTAGCTGAGGTCGTTGACGTCGATATAACGGGTCATGGCAAGACTCCTTATTGAAATGAGGGACGGGCCGGCAGATGCACTTCGGCCAGCATGCAGCGGGCACTGCCGCCGCCGATGCGTTCGATGTTGTCGATATTCACCACCACCGGCCGCGTATGGCGTTCCACATGCTGACGCTGCGCCGGATGCAGGGCGCCCCAGGCACTGGCGGACATCACCAGCAACGGCTGGCCGTCACGGTCGTGGACTTCCAGCATGTTGCCGGCGAAGGCTTCCAGCTGGTCGAAGTCCAGGCTGAGGATGTCTTTGCCGGTATCACGCAGGGAGCGTTCCAGGGCCAGGCGCTCGCTGTCGTCGGGCAGGGCCTGCAGGCACACCACCGCGAGGTCGCGGCCAACGCTCATCATCACGTTGCTGTGGTAGATGGGGGCCTGGTGACGGTCCAGGGCGTGGAACACGCAGAGTTGGTAGTCGAGGCGTTCGGCAAACTGGCGCAGGGCCGCGTGGTGGGTGCGCCCCGAATGGCAGGCGTAGCTGATGCGGTGCTGGCGGTCGAGTACCATGCTGCCGGTGCCTTCCAGGAAGATGTTCTGTTGTTCCAGGTGGCTGAGATCGATGGTGGTGTTGATCGCAAAGCGCTGCTCCAAAACTTGCAGCACGCCCTTGTTGCGCTCCAGTCGGCGGTTCTGGCCTTCCATGGGGTAGAGCACCAGGCTGCCGTCGGCATGGCTGCTCCACCAGTTGTTGGGGAAGATCGAGTCGGGCGTATGGGGCGCCGGCGTGTCCTGCACCACCAGCACCTCCACGCCATGCTGGCGCAGGGTGTCGACATAACCGTCGAACTCCTCCAGCGCTTTGTGCTGTGCACTGAGCGGGTCCAGCGGCGGGCGTTGGAAACGGTTGTTGATCGCGGTATCCGGGTTGAAGGCAAAGCGCGCCGGGCGGATCATCAGGACGGTGTTGGTGGTTTGCATGGGGGCACGGGTCCGTTGGGGATCTTGTGCCGCTATTGTGTGCGTTGCGGGGAAAGGATCCCGGCTGAAACGGCGGGATGGCTCAGCCAAGAAAGCTGAAAACGGGAGTGGCGCAGCCGGATCGGCTGCCGGATTGAAATGTGGACAAATGTGGGAGCGGGCTTGCTCGCGAATGCGGTCTGTTTGCACTGAATCTAGTGACTGACACTCCGCATTCGCGAGCAAGCCCGCTCCCACATTGGTATTGTTGTGGCTGTTATAGCGCTGTCAGCCAGGAGGAACCATGTCTACCGCTGTTCGCCTTGCCCAACCTTCCGATGCCGAAGGTATCAGCCACGTCATCCTGGCTGCGCTGCACAGCAGCAACGCACGTGATTACCCCGCGGATGTGATTGCGCGGGTTGCCAGCAACTTCACCCCCGACGCTGTGCTGGCATTGCTCCAGCGGCGGGTAGTGTTGGTGGCGACTCAGGCTCAACTGATCGTCGCTACGGCCGCACTGGATGGCAATGTGGTGCGCTCGGTGTTCGTCAACCCAGCGCTGCAAGGGCAGGGCATTGGCCGATTGTTGATGATCGAGATCGAACTGCGCGCCCGTGAAGCCGGCGTGACGGTCTTGAGCGTGCCGTCCTCGCTGACGGCGCAAGCCTTCTACGCCAAGTTGGGTTTTCACAACGTGCGTGACGTGTACCACGGCAATGAGCGCACGTTGGTGATGGAAAAAACGCTGTTGTCCCGCCACCCCATAGGGCCTTATCGCGACCGTCAACACCGTGCCCAGGTGATTGAGTTATGGCAGCAGGCGTTTGGCTATGACACCGCGCATAACCTGCCGAGCCTGGCGATTGATAAGAAACTGGCGGTCAACGACGGGTTGTTCTTCGTTGCCACCGACAACAAAGCCGTGATCGGTACCATTCTCGCCGGCTATGACGGGCATCGTGGCTGGTTGTATTCGGTGGCGGTGCATACCGACTATCGGCGCCATGGCCTGGGATCGTCGCTGGTGCGCTATGCCGAACAGGCGTTGACGGCGCTGGGTTGCATGAAGATCAACCTGCAGATCACCGGCGGCAATGACGTGGTGGTGGGGTTTTATGAGGCGTTGGGGTACGGGGTGGAGCCGAGGATCAGTATGGGCAAGAAGATTGGCGAGAATATTGCGTCACGCTCTTGAAGGCGCAGAAACCAGTGTGGGAGCTGGCTTGCCTGCGATAGCGGTGGGCCCTTGATCGTTCCCACGCTCTGCGTGGGAATGCCGCCTGGGATGCTCCGCGTCCCGCCGGACAACAGGTGACGCGGAGCGTCAGGGGATGCATTGCATTCCCACGCGGAGCGTGGGAACGATCATATGCTGACTGACAGTTCGCTATCGCAGGCAAGCCAGCTCCCACAGGGTTTTGTGGTGTCGCTGGCTTTTGTGGCTGTCAGACCTTGACGATCCAACCCGCTGGCGCTTCCACGTCACCGGTCTGCACACCGGTCAGCTCTTTGTAGAGCTTCTGGGTGATCGGGCCGACTTCGGTCTCGCTGTGGAACACATGCAGCTTGCCGTTGTACTGAATGCCGCCGATAGGCGAGATCACCGCTGCGGTACCGCAGGCGCCGGCTTCCTTGAACTGATCCAGCTTGTCGATGAACACTTCGCCCTCGACCACTTCCAGGCCTAGGCGGGTCTGGGCCAGTTCGATCAGCGACAGGCGGGTGATGCCTGGCAATACCGAAGGCGACTTCGGCGTGATGAACTGGTTGTCGTGGGTGATCCCGAAGAAGTTGGCCGAGCCGACTTCTTCGATTTTCGAGTGGGTCATCGGGTCCAGGTAGATCGCGTCGGCGAAGCCGAATTTCTTCGCTTCCGAACCGGGCATCAGGCTGGCGGCGTAGTTGCCACCGACCTTGGCGGCACCGGTGCCTTGCGGCGCGGCGCGGTCGTAGCCGGAGATCTGGAAGTTGTGCGGCACCAGGCCGCCCTTGAAGTAGGCACCGACCGGGATGCAGAACACCGAGAAGATGAACTCCGGCGCGCTACGCACGCCAATGTTGTCTCCGGTGCCGATCACGAACGGGCGCAGGTACAGCGCGCCGCCACTGCCGTACGGCGGGATGAAGCGCTCGTTGGCCTTGACCACTTGTTTGCAGGCGTCGATGAACGCGTCGGTCGGCACTTGTGGCATCAGCAGGCGGCCACAGCTGCGCTGCATGCGGGCGGCGTTCTGGTCCGGGCGGAACAGGTTGATCGAACCGTCCTTGCAACGATAGGCCTTCAAGCCCTCGAAGCATTGCTGGCCATAATGCAGGGCAGTGGAGCCCTCGCTGATGTGCAGCACATTGTCGTCGGTCA
Organism: Pseudomonas sp. NFR02; assembly: GCF_900119375.1. Lineage (NCBI taxonomy): Bacteria > Pseudomonadati > Pseudomonadota > Gammaproteobacteria > Pseudomonadales > Pseudomonadaceae > Pseudomonas > Pseudomonas sp. NFR02. The sequence goes on from NZ_FPJJ01000001.1 coordinate 660,146, forward strand.
GGGTGCCAGCTTGCCATTCGCCGTTTTTCCAGACCTGGAGAAACCGCTTGTCGGTCTTGATGTAGTCAAAACCCAGCTTGTCCCAATTGATGCTCTCGTTACCCATGACACCCTCTATCTCTGGTCAAGTCGGATTTTTTTTCTGGATGGGCGCAACAATACTGCATTCTTGGCCGGTGTGGGAGGAGGGCGGCGGACCATTCAACCTCTGCATTGGCTGATCCACCGCTATCGCGGGCAAGCCCGACTCCCACATTGGAATGCATTCCAAGTGTGGGAGCTGGCTTGCCTGCGATAGCCACGCCACGGTTTTACAGGTGCAACGCGTGGCCCAACGCCCGCAGCGCGGCTTCCTGCACCGCTTCACCCAGGGTCGGGTGGGCATGGATGGTGCCGGCCACATCCTCCAGGCGCGCACCCATTTCCAGGCTCAGGCCGAACGCGGTCGACAGCTCGGACACTCCGGCCCCCACGGCTTGCCAGCCAACAATCAAGTGATTGTCACGTCGCGCCACCACCCGCACGAAGCCGGCTTTGGACTCCAGCGTCATGGCCCGGCCATTGGCGGCGAAGGGGAAGCTCGACACAATGCAATCCAGGCCGGCAGCCTTGGCCTCGTCCGGGGTCTTGCCGACCACCACCAGTTCCGGGTCGGTAAAGCACACCGCCGGAATTGCCGCCGGGTTGAATTCGCGGGCCTTGCCGCTGATCAGTTCGGCAACCATTTCTCCCTGGGCCATGGCCCGGTGCGCCAGCATCGGCTCGCCGCTGAGGTCGCCGATGGCATACACGTTGCGCATGCTGGTCTGGCAGCGGCTGTCGATCTTGATCGCCGCGCCGTTCATGTCCAGGTTCAGCGCTTCGAGGTTCCAACCCTGGGTGTTGGGTTTGCGCCCCACGGCGACCAGCACCTGGTCGGTGTCCAGCGCCAAGATGTCGCCGTTGGGGGCGCGCACCTGCAGTTTGCCGTCGGCAAAGCCGGTGACGCTGTGTTCCAGGTACAGCTTCACGCCAAGTTTCTTCAAGGATTCAGCCACCGGCAGGGTCAGCTCGGCGTCGTAGGCCGGCAGGATGTGCGCCTGGGCCTCGACCACACTGACGTCGGCACCCAGCTTGCGGTAGGCAATCCCCAGTTCCAGGCCGATATAACCACCGCCCACCACGATCAGGCGCCGGGGCACATGGGTCGGTGCCAGGGCTTCGGTGGAGGAGATAATCGGCCCGCCAATCGGCAGCATCGGCAGGTTGACGCTTGTCGAGCCGGTGGCCAGCAGCAGATGTTCGCACTGGATGCGCTGCTCGCCCACCTCGACAGTCTTGCCGTCGATGACTTTGGCCCAGCCATGGATCACCTGCACCTTGTGTTTTTTCAGCAGTGCGGCGACGCCGGTGGTCAGGCGGTCAACGATGCCGTCTTTCCATTCCACGCTCTTGCGGATGTCCAGGGTCGGTACATCCACTTCAATGCCCAGTTGCGAGCCCTGGCTATGGTGCACGGTTTGCTGGAACTGCTCGGCCACATGGATCAGCGCCTTGGAGGGAATGCAGCCGATGTTCAGGCAGGTGCCGCCCAGTGCCTGGCCTTCCACCAGGATGGTGGGAATGCCCAGTTGGCCTGCGCGAATCGCCGCCACATAACCGCCGGGGCCGCCGCCGATAATCAGCAGCGTGGTGTGCAATGTCTGAGTCATGCCCTTACTCCAGGAACAGGCTGGCGGGTTGTTCGAGCAGGCCGCGAATGGCCTGGATGAATTGCGCCGCGTCCATGCCATCGACCACGCGGTGATCGAAGGAGCTGGAGAGGTTCATCATCTTGCGCACCACGATCTGGCCCTTGATCACCATCGGCCGCTCAACGATGCGGTTGACGCCGACGATGGCCACTTCCGGCAGGTTCAGCACCGGCGTGCTGACAATGCCGCCCAAGGCGCCAAGGCTGGTCAGGGTGATGGTGGAACCGGACAGCTCATCGCGGCTGGCCTTGCCTGTGCGTGCGGCATTGGCCAAACGCGCGATTTCTTCGGCAGTGCCCCACAGGCTGCGGGCTTCGGCGTGACGTACCACCGGCACCATCAGGCCCACGTCGCTTTGGGTGGCGACGCCCACATGCACGGCACCAAGGCGCGTGATGACCTGGGCTTCGTCGTCGTAACGCGCATTGATCTGCGGGAAGTCGCGCAAGGCTACCACCATGGCCCGCACGATAAACGGCAGCAGGGTCAGCTTGCCGCGTGTCGCACCGTGCTTCTCGTTGAGGTGCACGCGCAACTCGTCGAGGGCGGTGACGTCGATTTCTTCCACGTAGCTGAAATGCGCGGCGCGCCGGGTGGCGTCCTGCATGCGCTGGGCGATCTTGCGGCGCATGCCGATCACCGGGATTTGGTGTTCGTCGTTGCGCTCGGCGTAAGGGTTGGCGGCACTGGCGCCCGTTGCCGTGCCCTGGCGCAAGTAAGCCTCCAGGTCTTCATGCAGAATTCGGCCGGCAGGCCCTGTGCCCTGGACCAGGCGCAGTTGAATCCCGGCATCCAGCGCGTGTTTGCGCACGGCAGGCGAGGCCAATGGGCGTTCGCTGGCTTCACGGGCCACGGGCGCTTGCGGCGCTTTCACTGCTGCAGCGGGCTTGCTTTCTACCGGCGCCTGTACCGGTTTGGCTTCGGCCACAGGCGGCGCGGCCTTCGCCGGCTCGGCAACCACCGGGACATCCTTGGTATTGCCTGCGCCTTCTACTTCAATGCTGATCAAAATACTGCCCACTGCCATGACCTCTCCCGGCTCGCCGCCGAGGGAAATCACCTTGCCGTGGACCGGCGAGGGAATATCCACCATCGCCTTGTCGGTCATCACATCCGCCAGCACCTGGTCTTCAACCACCAGGTCGCCGACCTTTACATGCCATACCGACAATTCAACTTCCGCGATGCCTTCGCCAATGTCCGGCATCTTGATAACGTGCGTGCCCATTCAGACCTCCATGACCCGTTTCAACGCCGCGCCCACTCGGGACGGCCCTGGGAAATACGCCCACTCCTGCGCGTGCGGGTAGGGAGTGTCCCAACCAGTGACGCGTTCGATCGGCGCTTCCAGGTGGTGGAAGCAATGCTCTTGCACCAGCGAGACCAACTCGGCACCAAAGCCGCAGGTGCGCGTGGCCTCATGCACCACCACGCAACGGCCGGTCTTTTTCACCGACTTGACGATGGTCTCCAGGTCCAGCGGCCACAGGCTGCGCAGGTCGATGACCTCGGCGTCGATGCCGGTTTCTTCAGCGGCGACTTGCGACACATACACGGTGGTGCCGTACGTCAGCACGGTCACGGCCGAACCCGGACGCACGATGGCGGCCACGTCCAGCGGCACGGTGTAGTAACCGTCCGGCACCTGGGCTTGGGGGTGTTTCGACCACGGCGTTACCGGGCGGTCGTGGTGGCCATCGAAAGGGCCGTTATACAGGCGCTTGGGTTCGAGGAAGATCACCGGGTCATCGTTTTCGATGGAGGCGATCAGCAGGCCCTTGGCGTCATAGGGGTTGGACGGCATCACCGTGCGCAGGCCGCAGACCTGGGTGAACACCGCTTCGATACTCTGGCTGTGGGTCTGGCCGCCATAGATGCCGCCACCGCAGGGCATGCGCATGGTCAAGGGCGCAGTGAACTGGCCGGCCGAGCGATAGCGCAGGCGCGCCGCCTCGGAAATGATCTGGTCGGTGGCGGGGTAGACGTAGTCGGCGAACTGGATTTCGGCCACCGGGCGCAAGCCATAGGCGCCCATGCCCACGGCCACGCCGACGATGCCGCTTTCCGAGATGGGGGCGTCGAACACCCGCGAGCTGCCGTACTTGGTCTGCAAGCCTTCGGTGCAACGGAACACGCCGCCGAAGTACCCGACGTCCTGGCCGAACACCACCACGTTGTCGTCACGCTCAAGCATCACATCCATGGCCGAGCGCAGGGCCTGGATCATGGTCATGGTGGTGGTGGTCATGGCGGTTTCCAGTTCGATGCTGTTGTTGTGGTCGTTCATGTCACACCCCCAACTCTTGACGCTGGCGCTTCAGGTGCTCCGGCATCTCTTTATAGACGTCCTCGAACATGGTCGCGGCGCTTGGAATCTGGCCACCGGCGAGGGTGCCGTACTGTTCGGCTTCCTTCTGCGCCTTGACCACTTCGGCTTCAAGTTCGGCACTGACCGCCGCGTGTTCCTCTTCGGACCACTGGCCAATCTTGATCAGGTGCTGCTTGAGGCGGGCAATCGGATCGCCCAACGGGAAGTGGCTCCAGTCGTCGGCGGGACGGTACTTGGATGGGTCATCGGAGGTGGAGTGTGGGCCGGCGCGGTAGGTGACCCACTCGATCAAGGTGGGCCCCAGGTTGCGGCGCGCACGCTCGGCAGCCCAGGCCGAGGCGGCGTACACGGCGATAAAGTCGTTGCCGTCCACGCGCAGGGAAGCGATGCCGCAACCGACGCCGCGTCCGGCGAAGGTGGTGGCTTCACCGCCGGCGATGGCCTGGAAGGTGGAAATCGCCCACTGGTTGTTGACCACGTTGAGAATCACTGGCGCGCGGTACACGTGGGCGAAGGTGAGGGCGGTGTGGAAGTCCGATTCAGCAGTGGCGCCGTCGCCAATCCAGGCCGAGGCGATCTTGGTATCGCCCTTGATCGCTGAGGCCATGCCCCAGCCCACGCCCTGCACGAATTGGGTGGCAAGGTTGCCGGAAATAGTGAAGAAGCCCGCCTCCTTGACCGAATACATGATCGGTAACTGGCGGCCCTTGAGCGGGTCGCGCTCGTTGGACAGCAGTTGGCAGATCAGGTCCACCAGCGGCACCTCGCGGGCCATCAGGATGCTTTGCTGGCGATAGGTGGGGAAGCACATGTCGTCGATATTCAAGGCCAGGGCCTGGGCGCTGCCGATGGCTTCTTCGCCAAGGCTTTGCATGTAGAACGACATTTTTTTCTGACGCTGGGCGACCACCATGCGGTTGTCGAAAATGCGCGTCTTGAGCATGGCGCGCATGCCGCGGCGCATGATCTCGGTGGAGACACCTTCGGCCCACGGACCCAGGGCCTGGCCCTGATCGTCGAGCACACGGATCAGGCCCTTGGCCAGGTCGGCGGTGTCGGCCGGTTCTACGTCGATGGCGGGTTTGCGTACCAGGCCGGCGTCGGTCAAACGCAGGTAGGTAAAGTCGGTCTTGCAGCCTGGGCGGCCCGAGGGTTCGGGAACATGCAGGCGCAGCGGTGCATACGGCTGGGTCATGGCTTTCTACGCTCTATCTTGTGAATTTCTTGTAGTGGGCGCGCTAGCTGACAGTCAGTCTTCGGGTAGAAGAAATCTTGTCCTACAACAATCATAGGCGTGGCGTAGAAGAATATTTATCTGTGTTTCATTGCGCTCACGGTCATTTGCGGATAAAAAAACTGCATAAACATAATAAACAGGTGATTTTGTCTCATGCGCAAACTGGACCGTACCGATATCGGCATTCTCAACGCCCTGCAGGAGAATGCCCGGATCACCAATGCCGACCTGGCCCGCTCGGTCAACCTGTCGCCCACGCCGTGTTTCAACCGGGTCAAGGCGATGGAAGAACTGGGGCTGATTCGTGAGCAGGTCACGCTGCTGGATGCTGATTTGCTGGGGCTGCACGTCAATGTGTTCATCCATGTGAGCCTGGAAAAACAGAACGAGCTGGCGCTGCAGCAATTCGAAGGGGCGATCTCGGATCGGCCTGAGGTGATGGAGTGCTACCTGATGGCCGGCGACCCGGACTATTTGATCCGGGTGTTGGTGCCCACGATTCAGTCGCTGGAGCGTTTCATGATGGACTTTTTGACCAAGGTGCCGGGGGTGGCGAACATTCGCTCCAGCTTTGCCTTGAAGCAAGTGCGCTACAAAACCGCATTGCCATTGCCGGCCAACGGCATCAGCCTCGGTTCCTGATTCAACACGGAACAAAATGTGGGGCTTGCCTGGGATGACGGCCTGCCAGCCGACGCCAATCTACCTGACACCCAACGATCCAACTGTGGGAGCTGGCTTGCTCGCGATGGCGGCCTGACAGCCGACGATTACCTACCTGACACCCTAACGATCCAACTGTGGGAGCTGGCTTGCCTGCGAAGACGGCCTCACAGTCAACGTAGCTGGATTGTGTACATATCCATTCCTGCGGTAACGGCCACTTAGGGTTCCGCTTTTACAGCGGCTTACTTTTGAAAAGAGCCCAAAAGTAAGCAAAACGCTCTTGCCCCACCACTCGGCACCTCGCTTGGGCTCGGTGTGCCCGTAATCCGCCAGTGATTTGGGGGGCCGCCGCCACGCGCCATCCATGGCGCGGGGCGGCTAAACCGGCATCCCTGCCGGTTTACCCCCCAAATCCCTGTCGAATTCCGGCCAGCGTGGTTTGATGGGGCGCCTAAGATCAAGATCAAAAGCAGATCAAGAGCAAGAGCGGCTCGCTTCGCATCGTAGTTACCGTTGAGCGCTACAGCGTTGTATCAAGACGCAACTGGCCCACCGCTATCGCAGGCAAGCCAGCTCCCACAGGGGGCCGGTGCTTCTAGAGTTGGTTGAGGGGGATCTTCAGGTAGGTCACGCCGTTTTCTTCCGGCGGCGGCATATTCCCCGCTCGCACATTCACCTGGATCGCCGGCAGCAACAAGGTCGGCATTCCCAACCCGGCATCGCGTTGGGTGCGCATCTCTACAAACGCCGCTTCATCCACGCCGTCATGCACATGGATATTGCCCGCCCGTTGTTCCGCCACGGTCGTTTGGCACTTCGCCTCTCGACCCTCGGGCGGGTAGTCATGACACACGTACAACTTGGTGTCCGAAGGGAACGCCAACAGCTTGCGCATCGACGCGTACAACTGCCGCGCATCGCCGCCGGGGAAGTCGCAACGGGCGGTGCCGACGTCGGGCATGAACAGGGTGTCGCCCACCAGGATCAAGCGGCCATCGATCAAATAGGCCATGTCGGCGGGGGTGTGTCCGGGCACATGCAACGCCTGGGCCTTCAAGTTGCCGATATGAAAGATGTCATCCGGCGCAAACAGGTGATCGAACTGCGAGCCGTCCACGCGAAATTCCGGCTCGAGGTTGAACAGGTTTTTGAACACGCCCTGCACCTTGCTGATCGACTCGCCTATCGCGATCTTGCCGCCCAAGGTGCGACGCAGGTAGGGCGCGGCGGACAGGTGGTCGGCATGGGCGTGGGTTTCCAGCAGCCATTGCACGTGCAGGCCATGCTCGCGCACAAAGGCGATCACCTTGTCGGCTTGCGTCGTGTCGGTGCGCCCGGACGCCGGGTCGTAATTGAGCACCGAGTCGACGATGGCGCAAGGGCCGCCATCGGCTTCATAGACGATATAGGTGTAGGTCGACGATGCGTCATCCAGAAAGGCTTGAATCAACGCTGGCATGGCGGCTGTCTCTGCTGAAGAAAAAAGTGGTTACAATCAGTTTATGTTTACACATAATGTTTTGAGCTTAAGTGACTTAAAGGACCCGAGGCAAATGGAATCTACGTTGAGTGAGGGCGAGGTCGCCCAGCTGCGTGCATCGGCGTCCAAGGCCTGTGCCTTGCTCAAGGCCCTGGCCAATGAAGACCGCTTGTTGATCCTGTGCCAGTTGACCCAGGGCGAGCGCAACGTCGGCGAGCTGGAAGCCCTGACCGGGGTACGCCAGCCCACCCTGTCACAACAGTTGGGCATCTTGCGCGATGAAGGGTTGGTCGCCACCCGTCGGGAAGGCAAATACATTTTCTACGGGCTGGCCAGCCATGAAGTGATTCAAGTGATGAAGACCCTGTCCGGGCTGTATTGCGGCGCGGTCATAAAAAGCTGGGCGTGACGCCATCCGGCAGCGACCCTTGTGTGCATTGACTCAAAAAGGCAGTAGACAATGACCGAACAACACTGGGGACCCACCATCAGTGGCGATATCGTAGTCATCGGCGGCGGCTCGGCAGGCATCGGCCTGCTGGCCAGCCTGCTCAAGCGCGACCCGCAGCTGAACATCACCCTGATCGAACCCAACGACTACCACTGCTACCAGCCGGCCTGGACCCTGGTCGGCGGCGGCGCCTACGACCTGCAAAAGACCCGCCGGCCCCTGGCCGATGTGCTACCCAATGGCGTCAGCTGGGTGCAGGCCGCCGTCAGCGAAGTGCTGCCCGATGAAAACACCCTGGTGCTCGACAGCGGCCAGCGCGTCACCTGGAAGAACCTCATCGTCTGCCCCGGCCTGCGCCTGGCCTGGGAAAAAATCGAAGGCCTGCAAGACACCCTCGGCCAGCACGGTGTCACCTCCAACTACAGCTACGAGCACGCCGCGTACACCTGGCAGCTGGTGCAGCAACTCAAGGGTGGCAAGGCGTTGTTCACCCAGCCGGCGATGCCAATCAAATGTGCCGGCGCGCCGCAAAAAGCCATGTACCTGTCCTGCGACCACTGGCTCAAGCAGGGTGACCTCAAACACATCGACGTCGAATTCAACCTGGCCGGTGCCGCGTTGTTCGGTGTGCCAACCTTTGTGCCGCCGCTGATGAAGTACGTCGAAAAATACAACGCCCGCCTGGCGTTCAATTCCAACCTGGTAAAAGTCGACGGTCCGGCGCGCAAAGCCTGGTTTGAAGTCAAAGACGCCCAAGGCAACGCGACGGTCGAAGAGAAAACCTTCGATATGCTCCACGTCGTACCGCCGCAGTTGTCCCCGGACTTTATCCGCCAGAGCCCGCTGGCCGATGCCGCCGGCTGGTGCGAAGTGAACCCCCACAGCCTGCAACACCTGCGCTACCCACATATCTTCGGCCTTGGTGATGTGTGCGGCACCACCAACGCCAAGACTGCTGCGGCGGTGCGCAAGCAAATCGTGGTGGTGGCCGAAAACCTGCTGGCCCTGCGCAAACAGGCGCCATTGCCGCTCAAATACGACGGCTACGGTTCCTGCCCACTGACGGTGGAGAAGGGCAAGGTGGTGCTGGCCGAGTTTGGCTACGGCGGCAAGTTGCTGCCGACCTTTCCCCTCGATCCCACGCAGGCACGCCGTTCGATGTGGTTCCTCAAGGCCACGCTGCTGCCGTGGTTCTACTGGAACGGCATGCTCAAGGGCCGCGAGTGGCTGACCCGTCTGAGCAAGGTGGACTGAATGCTGCTGGCCAGTGTGTTGGGTGTATTGATGGGCCTGGTCATGGGGCTGACCGGCGCGGGCGGCGGCATCCTCGGGGTGCCGGCGCTGGTGCTGGGACTGGGCTTGACCATGACCCAGGCCGCGCCCGTGTCATTGCTCGCGGTGGGCGCGGCGGCAGCGGTGGGGGCCATTGATGGCTTGCGCCATGGCCTGGTGCGGTATCGCGCGGCGTTGCTGATCGCCTTGCTTGGCGCGCTGTTTTCGCCGTTGGGCGTGTTCGTCGCCCACCAACTCTCGGAACCGGTGCTGATGGGCCTGTTCAGCGCGCTGATGGTGCTGGTGGCCTGGCGCATGCTGCAACGGGAAAAGCGCGAGGCCGGGCCGAGTGACCATGGCGCGGCGTCGTGGGGCCAGAAAAACTGCATGCTCAACCAGCAGACCGGGCGCCTGGCCTGGACCGCTAAGTGCAGCGCCACCCTGACCGCATTGGGTGCGGTGACCGGTGCTGTATCGGGCTTGCTGGGCGTGGGCGGCGGCTTCCTGATCGTGCCGGCGTTCAAGCAGCTCACCGATGTGCAGATGCGTGGCATCGTCGCCACGTCGTTGATGGTGGTCAGCCTGCTGTCGCTGATCGGCGTGGCCGGTGCGTTTCATGCGGGCGTGAGTATCGAGCCGGTGGGCTGGGCGTTTATTGGTGCGAGTGTCGTCGGCATGTTGGCGGGAAGGCGGTTGTGTTCGATGATCCCCGCGCGGGTGTTGCAAGTGGGGTTCGCCAGCCTGTGTGGGGTGGTGGCGATTGGCATGCTAACCAGCGCGTTGCTCTGACGCTGTACCCGTGCGCTGTCACGAAATCTTGTACTTGGTCAGGAACCTCCTCATTGAGCGCTGACACTCAGTGAACGGCCGCAAGCGCCGAAACGCGCTTTTGCCTGGATGATTCTTCGACTATGCACAGGCGCTTTATGACAATTACCGCAGCACATACGCATTTTTCGCTTCCCTTGCCAGACGCTGAAAAACGGCCATCGCCCGTGGCCGATGACCTTGAACCCTCGATGACGCCCCAGCGTCCCAGCCAGAATTTGCCATTACCCAACAGTCCTGTGTTCTCACTGGGCCCTTTGGGCGGGGCATTGTCCTGGCCAAATCCCTTGAGTGCAGACGAGCAGCGGCGCTTGCGTCTTGTGACGATGAATTACGCACACCCTCTGGGCGACCAGCCGCTGGTGCTGCAAACCAAGGGTGGCGTACTGGAGTTCCTGCGCTATCGCCAGCCGCTGCCGGCAGAGGCGGGGAACGACCCGGCCAAAATACTCGAAGCGCTGGTCAATTCCCCCCAAGGGCAACGGATGGGCAAAGCGCTGCAGCAAGCGATGCAAGGTATTGACAACGAAAGTAGCGCGAGAGACTACTTGCTGGCCGCCATCCTATTGCAGTTGGACCCTGAGTCGATCACCGCACCCGATCGCAACAAGGTCGCCGGGTTCGATCTGAGCAGTGACACCCATCAAGGGCACACCGCAGCCACGGTAGTGGCCAGCTTGGCCGAGCATTTGAGCAATACTGGCAAAAGCAGTGCTGCACTGGCGAGCGTCGGTGCGTACCTGTTGCTGGCCAAATCGGCGCCGCAGTTTCTGATCAAAGATATTCCTGCGACGGTGAAAGTCGGCAGCCAGGCATGGGCCAGCCTGGCGATTGCTGCGATGACGATTGAGGCGCAGACACCGGGCAAAGTCCCCGGCATGACGTTTGCCCAGGTCATGAGCGAGGCGCAAGAAGCGCAGCGGGTTGACCCGGCAGTCACCCAAGCGGCACAAACGGTGGCGTTACTGGACTGGGCCGTGGCCAGTGGCGTTCTCACAAAAAGACAGAATGGCGACTATCTGCCCGCGCAACTTGAATCGGCAAGAACCGCATTCAACGCGCAGATGGACACCCGGCTTGCTGCCTCCCAGGCACTGGACAATGCATTGCCCACGCGAAAAGAGATCGTAATAGCGACGCTCAAAGAGCGATTTGGCGACCTTGGCGCGTTTTTCGAAGAAAAAGTATTTGCTGTTGATCAACACTATGTGGCGATTGAAGGGGGAGGGCTTTCGCTTGTGGATATCGCCATGATCGACTGGCTGGAACCCCGGCCTTTCAAAGCGCATGAACCCAGCAGTTCACTCAAAGGCAATGACCTGCAAAGGGTCTTGAAGGCTTTGAACGCTAACCGGCAATTTGGCGTGCCGGCAGAATTCGAACGGCAGTTCAGCCGTGCGATCGAGGACAAAAAGGCCGCCGTCAATACAACGGTCCGGCACATGATCGCGCAGCTGCCGCTGGAGGATCGCCAGCGCCTGGAATTTGGAAAAATAAGCTTTTTCCAGGAAGGCTCATACGTCATGGATGGGCATTTCAATAATACGTATGGGCAAAATAAACCGGGACTGCTGGTCAAGACCGAACTGCACGGCACATCCCACGCCTACGTCATCGACTTCAATAAAGGCACGATTGAAAGGGCGAGCCTTCACGATGCGAGGATCAAGGAGTCCAGGGAGGGCAACAAAGTTGCGACGACCAAAGCGTTCACGCCCAGCCATGAAGCCGATGATCTGGGGCGTGAGCGACCGCTGAATAACTCACCATGGGATAGCTTTGCCAGCGCTCGATCCCATGCGATCGGCACGGCTTTCGTGGAACATCTTGAACTCGATGATCCGGCTATCAAGCAGCAAGCTCGCGGGCAGACCGCTCTGGACACGGCGAACGCGCAGTTGAGCGAGTTTTTGTTGAACCTGATCCCGTTCAGGTCCGCCATCGTCAACTTTCAGAATGGCCAGTACGGCACAGGCACATTCGATCTCTTGCTGGATGTTTTCGGCTTTCTTACCACTGGCGCCGCTACCGCCGGAAAACTCCTCAAGGTCGGCCGCTCTGCGCTTTCCACCGGCGCAAAAGCATTGCGGGCGGCCAAGGTCATCGGTGTGGCGGCCATTGATGTGCTCAACCCTGTGGGCGGGGTGGGTGATTTGCCCCGGTTGGTGGCCAGCGGTGGTCTTTATGTGCTGTCCAAAGGCGTCAAGGCCATCAACAAGCTAAGAGGCGCCACGGGCAGTTACGAGGTGTTGAAAACTATCAGCAAACAATATGAAGCCGCCGCAACAGGCACTGTGAAGGTGGCAGGCCAGACGGTGGAGGGAGCCGCGGTGCTCAAAGGCGGCAAGTGGTATGCATTCGATGCCGACGCGATGCGGCCTTATGGCGGCCCGCTCGATGAGTTCAAGGCCGCAACCCAGGCTGTCGACGGTGAGGTGGACACCGCGAGCTTCGATGGGCTAAGTGAGTTGAGCCATGAGCTGTTCGGGCACTTTAAAGTGCCTGAATCCCAGATCGCAGGGCTCACACGCAACAGCCAGGGCGTATATGTGGCAGCCGATGGGCACTCCTCGCACATACGCCATACTGACAGCAACGGTGACACAGCGGTGTATGAGGTGCGCCAGGTGTCTCGCACGGAAGACGGCACCGTGCAGGCCCGGGTTTATCACAACAACCGGCAGACCGAGTTGCTGGTCCAGCATATACAGGGTGACGAATGGCAACGCCTGGGCGCACCCGGTGGTGGGCAGATCACTGCTGAGCACTTGAAGACCTGGGAGGCCTTGTCGCCGGATGAACAGGCCAGTCTTACCCGCAAGGGCTTTGCCAAAAAGAATCAACTTACCCAGAAAACCTTTGAGTTCTTTGTGAAGCCTGACGGTCAGTTGAGCGATAGCGGCGTGATCGTACGTGACCGCCCCGCCAACGCATTCTCCGATAAGGTGACCGAAACGCATGTGCGTGATTGGAAAAACATGACCCAAGCGCAGCGTGACGAAATGACCCAGGAAGGTTTTGCCGTTCTTCATAATCTTCGGCCGGGCACGTTCAAAACGTATGCGCGCAAGGACGGCACCCTGATGAGCCGCGGGGAAACGCTGATCAACTCCTCCATTCGCACCAAAAACAACCAGATTACCGATGAGCATTTACGTCAGTGGAATGAGCTTTTCGGGCAACCAGACAACACATTGACGTCAGCACAGTTCGTGAGCCAGTACGGGCTAAGCCAACGTAGCTGGGCGCAGTACGTCCACGCGGATGGTTCGTTGAAGGAGGCGGGCGCGCAGCGTCTGGAACGCGCACAGCAAAACGCAGCGCGGGCGTCCACCGTTCAGGCCCCGCCCCCCATGGCTGATCATTTGCGCGCTTGGCAGGCGTTATCATTGGAGCAGCAGCAAAGCCTTACCCCCGCAGGCTTTGCCCGGCAGCAACATATCCACCCAAAAGTGTTCAAGCGCTATGTAAAACCAGATGGCCAGTTGACCGCTACCGGCGTGGCGCTACGCGACCGTGCACCCAATACGCCATTTTATGCCGTGACTGAAACCCATATCCGTGATTGGCAAGACATGCCCCAGACGGCGCGTGACGAAATGACTATCGAGGGGTTTGCCGAGCTTTATCACGTTAATCCAGGCTCATTCAAAACCCATGTGCGGCGAGACGGTACATTGGGGCCGGTCGGTAGAGAACTGATGGACAGGGTGGCCGGTGTGGCCCCTAACAAGATTACCGATGACCACCTTCGCCAGTGGAAAACCTATTTCGAGGACCCGAATAACACGGTCACCCAAGCGCAGTTCACGAGCGAGAACGGGCTCCATCCAGCCACTTGGAGAGACTGGGTCAACGTTGATGGTTCCTTGAAAAAGACCGCCAGCGAACGTCTTGAGCGCGCCGCACTGGGCCCGATCGCCCATGTTCCGAGGGCGCCCATGGAGTTGATCACGGCTGGGCATTTGCGCGAGTGGGAGGCGTTGCCGCCCGCGCAGCAACGAAGCCTTACACGCAGGGGCTTTGCTCGCCAGAAACACATATCTGCGAGAACCTTTGAGTATTACGTGCAGCCTGACGGCAAACTGAGCCCTGCCGGCGTGACGGTGCGCGACCGCTCTGCCAACATGGCGGCGGGTAGGGTGACCGAAACGCATATCGATATGTGGCAAAAGCTGACACAGCAGGAGCGTGACGCCATGACCATGGAGGGGTTCGCCGTTCAGCATAACCTGAATGTGCATTCGTTCAGAGCGCATGTCCGCACTGATGGTGGCCTGTCGGCGGCCGGCGAAGCCCTGATGAAGAATGTAACCGATGGCGCCTATCGCAGGATTACCGCTGACCTTTTACGCCAGTGGCAAGCGCTTGCCGAGAGCCCAGGCAACTCCGTCACGCAGGCGCAGTTTGTGCAACAGCACAGACTCAGTCCAGACCTATGGGGTAAGTACGTTAAAGTGGATGGCTCATTTACAGCGATCGCCTCGCAACGTCTCGGACGGTTACAGCAAGGCACTGGGCCGTTTCCCGTTCCAGAGCAACCGGCTGCAGATACTTCACGAAAACGCCCCGCATCAGAGCCCTTGGACCCGCCGCAATCAAAGGTCGGTGCCGGCACAACGCAAGGCCTGGAGGCCCCAGCCCCCTCTTCGGCAGCCCAGCCCGTGGTGATCAAGGTTGAACCCAGCGACTTCCCGACATTACCTCATCATCAAATCGACAACACGCTGCCGATTCTGCAGGACCCGGTGAACCCCAGAATCAGCTTGACCCAATCACTTGAAGGCCCGATCGATGACATCCGCATCTCCTACTGGAATGGCGTGCTCGACGGCCTTGATAGCCCGACTAAAGCGAGGGTTTCAGCACAGATCAAGGCATCGATCAAAGACTGGCTGCGCACCGAAGGTCAGCATCAGGCCCGATTTGATGATGCCCTGGAAGTGGTCACGCCGTTGGACGATGGTGGGCCGGCTCGCGGCGCTTCGGTATGGGCGCGGCGCGATATCCCCCAATATGAAGTGCTTGGCCCTTATGCAGGCAAATACCATGCAGACGAAGCGTCACTGTTCGAGGAGCAGCGCAAGCAGGGTTCGCGGGCTGTAATGACTTACCTGTTCGGTACGCGCTCGGGTACCCGGACGGTGAGCGGCCTGCACACTGGCAACACCCTGAGCCTGATCAATACCTCGCAACTGGGCGAGGGGCCTGTGTGGATGTCCAACAATGTCGTGTCCATCGCGGTCGGGAAAAACCTGACGTTCTATGTGGCGCTCAAGGACATCAAGAGAGGCGAGGAGCTACTGCTGGACTATGGACCGTTCTATAAGCCGGTGCCTGATATAGCGATCAAGCCGGACCCTGATCGCTGAGTTCAAGCGCTGGGCATGTAGCCCGAACGAAGGGGCAAGACAAATGATCCCAGGCAGTGGACCCCATTTGACTGTGCCCCATTGACGATCAATTGCGTCCTCAAGATGGCAACATGAACGCCTCTCAGGTTACTGTTCCTCTGTATAACGGATTCACCGGCCTTGCACCCCGGCTTACCAAGGTCACCGAATGGATAAATACACACCCCACACCTGGCAACCCCACGAGCGGCCGAGCCTGCCTGGCTCGCCGTCGACGCCGCTGCACCCTACGCATAAGCGCTGGCTCTTCGCGCTGGTCGGCGTGCTGGTGGCAATCACCGGCGGCTTGGGTAACGCCCTGGTCATCGCCAACCTGCAATACCTGCAAGGCGCCCTGGGCGCGACCACCGCGGAAATGGCCTGGCTGCCCGCCGCCTATGTGATGACCAACGTGTGCATGAACCTGCTGCTGGTGAAGTTTCGCCAGCAGTTCGGCCTGCGTGCGTTTACCGAGGTGTTCCTGGTGCTCTACGCGCTGGTGACCTTCGGCCACTTGTTCGTCAATGACCTCAGTTCGGCAATTGCGGTACGGGCCGCCCATGGCATGGTGGGTGCGGCGCTCAGTTCGTTGGGCTTGTACTACATGATCCAGGCATTCCCGGCCAAGTGGCGGCTGAAAGCGCTGGTACTGGGGCTGGGCACCGCGCAGTTGGCGTTACCGCTGGCGCGGCTGTTTTCCGAAGACTTGCTGCAAATCGCTGAATGGCGCGGGCTGTATTTGTTCGAACTGGGCCTGGCGCTGATCTGCCTGGGCTGCGTGTTCCTGCTCAAGCTGCCGCCGGGTGATCGCTTCAAGACCTTTGAAAAACTCGATTTTCTAACCTTTGCCATCCTCGCCAGCGGCGTAGCCTTGCTCTGCGCTGTGCTGTCCCTGGGGCGTATTGACTGGTGGCTGGAAGCGCCGTGGATCGGCGTGGCCTCCGCCTGTTCCCTGGTGCTGATCATGGCGGGGCTCGCCATCGAGCATAACCGCAGCAACCCGATGCTGATGACGCGCTGGCTGGGCAGCGGCGTGATGATCCGCCTGGCGTTGGCGGTGGTGCTGATTCGCATGGTGCTGTCCGAGCAATCCACCGGTGCGGTGGGGTTCATGCAGATGTTGAACATGAGCTACCAGCAGATGCACACCCTGTACGTGGTGATGCTGGCCGGGGCGATTGCCGGGCTGGTGGTCAGCGCGTTGACGATCAACCCGGCGCATTTGCTGATGCCGCTGATCATCTCCCTGGCGCTGATGGCGACCGGTTCGGTGATGGACAGTTTTTCCAGCAACCTGACCCGTCCGCAGAACCTCTATATCAGCCAGTTCCTGCTAGGCTTCGGCGGTACATTCTTCCTGGGGCCGACCATGGTGCTGGGCACCAAAAACGTACTGACCAACCCGCGCAACCTGGTGAGCTTCTCGGTGATGTTCGGGATCTGCCAGAACCTTGGCGGCCTGATCGGCGCGGCGTTGCTGGGCACCTTCCAGATCGTGCGCGAGAAGTACCATTCGAGCATGATCGTCGAGCACCTGACCCTGATCGATCCGCTTGTGGCGGCGCGGGTGCAGAGTGGTGGGGCGGCCTATGGCAAGATCGTCGCTGACCCGGAACTGCGCAACCTCATGGGCATCCGCAGCCTGGCCACGGCGGCCACCCGTGAGGCGAACGTCATGGCTTACAACGATGTCTTCATGCTGATCGCGATTATCGCGATCCTGACCATGCTGTGGATCTTCACCCGCAGCCTGTGGCTGATGAGCACTACCAAGGCAACTCCTCCTGTTCAACCCAGCGGCGCGACTTCATGACTGAACCTTCAACCACCACCACGACTGCCATTGCCGCCACGCCGGAAGGCAGCACGCCACCGGGCGCGGTGCCCACCCAATTGCGGCCCTTGCGCGTGCGGATCATCTCGTCCCTGGGCTTTGCCGCCATCGCCATCATCGGTGTGCTGATCGTGTTGTACGCCTGGCAACTGCCGCCGTTCAGCAGCGCGGTGGAAACCACCGAAAACGCCCTGGTGCGTGGGCAGGTGACGATTATCGGCCCGCAACTCAGTGGCTATGTGTTCGAAGTGCCGGTGCAGGACTTCCAGTACGTCAAGACCGGCGACCTGCTGGTGCGCCTGGATGACCGTATCTACAAGCAACGCCTCGACCAGGCCCTGGCACAACTGGCGGTGCAAAAGGCCTCGTTGGCCAACGTGGTGCAGCAACGCAACAGCGCCGAAGCGACCATCAAGCTGCGCCAGGCCGCGTTGGTCGACAGTCAGGCTCAGGCACGCAAGAGCACTGCGGATTTGCGCCGCAATGAAGAACTGATCAGCGATGGTTCGGTGTCCAAACGCGAACTGGACGTGACCCGTGCCGCCAACGCGCAGACCATCGCTGCCGTGGCCCAGGCCCAGGCCAGCCTGGAAATTGCGCGCCAGGATTTGCAGACGGTGATCGTCAACCGCGGCTCCTTGGAGGCAGCTGTCGCGAGTGCCGAGGCGGCAGTGGAACTGGCGCGCATCGACCTGTCCAATACCCGCATCACGGCGCCACGGGATGGTCAGCTGGGGCAGATTGGCGTGCGCCTGGGCGCTTATGTCAATTCCGGCGCGCAACTGATGGCCCTGGTGCCCAAGCAGTTGTGGGTGATTGCCAATATGAAAGAAACCCAGATGGACAATGTGCAGGTCGGCCAGCCGGTGACGTTCACCGTGGATGCGCTGAACCACCGCAAATTCCATGGCACGGTGCAGCATATTTCCCCGGCCACCGGTTCCGAGTTCAGCCTGTTGCAGGCGGACAACGCCACCGGCAACTTCGTCAAGATCGCCCAGCGGGTGCCCGTGCGCATCACCGTGGATCCGGATCAAGCCGAGAGTGAGCGCTTGCGGCCGGGGTTGTCGGTGGTGGTGAGTATCGACACGGCAGGGCGTCTCAAAAATTCACCGCCCTGACACTGGCACGCTTGGCGTGTATTTCAGGTTGAAATTGAGGTGGGTTGACTGGCCTTGCTCCAACAGCTTCAGGCCAGGCTTGCCCGCCAGGTGATGGGCATTCACTGGATGGCTCACCGGCTCGATGCAGAAAAACTCCAACCCCGGCGGGCAGTACAACAGGAAATAATCGGCGCCGCTGGCCTGGCATTCGAGACGGTAGCCAAGCTCCGGTTGTTCGATCAGGCAGTGCCCATCCCAGCCGCAAAAGCCGTTGTCCACCAGCCCCTCTGGCAATCCTTTGAGTTGCCGGAAATCCCAGGCTTCGGGAACCGGTGCCAACTCGGTGGGCAGCTTGGCTGCATCACTCATCCACACTTGCCCAGCCTTGGCCTGCAGCCGCGTACCCGGCCGGCGCGGTAAGTACGGATGCAAGCCCAGCCCATGCCACGCGGGTTGCTCGGCCAAGTGATTCACGCACAAATCGATATTCAACTCACCGTTGTTCAAGCGTACCCGCTGGCGGGCGTGATAGGCGAAGGGTGTGGCGCATTCCAATTCCAGCACCACTTCATGCGTGGTATGGCTCACCACCTGCCATGCCTGCTGCCAGGCCGAGCCGTGAATCGGTAAAGGATCAATGAGGCTATTAGCTGCCAGTGCCAGCCAACCACCGGGGTTGTCGAACCCGCCTTGGGCGATTCGGTTGGACCAGGGTGCCAAGGGATAGCAACCCAGCTTGCCCGGCAGCCCGGTATTGATCGCCTGTGCATCGCTGTGCCGTAACAGCGGCTGCCCGGTGGCGCGCACCGTCCAGTTGACGAGGCTGCCGCCGAGGGCGGGGGAGAGCACCAGATGGGTGAATTGATCAGTAAGCTTAATCACGATTGCCTGCCCTATGTAGTCAAAACAAACAGCGCCGATCAAATGTGGGAGCGGGCTTGCTCGCGAATGCTGAGTGTCAGTCACCGAATCTACCAACTGAAACACCGCTTTCGCGAGCAAGCCCGCTCCCACATTTTGATCTTTTGTGATCTTAAGGTCGGGTTTACAGCACCAAATGGGGCAACCACAGCGACAACGCCGGAACGTAGGTCACCGCAATCAGCACCAAGAACAACACCGCATAAAACGGCAGCAGTGCCTTCACGGTTTTCTCGATACTGGTCTTGCCCACCGCCGCACCAACGAACAGCACCGCGCCCACCGGCGGGGTAATCAGGCCGATGCCCAGGTTCACCAGCATGATCATGCCAAAGTGCACCGGGTCGACGCCGATGCCCAGGATCACCGGCATCAGGATCGGCGTGAGGATCAGAATCAGCGGCGCCATGTCCATCACCGTGCCCAGCAACAACAGCATGACGTTGATGCACATCAGGATCACGTAGCGGTTGTCCGACAGGGTCAGGAACAGCGTGGTGATCTTCGCCGGGATCTGCATCAGGGTCATGATGTAGCCGAAGCTGGCGGCGAAGGCGATCAGAATCATCACGATGGAAATGGTGCGCACCGTGCGGTGCATCAGCTTGGGCAGCTCGCGCCATTTGTAGTCGCGGTAGATGAACATGGTCACGAAGAATGCCCACAACACCGCAATCGCCGCCGACTCGGTGGCGGTGAAGATGCCCGAGAGGATGCCGCCGAGGATGATCACCATGGCCATCAGGCCCCAGAGCGCATCGGCGGCGATCTTCAGCGCCTGCTTCAAGGGGATGACTTCGCCTTTGGGGTAGTCGCGCTTTTTCGCGAAGATCAGGCAGAGCACCATCAGGCACGCGCTCATCAACAAGCCCGGCACCACACCGGCCATGAACAGCGAGGCGATGGAGACCGTGCCGCCCGCCGCCAGTGAGTACAACACCGAGTTATGGCTGGGCGGCGTCAGCAGCGCCTGCACCGAACCGCTGACGGTCACGGCGGTGGCGAATTCGCGCGGATAACCCCGCCGTTCCATTTCCGGAATCAGCACCGAGCCGACCGAGGCGGTATCGGCCACGGATGAGCCGGAAATCGCGCCAAAAAACGTCGAAGCCATGATGTTGACCAGGGACAAGCCGCCACGCACAAAGCCCACCAGCACCCCGGCAAAGGCCACCAGGCGCCGCGACATACCGCCCTCGGCCATGATCGCCCCGGCCAGCACGAAGAACGGAATCGCCATCAGCGAAAACTTGTTCACCCCACCGGCAATCTGAATCATCAGGGCCTGGAACGGGATGTCGATCCACCACGCGCCAATCAGCGCCGACAGCCCCAACGCGTAGGCCACCGGCATGCCGATCAGAATCAATACAACAAAGCTGCCCAACAGAATCAATGCGTCCATATCAGGCGGCCCCTTCGTTTTCTTCAACCAAGTCGAAGCGCACCACCTTGCGGTTGCTCTGGTCACCGAGCAGCAGCTTTTCGACCACGAACACCAGGGTCAGCACGCCGCCAATCGGGATCGGCATGTAGGTGATGCCCACGCGCAGGGTAGGGATGGCGCTCATGAATTGGTTCCAGGTGGACAGGCACAGCTTGGTGCCCCAAATCGTCATGAACACGCAGATGGTGCCCATCAGCAGTTGCGAGAGGATGCCGACGAGGCGGCGTTGGACAGGCGGCAAGCGGTCAATGATCATCGCCACCGACATGTGCGCGCCGGCACGGTAACTGGCAGCGGCTCCGATAAAGGTGAACACCAGCATCAGCAGGATGGCGGTGGGCTCCGGCCAGCTGGAACCGGTGCCGAGGGCGTAGCGGGTGAAGATACCCCAGGGAATGATCAATGCCACCCCCAGGACCGAAAGGCCGGCGACCCAGATGCAGGTCATGTAGAGGCGGTCGTTGAAGCGCAGCAGTAAAGTCTTCATGGCGTTCACCGTGACCGGGCGCGTCGATGCCGACCGCGCCGGGCCTTATGCAGGGGCAGGGGAGGTTATTGAACCGCGTCGATGCGCTTGATCATGTCCGCATACGGCGCACCGTACTTGGCACGCACCTGGGCGGTGGCCTCATAGAAGGGCTTTTTATCGACGGTGATGAACTCCACGCCGGCCTTCTTGAGTTTCTCTTCACTGCTGGCGGACTTGGCGTCCCAGAGCACGCGCTCATCAGCCTGGGCGGCCTTGGCAGCGGCCTTGACCATGTCCTGCTGGGCGGGGTCGAGCTTGTTCCAGGTGATTTTCGACATCACGATAGGTTCAGGCAGGATCAGGTGTTCGGTGAGGGTGTAGTACTTGGCGTTCTGGAAGTGGTTGTGTTCCAGCAAGGTCGGCGGGTTGTTTTCCGCGCCGTCGATGACCCCGGTCTGCAGGGCGCTGAAGATCTCGCCGGTGTCCATGGCAATGCCGTTTGCGCCCATGGCGTTGAAGGCTTCGATGAAAATCGGGTTGCCTTGCACGCGGATCTTCATGCCCTTGAGGTCTTCGATCTTGCGCACCGGTTTCTTGGTATAGAGGTTGCGCGTGCCGCCATCCATCCAGGCCAGGGCCACTAGGCCGAACTCGGAGTTGGTGATCTTGGCGAGGATCTCGTCGCCAATCTCGCCATCGATGACCTTGCGCATATGCGCCTGGTCGCGGAACACGAACGGCAGGTTGAACACGTTCACGTCCGGCACCACCGGGCCGACGATGCCGAGGCTGACGCGGGTCATTTGCACGGCGCCGACCTGGGCCTGTTCGACCACTTCCTTCTCGGAGCCCAGCACACCGCCGGGGAAGTACTTGAAGGTCAGCTCGCCGTTGCTCGCCTTGGTCAGGGCCTTGCCCATGTTCTCTTCGGCGACCACGGTGGGGTAGCCAGCGGGGTGAATGTCGGCGAACTTGATTTCCAGCGCGTGGGCGGCGCTGCTGAGGGTGAAGATTGCAGCGGCGAGCAAGGTGCGTTTGAAGTCCATGGAAGTCACTCCTGTCTTGTTATTGTTGTATTCAAGGCACAGCGATTAAACGATGAAGCGGGGTTCGGGCAGCCCTTGGACGCCGGGGTTGAGGGCGAACACGCCACCAGACAGCGACTGCTCACTCGGGTCGTCACGGATGGAAGTGACGTACAAGGTGTCCAGGCGGCTGCCACCGAAGGCGCACATGGTGGGTTTTTTCACGGGCACGCTCAGGGAGCGGTCCAGTCGGCCGTCGGGGCTGAAACGGTGAATCAGTCCGGCGTCGTTGGCGCAGATCCAGTAGCCGCCCTCGGCGTCCACGGCTGCACCGTCGGGCCGCCCGGGGAAGTCGTTCATATCAACGAACAGGCGGCGATTGGACGGTGTGCCGGTCTCGATGTCGTAGTCGAACGCCCAGACCTTTTGCACCTTCGGGTGCGAATCGGAAGCGTACATCGTGCGGCCATCGGGGCTGAAGGCCAGGCCGTTGAGGGTGATGAACCCGTCCAGTTGCGCGTGGGGCGCAGCCCCGGACCCATAGCGATAAAGGACACCAGCGGCGGCGTTCAAGCCCATGTCCAGCACCATGCTGCCGGCCCAGAAACGGCCCTGGCGATCGCAGCGGCCATCGTTCAAACGCATGTCCTTGCGCGAATGCTCGAGGCTGGCCAGCGGCACGGTGTCGAGGCTGCCGTCGTTGTGGGGTGTGAGTTGGAAGAAGCCGGTTTGCATGCCGGCGACCCAATTGCCTGCCTGGGTGCGCGCAATACAGGCGAGCATCTCTGGGGCTTTCCACGCTGCCAGATGGCCGGTGGCGGCCTTCCAGCGTTGCAAGCCACCGTTGGGGATATCCACCCAATACAGCGCGTTTTCTTCAGGCACCCACACTGGGCATTCGCCCACGGCATTGCGGGCATCGACAATCAATTCAGCAGGCATAGTCATTCCCTTGGGTTGCTGGGCACTCAGTCACCGAACGGCCCCGCCGCGCAGAACGCACCGCCCTGGTAGACCTTGGCCGGGTCATCGGCGGCCACGGGCGGTTGGGCTTCGACCTGGGCGCGGAACACTTCGGAGCTGTCCTTGGGGGCAAAGCCCAGGTGCGCGGCGTAGCGGTTGTCCCACCAGGTGTCGAGGTTGGCCGACATGCCGTACACCACGGTATGGCCGACGTTGGGCGTGTACAGCGCCCGTTCGAGCAGTTGGGTCAGGTCGTCGAAGCTGAGCCAGGTGTGCATCATCCTTCGGTTCTGCGGTTGCGGGAACGAGGAGCCGATACGGATGCTCACGGTCTCGATGCCATAACGGTCGAAGTAGAAACTGGCCATGTCTTCGCCGTAGGACTTGGACAGGCCGTAGTAACTGTCCGGGCGGCGCGGGGAATGGGCGTCAAGTTGCTCGCCCTGTTTGTAGAAACCGATCACGTGATTGGAACTGGCGAAGATCACCCGCTTGACCCCGTGGCGGCGGGCGGCTTCGTAGATATGGAACACGCCACTGATATTCGCGCCCAGTACTTCTTCGAACGAGCGCTCCACCGAAACGCCGCCAAAGTGCAGGATGGCGTCGACGCCCTCTACCAACTGATGCACGGCGTGTTTGTCGGCCAGGTCGCAGGTGTGTACCTCTTCGCGAGCATCGGTGGCGGGGGCCATTTCAGCGATATCCGAAAGGCGCAGCACCTGGGCATAAGGACGCATGCGTTCGCGCAGGACTTTGCCCAGGCCGCCGGCGGCACCAGTTAGCAACAGACGGTTGAAGGGGGCGGGGGTGGTGGTGGTCATGGGCCTTCCAGATTTTTGTTGTAGGTTGTCGTATGACTATGGGGAAATAGTGTTAGGGATTCCTGGTGTTGTCAACGTCCTTCCAGGCACATGAGATCAAAGGTGGGAGCTGGCTTGCCTGCGATAGCGGTGAGTCTGAAAAGGATGTGGTAACTGACCCACCGCTATCGCAGGCAAGCCAGCTCCCACATGGATAGGTGGCACCTTAGAGATCGGATTTGCCTTTGGAGCTACAACAACGAAATCGGATAGCTGATAAAAATCCGGTTCTCGTCGAACTCGTTATTGCTGAAATCCCGGCGCATGGTCGAGTTGCGCCACTTCACATTGAGGTTCTTCAGCGCACCGCTCTGCACCGTGTAGGCCAACTCCGACTCACGTCCCCACTCCTTGCCGTCGGTGATCGCTCCGGTGTGTACATTGCTGCCGCTGATATAGCGGTTCATCAGGGTGAGCCCTGGAACGCCGAGCACCACAAAGTTGAAGTCGTGGCGCACCTGCCAGGACTTTTCCTTGGCGTTGTCGTAGCTGGCGTTGTAGCTGTCGTTGGCCAGGGTGCCGCCACTGGTGCCGTTGATGCGCATCCAGGCGCTGTCGCCGCTGAGTTTTTGCAGGCCAACGTAGAAGGTGTGGCCGTTGTATTTGGCCGAGAGCAGAGCGAACAGGGTCTTGTTATCGAGGTCGCCGGCCAGGGCGCTGCCGTCTTCCTTGCCGTTGAAGAACCCGAGGTTGGCGCCCAGAGTCCAGTCGCCCAGCGGCTGGCTGTGGGTGAGGTTGAGGTACTGCTGTTGGTAGATATCAGTCAGTTCGGCGTACCACAGGCCGACCTGGGTACGTTTGTCGTTGAAGGTGTATTCGCCGCCGCCGAAGTTGAAACGGTCCGAAGTGAACGCGGCTTTGCCGTTCATGAACATGTCTTCCATGCTCGCGTCGTTGCGTGGGCTGTTGCCGCGAAACTGGCCACCGTAGAGCGTCAGGCCGGCGATTTCATTGGAGGTGACCTGGCCGCCACGAAAGGTCTGGGGCAGGGAGCGGCCATCATCGGAACGCAGGATCGGCAGCACCGGCATCCATTCGCCAACCTTCAACTCGGTCTTCGACAGCCTGGTTTTCAGCGCGACACCCAGACGCCCGAAATTGTCGGCGGGGCGGCCATCGTCATGCACCGGCAACAGTTGGGTGCCGGCGGTGCCTTTGCCGCCATCAAGCTTTTGCGAATACAGGCCCAGCACGTCAATCCCGAAACCGACCGTGCCCTGGGTAAAGCCGGACTTGGCATCAAGGATAAAATTCTGCGTCCACTCTTCGGCCTTGCCCTGGGGGTTGGTCGGGTTGGTGAAGTTGCGATTGAAGTAGGCATTACGCAGGTTGAGCGTGGCCTTGGCGTCGTCGATAAAACCTTCGGCGTTGACGCCCAGCGGCAGGGTGACGGCCAGGCTGCCGAGACCGAGAAGGCCCAGGCGCGTGCAAGAGTGACGGGCGGATTGACTCACAGTGAGGCTCCCTTTGTTTTGTTGTTTTTATTATTTGTTATACGTTGTCGTACAACATTGAGCGCGATATTTGCTAGGTTTTGAGGGCGTGTCAAGCAGAAGTTATACGATGACTTGGGTGAAACGATTCAACTGATGGGGCACGGTCAGTGTGGGAGCTGGCTTGCCTGCAATGGCGACGAGTCAGACAGTATGCAGTCACTGATCCACCGCCATCGCAGGCAAGCCAGCTCCCACGTTGATTGCATTGCACAAGACTTTTCAGCCAGCCATGACCATCGGCGGCAGGGTGCCAAGCAGGGAAACCGCAGCCACCGCTGCAATGCCCAACAGCCACTCCATCATCACGCTGGCTTTCAAACTGCCCAGGCGTTGCTCGCAGCGTTTGATACGCAACCGATTCAACAGCGCCAACCCGAGCATGCCCAGCACCAGCCCCACCTTGATCAGCAAAATCAAGGCAAACCCTTGGAACAGCGGCGTGGGCCACAGTTGCCCAGTGAGCACCCGCACGTTGATCAAGCCAGTCACCAACAGGCCGGCGACCAGGCCATAGCCCACACCACTGAAGCGATGCAGAATCGGTTCCAAGCGCTGGTCATGCGCCTGCCTGAGGATCAGCACCAACACCAGCAACCCCCCGAGCCAGGCCCCCACGCACAGCAGGTGCACCACCTGGTTAAGGATCAGCAACCGCCCACTCAGCCCGTCGAGCATGGCGCCGTGGCCTACGGGGGCCAGGGTCGCCAGCAGCAGGGCGAGCAGCGGCAAGCGCAAGGCCGGCCAGGGCTTGATCAGCACGATCACCAGCAGCAGGTTAAACAGCAGATGCCAGGTCCATACCTGGCCAAAAAAGGTTTTGCCCAGCACCAACTGCACCGTGGCCGGTTGCAGCGCCGAGTCCCAACTGCCAGCCATGCTGGCGGTGATCAACAGCAGCCACGCAACCCCGGTGAGCAGCCCCAGGCTGGCCAGGCCACGGGTGATGCGCAGCAATTGCCGGTCCAGTGTCGGCTGCACGACGTGAGCGCCGAGCAGCCAGGGCCTGAACACCCAGGCCCCGAACATCAGCAACACGACGCAAAAGTGCAGGAAGCGGCACAGCACCAGCAGGGTTGCCATGGGTTATTGGCCGACCTTGAAGCTGTAAGTGCCTTCGCTTTTGTGAGTGTCGACGGACACCGCATGCCATTCGACCTTATACGTGCCGCTTGCCAGCGGAGCGGCAGGCGTGACCACCAGGGTTTTCTTGTCGGCGTCCGGGGTTTCCAGGCCCTTGATGGCAATTTCGGTGCCGTCCTTGCTCAGGGAGACCTTGGTAAAGGTGGCTTCGACGCCTTCGCTGAAGGTCAGGCGCAGGTCTGTGGGGGCGGCGACGCGGCTGTCAGCCGCAGGC
This sequence comes from Pseudomonas sp. NFR02, assembly GCF_900119375.1. Classification (NCBI taxonomy): domain Bacteria; kingdom Pseudomonadati; phylum Pseudomonadota; class Gammaproteobacteria; order Pseudomonadales; family Pseudomonadaceae; genus Pseudomonas; species Pseudomonas sp. NFR02. The sequence continues at coordinate 687,010 of NZ_FPJJ01000001.1, forward strand.
TGCGCGCTCTTGAGGTGGGCGTGGGCAAACGCGGCAGAAGCGCCCAGCAGGGCAGTGAACAGGACAGCAGCGGTCAGGGACTTCTTGAGCAACATTGTTCAACACCGATCAGAGGATAGGAGCCGGCAGTGTACGAAGTTTCGGCTTGGCCTGTCGCCCCGATCTAGAGCCGGTGGTAGTCTTTAGGCCGTGTTGTTGTCAGGGAGCCCTTATGGGCAATCACAAGATCGGAATTCGTCGGGTCAACGTCGAGAAAATCCTGCTGGCGGCGGAGAAGGTCTTCGCCAACAAAGGCTATGGCAGCACCGCCATGGCCGACATCGCCGAAGAAGCGCAACTGCCGCGCTCCAACCTGCATTACTACTTCACCACCAAGAGCGAGCTGTACAGCGCGGTGCTGTTCGACCTGCTGGAATTGTGGAAGCAGGACGCCCTGAGCTTTGAAACCTTTGACGACCCCCGTGTGGTGCTCAGCAGCTACATCCGCGCCAAGATGCAGCGCTCGCGCACGCGTCCGTATGGTTCCAAGGTCTGGGCCAATGAAATCATCCACGGCGCGCCCACACTCGGCGAGGCCCTGGATGAAAGCCTGTACGACTGGGCCAAGATGAAGGAAGCGAAGATTCGCCAATGGGTGCAAGACAAACGCATCCTGCCGGTGGAGCCCTCGAGCCTGCTGTACATGATCTGGGCCTCGACCCAGCACTATGCCGACTTTGACCACCAAGTGAAGATTTTGAATGATCACCAGCCGTTGTCGGACAGGCAGTTCGAGAAGGCCATTCAGACAGTGACCGGTGTGATTTTGCGCGGGATTGGCTTGGAACCCTGAGCTGATCGTTCCCACGCGGAGCGTGGGAACGAGGGGCAAGGGTTACACCGCTTCGCGGTAAGGATTGCGCGGGTCCTGCGTCCAGTTCAAAAACGGCTTGCCGTTATCGATCGGCACCATCTCGATGCAGCCGGCCACCGGGCAGGTGATCTGGCACAGGTTGCAGCCCACGCACTCATCGTCGATCACCTCATACAGATGCGTGCCATCAGCCTGCTTCAAGCTGGCAATGGCCTGGTGCGAGGTGTCCTCGCAGGCAATATGGCAACGCCCACAGCCAATGCACGCCGCTTGATCAATCTTGGCGATGACCTGGTAGTTGATGTCCAAGTACTTCCAGTCTGTGGTATTGCCCACCGCCCGCCCGGAAAACGCCTGCAGGTTGGCATGGCCCTGGCTGTCCATCCAGCGCGACAAGCCGTCCTTCATCTCTTCAACGATGCGAAACCCATGCAGCATCGCCGCCGTGCACACCTGCACCGCGCCGCAGCCCAGGGCGACGAATTCCGCGGCGTCGCGCCAGGTACCGATGCCGCCGATGCCGCAGATCGGTAGGCCGTTGGTCTGTGGGTCCCGGGCGATTTCGGCGACCATGTTCAATGCAATCGGCTTCACCGCCGAGCCGCAGTAACCGCCATGGGTACTCTGGGTGCCGACCACCGGCAGCGCGACCATGCGTTCCAGGTCCACGCTGGTGATGGAGTTGATGGTGTTGATCAGCGACACCGCATCGGCGCCACCGCGATAGGCCGCTCGCGCCGCCACGCGGATGTCGGTGATGTTCGGCGTGAGTTTGACGATCACCGGCAGCGAGCAATAGGTCTTGCACCAGCGCGTCACTTGCTCCACGTACTCCGGCACCTGGCCGACGGCGGCGCCCATGCCCCGTTCGGGCATGCCGTGAGGGCAGCCGAAGTTCAGCTCGATGCCGTCGCAGCCGGTCGCCTCTACCAAGGGCAGGATGTTTTTCCAGGACGCTTCGACACAAGGCACCATCAGCGAGACGATCAGTGCGCGGTCCGGCCAGTCCTTTTTCACCTGGGTGATTTCCCGCAGGTTGATCTCCAGGGAACGGTCGGTGATCAGTTCGATATTGTTGATGCCCAGCACTTCGCGGTTGGCGCCATAGTGCGCGGAGTAACGCGACGACACGTTCACCGCCGCCGGGTCTTCCCCCAGAGTTTTCCACACGACGCCACCCCAGCCGGCCTCGAAGGCGCGCACCACGTTGTAGGCTTTGTCGGTGGGCGGCGCGGAGGCCAGCCAGAACGGATTGGGCGCTTTGATACCGGCGAATACAATCGAGAGATCGGCCATTACGCAGCCTCCACAGTCAGCATGAGTTGGGCATGCATGGCTTCGGCGGCCCGCTTGCCATGTTGTACCGCCTGAACGGTTAGGTCCTGGCCGAGGCTGACGCAATCACCGCCGGCATACACCCCTGGGATGCTGGTGCGCAGTTGCTCATCGACGAAGATGCGCTCGCCGACGCGGTGCAGCTGCTGGGCCAGCGGGTCGTGCAGGGCGTCGTTGTCGAAGCCTTGCCCGATCGCCTTGAAGATCGCATCGGCGGCCAGTTCGAAGGTTTCCCCGGTAGGCAGCAGGCGACCGTTCTCCAGGCGGGTGCGGGCAAAGCGCATGCCGCGTACGCGGCCTTGGTCGTCGAGTAACACCTCGTCGGGTTGGGCCCAGGTCAACAGCCGGACTTGATTGGCCTTGGCGATGTCCTGTTCGTGGTGGGTTGCGCCCATGTCGGCCAGACCACGGCGGTACACCAGGTTGACATCGCGGGCACCGAGGCGGGCCATCTGCACGGCCATGTCGATGGCGGTGTTGCCGGCGCCGAGCACGATGCAGCGGTCGGCCAGGGGCAGTTGGGTGAGGTCGTCGGCCTGGCGCAGTTCGCGGATATAGTCGGTGGCGGCGAGCAGGCCGGGGGCGTCCTCAAAGGGCAGGCCCAGCTGTTTGCTGGCAGCGAGCCCCAGGCCGAGGAACACCGAATCGAACTGATGGTGCAGTTCGCTCAAGGTCAGGTTGTCACCCAGGCGCTGGCCGTGGCGAACCTCGATGCCGCCAATCTGCAGGAGGAAATCCAGTTCCTTCTGGGCGAAGTCGTCCACCAGTTTGTATTTGGCGATTCCGTATTCATTCAGGCCGCCGGCTTTTTCCCGCGCCTCGAATATCACCACGTCATGACCGTGCAAGGCGGCGCGGTGAGCGCAGGCCAAACCGGCAGGCCCGGCGCCGACCACGGCGATACGCTTGCCGGTGGACGCGGCGCGTTGGAACGGGTGTTCGCTGAAGTGCGCGTTGTCGATGGCGTAGCGTTGCAGCAGGCCGATCAGCACGGGGGCGCATTCTTCGGCGTTATTGCGTACGCAGGCTTGCTGGCAAAGGATTTCCGTCGGGCACACCCGTGCGCAACTACCACCGAGGATGTTGGCCGAGAGGATTTTTTGCGCGGCCCCCTGCACGTTTTCGGTGTGGATATTGCGGATGAACGAGGGGATATCGATCTCGCTGGGGCACGCATTCACACAAGGCGCGTCGTAGCAGTACAGGCAGCGCGAGGCTTCCAGTTGGGCCTGGCGTGCGTTGAGGGGCGGTGCCAGGTCGGTGAAGTGGCTGGCGAGGGTGGCCCCGTCTTCGCGGGGGTGGGGGAGGTGGGTCAGGGTCTGGATCACGGTGTTGGCCTCACGGTTATTGAGGTGCTGCCTCTGATGGGCGATCGTTCCCACGCTCTGCGTGGGAATGCCTCACTGGACGCTCCGCGTCCGCTTTTTTTGGACTCAGCGGTTCACGGCCACTGGCTTGCAAAGCGCTGCCCGCTTGCTCAACTGCTCGAACACCGACGGATACGCCGGCCGCTCCACATATCGTCCGGCCCCTCGCTCGGCGCGCAGGTCACCATCGGCCCACACCAGCTTGCCCTGGCTGATGGTGCGGCTGGGCACGCCGCGCACGGTCTTGCCTTCGAAGATGTTGAAGTCCACCTGCTGATGGTGGGTCTTGGCGGAAATGGTCCGCGTGCCCTCGGGGTCCCATAGCACCAGGTCGGCATCGGCGCCCACGCGTATCGCGCCTTTACGGGGGTAGAGGTTGAAAATCTTCGCGGTGTTGGTGGAGGTCAGCGCGACAAATTCTTGCATCGATAAACGCCCGGTATTGACCCCTTCGTGCCACAGCAGCGCCATGCGGTCTTCAATGCCGGCGGTGCCGTTGGGGATCTTGCTGAAGTCGTCACGCCCGGCGGCTTTTTGCTCGGCGCAGAAACAGCAGTGGTCGGTGGCGGTGGTGTGCAGGTTGCCCGCTTGCAGGCCGTGCCACAGCGCCTCTTGATGCCCGCGTGGGCGGAATGGCGGGCTCATTACATAGCCGGCGGCGGTCTGCCAGTCGGGGTGCTGGTACACACTGTCATCGAGCAACAGGTGGCCGGCGAGCACTTCACCGTACACCGCCTGGCCTTTGCCTCGGGCATAGGTGATTTCATCCAGGGCTTCTTTCGTCGACACATGCACCAGGTACAGCGGCGTGCCGATGGTCTCGGCAATCCGGATGGCACGGCTGGCCGCTTCGCCTTCCACCTGGGACGGGCGCGACAGCGGATGGGCTTCCGGCCCGGTGATGCCCTGGGCCATCAGTTTGCGTTGCAGGTGATACACCAGCTCGCCATTTTCGGCATGCACGGTGGGCACGGCGCCGAGTTCCAGGCAGCGTTCGAAACTGGCGACCAAGGTGTCATCGGCCGCCATGATCGCGTTCTTGTAGGCCATGAAATGCTTGAAGCTGTTGATGCCGTGATGGCTGACCAACTCGGCCATTTCCTCACGTACCTGCTCACTCCACCAGGTGATCGCTACGTGAAACCCGTAGTCGGCGGCGGACTTTTCGGCCCAGCCGCGCCACTGGTGGAAAGCTTCCATCAGCGATTGCTGCGGGTTGGGAATCACGAAGTCGATGATCGACGTGGTACCACCGGCCAAGCCTGCCGCCGTACCACTGAAAAAGTCTTCACTGGCCACCGTGCCCATGAAGGGCAGTTGCATATGGGTATGGGGGTCGATGCCGCCCGGCATCAAGTATTGGCCGCTGCCATCGAGTATTTCAGTGCCTGCGGGAATATCCAGATTCGTGCCAATGGCGCGAATTAGACCCTCCGCACATAACACATCGGCGCGGTAACTTTCATCATGGGTAATAACGGTGGCGCCACGGATCAACAGCGACATGTCGAGTTCCTCACAGGCTTGACCGGCTTGTGCCAGTTCTAAGTGTTGTAATACTGCGCACCGAGGGTCGGTTAATTCCTGTCATCGGTGACAGGAATAGAAACTAGCCCGAGTTTTTCGAATGAGCAAGCAGATTTTTCGCAAACTTTTGTGTGTTTCATCTTGTTGATATTTATAAGAAAAATCCTATTTTCACCAAAATGAAGCATGCCCACCCTGTTTTGACGCACTTGACAGGTTCTTGATCTGATCAATATTTCTTATTGCAAATCAGGCGCTTGAGATATGCCGCTTGACGCCGTCGATAAATAAAAATAATTGTGATGCACCAGATTGAGACCTGAAGGTTCTGGCAACTTGCGTATTGTTTAGCCTGACGCATGCGGCAAGTACCGCAGGTTCAATTGGAAAGCTGATAAACATCAGCACGTTATATAAGCGGTGCGGGTTCAGAGACGGTTGTCGGCACGGTTATTGAGTGCACGGGCAGTTGGCCGGAACCCTGGATGTCATGTTGTCGATGCGGTACTCCGGCCACCTGAACCTAGCGTGCAGGTGAGCAACAATAATTTTAAAAAACCGTGGAGCGGCCATGCAACAGAACAGATCGCAAGTCATCGAGCGCAACGGCCTGTACGAACTCGACGCCGGCCCCGACGTCCTCGACAGCCCTCGCTACAACCACGACATGGCACCCACCAAAGTGCACGAGCGCACCTGGAACAAATGGCACATCACGGCGCTATGGGTCGGCATGTCGATCTGCGTGCCCACCTACACCCTGGGCGGGGTGCTCACGGCGTATTTCGGGCTGTCGGTGGGGGAGGCGCTGGTAGCGATCCTGCTGGCCAATATCGTGGTGTTGATCCCGCTGACCCTAAACGCGTTTCCCGGCACCAAGTACGGCATTCCGTTTCCGGTGCTGTTGCGTTCGTCCTTTGGCATCCTCGGCTCCAACGTACCGTGCCTGATCCGCGCGCTGGTGGCCTGCGGCTGGTTTGGTATCCAGACGATGTTCGGCGGGCTGGCGATCCACCTGTTCCTGGGCTCGATTTTCGACGGCTGGAAAGCCCTCGGCGGTACCGGAGAGGTGATCGGTTTCATGCTGTTCTGGTGCTTGAATCTGTGGGTGGTGCTGCGTGGCGCCGAGTCGATCAAGCGCCTGGAAACCTTGTCGGCGCCGTTGTTGGTGGCGGTGGGGGTTGGGCTGCTGGTATGGGCGATGCCCAACGTGTCCCTCAGCGAGTTGATGGCGATCCCACCCAAGCGCCCCGAAGGCGCCAGCCTCACCGGTTACTTCATGGCGGGGCTCACGGCGATGGTGGGTTTCTGGGCCACATTGTCATTGAACATTCCGGATTTCAGCCGCTACGCCAAGAGCCAGAAAGACCAGATTCTGGGGCAGATTTTCGGCTTGCCGCTGACCATGTTCCTGTTCGCCGCCCTCGGCGTGGTGATGACCGCCGCCTCGGTGAAACTGGTGGGGGTGAGCGTCTCCGACCCGGTGAGCCTGATCGGGCATATCCAGAGCCCGGTGTGGGTGGCCATCGCCATGGCGCTGATCATCGTCGCGACCTTGTCCACCAATACCGCGGCGAACATCGTCTCGCCCACCAACGACTTCCAGAACATCGCGCCCAAGCTGATCAACCGCACCACGGCGGTGATCCTCACCGGCCTGGTAGGGCTGGCGCTGATGGCCCATGAACTGCTGAAAAAACTCGGGCTGATCGTCTCGGACGTGAGTCTTGAAACCGTGTATTCCAATTGGCTGCTGGGTTATTCAAGCCTGCTGGGGCCGATTGCCGGGATCATGGTGGTGGACTATTTCATCACCCGCAGACAACAGTTGGACCTGGCCGGCCTGTACCGCGACGACGTGTACCCGGCCTGGAACTGGAGCGGCTTTATCGCCTTTGGCGTACCGGTGGTGCTGACGCTGCTGTCGCTGGGCAGCGATGCGTTCAGCTGGTTCTACAGCTACGGCTGGTTCACCGGCTCGGCGTTGGGCGGGGTGTTGTATTACGGCTTGAACGCCAAGCGCGGGGCGAGCCCGATCACCGCCAAGGCGCCGTTGTAATGCGTTGAAATGCAATCCAAATGTGGGAGCGGGCTTGCTCGCGAATGCGGTAGTCCAAGCGACATTTTCGGTGACTGACACACCGCTTTCGCGAGCAAGCCCGCTCCCACATTTTTGACTTCTTTACACAGTTGGATCGAGCCGACTCATAAGAAAATCAGCCTGAGGAGACCCCCATGAACGCTGCCCTCGACGTTCTGCAATCGCCCCATCAGCACATCAATCGCGACCGTCTGTGGCAGTCGCTGATGGACCTGGCCAAACTCGGCGCCACGCCCAAGGGCGGTGTGTGTCGCCTGGCCCTCACCGACCTCGACCGCAAGGCTCGCGACCTCTTCGTGCAGTGGTGTGAAGCGGCGGGTTGCACCGTGACCATCGACGGCATCGGCAATATCTTTGCGCGCCGCCCCGGTCGCAATCCCGACCTGCCACCGGTGATGACCGGCAGCCATATCGACACCCAGCCCACCGGCGGTAAGTTCGACGGTTGCTTCGGCGTGCTGGCCGGTGTGGAAGTGCTGCGCACCCTCAACGACCTCAAGGTGGAAACCGAGGCGCCGCTGGAAGTGGTGGTGTGGACCAACGAAGAAGGCTCGCGCTTCCCGCCGTGCATGATGGGCTCAGGGGTGTTTGCCGAGAAGTTCACCCTGGCCGATACCCTGGCCAAGGTCGATGCGGACGGCGTCAGCGTGGAGGAGGCGTTGAACGCGATTGGCTATGCGGGAACGCGGCCGGTCAGCGGGCACAAGGTCGGCGCGTATTTCGAAGCCCATATCGAACAAGGGCCGATTCTGGAGGATGAACACAAAACCATCGGCGTGGTGCTCGGCGCCCTCGGGCAAAAGTGGTTTGACCTGAAGCTGCGCGGTGTTGAGGCCCATGCCGGCCCTACACCCATGCACTTGCGCAAGGACGCCCTGGTCGGCGCGGCAGCGGTGGTGGCCGCCGTGAACGCGGCGGCGTTGGCGCACCAGCCCCATGCATGCGGCACGGTGGGGTGCCTGCAAGCGTATCCGGGATCGCGCAACGTGATTCCCGGTGAAGTGCGCATGACTCTGGATTTTCGTCATCTTGAACCGGCGCGGCTGGATTCGATGATTGCCCAGGTGCGTCAGGTGATCGAAGACACCTGCGCCAAACATGGCTTGAGTTTCGACATGCAGCCTACGGCGGACTTCCCGCCGCTGTACTTCGACAAAAGCTGCGTGGAGGCAGTGCGCAATGCCGCCAATGGTTTGGGCTTGTCGAACCTGGACATCGTCAGCGGGGCAGGGCACGACGCGATCTTCGTCGCTGAGCTTGGCCCGGCGGGGATGATCTTTGTGCCGTGTGAAGGCGGCATCAGCCATAACGAAATCGAAAATGCCGCGCCGGATGATCTGGCGGCGGGGTGTGCGGTGTTGTTGCGGGCGATGGTGGCCGCTTCAGCGGCCATCGCCAGCGGCCAGCTCGCGGCCTGATCGTTCCCACGCTCCGCGTGGGAATGCACCCTGTGACGCTCCGCGTCACGATTTTAGAGGCAGACGCAGAGCGTCCTGAGCGGCGTTCCCACGCAGAGCGTGGGAACGATCAGTGGGTATTAACCCGGCTGCCAGCCGCCGCCCAGTGCGGTCAACAGCCCTACGCTCGCCTGCAACTGCCGGGTCTGCACCGCCTGCAACGTTCTCTGTGCCTGCAACGCGGCGGTTTGGGCGGTGACCACATCCAGATAGCTCACTGCCCCGGCCTGATAGCTGTTCATCGCCAAGGCCTGGGTATGTTGCGCCGCCTCTGCCGCCGCTTGCTCGTCCTCGGCTTGCTGCTGCAGATCCCGCAGTTGCGCGAGGTTATCTTCCACCTCGCGCACGGCTTTCAATACGTGGCTACGGTACTGTGCCGCGGCCTCCTCGAACTCGGCCTTGGCCTGGCGCTCGTTGGCGCTCAAGCGCCCGCCGTCGAAGATCGGCAGGTTCATCAGCGGCCCCAGTGCCCAATACCGGTTGCCGGCGGACAGCAGGTTGCCAACACCTTGGGTCTGCCCGCCCAGCACACCGGTCAAACTGAAATCCGGAAACCACGCTGCCTTGGCCACGCCGATCGTTGCGTTGGCCGCAAACACGCGACGTTCAGCTGCGGCAATGTCCGGACGACGCTGCAGCAGGTGGCTGGGCAACTGCGCCGGAATGCCTGGCAACGCCATTAACTGCGAGCTGGGCGGCAGTGAAAACTCACTGGCCGTCACGCCCACCAATTCGCCGATGGCATGTTCGGCGAGGTTGCGCTGGCCACGCACTTCGTCCAGCTGCGCCTTGGCTTCGGCCAGTTGGTTCTGCGCGCGGGTCAGGTCCAATTCCGAGGCAATCTGGCCTTCATAACGGCTGCGGGTCAGTTGCAGCGCCTGGCTGAAGTCTTGCAACGAAGTGCTCAGGATTCGGCGCTGCGCATCCAGCCCATTGAGCTGTACATACAGGCTCGCCAACTGCTGTTGGAGGCTCAAGCGCACCACCGCCAAATCATCAAAGGACGCTTGTGCCTGGGCATCGCCCGCGGCGACCTGGTTGCGGATTCTGCCCCACAGGTCGAGGTCGTATCCCAGGGAGAACCCAGCGGTATTGCTGTTGTACACCGACGGCTGTGTAGTACCGCGTAACGGTCGTGAATCCGATTGACGCTGGCGCAGCGGTTGCACGCTGGCGGTGATTTGCGGGAAAAGGCCCGCGTGCAGTTGACTGGCATAGGCCTGGGACGCATCGAAGTGCGCCAGCGCCGCGGCCAGGTCCGGGTTGGCCTTGAGCAGTTGCTGCTGCAGCGCGTTCAGGCGCGAATCGTTGTAGAGCTGCCACCACTGGGGCGCCAGTTGGTCTGACGGTTGCGCGCTGTGCCAGGGGCCTTCGCTGGTTTGTTCGCGGTAGTGGGCGGGCAGGTCAATCGACGGCACCGTATAGGTGGGCGCCATCGAGCAACCCTGCAACGCCAGCACCATCAGTGCCGCCAGCGACTTAAGCCTTGGGCGCATGCGCACCTCCCGAGGCGGCGGCCAGTTGCACTGGGTCGCCTTCGCGCAGGGCGTCGGGCGGGTTGTCGATGATGTGGTCAGCAGGCTTCAGGCCTTGGTCGATCACCAAGCGCTCGCCGAGGTCCAGGCCAATATGAATGTCTTGCAGGTGCACATGATTGCGCCCGTCCAGCACCGCAACCTGGGTGCCCTGGGCGCGGAAGATCAAGGCGCTGGCCGGGATGCTTACGCCATGGGTGTCAGCCGGAATCGGTAGGGTGACTTCGGCGTAGTCGCCCGGCAGCAGTTCGCCGTTGGGGTTGTCGGCGACGAACTGGGCCAGCAGGGTGCCGGAGCGGCGGTCGATGGCGGTGGAGTCACCGATCAGGCGTGCCTTGAAATGCTCGCCGGGGTGCTCGGGGACGGTCAGTTCGACCTCAAGGCCCGCATGAATGACCGCTGCATAGTTCTGCGGCACCGGCACGTACAAGCGCAATTGGTGGGTGTCGGCAATGTTGAACAGTTCTGGATCGCTGGCGTTATCGGCTTTGATCAACTGGCCGATGTCCGTGTTGCGGGCGGTGATGGTGCCGGCGAACGGCGCGCGCAGGGTCTTGTAGCTTTCCAGGGCGCACAGTCGCGCATAGTCTGCTGCAGCGGCTTCGGTGTTGGCCTTGGCGGCTGCGGCGTTGGAGGTTTTCTCATCGGCGTCCTGGCGCGATACCGAATGGCTGGCCAGCAGGTTTTGCCAGCGGGTCGCCGTGGTGGCTGCCAGGCGTGCATTGGCTTGTTGCTGGATCAGGCGCGCATGGGCCTGGGCCAGTTGTTGGTCGAGGTCGGGGCTGTCGATTTCGGCGAGGATTTGCCCGGTCTTGACCTGGGTCCCGATGTCGACTTTCCAGTCCTTCAAGTAGCCGCTCACCCGCGCATGGATAGCCGCCTTGCTCCACGCCTCCAGGTGGGCGGGCAGGCGCAGGGTGTCACCGCCGGCGTTTGGCTTGGGTTGGAACACCATCACCTGGGGGACGGCGGCGGCTTCGGTCCAGGCAGTGACCGATTGCTCGTGCAGCGTACGCGCGTGCAGGCCGCTGGCGACCAGCAAGGCAGCCAACGTCAGGCCACCGACACCCAGGAGCATCAGGCGCTTGCGCGAGGGTTTTTGATCAGGCGACATGGGGCGTTTCTCCAGCAGTTGCGCGAGTAGGATGACGACCGTGGACCAGGCTGAAGACCACGGGAACAAACAACAAAGTGGCGATGGTGGCGAAGACCAGGCCACCGATGACCGCCCGGCCGAGCGGGGCGTTCTGCTCCTCGGAAATCGCCAGGGGCAACATGCCAATGATCATTGCCAGGGCGGTCATGCACACCGGGCGAAAGCGTGTGTAGCCGGCTTCCAGCGCGGCTTTCAACGCATCGCCGTGTTCGGCCAGGCGCTCACGGCAGAAGCTCACCACCAGGATCGAGTTGGCGGTCGCCACACCCATGCACAAGATGGCCCCGGTGAGTGCTGGCACCGACAACGAGGTGCCACTGAGGAACAGCATCCACACGATGCCCGCCAATGCTGCCGGCAACGCCGTGATGATCACAAAGGGGTCAGCCCACGACTGGAAGTTGACCACGATCAGCAAGTAGATCAGCACCACCGCGCCGAGCAGTCCGAAGCTCAAACCACTGAACGCCTCATGCAGCGCATCGATCTGCCCGTGCAGGCTGATGGTCGCGCCTTTGGGGCGCATGGACGCCGTGTCATCCAGCACCTTTTGCACATCGCGGGCCACACCGCCGAGGTCGCGACCTTGCACGTTGGCGTACAGGTCCAGGGTCGGTTCGATGTTGTAGTGGGTCACCACGGCCGGGCTTTGTACCCGGGAAATAGTTGCCACGCCGCCGAGGATTTGCGCCTGGCCATTGGCACCGGTCACCGGCAGCGCTTCCAGGGACGGCAGGCTGTCGAGACGGTATTGCGGGGTGGCAGCGACGATGGAATAAGACACGCCATTGGCCGGGTTGAGCCAGAAGGTCGGCGCGGTTTGCGAGCTGCCGGCGAGGGAGGCGACCATGCTGTTGGTAACATCACGCTCGGTAATGCCCAGGCCGTTAGCGCGCATGCGGTCCACGTTTACTTGCAGCGAGGGGTAGCCGGTGGACTGCTGGATGCGCAGGTCGGCAATCCCCGGTACATGCTGCAAGCGCCGTTCAAGCTCGACGGCATAAGCGCGGTTTTCTGCGTCATTGCGCCCGGAGATTTTGACGTCCAGCGGGGCGGGGGCGCCGAAGTTGAGGATCTGGCTGCTGATGTCGGCGGGCAGGAACGCAAAGTGGCTGCCGGGGAAACTTTGCGGCAGGGCTTCGCGCAGTTTTTTCACATAGTCGGCGGTGGGCGCGTGGTGCGTTTTCAAGCTGACTTGAATATCGCCATCCTGCGGGCCGATGGTGCCGCTGCTGCTGTAGGCCATGTCGATGCCGCTGAGCGGAATGCCAATATTATCGACGATGGTGTCCAGCTCTTCGGCGGGGATGACCTCGCGGATCCGCGCTTCGATGCGGTCGAACGCCGCGGCGCTTTCCTCGATGCGCGTGCCCAGTGGCAAGCGCACATGCAGGGCCAAGGCACCCGCATCGGTGGCCGGGAAAAAGTCCTGGCCCAGGCTCGGCAACAACAGGAACGACGCGAGTACGCAGGCCAGGAACCCGACAATGAAGCGCTTGCGTGCGCCCAGTGCCAGCGTCAGCAGGCCATGGTAGGTGTCGCGGACATTGGAAAAGTGCCGCTCGAATCCCTGTTGAAAATTCAGCACCGATTGCAGCAACGCATTGCGTGGTTTCGGGTGTTGTTCACCCTCGTGGTGATTGATGAATGCATCTTCCGGATGATGCCCCGCGCCTGGCTCCGGCCTATGCGGTTTGAGCAAAAACATCGCCAGTGTCGGCACCAGGGTGCGCGAGAGAATGAACGAACTGGCCATGGCAAAGATCACCGCCAGCGCCATTGGCCGGAACAGGTAACCGGCGATGCCTTGCAGCAAAAACATCGGCACGAACACGATGCAGATGCACAACAGCGAGACGAACGCCGGGCCGACGATTTGCGCGGCGCCGTCGAGAATCGCGGCCTTCACCGCCTTGCCTTGCTCCAGGTGCCAGTTGATGTTTTCGATGGTCACCGTGGCGTCGTCCACCAGGATGCCCACCGCCAACGCCAGCCCGCCCAACGTCATGACGTTGAGGGTTTGCCCACTGACAGCCAATAGCGCGATGGCCGAGAGCACCGCCAGGGGAATCGACGCGGCGATGATCAAGGTCGAGCGCCAACTGCCGAGAAACAGCAGGATCATCGCACTGGTGAGCAGTGCAGCAATGATGCCTTCCTGGGCCACGCTGCCCACCGACTGCTTGACGAACGCCGAGGCATCGCCCAGCAGCGAGGTTTTCAGCGACGGCGGCAGGGTTTCGTTGATGCGCGGCAGCATCTGCCGGATACCGTCGATGATCGACAGGGTGGAGATGCTGCCGTTTTTCAGCGCCGGCATCAGCACGGCGCGATGGCCGTCGACCCGCACGATATTGGTTTGCGGCGGTGAACCGTCGCGCACGTGGGCCACTTGGCCGATGGTGATCAGCGCCCCGTCAACCGTCTTGATCGGCAGGTCGTTGAGTTCATCGATGGCCTTGGGGCTGTTATTGAGCAGGATCGTGTATTCGTTGAGGCCCAGCTTGGCGGTGCCCACCGGGATGATCTGGTTCTGCAGCGCCAGGGCATTGCCCACATCCTGGGCCGACAAGCCTTTGGCGGCCAGCGCCTGAGGGTCGAGGTCGAGGGTGATCTGCCGTTGCTTGCCGCCCATCGGTGTAGGCATGGCCAGGCCAGGCAGGGCGCTCAAGGGCAGGCGGATATTGTTCTGCACCAGGTCGCGAATTTTGGCTTCCGACAGGCTGGGGCTGGAAAACGCCATTTGCAGGATCGGCACCGTGGAGGCGCTGTAGTTGAGGATCAGCGGCGGGGTGATGCCCGGTGGCATTTGCTTGAGCACAGTCTGTGACACCGCCGTGACCTGGGCGTTGGCGGTACGGATATCGACGCCAGGCTGGAAGAAGATCTTGACGATGCCCATGCCGGGCAGCGATTGCGACTCGATATGTTCGATGTCGTTGACGGTGGTGCTCAGGGAGCGTTCGTAGGTGTAGATCACCCGACCGGCCATGGCGTCCGGGGACAGGCCGTTGTACTGCCAGACCACGGCGACCACGGGAATGCCGATATCGGGAAAAACATCCGTGGGCGTGCGCAGGGCCGCCATCGGCCCGATGATGCAGAGGAATATAGCCAGCACGATGAAGGTGTACGGCTTGTGCAGTGCGGTCTTTACCAGCCCGAGCATGCGTGAGTCTCCGAGAAGAGCAGGATTGCAAACCCCGGCAGTCTTGACCGACCCACCTAACACGCACCTTTCAGCCAGGTGAAGGAAGTTTTAGTCAAGGGCTGAAGATACTTTCATAGGGATTCATTTGTTCCAGGAAGGGCGGCTGATCAAGCTTGTCAGCCATCGGATACGCCCTTTTTACATCTGCCCTTTGGAGCGCTGTCATGTCACTCAAACCGCTGTTGTTAGTTCCCGTCCTTGGCTTTGTCTGTTTGTTGTCGGCGTGCGCCGGCCCGATCCCCAAGGCGGACCCCAGCCAAGCCTGGATCGGCTTGCAGGAAGAAGCGCCGAATGACCTGATGGCCGAGCGTGTCGATGGCAAGCGTGTGGACGATGGGCGCTATTTTGAAGTGACCCCGGGGGACCATCGCCTGGACGTGACTTTATTTGAAGACGAGCCGGGTGATGACAACCAGCAGGACTGCCAGGGCCGCATCGAGTACAAGCACTTCAAGGCAGGTGAGCACTACACCCTGGTGGAGTCGAGCCTGGGCACCACGGTGCGTGCGTCCCTTGAGGACGGCCACGGCAAGGAAATTGCCGCCACCCAGGACTTCAATTGCATGCCTGGCTAGGCGTGATGCGCCGTCGTCTTGCGTGGCTCGGCGGGTTCAGCAGGTTTGACGTGGGGATGATGATGCCGGCGCGTCACGCGCATGACCCCCCACAGCATGGCGGCGGCGACGGCCAGCCAACCACAGATCAACAGGAAAATCGTTGTCGCAAGGCTCATTCGGGCCTCCTTTCGCCCACTTGGGGCACACACAGTCTTCTCAATGGACAGTCTAGCCAGCCGGCGGTTGCCTGCTATTGACCAATGGTCGAGTCCGTCCAACTTGTTTGCTCTATCGTCACCGCTTTATTGCACGCGTCGGCTATAGATATCTTGCGCCGCCCCCTGTAGGAGCGAGCTTGCTCGCGAAAAACGTCAACGATGACGCAGGCTTCCTGAATAAACGCGGCGCCTGTAAGTTTTTCGCGAGCAAGCTCGCTCCTACGGGATAGAGAAAGCGCGATTGGGCTATGATCGGGGCCTTTACCGGCAGTTGATCAAGAGAGTGAAAAAATTGCGCTTACGGTCGAACCTTAAAACTTCCTTGCTACTGGCCGTTGCCCTTGGGTTGGCGGCCTGTTCCAGCAACACTCCATCGAAACTGCCTGGCTTGCCCGAGCGCGTCGAACTCAATGGCGTGCCGACCTTTCGCAGTGAGGCTTATCAGAGCGGTCCTACGGCACTTGCCAGCATGCTGTCGCAACAAGGCATTGTCATGACACCGGGTTTGCTTGATAAGCCGCTGCGCCTGCCCGGCGCCGAGGCGGGCCTTGAGCGCAACATGCAGGTGCTGGCGCGTGAGTACGGGCTGATGGTGTACCCATTGGAGGCCAAGCTGACCGCCGTGCTGGCGCAGGTGGCGGCGGGTTACCCGGTGATGGCGCGGATCAACGCCAGCTATTGGTCCGGGGCGCGTTATGTCGTGGTGGTGGGGTTCAACCAGCAGAAGAGTACGGTGCTGTTGCGCTCAGGCAATGAGCGCCGCTTGAGCATGAGCTTCAGCGACTTTGAGTCGGCGTGGAAGGGCGCGGGCCATTGGGCCATCCTGACCCAGCGCCCGAGCCAGTTGCCGGCCAATGTGGACGCGCAGCGCTGGCGCGATGCGGCCAATGCCACGGCCCAGGCGGGGCAGGAGCAAGCGGCGGCCCAAGCGCTCAAGGTGTTGGCAGAGAAGAAGTGAAACTCAAATGTGGGAGCGGGCTTGCTCGCGAAGGCGCAGTGTCAGTCGCTGAATGCTTAGGCTGACCCACCGCATTCGCGAGCAAGCCCGCTCCCACACTAAAATCGCTGTTTATCGACGTACTTCCGTAGCAGTCGCTCGATTCTTGAGGTTTTTATCGGCCTTGTAACGCAGCGCCACATCCGGCACTGCGCCGCCTTTGCCGGTCTCGACCCAGCTACGAATACGGCTGGCATCGGCAAAATGGGTGAACTTGCCAAAGGCATCCAGGATCACCAGCGACACCGGGCGATTGCCCATGCTCGTCACCAGCACCAGGCAGTGGCCGGCCTGGTTGGTGAAGCCGGTCTTGGTCAGCTTGATATCCCAGTTGGCGCGGTTGATCAGGTGGTCGGTGTTGGAGAAGCCCAAGGTGTAGTTGGGCTTGCGGAACGACACGGTCTTTTCCTTGGTGGTGCTCAGCTGGCTCAGCATCGGGAATTTACGCGCATAGGCCAGCAGCTTGCTCAGGTCGCGGGCGGTCGACACGTTATGGATCGACAGGCCGGTGGGCTCCACGTAGTGGGTGCTGGTCATGCCCAAGGACTTGGCCTTGGCGTTCATCGCCGCGATAAAGGCTGCGTAACCGCCAGGATAATGGTGGGCCAGGCTCGCAGCGGCGCGGTTTTCCGAAGACATCAGCGCGATCAGCAGCATTTCCTTGCGCGGCATCTGGCTACCGATCTTCACCCGGGAGAACACGCCTTTCATCTCGGGCGTGTCGGTGATGTTGATGTCGATGTACTCGTCCATATTCTGCTTGGCTTCGAGGACGATCAGGCCGGTCATCAGCTTGCTCACCGAAGCGATAGGTACCACCACGTCGGGGTTGCTGGAATAAATGACTTTATTGGTCTGCAAATCGACCAGCATGGCGCTGCCGGAGGCGATCTGCAGCTTGGAGGCGTCACGCGGGGCCAGGGTGGTTTCGGCGGCGTGGGCGAAGGTACCTGCCAAAGCAAAAAACAGGCTGACAATAGAAAGACGAATTTTCACGCGGATGAACTCGCTAAAAAGTAAGGAAATGCCGTTGTGAAACGGATCTTGTGACAAATGACGTTACATTTTAGGAGTATGGATCAGAAAGCGATAGAGAGCCTTTAAATAAAGGCTGTAAGCCGATGATTGGTCGGGCTTGTAGCGATTTTTACCTACTGCTTTGATATTTTTTCCCGAGTGTCCTCATCGATAAGATGTCGAAGTTGCTCAAACAGAGGGTTGGCATCTGTGTACTTCTTGCCGTAAGCCAGATTGAACTCGTAATTGAAGTCCGGTGGGTTCTTGCCCTGATTGTGCTGGAGCAGCGTTTCCAGCTTGTCCAGCGCCTTGACGGCTTTTGCCTCCGCAGACTGTGCGTGCTCATAGTCATCCCAGAGCGCCAATATCTCAGCTTTCAGCGGTTCATCCAGCGCAGAGGTCAGAAGCAGAAGATCGTTTCTCTCTTGCTCGCCCTTGTTGGGAAACGCCGCCTGGCTGACGGCTGGAATGTCTCCGCTGATGGCCTCACCCAGATCGTGAATGACGCACATCTTGAGGATCTTCAGCATGTCTAGTTCGGCCAGTTGGTCCTCGAAAACAATAGCCATCAGGCAAAGACGCCAACTGTGTTCCGCCGTGCTTTCCGTGCGCCCGGAAGAGGTGTGTGCACTTCTGAGAACGTCCTTGAGTTTTTCCGTTTCGCGCAGGAATTCGAGGCGCCCTTTGATTTTGTCGATGTTCATGAAGTTCTCTGTCTCCGGTGGCGAAGGCTATGCTATTGGAGTCAGATTAAGCCCGGGTAGGCTGTGCGTCCACGCATACAATATGCATAGCGCAGGGCAGTCAAAGCGTCTCCACCAAACGCGCCGATGTACCGTCTGAAAGAGGAATGCGCGTCCACCGACAGGCGCTCTGGCTGATAGGCACAACAAGTGAGTCATTGTGGCCGGTGACGAACTCGATCGCCGGTGGCGCACTGACTTCCCTCCACCCGGATTCATCCAGGGAGAGCTCCTTGCTGATGATTTCCGGTGTCGCAAAGCGCCATAGCGAACGCCCCAGCAATTCGCTGACGGGGCTTGCGAACTGGGCTGCGCGGGCAGGGGAGCAAGCCAGCAGACGATGGGTCAGGTCGCACATGAGATGAACGGGTCGTGAGCTTTCCCTGACCAGGCGGGCCAAGGCTTGATCGGCGGCCGCATCAAGGCGGGCGGCGAGCAATTGCTCAAGCTGTTGGTGCGCGCAGGGGTCGATTGCCTGTACGCCGCTTTCCCAGCGCGAAATAGTGGATTGGGTGACGTTGAACAACTGCGCAGCGTGGGCTTGTTTGACTCGGTGCAACAAGCGCCACCGCCTGAGCGCGATACCAGGCAAGGCTGGCTTTGGGAAGATGCCAGGCATTTCGAATCCGGAAGAGTGGCGGCTTTTGGCTAGTTTGTTTAATGCACTAACAGCCTGCAACAAGGGTTTTTCACGGGCATTAAAAAGCCCTGCGATAAAGCAGGGCTTTTTCATCATGCCTGGTTATCAGCCGTGTAGGGTTTCTGCGGCATACAGCGTATTTTCCAACAGGCACGCCCGGGTCATCGGCCCGACACCGCCTGGAACCGGCGTGATCCAGCCAGCGCGGGGCAGGGCGGTTTCATACACCACGTCGCCCACCAACTTTCCGTCTTCCTGGCGGTTGATGCCCACGTCGATGACGATAGCGCCTTCCTTGATCCACTCACCCTTGACCAGGCCTGGCTTGCCGGCGGCGACTACCACCAGGTCAGCGCGGCCGACGTGGCCGGCCAGGTCCTTGGTGAAGCGGTGGGTGACGGTCACGGTGCAGCCGGCCAGCAGCAGCTCCATGGCCATCGGGCGACCGACGATGTTCGATGCGCCCACCACCACAGCGTCAAGGCCATACAGGTCGACACCGGTGCTTTCCAGCAGCGTCATGATGCCTTTGGGGGTGCATGGGCGCAGCAGGGGAATGCGTTGGGCCAGGCGGCCGACGTTATAAGGGTGGAAACCGTCGACGTCTTTGTCCGGGCGGATGCGCTCCAGGAGCTTGGAGGCGTCCAGGTGCTCGGGCAGTGGAAGTTGCAGCAGGATGCCGTCCATGTTCGGGTCATCGTTGAGGCTGTCAATCAGGTCGGTCAGGGCCTGTTGAGTGGTGTCCGAAGGCAAGTCATAGGCCTTGGAAATAAAGCCGACCTCTTCACAGTCTTTACGCTTGTGCGAGACATAAACCTGAGAGGCAGGATCGCTGCCGACCAGGATCACCGCGAGGCCAGGCGTGCGCAGGCCTTGCTGGCTGCGCTCGGTGACTCGTTTGGCGATCTGCTGGCGCAGGCTGGCGGCGATTGATTTGCCGTCGATAAGTTGTGCAGTCATTACGCGTGATTAACCATCGAGAGGGGGAAGAAAAGTGCGCGCATTCTCGCATGCCAAGGCGCGAGGGCAAAGGCGCTTGGTCTGCAAATTGCCCTAACCCCTTAAATAAAATCAGTTTTTTTCAAAAAAGATTTGACGGGTTTCCGGGGCATCTATACTATTCGTCGCACTTGTCGGGCACAGCCTAGCACTGGTTAAGAAGGTCGAGCAGAATAGTTGTACTGCAAGGCTGGAAGCACTTAGTTTGTAATCCTCCAAGAGTACAGATTAATAAGGCGCCCGTAGCTCAGCTGGATAGAGCATCCGCCTTCTAAGCGGATGGTCGCAGGTTCGAGTCCTGCCGGGTGCGCCATTAGGCAGCTTTGGCACAAGTAGCGCTATATGGTGGGCGTAGCTCAGTTGGTAGAGCACGGGATTGTGACTCCCGTTGTCGAGGGTTCGATCCCCTTCGTCCACCCCATATTCTGAAAAGGCGCCAGATTTAACAGTCTGGCGCCTTTGCTTTAAGAGCTTCAAGCGCGGATGTGGTGGAATTGGTAGACACACTGGATTTAGGTTCCAGCGCCGCGAGGCGTAAGAGTTCGAGTCTCTTCATCCGCACCAATTAAAGCTTTTCCCGGTCGTCAGGCGGGGCAGGGCTCAACAAAGAAGTGGTTTGGTTTCTTTGTTAACGCAATATGGTGGGCGTAGCTCAGTTGGTAGAGCACGGGATTGTGACTCCCGTTGTCGAGGGTTCGATCCCCTTCGTCCACCCCATATTCGAAAGGCGCCAGATTTAACAGTCTGGCGCCTTTTTTGGTTTTGGCGGTTTGAGATTGGGTGGTCGCAGGTGCTGGGCTGCCCCGGCAGGGCGTGTCGTCGTATTTGTGTATCTCGATGATGCCGCGTTGCTTGCTCGCTCTGTTCGCAGGGCGGGCCGTCAGGGAGATGGATGCGTGTTCCTTCTATATATAGAGAGGGGCGGCGCAGAGCCCTGGCGCAATTTGGCTGTATTTGTCACCGGGGCGAGGTACTTCAGTGCTTTCGTACCGATAAATTGCCGGCTGTTTTCCGCTGTGTTTTCAGTAGGGTGACTTCTTGAGTTTGACCCACTAGAATGCATGCCCTTGATTGGGGTCGGAAATGGCCGGCTAATGTCTGTGCAACGAGGAATATCCATGCAAGTTTCTGTTGAAAATACTACTGCTCTCGAGCGCCGCCTGAGCATCACCGTGCCGGCAGAGCGTATCGAGACTGCGGTCAACAAGCGTCTGCAGCAGACTGCCCAAAAGGCCAAGATCGCTGGTTTCCGTCCAGGCAAAGTGCCGATGAGCGAAATCAAGCGTCGTTTTGGTGCCGATGCGCGCCAGGAAGCTGTAGGTGACGTGATCCAGGCTTCTTTCTACGAAGCCGTTGTCGAGCAAAAGCTGAACCCGGCAGGCTCGCCTTCGATCGAGCCCAAGTCCCTGGAAGCGGGCAAGGACCTGGAATACGTTGCCGTATTCGAAGTGTTCCCGGAATTTGAAGTGGCCGGTTTCGACGGTATCGAAATCGAGCGTCTGAGCGCCGAAGTGGCCGATTCGGACCTGGACAACATGCTGGAAATCCTGCGCAAGCAGAACACTCGTTTTGAAGTGGCCGACCGTGCCGCCCAGAACGAAGACCAACTGAACATCGATTTCGTTGGCAAGGTTGACGGCGAAGTCTTCGCTGGCGGCTCCGCAAAGGGCACTCAACTGGTGCTGGGTTCCAACCGCATGATCCCTGGTTTCGAGGACGGCCTGGTTGGCGCCAAAGCCGGCGAAGAGCGCGTTCTGAACCTGACTTTCCCTGCTGACTACCAGAACCTGGACCTGGCTGGCAAAGCCGCCGAGTTCACCGTTACCGTCAACAGCGTTTCCGAGCCTAAGCTGCCAGAGCTGAACGAAGAGTTCTTCGCCCAGTTCGGCATCAAGGAAACCGGCATCGAAGGCTTCCGCACCGAAGTTCGCAAGAACATGGAGCGTGAGCTGCGCCAGGCTATCAAGTCCAAGGTCAAGAACCAGGTCATGGACGGTCTGCTGGCCGCCAACCCGATCGAAGTGCCTAAGGCCCTGCTGTCCAACGAAGTGGATCGCCTGCGCGTTCAAGCGGTTCAGCAGTTTGGTGGCAACATCAAGCCTGACCAACTGCCGGCCGAGCTGTTCGAAGAGCAAGCCAAGCGCCGCGTTGTGCTGGGCCTGATCGTGGCTGAAGTGGTCAAGCAGTTCGACCTCAAGCCAGACGAAGACCGCGTTCGTGAAATGATCCAGGAAATGGCTTCGGCCTACCAGGAGCCTGAGCAGGTCGTGGCTTGGTACTACAAGAATGAGCAGCAGATGAACGAAGTACGTTCGGTTGTGCTGGAAGAACAAGTTGTGGATACTGTTCTGCAGAAGGCTAAGGTGACCGATAAAGCGGTCTCTTACGAAGAAGCAGTCAAACCGGCGGAAGCAGCACAAGCCGACTGATTGTCCAACTCGTTGGAAATTCAACCATAAGCCAGCCTCGCGCTGGCTTATGCGTTTTCAAGACATGACTATTTGGGAGTAACTGCAGAGCATGTTCCGTAATTCCTATATTCAGCAGAACTCTGATATCCAGGCCGCAGGCGGCTTGGTCCCGATGGTTGTCGAGCAGTCCGCTCGTGGCGAACGCGCCTACGACATCTACTCGCGCCTGCTCAAGGAGCGAGTGATCTTTCTGGTTGGCCCGGTAGAGGACTACATGGCCAACCTGATCTGTGCGCAATTGCTGTTCCTTGAAGCGGAAAACCCGGACAAGGACATCCATCTCTACATCAACTCACCGGGCGGTTCGGTGACTGCGGGCATGTCGATCTACGACACCATGCAGTTCATCAAGCCAAACGTGTCGACCACCTGTATTGGCCAGGCGTGCAGCATGGGCGCCTTCCTGCTGACTGCGGGTGCCGAAGGCAAGCGTTTCTGCCTGCCGAACTCGCGCGTGATGATTCACCAGCCGCTGGGCGGTTTCCAGGGCCAGGCGTCGGACATCGAAATCCACGCCAAGGAAATCCTCTTCATTCGTGAGCGTCTCAACACGCTGATGGCCAAGCACAGCGGGCGCACCCTGGAAGAAATCGAGCGCGATACCAACCGTGACAATTTCATGAGCGCTGAAGCCGCCAAGGAATACGGGTTGATCGACGCAGTGATCGACAAGCGCCCCGCTTAATATAAGCCGCTCAAAATAGGGCTGGTCGGCATGTCCGACCACTGGCGGGCTTGAAAAAGCCCGCATAAGCCTTCATCTTGTGTTGCAAGCCTATCGGATTTGGATCGAACGAATGACTGACACCCGCAACGGCGAGGACAACGGCAAGCTGCTCTATTGCTCCTTCTGTGGCAAAAGCCAGCATGAAGTACGCAAATTGATTGCCGGCCCCTCGGTGTTTATCTGCGACGAATGCGTCGACCTGTGCAATGACATCATCCGTGAGGAGGTGCAGGAAGCCCAGGCCGAGAGCAGTGCGCATAAATTACCTTCGCCTAAAGAAATCAGCGGCATCCTTGACCAGTACGTCATTGGTCAAGAACGTGCAAAGAAGGTTCTGGCCGTAGCGGTGTACAACCACTACAAGCGCTTGAACCAGCGTGACAAGAAAGGTGATGAGGTTGAACTCGGCAAGAGCAACATCTTGCTGATCGGTCCTACAGGCTCGGGTAAAACCCTGCTTGCAGAAACCCTCGCTCGCCTGCTGAACGTTCCGTTCACCATCGCCGACGCCACCACCCTCACCGAGGCTGGCTACGTGGGTGAAGATGTCGAGAACATCATTCAGAAACTGCTGCAGAAGTGCGACTACGACGTAGAGAAAGCCCAGATGGGTATTGTCTACATCGACGAGATCGACAAGATCTCGCGCAAGTCTGATAACCCGTCGATCACCCGGGACGTTTCCGGTGAAGGCGTGCAGCAGGCCCTGTTGAAACTGATCGAAGGCACGGTTGCGTCCGTACCGCCGCAAGGTGGTCGCAAGCATCCGCAGCAGGAATTCCTTCAGGTTGATACGCGTAACATCCTGTTCATTTGTGGCGGTGCGTTCTCCGGTCTGGAGAAGGTGATTCAGCAGCGTTCCACCCGTGGCGGCATTGGTTTCAGTGCGGAAGTGCGCAGCAAGGAAGAGGGCAAGAAGGTGGGCGAGTCCCTGCGTGAAGTCGAGCCTGACGATCTGGTCAAGTTCGGTCTGATCCCGGAATTCGTTGGCCGTCTGCCGGTCCTGGCCACGTTGGACGAGTTGGATGAGGCGGCTTTGATCCAGATCCTCACCGAGCCGAAAAACGCCCTGACCAAGCAATACGGCAAATTGTTCGAGATGGAAGGTGTAGACCTCGAGTTCCGGACCGACGCGCTGAAATCGGTGGCCAAGCGAGCACTGGAGCGTAAGACCGGTGCACGTGGCCTGCGTTCTATCCTCGAAGGCGTGTTGCTCGACACCATGTACGAAATCCCCTCGCAGTCTGAGGTGAGTAAAGTGGTGATCGATGAAAGCGTGATCGAAGGCAAGTCCAAGCCACTGTATATCTACGAAAACAGTGAGCCGGCTGCCAAGGCTGCACCCGACGCATAAGCGTTCAGCAGTTGCGGTACAAGCAAGGGGCCTCTAGGGGCCCCTTGTCTTTGGGGGCGTTTCTTAGGGCGGTGGTTAAATTCGCGTGTATTCATGCGTTTAACTACTGGCATTGAGCTTGTTTTTTTTGCATGTAACCCCCATCTTGGTTTCAAGCTTATTTTTGAACTGTCATAGAGGCGAAATCATGAAGACAACCATCGAATTGCCTCTCCTGCCGTTGCGCGATGTCGTCGTCTATCCGCACATGGTTATCCCGCTGTTCGTGGGGCGCGAGAAGTCTATCGAAGCCCTCGAGGCCGCGATGACGGGCGACAAGCAAATCCTGCTGTTGGCCCAGAAGAATCCTGCTGATGATGATCCGGGTGAAGATGCCCTGTATCGCGTCGGCACCATTGCCACTGTCCTGCAATTGCTCAAGCTGCCCGATGGCACCGTCAAGGTGTTGGTCGAAGGTGAGCAGCGCGGTGCCGTAGAGCGCTTTATGGAGGTGGACGGCCACCTGCGCGCGGAAGTGGCGCTGATCGAAGAAGTCGAAGCCCCGGAGCGTGAATCCGAGGTGTTCGTGCGCAGCCTGCTGTCGCAGTTCGAGCAATATGTGCAGTTGGGCAAGAAAGTCCCGGCTGAAGTCCTGTCTTCGCTCAACAGCATTGATGAACCGAGCCGCCTGGTCGACACCATGGCTGCACACATGGCGCTGAAGATCGAGCAGAAGCAAGACATCCTCGAAATCATCGACCTGTCGGCCCGTGTCGAACACGTATTGGCGATGCTGGATGGCGAAATCGACCTGTTGCAGGTTGAGAAGCGTATCCGTGGCCGCGTGAAGAAGCAGATGGAACGTAGCCAGCGCGAGTACTACCTGAATGAGCAGATGAAGGCCATTCAGAAGGAGCTCGGCGACGGCGAGGAAGGCCACAACGAAATCGAAGAGCTGAAAAAGCGTATCGATGCCGCTGGCCTGCCCAAAGACGCCCTGACCAAGGCCACCGCCGAGCTGAACAAGCTTAAGCAGATGTCGCCAATGTCGGCCGAAGCCACTGTGGTGCGCTCGTATATCGACTGGTTGGTGCAAGTGCCGTGGAAGGCCCAGACCAAGGTGCGCCTGGACCTGGCCCGTGCTGAAGAGATTCTCGACGCTGACCATTACGGTTTGGAAGAGGTCAAGGAGCGCATCCTTGAGTACCTCGCCGTGCAAAAACGTGTGAAAAAAATCCGCGGTCCGGTGCTGTGCCTGGTCGGGCCTCCAGGTGTGGGTAAAACTTCCCTGGCGGAATCGATTGCCAGCGCGACTAACCGCAAGTTCGTGCGCATGGCCTTGGGTGGCGTGCGTGACGAAGCTGAGATCCGTGGTCATCGCCGTACCTACATCGGTTCGATGCCAGGAAGATTGATTCAAAAGATGACAAAAGTGGGTGTACGCAACCCGCTGTTCCTGCTCGATGAAATCGACAAAATGGGCAGCGACATGCGTGGCGACCCGGCGTCGGCCTTGCTCGAAGTGCTTGATCCCGAGCAGAACCATAATTTCAACGACCATTACCTGGAAGTCGACTACGACTTGTCTGACGTAATGTTCTTGTGCACCTCCAACTCCATGAACATTCCGCCAGCCTTGCTGGATCGGATGGAGGTGATTCGTCTGCCGGGCTACACCGAAGACGAGAAGATCAACATCGCGGTCAAGTACCTGGCGCCCAAGCAGATTTCGGCCAACGGCCTGAAGAAGGGCGAGATCGAATTCGAGGTCGAGGCGATCCGTGACATCGTGCGCTACTACACCCGCGAGGCCGGTGTACGGGGCCTTGAGCGCCAGATCGCGAAGATCTGCCGCAAGGCGGTGAAGGAGCACGCGTTGGAAAAACGCTTCTCTGTGAAGGTGGTCGCCGATTCCCTGGAACACTTCCTGGGCGTGAAGAAATTCCGCTACGGCCTGGCCGAGCAGCAGGATCAGGTCGGCCAGGTGACTGGCTTGGCGTGGACCCAGGTGGGTGGCGAATTGCTCACCATCGAAGCGGCGGTGATTCCGGGCAAAGGCCAGTTGATCAAGACCGGCTCCCTGGGTGATGTGATGGTCGAATCCATTACGGCCGCGCAGACCGTGGTACGCAGCCGCGCCCGCAGCCTGGGCATCCCGCTGGACTTCCACGAGAAGCACGACACCCATATCCACATGCCGGAAGGGGCGACCCCCAAAGACGGCCCTAGCGCTGGCGTGGGCATGTGCACGGCGCTGGTATCAGCGTTGACCGGCATTCCTGTGCGCGCTGATGTGGCGATGACCGGAGAAATTACCCTGCGTGGCCAGGTATTGGCGATCGGTGGTCTGAAAGAGAAATTACTCGCTGCGCACCGAGGTGGAATCAAGACCGTGATCATTCCTGAAGAGAATGTTCGCGACTTGAAGGAAATTCCTGACAATATCAAGCAGGATCTTCAGATTAAACCGGTTAAATGGATTGACGAGGTCCTGCAAATTGCGCTGCAATACGCGCCGGAGCCCTTGCCGGATGTGGCCCCGGAGATCGTCGCGAAGGACGAAAAACGCGAGTCCGATTCCAAGGAAAGAATTAGCACGCATTAATGTGTTGGAGCCTGGGGGGCTTCCTTGACAGCTTTTTAGAGCCCTTGTTATAAAGCGGCTCTTAAGTGTCTGTAGGCCATTCAGCACTGGTTTTGCTTTTTACCAAAAAACTTAGAATCATACTCAATAGATATATAAGGGGACTTAGAGTGAACAAGTCGGAACTGATTGATGCTATCGCTGCATCCGCTGATATCCCGAAAGCTGCTGCTGGCCGTGCGCTGGACGCAGTAATCGAATCCGTCACTGGCGCTCTGAAGGCCGGCGACTCCGTGGTACTGGTAGGCTTCGGTACTTTCTCTGTGACTGACCGCCCAGCTCGCACTGGCCGTAACCCACAGACCGGCAAAGCACTGCAAATCGCTGCTGCCAAGAAACCAGGTTTCAAAGCCGGTAAAGCCCTGAAAGAAGCCGTTAACTAAGCTTCGTTCAAGCCTTTGCTTACCCGGGTCGGACGCAGGTCTGGCCTGGCAGCGGAGCGGTAGCTGACCCACGTATCGGGTCGCCACGCCGGGGGTGCAGATTCGAACCCCCGTCCGCTCCGCCAGTTACGAGAAGGCGCATCCTCGGATGCGCCTTTCTTCTATCCGGACTCTACCCACGCTCCACGGTTGCCTAATTTTTGAAGTTCAACCGTTTCTGGGGGACGCATGCTGCAAAATATCAGGGACAATTCACAAGGCTGGATTGCCAAGACCATTATCGGGATCATCGTCGCTTTGATGGCGTTCACCGGTATCGAAGCCATTTTCCAGGCTTCGGGTAATAACAAGCAGGACGTGGCCAAGGTCAACGGTGAACAAATCACCCAGACCGAGCTGAGCCAGGCTGTCGATATGCAACGGCGCCAGCTGATGCAACAGTTGGGTAAGGATTTCGATGCTTCCCTGCTCGACGAAAAACTGCTGCGCGATGCTGCCCTCAAGGGCCTGATCGATCGCAAGCTGCTGCTGCAAGGCGCTGCCGATTCCAAGTTCGGCTTCTCGGAAGCTGCGCTGGATCAGGTGATCCTGCAGACGCCGGAATTCCAGGTGGACGGCAAGTTCAACGCCGAACGCTTTGACCAGGTGATCCGTCAGCTGGGCTATAGCCGCATGCAATTCCGTCAGATGCTGACCCAGGAAATGCTGATCGGCCAGGTTCGCGCAGGCATCGCCGGCAGCGGGTTTGTGACCGACGCCGAGGTGCTGGCATTTGCCCGTCTGGAAAAACAGACCCGCGATTTCGCCACCGTCAACATCAAGGCTGATCCCGCGGCGGTGAAACTCACCGACGCTGAGGTCAAAGCCTACTACGACCAGCGCGCCAAAGAGTTCATGACCCCGGACCAAGTGGTCATCGACTATCTGGAATTGAAGAAGTCTTCCTTCTTCGACCAGGTGACTGTCAAGGACGATGAGCTGCAGGCTGCCTACGAGAAGGAAACCGCCAACCTCGCTGAACAGCGTCGTGCCGCGCATATCCTGATTGAAGTCAACGACAAGGTCACCGAGGCGCAAGCCAAGGCCAAGATCGAAGACATCCAGGCGCGCCTGGCCAAGGGTGAGAAGTTCGAAGCTCTGGCCAAGGAGTTCTCCCAGGATCCAGGTTCGGCCAACAATGGCGGCGACCTCGGTTTTGCTGGCCCTGGTGTTTACGACCCGGACTTCGAAACCGCCTTGTACGGCTTGAAGCAAGACCAGGTGTCGGCGCCGGTGCGCACCACCTTCGGTTGGCACCTGATCAAGTTGCTGGGCGTTGAAGCGCCTGAAGTGCCATCGTTCGCCAGCCTGAAAGACAAGCTGACCCGCGAGCTC
Organism: Pseudomonas sp. NFR02; assembly: GCF_900119375.1. NCBI lineage: Bacteria > Pseudomonadati > Pseudomonadota > Gammaproteobacteria > Pseudomonadales > Pseudomonadaceae > Pseudomonas > Pseudomonas sp. NFR02. Next base: position 715,655 of record NZ_FPJJ01000001.1, read on the forward strand.
AAGGCACAGCAGGTTGAACAGCGTTTTGTCGAAGCGACCAAGCAATTGGAAGATGCGGCATTCGAAGCCTCTGACCTGGCTCAGCCGGCGTCTGACCTGAAGCTGACCGTCCATACCTCCGCGCCGTTTGGCCGCGAAGGTGGCGAAGGTGTAGCGGCCAACCGTGCCGTGGTCACTGCCGCATTCAGCCCGGAAGTGCTGGATGAAGGTGCCAACAGCAGCGCCATCGAACTGGACCCGGAAACCATCATCGTGCTGCGTGCCAAGGAGCATCTCAAGCCGGCCCAACTGCCGCTCGAGAAGGTCGAGGCGGCCATTCGCACCCAGATGACCAAGGAGCGCGCAAGCGCTGCTGCCAAAGCCCGTGCCGACGAGTTGATCGCCAGCCTGCGTGATGGCAAGACCGCGCTGGACCAGCCGGTTGACGGTCAGGCTTGGAAGGTGACTGAGGCGGCTACCCGTGGTCAGGAGTCTATCGACCCGGCCGTGCTGCAAGCCTTGTTCCGCATGCCTAAGCCGGCGGCCAAGGACAAGCCTACCTTCACCACCGTGACCCTGCGCGATGGCAGCCTGATGATCGTGCGCTTGAACGGCGTGAACGAAGCGGCGGCCCCTACGGACGAAGAAAAGGCGCAATACCGCCGCTTCCTCGCTTCCCGTATTGGCCAGCAGGACTTCGCGGCCTACCGCAAGCAGCTGGAAACCCAGGCAGACATCAAGAAGTACTGATGCCGGCCTGAATAAAAAGACCCCGACCTGAAAAGGCCGGGGTCTTTTTTTGCCCTTGATAAAGTGAGTGCTGAATGCGCTTTAGGCGTTCTTGGCTGCAAACTTGAGCTTGCCCCACGTCAACCCGATCACCGCCGCCAGGGTTGAAGCCGCCAATACGCTCAGCTTCGCAGCCGACAGCAGGGCCGGGTCGGAAAATGCCAGGGACGAGATAAAGATCGACATGGTGAAACCGATCCCCGCCAACAGCCCTACCAGGCCAACGCCCGTCCAGTTCACACCGTCCGGCAGCTTGCAGATGTTGAGCTTGACCAGCGCCAGGCTCGCCAGCATCACGCCCAGAGGCTTGCCGAGCACCAGGGCGAAGACGACACCCATAAATACGCCATGGGCCAGCGGGTCATCCAGATTGAAACCGTCCAGGCTCACACCGGCGTTGGCCAATGCAAACAGCGGCATTACGCCGAACGCGACCCAGGGGTGCAGCGCCGATTGAACACGCTGCACTGGCGGCAGTATTTCCCGTTGAGCTTCGCGCAATTGTTTGAGGGGCGTGGCGACTTGCTGGGCCCCTTCGGCTGGCTGCGAGAACCGGTCCATCAGCTCGTTGAAGGTGCGTTCGATGGTTTCCAGCGGGCGTTCCCGGGTGGGCTTGGAATTGACGGGGGTCATCAAGCCAAGGATCACCCCGGCGAGTGTTGGGTGCACGCCGGTCTTGAGCAGGCCAAACCACACGATAGCGCCTGGCAGCAGGTAGATCGCCGCCTTGCTGATGCCCATGCGTTGGAACACCAACACCAGGGCCAGCCCGCCGACAGCAATCACCAAGCCCATGTAGTCGAGGCTGGCGGTGAAAAAGATCGCGATGATCAGAATCGCCACGATGTCATCGATGATCGCCAAGGCCAGCAGCAGGATGCGCACGCCACTGGGAATCGATTTGCCCAGCAGCGCGAGCACGCCCACGGCAAAGGCGATGTCGGTCGCGGTGGGGACCGCCCAGCCACTCGCGGCGGCGGTGCCGTGGTTGAGCAGGGTGTAGATGAGGGCGGGCATCAGCACACCGCCCAACGCCGCGCCCAACGGCAGCGTGGCCAGCTTCAGGTTAGCGAGGGCGCCGTCTTTGATTTCCTGGCGGATCTCGGCTCCGACTACCAGAAAGAAAATGGTCATCAGCCCGTCATTCACCAGAAAATGCAGGGAGCGCGACACGCTGTAATCGCCCAGCCCGAGGGTGATGGGCGTGTTCCAGAAATGCTCGTAGGTCGCGGCGGCGGGGCTGTTGGCCCACAGCAGCGCGACGATGGCGGCCAGCAGCAGCACGATACCGCTGACGGCTTCGATGTGTGAAAAGCGCTCAAGGGCGGACAGCGCGCCCTCAGTCAAACGCTGGGGGCGGGGGATGGCAGGGTGTTTATCAGGCACGACAAATCTCCATTGGCGGCCCGACCAATGCTTGGCTTTTAACCTGCGCCGTGCTTTATGCAACAACGCACCCAGGGGCGATGATAGGAAGGTGAGGAATAAGTTGTAAACAAACTTGTCATCGCGCGGGCAGCGCTTTACCCCGGATTGCGCCCAGCGCCAACACGATCAATCCTAGAACTGCCCATGGAAATGCCACGACGCCCCAACGTTCGAGCAAGAGCCCGCCCACTAATCCACCTCCGGCGATGCCCAGGTTCCATACCGTAACCAACATCGATTGGGCGGCATCGGCCGAGTTGCCAGCCGACTTGGCCAGCGCGGTTTGCAATAGCGCTGGGAGGCCACCGAAGGCGAGCCCCCACAACGCCACGCTGACGTAAATGGCGACTACGCAGTTGAACCATAGTCCGAGCAGCAGGGCCGCAACGGCGAACATCGCGCAACTGATGAGGGTCAGCAGCCTCAGGTGCTGATCAATCCAGATGCCTACCAGCCAAATGCTCAGCAGGGCCATCAGGCCGAACACCAGCAGCACGCGATCAATCTCGCGGTCGATACCGGCGGGCACCAGCAAAGGGGCGATGTAGGTATAGAGAATGTTATGCGCGAGCACGTAGGTAAAGGTCACCCAGAGCACCGGCCTGATGCCTGGCAACGCCAGTACCTGACGTAAGCCGAGGCGTTTGCTTGGCGGTTCACCGGCAAAATCCGGCAGTTGCCAACGCGCCCATATCAGCAGTAACAGGGTCAGGCCAGTCATGATGGCAAAACTGGCGCGCCATCCGACAAGCGTGCCCAGCAGGGTGCCGGCGGGCACGCCGAGGGACAAGGCCAGCGGCGCACCCAGCATGGCCACGGCAATCGCCCGGCCCTGCAGATGAGGTGCGACCATACGACTGGCGTAACCCGCCAACAAGGCCCACAGCAAGCCAGCGAACACACCGGCGAAAAATCGTGCAGCCAAGGTCAAGCCATAGTGGCTGGAGAACGCGGTGACGCTGTTAACCAATGCAAAACCGCCGATGGCGATCAACAGTAGCGGCCGCCGGCGCCAACCCCGGGTCAGCAATGTCAGGGGGATAGCAGCAAGCAACGAGCCGAGCGCATAGAGGGTCACCAGTTGCCCGACCAGGGCCTGGGAGACCCCAAGCCCAGCACCGATTTGCGGTAATAAGCCGGCGGGCATCGCCTCGGTCAGGATGGTGATAAAGCCGGCGCAGGCCAACGCCAGCAGACCGGCCAGGGGCAGGCGTTCAGCGTGGGGCGCTGTATCGACCAATAGGGGACTGTCGTTCATGGGCGCTCTCCTTGAAAGGGCAAGGAGCCAGGGTAGGGGGCTGCGAGGCGCGGAAAAACAGGCTAAGGTTCCGAACTTATCGGACGTTGATGTCCGCAATCGGCAAAGGCATCACCATGGACAATCTGGGCAGCCTCTCGGTTTTTGTGCAGGTCGCGCAAACCCTCAGCTTTACCGCTGCGGGCCGCGTACTGGGCGTGTCATCGTCGGCGGTGGGTAAAAGCATTGCGCGGATGGAGGAGCGCCTGGGCGTCAGGTTGTTTCATCGCAGCACCCGCAGTATCACCCTGACCAGCGAGGGCGCGCTGTTCCTGGAGCGTTCGCGGCGCATCCTGGCGGAACTGGAGGCGGCCGAACAGGAGTTGACTGAGGTCACTGCCAGCCCTCGCGGTAAACTGCGGATCAGTGTGCCCCAAGTGCGCGGCTTGTTGATGCCGGTGATCAGCGACTTTATGCGCGCCTACCCGGACATTGAGTTGGATGTGGATTTTTCCGACCGCATGGTGGACGTGATAGAGGAGGGCTTCGACGCGGTGATTCGCACCGGCAAGCCAGAAGATTCGCGCTTGATGGTGCGCCATCTAGGGCATTACCAGTTGGTTCTCGTCGGTACGCCCGGCTATTTCGACCAGCATGGTACGCCCCATCGGCCACAGGACCTGAATCATCACGCCTGCCTGCGGCACAAATTCTGCGCCACCGGCAAGCTGGAGCCCTGGCCACTGCGTCCTGTCCCGGGGGCTGCGGAACTGAACCTGCGCGCACCGCTGGTCAGCACCACCATCGAGTCCCTCAATCATGTGGTGCAAGAAGGACTGGGCATTGCGTGCCTGCCGGACTACATGGTCAACCAGGCCGTACAACATGGGCGTTTGCGACGGGTGCTGGATGAGCACCTCGAACATCGCGGCAGTTTCTGGTTGCTGTGGCCGGCCAGTCGCCATGCTTCGGCCAAGCTGCGGGCCTTTATCGATCATATGTGCGCCGGGCTTTTTCCTACTGACGCCGCTGTCTGAGCTTGAGATGTTTTACCGACAGGAATCGCGCTTCAATGTCGCGTTCTGTTGCACAATACCGTCCGGACCGTTTTCTTCAGGATTTTCAATGTCGACATCATTTCACTTGCGCAATCTCGGGTTGGCGCTGGTGCTGGCGGGCGCCGCGGGCTGCTCGTCACCCAAGACCGCTATCTATGAACATGAGAATTTCGACGATTCCGGTACGTTTTCCCGCGATTACCCGGTCAGCGATGTGGCGGCCTGTGAAGCTGCGCGCCGTGCCCTGCTGAGCCAGGGCTACATTATCACCAGCAGCGATCCGAAACTGGTGGCCGGCAACAAGAGTTTCCAGCAGACCGGCGAGACCCACCTGCAGATCAGTTTCAATGTGGTGTGCGCTGCTGATGGCAAGGGCAGCAATCACTCGACGATGTTTGCCAACGCCTTGCAGGACCGCTATGCGCTGAAGAAGGTCAACAACTCCGCGAGCCTCGGTGTGGGCGTGCTGGGCTCGGTGTCGATGCCGATTGGCTCCACCGACGACTCGATGGTGAAGGTGGCAAGCGAGACCGTCTCGGCACCGAAGTTCTACGAGCGTTACTTTGCGTTGGTGGACGTGTTCCTGCCGCAGGAAGTAAAGCAGGCCGAGCATATCCCCGAGCAGCCCAAGGCTGACCTGGGCGTGCCTGAACCCAAGGCCGCTCCGGCACCCGAGAAGGTCGAAGCGCCGAAGGAGGTGCCTGTAGCGCCTGCCGCTGCAGAGCCGCTTGCGCCGCCACCTGAGGCTGCACCGATTGCACCGGTGACAGAGCCCGCTCCGGTTGCGCCGGCGCCGACTGATCCTGCCTTGCCGGCCCCGACAGAAGCGATTCCACCGCTTCCGATGCCTGCGCAATAACGCAATGCTCTTCTACTGTTGGAGCGGGCTTGCTCGCGAATACGGCGTAACAGTCGCCAGGTGTGTTGAATGACACACCGCTTTCGCGAGCAAGCCCGCTCCCACATTTTGACCGAGGTTGCGGTTAAGTTAAATCCAGTGATCGCCGCTACGTTTAATCCTGAAGAGCAGGAATGTCACGACGTCGACATTTTTTCGTCATGACGGCACTTTAGGCTGGGTTCGCAGGTCATTAATCTGCAACCGCTTTCAACACGAAAAGGAGTCCACCATGGACGATTACCAGGAAGAGCTGCTGGAGTACCAGGCATTCGAATTGGACCCGCTGGATCCGGTCGACGATGCCACCGAGCTGTAACGCTGACTTCAGGCGGAATGCCGCTGACTGCGGCGAAATTCCCCTGGGGTCTGGTTGTTCCAGCGTCTGAAGGCCCTTTGGAAGGCTTGGGCCGAAGCAAAACCGAGCAAGTAGGCGATCTCGCCGAACGCCAGTTCCGTATCGCGAATGTAGGTCATGGCCAGGTCGCGACGGGTGTCATTGAGGATCGCGCGAAACTGCGTGCCTTCCTCGGCCAGTTTGCGCCGCAATGTCCAGGTTGGCAGCTTCAAGCGTGCCGCCACTTCCTCCAGGTCGGGTTCCCGGCCGCCATTGAGCATCCGCCCGAGCAAACGGGTAATGCGCTCGCGCAGGCTGCGGGTGCGGGTCAATTGCTCTAATTCCCTTTCACACAGCTGTAGCAACAGGTGCCAGGTGCTTGGGCAATGCTGCAGGTTGCGCAGCGCCAGGGTGGGTTGGCTGAGGCGCAGTTGATTGACCTCGGCGCCGAAGTGGACCACGCCCTCTCCCAACACCCTGTAGTGGTCGTGGTAGTCCGGCGCGTCGAATTCGATTTCAATCCGCTGGGCCTGCACCGGCTGTTGCGCCAGGCCAGACAATTGCTGCAGCCAGCCGGCGATGATCGAATCCACCACAAAGCGGTTGTAGGCGTTATAGGGGCTGATGGAATAAAACCGCAGCCACGCGCCTTCAGCGTCTTCATGAAAGCTTGATTGCCCGCGATAGTTGGAGCCGTACAGCGCTTCAAAGCGTGTGAGCGTGCGCGCCGCTTCGCGCACTGTAGGCGCTTGGGCGGCAGTGACGCCGGCAAGACCAGCCTGGCTCAAGCGGCTGAGCTGGCCCATACGCAGGCCCAGGCCGGGGTTGCCGGTCAGTTGGATGGCCGCGTGGCCCAGGCGCATGTAGCGCGGGATCGACAAGCGTGCGCCGGCCTCAGCCAGGCGAGCTGGATCAAGGCCGTATTGCAGCAGCAGGGGCTGTGGGTCCAGGCCGTGGCTGTGGATCGCGTCGGCCAGGGTGTGCACGAAGCCCACCGACAGATCCCCCAGGCGCACCGGCTTCAAGGCGCTACAGCCAGATATTCAGCAAGCGCGCACCACGGGCGTCGCCATCGGCGAAGACTTGCCCATTGCGGCTGAGAAAACTCTGGCCGGCGCTGCCCAGGTCCCAGAATTGCCCGCGCAGAAAGACGCTCATGCCCGCGGTGGCTTCGCTGACAGGTGGCTGGCTGATCAGGGTAAGACGACGCCAGGCCGCGCCCTCACTGGTTTCTTCGGGCTTGAGGCTCACTTCTGAGGGCGTAGATACGCTCTTGAAACCGCGCCACGGACGCTCCCAGGTATCGCGGCCGGTGACAAAAGCGGGTACCGCGATCAATTGCGCGCCTTGCTCGTTGAGCTTGCGGTAGTTGTCCGGGTACCAGCTGTCGCTGCCGACCAGGATGCCCAGGCGCCCGGCGGGGGTGTCGACAACGTTGACGACATGCTCATCGCCCGGCTCGATAAAGCCACGCTCATCGTAGATCGGGTAAAGCTGGCGCTGCGGCTGGCCCAGCGGCAAGCCGTCGGCGGCAAACACCACGCTGGCGTTGTACAGCGCGCCGTGGCCGATCTCCAGTTGTCCCTGGATCACGCTTGGGTTGGGCAGGGCGATGGAGCCGGCCACCAGGGTCACGCCAAATTCTTTGGCGAGGCCGCCAAACAACACTTGATAGTCGCGGGCCATGGCCGGGGCTTTCATGCGCAGGTATGCATCGTCCATGCGGTTGTCGCCGGTGGCGCTGATCCAGGCTTTGGCAAATTGCAGCGGGTTGCTGATCGACAGCCAGTTCATGGCGTCCTTGAGGTGAGCGGCCTGGTACAGCTCATTCTTCTCTGCGCCGAGCATCAGCCAGGTGCCGATATGTTCCGGCAGCACCACCACGGTCTTGGCATTGATCAGCCCAAGGTCCCGGGCATTTTGCAGGTAGGCCGACAGCTTCAGGTGCAGGCGTTCCAGGCTTTGGTAATCAGCAGGGAACAGTTCCGGCTGGATGCCCAGCAGGTTGCCCCGGTCGGCCGGTTCGCCCTCGTTGACGGCGAGGGTGATGCGCAGGTCGGACAGGTAATGCGCCACGGGGCGCTCCTGGGTCCAGACCAAGTACGCGGCGAGGGAGGCAACCAGGGCCATGATGACGGTGAACGCTAGAAGTTTACGCATGGGGCAACAGACAACAGACCAGGTGCAGGGTTCGCGACTAGGGTAGGGCCCATGGCGTGGCTTGCCAAGGGGCACTGTGCATTTGGATCAATAACTTGTCAGTTTCAGTCATTGAGCCGTGGTCCACCGCCTCTTAGTCTGTGGGACATAAACCGATGGCACGCCGTTCGAGTGCGCCACGTCCCGTGATGATCCGTTGTGGAGCTGTACCATGACCGCTGCTGCCTACCCGCACCTGCTGGCCCCGTTGGACCTGGGTTTTACCACCTTGCGCAACCGTACCCTGATGGGCTCGATGCACACTGGCCTGGAAGAAAAGCCCGGCGGTTTCGAGCGTATGGCCGCTTACTTTGCCGAGCGTGCCCGTGGCGGCGTGGGCCTGATGGTCACCGGCGGTATCGGCCCCAATGACGAGGGCGGCGTGTACGCCGGTGCAGCCAAGCTGACCACCGAAGAAGAGGCGCGCAAGCACAAGATCGTCACCCAGGCCGTGCACGACGCGGGTGGCAAGATCTGCATGCAGATCCTCCACGCCGGGCGTTACGCCTACAGCCCCAAGCAGGTGGCACCGAGCGCTATCCAGGCGCCCATCAACCCGTTCAAGCCCAAGGAATTGGATGAAGAGGGCATCGAAAAGCAGATCCAGGATTTTGTCACCTGCTCGCTGCTGGCCCAGGTCGCCGGGTATGACGGCGTCGAAATCATGGGTTCCGAAGGCTATTTCATTAACCAGTTCCTTGCCGCCCACACCAACCATCGCACCGACCGTTGGGGCGGCAGCTTTGAAAATCGCATGCGCCTGGCGGTGGAAATCGTGCGCCGGGTACGCGAAGCCGTAGGCCCGAACTTCATTATCATCTTCCGCCTGTCGATGCTCGACCTGGTGGAAGGCGGCAGCGTCTGGGAAGAAATCGTGCAGTTGGCCAAAGCCATCGAACAGGCCGGCGCGACGCTCATCAACACCGGTATCGGCTGGCACGAAGCCCGCATCCCGACCATCGCCACCAAGGTACCCCGTGGTGCGTTCAGTAAAGTCACGGCCAAATTGCGCGGTTCGGTACAGATCCCGCTGATCACCACCAACCGCATCAACACTCCGGAAATTGCTGAGCAGATCCTGGCCGAAGGCGACGCCGATATGGTCTCGATGGCGCGGCCGTTTCTCGCCGACCCCGAGTTCGTCAACAAGGCCGCTGCCGGGCGCGCTGATGAGATCAATACCTGCATCGGCTGCAACCAGGCCTGCCTGGACCACACCTTTGGCGGCAAGCTCACCACCTGCCTGGTCAACCCGCGGGCGTGCTACGAAACCGAACTCAATTACCTGCCGGTCAAGCAGATCAAAAAGGTCGCGGTCGTCGGCGCAGGCCCCGCGGGTCTGGCCGCTGCCACCGTGGCCGCCGAGCGCGGACATCAAGTGACCTTGTTCGACTCGGCCAGCGAGATCGGCGGCCAGTTCAATATCGCCAAGCGCGTGCCGGGCAAGGAAGAGTTCTTCGAGACCCTGCGTTATTTCAAGCGCAAATTGCAGACCACCCACGTCGAGCTGTGCCTCAACACCCGTGTGGACGTTGCGCAACTGGTAGCGGGTGGTTATGACGAGGTGATCCTGGCCACCGGCATCGCACCGCGTACCCCGGCGATTCCCGGTGTCGACAACGCCAAGGTCCTGAGTTACCTGGACGTGATCCTTGAGCGCAAGCCGGTGGGCAAGCGCGTGGCGGTGATCGGCGCCGGTGGCATCGGTTTTGACGTGTCTGAATTCCTCGTGCACCAAGGCGTCTCCACCAGCCTGGATCGCGAGGCGTTCTGGAAAGAATGGGGCATCGACACCCAACTGCAAGCCCGTGGCGGCGTGGCCGGGATCAAACCCGAGCGCCATGCACCGGCCCGTGAAGTGTTCCTGCTGCAACGCAAGGCTTCCAAGGTGGGCGACGGCCTGGGCAAGACCACGGGCTGGATCCACCGCACCGGCTTGAAGAACAAGCAGGTGCAGATGCTCAACAGCGTTGAGTACCTGAAGATCGACGATGAAGGCTTGCATATCCGCATCGGCGCTGAGGGCGAGCCGCAAGTCCTGGCGGTGGACAATATCGTCATCTGCGCCGGCCAGGACCCGCTGCGCGAATTGCACGACGGCCTGGTCGCAGCCAACCAGAACGTGCACCTGATCGGCGGCGCCGATGTGGCGGCCGAACTGGACGCCAAGCGCGCCATCAACCAGGGCTCGCGCCTGGCGGCCGAGTTGTAAGGCGACAATAGGGGCGGTGTTAGACTACCGCCCCTTTTTTCATGCAGATGCGCCCACATGGGTCCTTTCGACTGGCTGCCCCACGCGCCCCTTGAATCTTTGCAGCTGGATTGGCTGAACGGAGTCGAGCTGGCCGTGCTGCGCCTGGACCGTATCGATCCGCTGATCAGCGGCAACAAGTGGTTCAAGCTCACCGAGCACTTGGCCCAGGCTCGCGATGCCGGAGCGTCAGGTATTATCAGCCTCGGCGGAGCCTACTCCAATCATCTGCACGCATTGGCGGCCGCGGGCAAGCGCTTTGATTTCCCCACCGTCGGCCTGTTGCGCGGCCATCCTCAAGACACACCCACGGTGCTCGACCTCAAGGCCTTCGGCATGCAACTGCATTGGCTCGGTTATGGCGGCTATCGCGCACGCCACGAGCCGGGCTTTTGGCTGCCTTGGCGCGAACAATATCCCCACCTCCATCTGATACCCGAAGGCGGCGGTGGGCTGGCCGGTGCGCAGGGCTGTGGCGTGTTGGTCGAGCAGGCGCGGGCGCAGTTGGGCAGCGTCGGTTGGACCGATTACGACGCCTGGTGGCTGGCGGCAGGTACCGGCACGACAGTGGCGGGGCTGGCACTGGCGGAGGCGGGTGCGCATCGGGTGTATGGTGCTCTGGCGGTGCCGGATGATCACGGTGTAGCGCAGAACGTGAGTGCTATCGTGCAGGACGGTTATGCGTTGCTGGACGCCAGTCGCGGTGGCTTTGCCAAGGTCGATCCGCTGTTGTTGGACTTCATCCAGTGCACCGAGCAAGCATGCGGTCTACCGTTGGAACCGCTCTACACCGGCAAGGCGCTGCTGGCATTGAAACAGCAGATCGAGGCCGGACGCTTTGCCCCCGGCACGCGCCTGATCTTCATCCACACCGGCGGCCTGCAAGGTCGCCGACGCTTCAGCGACTGACGCAAACCCCTTGTGGGAGCGGGCTTGCCTGCGAAAGCGGTAGTGCAGTAGGAGATACTGTGGCTGACACACCGCCTTCGCGGGCAAGCCCGCACCCACAGGGGAGTTGCGCTTAACTGATGGCCTGAGTTCAGTCGATGAATGGGTTGGCTTAAAGCCTCCTCCCACCCGGCATCATGCGCAGCGCCGTGTTATCGCGCACCACATAATGATGAAAGATCCCCGCCAGTGCATGCAGCCCGATCAACCAATAGCCGACCTGGGCGAACAGCACATGCCAGCCTTCAATCTCCTCGGCCAGCGCCTTGTTTTCCGCGATCAGCGGCGGCAATTCCATTCCATAGAACATCACCGAATGCCCTTTGGCACTGACGATCAACCAACCGGCAATCGGCAACCCGATCATCAACGCATACAGCGCCCAGTGCATCAGCTTCGCCAGCAGGCTCTGCCACTGCGGCGGCGTCGGCACGATCTTCGGCGCCACCCCCAGGCTGCGTGCGAACAGGCGCAGCCATACCAGCACAAACACGGTAAGGCCGAGCATAAAGTGCATTTCCACAATCAGCGTGCGTGCGCCGCTGCCTTTGGGGAATTGCCCGCGCAGTTCAATGCAGGCGTAGACCACCGCCAGCAGCACCACCATCAACCAGTGCAACGCAATGGACATAGTGCTGTAGCGCGTATCGGAATTTTTCCACGGCATCGCTGTGTTCCTCACTCATCAGGGCATACCTCCATTCTTTAGCGATGGAGTGCATTAACTGTATGCCTGTTTTGAGCGCTGCGCTTGTTGCCAATGCCCTTGTCTTGACTTCGGTCAGTAGGCCTGCGGCATTTCCCCGCGGGCCAGGCGCTGGTTGATGTTACTGATGACCCGTGGCAGATCGGTGATGGTGTCAATCAGGTAGTGTGGACGTGAAGCTTCGAACATCGCCTCGATGCGCTGGCGCTCGCTGGCCAGTGTGTCGCTGTCCAGGGCGCGGAATTGCTCGTAGGTGAGGCCCAGCGCGTTGCCCGAGCAGGTCAGGGCCACGGTCCACATGCCGGCACGTCGGCCTTCGAGAATGCCCGGCACGGTGTCGTCGACCTTCACGCAGGCGGCCACATCATCAATGCCCAGGGCGATCACGTTGGCCAGTGCCTGGGCCGGCCAAGGGCGACCGTTGGGGACTTCGTCGGTAGCCACGACGTGGTCGGCGACATAGCCGTTGGTGGCAGCCAGGGCCACGACCTTGTCCATCACTTGCTTGGGATAGCCGGAGCAGGAGCCGATCTTGATCCCTTGCGCCCGCAGCGCTGCAATGCTGTCGAGGGCGCCGGGGATCAGGGCCGAGTGTTCAGCGATCTTCTCGATCTGCAGCGGCATGAAGCGCTGGTAAATGGCGGTCACATCGTCGTCGGTCGGCGTGCGGCCGAACGCCTTGCGGTAGCGTTCGGCAACCTGCGGCTGGTCGCAGAGGGTACGGATATGGTCCCACTTGCCCATGCCCATCGGACCACGGGCTTCCTCGATAGACACCTGCACGTCGAACTCGGCGAAGGCCTCGACAAAAATCTGCGTGGGGGCGAAGGAGCCGAAATCGACCACGGTGCCGGCCCAGTCGAGGATAACGGCCTGGAGGGTGTTGGGGTTTTGATAGTTCATGGTTCAGATCCTGTGGTAATGGGGGGAGTCAAATATCCAACACTTCCATTTCTTGCAGCACCTCGGCGATGGCCTCGACCGCCGCGCGCATGCCGGCTGCGTCGACATGGCCGATGCAGCCCACGCGAAAGGTTTCCACCTGGGTCAATTTGCCGGGGTACAGGATGAAACCCTGGGCCTTGACCCGTTCGTAGAAGTCCTTGAACTGGTAGCGCGGGTCTTTTGGGGCGTGGAAGGTGACGATGATCGGCGCCTGGATTGCCGCCGGCAGAAAGCTGCGCAGGCCCAGCGCGGCCATGCCATCCAGCAGTGCCTGGCAGTTGTCCGCGTAGCGTTGATGGCGGGCGGGCAGGCCGCCTTCCTCAGCGTATTGCAGCAAGGCTTCATGCAGGGCGGCGACCACGTGGGTCGGCGGGGTGAAGCGCCATTGTCCGGTCTTGGCCATATAGGTGTGCTGGTCGAACAGGTCCATCGCCAGGGAATGGCAGTTGCCCTGGGACGCAGCCAGCGCCGCTTTTTCGGCAAAGACAAAGCCCATCCCCGGCACGCCTTCCAGGCATTTGCCCGAGGCGGCAATCAGCGCGTCGAAGGGGATTTCACGGGCATCAATCGGTAGCGCGCCGAAGGAACTCATGGCGTCGATGATCAGGCGCTTGCCGTGGCGTTTGACCACCTCGGCGATCTGCGGCAACGGGTTGAGAATGCCCGTGCTGGTTTCGCAATGGATCAGCGCGACGTGGGTGATGGCGCTGTCGGAGCTCAACAGGCGATCCACATCGGCGGCAGTGGTGGGCTCGTCTTCGGCGGTTTCAAAGGTGCTGAATTCGCGGCCAAGCACCTCGCAGATTTTCGCCAGGCGCTTGCCGTAGGCGCCGTTAATCAACACCAGCACCTTGCCATTGCGGGGGACCAAGGTGCCGATCGCCGCTTCGACGGCGAAGGTACCGCTGCCTTGCAGCGGCACGCAGTGGTGGCTGTCCGCACCGTTGAGGATCGCCAGCAGCTGCGTGCACACACTGGCTGTGAGCTGGTTGAAGCGGTCGTCCCACGACCCCCAATCCACCATCATCGCCTGGCGGGTGCGGGTCGAGGTGGTCAGGGGGCCGGGGGTCAACAGGATCGGCGCGGCAGTGGGCATGTCAAATCCTCGCAAGGTGTCGGGGTTCAAGCTACGGCGCCTAAATTGCAGTTTGGCTTGTCATCAATCAAATTGTTTGTTGTTATGTGAGCTATCAGTGAGGTCGATAGCTATGAACCTGTTCCAACTGCGTGCATTCGATGCCGTGGCCCGCGAGGGCAGTTTTACCCGCGCGGCGGCTCGGCTGTTTATCAGCCAGCCGGCGGTCACCGGGCATATCAAGGCGCTTGAGGAGCATTACCAGATCCCGCTGTTGCGCCGCACCGCACGCCGGGTGGAGTTGACCGAGGAGGGCGCACGCCTGGCGGCCATCACTCGGGCGATCTTCGGTTTGGTCGACGAGGCGCAAACCATGCTGGAAGCCAACCGCCAGTTGCTCACCGGGCGCCTGGAAGTGGCGGCCGATGGCCCTCATCTGGTGATGCCGATGATCGCCAGCCTGCGCGCGCGCTACCCCGGCATTACCGTGAACCTGCGTTTGGGCAATGCCCAGGAAACCCTGGCGGCGCTGCTGTCCGAACATGCGGATGTGGCGGTGCTCACCGAGGTGGAACCGCGCAATGGCCTGCACTTGCAACCCTTGGACCAGTCACGGATTTGCGCCTTGGTGCCGGCCGCGCACCCGTGGGCCAAGCAGCCTGACGGTATCGAGTTGGCGCAGTTGCATGAGGTGATCATGGTGCTGCGCGAGCCCAACTCCATTACCCGTCGCACTTTTGATGACGCGTGCCTGGCGGCGAATGTGCAACCCAAAGTGCTGCTGGAACTGGACAGTCGTGAAGCCGTGACCGAAGCGGTGGCGGCAGAGTTAGGGGTGGGCGTGGTGTCGTCGATGGAGGTCAGCCCGGACCCGCGTGTACAGGCGGTACCGATCCTGGGCGATGGCCTGCTGAACCGGCACATGCTCGGCTGCATGGAGCGGCGCCGCTCGCTGCGCTTGATTCAGGCGTTTTTCGAGTTGGCGTGAAGGCTCTCACGCACGATCTCCAGGAAGGTCGCGACCACGCGGCGTGAACTCTGCTCTTTCAGGCACACCAGGGTTTCTTTCATGCGTTGTGTGCAATCGCGGATCGGCATGGCGTATACCCGCGCGTCGGCGCCGAACTCTGCCGCCGACACCACGCCCACGCCAATTCCCACCACCACGGCTTCCCGGGCGGCTTCGCGGCCTTCCACCTGGATGGCCGGGCGAATGCGCAGGCCGGCCTGGCGCATTTCCTGCTCCAGGGTTTGACGGGTGACCGAGCCGGTTTCCCGCAGCACCAGCGGAGTGTTATCGAGGTCGGCCAGGCAGATCGATTCGCGCCCGGCCCAGGCATGGTCACGTGCGACAAAAGCCAGTAGTTGATCGTCGGGCAGCGGCAGTGACAACAGGCGCGGATCATCGACATCGCGCCCCAACAGCGCCAGGTCGGCCTGGTAGTTGTAAAGGCGCGACAGCGACTCATCGGTGTTGCCGGTTTCGATTTTCACGCTGATCCCAGGGTAGCGCTGGCAGAAGCGCGCAATCTGCGGCAGTACGTGCACGGGTGCATCCACCGCCAGGGTGAGGGTGCCGGTGAGCAGGGCGCGCGAATCCTGCAGCAATTCTTCGGCTTCGGCTTCGATCACAAACAGGCGCTGGGTGATGCCCAGCAGGCGCTCACCCAGATCGGTCAGGCGCACCGAGCGCTTGTTGCGGTGGAACAGCAACACGCCGAAGCGCTCTTCCAGTTTGCGCACCTGGTCGGAAATCGCAGGCTGGGTCAGGAACAGGCGTTCGGCCGCCCCGGTAAAACTGCCGTGAATGGCCACCGCATGGAAGGCTTTGAGCTGGGCATGGGAAACCGACATAGCGCGTCCTCTTACAAGCTGGGCTTATATTTGAAATACGATAAATCGATTTTACCTATGAGTCAGCCATTGCTTTCATGCGCCTCAGTCGCCGTAGGTTGAGTCCTACAACCACGGCTGCCATGGGGGCAGGCACACCGCACCCATCTGACCAATACCGCGCTCTCCAAGGCCCGGCATTGCAGTGCTCAACCATAAAAACAACAGGCGTTTTCTTTCGATTCTGCCGGCACACTCACACCTGAGGTCAGAACCACCATGAATATCCCTATGGGTAGCATCAAGCGTTGGCGCGTGCAGATTTTTGCCATCACCTGGCTGGCGTATGCCGCGCTCTATTTCACCCGCAAAGCGTTTTCAGTGGCGAAGCTGGGGATCGGCGACGACCCGAGTTTCCCCCTCGACAAAATGATGATGGCCAACCTGGATGGCCTCTACCTCGCCGCGTATGCCGTAGGCCAGTTCACTTGGGGCATGCTTGCCGACCGCTTTGGACCACGGGTGGTGGTGCTCGGTGGCTTGCTGATTTCCGCAGGCGCAGCGCTGGTGATGGGCACCTTTGCCACCTTGCCGATCTTTGTTACCTGCATGTTGGTACAGGGCTTGGCCCAGTCCACTGGCTGGTCGGGGCTGTGCAAGAACCTCGGCAGTTTCTTCCCGGCCCAGCAGCGGGGGCGGGTGCTGGGGTTATGGAGTTCGTGTTACGCGTTCGGCGGATTGGTCGCGTCACCGTTTGCCGGTTGGTGGGCCTATACGCTGATCGGTAGTTGGCATGCGGCGTTTATTTCCAGTGCCGCAGTGGTAGCGGTGGTGGCCGTGCTGTTCTTTATGTTCCAGCGCAATACCCCGCAGGATGTGGGCTTGCCGGCAGTCGAGCCTGAGCCGGTGCTGAGCGCCGAGCAGTTGGCCGCCCAGCAGCGCGTCAGCGTACTCGAACCCCTGCGCGCGATCCTGCGTAACCGCACAGTGTTGACCCTGGGGCTGGCGTACTTCCTGCTCAAGCCGGCGCGCTACGCGATTCTGTTGTGGGGGCCGGTGATCGTCTACGAGCAGATGCCGTCGGTGGGCAAGGTCGGCGCCGCCATCGTGCCCACCGCGTTTGAGTTGGCTGGTTTACTGGGGCCAGTGTTGATCGGCCTGGCCTCCGACAAACTGTTCGGCGCCCGGCGCATGCCCGCCTGTGTGCTGAGCCTGTTGGCGCTGACGGTTGCCCTGGCGCTTTTCATGGGCGCGCTGCACACCGGCAGTGTGGTGCTGGTGATGACGTTGCTGTTTGTCATGGGGCTGACGCTGTATGGGCCCGACTCAATGATCAGCAGCACGGCGGCCATCGACTTCGGCACCGCCAAGGCCGGCGCTACCGCCGCGGGTTTTGTGAACGGCTGCGGTTCGGTGGGGGCGATTCTGGGTGGTTTGCTGCCAGGCTATTTCGATACCGTGACGGTATTTATCGTGTTTGCCGGTGCGGCGCTGTTTTCTTCGTTGGTGCTGATGCCCTACTGGAATGCCAGGCCCGCCGTACTGGCCCAGGCGGGGGATTTTGTACCGGACCGCAATGCGGTGATCAAACCCTTGCGCACCTGAGTACCCTGGCCGGTTTTTTGGTGGAACGAAGCGTTCTCGCGCTATAAACTCTGCCCCCAAAGCGCCGGCCAGTAGACGTTTCGGCGCGATGGAAATAAGAGAGTGAGTCATGGGCGCACAGTGGAAAGTCAAACATAAAGAAGCGGCAGCCAATGCCAAGGGCAAGATTTTCGGCAAGCTGGTGAAAGAAATTACCATCGCCGCCCGCAACGGCGCCGATACCGCGACCAACGCGCACCTGCGCCTGGTGGTGGAACAGGCCAAAAAAGCCTCGATGCCCAAGGAAACCCTGGACCGCGCAATCAAAAAGGGCGCCGGTCTGCTCGGTGAGACCGTGCAATACCACCGCGTGACCTACGAAGGTTTCGCGCCGCACCAGGTGCCTTTGATCGTCGAGTGCGTGACCGACAACATCAACCGCACCGTGGCGGAAATCCGCGTGGCCTTCCGCAAAGGCCAACTGGGCGCTTCCGGTTCGGTGGCCTGGGATTTCAACCATGTGGGCCTGATCGAAGCATCGCCGGACACGCCGGACGCTGATCCGGAAATGGCCGCTATCGAAGCGGGCGCCCAGGACTTTGAAGAGGGTGAAGAAGGCGCCACCTTGTTCATCACCGAAACCACCGACCTGGATGCCGTGCAGAAGGCCTTGCCGGAGCAGGGCTTCACCGTGCTGTCGGCCAAGCTGGGTTATATCTCCAAGAACCCGGTCAGCGGTTTGACCGATGAGCAGATGGCAGAAGTCGAGGCGTTCCTGGAAGGCCTGGACAACCATGATGATGTGCAGGATATGTTTGTCGGCCTGGCGGGCTGATGTTTATCTGAGTACACGCGGTCAACCTGTGGGAGCGGGCTTGCTCGCGAATGCGGTGTGACAGTCAACAGATGTATTGGCTGTTCCACCGCATTCGCGAGCAAGCCCGCTCCCACATTGGTTTAGTGGTGTTGCATAGATTCGAGCAAAACCTCAATTTCTTCAAAGCCCGGCCGCGCCAGCACATCCGGCTGGCAGCAGCGTTGTTGCAGTGCCTGCAAGCCTTCGTCACTGGCCTCAGCCCGCTCCAACAACTCCCCCAGCAACACCCCGAACGCGCGCACTTCAATACGCTGCAGCGCACGGGTTTCCAACGTGTCCGCCGTGGCATGGAAGGACGCCGCGCCAAAGTCTCCCAGCAAGCAATCACCCGCTGCATTCCACAGGATATTGTGGCCATACAGGTCACCATGGGTAATGCCGTGCCGATGCAGGTGCGCCGCCACCGAAGCAATACCCCGCGCCATGCGCAGTGCCACATCCAGGCTGAAACGGGTGTCGGGGGCGTAGATGTCGCGCGTGCACGACGCCAGGCTCGGCAGGGCCGCGAGATTGCGGTAACTCGGGTCGATCAGGTCCATCACCAGGGCGGCCTGGTTATCGGGATGGCCGACGACGCGCCCTTCAACCTTGATCAGGTTGGGATGCAGACCGGCAGCGATGCAGGCTTGCATTTCATGCAGCGGTGAACCGTCGCTGGTGATGGTGCCCTTGTACAGTTTGACCGCGACCGGCAACGCCCGGGGTTTCCACAGCGCCTTGCGAATAATCCCCGAAGCGCCTTCGCCAAGGACTTCGCCCATGTCCAGTTCCTGCCAGGCGATGTTCGGCGTCGCCTCATCACTGCTCACCTGCACGGCCATTTCCACCGGGTTGCCGGCGTAGGCCAGCCAGGTCAGGCTCGGCAGGGTCAGCAGCCACTGCGGTAGTTGGGTGAGGCGGTTGGAGGCGATACGGATCAACTCCAGGTTTTGGCACTGGGCCAGGCTTGGCGGCAGGTCGGTCAACTGGTTACCGGCCAACATCAACTTTTGCAGTAACGGGCGCTGACCCAGTTCATCGGGCAATTGGCGGATGCAGTTGTCGGTGAGGATCAGCCAGCGCAATTGTGGCGGCAGGGCAGCGGCGGCTACCTGGCTGATTTGGTTGGCCTTGAAGCCGATCATGCTCAGCTTGGCGCACTGGCCCAGGCATTGCGGCAGTTCGGTAAAGGCGTTGTCCGAACAGAACAGCACACGCAGGTGCGTCAGGCGGTGCAGGTCGTCGGGCAGGCTGCTCAGGGCGTTGCCGGTGAGGTTGAGGATTTCCAGCGAGTCGGCCAGTTCGAAGATTTCCCGGGGAAACTCGGTCAGCCCGCAGGCCAGGTCCAGGCGTGTAGCGCCGGCCAATTGGCCAGCCTTGAGTTGGGCGAGGGTATTCATGCAGGGCGCGGTGCTCGGAAGAGGGCGTAAAAGGCGCTCATGATAGCGGCTCGGACGCGGTTTGCGGGCACAGCGTCTGCAATTGGCGCAGGCGACTGGCGGTGCGGGCGAGGTCGATGGCTTGGCCTTCCAGGCATTTATCCAAGGGCTGATGGCCGATCAGCGTCAGTTGCTTGTCCTGGTCGTAGAGCACGTCTACCAGATTGATAAAGCGCTGTTGCACGGCGATGGGGCATTCGGCCAACTGCGGCAGGCCGTCGATGATCCAGTGGTCGAAGTCCTGGCACAACAACAGGTAATCCATGACCGCCGTGAGTTGTTCGCACAGGTCATTGAAGGTGAACGCGATGGTTCGTGCCTGATGGCCTCGGCACGTTAACTGCCGAGTGCCGACCTTCAGGGTTTGCGCCGGGCAATCTGTGGCAGGCAGGCCCAGGCTTTCACGCTGTCCAGCGGTACCTGGCCAGACGTACTGGCCGCCCGTGAAGCGCTGTTGCGCGTGGGCCTGGGCCAGGCTGCGAAAGTCCTGAGGCGCACTGACTTCCAGCACCTCCATGCGCGCGGCGATCAGCTCGATCACCGGTTTGAAACGCTCGTGATACAGCGGATTGGGCAGCAAGCCTTCGGGTGGGTAGTTGGAGGTCACCAACACCAGCACACCGCGCTGGAACAGGGCCTTGAACAAACGGCTGATGAGCATCGCATCGCCGATATCGTGCACATGGAATTCGTCGAAACACAGCACTCGGCAGCCGGCCAGCAGCTCGTCCAGCGTGACGCCCAGAGCATCATCATGTCCGCGGTGCAGGAACATGCCTTGGTGCAGCCGGGCGAAGAAAGTGTGGAAATGCACACGTTGCTTCTCGGCGATGGGCAGTGCCTGGAAAAATCCATCCAGCAGCCAGCTTTTGCCACGCCCCACCGGGCCATGCAGGTACAGGCTGCGCGTGGCCTGGCCGTTGAGCAGGTGTTGAGCTTCGCGATTCAGGGCGGTAATCGCCCGGATTTGCCCATCACTGAGGGTATAGCCCTGTTGTTCGGCCTTTTTTTGAAAATACGCCGGGATAGGCGAGGCGTCCGAGGCGTCGGTTTTTTTACCCAGCAGGCGCTGGAGCAGGGCAAGCACGGCCAAGAATAAACACTCTGTATTACGGTGGTCGCTCACTGTAGGACGCCCGATGCCATTTGACCAATGGTGAAGGGCCCCAAGCCTTGCAAACTGGCACTTTCGCGTTAACTGGCTAACCTCATACACAGTTGTCACCCCTGTATAAGGAATTGGGGCTGTGAAGGGACCGGCGGTATTGGCTGTCATGGGCACGATGCTCTGCAACACGGTGTTTGCTGCGCAACTCCAGGTGCAGGTGCGCATCGACGTGCAGCGGGGTTGCCAGTTGGTGGGCACCACCCGCAATGCGGGCATCGAGCAACTTGGCGTATTGGATTTCGGCAGCGGCCCGCGTCTGGATGACCCGGCCGGCCCCCTGAGTGCGGCCCTGATCAGCCAGCGCCAGCCGCGCCTGGAATGTAACCCCGACACGCCTTACCAAATGCGCGTTGACGGCGGCCTGCATGGCGGCGCCGGCGAAGTGCGTTATCTCGCCAATCCGGCGCCCTCCAGCCGGCCCATTCCCTATCGAATCTATGCTGACGCCGCGCGGCTGATCCCCTTGCCGGTGGACGTGCCGATCAGTGGCCGCGTGCCGGACACTGGCTCTGTCGACCTGCCGCTGTATGGGCGCATCGAACCGCTCAAGGACATCCCCGCCGTCGGCCGTTATTCCGACCTGCTCAAGGTCACGGTCACATGGTAAGCCGCTACCTGGCCGTGACGGTCCTGGGTGGCCTGCTGTTGCTGGCGGATGACGCGCAGGCGGCGGTGGTCAACGGCCAGGTCCATGCGCGGTTGGTAATCACCGCCAGTTGCGAAGTGAGCAAGGGCGTGGAAACCGCGCCGGTCACGCCCGAAGGCGGCACCGCGCTGTTGGACTTTGGCAGCCAGGGGCCGACGTGGAACGAGACCTTGGACGCGGCGATCTCCGATGGCGACAAGGCGCCGCTGTCGGTGTCCTGCAATCCTTCGGTGGTCAGCAGTTTCACGGTGACCATCGATGGGGGGGCTAACGGCGACGGGACCACGCGGCGCCTGAGCAATGGCCGCCAGACCATTCCCTATCGACTGTCGGCTGACCCCCAGGGGCGCAGTGCCTACAGGATCGGCCAGCAACGCAATTTCGTCGTGACCCAGGGCACCCAGGTACCGATCCCGGTATTCGGTTCCGTGGTGGCGAATACCAGGGCCCTACCGGCCGGCCTCTACACAGACACCCTGACGGTGACTCTGGATTGGTAAACCATGAGGATGGATATCATGCATGTACTTGTATCGCGAATCGGCCTCTGTGCCCTGGGCCTGGGGCTGGCGTCCAGCCTGAACGCGGCGACCACGGTGACCGGGCAGATCAGTTCCAGCCTGACCTTGATCGCCAGTTGCCAGGTCAACGGCTCTGGAGCGGCCACCGGGCTGAATTTCGGTAGCTTGAACTTCGGCACCACCAACAGCCTGTTTACCAATGCCGACGCCCAGCTGCTCGGCGGCACCGGTACCGGCGGCGCGTTGTCGATCCTGTGTTCGGCTGGCACCGCGCCAACGATCAAGGTGCGTGCCGGCGCCCACGACGGTGCTTCCCCCGGTGGCACCCGTGCGCTGGCCGATGGCGTGGGTAACTTCGTGCCCTACGATTTCTACACTGATAGCGGGCGTTCAGCGCTGTTGGCGATTGACGGCGTGGTGACCCTCGCCACCAGTACCGGCGTGGCGCAGACCGTCAACCTTTACGGCCGGGCGGTGGGCAAGGCGGGTCTGCCGGCGGGCACCTACACCGACACCGTGGCCGTGGAACTGACGTTCTAACGATGTGGCCCAGGGTGTTGCTCGCCATCGGCCTGGCGATACCGTTACCGCTGTCGGCGGTGGTCAACCAGAGCTTCCAGGTGAGTGCGACCATCACGCCGGGCTGTCTGATCGTGGGCGGCGGCGCCAACTACGGCACCTTGGCCTACGGCAGCTATTCGGCCCTGGCCACCAGCACGGTCACAGCGGCTCTCACTGGCGGCGTAACCCTGCAATGCACGCCGGGCGTGGCCCTGAGCATGAGCGTGGATGGTGGCCTGTACAGCAGCACCGGACGCAATTTGCAGCTCAACAGTGGCAGCGCGCGGGTGGCTTACCAATTGTTTCGCGATGCGGCGTTCAGCCAGAGCCTGGGCATCAACCAGAGCGTCAGCGTGACCTACAGCGATGCGAGCAACATCAGCCTGCCGATTTACGGGCGGGTGGTTTTACCGGGCAATCAGCCTGGGGGGACGTACAGCGACACGCTGCAGGTGCAGCTGACGTGGTAGGGCTAACGGTTTTAAGGAGGGGTGTCATGGGTTGTGCTTTGCGACGGTTATGGACCGCGGGTTTCGCCTTGGGGGCGTTGTGCTCGGCAGGGTTTGTACAGGCGGCCAGTTCGGTGCTGATCTGGCCCATCGACCCGGTGCTGGAGGCTGACCAACAGGCCAGCGCGCTGTGGCTGGAGAACCGTGGCACCGAGACCGCCAACCTGCAGATCCGCGTGTTTGCCTGGAGCCAGAATGGCTTTGACGAGCAGTACCAGAACCAGCGCGATGTGATCGGCAGCCCGCCGGTGGCCAAGATCGAGCCGGGCCAGAAGCAACTGGTGCGCCTGACCCGCACCCGGGAAGTGCCGCCGGGGCAGGAGTTGGCCTATCGCATCATCATTGATGAAATCCCCTCGGCGTTGCAGGTGCCGGCGCCGCCGGAGGGCAAGAACACGGCGGCGGCGATTCGCTTTCAGATGCGTTATTCGGTGCCGCTGTTTGCCTACGGCGCCGGCTTGTGGAGCAAAGATGACGCTACCCGGCAGCGCGATCCCAAGGGCGCGGGCAAGCCGCAGTTAAGCTGGCAAAAGGTCAACGTGGCAGGGCGCAACTACATCGAGGTGCGCAACCAGGGCGCCGTGCATGCGCGGCTTACCGATGCGTCATTCAAACAGGGCGGGCAGACCCGGCCGTTGGTAGAAGGCTTGCTCGGCTATGTGCTGCCGGGCGCGAGCATGCGTTGGCCGGTGCCGGACGCGGTATCGGCCGACCAGCCGTTGCAGGTCCGGGTCAACGGCGCGCCGCAACTGGAGAGCCTGGCGCCCAAGCGCTAACCGCAATGTAGCGCAACGGGCACACGCCCGGGTTTTAACAGGATGGAGATGTCCATTGAAGGACACAACGCCATGGTGAGTCGTGGTTGGGCTCGGGTTTTATGGCCGTCGGTGGCAGTGGCAAGCGGGCTGTGGGGCGCAGCGATGGCGGGCGACTTGCCGCCGCCGCCCGGCAGCATGGAGGCAGTTGCCGATGCACAGCTGTTTCTGGAACTGGTGGTCAACCAGATGGACACCGGCCGCGTTATCGCGGTCGAGCAGCGCGCCGGCCAGCTGTTTGTGCCGGCCAGCGCGTTGCAGGACGTGGGCATGAAACTGCCCGGTGAGCCCGTCGGCAGTGTGGCCCTGGACCAGGTGCCGGGCCTGCACAGCGACTACGACAGCAACGGCCAGCGCCTGCTGCTGGATGTGCCGCCTTCCTGGCTGCAGGAACAGTTCATCGGCAACCGCAATACCTATCCGCGTACCCAGGCCATGAGCAGCTTCGGCGCCTTGCTCAACTATGACGTGTATTTCAATGACACCGACGACGGCGGCAGTTACCTCGCGGCGTGGAACGAAGTGCGGCTGTTCGACACCTGGGGCACCTTGTCCAACACCGGGCAACTGCGCCAGACCCTGTCCGACGGAGTCAGCGGCGGCACCCTCAACAATGGTTACCGACGTTACGACACCACCTGGCGTTTCTCCGACGATGAGCGCCTGCTGACCTACGAGGCTGGCGACGTGATCAGCGGTGCGCTGCCCTGGAGCAGTTCGGTGCGCCTGGGCGGGGTGCAACTGTCGCGGGACTTTGCCGTGCGCCCCGACCTGGTCACGTACCCCTTGCCGCAGTTTGCCGGTGAGGCGGCGGTGCCGTCGTCGGTGGATCTGTTTATCAACGGCTATAAATCCGACAGCGCACAGTTGCAACCCGGCCCCTACACCTTGACCAACATCCCGTTTATCAACGGTGCCGGCGAGGCCGTGGTGGTCACTACCGACGCCCTGGGACGCCAAGTGTCGACCACGGTGCCGTTCTACGTCACCAGCACCTTGCTGCAACAAGGCTTGACGGATTTTTCGCTGGCCGCCGGTACCTTGCGCCGTGACTACACCCTGCGGGACTTCGGCTACGGGCCGGGCGTGGCCAGTGGCACGTTCCGCTACGGCTATTCCGATAACCTGACCCTGGAAAGCCACGCCGAAGCCTCCAGCGACCTGACCCTCGGCGGGCTCGGCGGCAACCTGCGCCTGGGCAACTTCGGCGTGCTCAATACCGCCCTCAGCCAGAGCCAGTTCGACAGCCGCACGGGCCAGCAACTGAGCCTCGGTTACCAGTACAACAGCACGCGCTACAGCTTTATGTACCAACGGGTGGAGCGCCGCGACGACTACGCCGACCTGACCCTGGTCGATACCCCTTACGCCAGCCTCAGCAAGCGCAGCGAGCAGGTGACCCTGAGCCTCAACCTCCAACGTTTCGGCAGCCTGGGCCTGGGTTATTTCGACGTGCAGGCGGCGGACGACTCGCGCACGCGCCTGCTCAACCTGAGCTGGAGCAAACCGTTGTGGCGCAACACCAGCTTTTATCTGTCAGCCAACCGCGAAATCGGTGACAGCAACTGGGCCATGCAGGCGCAACTGGTCATCCCGTTCGACCTCAACGGCAGCCTGGCCTTGAGTACCGAGCGCAGCAAGGACGGCGCCAGTCGCCAGCGCATCAACTACAGCCGCGCGGTGCCCAGCGAAGGCGGGGTGGGCTACAACCTCGGCTATGCCCAGGGCGATGCCCCCAGCTATCGACAGGCCGACCTGACCTGGCGCTTGCAGTCGGTGCAGTTGCAGGCCGGCGTGTACGGCAGCAGCGAGGCCATGACGCGCTGGGCCGATGCCAGCGGCTCACTGGTGTGGATGGGCGGCGAAACCTTTGCCGCCAACCGCATCAATGACGCCTTTGTGGTCGTGAGCACCCAGGGCTTTGCCGGGATTCCGGTGCGCTACGAAAACCAGCTAGTGGGCCAGACCGACCGCAACGGCCATTTGCTGGTGCCGTGGAGCAGTGCCTATTACCGCGGCAAATACGAGATCGACCCGTTGAACCTGCCGGCGAATGTGCAAAGCCCCAATGTGGAACAGCGCGTGTCGGTGCGCCGAGGCAGTGGCTACCTGCTGGAATTCCCCCTGCGCCGGGTGCTCGCTGCAAGCATCACCCTGGTGGACCGCCAGCATCAGGAGTTGCCGCTGGGCAGCCTGGTGGTGCACGAGCAAAGCAACACCCAGGCGGTGGTCGGCTGGGATGGCCTGGTGTACCTGGAAAACCTCAGCGCCCACAACACCTTGCAGGTCACTTTGGGACAGGGCCGCACCTGCCAGGCAACCTTCGATATGGACGAGCAGCAACAGGACGTGCCCTTGATCGGGCCATTAGTGTGCCAATGAGGGATTGAACAGGGAGTGTTCAGGTGAGGGGCAGCGTAGGGTTGTATGGCGTGGGGTTGTTGTTTTGCGGGCAGGCCATGGCGGCGTGTTCGGTGGTGTCCACCGTGCCGGCCAGTTTTGGTTCGATCAGTTCGATGACGGTGCGCACCGCCGCGCAAACCAGCTCTACGGCCAACTCAGGGTTGAGTTGCACCTCGGCGCTGATATCGCTGCTGGTGTCCACCGACCATTTTTACGCCACGATCACCTCGCCCCAGACCGGTATGGTCGGGCCGACCGGTGATGTGATCAGCTACACGATTTATGGCAACAACAGCACCAGCTATCCCATCACCCGTGGCAGCCAATTCGATTTCGGCGGCGCTGGCGGCATCGCCCAGAGCATCGGCCTGATCGCCGGGCCCGGCGCGAAAACTGTGCCGTTGTACCTGAGCAGCATCACTGGCAGCAACGTCGCCGCCGGGGTGTACACCGAGACATTGAGCATCGCCTGGGTGTGGAATTATTGCTCGGGGATCGGCCTTGGCGGCATTTGCCTGGGACGTGACATTGGCAGCGGCACGGCGTCCCTGACCGTCAGCATGACCGTGACCAACGATTGCCAGATCACCGCCCCGAATATCAGCTTCGGCAGCGCGCCGGTGGTCAGTGGGTTTAGTGCGGTGAGCGGGCAGACCATCAACATCGCCTGCACCAAGGGCAGCGCCTATACCGTGGGCTTGAGCGATGGCCAGAACCCGGTGAGTGTCGGCGGCCGGCGGCGCATGGTTTTCGGCGGCAATTACCTGGCCTATGACATTTTCAAAAGTGCCGGCACCACGCGTTGGGGCAGTGTCGGCGCGGCGCGGCGGGCCAGCTCCACGGCCGAGGTCAATCCCGGCAACGGCTTGGGTAATGGCAGCCAGGTGTACAACTACAACGCCAAGGTCTACACCGACCAGCCCACGCCGCCGGCTGGCACCTATCTGGATAACGTGGTGCTGGACGTCGGTTTCTAGAATGGCGTCTGCAACGCGGCGGCCTGATCCACCGGGCTGACCATCGCGTAGTTGTAGCCGCCGCCCGACCAGTAGTCGGCCTGCAAGCCATCGGCACTGCGGCTGCCGCGAGGCAGGAAACCGTTGTTCGGGCCCGGCGGGCGGATATAGAAGCTGATGCGCCGGCCTTGCGCGTCCTGGTACAGCACCATGGCTGCCGCGCCTTGGTCGGTGGTGAGCAGGCGCCCGCTGACCGGCTTGAAACCGGCTTGGCTCAGGTCGGGCAGGCGATGGGCCTGGTTGAAATAACGGTCGAGCCAGGCCTGCATGGTGCCGCGGTCCTGGGCGTTGTAGTCGGCGGGCATGATGCCGTCCTGGGCAAACAGGCGGTAGGCCTGCATGGCGTCGGTCATCGGCAACAGCGGCGGCTGGGTGGCTTCACGGGCGTGCCAACCGCCAACCCCGCCGAGGCTCACGGCGATCAGCAACAACGCCGCCGTGGCCAAGTGCCGACGGGACTGTTTCTTGATGCGCTGGCGAATCAGCGCCGGGTCCAATGCCGGGTTGTGCGGCTGTTGCAGGGCGCCGCTCAACGACGCACGCAGCAACTGCGCATCCTGTTGCCAGGCCTGTACCTGGGCCGCCACTTCGGGGTGGCTGGCCAGCCAGGTTTCAAGCACACGGCGATCAGTGTCGAGCAATTGGTGATCGACGTAGGCATGTAAATCGCGTTCGCTGGGGGGCAGGCTGATCATTTGAGTCTCCGCAGGGCAGGGCCGGTCATTTCGCCATCGCTGAGTTGACGCAGCGCTTGGCGTGCGCGGGACAGGCGTGACATCACGGTGCCGATGGGCACCTTGAGGATCTCGGCCACTTCCTTGTAGCTCAAGCCCTCGACGGACACCCACAGCAACAGGGCGCGCTGTTCGGTGTTCAGTTGGTCGAAGGCTTGCAAGGTGGATTGGGCCAGCACCGTGCGTTCCACCGAAGGTTGCACGTCATCGCGGCCGGTGAAGAATTCGAGCATGCGCGCATAGCGGCGGTTGCGGCGGTGGGCGTCGAGGAACTGCCGGTAGAGGATCGAAAACAGCCAGGCGCGCAGATCGCCCTCGATACGTTTATCGGCCCAGGCGACGATCGCGCGTTCCAGGGTCGATTGCACCAGGTCATCGGCGCTGCTGCTGTTGCGCGTCAGGGACACGGCAAAACGCCGCAACCTGGGGATGAGTTCGCGTAACTGTTCGTCGAGTTCATGCATGGGTGTCTGGCTGATCACTACGCTGGGACTAGAGAGACGTTTGGCGTTGAAGGTTATTCCCCGTCCCGCAAAATAAATCCAGGGCCTTGGAATAGAGCCCATCGGCGTTCGTCTTAATGCTCCGACCTTATGTTTCAGCCTGAGGCCTCTGGCCCTGGAGTTCCTGCATGGTAGATCACTCATCACCACCCCGTCCTCCCTTGAGCACTGCGAGCCTGATCGCACGACTTGCCGGCATCGGTGCCGTGGTTGCGGTTGTTGCCGGGGCATTTGCCTACGTCAATGGCACGCTCGACCCACAACGCCTGCGGCCAAAAACCTTGGTCAATGCTCTGGAAACCAATAACGGCGTGCATCCGGGCTTTCGCCGTAACCATGCCAAGGGCGTATGCGTGGCGGGTTATTTCCAGAGTAGTACCGAGGTCCGTGCCTATTCCAACGCCCAGGTGTTCAGCGAGGCCAAGACTCCGATCATCGGCCGCTTTGCCTTGCCCAGCGGCAACCCCTACGCGCCGGACAGCAGTGTGCCGATTCGCAGTTTCGCCGTGCAGTTCAGCCAGGCCAACGGCCAGCAATGGCGTACAGGGATGAACAGCATGCCGGTGTTCCCGGTGGGCACGCCCGAGGCGTTCTACCAGTTGCTCAAGGCCGGCGCGCCAGACCCGGCCACTGGCAAGCCGAACCCGTCGAGCATGCCGGCTTTTTTTGCCGCACACCCGGAGACCGCGCCATTCCTGGCCTGGGTCAAGACCGCCAAGCCATCGGCCAGTTATGCGACTGAAACCTATAACGGCATCAACGCGTTTTACCTAGTGGCTGCCGATGGTACGCGCCAGGCCGTGCGTTGGGAGGTGGTGCCCCAGAGCCAGGATGCGGCGGGTGATACCGCACCTGCTGGCAGTGACTTCCTGGAGCAGGATTTGGTGCGACGCCTGGCTGCCGGGCCCTTGCGTTGGCAGTTGAACATGACCCTGGCCAACCCCGGCGACTCGCTGGACGACGCAAGCAAGATTTGGACCGGCGCGCACAAGGTACTCAACGCCGGCACGTTGGTGTTGCAAAGCAGCCAGCCCCAGGCAGACGGTGATTGCCGCGATATCAACTTTGACCCGTTGATTCTGCCCAGTGGTATCCAAGCCTCCAACGACCCCTTGCTGGCCGCACGTTCGGCCGCGTATGCCAGTTCGTACCTGCGCCGCGCCGGTGAAGTCAGCCCGTTGCACAGCGCCCCTCAGGAGTTGAAGCCATGAATGCTCAACCACGGTTCTTTGCGCCCCTGGCGCGCGTGTTGCACTGGCTGATGGCGTTGATGATCATCGCCATGCTGTTTATCGGCGCGGGTCTGGCGGCGTCGGTGTCGGAGCGCCATGAGTGGCTGATCCACCTGCACAAGCCGCTGGGCATTGCGATTCTGGCACTGGTGATCGTGCGCCTGGCGGTACGTTTTTCCACCCGTCAGCCGCCGTTACCAGCGGATTTGCCGGTGTGGCAGAGGCTGGCAGCCAAGGCCTCTCATGTGCTGTTGTACGCGTTGATGCTGGTGTTGCCGCTGCTGGGTTGGGCGATGATTTCAGCGGCCGGTGACCCTGTGATGCTCAGTAGTAACCTGCAACTACCCGCGCTGCTGGGGGCGAATGCGCCGTTGTTTGCGTTGTTGCGCAAGGCTCACGGTTATTTGGCCTATCTGCTGTTTCTCACCGTGCTGGTGCATCTGGCGGCCGCGTTGTTCCACGGTTTGATCCGCCGCGATGGTGTCTTGCAAAGCATGACCGGCAGCAAGGATTGACCGCTTTTGGTGGCGAGCGAGCAAAGCTCGCCTCAGGGGTTAGCGCAAACGCCCGACGATATCGGCGATGCTGCTCAATACGTCCTTGCCCAACTGTTTCGAACGATCACCTGACCAGCCAGTTCGCAGGTTGGGCGCGTCGTCGTTGTCCTTGAAGGGCATTTCCAGGGTCAGGGACAGGCAGTCGTATTTTTCTCCTACCGCGTTGCAGGCCAGGGTCATGTTGGCTTGGCCGGGCAGGTCACGGGTGTAGCCGTGGGTGGTCTGGAAGTCGCGGGTCAGGTGGCTCAAATGGCTGCGGAAGTGTTTTTCCAGGGCTTCGATGCGCGGCGTGTAGCCGGGGTTGCCTTCGCAGGCGGCGGTGAACACATAGGGGATTTCTTCATCGCCGTGAATGTCGAGGAACATATCCACGCCGTATTTTTCCATCTGTTGCTGGACGAACAGGACTTCCGGGCTGAGTTCCTGGCTGGCGCTTTGCCAGGCGCGGTTGAGGTCCTGGCCCATGGCGTTGGTGCGCAGGTGGCCGTGGAAGGCGCCATCCGGGTTCATGTTCGGTACCAGGTACAGGTCTGCGACGGCCAGCAGCTTTTTCAGTTCGTCGTCGCCGTCCTTTTGCAGGCGCTCAATCACGCCCTCCATAAACCATTCGGCCATGTGCTCACCGGGGTGCTGCTGGGCGATGATCCACACCTTGCGCCGGCCTTCGATCCCTTTGCCACGGCGCAGCAGTTGGATATCGCGGCCTTCAGCGCTCTTGCCAGTGGCCAGCAGGGTGACCCCGGCGTACTTCAGGGCTTGCTCGATCAGCCAGTCATGGCGTTCACGGCTGTAGGGTTCGAAATAGGCAAACCAGACGTGCTTTTGCCGGGTCTGAAGGGTGATGTGCAGGATCTCGCCATCAAAGCGCGTCGGTACCCGGAACCAGTTGATATGGTCGTAGGATGCCACGGCGTTGTAGCCGCTCCAGGCATGTTTGTAGGACGAGCGCCCGGCGTTGCTCAAGCGAAAGGTGTGGGTGTGCCCCACGTGCATGCCTTCGGCCTTGAAGTGGAACCATTGGTAGTGATCGCTGCGGGTGTCGGGTTTGATTGCCAGCAACAACTGATAAGCGTCGCTGGCATCCAGGACCTGGATGTTGCCGCTGTCGAAGTCGGTGCTGATCTTGATGGAGGTCAAGGCCACGGTCATAGTCTGGTTGCCTGAATATGAGTGATGTGGCGGCTATCTTACACAGGCGTTCGGTAAAACCTGGATGCAAAAATTGTTGCAGGGGGAGGGGGCGTCATCCCTGACGCCGCCGCAGCTTAGAGTCTATGAGATTGATTCTCAAGCGCTAATTCGCAGAGATACGCGCTAGAGCACTCGGACGACTTTCGTTGGGCGATAGTCTTTTGCTACCATGCGCGGCATCAAGCAACACACAGTCTTCATTAGCCTGAAGCCACGCCAGGAAAACTGGCAAAAAAAAGACCCGGCCAAAGAGCCGGGTCAAAAACCGTGATTAGCCTGATGAGGAGATATTCCAAGAGTCCGACCTAAGGTCTCTTGGTCTATCGACTGATCTTGCGATCAGCTGAGCCCAATAATAATCATTATCATTTGCAAGTCAAATGTTTTTATCCGTGGGATAGAAATATTTTTCTTTCATGCCTGCTACGCGTTTGCCGCCGCTCTGGGCGCTTGCAACGACCGCTCCACCATCGCCTTCGCCATATCGATCAAATACACCACTGAAAACGCCAGGTCGCGTTGGTTGCCCTGATGGCTGCACGCCGACTCGTAGGCGGTTGCCGCTGCACTGCGCAACAGGTCCGAGGCGTGTATCAGGGCTTCCTCCTGGCTGACATCGGATTTGATCGCGAACATGGCCCCGTCCGAATCCGGCGTCGACCGATTTTCTTTCAAGTAGTAGTCCAGTGCGCGCTGGGCCGCGCCACTGTTGCACATGTCGTTTACTTCAGTCAGTTCGGATGTGTCGGGCGTTGGGTGCGTGCGGGTCGTCATAAGCGGCAGTACTCCGGTGGGTGTCGAAATCCTTGGGCTTGATGATAGTACGTATCGTATTCCTGTCGTTTTATGGATTACTACAAACTGTTTATTGCCCGCAAAAATGGGCGCCGTATTGTGATGCGCCATGGATAACTGGATAGCGTTGGTCAAAGCCAACATGAAAGACCGCAAGGTCACGCAGGATGAACTGGCGCAGCGCCTGGGGATGTCCCAGGGCGGCATCGGCCATTGGCTCAATAAACGCCGCGTGCCGAGCCTGGCGGACATGAACCGCGTGCTGGCCGAACTGGGGCTGGGGTATTTGGAGGTGGCGCTGGAGATTCGTGAACGGGCCGCGCAAGTGCCTGAACGGGAAGCGCACTACAACCCGTATTTCCGCTACCCGGTCAGCGACTGGAAGCAGGCCTGCGAGCTGCGTGAAGAGCGTGCGCCTTATAGCACCGAGCGCTACGAATTGACCGATTACCACGCCCGAGGCGAGGCATTCTGGCTGCCGGTGACGGGAGACGCCATGACCGCCCCCACGGGCATGAGCATTGCGGCTGGCATGATGATCCTGGTTGACCCGGCCATCGCGCCCGAGCCCGGCAGGCTGGTGGTGGCCCAATGGGCTGGCACCCCCCAGGCCACCTTTCGCCGATTGCAGGAAGAAAGCGGCCAGCACTACCTGGTGCCGCTCAACCCCACTTACCCCAAGGTGCTGCTCACCGACGGCTGCCGCCTCCTGGGTGTGGTGGTGCAAGCCACGGCGAAGTTCTAGCCGGCCGTTTCAAGCTCCACCAGCGCGCTGCCTTCTGCCACCATTTCACCTTCCTGGCAGAACAGCGCCTTGACCACCCCGGCGTGGGGCGCCCGGATACTGTGCTCCATCTTCATGGCTTCGAGCACCACCAGTTGAGCGCCGGCTTCAACAGTTTGGCCCACCTCCACGAGTACTCGCACGATGCTGCCGTTCATCGGTGCGGTGAGGCCGCCCTGATGAGATTGACTGGCCTCGACCGCCGCAATCGGGTCGAACAGGCTGACGGCATGCATCTCGCCGTCCCAACGCAGGTACAGGCTGCCTTCACTGCGCACCGCCAGATGAGCACGGCGCACGCCCTGATGTTCAGTCAGCAACTGTTCGCCGCATAACTGAGACGGTTGCCCGGTCAGTGTCACCAACCGATCCTGCCCATTGCAGCTCAGGTGCAGCGACACCTCGGCAGGCAGGCCCGCACGAAAGCCCTGGCGATTGGCCCAAGGCCCGTCACCCGCCGGCAAGCTCTGCATAAACGCCGAGCCCGCCGCCTGCCAGAACTCATCGCTCAAGGCCCCTGGCGTCGGCAACAGCTCATCCTGATAGCGCGGGATAAACCCGGTGTCCAATTCGGCGGCGGCAAACGCAGGGTGCCCGATGATGCGCCGCAAAAAGCCCAGGTTGGTCTTGAGCCCGCCGACCGCAAACTCATCCAGCATGCTCAATAAGCGCAGGCGCGCCTGTTCGCGGTCTTCACCCCAGGCAATCAACTTGCCGAGCATCGGGTCGTAGAAGGGCGACACGCTGTCGCCTTGCTCGACGCCACTGTCCACGCGGCGTCCAGGGCCCTGGCTGGACTCGCGGTACAGCGCCAGGTGCCCGGTGGCGGGCAGAAAGTCATTGGCCGGGTCTTCGGCATACAGCCGCACTTCAATTGCATGACCGTTCAACGCGACCTGTTCTTGCGTGATCGGTAGCGCCTCACCTTGGGCCACCCGGATCTGCCAGGCCACCAGGTCGAGGCCGGTAATCGCTTCGGTCACCGGATGCTCCACTTGCAACCGCGTGTTCATCTCCATGAAGAAAAACTCGCCACGGGCATCCAGCAAAAACTCCACCGTACCTGCGCCGACATACCCGATGGCCTGGGCAGCGCGCACGGCCGCTTCGCCCATGGCCCGGCGCTGCTCGACACTCAAGCCGGGTGCCGGGGCTTCTTCCACGACTTTCTGATGGCGCCGCTGGATCGAGCAGTCGCGCTCATTGAGGTACAGGCAATGACCTTGCTGGTCGGCAAACACTTGGATCTCGACATGCCGCGGCTTGAGCAGGTATTTCTCCACCAGCATCTGCCCGTTGCCGAACGACGACAGCGCCTCACGCTGGGCGGAGGCCAGGGCTTCGGCCAGTTGGCTGACGTCCTCGACCACCTTCATACCCTTGCCACCGCCGCCCGCCGTGGCCTTGAGCAGCACCGGGTAGCCGATACGCTCACAGGCGGCGCGGAAGGTCTCCAGGTCCTGGGCCTCGCCGTGATAACCCGGTACCAAAGGTACGCCAGCCGTCTCCATCAGGGCCTTGGCCGCGGATTTGCTGCCCATGGCGTCGATGGCCGAGGCGGGCGGGCCGAGGAAGATCAGGCCTGCCGCCTCGATGGCACGGGCGAAGCCGGCGTTTTCTGAAAGGAAGCCGTAGCCGGGGTGAATCGCCTGTGCGCCGCTGGCGTGGGCGGCGGCAATCAGCTTGTCGATTTGCAGGTAACTGTCGGTGGCTTTGCTGCCGCCCAGGTCGACGCGGATATCGGCTTCACGGCTATGGCGGGCATCGCGGTCGATGGCGCTGTGCACAGCCACGGTGGTCAACCCCATGGCCTTGGCGGTGCGCATGACCCGGCAGGCGATCTCGCCACGGTTGGCCACCAGAACGGTGGTGAGTGTGCTCATGAGCGTGGCTCCTGATTTTGCCAACTTGGCGCACGCTTTTGCAGAAACGCGCGCAAACCTTCCTGGCCCTCGGCGCTCACCCGAATACGCGCTATGGCATTTTCGCAATAGCGTCGCAATGCGGGGGTGAGGGCACCGTTGCCCACTTCGCGCAGCAAATCCTTACTGGCACGCATGGCCGCCGGGCTGTTTTGCAGCAGGTTGGTGACCCACAGGTCCACCTGTTGATCCAGGCTCTCGGCCGGATAACTGTCCGCCAGCAAGCCGATCTCCCGTGCGCGCTGGCCGCCGAACCGCTCGGCTGTCAGTGCATAACGACGGGCAGCGCGTTCGCCGATGGCCTGCACCACGAACGGGCTGATCACCGCCGGCGCCAGGCCGATACGCACTTCCGACAGGCAGAACTGCGCGTCGTCGGCACCGATGGCCATGTCACAGCAGCTGATCAGGCCCAGCGCGCCCCCGTAGGCCGCACCTTGCACCACCGCCAGCGTGGGGATTTTCAGTTTGGACAGGTTGTACATCAGCTCTGCCAGTTCCCGGGCGTCGTCCAGGTTGGTGTGGTAGTCCAACTCGGCCGATTGCTGCATCCAGGCCAGGTCGGCACCGGCGCTGAAGTGCTTGCCACGCCCGCGCAGTACCAGGAAGCGCAGGGACGGGTCGCCTTGTACGCGGTCAAGGGCCAGGATCAGCTCGCGGATCATCTGGGCGTTGAACGCGTTGTTCTTGGCTTCGCGGCTGAGCCACAGCGTGGCAAAGCCACGGCGGTCAGTGATCAGTTCGAGGGTGTTGAAGTCGCTCATGCAAGGAGCTCCGAAATAATGAGAGGCCTCCTGTAGGAGCGAGCTTGCTCGCGAAGATCGTCAACGATAACGCGGGGCTTCAGAATGACCGCGTTGCCCTGAGGTTCTTCGCGAGCAAGCTCGCTCCTACAGGCTACATGCGGAACACGCCGAAGCGGCTCGGCTCGATGGGGGCGTTCAGTGCGGCGGACAAGGCCAGGGCCAGCACGTCACGGGTCTGCAGCGGGTCGATCACGCCGTCATCCCACAAGCGCGCGCTGGAGTAGTAGGGGTGGCCCTGGGTTTCATACTGGTCGAGGATCGGCTGCTTGATCGCGTCTTCCTCCTCGGCACTGAAACCGTTGCCGGCGCGCTCAGCCTGTTCGCGCTTGACCTGCACCAACACCCCGGCGGCCTGTTCGGCCCCCATCACGCCAATGCGTGCGTTGGGCCACATCCACAAAAAGCGCGGGTCATAGGCGCGGCCACACATCCCATAGTTACCCGCACCAAAGCTGCCGCCGATGATCACGGTGAATTTCGGCACCTTGGCGCACGCCACGGCGGTGACCAGCTTGGCGCCGTGCTTGGCAATGCCGCCGGCTTCGTACTTCTGGCCGACCATAAAGCCGGTGATGTTTTGCAGGAACAGCAGCGGAATCCCGCGCTGGCAGGCCAGTTCGATAAAGTGCGCGCCTTTTTGCGCGGCTTCGGCGAAGAGGATGCCGTTGTTGGCCAGGATCGCTATCGGGTAGCCATGCAAGTGCGCAAAGCCGCACACCAGGGTCGTGCCGAACAGGGCCTTGAACTCATCGAACACCGAGCCGTCCACCAGCCGTGCGATGACTTCGCGCACATCAAAGGGTTGCTTGGCATCCGCCGGGATCACGCCGTACAACTCTTCGCTGCTGTACAGCGGCGCCACCGGCGGGCGTTGCAGCAGCTCACCCTGCTTGCGCCAATTGAGGTTGGCCACGCTGCGCCGTGCCAGTGCCAGGGCGTGTTCATCGCTGTCGGCATAGTGGTCGGCTACGCCCGAGACCTTGCAGTGCACATCGGCACCGCCCAGGTCTTCGGCGCTCACCACTTCACCGGTGGCGGCCTTCACCAGCGGCGGGCCGGCGAGGAAGATGGTGGCTTGCTGGCGCACCATGATCGCTTCGTCGGCCATGGCCGGCACGTAGGCGCCGCCGGCGGTGCACGAGCCCATCACCACGGCAATCTGGGGAATGCCCTGGGCGCTCATGTTGGCCTGGTTGAAGAAGATCCGCCCGAAGTGCTCGCGGTCGGGGAACACCTCGTCCTGGCGCGGCAGGTTGGCGCCGCCGGAGTCCACCAGGTAGATGCACGGCAGGCGGTTCTGCTCGGCGATGGTCTGGGCGCGCAGGTGCTTTTTGACGGTCAGCGGGTAATAGGAGCCGCCTTT
The DNA here is from genome assembly GCF_900119375.1 of Pseudomonas sp. NFR02. Lineage (NCBI taxonomy): Bacteria > Pseudomonadati > Pseudomonadota > Gammaproteobacteria > Pseudomonadales > Pseudomonadaceae > Pseudomonas > Pseudomonas sp. NFR02. The sequence goes on from NZ_FPJJ01000001.1 coordinate 752,743, forward strand.
GACCGTGGCATCGTTGGCCACGATCATGCATTCGACACCTTCCACCCGGCCGATGCCGGCAATCACCCCGGCAGCCGGGACGTCTTCGCCATACACCTGGTGGGCGGCCAGTTGGCTCAGCTCGAGAAACGGTGAGCCCGGGTCGAGCAGACGGTTGATACGCTCGCGGGGTAACAGTTTGCCGCGTGAGGTGTGGCGTTCCTGGGCCTTGGCGCCGCCACCTTGATGGACATGGGCGAGCAGGCTGTGCAGGGCGTCGACCTGTTCAAGCATCGCCGCGCGGTTGGCGGAAAATTCCGCAGAGCGCGGGTTGAGCTGGGTGTGCAGGGTGGCCATGAGCGTGCTCCTTCAGCGGGTTTCGTTGAACAGTTCGCGACCGATCAACATCCGCCGAATCTCACTGGTGCCCGCACCAATTTCGTAGAGCTTGGCGTCACGCAACAGGCGCCCGGCGGGGAATTCGTTGATATAGCCATTGCCGCCCAGAATCTGGATCGCATCCAGGGCCATTTGCGTGGCGCGCTCGGCGCTGTAGAGGATCACGCCCGCGGCGTCCTTGCGCGTGGTCTCGCCACGCTCGCACGCCTGGGCCACCGCGTAGAGGTAGGCGCGGCTGGCGTTGAGTTGGGTGTACATGTCGGCGACCTTGCCCTGGATCAACTGGAATTCGCCGATGCTCTGGCCGAACTGCTTGCGGTCGTGGATGTAGGGCACGATCAAGTCCATGCATGCCTGCATGATCCCGGTAGGCCCTCCGGAGAGCACCACGCGCTCGTAGTCCAGGCCGCTCATCAACACTTTCACGCCGCCATTGAGCACGCCGAGGATGTTTTCTTCGGGTACCTCGACGTCGTCGAAAAACAGCTCGCAGGTGTTGGAGCCGCGCATGCCCAGCTTGTCGAATTTATTGCTGCGGCTGAAGCCTTTCCAGTCGCGCTCGACGATGAAGGCGGTGATGCCGTGGGGGCCTTTTTCCAGGTCGGTCTTGGCGTAGATCACATAGGTATGGGCGTCCGGGCCGTTGGTGATCCAGGTCTTGCTGCCATTGAGTACGTAATGGTCGCCGCGCTTGTCGGCGCGCAGTTTCATCGACACCACGTCGGAACCGGCATTCGGCTCGCTCATGGCCAGGGCGCCGATGTGCTCGCCGCTGATCAGCTTGGGCAGGTACTTGAGTTTTTGTGCGTGGTTGCCGTTGCGGTTGATCTGGTTGACGCACAGGTTGGAGTGCGCCCCGTAGGACAACGCCACCGAGGCCGAGCCACGGCTGATTTCTTCCATGCTCACCACATGGGCCAGGTAACCCAGGCCGGCACCGCCGTATTCCTCGGGCACGGTGATGCCCAGCAGGCCCATGTCGCCGAACTTGCGCCACAGGTCGGCGGGGAACAGGTTGTCGATGTCGATCTGGGCCGCGCGCGGTGCGATCTCCTTGGCCACGAAGGACTGCACCTGGTCGCGCAGCATGTCGATGGTCTCGCCGAGGGCGAAGTTCAGGGACGGGTAACTCATGGACAGGCACCTTAATGTGAGCTTTGTTGTTGTGTGGGCGGGGCGCGGGAGGAGGGCGCTCACCTTTACGTTAACGTAAGCTTGCGTTACGGCGCTGTCAATCGTAGTTTACGTATACGTCAACCTACAAAAAAGATAACAGGGGTCGTTATGGATCAACTGCACCCGAGCTACAGCCGTGGCTCCCAGGACAAGACCTTGCTGGCCATGACCATTGGCCAGGCATTCGATCACACCGTTGCGCAGTATCCAGATGGCGAAGCCTTGGTGGTGCGCCACCAGCAGCGGCGCTACACCTGGCGGCAGCTGGCCGAGACGGTTGAGCTGCACGCCCGCGCGTTCCTCGCCCTGGGTATGCAAACCGGTGACCGCCTGGGTATCTGGGCGCCTAACTGTGCCGAGTGGCTGATCTGCCAAGTGGCAAGCGCCAAGCTCGGGGTGATCCTGGTCAATATCAACCCGGCCTATCGCAGCAGCGAATTGGACTACGTGCTCAAACAATCCGGCTGTCAATGGCTGGTGTGCGCCGGCTCGTTCAAAAGCTCCGATTACCACGCCATGCTCCAGGCGCTGAAGCCCGAGCTGCGCGGCCTTCTCAGCCTGGACCCCAGCCCGCCGCCTGAATTCATGCCCTGGTCGCAGTTGGCGGCCCTTGGCGCAGGCGTGCCGCCCGAGCACCTGCACAGCCGCCAGGCCAGCCTGCATTTCGATCAACCCGTGAATATCCAGTACACCTCCGGCACCACCGGCTTCCCCAAGGGCGCCACCCTCAGTCACCACAACATCCTCAATAACGGTTACATGGTCGGTGAAAGCCTGGGCCTGACGGCAGGGGACCGCCTGGTGATCCCAGTGCCGCTGTACCACTGCTTCGGCATGGTCATGGGCAACCTCGGTTGTATCACTCACGGCACCACCATGATCTACCCCAATGACGGCTTCGACCCGTTGCTGACGCTGAGCGCCGTCGCCGAAGAACAAGCCACCGGCTTATATGGCGTGCCGACCATGTTTATTGCGCTGCTCGATCACCCACGCCGGGCCGAGTTCGAGGTGTCCAGCCTGCGCACCGGGATCATGGCCGGGGCGACATGCCCGATCGAGGTGATGCGTCGGGTCATTCATGAGCTGCACATGGCAGAGGTGCAGATTGCCTATGGCATGACTGAAACCAGCCCGGTGTCGCTGCAGACCGGCGCAGATGACGATATCGAACGGCGTGTCACCACGGTGGGCCGCACCCAACCGCAACTGGAAACCAAGATTGTCGACGAGGCCGGTAACACCGTGGCCCGTGGCGTGATCGGTGAACTGTGCACCCGGGGCTACAGCGTGATGCTGGGTTACTGGAACAACCCTGAAGGCACCCGTGAGGCCATCGACGATGCCGGCTGGATGCACACCGGTGACCTGGCGACCATGGATGAGGAGGGTTACGTGTGCATTGCCGGGCGTAACAAGGACATGATCATTCGTGGGGGGGAGAACGTTTACCCGCGGGAGCTGGAAGAGTTTTTCTTTACTCACCCGGCGGTGGCGGACGTGCAGATCGTTGGCATCCCGGATGAGCGTTATGGCGAAGAGATTGTTGCCTGGATCAAGTTCCATCCCGGTCAGGTGGCCAATGAGTTGGAGTTGTTGAGCTGGTGCAAGGACCGCATCGCCCATTTCAAGACGCCCAGGTATTTCAAGATCGTGGATGAGTTTCCGATGACGGTGACGGGCAAGATTCAGAAATTTCGGATGCGCGAGATTTCCATCCAGGAGCTGCAAGCGCGCTGACAACGTCAAACCCCTGTGGGAGCTGGCTTGCCTGCGATGGCGGCCTGACTGCCGGCCCACATCTACCTGATACCCCGCGAACCTGCTGTGCCACCCAAATAGTGAAACCCAGAAAGCACAAAGGGGACCCGAAGGTCCCCTTTAATTTGTCGTTGCGTGCTCTTTTCTTATTATTGAGGGGCGGCCTGTTGTTGTTTTTGGTAGCCGTGGCCCGTACCGCTTTTTTTGGCGACCCCCATCCGGGGTCAAGAGCAAACGTATTTTTTTGAACGCTGACCTGCTTCTTCGTAAACGATCCAACCAGTGGGTAGCTACCTGAGGTAGTTTTATTTTTCTCTATCCGGTTGCGGGTTGCGGCATGCCGTACCCTGGGAAGCACATCTTCTCCAAAAAAATCTGTTAGCTGCGTCTCTGCCGTGTTGTTTTTGTTATGTCAGAGTCGTTTCGTCTTATTTTTATTAGGTTTGGCGCTTTTTATTCTTGTTATGCCATAGAGATAGCAGAAGGCGTGCCAACTTTTTAAAAGCCTTTAAAATCAACGAGTTGGTTTTTTGTCAGTATTTTCTTTCAGTTTGCACGGCGGATTTTGTTCCCGCGTTACCCGTTATGCCGGGAAGCGGTAACACATTCTCACAGCTGTGCTACTCACCTGCGTTACGCACCTTCGCCACGCGGGAACCCGTAGGCCGTCCCAGCACCTGGCTGATCTGCTGGCCGGCGCCAATCAAGCGTTCCAGGTCGATGCCCGTGTCGATGCCCAGGCCGTTGAGCAGGTACAGCACGTCCTCGGTGGCGACGTTACCGCTGGCGCCTTTGGCGTAAGGGCAGCCGCCCAGGCCTGCGATTGAGCTGTCGAACACCGTGATGCCTTCCAGCAGGCTGGCGTAGATGTTAGCGATGGCCTGCCCGTAGGTGTCATGGAAATGCCCGGCCAGCTTGTCCCGTGGCACTTGGGCGCCGACCACTTCGAACAGGCGCCGGGTAGCGCCCGCCGTGCCGGTACCGATGGTGTCGCCCAGGGACACTTCATAGCAGCCCATGGCATACAGCTCGCGGGCGACGGCCGCCACTTGCTCCGGGGCGATCTCGCCTTCATAGGGGCAACCCAGCACACAGGACACATAACCGCGCACGCTGACGCCGTGCTGCTTGGCGGCGGCCATGATCGGTGCGAAGCGCTCCAGGCTTTCGCTGATGGAACAATTGATATTGCGCTGCGAGAACGCCTCGGACGCCGCCGCAAACACCGCGACTTCCTTGACCCCGGCCGCCAGCGCATCCTCGAACCCGCGCAGGTTCGGTGCCAGTGCGCCATAGGTCACGCCGGGCTTGCGCTGGATCTGCGCAAATACCTCGGCTGAACCTGCCATTTGCGGCACCCATTTGGGCGAGACAAAACTACCGACTTCGATATAGCTCAAGCCAGCGGCGCTCAACGCGTCTACCAATCGGACTTTATCCGCCACGCTGATGGGCTGGGCTTCGTTCTGCAAACCGTCGCGCGGGCCGACTTCAACCAGGCGTACGTGGGAGGGGAGGGACATGGCAGTTACCTTCTGGTCAATGGCCGGCTTGGCTGATGGTCTGCGCCAGGGCCTGGGTGCAACGCTCTTCAGCGGTGTCCAGTTCCAGCTTCATCTGTTCGATATCCAGCAGTTGTTGTTCCAGCTGTTCACGGCGTTCGGCGATCTTGGCCAGCATGCTGTTGAGTTGGATCTGGTTGCCGCCGGTGGGGTCGTAGAGTTCGATCAGTTCGCGGCATTCGGCCAAGGAGAAGCCGATGCGCTTGCCACGCAGGATCAGCTTGAGGCTGACCTTGTCCCGCGCCGAGTAAATGCGCTCCTGGCCCCGACGTTCGGGGGCCAGCAGGCCTTGTTCTTCATAGAAACGAATGGCGCGGGTGGTGATGTCGAGCTCGCGGGCGAGGTCGGAGATGCTGTAGGTGGTGCTCATGGCGGTGCTCAAGGAAGTCTTGGCGCTAAGCTAATTGCAGGTTGACGTAAACGTCAAGGCTGCTGGGCTTTCTTTTCCTGGGCCGTCACCTGCTGGCACAACTCGATCATCTGTTCACGCATCCAGCGGTTCGCCGGGTCCTGGTCGGTGCTTTCGTGCCAGTACAAATGGGTTTCCACCGGCGGCACGTTGTTGACCGGCAAATGGAACCAGTGCAGTTCATGACGGCGAGCGAAACGCTCGGGCACGGTCATCACCATGTCGGTCTGTTGCAGCACCTGGGAGGCCATCAGGTAATGCTGGGAACGCAGGGCGATCTTGCGCTGAATGCCCATCTTGCCCAAGGCCAGGTCCACATAGCCCAAACCGTTGCGGCGGCTGGAAATATGGATATGGGTCAGCGACAGGTAATCATCCAGCGTGAATTTATCCTTGCCCGCCATCGTGTGGCCCTTGCGCATGGCACACACGTAGCGGTCTTCCATCAGCTTGACGTGACGCACCTGCGGGTCGGTATTGAGCGGCGCATCCACGGCAAAATCCAGGCGCCCGGCGGCCAGTTCCTTGGTGGTTTCGCGGCGTTTGGACAGGAAACTCTCGATCACCACGGTCGGCGCCAGGCGACGCAGGCGCTGGAACAGCAGCGGCAGGATCACGGCCTCGGTCAGGTCGGTCATGCTGATGCGGTAGGTCTTGGCCGCCTGCTGCGGGTTGAAGATGCGGTTTTCCTGCACCGACACGCGCAACAACGACAGCGCATTGCGCACCGGGCCGATAATATTCTGCGCCATGGGCGTGGGCACCATGCCTTGGGCGGTGCGCACGAACAGCGGGTCGTTGAAGGTCTCGCGCAACCGTGCCAGGGCGTTGGACACCGCCGGCTGGGTGATACCGACGATCTGCCCGGCGCGGGTCAGGTTGGCTTCGGTGTAGATCGCATCAAAGACGATGAAGAGGTTGAGATCGACCTTGCTCAGATTCATTTCGTTGCGCTCTTATTGTGAGGTGCTCATACGCCGATCATATATCGGTGATGAATGTTAATACACGGCGAGAATAGGCTAGGTAAATTATGAGCGCTGTTCTAGCATCGAATGCATGACCTAAACAACCTCTCAGAGAAGGGAGCTGCTCATGGATTTCGCCTATTCGCCCAAGGTTCAGGAACTGCGTGAACGCGTCACTGCGTTCATGGACGCTTATGTCTACCCAGCCGAACCGGTATTCGAACGCCAAGTCAGCGAAGGTGATCGCTGGCAGCCCACGGCAATCATGGAAGAGCTCAAGGCCAAGGCGAAGGCCGAGGGCTTGTGGAACCTGTTCCTGCCGGAATCCGAACTGGGCGCTGGCCTGACCAACCTTGAATACGCACCCTTGGCGGAAATCATGGGCCGCTCGTTGCTCGGCCCGGAGCCATTCAACTGCTCCGCTCCCGACACCGGCAATATGGAAGTGCTGGTGCGCTACGCCAACGAAGAACAGAAACAGCGCTGGCTCGAACCCTTGCTGCGCGGCGAGATTCGTTCCGCCTTTGCCATGACAGAACCGGATGTGGCTTCCTCGGACGCCACCAACATGGCCGCCCGCGCCGAACGCCAGGGCGACGAGTGGGTGATCAACGGCAAGAAGTGGTGGACCTCCGGCGCCTGCGACCCGCGCTGCAAGATCCTGATCTTCATGGGCCTGAGCAACCCCGATGCACCGCGTCACCAGCAGCACTCGATGATCCTGGTGCCGGTCGATACCCCAGGTGTGAAAATCCTGCGGCCGCTGCCGGTATTCGGTTACGACGATGCGCCCCACGGCCATGCCGAAGTGCTGTTCGACAATGTGCGTGTGCCCTATGAAAACGTGTTGCTGGGCGAAGGCCGTGGCTTCGAGATCGCCCAGGGCCGCCTTGGCCCTGGCCGCATTCACCACTGCATGCGTTCGGTCGGCATGGCCGAACGCGCATTGGAGTTGATGTGCAAACGCTCGGTCAGCCGCACTGCCTTCGGCAAGCCTTTGGCGCGGTTGGGCGGCAATATCGATAAGATCGCCGACTCACGCATGGAAATTGACATGGCGCGCCTGTTGACCTTGAAAGCGGCGTACATGATGGACACCGTGGGTAACAAAGTGGCGAAAAGCGAAATCGCCCAGATCAAGGTGGTGGCGCCGAATGTGGCCTTGAAGGTCATCGACCGCGCGATCCAGATGCACGGCGGCGCCGGGGTGTCCAATGATTTTCCGCTGGCCTATATGTACGCCATGCAACGCACCCTGCGCCTGGCCGACGGCCCGGACGAAGTGCACCGTGCGGCGATTGGCAAGTTCGAGATTGGCAAATATGTGCCGCGGGAATTGATGCGCGGCGGGCAGTAACACTGATGATCGTTCCCACGCTCTGCGTGGGAACGCCTCCCGTGACGCTCTGCGTCACCCTTTCAAGAGCGGACGCGGAGCGTCCAGAGCGGCATTTCCACGCGGAGCGTGGGAACGATCTTCAGTACACCCAAACCTCCACCCGCCGATTCTTGATCCGCCCCTCATCCGCCGTATTGGCTGCCACCGGCATCTGCGCGCCAAACCCACGAATATCCTTGAGCACCACGCCGCTCTTGACCAGCTCTCGGCGCACTGCCATCGCCCGCAACTTCGATAGCAGCGCCGCACGTTGCGGATCATTCTTGGTATCGCCAAACCCCACCAGCGTCACCTGTTTATTCAGCTTGCCGTGGCTTCTGATATAGGCGACCACCCGCTGCACATCCTGGCGCGCTTTATTGTCGAGGCTGGCGCTGCCCTCGTCGAAGCGAAAATTCACCGTCAGGCGCTGAGCGTCTCGGGCGATGGCCTGGTAATCGTCGGGCATCGGCGGGCGCGGCGCGACACCGATCGCTTGCACCTGCTGGGCGATGAAGCCATTGGCAGCCACAATCGCCTGGCCCTTGCTGCCTTGGGAAAACTCCACCAACGCCTTGGCCCATGGGTTGCGGGAAGAGGGCGGCAAGTAGAAGAACAGCCGACGTGACAGCGGGTAATCCTCGGTGGCGATCAGGCTGGTCAGCGGCAACATCGGTTGCGAGTCGCCGTCGACAATCGCCACCGCCTTGGCCTGGCGCACAGAGGGCAGGCCGATAAAACCGATGCCCTGGGGGTCCTGGCTCACCGCATCGGACAGCTGTTCGCTGGATTCAAAGCGCTTGGCCGAGGGTGCAAGCGGTTGGCCGCGGCGGCTCAGCACCAGTTCGCGGAAGGTGTCGAAGGTGCCGGATTGATCATCCCGGGCATATAAATGAATGGGCCCGCCTGTACCTCCCAGCGCCTCCCAGGTGCTGACCTCGCCGTTGAAGATCTGCGCCAATTGTTCGGTGTTCAGGGTACTGAGTGAGTTACGCGGGTTGACGATGATTGCCAGGCCATCGATGGCGATCACATGCTCGGCGCCTGGGCTTTTCAAGTCCCCCAGGGGATCGAGGTCCACCAGCTCGCTGTCTTTGATCGGGCGGGACGCTGCGGCGAGGTCGGCGCGGTTGTTTTTCAGCGCCGCAAAGCCGGTGCTGGAACCGTGGGCCGCCACCTCGATGGTGACCGTCTGGCCTTGGCGTGTCTTGCCGACCACGCGCTGCTCATTCACCCCGGCACCCGGTTCAGCACGCACATCCTGCAAGCCCTGATACTCCATCAAGCCTTTGACCAGCGCCGGGCCGAGTGCCGCGCCGATGGTGTTGGAGCCCTGGATGCGCAGGGCCGGGCCTTGGTCGGGAATGGACAGAGGGGCCGCCACGGCGGGGAGTGCGATTGCAAAACACAGGAACAGAACGCGCAGCATCATGCCGGCACCTTCTTAGGCCAAAGGGAGTGCCGCAAGATTAAGTCAGTTGGATTGCAGCCATATGACCGACACGGGGCTGGCACCCCTGATCTCCTGTAGGAGCGAGCTTGCTCGCGAAAAACGTCAACGATAACGCGGGCTTCCTGAATAAACGCGGCGCCCTCAAGTTCTTCGCGAGCAAGCTCGCTCCTACAATCAGCTCAGTTCCAACCAGATCGGCGCATGGTCCGACGGTTTCTCCAGCCCACGCAAATCATAATCCACCCCGGCGTCCTTGACCCGTGGCACCAACCCGGTGGACGCCAAGATCACGTCGATGCGCAGCCCGCGCTTGGGCTCGTCCTCAAAGCCACGGCTGCGGTAATCGAACCAACTGAAACGGTCGGTCACGTCCGGGTTGAGGTGGCGGAAGCTGTCGACCAGGCCCCAGTTCTTCAAGCGTGCCATCCACTCGCGTTCTTCCGGCAGGAAGCTGCACTTGCCGGTTTTCAGCCAGCGCTTGGCGTTGTCGGCGCCAATGCCGATGTCGCAGTCCTCTGGGGAAATGTTCACGTCGCCCATCACCACCAGTGCCTGGTCATTGCTGAACTGGGTTTCCAGCAAGTGCTGCAAGTCTGCATAGAAGCGCTGTTTGGCCGGGAACTTGGTTGGGTGGTCGCGGCTTTCGCCCTGGGGGAAGTAGCCGTTCATGATGGTCACTGGGTGGCCGTTTTCATCGGCGAAGGTGCCCCAGATAAACCGGCGTTGGGCATCTTCTTCATCGCTGGCAAAACCTTTGTGCATGCTCAAGGCCGGCTGGCGCGAGAGCAGCGCCACGCCGTAATGGCCTTTCTGCCCGTGGTAGTACACGTGATAACCCAGGGCCTGCACTTCAGCCAACGGGAACTGATCATCGTGGACCTTGGTTTCCTGCAAACCGATCACGTCCGGTTGATGCTTTTCAATCAGCGCCGCCAACTGATGAGGGCGAGCACGCAGCCCGTTGATATTGAAGGAGACGATTTTCATGGTCGGCAGTCCAGTCTGGCAAAAGGGCGATGCTAGCCGACAAGTCGGACGGGGGCCAGCGTGGCGGTAGGGTGAATGCGCTGCTAAGGTGGGAACGACTGGAGCTGTGCAGGTTCGTACCCATAAGAACGCCATGTTTGAGTGGCGCCCAGGGAGATTGATTGTTATGCCAGACACTTCGACGGCCACTGCCGAAATCCGCCTGCTCAATAGCGGCTACTCCCGGGAAGCGCGATCCCTGCTTTATCAGGCGTATCGCCATGAGCCGACCTTCGCCTACATCTTCGAAGCCGAGCGGCCGGGCTATGAGCAGCGAGTACGTGCCACCGTGCGCGAACTGGTCAAGCAGCATTTCTTCCAGAAACTTCCGGCCATTGGCCTGTTCGTCAACGACCGGCTGATCGGCATCGCCCTGATTGCACCGCCGCAACGGCGCCTGGGCATCACCGAAAGCTGGGCCTGGCAGATCCGCATGTGGCTGAGCACAGGCGTGCGGGGTACGCGGCGTTATCTTGAATACCATCATGCCGTCATGGCGTGCCTGCCCCACGAGTCTGTGCATGTGTTGCCGCTGCTGGGCATTCACCCGCAGTTTCAGGGCAAGCACCATGGTGAGCAGTTGCTGGAAGCGGTACACAATTGGTGTGCCGACGACCCGCATTCATCCGGCGTGGTGCTCGACACCGGCAACTCCCGTTACCTGGATTTCTACAAGCGCCAGGGCTATGAGGAAATCGGCGAAGTCGCCGTAGGGCCGGTGCGCGAGCATGTGTTTTACCATCCCAATCCCCAGGCGTTACATCCTGCAACGGCTTAGAACAGAATTATTCAGACTAATCTTGGTTCAAAGTTCCTCCCTCGCTCGTGTAGCATCCGCGCCTATGAAGTTTCCAGGAAGATTTACCAGCGGCTTGATTCTGCTGTTCACAAGCTGCGGCGCATTGGCGCAAAGCGAACTGGACGTGCGGATCAAACCCTCAAACGACGCGCTGAAAGCCAACATCGAAGGCTATATCGGCGGTGTGGGCGATCGTGATGAAGAAGCCTTGATGCGGTTCAGCCGTGGCGCCGAGGAGCAGGCGCGCAAAGCCGCGCAGGCCTTGGGCTACTATCAGCCACAGATTGCCAGCGAGGTGAAGGGCGGCAAGAACCCGCGTCTGACCCTCACCATCGACCCCGGCGAACCGGTGCATTTGCGCGACGTCACCCTAAGGGTCGATGGCCAGGCCGCGAGCCTCAAGGCCTTTCGCGTGCCCGCCAGCGACGACCTCAAATCCGGCGCCGTGCTCAACCACGGCCATTACGAAGACGCCAAGCGCCTGATCCAGAACCAGGCCTCGCGCTACGGTTTTTTCAGCGGGCGCTTCACCAGCCAGAAACTTGCCGTAGACCCTCAAGCGGGCGTGGCCGACATCGAACTCATTTACGACAGCGGCCCGCGCTACAGCATGGGCAAGGTCAGCTTTACGGGCGACACGCCCTTTGATGAAGAGCTGTTGCAGCGCATGGTGCCGTTCAAACCCGGCACGCCCTATGACTCCGAACTGGTCGCCGAACTCAATCAGAACCTGCAAGCCAGCGGCTTCTTTGAAGGCGTGCGCGTCGACGCCAGCCCCACCGCCGCCACCGATGACGTGATCCCGGTGGCGGTGCAACTGGACACCCGCAAGCCGCGCACCATGGGCCTGGGCCTGGGTTACTCCACCGACGTCGGCCCACGGGGCAAAGCCAACTGGACGCGCCATTGGGTCAACCCCCAGGGCCACAGTTATGGCTGGGAAGCCGAACTGTCGGCGCCGCGGCAGAACGTCGGGCTGTGGTACGACATCCCGCTCGACCCGCCGCTCACCGACAAACTGCGCTTTGCCGGCGGCTACCAGAATGAAGAGATCGCCAACACCGACACCTTGAGCAAGTTGCTCACCATCGGCCCCGAATGGCACAGCAAGTTGCCCAGTGGCTGGACGCGTGTGATCTCCCTCAAGTACCAACGCGAGGAATACCGCCTGGGCAATGACTCGGGCCTGAGTAACCTGCTGATGCCTGGCGTGAGCTATTCCTACCTGCGCAGTGACAACCGCATCGACCCGCACCATGGCTACCGCCTGATGTTCGACACCAAGGTCGCCAAAGAGGGGCTGGGGTCTGACACCAACCTGCTTTACGGCACGGCCACCGTCAAAGGCCTGACCACCTTGTGGGACAACCACCGCTTTCTGGGGCGTGCACAATTTGGCGGCAGTGCCACCAACGGCTACAAATCCGTGCCGCCGTCGTTGCGCTTCTTTGCCGGTGGTGACCAGAGCGTGCGCGGTTACGAGTACCAGACCCTGTCGCCAGAGAACGATCGCGGCGATCGCATCGGTGGTCGCTACATGGTGGCCCTGAGTGCCGAGTATCAATACTCCATCACCGACAAATGGCGTATCGCGACTTTTATCGACCAAGGCAACTCGTTCAACAACCTCGACCTGCCGAGCCTGAAAACCGGCGTGGGCGTCGGCGTGCGCTGGGTCTCCCCGGTGGGGCCGATTCGCCTCGACCTGGCCCATGCCCTCGAAGATCCGGGCGGCGTTCGCTTGCACTTTTCCATGGGGCCTGAGCTGTGATGCGTGGTTTGAAAATAGCGGGGCTGGCGTTGGTTGCCATCCTCGTCTTGCTGTTGTTGGCGCTGTGGTCAGTGCTTGGCACCCAGGCGGGCAGTCGCTGGGCCTTGGGCCAGGTGCCAGGTTTGAGCGTGGAAAATTTCCAGGGGCGCCTGGGCGGGCAGTGGAGCGCCGACCATCTGCTGTGGCAGCAGGATGGCAGCCGCGTCGAGTTGAATGCGCCAAAGTTTGACTGGTCGCCCGGCTGCCTGCTTCGCATGACCCTTTGCATCGACCAATTGGATGTGGAACAGGTCAGCCTGGAATTTGCGCCCAGTACCGACGAAAGCAGCAGCGGTCCGATCCAATTGCCTGAGCTCAAGCTGCCGGTTGCGATCCAGTTGGGCGATGTGCGCATCGGTCGCCTGCTGTTCAACGGCAGCGAAGAACTCAAGGGCCTGCAACTGGCGGCGCATTGGACTGGCGCCGGTATGCAGATCGACTCGGTACATTTACAACGCGACGACCTGGTGCTGGACCTCGCCGGCCTGCTGCAACCCACCGGCGACTGGCCGCTGAACGCCACCGGCAACCTCAGCCTGCCCTACGCCCCAGGCGGTGTTCCCTGGAGCGTTGCGCTCAAGATCGATGGCGACCTGCTCAAGACCCTCAAGCTCGACGCCGACAGCAGCGGCTACCTGCCCGCCAAGCTCACTGGCGAGCTGCAACCCCTGGTGGAAAACCTGCCGGCGCAGGTGCACATCACCTCCGAGTCGTTCAAACCCAGTGCAGACCTGCCCGATACCCTGCAACTCAACCAACTGGACCTGAGCGCCAAAGGTGACCTGAGCAATGGCTACCAATTGCTGGGCAAAGCCGTGCTCCCGGCCGAAAAAGGCCCGGTGGATTTACTGCTCAAGGGAAAGGTTGACGCCAAGGGCGCGCAGATTGCCGGCCTGGACCTGACGGCGAGTGACAAGCAAAGCCTCAAGCTCAGTGCCAACCTGGACTGGCAGCAAGGCTTCAGCGCGGACGCCAAGATCGACTGGCTGGATTTTCCCTGGCACCGCCTCTATCCGGTCATCGACGAACCGCAAGTGGCCTTGCGCACCTTCAACGGTGAAATCTCCTATAAAGACGGCAACTACCTGGGCAATCTCAAGGCTGACCTCGACGGCCCGGCGGGCAAGTTCAATGTGGTCACCCCCTTCAGTGGCGACCTCAAGCAGGTCTTCCTGCCTGAGCTGAAACTGAGTGCCGGCCAAGGCAAGGCCGAAGGCCACCTGAACCTGCAATTTGCCGACGGCATTGCCTGGGACACCGCCCTGGATCTGTCGGCGCTGAACCCCGCCTACTGGGTCGCAGAGCTGCCCGGCACCCTGGCCGGGCCGCTGCGCAGCAAAGGCGAGTTCAAGAACGAACAGCTCAAGCTCAACGCAGACCTGGACCTCAAGGGCCGCCTGCGCGGGCAAACCGCCGTGCTCGCCGCCAAGGCCGAAGGCGCCGGCGAACAATGGACCCTCGCCAACCTGGACATCCGCCTGGGCGACAACCGCATCAACGGCAGCGGCAGCCTGCAACAGCGTCTGGCCGGGCAGATCGACATCAAGCTGGCGCGCCTGGCCCAGCTCTGGCCGCAACTGCGCGGGCAAGTCAACGGGCGTGTCGAGGTGGCCGGCACCTTGAAAGCCCCTCAAGGCAAGCTCGACCTCAAGGGCCAGCAACTGGCCTTTGCCGACAACCGCCTGCAAAGCCTCAACCTGGACGCCAACCTCGATAGCGCCCAACGCGCCAAGCTCGACCTCAAGGCCAGCGGCATTCAAAGCGGCGAGACGCAAGTTGGCAACCTCACCGCCAGCGCCCAGGGCGATATCAAGAGCCAGAAGGTCCAACTGGCCCTGACTGGCCCGCTGGTCAAGCTGGCCCTGGCATTGGATGGCAACCTCGACAAAGACAACTGGCGCGGGCGCCTGGCCAGCGGCGACGTGCAAGCCGGTGGCCAGGACTGGCGGCTGCAAGCCCCGGCGAAGATCGAACGCCTGGCCGATGGCAAGCTGACCTTTGGCGCGCACTGCTGGGTCTCCGGCGGCGCCAGCCTGTGTGGCGAAGACCAGCGCCTGATGTCCGAGCCGAAGTTGCGTTACCACCTCAAGCAATTCCCCCTCGACAGCCTCTCGGGGTTCTTGCCCAAAGACTTCGCCTGGCAGGGCAGGCTCAACGCCGATGTGCAACTGGACCTGCCCCAGAGCGGCCCAAAAGGTGTGGTCGCGGTGGACGCCAGTGGCGGCACCCTGCGCGTGCGCGACAAGGGCCAGTGGCTGGATTTCCCCTACGACACCCTGAAACTGGAAACCACTCTCAACCCCAAGCGCATCGACACCCAGCTGAATTTCCGTGGCGGCAAGCTCGGCGAGCTGTTGTTGCAGGCGCAGATCAACCCGTTGCCGAACAACAAGCCGATCACTGGCACGTTCAGCCTCACCGGCCTGGACCTCGCCGTCGCGCGGCCCTTTGTGCCGATGGTGGAAACGCTCAACGGCAAACTCAACGGCAATGGCCGTATCTCCGGCGGCTTGCTCGCGCCCCTGGTCAACGGCAACCTGAACCTTGTGGACGGCGAAGTCTCCGGGCCGGAACTGCCCATCAGCCTCGAGGGCCTGAACCTGCAGGCGCAAATCGCCGGCGAAAGCGTGCAGCTCAACGGCGGCTGGCACAGCGGCAAAGCCGGGCAGGGCAGCCTCAAGGGGCAGATCGACTGGGGCCGTGCCCTGGTGGTTGACCTCAGCCTCAAAGGCTCGCAACTGCCGGTCACCGTGGAGCCCTACGCCAAGCTGGAAGTGGCCCCCGACCTGAAGATCAGCCTCAAGGACGACAAACTGGCGATTGCCGGCAAAGTCCACATCCCCCGTGGCGATATCACCGTACGCGAACTGCCGCCTTCGACGGTCAAGGTCTCCGACGACACCGTGATCATCGGCAGCCAGACCGAAGAGGGCAAACCGCCGATGGCCATGGCCATGGATATCGACGTGGAGGTAGGCGAAGACCAGCTCAACTTCGCCGGCTTCGGCCTCACCGCCAAGGTCCAGGGCCATGTGCACATCGGCGACAACATGGACACCCGCGGCGAGCTGTGGCTCAACGACGGCCGCTACCGCGCCTACGGCCAGCGCCTCAACGTGCGCCGTGCACGCCTGCTGTTTGCCGGGCCGCTGGACCAACCCTTCCTCGACATCGAAGCCGTGCGCGTGGTGGTCGAACCGTCCCGCACCGTGACCGCCGGTGTACGCCTGAGCGGCAGCGCCGAACAGCCCACCACGCAGATCTTCTCCGAGCCGACCATGGCCCAGGAAGATGCGTTGTCATACCTGGTGCTGGGCCGTTCGCGCACCAACACTGGCGAAGACAACAACATGCTCGCCGAAGCCGCCCTGGGCCTGGGTTTGATGGGCAGCGCGGGGGTGACCTCGGATATTGCCAACAAGCTGGGGATTCAGGACTTTGATCTGGACACCCAAGGCACTGGCAACAGTACGGCGGTGGTGGCCAGCGGCAAGATCAACGAGAAGCTCAGCCTGCGTTATGGGGTAGGGGTGTTCGAGCCGGCCAATACCATTGCCTTGCGCTATTTGCTGAGCAAGAAGGTGTACCTGGAAGTGGCGACGGGTGTCGCCAGCTCTCTGGATATCTTCTACAAGCGCGATTTCTGACCGGTATCCGGTAAAAATGTGGGCGGGGGCTTGCCCCCGATAGCGGTGGGTCAGCTACAAACAAGTTGACTGACATACTGTTATCGGGGGCAAGCACCCTCCCACATTTTGGTTTTCATTTCACTCCAGCCTTCGACCAACTACCAAGCAACCTAATTATTCCATTTGACATTCGCTGCCTAAGCAGTAACATCTCGTCACACATTCACTGCCTAGGCAGTAATAAGGTGACTTTCGATGCCTCACTTCACCCCTGACAACTTTCACAACTGCCACCTCGGCCTGTTGCTGGGCCGCGCCGCGATTCTCAAGGACCGCATCATCGACACCCATATGGAACCCCACGGCATCACCGCCGCGCAGTTCAAGGTGTTGATCATCATGGCCCAGTTCGGCGTCGATACCCCGGCCGAGCTGTGCCGCAACCTGTCCCTCGATAGCGGTTCGATGACGCGCATGCTCGACCGGCTGGAGCAAAAAGACCTGCTCAGCCGCAAGCGCTCCGAGCTGGACCGGCGCCAGGTGCAGTTGGTGTTGACCGCCGAGGGCCAGCGCCTGGCGGACATGCTCCCGAACATTGGCGCCAAGGCGCTC
Organism: Pseudomonas sp. NFR02; assembly: GCF_900119375.1. Taxonomy (NCBI): domain Bacteria; kingdom Pseudomonadati; phylum Pseudomonadota; class Gammaproteobacteria; order Pseudomonadales; family Pseudomonadaceae; genus Pseudomonas; species Pseudomonas sp. NFR02. Next base: position 769,704 of record NZ_FPJJ01000001.1, read on the forward strand.
AACCAGCTGGCCGGTGTGCTTGAGCCGGGCGAGCTAGAAACCCTGGAGCGCATCCTGAAAAAAATGCTGATCGCTGCGGGTGACCCCATCACGATCCAGCGGGTAGGTCGATCATGAACACTCGCGCACTCAGCCTGGTGCTGGCGGCGACGTTGGCCGGTTGCGCCAATTACAGCGGCCTCGACACCCAGGGCCAGCGCCTCGACGCCAACACCCTGCACACCGGCAAGTCCCTGAGCGGGGTGACGCTGTCGAGCGCCGCCTGGCCGGCCGCTGACTGGTGGAAAAGCCTGGGCGACCCTCAGCTTGACGGCCTGATCCAGGAAGCCCTGCAAAACAGCCCCGACATGCAAGTGGCCGACGCCCGCGCCCACCAGGCCGAAGCGGCGGCCTATGCCGCCAACGCGGCGCGTATGCCGACCGTGGATGCCAGCGCCGGCGTGAGCCGTTCGCGCCTGGCCAAGGACCAGGACCCACGCGGGCAGGGCGATGCCTATTCGACGGTGCGTAACATCGGCGCCAGCTTCAATTACAACTTCGACCTGTGGGGCGGCCAGCGCGCCGCCTGGGAAGCGGCGTTGGGCGAGGCCCGTGCTGCCGAAGTCGACCAGCAGGCCGCGCGCCTGACACTGGCCGCGAACGTGGCCAAGGCCTACAGCGACCTGGGCCAGGCGCATATCGTGCGTGACCTGGCCGTCGATGACCTCAAGCGTACCCGCCAGATGCTCGACCTGAGCAAGCGCCGCCTGAGTTCCGGTATCGACAGCGAGTACCAGTTCCAGCAGACCGAGAGCCTGGAAGCCAGCTCTCAGTCGCAACTGATTGACGCGGAAAAACAACTGCAAAGCGCCAAGATCGCCCTCGCGGTATTGCTGGGTAAAGGCCCGGACCGCGGTGACGAGTTGGCTCGCCCAGCGGTGCTCAAACCCAGCGCCGTGGCCGTGCCGGCGGTGTTGCCTGCCGAGTTGCTTGGCCGTCGCCCGGACCTGGTCGCCGCACGTTGGCGGGTAGAGGCCGCGAGCAAGAACATCGATGCCAGCAAGACCCGCTTCTACCCCAACCTCAACCTGAGCGCGAGCGCCGGTGCCGAGTCGTTGCTGGGCGATGCGATGTTCGGTTCGGCCAGCCGCTTCTTCAATATCGCACCGACGATTTCGCTGCCGATTTTTGACGGCGGCCGCCTGCGCGCCGACCTCGATGCCCGCGACGCCGACTACGACCTAGCCGTGGCCCAGTACAACAAAACCCTGGTGCAAGCCTTGGGTGATATCGGCAACAGCCTGTCCCAACTGCGCGACACCGGGCGGCAGATCCAGGCCCAGCAACACGCGGCCGACATCGCGCAACAGTCCTACGACACCGGGGTGCAACGCTACAGCTCAGGCATCGGTAACTACCTGGATGTGCTCAGCATCGAGCAGCAATTGCTGCAGGCCCAGCGTCAGTTGGCCACCCTGAATGCGGCGCAGATCGACCTGTCGATTCAATTGATGCAGGCCCTGGGTGGCGGGTATCACGCCAACAGCGTGGCCGCGACCACCCCAGCTACACGCACGGAATAATTTGAGGTATTTGTCATGGCCACTGCCGACAGCAACAACGCAACCGAACAACCCAAAGACACCAACCCGCGCAAACGCAAAGTGATGCTGATCGGCCTGGCGCTGATCGTTATCCTCAGTGTGGTGGGCGTGTGGGCCTGGTATGAGTTCTACGGGCGCTTCAATGAGAGCACCGACGACGCCTATGTGAACGGCAACGTGGTGGAAATCACCCCGCTGGTCACCGGCACCGTGGTCAGCATCGGCGCCGACGATGGTGACCTGGTGCATGAAGGCCAGGTGCTGATCAATTTCGACCCCAACGACGCCGCAGTCGGCCTGCAAAGTGCTCAGGCCAATCTGGCCCGCACCGTACGCCAAGTGCGCGGTTTGTACAGCAACGTCGATGGCATGAAAGCCCAAGTCAATGCGCAGAAAGCCGATGTGCAAACCGCCCAGGACAACTACAACCGCCGTAAAACCCTGGCCCAGGGTGGCGCGATTTCCCAGGAAGAACTGTCCCACGCTCGCGACAGCCTGACCGCTGCCAAGAACGCCTTGACCAACCTTGAGCAACAACTCAAAACCACCAATGCCCTGGTGGATGACACGGTGATTTCGTCCCATCCCGATGTGCAAGCGGCCGCCGCGCAACTGCGCCAGGCGTACCTGACCAATGCCCGCAGCACCTTGATCGCGCCGGTCACCGGCTATGTGGCCAAGCGCACCGTGCAACTGGGCCAGCGCGTCCAGCCGGGCACGGCGCTGATGGCGGTGATCCCGCTGGACCAGCTGTGGATCGACGCCAACTTCAAGGAAACCCAACTGCGGGATATGCGCATCGGCCAGCCGGTGGATATCGAGTCGGACATCTACGGCAGCGACGTCAAGTACAGCGGCACCGTCGACAGCCTCGGCGCCGGCACCGGCAGCGCGTTCGCCTTGTTGCCTGCACAGAACGCCACCGGCAACTGGATCAAGATCGTGCAGCGGGTACCGGTGCGCATCCACATCAATGCTGAAGAGCTGGCCAAGCATCCGCTGCGCGTGGGCTTGAGCACCGTGGTGAATGTAGACCTGCACGACCAGAGCGGCCCGGTGCTGGCGCAACAGGCGCCGCAAAAAGCCTCGTTCACCACCAACGTGTATGACCGCCAATTGGCCGAAGCCGATGCCATGATCAACCAGTTGATCCATGACAACAGCGTCGCCGCTCCCAAGGCTGCGCAACGCTGATGAGCAATAACGCCTCGTTCACGCCACCCAGCCTGTTGATGGCCACTATTGGCCTGTCGCTGGCGACCTTTATGCAGGTGCTCGACACCACCATCGCCAACGTGGCGTTGCCGACCATCTCCGGCAACCTGGGGGTGAGTTCGGAGCAGGGCACCTGGGTGATCACCTCGTTTGCGGTGAGCAACGCCATCGCCTTGCCGCTCACCGGTTGGTTGAGCCGGCGCTTTGGCGAGGTGAAGCTGTTTTTGTGGGCGACCCTGCTGTTTGTGCTGGCGTCGTTCCTGTGCGGTATCTCCACCTCGATGCCCGAGCTGATCGGCTTTCGGGTGCTGCAAGGCTTGGTCGCCGGGCCGTTGTACCCGATGACGCAGACGCTGTTGATTGCGGTCTACCCGCCGGCCAAGCGCGGCATGGCCCTGGCGTTATTGGCGATGGTCACGGTGGTCGCGCCGATTGCCGGGCCCATCCTCGGCGGCTGGATCACCGACAGCTACAGTTGGCCGTGGATCTTTTTCATCAACGTGCCCATCGGTATCTTCGCGGTGATGGTGGTGCGTGCGCAGCTAAAAAAGCGCCCGGTGGTCACCAGCTACCAGCCGATGGATTACGTCGGGTTGTTGAGTCTGATCGTCGGGGTGGGGGCCTTGCAGATCATCCTCGACAAGGGCAATGACCTGGACTGGTTCGAGTCCAACTTCATTATCATCGGTGCGGCCATTTCGGTGATCGCCCTGGCGGTGTTCGTGATCTGGGAGATGACCGACAAGCACCCGGTGGTCAACCTGCGGCTGTTCGCGCACCGTAACTTCCGGATCGGCACCATTGTGCTGATCCTCGGTTATGCGGGCTTTTTCGGCATCAACCTGATCCTGCCGCAGTGGCTGCAAACCCAGATGGGCTACACCGCCACCTGGGCCGGGCTGGCGGTGGCGCCGATCGGCATTTTGCCGGTGCTGATGTCGCCGTTCGTGGGCAAGTACGCGCACAAGTTCGACCTGCGCCTGCTGGCGGGCCTGGCGTTCCTGGCGATTGGCTTGAGCTGCTTCATGCGCGCCGGTTTCACCAACGAAGTGGACTTCACCCATATCGCCATGGTGCAGCTGTTCATGGGCATCGGCGTGGCGCTGTTCTTCATGCCGACCTTGAGCATTCTGATGTCCGACCTGCCGCCGCACCAGATTGCCGACGGCGCGGGGCTGGCGACCTTCCTGCGTACATTAGGCGGCAGTTTCGCGGCGTCGCTGACCACCTGGATCTGGATCCGCCGGGCCGACCAGCACCATGCCTACATGAGCGAGAACATGACCGTCTACGACTCGACCACCCGCGATGCGTTGCAGGCGCTGGGTGGGGCAGGGCAGAAGGCCTATACCCAACTGGACCAGATTCTCACCAGCCAGGCGTACATGATGTCCACCGTGGATTACTTCACGTTGCTAGGGTGGATGTTCATGGGCTTGATGTTGCTGGTGTGGCTGGCCAAGCCGCCGTTTACGGCGAAGGCCGGGCCTGCGGCTTCGGGGCACTGATCATAAGGTCAGCGCGGTTCCCACAGGTTGAACGGTGTTGTGGCAGAGGTTCAGGCGCCAGGCAACGCCAACTGCGGGTTGACGAAGTCAAACGCCGCCAGCTGAAAGCCTTGCTCATCCACCTGCAACGCCCAGCCTTGCTTGTCCCAGTCCCCCAGCACAATGCGCTTGGCCGCCTGGTCGCCGATCTGCAACTTATGGATGGCGGGGCGGTGGGTATGGCCGTGGACCAGGGTGCGCACGCCGAACTGCTGCATCACCCGTGGCACTTCTTCAGGGGTGACATCGACAATGTCGTTGGCCTTCATGCGCACTTGAGCGCTGCTCTCACTGCGCAACTTGCGCGCCAGTTTGTGGCGGGTGCCCAAGGGCAGGTGGCGCAGGATAAACAGTACAACCGGGTTACGCAGGATGCGCCGCAGCTTCATATAGCCGAGGTCGCGGGTGCAGAGGCTGTCGCCGTGCATCAACAGCACTGGCTCGCCATACAACTGCACGACCGTCGAGTCCTTGAGCAAGGTAGCGCCTGCCGCTTTGCAGAACGCCTTGCCGATCAGGAAATCACGGTTGCCGTGCATGATGAAAATCGGGGTGCCGCTGTCGCTCAGCTCACGCAGAGCCGCGCAGATGGAACGCTGGAAGGGGGTCATGCCATCGTCGCCAATCCAGGCTTCGAAGAAGTCCCCCAGAATGTACAACGCCTGGGCGCCACGGGCGCGGCCGTGGAGCAGATCCAGAAACGCCCGGGTAATGTCCGGGCGTTCCTCTTCCAGATGCAAGTCTGAAATCAGCAATATCACGCTTCGATGATCTCGGCTTTCTCGACGATCACGTCTTCGGCTGGAACGTCCTGGTGACCGGCCTTGGAGGTGGTCGATACGCCTTTGATCTTGTCGACAACGTCAGTGCCTTGGGTGACTTTACCGAACACCGCGTAGCCCCAACCCTGCACGTTCTTGCCGCTGTGGTTCAGGAAGGCGTTGTCGGCGACGTTGATGAAGAACTGCGCGGAGGCCGAATGCGGCTCCATGGTACGGGCCATGGCGACGGTGTACTTGTCGTTGGAAAGGCCGTTGTCCGCTTCGTTCTGGATGCTTGGACGCTTGTCTTTCTTCTCTTTCATGCCAGGCTCGAAACCGCCGCCCTGGATCATGAAGTTGCCGATAACACGGTGGAAAACGGTGTTTTCGTAGTGGCCGGCTTTCACGTATTCAATGAAGTTGGCGACGGTGATCGGCGCTTTCTCGGCGTTCAGCTCGATGACGATGTCACCGTGGTTGGTGGTCAGTTTGACTTGAGTCATGTTCACTACTCTTTTCAGGGAATTCGTGGGTGTGGGCGCCTGGGCACCTTACCTGTCTGGCTAAACGACGGCCAAGGCGCGCAGTTTAGCGTGCCCTGCGGGAATTTCGAGGTGGTTTTTTACCGCCCGGGCAATTAATTGGCCGCGCTCTGTATGTGTCTTGACTGCTTCGGCTATTATGAGCCCTTTGTTTTATCTGGCCCCACCTGGCCATGCACCTGTCTGTTCAAGGATCCTATGAGCAAGCCCACTGTCGACCCTACCTCGAATACCAAGGCCGGACCTGCCGTCCCGGTCAATTTCCTGCGCCCGATCATCCAGGCGGACCTGGATTCGGGCAAGCACACGCAGATCGTCACCCGTTTCCCGCCAGAGCCCAACGGCTACCTGCACATCGGCCACGCCAAGTCGATCTGTGTGAACTTCGGCCTGGCCCAGGAGTTCGGTGGCGTCACGCACCTGCGTTTCGACGACACCAACCCGGCCAAGGAAGACCAGGAATACATCGACGCCATCGAAAGCGACATCAAGTGGCTGGGCTTCGAATGGTCCGGTGAAGTGCGCTATGCCTCCAAGTATTTCGACCAGTTGTTCGACTGGGCCGTCGAGCTGATCAAGGCCGGCAAGGCTTATGTGGACGACCTGACCCCGGAGCAGGCCAAGGAATACCGTGGCACGCTGACCGAGCCGGGCAAGAACAGCCCGTTCCGCGACCGTTCGGTAGAAGAGAACCTGGACTGGTTCAACCGTATGCGCGCCGGCGAATTCCCGGACGGCGCCCGCGTGCTGCGCGCCAAGATCGACATGGCCTCGCCGAACATGAACCTGCGTGACCCGATCATGTACCGCATCCGCCATGCCCATCACCACCAGACCGGTGACAAGTGGTGCATCTACCCGAACTACGACTTCACCCACGGTCAGTCGGACGCCATCGAAGGCATCACCCACTCCATCTGCACCCTGGAGTTCGAAAGCCATCGCCCGCTGTACGAATGGTTCCTGGACAGTCTGCCGGTTCCGGCGCACCCGCGTCAGTACGAGTTCAGCCGCCTGAACCTGAACTACACCATCACCAGCAAGCGCAAGCTCAAGCAACTGGTGGATGAAAAACACGTGCATGGCTGGGACGACCCGCGCATGTCCACACTGTCGGGCTTCCGTCGCCGTGGCTACACCCCGGCGTCGATCCGCAACTTCTGCGACATGGTCGGCACCAACCGCTCCGACGGCGTGGTCGATTTCGGCATGCTCGAATTCAGCATCCGTCAGGACCTGGATGCCAATGCACCGCGCGCCATGTGCGTGCTGCGTCCGTTGAAAGTCGTGATCACCAACTACCCGGAAGGCCAGGTCGAGAACCTCGAACTGCCGCGCCACCCGCAGAAAGAAGAGCTGGGCGTGCGCAAATTGCCATTCGCCCGCGAAATCTACATCGACCGTGACGACTTCATGGAAGAGCCGCCCAAGGGCTACAAGCGCCTGGAGCCGAATGGCGAAGTGCGCCTGCGCGGCAGCTACGTGATCCGTGCGGACGAAGCGATCAAGGACGCCGATGGCAACATCGTTGAACTGCGTTGCTCGTACGATCCGGACACCCTGGGCAAGAACCCTGAAGGCCGCAAGGTCAAGGGTGTGGTCCACTGGGTACCGGCCGCTGCCAGCATCGAGTGCGAAGTGCGCCTGTACGATCGTCTGTTCCGCTCGCCGAACCCTGAGAAGGCGGAAGACAGCGCGAGTTTCCTCGACAACATCAACCCTGACTCCCTGCAAGTACTCACTGGTTGTCGTGCCGAGCCATCGCTTGGCGACGCACAGCCGGAAGACCGTTTCCAGTTCGAGCGCGAAGGCTACTTCTGCGCAGATATCAAGGACTCGAAACCAGGCACTCCGGTATTCAACCGTACCGTGACCTTGCGAGATTCGTGGGGCCAGTGATTTAAGGGAAACATCGTGCTAACGATCTACAACACGCTCAGCAAGACCAAAGAAGTCTTCAAGCCGCTGGATGGCAACAAGGTGCGCATGTACGTGTGCGGCATGACCGTGTACGACTACTGCCACATCGGCCACGGCCGCAGCATGGTTGCCTTCGACCTGGTGACCCGCTGGTTGCGTTTCAGTGGCTATGACTTGACGTACGTGCGCAACATCACCGACATCGACGACAAGATCATCAACCGTGCCAACGAAAACGGCGAGTCGTTCGATGCGCTGACCGAGCGCATGATCGCCGCCATGCACGAGGACGAGGCGCGCCTCAACATCCTCAAGCCGGACATGGAACCGCGTGCCACGGACCACATCCCTGGCATGCACGCGATGATCCAGACCTTGATCGACAAGGGCTACGCCTACGCCCCAGGCAACGGCGACGTGTACTACCGCGTCGCCAAGTTCATGGGCTACGGCAAGCTGTCGCGCAAGAAGATCGAAGACCTGCGCATCGGCGCGCGGATCGAAGTCGACGAAGCCAAGCAGGACCCGCTCGACTTCGTACTGTGGAAAGGTACCAAGCCGGGCGAGCCGAGCTGGGAGTCGCCGTGGGGCGCCGGGCGTCCGGGCTGGCACATCGAATGCTCGGTGATGTCCACCTGCTGCCTGGGCGAGACCTTCGACATTCATGGCGGCGGCAGCGACCTTGAGTTCCCGCACCACGAAAACGAAATCGCCCAGAGCGAAGCCGCCACCGGCAAGACCTACGCCAACGCCTGGATGCACTGCGGCATGATCCGCATCAATGGCGAGAAGATGTCCAAGTCCTTGAACAACTTCTTCACCATCCGCGACGTGCTGGAAAAGTACCACCCGGAAGTGGTGCGTTACCTGCTGGTGTCGAGCCACTACCGCAGCGCCATCAACTACTCCGAAGACAACCTCAAGGACGCCAAGGGCGCTTTGGAGCGTTTCTATCACGCGTTGAAAGGCCTGCCCGCGGTGGCACCTGCAGGCGGCGAAGCCTTCGTGGCACGTTTCACCGAAGTGATGAACGACGACTTCGGCACCCCGGAAGCCTGCGCCGTGCTGTTCGAGATGGTGCGCGAGATCAACCGCTTGCGCGAGACCGATATCGACGCAGCGGCGGGCCTGGCGGCGCGCCTGAAAGAACTGGCCAGCGTGCTGGGCGTGTTGCAGATGGAAGCCGATGACTTCCTGCAAGCGGGTGCCGAAGGGCGTGTGGATGCCGCTGAGGTAGATGCACTGATCCAGGCGCGTCTGGCGGCTCGCACCAATAAAGACTGGGCGGAATCCGACCGTATCCGCGACCAACTGACCGCGATGGGTGTGGTGTTGGAAGACGGCAAGGGTGGGACGACGTGGCGGTTGGCTGACTGACCGTTGAAAGCTGCACGCTGAATAAAAAAAACGCCCCGACTGGTTCGGGGCGTTTTTTTGCACTCTCGTTCCCACGCTCTGCGTGGGAATGCATACCGAGACGCTCCGCGTCGCCCGCTCGCCCGAGTGGGGCGGACGCGGAGCGTCCTGGGCGGCGTTACCACGCAGAGCGTGGGAACGATCTGCGCTCCTACAAAAACATCAGCGGCGGCTGCTGACTTCGGCGGGCACGTCATCGCCGGCCATGCGTTTGCGGAACAGCGCCGTTCGCGCCAGCAGCAGTGTGGTGACCGGCACGGTGATCGCGAGCAAAATCGGAATCAACCAGCCGTGCAACACCGGCCCGGATTTGAGCACTGAAAAGTAGATGATCGACGCCAACGCCACGCTCCACGCCCCTAGCGTCGAGGCGAGTGCCGGCGGGTGCATGCGCTGGAAAAATTCTTTCATCCGCAGCAAGCCAATCGCGCCGATCAAGGCAAACGCGCTGCTGAGCAGCAGCAACGCCGCCACGATAATTTCAACCCATAACGGCATCATTCAATCACCTCCCCACGCAGCAGGAATTTGGCCAGGGCGAACGAGCCGACGAAGCCGAACAGCGCGATCAATAGCGCTGCTTCAAAGTAAGTGTCGCTGGCATAGCGAATACCCAGGGTCAGCATCATCAGCATCGCCAGGATGTACAGGTAGTCCAGCGCCAGTACCCGGTCCTGGGCCGAGGGGCCTTTGAACAGGCGCACCAGGGTCAGCACCATGGCCAGGGAGAACAGGAACAGGCTGAACAGGATCGCATTGGCGAGCAGGGCGCTCATTCGAAGATCTCCATCAGGGGCCGTTCGTAGGCGTGCTTGAATTGCTGGATAAACGAGGCTTCGTCATCCAGGTCGAAAACGTGCAGCAGCAGGATGCTGCGGTCCAGGGCCAGTTCCGACCAGACGGTGCCGGGGGTCACGCTGGTGATCATCGCCAGCACCGCCAGGCCGTTGGCGTCGCGCAGGTCCAGGGGGATCTTGATAAAGCGCGAGCGCGGTGGTCGGGAGCCGCAAGTGAGTACGCCCCAGGCCACGTGCAGGTTGGAGATGATCACGTCAAGGCCGACCCGGAAAAACAGGCGGATGATCACCCCAGGGCGACGGATGCGGATCGGCAGCGGGCGCAGCGGCGCCATCATCAGCGGCGCAAGAAAGCCCAACAGTGCGCCCAGCAGCAGGTTGCCGTGGCTGATCGACAAGTTCAGCACCAGCCACAATACCCACAACGCCAATGACAGCCAGGGAGCCGGGAACAGACGTTTCATGGCTGCACCTCCAGGGCGGCGGCCTTGGCTTCAGGGCTGGGCACTGGCCGGGTCGCGAGCACTGCCATCACGTAGTGTTCCGGGTTGTTCAGGCTTTGGGCGGTGGCCTGGGTGTAGCGCATCAGCGCCTCGGCCTTGAAGGTCAGCGCGATGCTCAACCCCAGCAGCAGGAAGATCGGCACACACTCGTAGCGGCGCAGCAGCGGTGATGGGCGTTCTTCCGGGGTCCAGAAGCGCTGGATGCCGAGGCGGGCGAAAGCGATGAGCGAGGCCAGGCCAGAGAGAATCAGCAGCGCGACCAGGCCCCAGGCCGCCGGGCGGATGGACTCGTCCACGGCGTTGCCCAGGCCCAGTGGATTGATCAGCGCACTCAACAGGCTGAGCTTGCCGATAAACCCGGACAGCGGCGGCATGCCGATAATCAACAGCGCGCAGGCGATAAAGCTCAGGCCCAGGAAGGCCATGGTCCAAGGGATGACCTGGCCGATCACCGCTTTTTGCTCATCGTCCAGGTTCACACCCGGGCGCGGATGCAGCGATTCCATGGCTTTGGGCAGCGCATCAATCTCCTCATCCAGCGGCAGGTCGTTGGCCGAACGCGAACGCTCGATCAACTCCGCCAGCAAAAACAATGCACTCAGTGCCAGGGTTGAGCTGACCAGATAGAACAGCGCCCCCGCGGTCAGGCTCGGCTGGGCAAACCCTACCGCTGACAGCAGGATCCCGGCCGACACCAGGATACTCAGGCTGGCCATGCGCTCCAGGCGCTGCGCCGCCACCATCGCCAGTGCCGCGCAAATGATGGTCGCCATGCCGCCATACACCAGCCAATCCCCGCCAAACAGCGCCGAGGCGCCGGCCTGGCCGGAGAACAGCAGGGTCCACAGGCGCAGCACGGTGTACACGCCGACCTTGGTCATGATCGCGAACATTGCCGCCACCGGCGCGCTGGCCGAGGAATAGGCGGGCGCCAGCCAGAAGTTCAGCGGCCACATGCCGGCCTTGGCCAGGAACGCCGTAGCCAGGATCGCCGCACCGGCATGCAACAGGCCGCGATCCGCCTCCGGCACCAGCGGGATCTTCAACGCCAGGTCGGCAAAGTTCAGCGTGCCGGTGACGCCGTAGATCATCGCCGCGCCAATCAGGAACAGCGACGACGCCAGCAGGTTGATCGCAATGTAATGCAGCCCCGACGATACCCGCGCGCGGCCGGAACCGTGCAGCATCAGGCCGTAGGAGGCGGCCAGCAGCACTTCGAAGAACACGAACAGGTTGAACAGGTCGGCGGTGAGGAAGGCGCCATACAGCCCCATCAGTTGGATCTGGAACAGGGCATGGAAGCTAGTGCCCGCACGGTCCCAGCGGGCCATGGCGAACAGCAGCGCGCTGACGCCGATAACTCCGGTCAGCACCAGCATCATCGCCGAGAGTTGGTCCACCACCAACACGATGCCGAACGGCACCTGCCAGTTGCCCGGCAGGTACACGCCAATGGAGCCGGGGCCGCCTTGTTGCGTCCAGTACAAGAGCAGGACGGCCACGCCCAGGCCGACGATGCTGGAGCACAGATTGATCTGGGCTTTGAGCGGGCGGCGTTTCTCGCCCAGCATCAGCATCAGCCCGGCGGTGAGCAGCGGCAGCAGGATCGGCGCGACGATCAGTTGATTCATCCACGTCATTCCTTGGGCTCCCGGCCGTCTACATGGTCAGTGCCGGTGAGGCCCCGGGAGGCCAGCAGCACCACCAGGAACAACGCGGTCATGGCGAAGCTGATCACAATGGCCGTGAGCACCAGGGCCTGGGGCAGTGGGTCGGTGTAGTTGAGCAGGTCTTGGGGCACGCCGTCCTTGATGATCGGCTCCTTGCCGATAAACAGGCTGCCCATGCTGAAGATGAACAGGTTGACGCCGTAGGACAGCAGGCACAAACCCATGACCACCTGGAACGTCCGTGGCCGCAGGATCAACCAGACGCCGGAGGCCGCCAGGACCCCAATGGCTATTGCGATGACTTCTTCCATCAGGCGGCTCCTTCGGTTGCAGCAACCACTTTGGGCTGGTTGCTCGGTTTATGCGCGCGCACCGACTGGTGGCCGAGGGCGGTGAGCATCAACAGGGTCGAGCCCACGACCATGGCGTACACGCCGACGTCAAAGAACAGCGCACTGGCGATATGAATATCGCCCAGTAACGGCAGGCTGAAATGCCAGGTATGCGTAGTGAGGAACGGGTACCCGGCGAACAGCGCACCCAGCCCGGTCAAGGTGGCCGACAGCAGGCCGAAGCCCATCCAGCGCATGGGCCGCAGGCTCATCTGCGCCTCGACCCACTGGGTGCCGGCAACCATGTATTGCAGGATAAACGCCACCGACATCACCAGCCCGGCGACGAAACCACCACCCGGTTGGTTGTGGCCACGCATGAACAGGTAGAACGACACCACCAGCGCAATCGGCAGCAGCAGGCGCACCAGTACCGCCGGCACCATCATAAAGCCCAGGGCGGTGTCGCTGGCCTGGCGCGGGTTGACCAGGTCGGTCGCCACGTCCGGCGCCAGTTGGCGCTGTTGGGGCGGCAACTCCATGCTTTCCTTGGATGGGCGGAAGCGGCGCAGCAAGGCGTACACGGTCAAGGCCACGGCGCCCAGTACGGTGATTTCGCCCAGGGTGTCGAAGCCACGGAAGTCCACCAGCATCACGTTCACCACATTGCTGCCGCCGCCTTCGGGCAGGGCACGGCTTAAGTAGAACGAGGAAATATCGTTGGGCGTCTGGCGGGTCAGCATCGCGTAGGACAACAGCGCCATGCCGCCGCCGACTACGGTGGACAGCAGCAAGTCACGCAGGCGGCGGATACGCGCCTTGCGCAGCGAGCTGGGCAGGGGTGAGACCTCTTCGATCCGCCGTGGCAGCCAGCGCAGGCCAAGCAGGATCAACACGGTAGTGACCACTTCCACCACCAATTGGGTGAGGGCCAGGTCCGGCGCCGAGAACCACACGAAGGTGACGCAGGTCATCAGGCCGCACACGCTGACCATGGTCAGGGCCGCCAGCCGGTGGTACTTGGCTTGCCAGGCGGCGCCGAGGGCGCAGGCAATCGCCAGCAACCACAGGGTGACGAAGACGATGGACCCCGGGATTTTCGGGCGGTCGCCCCAGCTGAGGCCACTGTTGAGCATCGGGATCATCGCGCCGATCACTGCCAGTAGCACCAACAGGAACAACTGGGTTTGCAGGCGCTTGGTGCTGATGCGTTTCTCGATCCGGCGCACACCGCGCATCATCACCACCAGGCAGCGCTCGAAACCGCGCTTGCCGTTGAAGTAGCCGATCAGCGGCGGGTATTCGAAGCGGCCACGCTTGAGTTGTTTGCGCAGCATCAGGTACAGCACCACGCCGCCGGTCATCGCCACCAGGCTCATGATCATCGGCGCGTTCCAGCCGTGCCAGATCGCCAGGCTATATTCCGGCAACGTACCGCCCACCACCGGCAGGGCGGCAGCGGCGAGGATCGAGCCGACCATCTGGGCCGGGAAAATCCCCACCAGCAGGCAGGTGAACACCAACAGCTCGACCGGTGCACGCATCCAGCGCGGCGGCTCGTGGGGCGTGTGTGGCAAGTCGGTGGCGGGCGGGCCGAAGAACACATCCACGGTAAAACGCAGGGCATAGGCCACGCTGAATGTACCGGCAATGGTCGCGATCAGCGGCAGGGCGATTTCCACCCATTGGGTCGACGAGATAAACACGGTTTCGGCAAAGAACATCTCTTTGGACAGGAAGCCATTGAGCAACGGCACCCCGGCCATGGACGCACTGGCGACCATCGCCAGGGTCGCGGTAAACGGGATCAGGCGCACCAGCCCGCTGAGCTTGCGGATATCCCGCGTGCCGCTTTCGTGGTCGATGATGCCCGCGGCCATGAACAGCGAAGCCTTGAAGGTGGCGTGGTTGAGAATATGGAATACCGCGGCAACAGCGGCCAGCGGGCTGTTAAGGCCCAGCAGCAGGGTGATCAGCCCGAGATGGCTGATGGTGGAATAGGCCAGCAGGCCCTTGAGATCGTTTTGAAACATGGCGCAGTAAGCGCCGAGGAGGAGCGTGAGGGCGCCGGCACCGCCGACGATCCAGAACCATTCTTCGCTGCCGGACAGCGATGGCCACAGGCGGGCCAGTAGGAACACGCCGGCCTTCACCATCGTCGCCGAGTGCAGGTAGGCCGAAACCGGCGTCGGCGCCGCCATGGCGTGGGGCAGCCAGAAATGGAAGGGGAACTGCGCGCTTTTGCTCAAGGCGCCGATCAGCACCAGGGCGAGCATGACCGGGTACAGCGAATGCGCGCGAATCTGATCGCCCGCCGCCAGCACCTGGTCCAGGTCATAGCTGCCGACGATATGCCCCAGCAGCATCACCCCCGCCAACAGGCACAGCCCGCCGGCGCCGGTGACCATCAGCGCCATATACGCTCCGCGTCGCGCATCGGCACGGTGGTGCCAATAGCCGATCAGCAGGAACGAGAACAGGCTGGTCAGTTCCCAGAAGAATACGATCTGGATCAGGTTGCCGGAGATCACCAAACCCAGCATGGCGCCCATGAACGCCAGGAAAAACGCAAAGAAGCGCGGCACCGGGTCGTCCGGCGACATGTAGTAGCGCGCATACAGCGACACCAGCGTGCCGATGCCCAGCACCAGCATCGAGAACAGCCAGGCAAACCCATCCATGCGCAACACGAAGTTCAGCCCCAGGCTGGGCAACCACATGAATTCTTCGCGGATCACGCCACCGTGGGCGATCTGGGGGTAGAGCAGGGCGACTTGAATAGTACCGACCAGCGCCACAAGGCCGGCCAACAGGGATTCGGTGTTACGTGCGTTATGCGGCAGCAAGGCCGCCAGACAGCTGCCGATAAAAGGCAGAAGCAGTAGAACTATCAGGGACATAGGCTTCTAATCTGCGGGAGTTTGGGATGCATCATACGTGCCGCTTTCATGATCACCAAACGCCAAGATGTGGCAGGATCCTACAAGGTAGGCTGAAACCTCCCATTTGGCACTGTTTCAACCTCCCTCTGAACTGAAATGCCGACCCTCTGGGAGTCGGGCTTGCCCTCGCCTACTGTAGGAGCGAGCTTGCTCGCGAAAAACGTCAACGATAACGTGGGTTTGCTGAGTGAACGCGGCGCCTGTAAGTTTTTCGCGAGCAAGCTCGCTCCTACAAAAAGCCTTAACTGGCTGGTATTCGGGCTTGCCCGCGATGACGATAGACCTGGCACCCCAGCGTTCCCAGGTTAGCCCTGACGCTCCTGTTCCAAGGCATCTGCCAGCTCAACGGCCTTTTGCCCTTTGGTCTTCAACTCACTCACAATCACCGCCAGCACAATCAACACCGCACCCAGCATCGCGATTGGCGGGAACCGTTCCCCGGCGATCCGCCCCACAACGCCTGCCCACACCGGCTCACCGGCATAAATCAACGTCGCCCGCGTTGGCGAAACACTTTGCTGGGCCCAGTTCATTGCCACCTGGATCACCGCACTGGTCAAGCCCAGGCCTACGGCGCTGAACAGCAGCAACCACGAAAAGCCCGGTAACGCCTCGCCCATGGGCACCACCATCATGAACGACAGCACCGAAGCGGTGGCCAGTTGCACCACGGTCACCCGGCGAATATCCACCTGGCCGGCAAATGCGCTGATCAAGATGATCTCGGCCGCTATTGCCACTGCACCGATCAAAGTGGCGATTTCACCCGCACTGAAGTTCAGCGAGGCCCCTGCCGGGCCGGTCAACAGCATCAAGCCGGCAAATGCCAGCATGATGCCGATGCTGGGCATCAACCCGGGGCGACGGCCCAGGACCAGCCACTGCAACAGCGGCACGAACGGTACATAGAGCGCGGTAATGAACGCCGACTGGCTGCTCAGGATCGTCTGCAGGCCGATGGTCTGCAAACCGTAGCCGAACATGATCGCCACCCCGATAAACACTCCGGCCTTCAATTCGAACAGGGTCAGGTCGCGCAGGGTGCGCAAGGAAAAGAACCCCACCACAATCGTCGCGGCTGCGAAGCGCAGGCCGACAAAGAACATCGGCCCGCTGACCGCCATGGCGTGCTGCACCAGCAAAAAGGTGCCGCCCCAGATCATGGTGATCACCACCAGGATGCATTCGGCTTTACTGAAACGGTTGAAACGCGAAGGGGAGTTCGGGGCGGTCATGGCGGCTCGGTCTTGCAAGGGGAAAGCACGGACCGCACAATGCGCCGCACGCTGGGCAGTATACTGCGCACACCCACCTATTGAGCAATATAGTGCACAAAGAAAATCCGCAACGGGCTTCGGTCCTGCAGCACGTCAGCCAGAACGTTCGTCGCCTGCGCCATGCCGCCGACTTGAGCCAGACCGCGCTCTCGGAAAAGTCCGGAGTCAGCCGGCGTATGCTGGTGGCGATTGAGGCGGGGGAGAAGAACGTCAGCCTGTCGACCCTGGACCGTGTCGCCGAAGCGTTGGACGTGGCGTTCAGTGACCTGATCCAGGCGCCGGATGTGCGGGACCACAGCCGTATCAACGAGCTGGCCTGGGCGGGCGAGATTGTCGGCAGTAAGGCAGTGTTGCTGGCCAAGGCCACGGCACGGCGTGAAGTCGAATTGTGGGAGTGGCGGCTTGAGCCTGGTGATCGTTATTGCCCGGACCCTGATTTGGAAGGGTGGAGCGAGCAACTGTTTGTGTTCGAGGGCAGCCTGACGCTGGTGATAGGTGATCAGGAAACTGTCATCGAGGCTGGAGAGTTCTTTATGTTCGCCAGCCACCAGCCCCATGCTTATCGCAATGATGGGAGCGCGGCGGTACGGTTT
The DNA here is from genome assembly GCF_900119375.1 of Pseudomonas sp. NFR02. Lineage (NCBI taxonomy): Bacteria > Pseudomonadati > Pseudomonadota > Gammaproteobacteria > Pseudomonadales > Pseudomonadaceae > Pseudomonas > Pseudomonas sp. NFR02. Next base: position 786,802 of record NZ_FPJJ01000001.1, read on the forward strand.
GTTCGAAATGTGGTGATTTGAGCAACAATAAGGGCGAACTGGCATGAGTGAATCCACCCGCGTTGCAGACGTACTGATCATCGGTGGTGGCCTGAGCGGCACGATGCTGGCCGTGCAACTGCTGCGCCTGCCGGGCACGCGGCGCATCCTGATAGTCGAACCCCGTGCTGAACTGGGGCGCGGCGAAGCCTACAGCGCGGTCGAATTGGGGCATACGCTAAACGGCAATGCGGCGCGTATGAGCGTTGACCCGGACAACGCCGACGACCTGACCCAATGGCTCACCGACTACATCAGCGCCGGCGGATGGCCCGAGTCGTACCAACAGCATGTGCCCATCAGCGAACTGTTCCCGCCGCGGGGGCTTTTCGGCCTGTACGCCCAGCAGCGTCTGGCGCAAGCCAAGGCAGTGTCCACCTCGATCGTCGAGCACATCCGCGCCGAAGGGGTAGACCTGCAAGTCGACTCCACCTCGGCGTTGTTGACCCTCGATACTGGCGAGCAACTGCGCGGCGCCTGTGCGGTATTGGCCACCGGCATGTTTGCGGCGGCGCGCACTCCGCAGACCGAGTCCACAGGATTGAATGCCGCCGCGTTGGACCCTTGGGATGTCCCCGCGATGACTCGTCTCGACCCACAATCGACCGTACTGATCATCGGCTCCGGTCTGACCATGGTCGATGCCGTGGTCTCCCTGGAACAGGCCGGGCATCGCGGGCCTATCGAGGTTTTTTCGCGGCACGGCTTGTTGCCCCATGTACGCCGGCAACCGCCGAGCTGGGACGACTTCCTCGCCGCCGACCACAGCCTGAGCAGCCCCCGACAATTGCTGCGTGAGGTGCGACGCCAATGCCAGCTCGCGCTGAGGCAAGGTATTGACTGGCAGGCACCGCTGGACACGGTGCGCGTGCACATAGCACGCCTGTGGAGCCAGGCCAGTGAGGCTCACAAGCGCCAGTTCGTGCGGCATGTACGGCCTTGGTGGGAAAGCCATCACCACCGTTCGCCGCCCTTGAGCGCGCAGTTGGTGGCGCGGTTGCAGGAGCAAGGGCGATTGCGGATTCAGGCGGCGTCGTTCAAGGGCTTGGTGCCGGTGCAAGAGGGAGTTGCCATTGCGGTGCGTTACCGTGGCGAGGATGTGATCACCCAGGTGTTGGGCGCTGCGCTGATCAATTCCAGCGGCATCGAATACGACTGGCGCCGGGTGGCCCGGCCTTTACCGCAGCAACTGCTCAAGCGTGGGTTGGTCCAGCCTGGGCCGCTGGCGCTGGGGATTGCGGCGGATGCAACGGGGGCGGTGCTGGATGCTCGCGGCCAGGTCAGCCAGCGACTGTTCGCCATGGGGCCGCCGTTGCGGGGCATGTGGTGGGAGAGCACGGCGGTGACCGATGTGGCCCTGCAGGCCAAGGCGCTGGCCGCCAGGCTGTTACAGGTTTGACTGTGGGAGCTGGCTTGCCTGCGAAAGCGCTAGTGCAGTAACAGATGCAGTGACTGACACACCGCTTTCGCGGGCAAGCCCGCTCCCACATTGTGTTCTCCTTTTATCTTGAGATTTTCACAAACCCGGATGTCAGCCCAAACACCTCAATCCCCTGGGGCGTCGATTGCCCAGGGGTCACTTTCACCCGCTGCACCGGTTTATCCATCGCCGCCCGATACTCCACCGTCATGTCCGCCTGGATCGCCTGGCTGGGAATCACGATCGCCTGGTCATTGTTATAAGTGACAATCGTCAACCGCGCACTCATGCCCAGACGCACCCGCTGCAACTGCTGGGGCGTCAGGGTGGGGATCGACAAGGTCACCGGAAACTGCGCGCTGCCCTGGCTGTCGCTGGCGATGGCCAGGCCGCTGACCACACTGACTGAACCCGACAGCCGCTCGCCATCAAAGCCATCGCCCATGACTTCAACGGCCTGACCCTGACGCAACTGGTTGATATCCAGCTCTGAGACTTTGGCGACGATTTTCAAGCGTTCGATATTGGCCAGGCCGAACAGCACCTGGCCCTGGCTGACCTTGCTGCCGGCCTGCACCGGCGCGTTGTTATTGCCGCCACCTTGAGCGGTATTGGTGTTGCCGGGCGCCGGTACTACGATGCCGGAGAAGGGCGCCTTGACCTCCTTGCCTTCGAGCAGTGTTTGCAAGGCTTGGTACTTCACCGTGGCATTGGTCAGCTCCATCTCGGCGATCTGCCGGTATTCGCCCTGGCCTTGGTCCAGGGCTTGTTGCAGCTCACTGCGCGCCGCCACCAAGTCCAATTGCTGTTGCTGGGTTTGCTGTTTGAGGTCATCCAGTTCGTTGCGCGGGATGATGCCGCGCTTGAACAGGTTTTCGCTCTCGGTGAGTTTGCGTTGGGTGTTGCCTGCGGTCATTTCAGCGGTGCGTAAACTGCGACGGGCGCGGCTGACGGTGGGGCTGCTGCCCCAGTCCTGCATTTCCTGCACGGTACGCCGGGCCTTGAGTTGCGCGGAGAGGGCGTCGCGCAGCTGTATTTCAAGCGTCGCCGGGTCCATGCGCAACAGGACCTGGCCGGCCTCGACGCGCTGGCCTTGTTCGACCAGGTTGGCCAGCACATTGCCGTCGAACGGTGCTGTCAGGACGACGGTGGTGTCAGGCTCGATCTTGCCCACCAGGCCGATCTGGTGCACCAATGGGTCGGGCTTTACGGCCAGCCATTGTTCGCCTGTAGCCGCTTGCTCAGCCCCGCTGCGTTGACTGAGCAGGCCGGCGGCCGCGCCGGCCAACAGCAGGATCAAGGCAACGGCCAGCAGGGATTTTCTGTTAGTAGTCATTGAGGGCAATTTCCCAACTTTCCAGCGTCATGCCCAGGGTCAGATCGAGCTGGGTCTGGGCGTTCAAATAAGCGATCAGCGCATTGAGCTGGGCATTTTCGGCGTTGCGCAGGTCGGTCTCGAAGCTCAGCACCTGAAAGTTGGTGGAGCGCCCGGCGCTGAGCTTTTCCCGCTCGATCTCGATCTTGCGTCTGGACAACTCCACGGCGCGCTTGGAGATTTCATATTGGCGCCAGCGGGTGCCGAGGTCACGCACCACATTGTTGACGTTACGCTCAAGTTCCTGACGAGCGTCGGTAATGCGGATTTCCTGATCCTCCACATTCACTCGCGCACGTACCTCGGCCTGGCGCGTGCTGATGTCGCCAATGGGGATCTGCACCTGCACCCCGGCGTAGCTGTCCCAGGTACGGTTATTGTCATGGCCGTTGTCGTTGTCGGTGGCGGCGCGCACCTGGTTGGCGCCGGCGACCAGGTCCACCTGCCAGCGCCCGGAATCCTTGGCGATCACCAGGTTGAGGTCGGCCTGCTGACTGCCGAGCAGGGCGGCGAGGTATTCCGGTTGCTGGTTTTGCGCGAGGTTGAAGGCCTGGCTTTTGTCGATCTCCAGGGGGGTGGCTTCCAGGGCCTCGGTGGCACGCACCGGTGTCGACAGGTCCAGGGCCAGCAGGCGCAGCAACGCCAGGCGGCTGGTGTCGAGTTGGTTGCGCGCTTCTTCCACGCCTAATTGCTGGGTGGCGATATCGGCTTCGGTCTGGACGATCTCGAACTCGGCCATGCGCCCGGCGCTGATCAGCGCTTTGTTCACCTCCAGTAAAGTAGTGGAGCGTTTGAGCGCTTCCTGGACGATCACCAACTGTTCCTGGGCGCGCAACAATTCGCGGTAGGTGGCGATGATCTGGCTGATGGTCTGCGCCACGGTGGCTTTGAGGTTCAGGCGGTTGGCCTGCTCGGCCAGGCGCGACAGGCGCAGCGGTGCGGTGGTGGCATCCCAACCGGCCCCGCGCATCAGCGGTTGGATGATCGCCAGGTCCAGGCCGTCGCTGCGGTAGCGGCCGGCGCGGTTGGCATTGTTCAACTGCTGGGTCCAGGCCATGCTCAAGCGCGTGCCGTATTCGCCGAGCAGGCTGCTGGTGGGCGCGACGTTGGCGTTGCGCGCATTGTCTTGGGAGCCGCGGGTGCTGCGGTAATAGCTGTTGAGGGTGAGTTTGGGGTTGAACACGTCTTCGGCCACGCGCAGGTCGAACTTCTGCGCCACCCGTTGCAGGTAGGCGCTGCGGATCGCCGGGTTATTACGCAGGCCCAGGTACACCGCGTCCCCCAGGGTCATGGTGGTGGCCTGGGCATTCAGCGAGACGCTACGCTCGTAGCCGCTGCGGGTAGTGCTGGGGGCCTGAGGGGGGATCACCACATCGGCGGCCATGCCCGGCAGGCTGATCAGCATGAGCAGTGCCAGGTACTTATTCATCGCGCAGGGCCTCAACCGGCTGCAAGCGTGAGGCCGACACCGCCGGATAAATGCCAAAGAACAACCCCACCAGCAACGTGCTGCCCACGCCCAGGGGCAGCGCGGCCACCGCCAGGGAAAACGCCCAGCCCGACAGCCACGCATACACCCAGGCGGCAGTCATGCCCAGGACTGCGCCGCACAGGGCCCCCACGGCGGTGAGGGTGACCGCTTCGAGCAAAAACAGATTACGGATGTCCCGCTGGCGTGCGCCCAAGGCCATGCGGATGCCGATCTCACGGCGGCGTTCCGAGACGTTCATCAGCATCACGTTCATCACTCCGACACCGCCGCCTACCAGGGAGATCGCGCCGAGGGCCAGCAGCAGGTAGGCGAAGGTGCGGCTTTGGCGGGTCATGCCATCGATCATTTGCTGGGGCACTGTGATGTCGACGCTATGGTCGGTGAGCTGGGGTTGCAGCGCGGCGGCGGCATCCTTGGCGATACGTTCCATGTCCTGTCCCGGCGCTGCGCGAATGATCAGGTTGTTGATCTGCGGGTTGGCGTAGATGCGGCGCATGCCCTCGGCGGGAATAAACAACGATTCGTTGGCTTGCACCGGCATCAGCATGGCCCTGGGCTGGTTGCGCAGGATGCCCACCACCACAAACAGGTAATCGTTGATACGCACACGGTCGCCCAGTTGCAGCGGGTCACCTGGCGCGCCAAGGGCCTGGGCGAGTTGGTCGCCGATCACTCCGTAGGTTTCGTTGGCATCGAAGGGTGACAGGAAGCGCCCCTCACGCAGCGCCAGGCGCATGGCGTCCTGGATGCCCGCAGTACTGCCGACAAAGTTGGCATTGGCGGTCCGCCCATGAAACACAATGGGCCCGCTGAACAGGCTGAGCGCGCCGATATGGGCAATGCCTGGCACTGCCTGGCGCACCGCGTCGAGGTCGAGCTGGGTGCGCATCGGCACGTTGCTGCTGCCCTTGGGCGGGAACTGGGCGATGAGGGTGTCGGTACCCATGTCCTTGAAAATCATCGCCGCATCCACCGCCGCGTTGTGGCCGATATTGATCAGCGCCACCACCGAGGAACTGCCGATGACGATCCCCAGGAGCGCCAGGATCGAGCGCTTGCCCAAGGTACGCAGGCTGATAAACGCTTCATGCAGCAGGTGGCTGAGGTTCTGCTCGACCCGCAGGCTCATGGGCGCCCGGCCTCACGCACCACGCCATTGCGCACCAGGATCTTGCGCTCCAGGCGGTCGGCAATGTGGGGGTCGTGGGTGACGATGATCAGCGTCACCTGTTGGTCACGATTGAGGTTCAGCAGCAGGTCCATGATCTCCTGGGCGGTGGTGCTGTCGAGGTTGCCGGTGGGTTCGTCGGCCAAAATCACCGAGGGGTTGCCTACCAGGGCGCGAGCAATGGCCACGCGCTGGCGCTGGCCGCCGGAGAGGTCGGCGGGGCGGTGGTGGGCGCGTTCGGCGAGGCCGACTTGTGCGAGCATGCGCTGGGCGTGTTCCACCGATTCATGCCGCGACACGCCGCGATAACTCAAGGGCAGTGCGACATTGTCCAGGGCACTGAGGCGGGGCAGCAGGTTGAAGCTCTGGAACACGAAGCCGATCTGCTGGTTGCGGATCGCCGCCAGCTCATCGGGGGTGGCGTTGAAAATATCGTGGCCGGCAAAGTGGTATTGGCCGCAGTTGGGCAGGTCCAGCAGGCCGAGGATGTTGAGCAGGGTGCTTTTGCCGGAGCCGGAGGCACCGAGGATACCGCAGCTGTCACCGCTGGCGATGGACAGGCACACGTCATTGAGAATGTTCAACTCTTGCCCGGCGAGCTGATAGCGCTTGCCGATGCCTTGCAGGGAAATCAAGCCGGGTTGCGCGGGGGTCTGTGTCATCATGACTACGCCTGCAGTCTCGACGGTGCCGACGTGCTCCCCGAAAACCCTTGTAACAAGTTCGGAAGCTGCCTGTACGCGTCACGGACTGGTTTTATTTCTTGTTTTTAAAATATTGTTTGAATAGTAACTGCCTTCCTGACGCTTCGCCAGCCACGGAGGTAGAGCGGTTTTCTCTCTCGAAGCGATTTCGCCGTCACCTGTGTGTGGCTCACAAAAATCCCATACCTGGTCTCAAAAGCCCGGTTATACAGGCTTTGGAAGATATGGCGGAGTGTCACTACTTGCTTTCGACGGGCCGCCCCGGTATAAAAAATCAAATTATTTTTTAAAACAATATTTCCGCCGTGGAATCCATATGGTCGCGAAGAAACTCAGCGCTCCAAACGTTACCAAGACTCGACTGCTGGATGCGACAGAGGCTCTTTTTATCAAGTACGGCTATGACGCCGTGTTGCTACGGCAGATAACCGAACGCGCCCAGGTCAACCTGGCGGCGGTGAACTACCACTTCGGGGACAAGGACTCCCTGATGAAAACCCTGCTGATGCAGCGCCTGGAGCCGCTCAACGAGCAGCGCCTGGAATTGCTTGCGCGCTGTGAAGCCGAATCCGATGGCCCACTGGACTGCGACACGCTACTGGGCGTGCTGTTTGCCCCGGCCATGGGCCTGGAGCGCAGCGACCCAGCCAGCGGGGAAGGGCGTTCGTTCATCCGCTTCCTGGGCCGGGTCTACAGCGACACGTCGCCGTTCATTCAGGAATACCTCAAGGTCCATTACCAGCCGGTGTTCCAGCGGTTCTTCGAAGCCTTCGCCCTGGCCTTGCCGGATTTGCCACGTAATGAACTGGGGGTGCGCCTGCAATTTGCACTCAAGGCCATCTCCGGCGTCATGGCCGGCACCGAACTGCGCTTGCTGATGAACTCCATGAGCCTGGGCCGCCCGGCCACGGATGCCGAGGTGATGGCCAAGCTGATTACCTTGGTGTCGGCAGCGATCCGAGTGCCGCAGCAGAGTGCAGAGGCTGAAACGGCGTTGGCGAAGGTGCTGGATACCCAGCGCGCCATTCGCGAACAAGCCACACGCTGAAGCCAATCCTCAAACCCCTGTAGGAACGAGCTTGCTCGCGAATAACGTCAACGATAACGCGGGCATTCTGGTTAACCGCGCCGTCATTACGTTCTTCGCGAGCAAGCTCGCTCCTACAAAAGCGGGGCGTTTTCCAGCACCAAAAGGCAGGCAAAAAAAAGCCCGCTGGGGCGGCGGGCTTGATATGCAACGTTTGTAACGGATGAGGCTTCACACTACGTCTCGGCTTGTGAATAAAACGTGAAAAATATGTAAGAGAAAGTGTGAATGTGTCGATGTGCGTAAAGCTGCTCTCCAGCTGTCGCTAAATCTTCCAGCGTGCGGCACTTTTGCCAAGCCGTTGACGCATCTGATCCACGTTCGCCGCCAGTTGCAGGGTCAACAGGCGATACCCATCCAGCGCGCTGTACACCGGTGCATCAAGCGCAGGCTCACTGGCATGGGCGTGACCGGTACGCTCCAACCGCTCCGTCGCCCCCGACTTCAATGCCCGCGCCATCCCCACCAACTGCACCCGAATCTGCCGATGCTCGGCTTTCAACATGACTTGCATCCGCGCCGTGGACTGCTCATCACGCGGGGCCGGCCGGGTATTGCCCAGAATCTCCAGGGTGCTGATGCACAGGCGCAGGTGCCGCTGGATCGCATCCAGTTCAGTCATGGAAATCCGCACTTCCTTGGACACCGACGGCATCAACGAGCGCAGTTGCACCATCGCCCCGTTCAAGCGGTTGAGCAGCTTGAGGTGTTCATCGTCAGTTACCGATTGGCCATTGATGATCCGGCTATAAATCTGCGCGCAGTCACGCAGGGCGCTGGCCAGGTTGTAGCGCCACGAATACACGGCGTACAACGGCAAGGCAAAGGAAAACGCCAGGGCCAGCACAATGCCGATCAGGATATCGACGGTGCGCCACAATCCATCGGAGATAGGGTTATCGCCGTGGCCGGCGACGATAAACACCGTGATCGCCGACAGCAGTGCGATATAGCCGCCTTTGCCGATGGCGTGATAGGAAAAGAACCCGCACACCACCGACATCAACAGGTAGGTGAGCAACGGCAGGCCGAAGTAAGCCTGCTGCACCACCAGCAGCAAGCCGACGCTGGCGCCGATCAAGGTGCCGTAGGCGCGCTCGACGGCTTTCTTGCCGATATTGCCGTGGTGCTGCAACCCGCCGATCACGATCAGCATGGTCACCGACGCCCATTCACCGTGGGGCAGGTTGAGGCCGGTGGTCAGCAGGATGGTTGCCAGCAACCCCACCGACACGCGCGCGGCGTGGATCAGCTTGGCATGGCGAAAGCGGCGGTAGGGGTCGAGCAAGGGGCGCAGCAGGCGCCGGGCAAAGAAGGGCAGGTTCATCAGCAGTAAAGTGGCCTCGATTATCTGAGTGCGCGCGATCAAATGTGGGAGCTGGCTTGCCTGCGATAGCATCACCGCGACCTGACTGAAAGACCGAGGTGCCGGCATCGCAGGCAAGCCAGCTCCCACACTGACCTGTCTGCACATTGGAACGGGGTTGATTTTAGAAGATGTAATCGGTAGTCAGGAAACTCGAATCGCGGTTGCGCAAAATATCGCTGACCAACGCCTTGTTACTTTCCTGAAACTTGGTTGCCACCAAGGTGCGGATCGAGAACACGCGCAAGGCATCATGCACCGACAACGTGCCTTCGGCCGAGTTCTTGCGCCCGTTGAAGGGGAAGGTGTCCGGCCCGCGCTGGCATTGGGCATTGATATTGATACGGCCCACCTGGTTGGCGAAGGTGTCCACCAGGCGTCCGACTGCCACGGGGTCGGTGCCGAAGAGGCTCAACTGCTGGCCGAAATCCGAGTCCAGCACGTAGTCGATCACGGTCTCCAGGTCACGATAGGGCACGATCGGCACCACCGGGCCAAATTGCTCTTCGTGGTAGACGCGCATCTGCGGGTTTACCGGGTACAGCACCGCCGGGTAGAAGAACGAACCACGGCTGCTGCCGCCCTCGGGGTTCATGACCTTGGCGCCATGGCGCGCCGCATCGGCCACCAGTTCGCTGAGGTAATCGACCTTGCCCACTTCCGGCAGTGGCGTCAGCGCCACGCCATCCTCCCACGGCATGCCGGGCTTGAGCGTCGCCAGCTTGGCGTTGAATTTCTCGATAAAGCGCTCGACCACGTCTTCATGCACGAACAGGATCTTCAACGCGGTGCAACGCTGGCCGTTGAACGACAGCGAGCCGGTGACGGCTTCGTTCACCGCGTTGTCCAAGTCCACTTCGGGCAGCACGATCCCCGGGTTTTTGGCATCCAGGCCCAGCGCAGCACGCAAACGGTGTGGCTTGGGGTGCAGTTTTTTCAAATCACTGGCGGCCTTGTTGGTGCCGATAAATGCAAAGATATCGATCTTGCCGCTGGCCATCAGCGCGCTCACGGTCTCGCGGCCGCTGCCGTAGATCACGTTGATCACCCCGGCCGGGAAGCTGTCGCGGAACGCCTCCAGTAACGGGCGGATCAACAGCACACCGAGCTTGGCCGGCTTGAACACCACGGTATTGCCCATGATCAAGGCCGGGATCAGCGTGGTGAAGGTCTCGTTCAAGGGGTAGTTGTAAGGCCCCATGCACAGCGCCACGCCCAGGGGCACGCGGCGGATTTGTCCGAGGGTGTCCTGCTCCAGTTCGAAGCGGCTACTGCGGCGGTCAAGCTCCTTGAGGGCATTGATGGTGTCGGTGATGTAGTCGCAGGTGCGGTCGAATTCTTTCTGCGAGTCCTTGAGGTTCTTGCCGATTTCCCACATGAGCAGTTTCACCACCGCGTCGCGCTGTTCGCGCATACGCCGCAAAAACGCCTCGACGTGCTGGATGCGCTCAACAACGCGCATCGTCGGCCACTCACCCTGGCCACGGTCATAAGCACGCACCGCCGCATCCAGCGCGGTTAGGGCGGTCTCCGCGTCCAGCAGCGGCGTGCTGCCGATATGCACGCGTTCATCGCCCAACTGCACCGGGCTTTGCACGCGCGCAAGCGGGCCGTTCCACACCCGCAGCTGGCCATCGACCAGGTAGTCGCGCTGTTCAATGGGCGCCGCCAGGCGAAATTGCTCGGGAATCTGGGAGACGGAAGTGGGAAACAGCTGGGCGAGCAGGTTGCTGGTGGTCATGTCGCTACCCCTGGAATAGTTGCAAAACATGACTAGAGAGTCACCCAACTGACGGCTCTAAGGCAAGGCTTACGCGCATTGTTGTTCGCAGCGCGGTGCTCGCCGGGTAAACTGCGCGGCTTTTCAGAAGGAGTTCACATGAGTCAGTACCAGCCGGGCATTCTTGCCGCACCGGTGCCTTTGCAGGCCCGCCATCTGTTTTTCGCCCTCGATTCCCTGCAAGCCGTGCCCGCAGCATTGGACGCGCTGGTGCAACTGACGGATGCGCAGGCGGTGGTCGGTTTCGGTGAGCCGCTGGTAAAGGCACTGGGCGCCGAGATTGAAGGGCTGCGCGCATTTCCCTCAGTAAGCGCCCCTGGCGCGCACAACCCGTCCACCCAGCAGGCGTTGTGGGTATGGCTGCATGGGGTGGATCGCGGTGAGTTGCTGCTGCGCAGCCGGGCCGTCGAAAAAGCCCTGGCCCCGGCGTTTGCCCTGGTGCAATCGATTGAAGGCTTCCGCTACAAGACCGGTTTTGACCTGACCGACTACGAAGACGGCACAGAGAACCCTCACGACGATGCCGCCGTGGAAGCGGCGTTGACCGACAGCGGCGCCAGCTTTGCCGCGATCCAGCAATGGCAGCACGATCTCGACGGTTTCGCCGCATTGCCTGCCCAGGAGCGGGATCACATTATCGGCCGTCGCCATGGCGACAACGAAGAACTCGACGACGCCCCGGAATCGGCCCATACCAAACGCACGGCCCAGGAGAGCTTTACCCCGGAAGCCTTCGTGGTACGTCGTTCGATGCCCTGGGCCGAGAATGGCCAAGCGGGGTTGATGTTTCTCGCCTTCGGGCATTCCTTCGATGCGTTTGAGGCCCAGCTTCGGCGTATGAGCGGGTTGGAGGACGGGATCGTCGATGGCCTGTATCGCATCAGCAAACCGCTGACCGGTGGCTATTACTGGTGCCCGCCGGTGAGGGAAGGGCGCCTGGACCTGAGTCTGGTTTTTTAACTGCTTTTTGCCTGCGTCCTGAGGTACGCCTCAAGCGCTTTTGAGCGTTTCCAGCCACGCGGGATCGAGCCGGGTTTGTTCGGTATCGATCCCCATCGCGTGCATCTTCGCCTTGTGTGCGTCAATCTCGCCGACCAGTTGCGCCTGGGCGCTGGAGTTGGCGTCCAGCTCATGCATCTGCGTCAGCCCCAAGTGATAGAAACGCAACAGCTTGATGGCGGTGGGGTCGTTAGCTTGTACCCGCTCGGTGACCTTGTGCATCACGTTGGTCACGCTCATCAGGCTGCGCTTGAGCTGCCAGCCATACACCGCTGGCGCCAACCAGGCCTGGCTCCAGAACGGACCACGCACCAGCGCCAAGACGATCAACACAGCGGCAAATACACCGCCGACATTGAAGCGAAAGTTGTCACCGCCAGGTTCGCCGAACAGCATCACCGCCAGGCTCGACAGCAGCATGGCCAGGGCCAGGAATAGCACGGCCACGATCAGCGTGCTGCGGCGGGTTTGTTGACGGTAGGTGACGGGGTCGCAGGGTTTGAGCTCGAACATCCGGTTCAGGTCTCCAGAAAGGGCGCTTATCTTCTCATGCTTGCAACAATGAAGTTGAACGATGGCTGCGCACGGTTTCTCTAAACCTGTGAAGCCCCCATGAGGTATGCCGTCATGTCTGAACACAAGCAGCCACCGCCGGGTACACCGGATCCTAACCGCACGCCGGGTGAAGAGGAGCGCGACAACGATGCACTGCGTCCCAACGATCCCAAAGAGCGTGGCCCCGACAACGATGTGGAGCGCGTCGAAGAAGACCTGGAAAACCTCCACGACAAAGCGCGCCCGCTTTAGCAGGAGCATGTGATGAACAAACGTACCGATGGTCCCCACTCCAACGAGCACGCCAGTGGTAAGGATGAGCTGGGTTTTGACCCGGACTCGCCCGATGTGGCCGACCCGCAGGTTGATCCGGTAGGCCCGGCTATTGCACCGCTGGATGAGAAAAAGTCATCTGAGAAAAAGCCGCCCTACGATCCGTTGGGCGACTTGAAGAAGTGAACCGAGCCCCGCCGTTGTGCGGGGCTTTGTTTATTTGGGCGGGTTCCAGCTGACGTCGCTGATACCGTATTTTTCCGCCCAGGGCCGGGTAGTTTTTTTCACTTGCTCGTGACCAACGCGACCGATGCGGCTGACATGCGCAATGTCGGCATCAACGGCCGCCCAGTGCCAAGCTTCAGCGTTGTTCATCACCTCGGCGCGCACCACGAAAGACTTGGGTTTACCGTGTAGCTGATAGTGGATGGTGTAGATTTTTGCGGTACTCATGTTGCCTCCCTGTCTTGTTATAGATGGATAGGCCGTCGTTCTAAAAGGTTCATTCAAAATGACAACGTACGCAGAGGCGCGGCATAGTGACGCTCTTGCCCTGCGCCCGAGGATCGCGCCATGCTCACACCCACGGATAGCCGCCTGTACCTGCAACGCCTGGGCTATGCCTCGCCACCGGCGCCGACCTTGCAGACCCTGCGGGACTTGCAACTGCGCCATGTGTGCACCTTCGCCTTTGAAAGCCTGTCGACCCTGATGCAGGTGCCGGTGCCGATTGACCTGCCAAGCGTCGCGCAGAAGGTGTTGCACCAGGGACGCGGCGGCTATTGCTATGAGTTGAACCAGCTGTTCCTGGCGCTGTTGCAGGCGCTCGGTTTTGACGCCCGTGGCATCACCGGTCGTGTGGTGATTGGCGGGCCACCGGACGCCCACACCGGGCGTACTCACCGTCTGAGCCTGGTGACCGTTGATGGCGTGCGCTATATCACCGATGTGGGCTTCGGTGGCATGGTCCCCAGCAGCCCGTTGCAACTGGACAACGAAGCGCCCCAGGCCACGGCCCATGAGCCTTTTCGCCTGACACACCATCAGGGCAGCTACACGTTGTGGGCCCAGGTCGGTGAGGAGTGGCGCGGCTTGTATGTGTTCGACCTGCAAGTGCAGGCCGATATCGACTATGAAATCGGCAACTGGTATGTCTCAACGCACCCGGGGTCACCGTTCGTGGGGCAGTTGAAAGCGGCGCTACTGGCTCCCGGCCAACGTCATACTTTGGCCAACGCCCGCTATGCGCTTCATTACCTGGATCGACCCAGTGAAAAGCGCACGCTTGAGAGTGCCGATGAACTGCTGGGGCTCTTGCGCGACACCTTCGGCATTCGGCTGCCGGATCAGCCTCAACTGCGCGAAGCCGTCGAACGCCTTATTCGCATGAATCCTGAAGAATATTGAGATAGAGCCTTCGCTGAACCGTTTTTTCTCCATTTTGGTGCAAATCAGTTCGAACTTTTCGCAAACGCGAGGGTTCGAACCGATTCCTGAATACTTTGCCCACCTTAAAATGGAGATGTAAAACGATGTCCAAACTATTCGGAAAATTCATCAAGAGCACCTCGCTGCTGGCCCTGGTAGCTGCGCCAGGCGTGGTGTTTGCTGCACCCTCCACCGACCCGATTTCCACGTTCGGGATCATGGGCAGCTACAACGACTTCAAACTTGAAGGCGGCAGCGAAAGCGACAAGGACCACATGCCCGAAGCGGGCCTGTTCTACAACTTCGGCAACAAGCTCACCGCCGAGTCGGGCTTTATCTACCAGGCCGGTATCGAAGCCAAGTACGGCGAGAAGAGCGATAACAAGCTCAAGGAAGGCCAGGCTGACCTCGACCTCGGCTGGCGTGCCGCGCTGGATGCGCGCAACTTCGTCGACGTGATCGTGGGTGGTGGTTACACCTGGACCCGCTACGAGCCGGACACCAATGGCTACGACATGAAGCTCACCAACAAGTCGCCGTTTGCCAAGGCCGCTCTGGGCTACAACCACCAGTTCGATGACATGACCCTGCGCGTTGAAGCCGGCGCCCGTCACACCATCGACGGCCGCGCCAAGCTCAAGGTGGACGGCGTTGGCAGCGACAGCGTGGACCTCAAGGACCGCACCAACCCTTATGCCGAAGTCAGCCTGCTGATGAACCAGAAGGGCGACCTGCCAGTGATGGCGGGCTTGTACTACACGCGTACCGAGTACAAGCTCGACGACGACTCCTATGTGGCCGATAACACCAAGCTCAAGCGTGATGAGTATGGTTTCAAGGTGGGTATCGCGTTCTGACGCTGTTGCACTGAAAAAACGCCCCGAACTGCCGGGGCGTTTTTTTTCGGCTTGCAGGTCAGCCCAGTGCGGCCAGTTGCGCCACGGTTTCCGGAAAGCGCGCCACCAGGCGGATCAGGGTGACGGCCTGGGCGTTGGGTTTGGCCCGGCCTTGTTCCCAGTTCTCCAGGGTGCGGGTGTTGGTACGCAGATACATGGCGAATACCGACCGGGAGAGGTTGAGTTGCTGGCGCACAGCGATCACCTCGTCTGCGGTAAGCGGCGCCAGCTTGTTGAGGTGCACTTTGTGGTTGCGCAGGGTGATTTTACCCTGGCGTTCATCGGCCAAGGCGTCGAAGCCTTCGACCAGTTCGGAAAAGATGTCACGTTTCATCGTGCATTCTCGCTTTGATTTCCCTGTCCAGCATGTGTTTAAGGGCTTTCTTGTGTTGCGGTGCCAGGTCGTTTTGTTCGTGTTTGCCGTACAAGGTGAATAACCAGAATTGCGTACCGCCTGACCACCAGTAATAAATGACCCGCAGGCCACCGCGCTTGCCTTTGTTTCGTCGTTCATCGATGAAGCGAACCTTCCTCAACCCGCCCGTCCCTTCGATCACGTCTCCTGCTTCGGGGTTTTTCATTAACTCCTGTTGAAAACCCTGGAAAAGCTCGTCACTCAGATAGTCTTTGCGATACCGCTCGAATGCCGGCAGTTCGATAAATAGAGCATCCATGTTCTGTACGTTGCCTGCGTAGAGTTTGGTGGCCCACCCGCGTTGGGTCAAGTGACCTTGCTGTGGGAACTTTCTTAAAACGCAGACACCATACGGCCGGCTTCAGCGGGTAGATGCCAGATGAAGAGGTAGATCGAGAAGGAAAAATCAGCGAGCCGAGGAGGGGAAAAGCAAGTTCTGGGAAATGCAAAACGGCGCCCAAAGGCGCCGTTCTGTTTACTGCATCAATCTAAGCGATCAAACGCCCAGCACCGCGTGCTGCACCAGGGTGAGCAACGGTTGTGGGTACACGCCCAGGAAGAACGCGAGCAGGGCGATAGCCAGCAGCATGACGCCACCCGCCTTCTGTTCCCAATGCAGCTCGGCATCTACACGGCGCAGGTTTGGCTCGATCAGGTACAGGGTGACCATCACGCGCAGGTAGTAGAACACGCCGATGGCGCTACCCAGTACCAGCGAGGCAACCAGCCACCATTCGTGGGCTTCGACACCGGTCGCGACGATGTAGAACTTGCCGATAAAGCCCGCCGTCAGCGGAATACCGGCCAACGACAGCATCATCACGGTGAGCACGGCGGTCAGGTACGGACGGCGCCAGAACAGGCCGCGGTATTCGTACAGGGCGTCGGCGTCACGGCCTTTGTACGGCGACGACATCAAGGTGATGACGCCGAACGCACCCAGGCTGGTGATCACGTAGGTGACCAGGTACACGCCAATGGCTTCCACGGCCAGGCCTTTGCTCGCCACCAGGGCGATCAGCAGGTAGCCGAAGTGGGCGATGGACGAATAACCCAGCAGACGCTTGAGGTTGTTCTGGGTCAGCGCCAGCAGGTTACCGAACAGGATCGACGCAATGGCGATCACCGTCAGCACGTTGCTCAGCACGCCGGTGTTGGCGGCAGGGGAGATCTGGAACAGACGCACCATCACTGCAAACACGGCCACTTTCGACGCGGTCGCCAGGAACGCGGCCACCGGCGCCGGGGCGCCTTCGTACACGTCTGGGGTCCACAGGTGGAATGGCACCAGCGACAGCTTGAACGCCAGGCCGATCAGCATCATCGCCAGGCCCAGCTGGGCAATCGGCGCCGGGCTGTTGGTAGCGGCCAGGGCGTGGCCGATACCGGTGAAGCTCAGGCTGCCGGCTTCGGCGTAGAGCAGGGCCATACCGAACAACAGGAACGCGGAACCGGCTGCCGACAGCACCATGTACTTGATGCCGGCTTCCAGGGAGCGTTTGTTGAAGAAGGCGTAGGCCACCAGGCCGTAGGTCGGGATCGACAGCAGTTCCAGGCCGATGAACAGGCCCGCCAGGTGCTGCGCGCTGACCAGCACGATACCGCCGGCCGCAGCCAGCAGGATCAGCAGGTACAGCTCTTCGCGGTTGCCCGGGTAGCCGGTGCCGCCTTCGCCGAGGTAGGCGTGGGCGAGGGTGACGCAGGCCAGGGTCGCCACCAGGATCAGGGCGATGTACAGCAGCGCGAAGTCATCGACCATCATCAATGGCGTGACTGCCAGTGGCGCGACCTTGAGGGCCGGGATGATCGACAGCAGGGCCAGGTTCAACCCGGC
Organism: Pseudomonas sp. NFR02; assembly: GCF_900119375.1. Taxonomy (NCBI): domain Bacteria; kingdom Pseudomonadati; phylum Pseudomonadota; class Gammaproteobacteria; order Pseudomonadales; family Pseudomonadaceae; genus Pseudomonas; species Pseudomonas sp. NFR02. Next base: position 803,633 of record NZ_FPJJ01000001.1, read on the forward strand.
GCAGGACAGCAGGAACGTTTGCGAGTGATTGCGGCGCCAGGCGATTGCCAGCATCACCACCACGATGGTGAGGCTGGTAATCAGCAGCGGCGCAAGCGCGATAAAGTGTTGGATCGTGAATTCCATAGCGCTCTTACCGGGCCGAAGCGAGTTGGGAGAAGGCGGTGCCGAACCACTGCTGCACGCCATGCATCGTTGCGGCAGAAGTGTCCAGGAACGGTTGCGGGTACACGCCGATGAAGATCAGCAGTACCGCAAGGCCGAGCACCATGATCAGTTCGCGCGCGTCCATGCCTTGCAGGACGGTGTCGGACTTGGCCGGGCCGAAGTAGGCGCGGTGGATCATGATCAGCGAGTAGACCGAACCGAACACCAGGCCGGAGGTAGCAATGGCACTGATCCACGGCGTTTGCACAAAGGCACCCATCAGGATCAGGAACTCGCCGATGAAGTTACCGGTACCCGGCAAGCCCAGGGATGCGGCGGCGAAGAACAGGCTGATCGCCGGCAGGTATGCGATGCGCGACCACACGCCACCCATCTCACGCATGTCACGGGTGTGCAGGCGTTCGTACAGCTGGCCACTGAGGATAAAGAGGGCAGCGGCCGAAACACCGTGGGCCAACATCTGGATCACTGCGCCTTGCAACGCCAGCTGGCTGCCGGAGTAGATGCCGATCAGTACGAAACCCATGTGGGAAACGGACGAGAAGGCAATCAGACGCTTGATGTCGGTTTGGGCGAAGGCCAGGAACGCACCGTAGAAGATCCCGATCAGACCCAGGGTCATGGCAATCGGCGCGAACTCGGCCGAGGCATTCGGGAACAGCGGCAGGGCGAAACGCAGCAGGCCGTAGGCAGCGGTCTTCAACAGGATACCGGCCAGGTCCACGGAACCGGCAGTCGGCGCCTGGGCGTGGGCGTCAGGCAACCAGGAGTGGAACGGCACCACCGGCAGCTTCACCGCGAAGGCGATGAAGAAGCCCAGCATCAGCACGTACTCGGTGGTCAGCGACATCTTGGTTTTCAACAGGTCGGCGTAGTTGAAGGTAATCACGCCGGTGTTGTTGAAGTTGACCAGGACCAGACCCAGGATCGCCACCAACATGATCAGGCCGGAAGCCTGGGTGAAGATGAAGAACTTGGTCGCTGCGTAGATCCGGGTTTTCTTGCCGTCCGAAGAACTGTGACCCCAGAGCGCGATGAGGAAGTACATCGGCACCAGCATCATTTCCCAGAAGAAGAAGAACATGAACAGGTCCAGCGCCAGGAACACGCCGACAACGCCGCCCAGGATCCACATCAGGTTCAGGTGGAAGAAGCCCACGTGACGCTGGATCTCTTTCCAGGAGCAGAGTACCGAGAGGATACCCAGCAGGCCGGTCAGCAGGATCATCAACAGCGACAGGCCGTCGAGGGCCAGGTGCACATTGATGCCGAAGCGCTGGATCCACACGTGCTTGAATTCAAGCGCGAAGGTGGGATCGACACCCGGTGCCGGAGCGAATGAATAGTCACCGTGGGCCCACAGCCAGAGGCCGAGCGCGAGTTCCAGGGACATGGTCAGCAACGCAATCCAGCGGGGGAGGGTGGCGCCGAAGCGTTCACCCATCCAGCAGAGCAGGCCGCCGATAAAGGGGATCAGGATTAGCCAGGGCAGAATCATGACGGGCTCGTTTCCTTTCGCAAGTTTGCAAAGTACGCAGTGCACTTAAACATAGTCAGACCGCTACCACGACGATGGCGCCGATCACCAGCACGGCACCGGCCGCCATGGACGCTGCATACCAACGCAATTGGCCGGTCTCGCTGCGGCTCAGGGCGGTGTGACCGGCCTTGGCGGCACGCGGGATCAAACCGATGGTCTGGTCGAGCGGGTCTTTGCGCAGCACGTGGCTGATCGCAAGGTAAGGTTTGACGAACAGTTTGTCGTAGATCCAGTCGAAGCCCCAGGCAGCGAACCACCAGGCCGACAGGAAGCGACCAATGCCACTGTTGGCCACGGCAGTCACGAAGCGACGCTTGCCGAGGAACAGCAGGGCCGCCAGCAGGATACCGGCGATGGCGATGGCGCCCGAGGCGATTTCCAGGCTGTGCTGGGCTTCGCCGCCGGCATGGCCCACGCTTTGTGGCAATACACCGTGCAGTGGCGGGGTGATCATCGCACCGACGAAGGTCGACAGGATGATCAGCACCGACAGTGGCAACCAATGGGAGATGCCGTGGCCTGCGTGCGCTTCGGTCTTGGCTTCACCGTGGAAGGTGATGAAGATCAGGCGGAAGGTGTACAGCGAGGTCATGAACGCACCCACCAGGCCTGCGTACAGCAGGTTCTGGTTACCGCTGGCAAAGGCTTCCCAGAGGATCTCGTCCTTGGAGTAGAAACCGGCGGTCACCAACGGCAGGGCGGCCAGGGCGGCACCACCGACGATGAAGCTGGCGTAGGCCAGTGGCAGTTTCTTCCACAGGCCGCCCATCTTGAAGATGTTCTGCTCGTGGTGGCAGGCGACGATCACCGCACCGGAGGCGAGGAACAGCAACGCCTTGAAGAACGCGTGGGTCATCAGGTGGAAGATCGCCGCGTCCCAGGCGCCAACGCCCAGGGCCAGGAACATGTAGCCGATCTGGCTCATGGTCGAGTAAGCGAGGATACGTTTGATGTCGGTCTGCACCAGCGCGGCGAAGCCGGCCAGTACCAAGGTCACGCCGCCGACGATGCCCACCAGGTGCAGGATGTCCGGCGCCAGGGTGAACAGGCCGTGGGTACGGGCGATCAGGTAGACACCGGCGGTCACCATGGTGGCGGCGTGGATCAGTGCCGACACCGGGGTAGGGCCGGCCATCGCATCCGCCAGCCAGGTTTGCAGTGGCAGTTGCGCAGATTTACCCACGGCGCCGCCCAGCAGCATCAGGGTGGCCAGGGTGATCCAGAAGTCGCCGACCTGGAATTTCTGCGGTGCCAGCACCAGCAGTTCCTGGATGTTCAGCGTGCCCACCTGTTGGAACAGGATGAACAGGCCGATGGCCATGAACACGTCGCCGATGCGGGTGACGATAAACGCCTTGAGTGCTGCGTTACCGTTGTTGCGGTTGCTGTAGTAGAAACCGATCAACAGGTACGAGCACAGGCCCACGCCTTCCCAGCCGAAGTACAGGAACAACAGGTTATCGCCCAGCACCAGGAACAGCATGCTGGCGATAAACAGGTTGGTGTACGAGAAGAAGCGCGAGTAACCCGCTTCACCGCGCATGTACCAGGATGCGAACAGGTGGATCAGGAAGCCCACACCCACCACCACGCCGAGCATGGTGATCGACAGGCCATCGATGTAGAGGGCGAAGTTGGGCTTGAAGCCCTCGACCGCCATCCACTGCCACAGCACCAGGGTGTAGTGACCGCCTTCAGGCGGTGCCACGTTGAATTGCCAGATGACGTAGGCGGCCACGATGGCCGACAGGCCGATGGAGCCCACGCCGATCAGGGCCGAGAGGTTTTCCGACCAGCGCCCGCGAGAGAACGACAGCAGCAGGAAACCGATCAGGGGGAATACGAAAGTCAGAAAGATCATGTTCATCCGCGCATCTCACTGGCAGCGTCGATATCAAGCGTGTGGAAGCGACGATACAGCTGCAGCAGGATCGCCAAGCCAATACTGGCTTCGGCGGCTGCCAGACTGATCACCAGGATGAACATCACTTGCCCATCCGGCTGGCCCCAACGTGCGCCTGCCACAATGAACGCCAGTGCCGCGGCGTTCATCATGATTTCCAGGCTCATCAACACGAACAGAATGTTACGGCGAACCATCAGGCCGACCAGGCCAAGGCAGAACAGGATGCCGGCGACCGCCAGACCATGCTCCAAAGGGATAGCAGGCATCGTCATTGCTCCTTGGCTTCGTTGCGGCCCAAGTGGAAGGCAGTGATGGCTGCGGCGAGCAGCAGCATCGAAGCCAGTTCGACCACCAGCAGGTACGGGCCGAACAGGCTGATGCCCACGGCTTTCGCGTCTACGGTGGTGTGGCCGATGGCCTGGCCGCTCTGGTGAGCGAACAGCACATACAGCAGTTCACCCAGCAGCAGCGCTGCGAGGACAACCGGGCCGAGCCAGATGCCGGGCTTGAGCCAGACGCGCTCCTGGGCGACCGAAGCCGGCCCCAGGTTGAGCATCATCACCACAAACACGAACAGCACCATGATGGCGCCGGCGTAGGCGATCACTTCCAGCACACCGGCGAACGGTGCGCCGAGGCTGAAAAAGGTCATGGCCACGGCGATCAGTGAAATGATCAGGTAGAGCAGGGCGTGCACGGGGTTAGTGTTGGTGATCACGCGAAGCGTGGACACCACTGCAATACCCGATGCGAAATAGAAAGCGAATTCCATCTTTCTTCCTTAAGGCAGCAAGCTCTTCACGTTGATCGGCTCGGCTTCGTTTTGTGCGGCGCCTTTTGGCTTACCGGCAACGGCCATACCTGCAACACGATAGAAGTTGTAATCAGGGTTTTTACCGGTACCTGCGATCAAAAGATCTTCTTTCTCGTACACCAGGTCCTGACGTTTGAACTCGGCCATCTCGAAATCCGGGGTGAGCTGGATCGCGGTGGTCGGGCAAGCTTCCTCGCAGAGGCCGCAGAAAATGCAGCGCGAGAAGTTGATGCGGAAGAAGTCCGGGTACCAGCGACCGTCTTCGGTTTCAGCTTTTTGCAGGGAGATGCAACCCACCGGGCACGCCACGGCGCACAGGTTGCAGGCTACGCAACGCTCTTCGCCGTCGGGGTCGCGGGTCAGTACGATGCGGCCGCGATAGCGCGGCGGCAGGTACACCGCTTCTTCGGGGTATTGCAGGGTGTCGCGTTTGCGAAAGCCGTGACCGAACACCATCACCAGGCTTCGCAACTGGGTACCGGTACCCTTAACGATGTCGCCAATATATTTGAACATGGGTCAAATCCTCACTGAACCGCGGCAGCTGGCGTGTTCAACAACACGACGGCAGCCGTCACCAGCAAATTGATCAGGGTCAGCGGCAGGCAGAATCTCCAGCTGAAATCCATCACCTGGTCATAACGCGGGCGCGGAATCGAGGCGCGCAGCAGGATGAACAGCATGATGAAGAACGCGGTCTTCAGGAAGAACCAGAAGAAGGCCAACTGCGGCAGGATGCCAAACGGACCGTGCCAGCCGCCGAAGAACAGCGTGACCAGCAGGGCCGAGATCAAGATGATGCCGATGTACTCACCGACGAAGAACATGCCCCACTTCATGCCGGCATATTCAATGTGGTAACCGTCGGCCAGTTCCTGTTCCGCTTCCGGCTGGTCGAACGGGTGACGGTGAGTCACGGCCACGCCAGCGATGAAGAAGGTGCAGAAGCCAAAGAACTGCGGAATGATGAACCACAGGTTCTGCGCCTGGTACTCGACGATGTCGCGCATGTTGAACGAGCCAACCTGCACCACGATGCCCATCAGTGCCAACCCCATGAACACTTCATAGGATACGGTTTGCGCCGAGGCACGCAAGCTGCCCAGCAGGGCGAACTTGTTGTTGCTCGACCAACCGGCGAACAGCACCGCGTATACCGACAAACCGGCCATGGCGAAGAAGAACAGCAAGCCGATGTTCAGGTCCGCCACGCCCCAGGTCGGGGTGATCGGGATGATCGCAAACGCAATCAGCAAGGCGCTCATGGCGACCACCGGTGCCAGGGTGAAGATCACCTTGTCGGCAAACGGCGGGGTCCAGTCTTCCTTGAAGAACATTTTCAGCATGTCGGCAGCGATCTGGAACATGCCGAACGGGCCAACGCGGTTCGGACCGTAACGGTCCTGCCACCAGCCCAGCAGGCGACGTTCGACGAAGCTGAGCAGGGCGCCAGCGACGACCACGGCCAACAGGATCACGATGGCCTTGACCACCGAGATGATCACGTCAATTACTTCCGGCGTGAACCAAGTCATTGCGCTGCCTCCTGCAGACCGTCAACGGTTTTGCCGAAAATGGCAGGCGGAATACCGGCGATGCCTTTAGGCAGTGCAACCAGGCCGGCACCCAGCTCGTCATTGATACGCAGCGGCAGACGCAAGGTCTGGCCGGCGACGTTGAGGCTGAGTAGCGCGCCGTCGTTGACACCCAGGCGGTCGGCTTCGGACTTGGCCACGGACACATAGGCGGCAGGAATGCGCTCTTGAACCGGCGCGGCCTTGGAAGAGGTCTCTTCGCTGCCGAACAGGTGGAAGAACGGCACGACCTGCCAGGTGCCCGGCGCCGGGTTGAACGGACGCGGTACCGCAGCGAACCAGTTCAGCGAGTCACCGCTGCTTTCGATCAGGCGAGTGCCTGGGTCGCCAGCGCGGATATGACCACCGACTTCGTCCTGGAACTTGTTCCAGGCCTGCGGCGAGTTCCAGCCCGGCGACCAGGCAAATGGCACCTGCTGACGCGGTTCGGCCGAACCCGAGTAACCTTCCATGGAGAAGGCAAACGCGGTGTCGTTGTCTTGCGGGGTACGCGGCTCGTGCACGCTGATGTCAGCACGCATGGCGGTGCGGCCGGAGTAGCGCAGCGGCTCACGTGCCAGTTTCAGGCCCTTGATGCGGAACGCGGCGGACGGCGCGGCATCGACGATACGAGCAAGCTGCGGCGCGCTGGCGGCGGTGGCAGCGGTCACGTGGTCGAGCTGGGTCCAGTCGATCGGCTGGTTCAGCAGGGTGGCGCGCAGGGCATGCAGCCAGCGCCAGCCTTCGTGCACCAGGATGCTGGCGTCCATGTACTTCGGATCGAACACCTGGAAGAAGCGCTGGGCGCGGCCTTCCTGGCTGACCAGGGTACCGTCGCCTTCGGCGAAGGTGGCGGCTGGCAGCACCAGGTCGGCACGCTCGCTGGTCGCGGTCTTCTGGTGGTCGGCGACGATCAGCACTTTGGCAGCATCCAGTGCAGCGTCAACCTTGGCGGCAGCGGTGCGGGTGTACAGGTCGTTTTCCAGCACCACGATGGCGTCGGCGTTGCCGTCGATAACCGCTTGCAGCGCCGCGTCCACGGACTCGCCACCGAGCATGGCCAGGCCAAGGCTGTTGGCTTCCGGCACCACCAGGCTGATGGAACCATTCTTGTCGCGCAGCTTCAGGGCCTTGGCGATGTTGGCGGCGGCTTCGATCAGCGCTTTGGAACCCAACGAGGTACCGGCAATGATCAGCGGGCGCTTGGCCGCCAGCAGGGCGTCGGCAATGCGCTGAGCCAACTCGGCAGCTTCAGCGTCCAGGCCTTCAACGGCGGGTGCGCTGGCGTCGAGGGCGTGGGCCACGGCGAAACCGAGGCGCGCCAGGTCGTCCGGCGCGGCGTGTACGCATTCTTCAGCGATGTCGTCGAGCTTGGTTTCAGCCAGGGAAGCGATAAACAGCGGGTTCAGCGCGTGCTGGCCGATGTTCTTCACGGCGGCGTCGAGCCAAGGCTGTACGCGCATGGCGTCGGCCATTTCTTCGGCCTTGCCTTTCACCGATTGACGCAGCGACAGCGCGATGCGTGCAGCGGTCTGGGTCAGGTCTTCACCAAGTACGAAGATCGCATCGTGGTCTTCGATGTCGCGCATGTTCGGTACCGGCAGCGGGCTGTCGTTCAGCACTTGCAGGACCAGGCGGATGCGCTCCAGCTCGTCGGCTTCGATACCGCAGTAGAAGTGTTCGGCACCTACCAGCTCGCGCAACGCGAAGTTGCTTTCGAGGCTGGCGCGTGGCGAACCGATACCCACGATATTGCGCCCGCGCAACAGGTCGGCAGCCTTATCCAGCGCTGCGTCCAGGCTCAGCTTGGCGCCATCGGCCAGCAGGGGCTGGCGTGGGCGGTCTTCGCGGTTGACGTAGCCGTAGCCGAAACGGCCACGGTCGCACAGGAAGTACTGGTTGACCGAACCGTTGAAGCGGTTTTCGATACGACGCAGCTCACCGTAGCGCTCGCCCGGGGAGATGTTGCAACCGCTGGAGCAGCCATGGCAGATGCTCGGCGCAAATTGCATGTCCCACTTACGGTTGTAGCGCTCGGAGTGGGTCTTGTCGGTGAACACACCGGTCGGGCAGACCTCGGTGAGGTTGCCGGAGAACTCGCTCTCCAGCACGCCGTCTTCAACGCGACCGAAGTACACGTTGTCGTGGGCGCCGAACACGCCGAGGTCGGTGCCGCCGGCGTAGTCCTTATAGAAGCGCACGCAGCGGTAGCAGGCGATGCAGCGGTTCATTTCGTGGGAAATGAACGGGCCGAGGTCCTGGTTCTGGTGGGTACGCTTGGTGAAGCGATAACGGCGCTCGTTGTGGCCGGTCATCACCGTCATGTCTTGCAGGTGGCAGTGACCGCCTTCCTCACAGACCGGGCAGTCGTGGGGGTGGTTGGTCATCAGCCATTCGACAACGCTGGCGCGAAACGCCTTGGATTCTTCATCGTCGATGGAGATCCAGGTGTTGTCGGTGGCTGGGGTCATGCAGGACATGACGATACGACCACGGGTGTCGTTCTCGTCGGTGTATTGCTTGACCGCACACTGGCGACAGGCACCGACGCTACCAAGCGCGGGGTGCCAGCAGAAATACGGGATGTCGAGGCCGAGTGACAGACACGCCTGTAACAGGTTGTCCGCCCCATCGACTTCGAGCGCTTTGCCGTCTACGTGGATAGTGGCCATGGTTCAAAGTTCTTCGTTGGCCCGTTGTCAGCGGGCGTGGCTAATGGAATCTTGTTATTCATGTGCATCTACACAGCCTTTACGGCGTCAGCACATGAGCAGGCGAAGGGCACGGACCCTTCGCCTGTTTAAGCGTTACGCGCCGACTACGATCGGCTTCGCCAGAGGCGGGACGGCGGCGCTGGTGGGCGCGATGCCGGCTTCGAACTCCGAGCGGAAGTATTTGATTGCGCTGCCCAATGGCTCCACGGCGCCCGGTGCGTGAGCACAGAAGGTCTTGCCTGGGCCGAGGAAACCGACCAGGCCGAGCAGGGTTTCGATATCACCCTCGCGGCCTTCGCCATTTTCCAGGGCCATCAGCAGCTTCACGCTCCACGGCAGACCGTCGCGGCATGGGGTGCAGAAGCCGCACGATTCACGGGCAAAGAACTGCTCCATGTTGCGCAGCAACGAGACCATGTTCACGGTGTTGTCGACCGCCATCGCCAGGCCGGTACCCATCCGGGTGCCCACCTTGCCGATACCGCCGGCATACATTTGTGCATCCAGGTGCTCGGGCAGCAGGAAACCGGTGCCGGCGCCGCCTGGCTGCCAGGCTTTCAAGGTGTAGCCGTCGCGCATACCGCCGGCGTAGTCCTCGAACAGCTCGCGTGCGGTCACGCCGAATGGCAGTTCCCACAGGCCAGGGTTCTTGACCTTGCCGGAGAAGCCCATGAGCTTGGTGCCCATGTCTTCGCTGCCTTCGCGGGCCAGGGATTTGTACCAGTCCACGCCGTCGGCGATGATCGCCGGCACGTTGCACAGGGTCTCGACGTTGTTCACACACGTCGGCTTGCCCCACACGCCCACGGCGGCGGGGAAGGGCGGCTTGGAACGCGGGTTGGCGCGGCGGCCTTCGAGGGAGTTGATCAGTGCGGTCTCTTCACCGCAGATATAACGCCCGGCGCCGGTGTGCACGAACAGTTCGAAGTCAAAACCGGAACCGAGGATATTCTTGCCCAACAGGCCAGCGGCCTTGGCTTCTGCCACTGCACGGTTGAGGTGCTTGGCGGCGGTGGTGTACTCGCCACGCAGGAAGATATAGCCACGGTAGGTCTTGAGCGCACGGGCACTGATCAACATGCCTTCGATCAGCAGATGGGGCAGTTGCTCCATCAGCATGCGGTCTTTCCAGGTGTTGGGCTCCATTTCATCCGCGTTGCACAGCAGGTAGCGGATGTTGATGGATTCGTCCTTGGGCATCAGGCCCCACTTCACGCCAGTGGGGAAGCCTGCGCCGCCGCGGCCCTTGAGACCGGCGTCTTTCACGGTCTGGACGATATCGTCCTGGGCCATGTCGGCGAAAGCTTTGCGCGCAGCGGCGTAGCCGTTCTTGGCCTGGTATTCGTCGAGCCATACCGGCTCGCCGTCGTCACGCAAGCGCCAGGTCAGCGGGTGGGTCTCGGCCGAACGCTTGATCAGGTTGGCCGGGCCGAAAGAGGTCAGGGTCATGGGTAGCCCTCGAGCAATTGGGTCACGCCAGCAGGCTGTACGTCACCGAATGTGTCGTCGTCGATCATCAACGCCGGCGCCTTGTCGCAGTTGCCCAGGCAGCACACCGGCAGCAGCGTGAAGCGGCCGTCGGCGGTGGTCTGGCCGAGGCCGATGCCCAGCTTGGCCTGGATTTCGCTGACCACGGACTCATGGCCACCGATGTAGCAGACCATGCTGTCGCACACACGAATGATGTGGCGGCCCACCGGTTGGCGGAAGATCTGGCTGTAGAACGTCGCCACGCCTTCAACGTCGCTGGCGGGGATGCCGAGGATCTCGCCGATGGCGTAGAGGGCGCCGTCGGGCACCCAGCCACGTTCCTTCTGGACGATCTTCAGGGCTTCGATCGACGCCGCGCGCGGGTCTTCGTAGTGATGCAGCTCGTGCTCGATGGCCGAGCGCTCGGTTTCACTCAAGGTGAAACGGTCTGTCTGGATAAGCGTGCTGTTCATGCTTAGCGGTCCACGTCGGCCATAACGAAATCGATACTACCCAGGTACGCAATCAAGTCCGCGACCATCTCGCCTTTGATCACCGAAGGGATCTGCTGCAAGTGGGCAAAACTTGGGGTACGAATCCGGGTGCGGTAGCTCATGGTGCCGCCATCGCTCGTCAGGTAATAACTGTTGATACCCTTGGTCGCTTCGATCATCTGGAAGGATTCGTTGGCCGGCATCACCGGGCCCCACGAAACCTGCAGGAAGTGCGTGATCAGGGTTTCGATGTGCTGCAGCGTGCGCTCTTTGGGCGGCGGCGTGGTCAGCGGGTGATCCGCCTTGTACGGGCCGGCCGGCATGTTGCGCATGCACTGCTCGATGATCTTCAGGCTCTGGCGCATTTCTTCGACGCGCACGATGCAACGGTCGTAGGCATCGCCATTGGCCGCCAGCGGTACTTCGAACTCGAAGTTCTCGTAGCCGGAGTACGGGCGTGCTTTACGCAGGTCGAAGTCGCAACCGGTGGAACGCAGGCCGGCACCAGTGACGCCCCATTCCAGGGCCTCTTTAGTGTTGTACTGCGCGACGCCGATGGTGCGGCCCTTGAGGATGCTGTTGTCCAGCGCGGCTTTCTGGTACTCGTCCAGGCGCTTGGGCATCCAGTCGATGAATTCCTTGACCAGGCGTTCCCAGCCGTTCGGCAGGTCGTGGGCCACGCCGCCGATGCGGTACCAGGCCGGGTGCAGACGGAAACCGGTGATGGCTTCGATGACCTTGTAGGCACGCTGACGGTCGGTGAAGGTGAAGAACACCGGCGTCATGGCGCCGACGTCCTGGATATAGGTACCCAGGAACAGCAGGTGGCTGGTGATGCGGAAGAACTCGGCCATCATGATGCGGATGGTGTCGACGCGGTCCGGTACCTTGATACCGGCCAGCTTCTCGACCGAGAGCACGTACGGCAGGTTGTTCATCACGCCGCCGAGGTAGTCGATACGGTCGGTGTACGGGATGAAGCTGTGCCAGGACTGACGCTCGGCCATCTTCTCGGCGCCACGGTGGTGGTAGCCGATGTCCGGGACGCAGTCGACGATTTCTTCGCCGTCCAGTTGCAGGATGATACGGAAGGCACCGTGGGCCGAAGGGTGGTTCGGGCCCAGGTTGAGGAACATGTAGTCCTCGTTGGTGCCGGAGCGCTTCATGCCCCAGTCTTCGGGGCGGAAGCGCGCCGCCTCTTCTTCAAGCTGTTGCTTGGCGAGGTTGAGGCTGTACGGGTCGAATTCGGTGGCGCGGGCAGGGAAGTCCTTGCGCAGCGGGTGACCTTCCCAGGTCGGCGGCATCATGATGCGCGTCAGGTGCGGGTGGCCAGGGAAGTCGATGCCGAACATGTCCCAGACTTCACGCTCGTACCAGCTGGCGTTCGGCCAGATACCGGTCACGGTCGGGATGCTCAGGTCGCTCTCGCTCAGGGCGACCTTGATCATCACGTCGCTGTTACGTTCCAGCGACATCAGGTGGTAGAACACGGTGAAATCGGCGCCGCTCGGCAGGCCCTGGCGCTTGGTGCGCAGACGCTCGTCCACGCCATGCAGGTCATAGAGCATGACGTACGGCTTGGGCAGGTTGCGCAGGAAGGTCAGGACTTCGACGAGCCTGGCACGCGCCACCCACAGCACCGGCATACCGGTGCGTGTGGCCTGGGCGGTGAAGGCGTCAGGGCCGAAACGGTTATTGAGTTCGACAACCACATCCTGGTCGTCTGCCTTATAAGGCGGGATGTACAGAGCACTGCCTGTAGTCATGGTTTTTTATCGCTTTCGGTCAACGTAAAGAATGAAGCCAGGTTTTCGTTCTATAAAAGAAGCGGGCTGGATCAGACTTCGTCGGGGCTGCGCAGGTTGGTGACTGCGATTCGCTGTTCGCGGCGCTGTTCCTTTTGAGACGGCATCTCGGCGCGATAAACGCCTTGATCACCGACCACCCAGGACAGTGGGCGACGCTCCTTGCCAATCGATTCCTGCAACAGCATCAAGCCTTGCAGGAACGCTTCGGGACGGGGCGGGCAGCCAGGCACGTAGACGTCCACGGGCAGGAACTTGTCCACCCCTTGAACGACCGAGTAGATGTCGTACATGCCACCGGAGTTGGCGCACGAACCCATGGAGATAACCCACTTTGGTTCGAGCATTTGCTCATAGAGGCGCTGGATGATCGGCGCCATCTTGATGAAGCAGGTACCGGCGATAACCATGAAATCCGCCTGGCGCGGCGAGGCCCGGATCACTTCGGCGCCAAAGCGCGCGATGTCGTGGGGCGCCGTGAAGGCGGTGGTCATTTCCACGTAGCAGCACGAAAGACCGAAGTTGTACGGCCACAGGGAGTTTTTACGCCCCCAGTTGACCGCGCCACTCAGCACGTCTTCCAGCTTGCCCATGTAGATGTTTTTGTGGACTTGGTCTTCTAACGGGTCGGAGACGGTTTCCCGTTCGCCGATGGGGTACTGCTCGTTAGGAGCATCCGGGTCGATCCTGGTGAGATTGTATTGCATTGCCAAAGCCTCATTGTTTCAGCTTCGCTTGCCGCTTGCGACGAGCTTCCGGAGCCCAGTCAAGGGCGCCCACTCGGAACAGGTAGACAAGACCTGCCAACAGAATTGCTATGAAAACGAGAGCTTCGACGAATCCGGTCCAGCCGCTTTCGCGGACGGACACAGACCATGCAAAGAGAAAGAGGGCTTCGATATCGAAGATCACGAAGAGCATCGCGACCAGATAGAATTTGGCTGAGAGCCGCAAGCGGGCGCCACCTGTAGGTAGCATGCCGGATTCGAACGGTTCGTTTTTGCTGCGGCCCCAGGCTTTTGACCCGAGGAGGCTGGAGACGCCAAGCATGAAGGCGCAGAGGCCTACAACACCGAGAAGGAAAATGGCAAAGCCCCAGTTGTGGGCCATGAGTCCTGTCGCGTCGGTCATGCTGGAAATCCTTAACAGAGAGCAAAGGTCTCTGAGCTCGAAAAAGTAACGATGCAGTGACGATATGTCGCACTGCAATCAATCGCGGTGATTTTATGGCTAAACACCGGGCAAGTAAAATTCCCAGGGCGAAATTATTCGGTGGAATAAGCACATAGTGCACCTTCTTGGGGCTGTAGCCCTTGTGGCGTGGGCATTAGCGGGCTTTTCATCAATTATGTTTTGTTTAAGCGGTAACGAAGTTTTCAGGCGCTAAATGATAATGAATATTGTTTGCGTGGGGTGTAAGCGAGTGTTTCTCATGTGGCGCGGGAAGTTACCGTTACTTGCTTGAGTGTCGCTTAGTTGTCGCAACGGTTCTTTTAACCGATCGGATGTGCGCGGATACCGCTCTGGATCAATGTTTTTAGCAAAAAACTATGGATAGGGGGCGGTCAATGTAGGAGCTGGCTTGCCTGCGATGGCGGCTGATCAGCTGAAACACCTGCCTCTGACCCACCGCCATCGCAGGCAAGCCAGCTCCCACCCTTGATTTTCGGTGATTCCTAGGCAAAAAAAACGCCCCGAACCAGTCGGGGCGTGATTGTTGCGCGGCACTGCGGTTAGGTCTTCCGTGGGGCCGCCGTGGCCGTGTACGCGGTACTTAGTGGAACTGCTCTTCTTCGGTCGAACCGGTCAGCGCGGTCACGGACGAGGTGCCGCCCTGGATCACGGTGGTCATGTCGTCGAAGTAGCCGGTGCCCACTTCCTGCTGGTGCGCCACGAAGGTGTAGCCTTTGGCGGCGTCTGCGAATTCCTGCTCCTGCAGCTTCACGTAGGCGGTCATGTCGTTGCGGGCGTAGTCGTGCGCCAGGTTGAACATGCTGTGCCACATGTTGTGGATACCGGCCAGGGTGATGAACTGGTGCTTGTAGCCCATGGCCGACAGCTCACGCTGGAACTTGGCGATGGTCGCGTCGTCCAGGTTCTTCTTCCAGTTGAAGGAAGGCGAGCAGTTGTAGGACAGCAGTTGGTCCGGGTATTCCTTCTTGATCGCTTCGGCAAAGCGGCGTGCTTCGTCCAGGTCTGGCTTGGCGGTTTCGCACCAGATCAGATCGGCGTACGGCGCGTAGGCCAGGCCACGGGCGATTGCCTGGTCGAGGCCGGCGCGCACTTTATAGAAGCCTTCCTGGGTGCGCTCGCCGGTAACGAATGGTTGGTCGTACGGGTCGCAGTCCGAGGTCAGCAAGTCTGCCGCGTTGGCGTCGGTACGGGCCAGGATGATGGTCGGTGTACCGGCAACGTCAGCGGCCAGGCGAGCGGCGGTCAGCTTCTGTACAGCTTCCTGGGTCGGTACCAGTACCTTGCCACCCATGTGGCCGCATTTTTTCACCGAAGCCAGCTGGTCTTCGAAGTGCACGCCGGCAGCGCCTGCCTCGATCATGCTCTTCATCAGCTCGTAGGCATTGAGTACGCCACCGAAACCGGCTTCGGCGTCTGCCACGATTGGCGCGAAGTAGTCGATGTAGCCTTCATCGCCTGGGTTCTTGCCGGCTTTCCACTGGATCTGGTCGGCACGACGGAACGAGTTGTTGATGCGCTTGACCACGGTTGGCACCGAGTCCACCGGGTACAGCGATTGGTCGGGGTACATGGATTCAGCGGAGTTGTTGTCCGCTGCCACTTGCCAACCGGACAGGTAGATCGCCTGGATACCGGCTTTTACCTGCTGGACTGCCTGGCCGCCAGTGAGGGCGCCCATGCAGTTGACGAAATCTTTGTCGGGACGGAAAGAAGGCTTGGCACCCTGAGTGACCAGGTTCCACAGCTTCTCGGCGCCGAGTTTTGCGAAGGTGTGCTCAGGTTGGACCGAGCCACGCAGGCGGACGACGTCAGCAGCGGAATAAGCGCGGGTCACGCCTTTCCAGCGTGGGTTTTCAGCCCAGTCTTTTTCAAGGGCTGCAATTTGCTGTTCGCGTGTCAGTGCCATGGGGAAAAACCTCGTCGCGTCTTGTTTGAAGTATCCGTTTGCCAGCCCGGCATTCGTTGCCTGGGTAGGATTGCTCGCTGACCAGAAGCTTTGGTGTTCAAGTCAAATCTGACGGAGGTAGGCGACGGGATGAACGATGGGGCTCAAGGGGGAGTTGAGCAGGTAAGGGCAAACTGCGAACGGTCTTCGGGCGTCGTGGGCCTTTGTACGATCCATCAGTGTGTAGCCGGGTTACCTGGTTAGCTTCCGTCCCTCGGGACAACTTCGTTCCAGTCGCAACCAACGTCAAACACACCTTGTGGGCGGTACAGACACGAATCGGCTCAGGTGGGTAGCTTAGAGCGGCGATCCGAAGGCCCTTGCCAGGGCCCCTGATTAGCGGGAGCGAGGCCATCATGCCCATGCTTTTTTGGCTCGTCAAATGTTTTGTAGTGCTTTTTTTCCGGCACTACATCTTTAGTCTAATGCGACTTGCCAGTCAGTTTTCGGTGCTTCAGTTCAGGGTGTCGACCTTGACCCGTAAAGTCAGGTCATCGCGGCCCTGAGTAGAGTAGCTGCGGGTTCTAGAGGACTTGTCCGCCTGGGTTTCACGATTGATGCCGGCCAGGGGAATCCATTCGCCCAGGCGGCCGCTGACAGTTGTGTCGGTGCTTTGCACGTTCACTACATCGGGACGTTCCTGGCTCATGCGGTCACGGTTGGTACTGATGGCCAGGTGTACGGTCTCGCCGGTGACGCTGGCGGTCACGTAAAAGCCCTGGGTGACGTTGCGATACTGGGTCTGGTTTTGCAGACGGCCGTAGCTGTCCTGTTGCGTGGTGGTCAGCGGTACGCTCTGGCCGACCTGGATCAGCGCAGGCACGCCTTCGCTGGCCTGGATCTGCTGCACGCCACCGTCGCGGCTGGCAGTGCCGTAGCTGATGATGCGGGTCTGGCTGTCACCGCTGTTCTGTTGGTTGTTCTCGTTGGTATCGACGGTGATCAGCAGGCGTTTGGCCGGTGTATCCAATTGGCCGAGCAGTGCGCGCAAGCCCTCGATCCTGGCGGGCTCAGCGTTAACGATAAGCTGGTTGCCGTAGGCGCTGACGGTGCCGTCCTTGCCAATGAAGTTCTGCGCCACGGGCAGCAGGTCGGCGCTGGTGCGGTTGTTCAGATTGACAACTTCAGTGGCGGCCATGGCGCAAGCGCTGACGGTCATCACGAGGGCGGTGAGCAGGGTGCGTAGGGACATGTCCGTTATCTCTGCGAGTCATTTGCTTGATAGTGCCAGTTTGTCGGCCTGGCAGGGCGCAAGTTGAATCGTAGACGGCAAAATGCCCTGGGAGGCAGGGCATTTGTGGTGTTGCTGAAATCGCTATCGCAGGCAAGCCAGCTCCCACACTTGACCGAGTACAACCTTTGGAATGCGGTCAGTGTGGGAGCTGGCTTGCCTGCGATGCAGGCGACGCGGACTCGGGTCAGTCCCCGCGCACCATATCCACATGCGGAATCCCGACCTCAAGAAACTCATCGCTGACGATCTTGAAACCCAGCCGTTCATAAAACGGCGCCGCATACACCTGCGCACTCAGGAATTGCCGGGTCTGGCCGCGTTTCACCGCCTCGCCGATCACCGCTTCCATCAGCTTGTCGCCGACTTTCAGCCCACGCCAGTCCTTGAGCACTGATACCCGACCGATCTCGCCGCTGGGCAGCAATCGAGCGGTGCCAATCGGGAAATCACCTTCGTATGCAAGAAAATGCATGGCGCCGGCATCGTCCGCGTCCCACTCCAATTCAGGCGGGACCGATTGTTCAGCGATGAATACCGCTTCACGAATGCGCCGAATCTCGTCGATATCCTTTCGCCAGTCCGCGACACTTACGTGAATTCTATTCATCCGCGAACCCCAGGCTGCCTTGCTTGACCAGTTCGCACAGCAGGTCGCGACCGTCTTCGTCGGCCAGCCACTCGCCCAGGTTTTCGCTGTGCAGTGCATCGGCCGAGCACACCAGCTTCAACAGTTCACGCAGTTTGCCCGGCAGGTAACGGCTCTGGCCGCTGGCGAACAGCAGTACATCGTCGTCGACTTCGGACCAGGCCAGGCGTGCGCTCGGGTTGCGTACCAGGATCGCGCCGTCTTGCAGGCTGTTGATGAAATCTTCTTCGCCCAACTCTTCGCCGGCCACCAGTTCCGGGTAGCGTGGCTCGGTCATGAACTGGCCGAACCAGGTCAGCAGCATGCGCTCATCGCTCATGTGCTCGGCGAGCAAGCCCTTGAGGCGGTCCAGTGCGTCGCCCTGGATCTGGTGCGGGTCGCTGACCGGCTGGGCGTCTGCGTCGGTGTAGCGCTCTTCGTCGGTCAGGTACTGGCTGAGGAAGTCGGTGAAGTGGGTCAGCACTTCAGCGGCGCTCGGTGCACGGAAACCCACGGAATAGGTCATGCAGTCGTCTTCAGCAATACCGAAATGGGCCAGGCGCGGCGGCAGGTAGAGCATGTCGCCCGGTTCCAGCACCCATTCGGCGCTTTCTTCGAATTCGGCGAGGATGCGCAGGTCGGCGTGTTGCAGCAACGGGCTTTCGGAATTGCACATCTGGCCGATCTTCCAGTTGCGCTTGCCCTGGGCTTGCAGCAGGAACACATCGTAGTTATCGAAATGCGGACCGACGCTGCCACCCGGCGCGGCGAAGCTGATCATCACATCATCGATACGCCAGCTCGGCAGGAAGCGGAAGTGCTCCAGCAGCTCAGCCACTTCCGGAACGAACTGGTCGACTGCCTGCACCAGCAGGGTCCATTCGCGCTCGGGCAGGGTGCTGAAAGCGTCTTCGGCGAACGGGCCGCGACGCAGTTCCCACGGGCGCTCGCCGTGTTCGATCACCAGGCGCGACTCGACTTCTTCTTCCAGGGCCAGGCCTGCCAGTTCGTCGGCGTCGATCGGGCTTTCGAAGTCAGGGATGGCCTGGCGGATCAGCAGCGGTTTTTTCTGCCAGTAGTCGCGCAGGAATTCCCGTGCCGTGATGCCGCCCAGAAGTTGAAGAGGGATATCAGGATTCATGTGTAACCTATTGAAAAAAAGCACTTTTAAGACAGGAATAAAAACGCCCGGCGCGGCCGGGCGTCTCAAAGGAGCTTGCTTGGATCAGATGCGCTTGGCTTGTTCTACAGCGTTGCCGATGTAGTTGGCCGGGGTGAGCAGTTTCAGCTCGGCCTTGGCTGCGGCTGGCATGTCCAGGCCGTCGATGAAAGTTTGCAGCGCTTCGGGGCTGATGCCCTTGCCGCGCGTCAATTCTTTCAGCTTCTCGTAGGGGTTTTCGATGTTGTAGCGGCGCATCACGGTCTGGATCGGCTCGGCCAATACTTCCCAGCACGCGTCCAGGTCAGCGGCAATCTTCTGCTCGTTGAGCTCCAGCTTGCTGATGCCTTTGAGGCTGGCTTCGTACGCGATCACGCTGTGGGCAAAGCCGACACCGAGGTTGCGCAATACGGTGGAGTCGGTCAGGTCGCGCTGCCAGCGAGAGATCGGCAACTTGCTGGCCAGGTGCTGGAACAGGGCGTTGGCGATACCCAGGTTGCCTTCGGAGTTTTCGAAGTCGATCGGGTTGACCTTGTGCGGCATGGTCGATGAACCGATTTCGCCTGCAATAGTGCGCTGCTTGAAGTAGCCCAGGGAGATGTAGCCCCAGATATCGCGATCGAAATCGATCAGGATGGTGTTGAAGCGTGCAATCGCGTCGAACAGCTCGGCGATGTAGTCGTGGGGTTCGATCTGCGTGGTGTAGGGGTTGAAGCCCAGGCCCAGCTCGTCTTCGATGAAGGCGCGGGCGTTGGCTTCCCAGTCGATCTCAGGATAGGCCGACAGGTGGGCGTTGTAGTTGCCTACGGCGCCGTTGATCTTGCCCAGCAATGGCACGGCGGCGACTTGGGCGATCTGGCGCTCCAGGCGGTACACCACGTTGGCCAGTTCTTTGCCCAGGGTGGTCGGCGAGGCCGGCTGGCCGTGGGTGCGCGACAGCATCGGCACGGCAGCGAAACGGATCGCCAGCTCGCGAATGGCTTCGGCGGTCTGGCGCATCAGCGGCAGCATCACGTCATCACGGCCTTCGCGCAGCATCAGGGCGTGGGACAGGTTGTTGATGTCCTCGCTGGTGCAGGCAAAGTGGATGAACTCGCTGACCTGGGCCAGTTCCGGCAGTTGGGCCGCTTGCTCTTTGAGCAGGTATTCGATGGCTTTGACGTCGTGGTTGGTGGTGCGCTCGATCTCTTTGACACGCTCGGCGTGCTCCAGGGAGAAGTTTTCCGCCAGGGTGTTCAATACAGCGTTGGCTTCGGCGGAAAACGCCGGCACTTCGCTGATGGCGGGGTGAGCGGCCAGGCGCTGGAGCCAGCGCACTTCAACCAGGACACGGGCACGGATCAGGCCGTACTCGCTGAAAATAGGGCGCAGGGCCTGGGTTTTGCCGGCGTAGCGGCCGTCAACAGGGGAAACCGCAGTGAGCGAAGAGAGCTGCATGGGGTGTTCTCGGACAGTCGGGCAACGAAATGGGGCGCGTATCATACATGAAAAAATCCGCCGGTCCGTCGCCAACTGACCGGCGTATTACGCGTAATGGCTTGAAAACAGCCTGCTGGTGCGACTTATTCGTTGCGCATCAACGGGTAAAGCTCTTTGAGCAATTTGCGTCGGCTGATCACCAACTGCCAGCGATGACCGCCCAGTTGGCGCCACAAGCGTGCCGAACGAATACCGGCCAGGAGCAGGGCGCGGATTTTCGACGCGTTGTTGGGTTGCTGCAGGTTGCGCATGTCGCCGTGCACCTGGATGCGCTGGCGCAGGGTGCTCAAGGTGTCCTGGTACAGCGCACCTACGGCTGCGATCACGTTTTCATGGGCCGGGCCGAAGTGTTCTACCTGGGACTGGATCTGCGGCAGGCGCTTGCCGATGGTGTCCAGCAGGTCGTCACGCTTGGCCAGTTGGCGCTCAAGGCCAAGCATCGACAGGGCATAGCGCAACGGCTCGCGCTGCAAGGTGCTGGGGTCGCGCTCCAGGGCGCCGATCAGGGCGCGATAGCCTTCACGCAGGGCCAGGTCGTCACCGCCGTAAACCTCAAGGGTGTCCTTGGGATCGCGGATCAGCAGGCTGCCGAGC
Organism: Pseudomonas sp. NFR02; assembly: GCF_900119375.1. Taxonomy (NCBI): domain Bacteria; kingdom Pseudomonadati; phylum Pseudomonadota; class Gammaproteobacteria; order Pseudomonadales; family Pseudomonadaceae; genus Pseudomonas; species Pseudomonas sp. NFR02. Next base: position 824,348 of record NZ_FPJJ01000001.1, read on the forward strand.
ATGCAGGTCAGGCCGGCCTCAGTGACCTGGCCGGTCTTGGCGATCTTGTCCACCAGTACCGCAGCGAGAAAGACACCGCCAAGGGCCGTCAATTGCTCCTGGGTCGGGCTCATGCCGGGTTGCTCCAGGCTTGCGCGACTTCAATCACGCCGCCGCCCAGGCAGATTTCGCCGTCATAGAACACCACGGACTGGCCAGGGGTGACCGCGCGCTGCGGGTCATCGAAGGTGGCACGGTAGCCGGTGGCGGTCTTTTCCAGGGTGCAGGGCTGGTCACTCTGGCGATAACGCACTTTGGCGGTCAGGCGGCGCGGGGTGCTCAAGTCGATCGGGTTGACCCAATAGATCTCGGAAGCGAGCAGGGCGCCGGAGAACAGCAGCGGGTGCTCGTTGCCTTGGCCGACCACCAGCACGTTGTTTTCCAGGTCTTTGACCAGCACGTACCACGGCTCTTCACCGGCGTCCTTCAAACCGCCAATACCCAGGCCCTGGCGCTGGCCGATGGTGTGGTACATCAGGCCGTGGTGGCGGCCGATCACTTCACCCTCGGTGGTCTTGATCTCGCCCGGTTGCGCCGGCAGGTATTGCTTGAGGAAATCACTGAAGCGCCGCTCGCCTATAAAGCAGATACCGGTGGAATCTTTCTTCTTGGCGGTGGCCAGGCCGTGTTTCTCGGCAATTTTGCGCACTTCGGGCTTTTCCAGCTCGCCGACCGGAAACAGGGTCTTGGCGATCTGCTCACCACCGACGGCGTGCAGGAAGTAGCTCTGGTCTTTGTTCGGGTCCAGGCCCTTGAGCAATTCGGTGCGGCCATCGATATCGCGACGGCGCACGTAGTGGCCGGTAGCTATCAGGTCGGCGCCGAGCATCATGGCGTAGTCGAGGAAGGCCTTGAACTTGATTTCGCGGTTACACAGGATGTCCGGGTTCGGCGTGCGGCCGGCCTTGTATTCGGCCAGGAAGTGCTCGAACACGTTGTCCCAGTACTCGGCGGCGAAGTTGGCGGTGTGCAGCTTGATGCCGATCTTGTCGCACACGGCCTGGGCGTCCGCGAGGTCGTCCATGGCGGTGCAGTATTCGGTTCCATCGTCTTCTTCCCAGTTCTTCATGAACAGGCCTTCCACCTCATAACCCTGCTCCATGAGCAGAACGGCGGAAACGGAAGAGTCCACGCCGCCGGACATGCCGACGATGACGCGCTTCTTTTGTGTGTCAGAAGGGGCTGAATCACGCATAGGGTTTCAACGGGTGTCTTGAAAAAGGACGCGATTCTAGCAGGCCTGGGCCCGCAAGGCTAAAGAGAAGGGCGGATCAATTCGAGACTGTGGCATTGGCCGGCCAGATAATCATCGATGCAGCGGATAATCAGCTCGCTGCGCCAGTCGTTGCGCACGGCCATCAGCTCGTCACGGGTCAGCCAGCGGGCGCGCAGGATGCCTTCGTCGAGTTGATAGTCCGGGTGGTGTCTCAGGGCCTTGGCGATAAAGCAGACCCGTTGATAGGTGACGCCATTGCTGGGTGCGGTGTACAGGTAGATGCCGACGATGCCGGTAGCTTCCACGTCCCAGCCGGTTTCTTCCAGCGTTTCGCGCACGGCAGCTTCGGTCAGGGTTTCGTTCGGGTCCAGATGGCCGGCGGGCTGGTTGAGCACGGCGCGGCCGCCCTTGAGTTCTTCGACCATCAGGAAGCGGCCGTTGTCTTCGACGATGGTGGCGACGGTGATGTGAGGTTGCCAGGTCATGGGAAGTCTCTTGGGATGCCCCGCGGTCTTCGGGCAGGATTGCGGTCAATGTGGGAGCTGGCTTGCCTGCGATAGCGGTGGGTCAGCTACTGAATAGCTTGCTGGTAGACCGTCATCGCAGGCAAGCCAGCTCCCACATTCTATTGGGTTTCTTCAGTTAAATCGGTGGCAGTCCGAAACAGAAACCCCGGCACTGGGCCGGGGCTTCTTTGCATCCTTACAACCTTACTTCAACTTGGCAATCGCCGCATTGAGGGTGTTGCTCGGGCGCATGGCTTTGCTGGTCAGCTCTGGGTTCGGCGCGTAGTAGCCGCCGATGTCCACTGGCTTGCCCTGTACGGCGTTGAGTTCGGCAACGATGGTTGCTTCGTTCTCGGCCAGGGTTTTGGCCAATTCGCCAAACTGCGCTTGCAGTGCAGTGTCTTCGGTCTGGGCGGCCAGGGCTTGTGCCCAGTACAGCGCCAGGTAGAAGTGGCTGCCGCGGTTGTCGATGTTGCCGACCTTGCGCGATGGCGATTTGTTGTTGTCCAGGAACTGGCCGGTGGCCTGGTCCAGGGTCTTGGACAGTACCAGGGCTTTGGGGTTGTTGTACGTCACACCCAAATGCTCAAGGGACGCGGCCAGGGCCAGGAACTCGCCCAGGGAATCCCAGCGCAGGAAGTTTTCTTCCAGCAGTTGCTGCACGTGCTTTGGAGCCGAACCGCCAGCACCGGTTTCGAACAGGCCACCGCCATTCATCAGCGGCACGATCGACAGCATCTTGGCGCTGGTGCCCAGTTCCATGATCGGGAACAGGTCGGTCAGGTAGTCGCGCAGTACGTTGCCGGTCACCGAAATGGTGTCCAGGCCCTTGCGGGTGCGCTCCAGGGTAAACTTCATCGCATCGACCGGGGCCATGATGCGGATGTCCAGGCCTTCGGTGTTGTGGTCTTTCAGGTAAGCCTGAACTTTCTCGACCACTACGCCATCGTGGGCGCGCTGGGGGTCCAGCCAAAAGATGGCCGGGGTGTTGCTGGCGCGGGCACGGTTGACGGCGAGCTTGACCCAGTCCTGGATCGGCGCGTCTTTGGTCTGGCACATGCGGAAGATGTCGCCAGCTTCGACGTTCTGTTCCATCAGCAGGTTGCCCTGGCTGTCGGTGACGCGGACAACGCCGTCAGCCTTGATCTGGAAGGTCTTGTCGTGGGAGCCGTACTCTTCGGCTTTCTTCGCCATCAGGCCAACGTTTGGCACGCTGCCCATGGTGGTGGGGTCGAAGGCGCCATGGGCCTTGCAGTCTTCGATGACCGCCTGGTAGATGGTGGCGTAGCAGCGATCCGGGATCACAGCCTTGGTGTCGTGCAGTTGGCCGTCGGTGCCCCACATTTTGCCGGAGTCACGGATCATCGCTGGCATCGAGGCGTCGACGATGACGTCGCTCGGCACGTGCAGGTTGGTGATGCCTTTGTCGGAGTTGACCATCGCCAGGGCAGGGCGAACGGCGTAGACCGCCTGGATATCGGCTTCGATCTGCGCCTGCTGGTCGGCCGGCAGGGCTTTGATGCGGGCGTACAGGTCGCCGATGCCGTTGTTCAGGTTGAAGCCGATCTGTTCCAGCACGGTCGCGTGCTTGGCCAGGGCGTCTTTATAGAACTCGGCAACGATCTGGCCGAACATGATCGGGTCGGAGACCTTCATCATGGTGGCTTTCAAGTGAACCGACAGCAGCACGCCTTGCTTCTTGGCGTCTTCGATTTCAGCGGCGATGAAGCTGCGCAGGGCTTTCTTGCTCAGCACGGCGGTGTCGATGATTTCGCCGGCCTGAACGCTGGTCTTTTCCTTCAGGACGGTGGTGGTGCCGTCCTTTGCAACCAGCGCAATTTTGACCGCATCAGCGGTTTCGATCTGCACGGCTTTTTCGCTGCCGTAGAAGTCGCCGTTGTTCATGTGGGCAATGTGCGACTTGGAGTCGGCAGCCCAGGCGCCCATCTTGTGCGGGTGCTTGCGTGCGTAGTTCTTGACCGACAGCGGTGCGCGACGGTCGGAGTTGCCTTCGCGCAGTACCGGGTTCACGGCGCTGCCCTTGACCTTGTCGTAACGTGCACGGGTTTCTTTTTCCGCGTCGGTGGTTACGGTTTCAGGGTAGTCCGGCAGGGCGTAGCCCTGGGCCTGCAGTTCCTTGATCGCGGCTTGCAGCTGCGGGGTCGAGGCGCTGATGTTGGGAAGCTTGATGATGTTGGCTTCAGGCGTAACGGCCAGGTCGCCCAGTTCGGCGAGGTGGTCCGGGATGGCCTTGGTGCCCAGTTGCTCAGGGAAGCTTGCGAGGATGCGCCCGGCGAGGGAAATGTCGCGGGTTTCCACGGCAATATCAGCGGAAGCGGTGAAGGCCTCTACGATAGGCAGCAGTGAATAGGTGGCGAGGGCTGGGGCTTCGTCGGTGAAGGTGTAGATGATCTTCGAGCGGGTGGGCATATTCGGATTAACTCTCTTCTTTGCTGAAAGCGTGCGCAGAAACTCGAGATGCGCCGGGTAGAGCGCGTTCGTTCAAAGTCATCCATGAGCGAAATGTCGAGGTTTCTTCGCGGTGATGTTGGTTTGCATCAGTCGAGCGTCAAGCGGGTGGGCTATGGTAATAGTCCGGCTTTCTGGCGAAAGGCTACGTTCTAGAGCGGTCCGCCGTCGTGACTCTTTGGTCAGCGGCGGCATTATACATAGGTCGCTATGCTTACGCTGAGCCTTCATACAAAAGGGGGCTCGTCCATTGGTCTAAAGGTCGCAGGTGCGTGGGGTAGTGGGATGTGCTCAAGATTGGCGCTTTTCCCTTTGCTTTCAGGCTTGTAGGCCACCAAATATGCTGTTTTCGATGCAAATGAGCATGGCGTGAGGTTTCAGTCGCCATTTATCTGGAGTAGGCTCGAACGCAGCCAGATGTTCAATCCATAGATGGAGTTCAGCATGGGATACAAGAAGATTCAGGTTCCGGCAGTCGGCGACAAAATCACCGTCAATGCAGACCATTCTCTCAATGTTCCTGACCAACCGATCATCCCCTACATCGAAGGTGACGGTATTGGCGTCGACATCAGCCCGGTGATGATCAAGGTGGTCGACGCCGCTGTTGAAAAGGCTTACGGCGGCAAGCGCAAAATCTCCTGGATGGAGGTGTACGCTGGCGAAAAGGCCACTCAAGTCTACGACCAGGACACCTGGCTGCCCCAGGAAACCCTGGACGCGGTCAAGGATTACGTAGTGTCCATCAAGGGCCCGCTGACAACGCCGGTGGGTGGCGGTATCCGCTCGCTGAACGTAGCGCTGCGCCAGCAACTTGACCTGTACGTGTGCCTGCGCCCGGTGCGCTGGTTCGAAGGCGTGCCCAGTCCGGTGAAAAAGCCTGGCGACGTGGACATGACTATTTTCCGTGAGAACTCCGAGGATATTTACGCGGGCATCGAGTGGAAGGCTGGTTCGCCGGAAGCGATCAAAGTGATCAAGTTCCTCAAGGAAGAAATGGGTGTTACCAAGATCCGTTTCGACCAGGATTGCGGGATTGGCGTCAAGCCGGTCTCCAAAGAGGGTACCAAGCGCCTGGCGCGCAAGGCCTTGCAGTATGTGGTGGATAACGACCGCGACTCGCTGACCATCGTGCACAAAGGCAACATCATGAAGTTCACCGAAGGGGCCTTCAAGGAGTGGGCCTACGAGGTGGCGGCTGAAGAGTTCGGCGCGACTCTGCTCGACGGCGGGCCGTGGATGCAGTTCAAGAATCCCAAGACCGGTAAGAATGTAGTGGTCAAGGATGCCATTGCCGACGCCATGCTCCAGCAGATCCTGCTGCGCCCGGCCGAATATGACGTGATCGCGACCCTCAACCTCAATGGTGATTACCTGTCCGACGCCCTGGCGGCGGAAGTGGGCGGCATTGGTATTGCGCCGGGGGCCAACCTGTCGGACACCGTGGCAATGTTTGAAGCCACCCACGGTACTGCGCCTAAATATGCGGGCAAGGATCAGGTCAACCCTGGTTCATTGATCCTGTCGGCGGAAATGATGCTGCGGCATATGGGCTGGGTCGAGGCGGCGGATCTGATCATCAAGGGCACCAACGGCGCGATTTCGGCCAAGACTGTGACTTATGACTTCGAGCGTCTGATGGATGGCGCTACGCTGGTGTCGTCGTCGGGGTTTGGTGATGCGTTGATCAAGCATATGTAAACAGGCAGAGAAAACCGGCCGCCCTGATGAGTCGGGGCGGCCGGTTTGCTTTGAGTGCTTGATTTCAGTGGCTGGTCAGGCCCGCTGCTTCTCTGATTTTTCTACCTTTGTTTCTTTCACGCCTGCAGTGGCAGGCGCATCAACAATATTTACGGCATGCATGCCTTTTGGCCCTTGAATGATTTCAAAGTTGACACGCTGACCCGCTTTCAGCGTTTTGTAACCTTCCATCTGGATCGCTGAGAAATGCGCAAAAAGGTCCTCGGTCTTGCCGTCTTCAATGACGAAGCCGTAACCCTTGACATTGTTGAACCACTTGACCTTACCACTAGCCATTCCCTTATCCCTCTGCACCAGACTCCATCACTGGAGTATCATCCTGTCTATCCGTCCTAACCCGAATAAATAAGGTTGACTGCGCGGACCTTTTTTACCCACTGTGGGCTCTATTCGTTGTAACACCGTTTCGCCGATAGTCAAGGTGACCAAAGGGTCAGAGTTGAAATTCTGACAGGCCGCCCCCACCACTGTAATTGAACCACTGACGAACCTTTCTTTCCCATGCATGCAAACAGCCAGATTCGACTAACATTCAATCAGGATCGCCCGGATCAGGAACATGACGACGACGGTTCTGCAGGCATTGCTGTTCAGGAGGCCAAGCCTGCTTTACAGGCGCCGCCGATGTACAAGGTGGTTTTGTTTAATGATGACTACACACCGATGGATTTCGTCGTCGAAGTGCTCGAGGTGTTTTTCAACCTGAACCGCGAGTTGGCGACCAAGGTAATGCTGGCCGTTCACACAGAAGGACGGGCAGTATGTGGAGTGTTTACCCGCGACATCGCCGAGACAAAGGCCATGCAGGTCAACCAGTACGCCAGGGAAAGCCAGCATCCGCTACTCTGTGAAATCGAGAAGGACGGTTAACGCCGACCACTTGGGTATGAGGTGAAGCTATGTTAAACCGCGAGCTCGAAGTCACCCTCAATCTTGCCTTCAAAGAGGCTCGTTCGAAGCGTCATGAATTCATGACCGTCGAACACCTTTTGCTGGCACTTTTGGATAACGAAGCTGCCGCCACCGTTCTACGTGCGTGCGGCGCCAACCTCGACAAGCTCAAGCATGACCTGCAGGAGTTTATCGACTCCACCACGCCACTGATCCCCGTGCATGACGAGGACCGCGAAACCCAGCCAACCCTGGGGTTCCAGCGGGTATTGCAGCGTGCTGTGTTCCACGTACAGAGCTCCGGTAAGCGTGAAGTCACGGGCGCGAATGTGCTGGTGGCAATTTTCAGCGAACAGGAAAGCCAGGCCGTGTTCCTGCTCAAGCAGCAGAGCGTTGCCCGTATTGATGTAGTCAATTACATCGCCCACGGTATCTCCAAGGTGCCTGGGCACGGCGATCATTCCGAGGGCGAGCAGGATATGCAGGACGAGGAGGGCGGTGAGTCTTCTTCTTCCAGCAACCCGCTGGATGCCTATGCCAGCAACCTCAATGAAATGGCGCGCCAGGGGCGGATCGATCCGCTGGTGGGGCGTGAGCACGAGGTAGAGCGTGTAGCGCAGATACTTGCGCGTCGTCGCAAGAACAACCCGTTGCTGGTGGGCGAGGCGGGCGTGGGTAAAACCGCGATTGCCGAAGGCCTGGCCAAGCGCATTGTCGACAACCAGGTGCCAGACCTGCTGGCCAGCAGTGTCGTCTATTCCCTTGACCTGGGCGCGTTGCTCGCCGGGACCAAGTACCGTGGCGATTTCGAGAAACGCTTCAAGGCGTTGCTCGGCGAGCTGAAAAAACGCCCGCAGGCCATCCTGTTCATCGACGAGATCCATACCATCATTGGCGCCGGTGCGGCTTCCGGTGGGGTGATGGACGCTTCCAACCTGCTCAAGCCGCTGCTGTCCTCCGGTGATATCCGCTGCATTGGTTCGACCACGTTCCAGGAATTTCGCGGCATCTTCGAAAAAGACCGTGCCCTGGCGCGTCGCTTCCAGAAAGTCGACGTGTCCGAGCCGTCGGTTGAAGATACCATCGGCATCCTGCGTGGGCTCAAGGGGCGTTTTGAAGCGCACCATGGCATCGAGTACACCGATGAGGCCTTGCGTGCGGCGGCTGAGCTGGCGTCGCGCTACATCAATGACCGGCATATGCCTGACAAGGCCATCGATGTGATCGACGAAGCGGGTGCCTACCAGCGCCTGCAACCGGTCGAGAAGCGCGTGAAGCGCATCGACGTGCCTCAGGTCGAGGACATCGTGGCCAAGATCGCGCGGATTCCGCCAAAACACGTCACCAGTTCCGACAAGGAGCTGCTGCGTAACCTGGAGCGCGACCTCAAGCTCACCGTGTTTGGCCAGGATGCGGCCATCGACTCGCTGTCCACGGCGATCAAGTTGTCCCGTGCGGGCCTCAAGTCGCCGGACAAGCCAGTCGGTTCGTTCCTGTTCGCAGGCCCGACCGGTGTCGGCAAGACCGAGGCGGCTCGCCAGTTGGCCAAGGCCATGGGCATCGAGCTGGTCCGTTTCGACATGTCCGAGTACATGGAGCGCCACACTGTGTCGCGCTTGATCGGTGCGCCTCCGGGCTATGTCGGCTTCGACCAGGGCGGCCTGTTGACCGAGGCGATCACCAAGCAGCCACATTGCGTATTGCTGCTCGATGAAATCGAAAAGGCTCACCCGGAAGTCTTCAACCTGTTGTTGCAGGTCATGGACCACGGGACCCTGACCGATAACAACGGGCGCAAGGCGGACTTCCGCAATGTGATCGTGATCATGACCACCAACGCCGGTGCCGAAACCGCGGCGCGGGCTTCGATCGGCTTTACGCATCAGGATCACTCCTCCGATGCCATGGAAGTGATCAAGAAGAGCTTCACGCCGGAGTTCCGCAACCGCCTGGACACCATTATCCAGTTTGGTCGCCTCAGCCATGAGGTCATCAAAAGCGTGGTGGACAAGTTCCTCACCGAGCTTCAAGCGCAGTTGGAAGACAAGCGCGTGCAGCTGGATGTGACGGAAGCGGCCCGCAGTTGGATCGCAGAGGGCGGCTACGATGCGGCAATGGGCGCACGCCCGATGGCGCGTCTGATCCAGGACAAGATCAAGCGGCCACTGGCCGAAGAGATCCTGTTCGGCGAACTCTCCGACCATGGTGGCGTGGTGCACATCGACCTGAAGGACGGCGAGCTGACCTTCGAGTTCGAGACCACGGCTGAAATGGCCTGATAGCGGTAAACCTGTAGGAGCGAGCTTGCTCGCGAAGATCGTCAACGATAACGCATGCTGTCTGATTCACTGCGTTGTCCTTGAGTTCTTCGCGAGCAAGCTCGCTCCTACAGTAGTTTTGCAGCCTCTATAAATCCTGCGCACACAAAAACGCCCGGCATAACCGGGCGTTTTGTATTGACTTGCTTAGCGAGCGCGGTAAGTGATGCGCCCTTTGCTCAAGTCATAGGGCGTCAGCTCGACGCGCACTTTGTCACCGGTAAGAATACGAATGTAGTTCTTGCGCATCTTGCCGGAGATATGCGCGGTTACGACGTGCCCATTTTCCAACTCCACACGAAACATGGTGTTGGGCAGGGTGTCGACGACAGTGCCTTCCATTTCGAAGCTGTCTTCTTTCGACATGCAGTAAAGCCCTCGGTATCCAGTGAATGGCCCGGTGCAACTGCGCCAGGCAAAAGCGGCGTGCATTGTGCCCGAAAAAGGGTGTTCAAGCCAAGGGGTTCTAGTTAAGCGTGACCCATCTTTGATTAATCAGCAGCTCAATGGGCCGATATTGGGTCTTGTAGTTCATCTTTTTGCAGTTCTTGATCCAGTATCCGAGGTACACCGCTTCCAGTTCCAGGCGCAGCGCTTCGCCTATCTGCCACAGGATGGCGAAGCGCCCGAGGCTGCGGCGTTCTTCGGTCGGTTCATAGAAGGTGTACACCGCCGAGAGGCCGTTGGGCAGTAGGTCGGTGACCGCCACGGCCAGCAGGCGGCCATCGAGGCGGAATTCGTAGAACCGCGAAAAGGGCAGGTCACGCACCAGGAACGTGGAAAACTGGTCGCGGCTGGGCGGATACATATCGCCGTCGGCATGACGCTGCTCGATATAGCGTTGGTAGAGATCGAAATATTCTTCGCTGTATTGGGGTTTGGTGGCGTGTACGGTCAGGTCGGCGTTGCGCTTGAGAATGCGTTTCTGGTTACGGTCGGGCGAAAACTGTGCAACCGGGATGCGTGCGGGCACGCAGGCATTACAGTTCTGGCAATGGGGGCGATACAGGTGATCGCCGCTGCGCCGGAAGCCCATCTCGGACAGGTCGGCATACACATGCACGTCCATGGGCTGGCTGGGATCGAGGAACAGCGTGGTGGCCTGCTCGTCGGGCAGATAGCTGCATGAGTGGGCTTGAGTGGCATAGAACTTCAAGCGCGCCAGCTCGGTCATGATCAACCCTCGGGATAAGCTTTGAAATAAGTGTAAGCCACGTGCGCGAAAGTCGCCTAGGAAACCCACGGCCCGGCGTTGGGTTGGTCCAGATGTTTGTCCAGGAAGTCAGCGAAGACGCTGCGCGGTATGCCGCGGGCACCCAGGCTGTGCAGGTGATCATTGGGCATCTGGCAATCGATCAGTACAAATCCCCAGGCTTGCAGTTGCCGGGTCAATGTGGCGAAGCCGAATTTGGAGGCGTTGTCGGCGCGGCTGAACATGGACTCGCCAAAAAACAACTGGCCCATCGCCAGGCCATACAGGCCACCTACCAGTTCGCCCTGGTCCCAGACCTCGACGGAATGCGCGTAGCCACGCTGGTGCAGCTCCAGATAGGCCTGCTGGATGCTTTCGGTGATCCAGGTGCCATCGGCATAGGCACGGGGCGCGGCGCAGGCGTGTATGACGGCGGCGAAATCCTGGTCGAAGGTCACGGTATAGCGCTGCTGGCGCAATAATTTGCCCAGGCTGCGGGAAACATGCAGCTCGTCGGGGAATATCACTGTGCGAGGGTCGGGCGACCACCAGAGGATAGGCTGGCCTTCGGAGAACCAGGGAAAACAGCCATGACGGTAGGCCTGGATCAGTCGTTCGGCCGACAGGTCGCCACCGGCGGCGAGCAGGCCGTTGGGTTCGCGCATGGCCTTGGCCAAAGGTGGGAACGTCAGGGTGTCGCGTTGTAACCAGGTCAGCATGGCATCCAGGCTTACGGAAGGGGAGGGGAGTGGCAGGTCATGCACCTGCACCGCAAGTGTTGATTATTGACGACCCGGCGCCACGGGGCCAGCCCGAATAGGCTATTAACGAGGATTAGCATGAGCGGGTGTTTCTGCAACTCTGCACACAGGGTGTGGTCGTAATCGGGTCTGGCGCATGCCGGCCATTTGCCAAGCTTGCCTGGATTGCTAAATACAGCTCATAAGCCTTTGTCAGCAAAGGCAATGCATGCTCAAATTGTCAGTGCAGTCAGGTGAAGGGCAAGTGCGTGGCATCGCGCACGCAAACCCGTACAATGCGGCCATTGTGGCGTTATCGCCATTTCACCTATCCGTCACCGGATGTTAAAAGTAGATTCAGCAACATTCGTTCATTTTTCAGCTGCTCCGGATAGAGCAGTCGTGTAGTCATTTAACAGATGGACGCGCTAAAGGCGCAGGAATAGACCCGTTTTGAAGAAATCCGCCGCAGCACCTAAAGCAGCAGTCGTACCGGCCTGGCGCCAGCACCTGCATTACCGACTCAAGGAAGGCGCACTGATTGCCATCGGTGCGCTGTGTCTGTTCCTGATGATGGCCTTGCTCACCTATGGCAAGGACGATCCGGGCTGGAGTCATAACAGCAAGATCGATGACGTGCAGAATTTCGGCGGCCCTGTAGGTTCTTACAGCGCCGATATCCTCTTCATGATCCTGGGTTACTTCGCCTACATTTTCCCGCTGTTGCTGGCGATCAAGACCTGGCAGATCTTCCGCCAGCGTCACGAACCGTGGCAGTGGAGCGGCTGGCTGTTCTCCTGGCGCCTGATCGGCCTGGTGTTCCTGGTGCTGTCGGGCGCTGCGCTGGCGCATATCCACTTCCATGCACCGACCGGCTTGCCGGCGGGCGCGGGCGGGGCTCTGGGCGAGAGCCTTGGCGACCTGGCACGCCGTACCCTGAATATCCAGGGCAGCACCCTGATGTTCATCGCGCTGTTCCTGTTCGGCCTGACGGTATTCACCGACCTGTCATGGTTCAAGGTGATGGACGTGACCGGCAAAATTACCCTCGACCTGTTCGAATTGTTCCAAGGCGCCGCCAACCGCTGGTGGGCCGCCCGTGTCGAGCGCAAGCAAATGGTGGCGCAGCTGCGTGAGGTTGACACCCGTGTCAACGAGGTGGTGGCTCCAAGCACGCCGGATCGACGCGAGCAAGCCAAGGTCAAGGAGCGCTTGATCGAGCGCGAGCAGGCCCTGAGCAAGCACATGTCGGACCGTGAAAAGCAGGTGCCGCCCGTGATCGCCCCGGCACCGCCCAAGGCGCCGGAGCCCAGCCATCGCGTGCAAAAAGAGAAGCAGGCACCGTTGTTTATCGACAGCGCTGTCGAAGGCACCTTGCCGCCGATCTCGATTCTGGACCCGGCCGAAAAGAAACAACTCAACTATTCCCCCGAATCCCTGGCGGCCGTCGGCCACCTGCTGGAAATCAAGCTCAAGGAATTCGGCGTCGAAGTGTCGGTGGACTCGATCCATCCGGGCCCGGTGATCACCCGTTACGAAATCCAACCGGCCGCCGGGGTAAAAGTCAGCCGTATTTCCAACCTGGCCAAAGATTTGGCACGTTCCCTGGCCGTCACCAGCGTGCGCGTGGTGGAAGTGATCCCGGGCAAGACCACCGTGGGTATCGAGATCCCCAACGAAGACCGGCAGATCGTGCGCTTCTCCGAAGTGCTGTCGACCCCGGAATACGACAACTTCAAATCGCCGGTCACCCTGGCGCTCGGCCATGACATCGGCGGTAAGCCGGTGATTACCGACCTGGCGAAAATGCCGCACCTGCTGGTAGCCGGTACCACCGGTTCCGGTAAGTCGGTGGGTGTGAACGCCATGATCCTGTCGATCCTGTTCAAGTCCGGGCCGGATGACGCCAAGCTGATCATGATCGACCCGAAGATGCTGGAACTGTCGATCTACGAAGGCATCCCGCACCTGCTGTGCCCGGTGGTTACCGACATGAAGGACGCCGCCAACGCCCTGCGTTGGAGCGTTGCCGAGATGGAGCGCCGCTACAAGCTGATGGCGAAGATGGGCGTGCGTAACCTGTCGGGCTTCAATGCCAAGGTCAAAGAAGCCCAGGACGCCGGCACACCGCTGACCGACCCGCTGTACAAGCGCGAAAGCATTCACGATGAAGCACCACTGCTGACCAAGTTGCCGACCATCGTGGTGGTGGTCGATGAATTTGCCGACATGATGATGATCGTCGGCAAGAAGGTTGAAGAGCTGATCGCCCGTATCGCCCAGAAGGCGCGGGCGGCGGGCATCCACTTGATTCTCGCGACCCAGCGGCCGTCGGTGGACGTGATCACCGGCCTGATCAAGGCCAACATTCCGACGCGCATGGCGTTCCAGGTCTCCAGCAAGATCGACTCGCGTACCATCATCGACCAGGGTGGCGCCGAGCAACTGCTGGGCCACGGTGACATGCTGTACATGCCGCCCGGGACCAGCCTGCCGATTCGCGTTCACGGCGCCTTTGTTTCCGATGACGAAGTCCACCGTGTGGTCGAAGCCTGGAAACTGCGCGGCGCGCCGGAATATAACGACGACATTCTCGCTGGCGTGGAAGAGGCCGGCAGCGGCTTCGACGGTGGCAGCAGCGGTGGCGACGATGATGCTGAAACCGACGCGCTCTACGACGAGGCCGTGGCCTTCGTACTGGAAAGCCGCCGTGCCTCGATTTCGGCGGTGCAGCGCAAGCTTAAAATCGGCTACAACCGCGCCGCCCGCATGATCGAAGCCATGGAAATGGCCGGCGTCGTGACCGCAATGAACACCAATGGCTCGCGTGAAGTCATCGCCCCTGGGCAGATGCGCGACTGATTCCGCGCCGCGTGGCAACACGCGGCGTGCCCTGACTACTCAATGAGGACTCCCATGCGCTTTATCCGCATGCTGTTGTTGCCGGCCCTGGCCTTGACCGCTGTTTCGGCTCACGCTGACCCGGCTTCCGTCGCCAGCCTGAAGAACCTGTTGGACAAATCCCAGACCCTCACCGCGCGCTTCTCCCAGCTCACCCTGGATGCCGGCGGCACCCAGTTGCAGGAAACAGCCGGTGAAATGGCCGTGCAGCGCCCAGGGCTGTTCTACTGGCATACCGAAGGCAAGGCTGAGCAGACCATCGTTTCCGACGGCCAGAAAGTCACGCTGTGGGACCCGGACCTGGAACAAGCCACCATCAAGAAGCTCGATCCACGCCTGAACCAGACCCCGGCACTGCTGCTGTCGGGTGATGTGTCGAAAATCAACGACAGCTTCGACATCACCTCCAAGCAGACCAGCAACGTCATCGAATTCACCCTCAAGCCAAAATCCAAGGACACGCTGTTTGACACGCTGTCCTTGTCGTTCGGCAACGGCGTGATCAACAACATGCGCCTGGTCGACAGCGTCGGCCAGCGCACCGATATCCTGTTCTCCGGAGTCAAGGCCAACCAGCCGGTGCCCGCGTCCAAGTTCAAGTTCGACATCCCCAAGGGTGCCGACGTGATCCAGGAATAATCTAGAGGTTTCAAACGCTGCCCATGGATCTGTTTCGAAGTGACCCGATTGCCCAGCCACTGGCCGCGCGCTTGCGTTCGACCAACCTGGATGAGTACGTCGGTCAGGAACACCTGCTCGCTCGCGGCAAACCCTTGCGCGAAGCCTTGGAGCAGGGTGCGCTGCATTCGATGATTTTCTGGGGGCCGCCGGGCGTGGGCAAGACCACCCTGGCGCGGCTGCTGGCGAAAGTCTCGGACGCGCACTTTGAAACGGTCTCGGCGGTGCTCGCCGGGGTGAAGGAGATCCGCCAGGCGGTGGAAGTGGCCAAGCAGCAGGCCGGGCAATACGGCAAGCGCACTATCCTGTTCGTCGACGAAGTGCATCGCTTCAACAAGTCGCAGCAGGATGCGTTCCTGCCTTATGTCGAGGACGGTACGCTGATCTTTATCGGCGCCACCACCGAAAACCCTTCCTTTGAATTGAACAACGCCTTGTTGTCACGGGCGCGGGTCTATGTGCTCAAGAGCCTGGATGAAGCGGCGATGCAAAAGCTGCTGCACCGTGCCTTGAGCGAAGACAAGGGCCTGGGCAAGCGCCAGCTGAGCCTCAGCGATGAAGGCTTCAAGATTTTGCTGACCGCCGCCGATGGTGACGGGCGTCGCTTTCTCAACCTGCTGGAGAACGCTTCCGACCTGGCCGAAGACGGCGGCGAGATTGGCGTTGATCTGTTGCAAAGCCTGCTGGGTGACACGCGCCGACGTTTCGACAAGGGCGGCGAAGCCTTCTACGACCAGATTTCCGCGCTGCACAAATCCGTACGCGGTTCCAACCCTGACGGCGCGCTGTATTGGTTTGCGCGCATGATCGATGGCGGTTGCGACCCGCTGTACCTGGCGCGCCGCGTAGTGCGCATGGCCAGCGAAGACATCGGCAACGCCGACCCGCGGGCCCTGAGCCTGTGCCTGGCCGCCTGGGAGGTGCAGGAGCGCCTCGGCAGCCCGGAAGGCGAGCTGGCGGTGGCCCAGGCCATCACCTACCTGGCCTGCGCGCCGAAAAGCAACGCGGTGTATATGGGCTTCAAGTCGGCCCTGCGTGCGGCCGCCGAGCACGGCTCCCTCGAAGTGCCGCTGCACCTGCGCAACGCACCGACCAAGCTGATGAAGCAACTGGGGTATGGCGACGAATACCGTTATGCCCACGATGAGCCGGACGCCTATGCGGCCGGCGAAGACTACTTCCCCGATGAGCTGGAGCCGCAGCCGTTCTACCAGCCCGTGCCCCGTGGCCTGGAGCTGAAGATCGGTGAGAAGCTCAATCACCTGGCCACCCTCGACCGTCTGAGCCCCCGGCAGCGGAGAAAATCATGATTCCTTTGGTGGTCGCCGTCTCGGTGGGGGGGATTGCCGGGACGCTGTTGCGCTTCGCCACCGGCAATTGGATCAACGCCAATTGGCCGAAACACTTCTATACGGCGACGCTCGCCGTTAATATCGTGGGCTGCCTGTTGATCGGCGTGTTATACGGCCTGTTTTTGTTACGCCCGGAAGTGCCTGTCGAGGTACGTGCCGGCCTGATGGTTGGCTTTCTTGGCGGCCTGACGACTTTTTCATCCTTTTCACTGGATACCGTGCGCCTGCTGGAAAGCGGGCAAGTGCCGCTGGCGATTGGCTATGCGGCCATCAGCGTATTCGGCGGGCTGCTCGCCACCTGGGCTGGCCTGTCCTTGACCAAACTTTGATAACGAGAGACCGACATGCTCGATTCCAAACTGTTACGTAGCAACCTTCAGGACGTAGCGGACCGCCTGGCATCCCGTGGCTTTGCCTTGGATGTTGCGCGCATCGAAGCGCTGGAAGAACAGCGCAAGACCGTCCAGACCCGCACCGAAGCACTGCAGGCTGAACGTAATGCGCGCTCCAAGTCCATCGGCCAGGCCAAGCAGCGCGGCGAAGATATCGCGCCGTTGATGGCGGATGTCGAGCGCATGGGCACTGAGCTGTCCGACGGCAAAATCGAGCTGGAAGGCATTCAGACCCAGTTGGATTCGATCCTGCTGGGCATTCCGAACCTGCCCCACGAATCCGTACCGGTCGGCGAAGATGAAGACGGCAACGTCGAAGTGCGCCGCTGGGGCACGCCGAAAGCCTTCGATTTCGAGATCAAGGACCACGTCGCCCTGGGCGAATTGACCGGTGGCCTGGATTTTGAAACCGCGGCAAAAATGTCCGGCGCACGCTTTGCCTTGCTGCGCGGCCCGATTGCGCGCATGCACCGTGCACTGGCGCAGTTCATGATCAACCTGCACACCGGCGAACACGGTTACGAAGAGGCCTACACCCCGTACCTGGTTCAGGCGCCGGCGTTGATGGGCACCAGCCAACTGCCGAAATTCGAAGAAGACCTGTTCAAGATCAGCCGCGACGGCGAAGCCGACCTGTACCTGATCCCGACGGCCGAAGTGTCGCTGACCAATATCGTCGCCGGCGAAATCCTCGACGCCAAGCAACTGCCGTTGAAGCTGGTTGCCCACAGCCCGTGCTTCCGTAGCGAAGCCGGCGCATCGGGTCGCGATACCCGCGGCATGATCCGCCAGCATCAGTTCGACAAGGTTGAAATGGTCCAGGTAGTAGAACCGTCGACCTCCATGCAAGCCCTGGAAGGCCTGACTGCCAACGCCGAGCGCGTGTTGCAGCTGCTGGAGCTGCCGTACCGCGTACTGGCCCTGTGCACGGGCGACATGGGCTTCAGCGCCGTGAAAACCTACGACCTGGAAGTGTGGGTGCCGAGCCAGGACAAATACCGCGAGATTTCGTCGTGCTCCAACTGCGGTGACTTCCAGGCCCGTCGCATGCAGGCGCGTTTCCGCAACCCGGAAACCGGCAAGCCGGAACTGGTGCATACCCTCAACGGTTCGGGCCTGGCCGTAGGCCGTACCCTGGTGGCCGTGCTGGAAAACTACCAGCAGGCGGACGGTTCGATCCGTGTACCTGAGGTGCTCAAGCCTTACATGGCGGGCGTTGAGGTCATCCGCTAAATGGAATTTCTGCCGCTGTTTCATAACCTGCGCGGCAGTCGTGTGTTGGTCGTCGGTGGTGGGGAGATTGCCTTGCGCAAATCCCGGCTGCTGGCCGATGCCGGCGCGGTGTTGCGGGTGGTTGCTCCCCAGATCGAAAGCCAGCTGCGTGAGCTGGTGCTGGGCAGTGGCGGGGAACTGATGTTGCGCGGTTATCAGGAGGCCGACCTGGACGGTTGCACCCTGATTATCGCGGCTACCGACGATGAGCCATTGAATGCGCAAGTGTCCAGTGATGCCAAGCGTCGCTGCGTGCCGGTCAATGTGGTGGACGCGCCAGCGTTGTGCAGCGTGATCTTCCCGGCGATTGTCGACCGTTCACCCCTGGTGATTGCCGTCTCCAGCGGCGGTGACGCGCCGGTACTGGCACGGCTGATCCGCGCCAAGCTGGAAACCTGGATTCCCTCCACCTACGGGCAACTGGCTGGGCTGGCCGCGCGTTTTCGGGCTCAGGTCAAAGGTTTGTACCCGGATGTGCAGCAGCGCCGGGCGTTCTGGGAAGAAGTGTTCCAGGGCCCGATTGCCGACCGCCAGTTGGCCGGGCAGGGCGAGGAGGCCGAGCGCCTGTTGATCGAAAAGGTCAATGGCGCGCCGCCTTACGCGCCCGGTGAGGTGTACCTGGTGGGTGCGGGCCCAGGTGACCCGGATTTGCTGACCTTCCGCGCATTGCGCCTGATGCAGCAAGCCGACGTGGTGCTGTACGACCGTTTGGTTGCGCCGGCGATTTTGGAACTGTGCCGTCGTGATGCCGAGCGCGTGTACGTCGGCAAACGTCGCGCCGATCACGCGGTGCCTCAGGACCAGATCAACCAGCAACTGGTCGACCTGGCCAAGCAAGGCAAGCGCGTGCTGCGCCTTAAAGGGGGTGACCCGTTCATCTTTGGTCGTGGTGGCGAAGAGATCGAGGAATTGGCGGCCCATGGCATCCCCTTCCAGGTGGTGCCGGGTATCACGGCAGCCAGTGGTTGTGCGGCTTATGCCGGGATTCCGCTGACTCACCGCGATTATGCCCAGTCGGTACGGTTTATTACCGGGCACTTGAAGAACGGTACCTCGGACTTGCCTTGGCAAGACCTGGTCGGCCCCTCACAGACCCTGGTGTTCTACATGGGCTTGATTGGCTTGCCGATCATTTGCGAGCAGTTGATCAAGCACGGGCGCTCCGCAGATACCCCAGCGGCGCTGATCCAGCAGGGCACCACGTCCAACCAGCGCGTGTTCACCGGCACCCTGGCCGACCTGCCGCGCATGGTGGCGGAGCATGAAGTGCATGCGCCGACACTGGTGATCGTGGGTGAGGTGGTGGTACTGCGTGAAAAGCTCAAGTGGTTCGAGGGCGCCCAGTCCCAAGTCTGACCTCAAAAGCATCGGGGGCAAGCCCCCTCCCACATTGGAATGCATTCCAAGTGTGGGAGGGGGCTTGCCCCCGATGAGGCCATCTCATTACAACCGATGATCCGGATCAGCCAAAGACACCTTTACCCGGCAGCCGCACCCGATCATGCTCCGTATCAAACCTCTGCAACGGCCCCTTCGGCACAATCCCCGTCGGGTTGATCGTGCGATGGCTGGCATAGTAATGCCCCTTGATATGCTCGAAATCCACCGTCTCGGCCACCCCCGGCCACTGATACATCTCCCGCAGCCAGTTCGACAAATTCCCATAGTCGGCAATTCGCCGCAGGTTGCATTTGAAGTGGCTGTAGTACACCGCATCAAAACGAATCAGCGTAGTGAACAGCCGTACATCGGCTTCGGTCAGGTACTCGCCGGCCAGATAACGATGGCTGCCCAGGTGCTGTTCCAAATGATCCAGCTCGGCAAACACATCATCAAACGCACTTTCATACGCCTGTTGTGAGGTGGCGAAACCTGCGCGGTACACGCCGTTGTTCACGGCGGGGTAGATGCGTTCGTTGAGGCTGTCGATGGTCGAATGCAGGGCTTGGGGGTAGAAATCCAGGGTATTGCCGGTCAGCGCATTGAACGCACTGTTGAACATGCGGATGATCTCCGCCGATTCATTGCTGACGATGCGCTTGAGCTTTTTGTCCCACAGCACCGGCACGGTCACGCGCCCGGTATAGTCGGCGGTATCGGCGGTGTAGCGTTGGTGCATGAAGTTGAAACCGTCGAGGTTGTCGCCGCTGGAGCCGTGGGCCTTGTCGAAGGTCCAGCCGTTTTCCAGCATCAGCCAACTGACCACCGAGACGTCGATCAGGCTTTCCAGGCCCTTGAGCTTGCGCAGAATCAAGGTGCGGTGCGCCCACGGGCAGGCGAGGGATACATAGAGGTGATAGCGACCGGCCTCGGCCTTGAAGCCGCCTTCACCACTCGGGCCTGGCGCGCCATCGGCGGTCACCCAGTTGCGGCGTTGTGCCTGCTCCCGTTGGAAAGCGCCATCGGCGCTACTTTCGTACCATTGGTCTTTCCACTGTCCGTCGATCAACAAACCCATGACTGGCTCCTTGGCTGATAAGCGTTGGAGCCCAGTCTAAAGGGATGAGTTCGAACTAAAAGCGCAAAGAACCGGCGTGAATGATCGATTAAATCGATTTATCCCGTGCGTCCCAGTACTGCTGGGCCAACTCGAACGCCTGTTGCCGTGGGTGGCCAAGGCCGCGCAGGGCCAACGCCATGGTGGCGATCAACGCCAGTTGCGGGTAGCTGTCTTCAACATCGCCGCGCCACAGCGCTTTGAGGTGCTCGGGCTCAAGCGTTGCGGGCTTGACGTGGCGCTGGTCTGAGAGGGCGGGCCACTCTTCGTCCCAGCTCTGGCCGCCGGTGGTGCCGTACAGGTGACTGAGGGTGTCGGGGTTGATCTCGATCTCGCCGCCGTCGCCCTTGACCACAATCACGTTGTCACCCAGCAAGCCACTGGCATCGCGATGCACGCCCTGGTAACCGGGGTGGAAAATGCTTTGCAGGCCACAACGCGCATTCAGCGGGTTGAGCAGGCGCGCCAGAGAGTGGATAGGCGAGCGCAGGCCCAGGGTGTTGCGCAGGTCGATCATGCGTTGCAGCTGTGGGGCCCAATCACCCAGCGGGATAAATGCCAGGTTGCCGTGGGCGAAGGTGCTCTGGACCTGTTGCCAGTCGCGGCACAGCGGGATCTGCAAGCCGTCCAGCAATTGCTCGGTGTACAAGCGCCCCGCAGTGTGGGCGCCGCCGCCGTGCATCAGGATGCGCACGCCGTTCTGCGCCAGGCATTTGGCTGCCAGCAGGAACCACGGCAGGTGGCGCTTTTTACCGGCGTAGGTCGGCCAGTCGATATCGACGTTCAGCGCTGGCGCGTGCAGGCGCTCACGTACGGCTTCGGTGAAACCGGCGAGTTCTTCCGGGCTTTCTTCCTTGTGGCGCAGCAGCATCAGGAAGGCGCCGAGCTGGGTGTCCTCGACCTTTTCGTCGAGCAGCATGCCCATGGCTTCCCGCGCTTCCTCGCGGGTGAGGTTGCGCGCGCCACGCTTGCCTTTGCCGAGGATGCGCACGAACTGCGCAAAGGGATGCTCTTGGGGCGTTACGAGAGTCAGGGGGGCAAAGTCGGTCATAAGCAATTCGTCGGCCTGGGCAGGCCCGCCAGCTTGGCGGCGAGTTTGGCGGGAGTGCCGTTGAACAGTTTGTTGAGGTGCAGGCTGTTGCCCTTTTCCGGGCCCAGCTTCAAGGCGGTGTACTTGATCAGCGGGCGCGTGGCGGGGGATAGCTGGAATTCGGTGTAGAACTGGCGCAGCAGGGTGAGGATTTCCCAGTGTGCCGGCGTCAGCTCCAAGGCTTCGGCAGCGGCCAGGGCATTCGCCACTTCATCGGACCAGTCGTTGAGGTCGACGAGGTAGCCGTCCTTATCCAGTTCCAGGGTGCGTGCGCCGACGGTCAGGGTGTTCATAGCCAGGTGTTGACCTTGTCGTAGTCGATCGACAGTTGCACGAAGCCTGGGTAATCGACGCTGTCGGCCCAGTCGGGCAGCGGCAGGTTGCGCGCCTGCATGTCTTCGGCCAGCACAAACACCTTTACGCCTTTGGTTTGCAGGGCGGGCGTGTGCAGGCCGTAGGCTCCGTCACCACATAGGAGGATAGCGTCCTCGGTGCCACAGATGCGCAGGCAGCTGTCGAGGCGGCTGTCGGTAAACGGGGAATGAGACACCACATGTAGAGTCGACATCAGAGGGTAATCACCTGGTCGTAACGGTCAATCAGCTGGGAAATGGCTTGGCTGTCGAGCGCCTGCGCGTGGGCAGGCGGCGGCAACCCGCGTGCGGTCAGGCTATGGCTGCACGCGAACACGTCATCAATGCCGAACAGGCCCAGGGCCTGCAGGTTGGCACTCAGGTCTTTCTGTTGCACGGCCTTGGCGGCTTGGTTCGGCGCCAGTTGGAACACACCGTCATCCAGGAACAGCAGGCCAATGGGCAGATCGAACGCGCCGCCGGCCAGCACGATATCCAGTGCTTCCCGCGCACTCGGCCCGGACCACGGGGCCTGGCGGCTGATCACCAATAAGGATCTGGACATGTCACGGCCCTCCAAAACAGATCAGGCGGTCGGCGTCCTGGATCGCGTCATGCAATTGCCCCAGGCCCGACAACGCCCAGGGTGCTTCCAGGTTGACCGCGCTGCGTTGGTAACGCGCAGCTTCCTCGGCATTAAGCACACCCCGGCGCAGGGCTGCGGCGATGCACACCACGCCGTCGAGTTGGTGCTGGCTGACAAACTCGCGCCATTGGCGCGCAATGTCTTGCTCATCCTGGGGCGCGACGATGTTATTGGACGCGCTGTACACGCCGTCCTGGTAGAAAAACAGCCGCACGATCTCATGCCCGCCGGCCAGCGCCGCCTGGGCGAACAACAGGGCGCGGCGCGAGGAGGGCGCGTGGGCGGCGCTATACAGTGCAATCGCGAACTTCATGGAAGACTCTGCCAACAAACGTCGGCCAATGATAAAGCCGCCGCCGCGAAAAAGCCCGCCGTGATCAAAACGGTCACTGTGCTTGATCGTTCTGACGATTGCCGGCAGCTGCCCGGCTGCCTAGTCTGTGAGTATTCGCAACCCAACTGGAGTCCCCATGTCAGGTCCCTTGGCGTCCCTTAAAGTGTTGGATTTTTCCACCTTGCTGCCCGGCCCGTTTGCCTCCCTGATGCTGGCGGACATGGGCGCCGAGGTGCTGCGTATCGAATCGCCCACACGGATGGACCTGTTGCGGGTATTGCCGCCCCATGATCGTGGTACCTCGGCCAGCCACGCCTACCTCAATCGCAACAAGCGCAGCCTGGCCCTGGACCTCAAGCAGGCCGAGGCGCTGGAGATTGTGCGTGAGTTGGTCAAGGGCCATGACATCCTGCTCGAGCAGTTCCGCCCCGGTGTCATGGAGCGCCTGGGCCTGGGATATGAGGCGCTGAAGGCGATCAACCCGCGGCTGATCTATGTGTCGATCACCGGTTACGGCCAGACCGGCCCCTATAAGGACCGCGCCGGGCACGATATCAACTACCTGGCGTTGGCCGGCGTGGCCAGCCATACCGGGCGCCAGGACACCGGCCCGTTGCCCCTGGGCGTACAGCTGGCGGATGTGGCGGGCGGTTCACTGCATGCCGTGGTGGGCTTGCTGGCGGCGGTGATTGCCAGGCAGCAAAGCGGGGTGGGGCAATACCTGGATGTGAGCATGACCGATTGCTCGTTCAGTCTGAATGCCATGGCGGGGGCCGGCTACCTGGCTTGTGGGGTCGAGCCTGGGTGGGAGAACCATGTGCTCAATGGCGGGAGTTTCTATGACTACTACCGTACACGCGATGGGCGCTGGATGTCGGTGGGCAGTTTGGAACCGGGGTTTATGCAGCAGCTGTGCGCGGCCTTGGGGCGCCCGGAACTGGCGGCACACAGCGTGACGCCCGAACGCCAGGCCGTGCTCAAACAGGCGTTGCAGGTGGAGTTCGAGAAGCGCAGTTTTGACCAGTTGTGTGAGTTGTTTGCCGGGGTGGATGCCTGTGTTGAGCCAGTGTTGAGTTTGAGCGAAGCGGCGGAGCATCCCCAGTTGAAGGCGCGGGAGCTAGTCAGCCAGGTGCCCCGGGGTGACGGCTCGACACAAGCGCAATTGGCCTGCCCGCTGAAATTTTCCGAGGGGTTGCCGGCGCCTAGGCATATTGGGGTGGCGGTGGGGGCGCACAGTGATGAGGTGCTGGCGGAGTTGGGGTTCGGCATTGAGCGGATAGAGCAATTGCGGCAGGCCAAGGTTGTAGGTTGACTGAGCGGGCGCTTTCGCAGGCAAGCCAGCTCCCACATTTTGATTGTGTTCACAGATCCAGATGTGGGAGCTGGCTTGCCTGCGAAGAGGCCCTCATTCCACCCGAGTTTCTCCAGTGAACACCAGAGTCTGCCGACACCGCCGACACAAATACCGCCGCCCCTGGTTCACCAGCCCATGGCGCTGCGGTGAAAACGGAAAATCACTGTCCGCACACGGGCAGCGGTAAATATAGCGAGTCACTTGCCGACGCTTGACCTCGTAGGTGTGGCAACGGTCGGGCGGCAGCTCGTAAACCCCGCGCATGATCAACTGCCATTCCTCGCCATGGGGCTGGATACGCTCGCCAAACAATTGGTGGGCAATCAGGTGCGCCACTTCATGGGCCACGGTTTGCTTGAGAAAGTGTTGGCTGTTTTCACGGTACAACTGAGGGTTGAAGCGCAGCAGGTTCTCGTGCAAATGCGCGACACCGGCCTTCTGGCCCCGCAGCTTGAGGCTGACCTGGGGGCGTTTGAAGCTTCGTTTGAAAAAGGATTCGGCTTGCAGGAAACAATCTTCGACGCGGGTATTGAGTTGCTCGGGCATGCTGTACATATCTCCAGAGACACCCAGTATGCCGCAAAGCTGGGTGTTTCCGAATCTGTCAGGCGCCGAATGGTCATGCATAACGCACAAAGCCACCTTGCGGTGGCCGTGCCTGCGGGGTTTTTCGTTCAACTGGTGTAGATCGGCCCGACGCCCAGGCCCCAGACGATCACGGTAAAGGCCATGATCGCCACCAGCACCACCAGGCCCACGGCCAATACCGAACTGGAAAACAGGAAGCCTTCATCCGGGTCGATACTCATGAAGGTCGGCAGCCCCACATACAGCAGGTAGACCGTGTAGCAAATCGCCGCCGTGCCCACGACCATGCCCAGCCACATATGCGGGTAGAGCGCCGCCAGCCCGCCGATAAACAAGGGTGTGGCGGTGTAAGTGGCAAACGCCACGCAACGGGCCATGCTTGGGCTGGCGTCGTAGGTGCGGGCCATCCAGTGAATGAATGCGCCCATCACCGCCACGCCGCACAGCATGGCCGCGTAGGACATGAGGGTCATCCACAGCGCGCTTTCCTGGGTCAGCATCACCGGGGCACGGTTGCCGATGACCCAGCCGACCTGAGTGGTGCCAATAAAGGCGGAAATGGCGGGGATCGCCGCGAGAATCAGGGTATGAGTGAGGTACATGTGGCTGATGCTTTCTTCTTTATCGCCACGGATTTCCCGCCATTCCTGGTCGGGATGGGTAAACAGCCCCACGACGTGATGGATCATGCCAGTCACTCCTGTCGTTATTACCATCGCCCCCCATCGGAGCGCCCACGGGCCAAATGGCCTGAAAGGTCTGGATAGATGTGCGACCTCAAGTCGCAGTATAGAAAGGGATGACCGGAATAACCGTAGGGCCTTTAGAGCAAATTGCGCTGTAAACACTCACGCTAATCGCGGTGCGGTCTGTCAGGATTCATGGGATCCAGTGTGGGAGCTGGCTTGCCTGCGATGGCGGCCTGTCCGGACCAGAGATGTTGACTGGCACACCGCTATCGCAGGCAAGCCAGCTCCCACATTGGAACTCGGCGAGTCTTACCGGTAAAATGCTGCGCTTTTCGTCACACACCTTTGCGGATCCAAGCGCCATGGGCACTCTTACAGTCAACCAGAACAAACTGCAAAAACGCCTGCGTCGCCTGGCCGGTGAAGCGGTGGCCGATTTCAACATGATCGAGGACGGCGACAAGGTCATGGTCTGCCTCTCCGGCGGCAAAGACAGCTACACCATGCTCGACGTGTTGCTGCACCTGCAAAAGGTCGCGCCGATCAAGTTCGAGATCGTGGCGGTCAACATGGACCAGAAACAACCCGGTTTCCCTGAGCATGTGCTGCCGGCCTATCTGAAAGAACTGGGCGTCGAGTACCACATCGTCGAGAAAGACACCTACTCGGTGGTCAAGGAATTGATCCCGGAAGGCAAGACCACCTGCTCGCTGTGCTCGCGCCTGCGCCGCGGCACGCTCTATACCTTTGCCGATGAGATCGGCGCGACCAAGATGGCCCTGGGGCATCACCGCGATGACATCGTCGAAACCTTCTTCCTCAATATGTTCTTCAACGGCTCGCTCAAGGCCATGCCGCCCAAGCTGCGTGCCGATGATGGGCGCAACGTGGTGATCCGCCCGCTGGCGTATTGCAACGAGAAGGACATCCAGGCTTACTCCGATTTCAAGCAATTCCCGATCATCCCGTGCAACCTGTGCGGCTCCCAGGAAAACCTGCAGCGCCAGGTGGTCAAGGAGATGCTGGTGGACTGGGAGCGCAAGACCCCGGGGCGTACCGAAAGTATCTTCCGCAGCCTGCAAAACGTGATCCCGTCGCAATTGGCCGACCGCAACCTGTTTGACTTCACCAGCTTGAAAATCGATGAGACCGCCGCATCGCGTTTCGTCAATGTAGTGAACCTCTGAGTCTTCCCGAGGCTCTAGTACACGGCGCTTGCGGGCGCCGTTTTCAATTCGACTGACAGGAGAGGGCATGCGCGATTACAAGTGGCTGCACGAATATTGTCTGAACCGCTTCGGTTCGGCGGCCAAGTTGGAAGCCCATCTGCCGGTGCCCAAGACCCCGGCGCAATTGCGCAAGATCACCGATGACCGTTACCTGTCGACCTTGGCGCTGCGGGTGTTCCGCGCCGGTTTGAAGCACAGCGTGGTTGATGCCAAATGGCCGGCGTTCGAGCAGGTGTTCTTCGGTTTCGACCCGGAAAAAGTCGTGCTGATGGGCGCCGAGCACTTGGAACGGTTGATGCAGGACGCCCGCATCATCCGCCACCTGGGCAAGCTCAAGAGTGTGCCGCGCAATGCGCAGATGATCCTGGATATCGAGCAGGAAAAAGGCAGCTTCGGTGCGTTTATCGCCGATTGGCCGGTGACTGACATCGTTGGGCTCTGGAAGTACCTGAGCAAGCATGGCCATCAACTGGGCGGGCTGTCGGCGCCGCGCTTTTTGCGCATGGTCGGCAAGGACACCTTTGTGCCAAGCGATGACGTGGTGGCGGCGCTGAATGCGCAGAAGATTGTCGACAAGGCCCCGACCAGCCTGCGCGACCTGGCGACGGTGCAGGGCGCCTTCAACCAGTGGCATGCCGAGAGTGGGCGGCCGATGTGTCAGTTGTCGATGATGTTGGCTTACACGGTGAATCATTGATCACCTGATCGTTCCCACGCTCCGCGTGGGAATGCATCCTGTGACGCTCCGCGTCACCCTTGCACTAGGCCCGGGACGCAGAGCGTCCTGGGCAGCATTCCCACGCAGAGCGTGGGAACGATCAGTCAATCGGCCAGTCGACGGTTCAACTGATGCCGCCAACGCACATACAGCAACGCCGTGCAAAACACCGCCAGGCTCGCCAGCATTTCCAGCACACCGAACCACTGGCGGTTCGGGTCATACGCCGCCAGCGCGCCCTTGATGAAATACAGGTTCACCACAAAGCACATCCACGAATGCCCGCGTGCGCTACCCATCAGCACGCCTGGCGCAAGTATCAGCAGCGGCACCAACTCGATCAGCAGGATGACCCACGGGCGCGCCCCATGCAGGTCGGCGACCAACAGGTAGTACGCGCACAACAAGCCCACCAGGCCTAAAAACGCCAGCAGGCTCAGCGTGCGTGCCACCTTGACCCGCGGCGCCAGCCATTCCCGCGTTGGCAGGACCTTAGGCTTCCTGGCCACGGCCGTTCTCCAACAGCGTGGCGGTCTTGGCCAGGCGCAGGCCCAAGGCCCGGCACAGGGTGATTTCATGTTGATCGAGCATGCGCTTACCGTCTGGCCCGGAATGGTGGCTGGCGCCATACGGCGTGCCGCCGCCCTGGGTGTCGAGCAGTGCCTGCTCGCTGTAGGGCAGGCCGGTGATCAACATGCCATGGTGCAGCAGCGGTAGCAGCATCGACATCAGCGTGGTCTCCTGTCCGCCATGCAGGCTGGCGGTGGAGGTGAACACGCCGGCCGGCTTGCCGACCAAAGCGCCGGTAAGCCACAGGTTGCTGGTGCCATCGAGGAAGTACTTGAGCGGCGCGGCCATGTTGCCGAACCGGGTCGGGCTGCCCAGGGCCAGGCCCGAGCAGTGCTTCAGGTCGTCCAGGCTGGCATACAGCGCGCCTTCGTCGGGAATGCTCGGCGCCACCGCTTCGCACTCGGTGGAAATCGCCGGCACGGTGCGCAACCGCGCTTCCATGCCGCCTTGCTCGATACCGCGGGCAATCTGCCGGGCCATCTCGCTCACCGAGCCGTTACGGCTGTAATACAACACCAGCACATAGGGCGTAGTCACGGCAGGATCTCCAGCACGTTCTCGGGCGGGCGGCCAATGATGGCTTTATCGGCGGTTGCCAGGATCGGGCGTTCCATCAGCTTGGGATGGGCTGCGATGGCGGCGATCAGTTGGGTGTCGCTGAGGCTGGCGTCTGCCAGGTTCAGGGTTTTGTATTCGTCTTCGCCGGTGCGCAGCAGTTGGCGTGCGCTGATCCCCAGTTTTTTCAGCAGGGCCTCGATTTGCGCGGCATCCAGTGGGGTATCCAGGTAGCGCACGACGGTCGGGGTGAGGCCGCGGGCTTCCAGCAGTTCCAGCGCACCGCGGGATTTCGAGCAGCGCGGGTTGTGATAAAGCGTCAGATCGGTCATGTGCGGGTCGCATCTTGCGTAAGGTGGCGGGTATTCTACCTGCGCTGGCGCCTGTCCTTAAACCGTAAGAGGCGATAGGCCGCAGCCAACGTTCATTTTTGCGAAGGAATACCCCATGACAAGGCGACTGATCGGTGCATTGGCGATCATCACAACCCTGCTGCTCAGCGGCTGCGGTAACGATTACGGCGTTGACCAATATGGCCAGAAAGTGGCGGCCGAACGCCTGGACAAACAGTGGCTGGTGGTCAACTACTGGGCCGAATGGTGTGGGCCGTGCCGCACGGAAATCCCCGAGCTCAATGCCTTGGCAGAACAGTTGAAAGGCCAGAATGTCGGGGTGTTCGGCGTCAACTTCGACAATGTGCAGGGTGAAGAACTGAAGGCCGCCAGCGACAAGCTGGGGATCAAGTTCACGGTACTGGCCCAGAACCCGGACGGGATCTTCGAGATTCCGCGCAGCGAGGCATTGCCGGTGACCTACATCATCGACGACAAGGGCAAGGTGCGTGAGCAGTTGATGGGTGAGCAGACAGCGGAAGGGGTGTTGGCCAAGCTCAAGGCGCTGAAAGGATAAAACTGTGGGGGCTGGCTTGCCTGCGATGGCATCGCTGCGGTGTACCTGATACACCGCGTCGTCCGCATCGCAGGCAAGCCAGCTCCCACAGAACCAGAGGACACCGCGTTAATACAGGAGAGTGCGCCTAGATCAGCCTTCTTCGAGCCACAAGCGGATCGGCTTGCCTTCGGCCGGCCAGAACCGTGTCTGCTCTATAGGCGAGATGTCCCAACGCTGCACGCCTTGCAGGGCCTGGAAGAAGCGATGTTCTTGCTCCATCAGGGCCTCGGCGCACATTTTTCGGGTGCTGCCGACTGGGCCGAAGCTGAGCTTGTCGCCTTCGACCGTGTACGGCGCAAACCAGTGGTTACAGCCGCCATTGCCATAGGCGCGGCCATCGGCGCCCAGGGTGACGGTGAGGTGCGCGTAGTCCATCAACGGCCGCTCACCGATCCATTCCACTACGTAGCTGTGGTCGCGCTCGAGCTTGGCGCCATCGGCAGCGCAGCCTGCCAGGCCCATGCCGATGGCGGCGAGCAGCAGCGGGCCTTTCATTGCGCGGCCTGCTGGCATTTCGGGCAGCGGTGCTTATCGCCTTCGCTGGCCCAGCTCAGTTCTTTGATACGCGCGTTGGCGGCCGGTTGCAGCGGTGCCTTGGTCAGCTTGGTTTCTACCGCGAATTCAAACTCCAGCACGGCGTCGCAGCTGTCGCAATTGACCTTCCAGGTGTGAATCTCCAGTTCGCCGAACTTCGGCCCTTGGGCCATGGCGACCCACTGGCCCGCCGGGCGGATGGAGTAGCGTGCGTCACCTTCGACGGTCAGTCGCATCGACAAGGTTTTACTGCCGCGCAGGCTGACGATCAGGACGTCGCCATGTTTGATCGAACCACCGTTGCCGGTGACCTGGTAACGGCCCGGCACCAGGGCACGGCATTCGATCAGGGTATGTTGCGGGCTCAGCAAGCTGAAGCGGAAATCGTGTTCGGCCATGGATCCTCCAAATAGGCGCGGCATCCTATCACGGGTGCCGGCCTATCATGAGCCTGGTATGTGACCGCTGATCATCCCTCGACCAGGTTCTGCGCCCGGCCATCGGCCCACGCGGCAATGTTGGCCAATGTGGTACCGGCAATCGCCGCCAGGGCCTCACGGGTGAGGAAGGCCTGGTGCGCGGTGATGATGACGTTGGGGAAGGTCAGCAGGCGGGCAAGCACGTCATCCTGCAGGGGCAGGTCCGAGCGGTCCTCGAAAAACAATTGGGCTTCTTCTTCGTAGACGTCCAGCCCCAGGTAGCCCAACTGGCCAAGCTTGAGCGCTTCGATCAGTGCTGGCGTGTCGACCAGGCCACCGCGCCCGGTGTTGATCAGCATCGCACCGGTTTGCATCTGCGCGAGTGAGCGGGCATTGATCAGGTGTTTGCTGTCGGCGGTCAGCGGGCAGTGCAGGCTGATGATTTGCGCCTTCGCCAACAGTTCAGGCAGGCTCACGTAGCGGGCCCCGAGGTCCTGCACCTGTGGGTTGGGGAAGGGATCGTAGGCCAGCAACTGGCAGCCGAAGCCGGCCATGATCTTGGCGAAGGTCGCGCCGATCTGACCGGTGCCGACCACGCCGACCGTTTTGCCGACCAGATCAAAACCGGTCAGCCCGTGCAGGCTGAAATCACCGTCGCGGGTACGGTTGTAGGCACGGTGCAGGCGACGGTTGAGGGCCAGGATCAGGGCGACGGCATGCTCGGCCACTGCGTGGGGCGAATAGGCGGGCACGCGCACGATGGTCAAGCCCAGGCGCTGGGCGGCGGGTAGGTCGACGTGGTTGTAGCCCGCCGAGCGCAGGGCAATCAGGCGTGTGCCGCCCTTGGCCAAGTGCTCCAGCACCGGGGCGCTGAGGTCGTCGTTGATAAAGGCACAGACCACCTCGTGGTGTTCGGCCAGGGCCACGGTATCGAGGTTGAGCCGGGCGGGTTGGAATTGCAGTTCCAGGCCAGCCGGCAGCGGTTCGCCGAGGAAACTCTCGCGGTCGTAGGTTTGGCTGCTGAAGAGAATGACGCGCATTAAGACGGCTCCCTGCAATGACAAAATAGATGCGTACCTGTAGGAGCGAGCTTGCTCGCGAAAAACGTCAACGAAAACGCGTTCATTCTGGTTTAACGCGGTGTCCTCTGGTTTTTCGCGAGCAAGCTCGCTCCTACAGTCGGACGGTCAGGCACTTACTCTGGCTTCACTGGCCAGCCGCGCAATCGCCATGTCCAGTTCGTCCAGCGCGGCCATGGCCTTGGCGTCATCCTGCTTGAGCAGGGTTTCGGCGCGTTGGCAGGCTGCTCGTAATTGCGGCACGCCACAGTAGCGGGTGGCGCCGTGCAAACGGTGCACGCGCTCGATCAAGGCATGGTTGTCATTGGCTTCGCGGGCGTGGGTAATTGCCAGGCGATCAGCCTCCAGGGAGGCCAGCAGCATGGCGAGCATATCGGCGGCCAGGTCGGCCTTGTTGGCGGCCAGGCGCAGGCCTTCTTCGTGGTCGAGTACCAAGAGCTGCACGCCCTGGGCCGCACCTTCATGGGTGCGCTCCGGGCCTTGGTTACGCAGCGCCAGGCCGGTCCATTTCAATACCACCTGGGCCAATTGCCGCTCGCTGATGGGTTTGGTCAGGTAGTCGTCCATACCGCTTTGCAGCAGGGCGCGTTTTTCGTTGGCCATGGCGTGAGCCGTGAGGGCTACCACCGGCAGCGGCGTGCCGTGGCGTTCGCTTTCCCACTGGCGGATCGCCTCGGTGCTCTGGCGGCCATCCATGCCGGGCATTTGCACGTCCATCAGCACCAAATCGAACGTTTCCTGCTTCACGGCGTCGACCGCTGCGTAACCGCTTTCCACCGCCTGCACCTTGGCGCCCATGTCTTCCAACAGGGTTTGCACCAGCAACAGGTTGGCCGGGTTGTCGTCCACGCACAGCACCCGTGGCGCACGGCTGGACAACGGCTCACCGGGTTCGCTGCGCGAAGGGCGCGGGCTGATCAGGTCGGCCAGGGAGCGGCGCAACTTGCGCGTACAGGCGGGCTTGGCCTGCAGTTGGCTGTTGGGGTTGGGCACCGATTGGTTGAACAGCATCTGCTCGGTGGTCGGGCACAGCACCAGCACCTTGCAGCCCAGGTGTTCAAGGTCCCACAGGTGTTGGTTGAGGCGCTCGGGCGGAATGTCGTTGGCCGTGACGCCGAGCACCGCCAGGCTGATGGCCTGTTCGGTCTGGTGCGCACTGGTGATGCCGTTGGTCAGGCTTTCCAGGGTATTGAACGGCGTGACTTCCAGGCCGCAGTCTTCCAACTGATGTTGCAGGGCCTGGCGCGCCAGTTCGTGGTTTTCCAGCACGGCCACACGACGCCCCAATAGCGGCGCGGCGGGCAGGTCTTCGACGTCGTCACGGGTCTTGGGCAGGTTCAGGCTGATCCAGAATTCCGAACCTTCACCCGGCGTGCTGTCGACGCCGATTTCGCCGCCCATCTGCTCGATCAATCGCTTGGAAATCACCAGGCCCAAACCGGTGCCGCCGGGCTGGCGCGACAGCGAGTTGTCGGCCTGGCTGAATGCCTGGAACAGGGCGCGCACATCCTGGTTCGACAGGCCAATGCCGGTGTCTTGCACACTGATGCGCAATTGCACGCTGTCTTCCTGCTCGTCCTCGATCATGGCCCGGGCCACAATGGTGCCTTCGCGGGTGAACTTGATCGCATTACTGATCAGGTTGGTCAGGATCTGCTTGAGCCGCAGCGGGTCGCCCACCAACGCCAGGGGCGTGTCGCGGTAAACCAGGCTCACCAATTCGAGCTGCTTGGCATGGGCGGCGGGAGCGAGGATGGTCAAGGTGTCTTGCAGCAAGTCGCGCAGGTTGAAAGGCACGCTGTCGAGCACCAGCTTGCCGGCTTCAATCTTCGAGAAATCGAGGATCTCGTTAATGATGCCCAGCAAGTTATCCGCAGACTTTTCGATAGTGCCCAGGTAGTCCAACTGGCGCGGCGACAGCTCGCTTTTTTGCAACAGGTGAGTAAAGCCGAGGATGCCGTTGAGCGGCGTGCGGATTTCATGGCTCATGTTGGCCAGGAACTCCGACTTGATACGGCTGGCCTCCAGGGCTTCCTTGCGCGCCAGGTCCAGCTCGATGTTCTGGATCTCGATGGTTTCCAGGTTCTGGCGCACGTCTTCGGTGGCCTGGTCGATGCTGTGTTGCAGCTCTTCCTGGGCATTTTGCAGGGTTTCGGCCATGCGGTTGATGCCCGACGCGAGTTGGTCCAGTTCCTGGCTGCCCAAGGGTGGCAGGCGTGTCTCCAGGTTGCCGTCCTTGAGCTGGGTCACGGCTTGCTTGATCTGGCCAATCGGCGAATTGATGGTGCGGCTGATACGCAGGGCGAGGGCGGCGGTGCACATCAGGCCGATGGCGATCAGCAGCAGGCTGGCGAACAGGCTGCGATAGCCGCGCAGCAACATGCCATTGTGGGACAGCTCCACTTCGACCCAACCCAGTAGACGGTCGGCCTCATCGGGAATCAACTCGCCCGCCAGGTTGCGATGGCGGCCAAACACCGGCAGTAGATAGCGAGTGGCGTCATTGCCGGTGCGCTGCAACAGGTGCGAACTGTTGCCGGTGGGCGGCTGGTTAAGCATGGTCGGACCGGCATGGGCCAGGGACGAACGGTCGGGCGCCAGGAACGACACGGCGCGCACATCCGGCTGCTCCAGGGACTGGGTCGCGATGCGCTCCAGCAGGTCGGTGTTCTTATGGCCCAGCGCGGGTGCCACCAAGGGTGCCAATTGCTCGGCGATCATTTCGCCGCGTTGCAGCAGTTGGGTCTGCAACTCCGAGAGCTGCATCCAGGTGAAATAGCCGCCCAACAACAGCGCCATCAGGCTGGTCGGTAATAAGGTCAGCAACAGTACGCGGCCTTTTATCCCCATTCTTCTAAGCACGCCACTCTCCTGCTACCACGTTGTTATCAATGATCCACGCCGGCATCCGGCCCGCGCCACCTGCGCAGTGTAGCCATTTGCACGGTCTGGAATCTTGCAAATTAATGACATGCGGCAATCTTCGGGCCATTCGGCGCCGGGTGGCGATTGCCTGTGAACGTTTAATCTTGAATAATCAGTGATTGAGAATGACTTGCAGACGCTAATGACTCCCGTAGCAGTTGGCCTACCCAGTATCCTGACCATCGAAGACGACCCGGTGTTGGGCGCCTACGTGCACGAGCAGCTTGGCCGCAGCGGCTTCCAGGTGACCTGGTGCCAGAACGGCCAGCAGGGCCTGCAACTGGCCCGCGCCCAGGCCTTCGACCTGGTGCTGATGGACATTCTGCTGCCGGGGCTGGACGGTTTGTCGATCCTCACCCATTTGCGCCAGAGCCACGCCATGCCCGTGATCCTGATGTCGGCCCTGGGCGCTGAAGCCGACCGTATCAGCGGTTTTCGCCTGGGCGCGGACGACTATTTGCCCAAGCCGTTCAGCATGGTTGAACTGTGCGTGCGAATTGAAGCGATCCTGCGCCGCGTTGCCCTGGATCGCCGGCCCGAGCCGCCGCGCGCCTCGGTCCCTGAACATGCCCGGGTGCTGCACTTTGATGATGAACGCTGCGATGTGTCCTGCCAGGACCAGTGGGCCGGGCTCACGCGCAGCGAATACCGCCTTCTGGAAACCCTGCACCGCAATGCCGAAGAAGTCCTCAGCAAAGCCTTCCTGTATCAGCAGGTGTTGCAGCGCGGGTATGCGCCCCATGACCGCAGCCTCGACATGCATGTCAGCCAGATCCGCCGCAAGCTCAAGGCCATCGGTTACATCGAGCGTGAAGTACGCACCGTATGGGGCAAGGGCTACGTGCTGAGCGGTCACGATGAAGGGCTTTGAGCGATTGCCCGGCAGGCACTCGTTGTTCTGGAAGCTGGCCTGTCTGTTGATCGCCTTCTGTTTGCTGATGATCTGGCTCAGTTGGTCCTGGGGCCGCTACATGGAGCAGCAGAGCGCGTACCTGTCGGACAAGTCGCGGGAGATTCTCACTGGCTATGCCGCGGGTGCCGAGCTGGCGTGGAGCACTCAAGGCAGCGCCGGCGTGGACGCCTGGCTGCGGCGGATGGCCGAGCGCGAAAGCACTTGGGTGGGGGTGATCGGTAACGACCTACAGTCCCTGGGCAGCACGCCCTTGAGTGACAAGGAAAGCCAGCGCCTGACGTTTTTGCGCGGATTGGATTGGCCGGTCAGCCGGCATGTCATTGGCCTGCCCTGGATGAAGGTGCCGTTTCCGGTCGACCCTGGCGCGGGGTCGCTGGTGATCGAGCTGCCGCAGCGTTTTATGCCAGGGCGCTATCAACTGTTCTGGCGAGTGGTCACCAATGGTGTGATTCCCGGCCTGTTTACCCTGTTGCTGTGCATCGGCCTCTATCGGCTGTTGATCATGCCCCTCAATCAATTGCGCGAGCAGGCCAATGCCTGGCGTGCGGACCAACTCAATACGCGGATGTCTCGCGATGCCACCAGCCGCCAGGATGAACTGGGCGAGTTGGGCCGCGCCTTTGACCATATGTCCGAACGCTTGCAGGGCACCGTGCGTTTGCAGCAGCAGTTGCTGCGCGATATGTCCCATGAACTGCGCACACCCTTGAGCCGCCTGCGGGTGGCCTGCGACAGTGAGCAAGACCTGGCCAAGCTGCGCGAGCGCCTGGGCCGGGAAATCGACGCCATGCAGCGCCTGGTGGAAGACAGCCTGCAACTGGCGTGGCTCGACAGCGAAACAACGCCGCTGCCCCAGGAAGACATTCAGCTCCAGGCGTTATGGGACATCTTGCGCGAGAACGCGTGTTTTGAAAGCGGTTGGCCCGCATCGCGCTTGCCGTGCCTGTTACCCGCGGACAGTTGGGTACGCGGCAACCTGAATGCACTGGCCCAGGCCCTTGAAAATATCCTGCGCAACGCCATACGCCACTCGCCCACGGGCGGCAGCGTGCAACTCGACGGCTGTCGTGAAGGGGACTATTGGCATATCTGGCTGCAGGACCAGGGCGCTGGGATTGCTGAGGATGATCTGGAGCGCATCTTCGCGCCCTTTACCCGCCTGGACGGCTCGCGGCCCGGCGATGGTGGTTTCGGCCTGGGCCTGAGCATTGCCCGCAACGCCGTGCAGCGCCAGGGCGGTCGCTTATGGGCGGAAAATACCGGGCAGGGCCTGCGGGTGCATTTGCACTTGCTGGCCCGTTAGCGCTCAGCGCCTACGCAGTTTGCGTTTTTTCCACTGGTGCGCCACCCACCAGCGCCAGTACGCCATGGTCAGGCAATAGGCCAAGGCGCCCAATACTACCCCCAATACCACCGAACCCAGCAGGAACGGCTGCCAGAGTGTGCTCAACTGGCCGCTGATCCATTCCCACGTCAGGTTGTCGGGCAAGCTGCGTGGCGGCACATTCATCAACCAGGCGCCGGTCATATAGGTACAGATGAACACCACCGGCATGGTGATGGGGTTGGTCAACCACACCAGGCTGATGGCGATAGGCATATTGCCGCGCACCGAGATCGCGAGCACTGCGGCGAGCAACATCTGCAACGGAATCGGGATAAACGCCGCAAATAAACCCACCGCCATGGCGCGCGCCACGGAGTGCCGGTTCAGGTGCCAGAGGTTGGGGTCATGCAGCAGCGTGCCAAGAAACTGTAATGACTTGTGTTCCCTGATACTGCTGGGATCGGGCATGTACCGTTTGAATAAGCGCCGGGGCATATGGGTTCCAGGTCAATTCGAGGGGCAAGTATGCCCGGATTCTATAAACAGAAAATTCAGACTTTGTGACAAAACATCATAGGCGCTGTCGTTCAGCCGGCTAAGACTGAGTGGATCACGGGAAAAGGATGATCCATGAAGACAGGGATGTTGGCGTTGGCGCTGGGGTTGCTGATGTTGCGTTGGTTGCCGGCCCTGCCGCCCGGCGCCGCGTTATTGGCCATGCTGGTGTTGGCCTTGATGCTGTTGCCTTTTCGGTCCTATCCCTTGGCCTTTTTTCTGGTGGGCTTGAGCTGGGCTTGCTTCAGCGCGCAGCGGGCGTTGGATGATCGACTGCAGCCGGCCCTGGATGGGCAGACTCGTTGGGTGGAGGGGCGTGTGGTCGGTTTGCCCCAGCAGACGGTTACGGGCGTGCGCTTTGAACTGGCCGACGGCCGGTTGCGCAAGGGGCGGCTGCCCAAACGTATCCGCGTGTCCTGGCACGGCGGGCCAGTGGTGAACAGCGGCGAACGCTGGCGCCTGGCGCTGACACTCAAGCGGCCTGCGGGCCTGCTCAATTTTCATGGAGTTGACCACGAAGCCTGGCTGCTGGCCCAGCGTATCGGTGCCACTGCAACGGTAAAAGATGGTGAACGCCTCGCACCGGCCCGCAATGCCTGGCGCGATGCTGTTCGCCAGCGCGTGATGGCGGTGGATGCCCAAGGCCGCGAGGCGGGCTTGGCGGCGTTGGTATTGGGCGACGGTTCCGGCTTGGCGCCTGAGGATTGGCAGGTGTTGCAGGACACGGGCACGGTGCATCTGCTGGTGATTTCCGGGCAGCATATCGGCTTGTTGGCGGGCTTGATCTACGGCTTTGTCGCGGTATTGGCGCGCTATGGTTGCTGGCCACGAACCTGGCCGTGGCTGCCGTGGGCGTGCGGCCTGGCTTTTGGCGCAGCGTTGGGTTATGGCTTGCTGGCGGGGTTTGGCGTGCCGGTGCAGCGGGCCTGTGTGATGGTCGGCCTGGTGTTGCTGTGGCGTCTGCGTTTCCGCCATTTGGGGCTGTGGTGGCCCTTGCTGCTGGCGCTGAACGGCGTGCTGGTGCTGGAGCCCTTGGCCAGCCTGCAGGTAGGGTTCTGGTTATCGTTTGCGGCGGTCGCGGTATTGTTGCTGGCGTTCGGCGGGCGCTTGGGGCCGTGGAGCGTCTGGCAGGCGTGGACCCGGCCCCAGTGGTTGATTGCCATTGGCTTGTTTCCGGTGTTGCTGGTGTTGGGTTTGCCCATCAGCCTCAGCGCACCGGTGGCCAATCTGTTTGCCGTGCCGTGGATCAGCCTGGTGGTGCTGCCCCTGGCGCTGCTGGGCACGGCGTTGTTGTGGGTGCCGCTGGCGGGGGAAGCTGTGCTGTGGCTGGCCGGCGGCGCGCTGGACGGATTGTTCAAGGGCCTGGCGCTGCCGGCCGGGCAATTGCCGGCCCGGGTGCCGCCCGAGGTGCCGCTGGCGTATTGGCTGGTCAGCCTGATGGGCGCAGTGGTGTTACTGCTGCCCAAAGGGGTGCCGTTCCGGGTGTTGGGCTGGCCCATGTTGTTGATGGCCGTTTTCCCGCCCCGGGAGTGGGTGCCCCACGGACAGGTCGATGTGGTGCAACTGGATGTCGGCCAGGGGCAGGCACTGATCCTGCGCACCCGCCATCACACCTTGCTCTACGATGCCGGGCCGCGCTCGGGGCCTGTCGACCTCGGCGCGCGCGTCGTGTTGCCGTCGTTGAAAAAACTCGGGGTAGGGCAGTTGGACATGATGCTGCTCAGCCATGCCGACGCCGATCACGCCGGTGGTGCGGCAGCAGTGGCTCGGGGGCTGCCCGTCAAACGCGTGGTGGGCGGCGAAACCGAGGGCTTGCCAGCCTTTCTCGCCACCCAGCCCTGTACCAGCGGCGAACGATGGGAATGGGATGGTGTGTCGTTTGAACTGTGGCAGTGGGCGGGTGGGCTTGAGGGCAATCCGAGGTCGTGCGTGCTGCACGTCCAGGCCAATGGCGAACGCCTGCTGCTCACCGGCGACATTGATCGCGCTGCCGAACAGGCGTTTCTGGCATCCCCGCTGGCGGTTCCGACCGACTGGCTGCAGGCCCCGCACCATGGCAGCCGAAGTTCTTCGTCCTGGCCTTTCGTACAACGGTTGGCGCCCACCTCTGTGCTGATTTCCCGCGGTCGCAGCAATACGTTTGGCCATCCTCATCCGCAGGTCCTCGAACGCTACCAAGCACTGGGCAGCCGGGTGTATGACAGCGCCGAACAGGGCGCTGTGCGCCTGCGCCTGGGGGCGTTTGTGCCTGCGACGGTTGCGCGCAGCGAACGTCGTTTCTGGCGCGAACCGTTACCGTAATCAGGCGTTGCCAAGGTCTCGAACCGCGACAGACGGACCTGTAGCCGGTGAACCCTTCTGTTGACCCTATATGGTAAAGTGGCGCACTTTTTCGAGGGGACATTCACTGTGTGGGAATTGGTCAAATCCGGCGGCTGGATGATGTTGCCGATCATTCTGAGCTCCATCGTCGCACTCGGCATCGTCGCCGAACGCCTGTGGACCCTGCGCGCCAGTCGCGTCACCCCCGAGCACTTGCTGGGGCAGGTCTGGGGCTGGATCAAGAACAAGCAGCTCGACAAGCAAAAGCTCAAAGAGCTGCGTGCCAATTCGCCACTGGGTGAAATCCTCGCCGCCGGCCTGGCCAATTCCAAGCATGGTCGCGAGATCATGAAGGAGTGCATCGAAGAGGCGGCCGCCCGGGTTATTCATGAACTGGAACGCTACATCAACGCCCTCGGCACTATCGCCGCCATGGCGCCGTTGCTCGGTTTGCTCGGCACGGTCCTGGGCATGATCGATATCTTCAGCGCGTTCACGGGCTCGGGCATGACCACCAACGCGTCGGTATTGGCCGGGGGCATTTCCAAGGCCCTGATCACCACTGCTGCGGGCTTGATGGTGGGTATCCCTTCGGTGTTTTTCCACCGTTTCCTGCAGCGGCGCATTGATGAGCTGGTGGTCGGTATGGAACAGGAAGCCATCAAGCTGGTAGAAGTGGTGCAGGGCGACCGTGATGTAGACCTGGTCGAGGGCAAAGCGTGAAATTTCGCCGTAAGCAACGGGAAAATGTTGATATCAATCTCGCGTCGTTGATCGACGTGGTGTTTATCCTGCTGCTGTTCTTTGTCGTGACCACCACCTTCACCCGGGAAACCCAGTTGCGTGTCGACCTGCCTGAAGCGGTGAGTGGCTCGCCTGCCGAAGACCAGCAAGTCAAGCAGCTGGACATCGCTATCAGCGCCGAAGGGGTGTTTTCGGTGAATAACCAGTTGCTGGAGAAAAATGACCTTGCCAGCCTGATGGAGGCGTTGCAGAAGGAGTCTGGTGGCGACACCCAGTTGCCGCTGTCCATCAGCGCCGATGGCAAAACCCCACACCAGGCCGTGATCACCGCCATGGACGCTGCCGGCAAGCTCGGTTTCAGCCATTTGCGCATGACCACCGTCGAGGCGGCGAGCGCGCCCTGATGGCCATCTCCGACCGTTTACTCAAGGCATGGTACGAAGGTCATCCAGCACTAATGTTGCTGCGACCGCTGGAATCGTTGTATCGCCGTGTGGTTCAACGTAAGCGTGCGCGCTTCGTGGCGGGCGAGGGCGAGATTTATCA
Source organism: Pseudomonas sp. NFR02 (assembly GCF_900119375.1). Classification (NCBI taxonomy): domain Bacteria; kingdom Pseudomonadati; phylum Pseudomonadota; class Gammaproteobacteria; order Pseudomonadales; family Pseudomonadaceae; genus Pseudomonas; species Pseudomonas sp. NFR02. The sequence goes on from NZ_FPJJ01000001.1 coordinate 865,013, forward strand.
GTCGTCTGTGCCAGTGATCGTGGTGGGCAATATTACGGTGGGAGGCACCGGCAAGACGCCGTTGATCTTGTGGTTGATCGAGCACTGCCGCCGCAGCGGTTTGCGCGTAGGAGTGGTCAGTCGAGGCTACGGTGCCAAGCCGCCGCAGCTGCCGTGGCGTGTGGAGGCCGGCCACAGTGCCGAGGTGGCCGGTGATGAACCCTTGCTGATCGTGCAGCGCAGCGGTGTACCGCTGATGATCGATCCTGATCGCAGTCGTGCGGTAAAGGCACTGCTGGCCAGTGAACCCCTGGACCTGATCCTCTCCGATGATGGCCTGCAGCATTACCGCCTGGCTCGCGATCTTGAACTGGTGCTGATCGATGCCGCCCGCGGCCTCGGCAACCGCCGGTGCCTACCAGCCGGGCCGTTGCGTGAACCGGTGGATCGTCTGAAGAGTGTGGACGGGGTACTTTATAACGGTGCCGTTTCGGACCGTGAAGATGGCTTTGCCTTTCGCCTGCTGCCCACAGCGCTGGTCAACCTGCACAGCGGCGAGCGCCAGCCGGTCACCTACTTTGCGCAGGGCCAGCAGGTGCATGCGGTGGCCGGCATAGGTAACCCGCAACGTTTCTTCAATACCCTTGAAACGCTACACTGGCAGCCGCTACCCCATGCTTTTGCCGACCACGCGCCCTACAGCGCCGAGGTCTTGAATTTTACCCCGTCATTGCCGCTGGTCATGACCGAAAAGGACGCGGTGAAGTGCCGCGCCTTTGCCCAGCCCGACTGGTGGTACCTTGCGGTGGATGCGGTACCGTCGCCGGCGTTCGTCGCCTGGTTCGACATGCAGTTGATGCGTCTGCTGCCCAACCGTCTCTTGCCTTAAAACGCTTCTTTCCAGGAAACACTCATGGACACCAAACTGCTCGATATCCTCGCTTGCCCGATCTGCAAAGGCCCGCTCAAGCTCAGCGCCGACAAAACTGAGCTGATCAGCAAAGGTGCCGGCCTGGCTTACCCTATCCGTGACGGCATCCCGGTCATGCTCGAAAGCGAAGCCCGTACTCTGACCACCGATGAGCGCCTGGATAAATGACCACCGCCTTTACCGTTGTCATTCCCTCGCGCTATGCCTCGACGCGCCTGCCGGGCAAGCCGCTGCAAATGATCGGCACCAAGCCGATGATCCAGCTGGTGTGGGAACAAGCGTGCAAGAGCAGCGCCGAACGGGTGGTGGTGGCCACCGACGACCCGCGCATCATCGAGGCGTGCAAAGGTTTTGGTGCCGAAGCGGTCCTGACCCGCGAAGACCATAACTCCGGTACTGATCGCCTGGCCGAAGTCGCTACTCAGCTGGGTCTGGCACCCGACGCGATCGTAGTGAATGTGCAGGGTGACGAGCCATTGATACCGCCGAGTGTCATCGATCAGGTCGCTGCCAACCTCGCGGCCCATGGCGAGGCGCGTATGGCGACCCTGGCCGAACCGATCGAAGACATCGAGACGCTGTTCAACCCGAATGTGGTGAAAGTGGTCAGCGACATCAACGGCCTGGCACTGACGTTCAGTCGCTCCACCTTGCCGTGGGCGCGGGATGCCTTTGCCAAGAATCGCGACGTGTTGCCGGAGGGCGTGCCATATCGCCGCCATATCGGCATCTATGCCTACCGCGCCGGTTTTCTGCACGACTTCGTCAGCTGGGGCCCGTGCTGGCTGGAAAATACCGAGTCCCTGGAGCAACTGCGTGCCCTCTGGCACGGCGTGCGTATCCACGTGGGCGATGCGTTGGAAGCACCGCCAGCCGGTGTCGACACCCAGGAAGACCTCGAACGCGTCCGTCGCCTGCTGGGCGCCTGATGGAAGTTCTGTTTGTATGCCTGGGCAATATCTGCCGCTCGCCAACTGCTGAAGGTATCTTGCGCCATAAGTTGCGTGAAGCAGGCTTGGCTGGCCAGATTGAGGTGGCGTCTGCTGGCACCGGGGAATGGCATGTCGGCAACCCGCCGGACCAGCGCAGCCAACGGGCGGCGCTGGCGCGAGGTTATGATTTGTCGAGCCAGCGTGCCCAGCAGGTTTCCCGCGCGGACTTTGCCCGCTATGACCTGATCCTGGCCATGGACAGCAGCAACCTGCGCAACCTCAAGGCCATGCAGCCGGGGCAGGGCAAGGCGGAGCTGGATTTATTCCTGCGTCGCTTTGATGGCGAAGTGGACGAGGTGCCAGACCCTTACTATGAAGGTGAGCAAGGTTTCGAACGGGTCCTGGACCTGATCGAGCGCGCCTGTGACTTATTGGTGATCGAATTGAAGGGGCGGTTATGACCTTGCAAGTGCGTGCGCAGGTATCGCTCAAGCCATTCAACAGCTTTGGCATCGATGTGAGCGCGCAATTATTTGCCGAGGCCCACAGTGATGCTGACGTGCGCGCGGCCATCGCCTATGCCGCCGCACAGGCGGTGCCGTTGCTGGTGATTGGAGGCGGCAGCAATTTGCTGTTGACCCAGGATGTTCCGGCGCTGGTGTTGCGTATGGCGACACAAGGCATTCGCGTGCTGAGCGACGATGGCACGCGCGTGGTGGTCGAAGCCGAAGCGGGCGAAGCCTGGCATCCGTTTGTGCTGTGGACGCTTGAGCACGGCTTCTGCGGCCTGGAAAACCTCAGCCTGATCCCGGGCACTGTCGGCGCCGCGCCGATGCAGAACATCGGTGCCTATGGCGTAGAGATCAAGGATGTGTTTGCCGGCCTCACCGCCTTGGATCGCCAGACGGGCGAACTGCGGGACTTCAGCCTGGACGAATGCAACTTTGCCTACCGTGACAGCCTGTTCAAGCACGAAGTCGGGCGCTGGCTGATCTTGCGGGTACGCTTTTCCCTTAGCCGCGCCAGTCACCTGAAACTCGACTACGGCCCGGTGCAACAGCGTCTGGTCGCGCAGGGCATCACCCACGCCACGCCAAGCGATGTGAGCCGCGCGATCTGCAGCATTCGCCGCGAGAAACTGCCAGACCCGGCAGAGCTGGGCAATGCGGGCAGCTTCTTCAAGAATCCGCTGGTACCCCAAGCCTTGGCTGTTGAGCTGCAAAGACAGTATCCGGACCTGGTGGCCTACCCTCAGGCCGACGGCCAAATGAAACTCGCCGCCGGCTGGCTGATCGACAAAGCCGGTTGGAAGGGGTTCCGGGAGGGCGATGCGGGCGTGCACAAGCTGCAAGCGCTGGTGCTGGTCAACTACGGCACCGCCACCGGGCAGGAGATTGCCCAGCTGGCGCTACGCATCCAGCAAGATATCTTCAAGCGCTTCAAGGTCGAGCTGGAAATGGAACCCAATCAGTACTGAGCTATCGGGCCTGAAAATGAAAATGCCCCGTATCTCGCGATACGGGGCATTTTTTATTGCGTTGGCTGATCAGTCGTCGCGGCTCATGATGCCGAAGATCTGCAACAGGCTGATGAACAGGTTGTAGATCGACACATACAGGCTGATGGTCGCCATGATGTAGTTACGCTCACCGCCGTGGATGATGGCGCTGGTCTGGAACAGGATGCACACCGAGGAAAACAGCACAAAACCCGCGCTGATCGCCAATTGCAGGCCGCTGATCTGGAAGAACATGCTGGCCACCACCGCCGCCAGCAGCACGAAGAAGCCTGCGGTGATGAAACCACCCAGGAAGCTCATGTCCTTACGGCTGATCAGCACGTAGGCCGAAAGACCACCAAACACCAGGGCGGTCATGGCAAACGCCGAACTGACCACTTCAGCACCGCCGGCCATGCCCAGGTAACGGTTGAGGATCGGGCCGAGGATGAAACCCATGAAACCGGTCAAGGCAAACGCCGACACCAGGCCCCAGGCCGAGTCACGCAGCTTGTTGGTCAGGAAGAACAGACCGTAGAAGCCGATCAACACGACAAAGATATTCGGGTAGCCGACGCGCATCTGCTGGGCCACGTAAGCCATCACGCCGCTGAATGCGAGGGTAAGGGCGAGCAAGCCGTAGGTGTTGCGCAACACGCGGCTGACTTCAAGCTGCTCAGCCTGCGCGTTGCCATTCACTGCGTAATTCTGTTCGCGCATGGCGACACTCCTTCAGTTTTGAAACGTTCAGTCGCAAAGATCATAACAGACGCCTTGTAACAAGCGATGCAGAGAGTTTGACAGTGTGTTTCATTCGGGTATTATGGCGCCCGCTGACACGGGATGGGCTACTATAATCCTGTGATGCACAAGGGAAATTGGCAGAGTGGTTGAATGCACCGGTCTTGAAAACCGGCGGACGTTAATAGCGTCTCCAGGGTTCGAATCCCTGGTTTCCCGCCAAGATTTACACGAAAGCCTCGCGAAAGCGGGGCTTTTGCGTTTCTGGGGGTTGTCTCAGAAAAATCTCTACAGCCTGATCGTTTCCGCATCATTTCCGGCAGTTTCCGCAACCTAGTGCTGATCGCGGTCAGCGCGTCGGCTTCACAATCTCCCCAACACGACGGTAAACCGTTTCGGTTATCCGCTTGTCCGTATGCCCCAGCAGGCGGCTTGCATCGCCCAGATCCAGGATCTCACTGGCTGCTTTCGGGCGGATGTCACGGAACTGAAACTGTCGAATACTGGATGCAAGAACACCGTCGCCTGCCTCTCTGGCGATGGCGATTGCTTTGTCGCGAGCATCGTCAAAGCGTAACCGGAGCATGTGCTTAGTCACCTGCCTGCCGTCTTCCGTGACTATCAGGTAAGGGTTTCGCACGCCGCGGGAGCGCCTTTGCTCTATCAGCCTTGCAACCAAGGCGCCTAGGTCATTGAGTGCGCCGGCAGCGGTCAGGCGAATGCGTAGCTTCTTCGATGTCTTGCCCTGGGATACCTGCAGGAATTCGTTCACGGCGTCCGCCTCACGCATCGACAGCGTATCCGCCGGGCGCTGGGCAGTCAGGTAGGCCAGGTCCATCGCGTCACGCAGTTCCGAGGCTGCTACCGCATACACGGCGCCCCAAATTTCCTCGGTGGCGTAGAAGTCACGCGGCACCTCTTTGTTCTTGCGCACGCCGGCGGCGGGGTTGTTTTCTGTGAGCCCCCACTCCCGCGCAATGTTGTAGATGTGGGACAGCAGGGATATCTCCCTATTGGCCCGAACCTTGGCAGTCCGGCTGTCTCGGTACTGCGCGATGATCTGTGGCGAAACCGCATCAATGGGAGCGTCGTTGAAAGCCTTGCGAAGCTGTTTAAGGCTCAGCAGGTTGTCACTCTGCGTCTTGAGCTTCTTGCCTGGGATGATCTCCCGCTCGTAACGATCAAACACCTGGGTCAGCAGGGCGTTCTTCTTCGGTGCCGGCTTGCAATCAAGCTTTGCCCATTCAGCCTTGGCGATATCCAAATCACCCCCGAGCGGGATTTCCACCCGCTTCCCGTCTTCATTCCTCCCGTCGTAGTAATAGCCAACCCACTCTTTGCCACCCTTCAGCGTGCGTACGCGCCGAATCATTCGCGGCGGCAGGTCCCTGTTTGCCGCCTTTTTCGCTCGCATCTTTTTATCCTACCCGTGACAAGTCCAGCGACCAGGCTTCGGCCGCAACGTTTTCTGCTGAGGGTTTTACGCCTGCCAGCTTCATCCGGGCGTACACCCGGCCCACAACCGGCCTGCGCGCCCGGGTCAGCACGTATTTCCATCCATTCAGGTTGAGCCACGCGATCTGGCGCGAGGGGATCATATAGCCAGTGATGGCGGCGATTTCTTCTTCGGCAAGGGTTTCGCTTTGCATTTCCATGGTGTGCACCTCTATGCCTCTGGTTTGTCGAGTGAGCCCGCAGGCCGCGCTGTCTTGATGATTTGGATTGCCAGGCCGAAGGAGGTCAGCAGCCAGGCGCATGTGCCGGTGAAGGCGTAGAGCAGTGCCTCGTTGGTGCCTGTGCCAACAAGGTCAGGCCCAGCCCAGAAGAACCAGCCGAGGGTTCCTACCAGGTACAACAGGGCGCCCAGTACAGTCAGGGTGAGTTTCATAGCGAACATGGGGGGTGTCCTAGCCGCGCTGGGGCGGCGCATAGGGGATTGGAGTGATAGCTTTCTGCCTATCTTTCAAACAGGACCGAAGCGGTGTACAAAAGGGTTCAACTTAGTTCGTGATGAGGCATGGACGTGTCACACAACTTCGATGCTCCGATAGCGCACGCTTACCGGGGCCACGTGATGTTTCTCAAGTTCGACTGGCGTCGCCCGAACGACCAGAGCCCTGTTGCCGCAAAGATCATTGAGCCAGCACCCATCAATGGCTTGGGTGAGGTTGCAGCAAAGTTGGAAGGCCCTTGGCCTGACTATCCGGCAGCGCTTGATGACGCGATGGCGGCAGCTGAACGATGGATCGATAGTCAGTTGCCGTGACTTCGCTCACAGGCAGGCATGTAGGGGGATTGGGGTTAGGGGTAGTTTTTGCTGATTCGGGCGGCGATGGCTTCGAGCTCTTCGGCCATGTACCACATGTCGTTGTTGTCGCGGCGTGACACGACCAAGGAGCGCTGAACGTTGCGCCCCACGAGGATTGCGATAGCAAGGCGGACTAGGGAAGCCTCGAGCTTTCGCCGGATGAAGCCTTCGCGCAGGATCATCATCGTGGCCCCTTGTAGATGAAGACGTAGGCGAACCAGAGGGTGGCGATCATCAGTAGTCCTCCCAATTTAAGCCCTGGATGTATACGTTCGGGATTGTCACTGCCGCTTCCGGTAAGACGCTTTCTGCCTGGCCATCGCCGAAGTACCCGATTGCCGCTTGGGCCCGCTCCATTGACAGACGAGCGTGTCGCAGCTGCCAGGCTTTGCGTGCCTTGTAAGAGCGCAGTGCCAGCGCCTTGTCGGTGTAGGCGAATCGACGGCCCCAGTTGCCACCGTCTTTCAGCACGCGCTTTCTGCGCTTCTTAATCGCCTCAGCGGTCCAGCTGTATTGCGGGCCTTTGACCAGGTCGCAGGTATGGGTATCGCCAATGTAGAAACACTGCGCGGTTTCGCCGATCACCTGATAGGTGATGCAGTGCACCTCCAGGCCTTCCGGTCCAATGGTGTCGATATAGCGGTAGTGGTCCGGCCAGGCTTTTTCGATTTCTTCAGGCATGACTTCGTCCTTGCCGCCATAGCGGCTATCAAATTCATAGAGGGGAGAGGTATCGTTGCCTCCTTAGAAATGGAGGTGAGATGTGGTCGTACACGGAATTGAATACCGTTTTTGCCGTGCCTCAAGCATCGTCGAAGGTCACGATGGCTTGGCTTTAGAGTGCTGGGAAGGTGATAGAACGCAGATGTTCGAGATCTTTCGGAATGACGAAACGCTGCGCTTTGAAGTAAGCCTCTTTGAGCAAAGTGTTCCCCTAGAACTACTTGAGTACGCAGTAAAAATTGCCAGGGATAGCCTTGGAGACTTTTGCCCGTACCCGTGATGAGGTGTCCTTGCCGCTATAGCGGCTGACTTTGAAGGGGAGGGACAGCCGATAACCGTTGCTGTAACGTGACCAGCTTACAAAAACAGATTTGAAAGGAAGGCATCTGTGGATCTTTCGAAAATTTTACCGTGGCTTGCGTTGGTTTTTGGGTTTTCCGGCTGGTTTAAAGTTTTTTTAGACCATCTCTCGAATAAGCCAAAAATTGCTGGGCAAATAATTAATGTCTTTAGAGGTAGGGCCGATTTAGGCGGAGGGATTGCCACAACATTCGTCACGTACCCATACATACACAACTTACGTAAAAATTCGATGCATATACTAGATTATCGGTTGAGAGTCGAAATTGAAGGCGTATGGGTTGGAGTTGAACGGGTTTATGGTATTGAAAATGCACCATCCTTTACATTTACAACTATTGAAGGGGACCCCGTTGAGGTTCCTGAGTTTTCAAAAAAGCTTATCTACAAAAAAGACTCTCCCGTGCAACACGGTGTGCCTTTGCACGGGTGGTTGGTATTTGCCGGGGAAATAGAATTTTACGAAAAAAGGATAACGTCCTATGAGCTTACTTGTATTGATGTTAATAAAGTTGAGCATACGATAAGAACGAAAACCGATCACATGAACGATTTGCTGATGGTCCAGTTTGCCGAAATTCGTGATGCTCACATGTTTCGTCGCTGAGTCCAGGACCAAGCTGTCAGCAAGGACGCTTTTGGTTCTTCTAGCTGATTTTGAATATCACTCATAATTTCCCTCGTTACCAGATCATGGGCATCCACAACGGTCATGCCGAGCTTCTCGGCGATCAGCACTTCCAGCTTTGCGCCCTTTGAATTCTCCCAGCCGGGCATGGTGGCCACGGTGTCGCAGTCCATCAGGGCGGTAATGTCGCGGCGCATACAGTCGGTCCACGTTCCGCCTTCCGGGTTGATCTCGGCGGGGTTGGTGACTGTGTGGCCGATGGCGCGCAGGCTGGCGGTCATGCTGTGGAAGGTGGGGAAGTTCAGGCCGGGCAAGCCGCTCATGGGCCCGCTGAGATAAATTCGTTTCACGGGGAGTCCTTGCCGGGCCATGCCCGGGCGGTGGAGTGAGTTCAGTTTTCAAGCTATGGACTGGCAGCAGCGCGAGCTGAGATGATCACAATCTTTAGGGCGAGATCCGCAGTGATGGAGAGAAGAACGGTAGGGATTATTTTGGCTGCTGGATTGGCACTACTCGTTGGAAAGGGGGGGCTCGATAGCAAAAACAACCCGAACCCAGCTAGTAACCCGAGCTATGTAGCTGCCGAGACCAAGGCTGCACCTGCACCCGCTCCAGTAAGCCAGGCAGTTGAGGCTACAAAGGCAGAAGATTCAAAGTTTAGTTACGACCTTTCCAATGCCCATAGCAGTCGGAATCTCAGCAAGGCTGATCTCGCTTGGCATGCTTTAAATACCTACGGCTGGGACTGCTCAGAAGTTATCGCTGAGAAACAGCCACCCGCTGAAAAATACTCGGTGATTACTTGCTCCAGCGGGTTGAAGCTGCGGGTCTACAGGCGAAGTGATGCACATCCCATCATCCGCAACATGAAAGATGATTATGAGTGAAGCTGCCTCAGAAGGCGCCTGCCTATCCAGCGAACCACGGTGACGGCCTTGCTGTTGCCGATCGCCTTGTAGCGGGGCCCGTCCGGGCATTCGCTTGCAGGCTTTCCGCGCCAGGGGATCAGAGTGTAGTCGTCGGCCATGCCCTGGAGCCGTTCGCACTCGCGTGGAGTGGAGCGCCGAATACTGGAATTTGAGAGGATATGTGGAGTGCCGCCCGGGTCTGGTGCGTGAGCACCCGCTTGAATGGTGTGAGTGAGTTCACCAGTCAGCGCGACGTTGCGAACATCGATACCGTGCACCAGGAATGTTTCGGTTTCAATATCAAGCCGGCTGTCCTTGGCGGTGAGCGTAGCGGCTCGCTCTATAGATCCGCCCAGGCTATGCCCGCCAAATGCAGGGATGCCCCCGACCATATCGACCGCCGGCCCTTCATCGCCTTCGCAGTTCGGGCAACCGTACTGCCCTAAGGATTCGGCGTAGACATATCCACATCCACACTGGAGCGCAGGGCCGAAAGGAGCTGTTCCGGTAACATCTTGCCCCTCACCTCGGCGCGGCGCAGTATCCCTGCGCACGCCTTCTCGCTCAAAAAGTACCTCGGTGGGATCGAACTCGTCTCGAGCACTTGCGACAACGAACACACGACGGCGTCGTTGGGCCAGGCCGAAATATTGGGCGTCCAGGACCCGCCACGCGATTGTTCTTTTGGGTCCATACACACAACCAGCGTCCTGCCATTTTTTCCCTGAAGGCTGCAGCTCGCAGTCTTCCCCAGCAAGCGCGCCAAGAAAGCATCCGAAGGCGTTCCCTTTGTCGCTAAGGACGCCGGGGACGTTCTCCCAGGTAAGGATGCACTCAGGCTATCCTCTTGCGGTTCGAACATGGTCAATTGCATCTGCTAACTCCACGAGTTTGATTGTTAGTTGCCCTCGCTCACCACCGAGACCCGCTCGCATACCGGCAACGCTGAAGTCCTGACAGGGGGTTCCGCCGACCAGCGCGTCCGGCGCCGGGATCTTGCCTGCTAGCACCAGGGCGGCCAGCTTGGTCATGTCGCCGTGGTTCGGCACGTCGGAGTAGTGGTGGGCCAGGACCGCCGAGGGGAACGGCTCTATCTCGGCGAACCAGGCGGCCTTCATGCCCAGCGGGTGCCACGCTTGTGTCGCGGCCTCGATGCCGCTGCACACAGAGCCATAGGTGATTTCAGGCATGGCGTTATCCTCGCCGGCTGGCGCTGTTCAGTGATATGGGGTATTACGGGTGACCGGCATGGAGCCGGATCAAGGAGCGGATATGCCAAGCGTTGAAACATTCAGTGATGAAAGCCAAGGCCATCAGTTCGACATTGAGGTGCGACACCACACGAACGGGTTCACTTATCAGCTCAGAATTCCAGGCCTGCCGCCAATCCGACCTGGCGACCAACTGTTTGCCTCGCTGGATAAGGCCAGGCAGAACGCGCGCGAGCAAGCCTGGGGCCTTATTGACCAGCTAGTGAAATCTCAGCGGTAAGCAATGTCTCAGGACGAGGCGCGCTTGAGCTGTTCGGTAAGTTGAGTTGGAAGGCCGCGTAGCGTCAGCGTGCCGCCGGCTTCGTCGAATTCGATTTTGTCGCCCAGCAGGTGCGCCTCGAAGCTGATCGACAGGCCCTCAGCGCGACCGGTGAAGCGCCGGAATTTGTTAAGCGTCTTCTTGTCTGGCGGCAGGGACTCGGAAATCCCGTAGTCCTTCGCCCTGATGAAGTCGTAGAAGTTCTTCGGCCGGTCTTCGTCGATCAGGCTCGACAGCTCGTCGAGGGTGATCGGCTCGCCCAGCTTGGCCTGGGCCATTGAGTAGCTGACCAGCGTGTGCGTCTTCTCGCGGGCTGACTCTTCTGGCAAATCCTCGCTTTCAACAAAGTCGCTGAACGCCTTCAGCAGGGTGCGTGTTTCGCTCGGACCGTCGATGCCCTCCTGGCAGCCGATGAAGTCGCGGAAGTAATCGTTGATCTTGCGACCCTGCTTGCCCTTGATATAGGAGATGTACTGTTTCGACTGCGGGTTGCTCTTCCATTCGCTAATGTTGATGCGCGCAGCCAGGCGGATGTGGTCCAGGTCCAGGCGCTTCACCGTCATCAGTGTGAGCTCTTCGGTCATAGTCACCGCTTCGGTTTCCTGCACCAGGGCGATGACCAGGTAATCGGTCAGGCCTTGCTGGTAGTGACAGAAGAGGGCATGACCACCTGTGGTGAGGTTCGACTCTTCCATCAGCTTGGTCAGGTGTTCGACGGACGTGGTGCTGAACGACAGGAAGTCGGTGTCGCCGGCCAGATACTTGCCGAGCCAGCCGCTGAAGGGGTGGGCGCCTGATTCTTGATGGAAGAAACCCCAGCCCTTTCCGGCGGTGGTGTTGTAGCTTTCGTTGAGCTGGCTCATCAGATCGTCGCGGGCGCCGCTTTCAATCTGCTCAGTGGAAGCCAGGTAAACAGCCGCCGGGCTGCCGTCAGGCTTCTTGTCGATCTTGTGGATGACGCTATGGCGTACAGGCATTTCTTTTACCTCAGGTAAGCGCCGCCCTCCGTGACCGGTGGTGGCAATTTGGATGTGGATGTTGTTTGATTACAGCTACACAAATTCGAAAGTAGGATTGCAAGTGAAGCTCTACCACTACACGGACGCAGCGGCGGTCCAATCAATTCTCATGTACAACAAGATGCGCCTCACCGATATGCGCTATCTGAACGACTCTCAAGAGCTTCGGTATGGAGCAGATTTGGTTCAGACGGATATCAGAGAGGGAAGAGCAAAACACAGGCTAAGTGTGGATTACGCGGAGCAAGCGCATGAGCACGTGTTGCAAAAATTATCTTCACTAATTGACGCGGAATTTAACGGCCATCCTAGCTATTCCCTATCGTTCAGCGAAGAAGGTGACCTCTTGAGTCAATGGAGAGCCTACGGCGCTTACGCTATTGAAATTGATACTGAAAAATGGGGGCAGCATTTGACTCGTTGCCGCTACGGCTTGGATAAAGCTCGCGAGGTAACCTTTGCTCCGATTGTGGATGCCCTGCGCAGTGTCGGTAGAGATATACGCGATTTTGCTGGGCGTGTGGAGTTACGTGGAACTGAAGGATATATGGACCTAATCAAGATGGTTGCGATATTTAAGCATCCAGGGTTCAAAGAAGAAAAAGAGTGGAGGTTGCTTCTCGACGACCGTGCGCCCGAAGCCCGTGATACTAAATATCGCGCGAGAGGGGACATGTTGGTTCCCTATATTGAGGTAGAAATGCCTTTGGAGTGCATCACCTCTATTCAAGTAGGGCCTATGAAGTATCAAGAAATGGCGTTCCAGTCTATGAGTGAGTTTGTAGCTCAAATAGGCAGGGTTAAATCTCTTCAACAAGGGATTCGTGTTGAAAAATCAGAGACACCGTATCGTGTCGCATAAACCGTTTTGTGAGTATTGTTCGCTTTTGGATTTCTAAACGCACGCAGCCTAAAATAGCAGCGTACAAGCGAAATTCATTCTTAGGAATCCCTGACGTCAAGCATCATTGATTGCAGCTGGCCTTTGGTATAGATTTCCCGCGCCACGTTTTCGCTAATCACGATTTCGTGGCGCGGATAACTCAAGAAGGTGATCAACTCGTCGTCTGGCATCAAGTCCATCTTCATGATGGCGATCTGCAGGACTTCGCTGATGATCGGAACTTGGCCGCGCAGCCGGATACGCTCCATGGCTTGCTCGATACCCGGCCTGACCTTGTGCCGCAATTCCTTCTCCGCGACCGCCAGCCGCTTCTGCGCAGCCTTGGCCGATCGTTCCTGCACAGTCTTGGCCATGGCCTGCCTCTTCTATTCCGCTGGCCGGCGGTGCGAGCCAGGTTTGACGTTTGCGTTGCTGGATGCGGGCTATGCGGCGCATGAAGCAGTGCCCCTTAATATGCTTTTGATACTGAGCTGGTTTTGCCTAGGCTCTACAGTTTTTGAGGACGGTTAACCAAGTTAAGATCGGCTATCCGCTTACCGCTAACTACTGTTGCGGCTTCCGCGAAAGTGCAAATAGAAATATTACGGTGTTATTAAAAAATGCCTCGATATTTCGAGGTATTTGGTTCTGCTAAACTCTAATCCAGCCTGTAAAAGCTGGAGTTTGAATGTACTTTAAGCGCAAGGTTTGCCAGGCTGTAGAAAGTGGAATAGGGTCTAGCGAGCCTTCTATTGTTGCTCCCAGAGGGATTACTCCGACTGTGCCGGCTGATGAGTCCCTTTTAAAGGTGATTTCTTGACCATCACGACCAGGTTCAAGGAGCACGTTGTATCCTTCACCTGTAAGCACCTCCATAGAGTACTGCATCCTATTTTGGTCCAATGTTATGGATTTGGAAGTAACTCGATAGTTTGTTCGGAAGATCCCATTAATCGTCGCTCCGTTATGAAACGTATTTCCACCGACATCCTCTCCTGATAGAACATCTTTTAGAGTATTGCCATTGGCAGGTGGGAATTTTACACCGACGCGGTTCTGAAAGTAGCAATTAGTCACATAGATCGTCGCCCCAATGGAACTTCGAAAAGTAATTTCAAAAGTTGAATTTGAATCTGTCGCGCCAGAGTAGGTCAATTCGCTGCCGATTTTTTGAAAATTCGCAGATGCTTTCAGCCTAGTAACATGTCGATGCTGCACGCTACCCGTACTGTTTACAACGCGAAGCATTATTTCGATATCGCCCGACGCGCATAATACGAAACATCCGAAGCTGACCGGTCCATTAATCATATTTATTGGCCCCTGGGACGCCCGATAAATCGCACTTTCAGAAGGCAATGCTGGGAAGATAATCTGAGTTGAGTTTTCATATCCCGAATCAGGCATCGCTGAATCAGATAATGTCGCTATTCCCGACCAACTTGCACCGGACGTGCCTCCTTTGTTCCAGCTGTCGGAAAGGAAATTACTGCTGTCTAGAAGAAGGTTTTTAGCTGAGTTATAGTTACGCGTGATAGTTTCCATCCCACTTTTTCCGTTGACTTTGCCAGTGCCAGCGGAGGCTATCGCCTGTAGTGATAGAAAGGTGAGGCTAGTATTGTCCCCTCTAGGTAGCTCGTTGTAGTAATCTACCTGTGTAGCGAGGTTAATTGTATTGCCGGGGCCTGCGTAAAATCCCGCTCCATCTGCTCTAGTTGTGGTGCCTCCTGCAAGGACTTCGATTTCGGCATCCTTCCCATCAGCATAAATATTCCAGCCAGTGCATGACTCAATGTAACCTCTATAGACAGTTGCAAAACCGCTGTCACGCAGTCCTACCGAGATCTCGGAGCGTCGGCAGTATTCAATAGTTGAATAAATCATGTTGTTCGCACTTGTTGGGTCAACGTAAACTCCGACCTCACAAGTGGTTGGATCAATTAGCGTAGTTCCATCGCTATATCGCCCGCCAATGTGCCCGCCGTTTACTTTGTTTGCGTTGCTGCTGATGAATGCAATGCCTCTAATGGCATTATCACACCATCCCATGTTCACGACGTTTGAGTAGGAATTGTTAAATTCGACGTTATTTTGAAAACCTCCAATTTGCCCTACATCAATAGTGTTTCCGCCCGGCCCCGAGATTTTTATGCCTACCAATGGATTGCCACTAAAGCCCGGGCCCTGCATCCAGTCAATGGTGAGTCGTGCTGTACAGCTACCAACAGATACAGCGGCCCCCGATGTTTGAATACATATAAGGTGCCGGATGTGAACTCGAGATCGATTAAAGTCGAGGGATGCGGGTGGGTTAGTCCTGTATGCAGGAATTGTTAGTGGCGAGCCTACGGTTAAGGAAATATTACAATGTACCGATATTCCTGATGGTACGCATGCATCAATTATCCTCTGGACGAGCAGGCCGCACTCGGTGCCCTCTGTGACACCTCCATATTCCATTTCAACCGCACCTTCGAGCAGCCGAAGCCAGCAACCCGAACCCTGTGGATCGGTTTCGCCGGACCCTGTCATGTAGTCGAGAATGGACGACTGAGAGGTTGAAAGTGATGTGCTGGCTACAGTGGGACTGAAAACTCGAAATCCATCGTGGCTGGTTTTCAATACTTCGGAGGCCCATACCAATGTGCCTCCACCAATGCGGCGATCAGCGTGATATGAGCTAAGTAGTGCTTGTTCTCCCGGAGCCTCACCGCTGACATCGAAGATATCTTTAATCGAAACGAATTGTCGGGCGTAACCGCTCGTTCCGAACGCTGTATCTTTACCTACAATTACTTCCATATTTATAAGTCCTTCTTAGTGGTAAAAATCGCCCTGTGGCGAAGATTCGGTTGGCTAGGTGCGTAGCTATGAAACTAATCTTATTCTTACTATCCGACCAGCTGGAGGTGGTTGCTGATCATGCTGACCTCACTTGATGCGGATCGAACTGTCGCCGCGCTCCAAGTGAGCCCAAACTGGTTCGGGTAGAAGTTCGTATTCGGCGTCTTCACCTGCGGCCATCCGCTTGCGCACAGCCTCGTTGTGATCGCGGATTTCCTTGAGCTTGGCGGCGATGGCCTTTTTGTCTGGGGTGATACTTGATTTCACAGAGGTCAATTCGTCTGGAACGGCATCTTCGTTATCAACGATCACCCGCTCACTACCCATGGCCAAGGTGATGGTGAACAGCGGCCGCTTGATCGACTTAATGTTGGCGGCTTCCATGTTGCGGCGCAGGTAGTCGCTGATCTGCGACACGCTGTTGGACTTGATCCGTTTGAGTTCGGCCAGGCGCTCAATTTCGTTGTCGATGGCGGTCACGTCGCTCTCGATGTTGCGGCGCAGCATGACGATGTTGTCGGCCTTTACCTCGAAGTCGCCTTGAATCTCGTCCATGGCGTATTGCAAGGCCTCTTTCAGGCCCTCGTCATCGGTGTTGGCCATGGCCTGGAGTTCGGCGAGCTTACCGGTGAGTGCGTAGAGCTGAGTCATGCTGCTGCCTCCGTACCTTTTTCAAGGTCAACTTTGCGCTCTTCGAATGCGCGAGTGATGCGTGCAATGAAGGTAGGCTCATTGCGGCGGGTGGCTTCACGGATGTACTTCACGTTCAGAAGCTTGAGTTCGTGTGTAGTGACGGCCTTGCCGATGGTCTCGACCGCGGAAGCAAGCCACTCGACACGCTCCTGTTTTTGGCGAAGCATTTCGGCGTCTTTGTCCTCCGCCTTTTCAAGCTTGAACTCCTCGGCGATGGTGTCGACGTAGGTTGGATCGTCGAATAAGCCCATGTGAATGTCTGCGGCGAAGCCGAGTGGTTGCATACACTTGCCAATAGCGTCAGTGAGCGACTTCTTGGACACCTCCCAGTCGGTCACGATTTTTCCGCTCTGCAGGTAAACAAACGGCGTGTGGCCGTACTGC
Organism: Pseudomonas sp. NFR02; assembly: GCF_900119375.1. Taxonomy (NCBI): domain Bacteria; kingdom Pseudomonadati; phylum Pseudomonadota; class Gammaproteobacteria; order Pseudomonadales; family Pseudomonadaceae; genus Pseudomonas; species Pseudomonas sp. NFR02. The sequence continues at coordinate 881,374 of NZ_FPJJ01000001.1, forward strand.
ACGATGGTGCACTTCTGCCCATCTTTGCCCAGGTACCACAGCTCCACTTTCAGCGTGTGCAGCTTGGCGTTGATGCGCGGAGCATCTGGCCACTCCTTGGTAGGAGCCTGGAGCGGGGCGCCTTCGTCGTAGCGATCCTCAAGCACCGTCCAGCCCCAGCCCTCACCGCAAGGGCCGAACACTTCGGTGGCCTTATGCATCAGGTAGGTAGGTTTGATGGCGGTGCCTTTAAAGCCGCCCATGCCGGTGAAGTTCTTTGTTGCGCTTGGGTCAGTGGTATCGACTTGGTCCCAAATTCGCGTGTTTGTGGTCATGAGAGATCCTTGCCGCGACGATCGCAGCGGTGAAAAGGGGGAGGGAAATAAAGGTTGATAAACGTTCTTATTCATATTTAAGATACGTAATAACATTTCAACTTGTTGCAAGGAGCCTCACCTATGAAAGTGCTGTCCTCACTCAAAGAAGCGAAAAACCGTCACCGTGACTGCCAGATCGTAATGCGCCGTGGACGGATCTACGTGATCTGTAAATCCAATCCAAAATTCAAAGCGCGGCAGGGCAGTGCGAAAAACAAGAACAAGGGCAAAGGCTGATCAGCTCGGTTGCTGATCCTGCTGCTGAACCCGGTAGCGCAGGACCTGAAGCACTCGACCGCCGTAGCCAGGTTCTGCGAATTGCTCAACCGGTGCGCCGAAGAAGCCGCGCCGCTCGGCAAGGCTGTAGGCCTCACGAAGGTTGTGAGCGCTGATGTCTTCGAGTTGCTCGTCGATCAGGGATTTAACCGGTGCAGTACTCATTGAATCTCCTTACGCCGCCGGCTGACATCCAGTAGACGGGCGCTATACCAGTGGAATTCTTCTGCGTTGATGGCGCCCGAAGTAAAGTGTCGGACGATCAAACCCTCGGCTAGGATCTCGTCGAGCGCTGGCTTGTCTGGATCTTCAAGAGCGAAAAGCGCTTTATCGATCTCAACGTATGGGCTCACAGTTCGTTGTCCTCGGCCTGGGCGATCAGAGCGTCATCAGCCAGAGGTTTGAGTAGGCGTTCGGCAATCTCGCCGAGCTTCCCAAGTTGGTGGTCACTCTGGCCGAGCAGCTCCAATGCTTCCGACTTCACCCTTGAGCCCGCCATCCCAGCGATCAGTAAGTAGCCCAGGGCTGGAGCGTCGACGCCGCAGTCGGCAAGTCGGTTGTTGGCGTACTCATCGACAGCCAGTGCGAACTGGTAGGCCGTGACGCCTTGCTGGGGGTGCAAGTGGCGCTTGAACATCACGCTGCCACCTCTGGCCAGCTCTTCGGCTGCGTTGTACAGCCATTCGCTGCGAGCCAATTGCTGAGCGGCTTCGCTCACCGGAGGCGGTAGTTGTTCGTCGTGCTCAAACTGAGTCTTGCGTAGTGCTGACATGGTCGCCTCCAAAGTGGCGGGTTGTTCACCTGTATTCGTCAACACTCATGCCTCCCGCTGGTTGCCGATGGGCGCGGGGGAGGAGTGCTGACGGGTAGAGGCGGGATAAAGAAAGGCCAGTTGGACGCTGGCCTCTCGGATGCAGTAGTTGATTTTTGGGCGGGACCGTCAGCGCCAGAACGCCGAGAGCCCCGGTCGAGAACGCCAACGCTCACGATGGAAGCGCAAGGGACCGGTTGGCAGGCCGTCATCAGGTGGCGGTTCTGGCCGCGCATGGCTGAGCGCTGCGCCGATCAGGAACAGTAGGAGCATGGTGATCTCCGGTTGGGTTGGGTTGGGTGATGCAGATGACCGGAGCTGATCCCGGCACGACTATTAGCGGCCTTAGTGACACCGGAGTTTCACCGGGGCGAAGGTTTCAGCCGCTTATTCTTGGACTCGCCGTGGCCATCTGGGCGCTTACTCACTCTACCGGCCACGATTCCCGCGATCCCTCAGGTCTTACACTTGCCCGTCAGCCCGGGCATTCATCTGCGTGTTGCGGTGATGCAGGTGGGCGGTTATAGGCCGCAGTTTCGTCCGCATCGGAAGTCACACATAGCCGGGGTCATGCCTTACTCGCGCGGATGATCACTCTGCAAGCTGAATCAAACCCTTTCTCCCGAATGCCGGCTGGCGCTTTCGCGGTACCGTGTGACTTCCGATGCGCTCTCATAGAGAGGACCGGGCAGTTAACGACAGGCTGTCGTGTCGCTGGTTGTTCAGTCTTCCGCTTCGATCATCTTTTCGATGTCGGCGGCGGCCGGCTTTTTCCAGTTCTTGATCTGGCCTGTCCCCAGGTCAATGTTCAGGATCAGGTAGTCGCCGTAATGCTCACCAGGGAAGAAGTCCGGCACATAGCCTTCATAGCTGCCGACCTCTTCGCCCTGGGCGTCTTTCAGGCCAGCAGCGAACCCGTCGCGGACCTTGATGTGCAGGTGCAGCTCAGTCACATCCACCTGCACCGTTTTCTGCTGATTGATTTGCATGCTGCTGTCTCCGGGTTGATTTCCCGTCAGGCCTTCTTGCGAAGGCCTGCCAGTGAAAGCTTCACTCCGGCACCCTGATCGGCTCCTGGTCGATGATGGTGATTGAGCCTCGATCAGTTACCGCGACCCTGGCCGTCAAGCCTGGGTGCAGCTCCGCAAGCCTTGGGTGCGCCTTGAAGTCGGCGACCCTGCCAGTGCGATCTCCCAGGCCTAGGTAGATCACGTCACCTATTTGAATTTCGCTTCCGCGCTTCGTTGGCATTTCGTCTACTCCGTCCGATTTTCCGGATGACCCTGTCGCCAAGGTCATCGAGGAAATCTGTTCGCCGTGACCCGCTACTGGCGTCGGTCACCGGCTTGAATCAAATGTCACTCCAGCCGCGGGCCTTTCGGCTTGTTCTCCCGCTGGATAACTGTTCTTGGCGCTTTACGCTGCACGCCCGGGTCAGTTGCCAACCCTCTGAACCGTTGAGGCCGGTTCATCGCTGCCTTTGAATCTGGGCCGGTGGTGATCCGGCAAGGGGTGTCGCTAAAGAGCGTCGGGCTGTGAGGCCCTTCACAGCCCCTCGTAAGTCGCTGCGATGAGCAAACATTAACCGCCGGTTTTGTTGACGTCAATACCGGCGGTTAATTTAAATTTCCTGCGGCTGATGTATTCTTTTCTCGTTACTGTATGTATAAACAGTAATTTCGGGAGGGAAATATGAGTGCGATGCAGCAGCCTAGGCGACAGGCGAGAGCTGAGATTTCAGGCATGGAAAGGTTAAGCCTGCGGGTTTCAGAGATGATCAATCATCCAATCGCGCAGCTTCAGCGCTGGGTGAATATCCATCGCCTAGACGCGGACGGTGATCGGGAATGGGAAGAGGTATTGGGTGTGATCGCCGAGACGGACGAGCTTGAGCTGACGCTCAATGACGATGGCAGCGTAACGGTGAGGTGGGAGCAGCAGGAGGTCGCGGTAGCGGGGAGGGGAGAGGTCGAGCTTGAGTCAGAGGAAGATGTGGCACCTTTCTGACATTCGAAGATGAGCCCGCCGAGGCGACGGGCTCGCCGTTACTATTGTGCTGTCTCTTTTTGAAGACTTTCGAGAAGCTCTTCTTTCGAGGAAGATGACAGTGAGGCGCGCTGAGTTTTCAGCCGGTCTAGTAGGTAGTCATTGCTGATTTCGAACTCATCAAAAATGGTTGGCCATGTTTTAATATAGGTCTTAATTTTGTCGTCACTTGTAACAAGGCCAGGCTCACCGTACACCTGCGAAGTTTTCAGCCTGCTGTGGATAGAATAGGCTTCTTTAGAAATGTTTCGCCCTACTAAAATTAATTCAAATCTCGTAAGGTCGCTGTTAAATTCAGGGTAGTGACTTAAAATCGATGCGTACTCATCAAGTTGTTGCAGATGTTTATTGTTTAGTGAAACCCCAGGTCGTTTGATCTCGACTATCACACATCTGAAAAATTTGCGGCCCCTTGCATCGAGTTGTAATTTTTTACGAATTAAAAGTAAATCTACTTGTCGATTCGCGCCTTCGATCTCTACATCGCTGGCTAAATCCTCGATAGTAACTTCACCGATATTTTTTATTTTAGAGCGAAGGTTTTTCGCCGTGTTTGTGAATGTATCCTCTTCCGCTCCGAGAATTTCGTAAGCAGGGCCAAATAGCCAAGTGTTGCTTTCAATAACCTTTTGTAAGTCAGGAGTCTCTAGAACATCTTTGTAGTGGATGTTCATGATTTCCTTGACCTGGCCAACTGCCGACTCGCGATGCTGCAATAATTCAATCGTTTGGATGATGTTGTCGAGCTTTGTTTTCTTTAGCTGACTTGCAAGTTGGGTCATGGCTGCGGCATCCAGATTAAGTACGCTTTCGAGTACATCGAATATGCCACTATTTTCGTTTGAAACTGACAGCCTGTCTAATAATCTTATTATCAGTCTGCGCTGGGTTTTATTACCGCCGACGAATAATTTTGGCTCTCTGATTAGTACGGCTTTAACGATCTCTTTAACATGAGATAATCGCCATGTGGACTCACTATGGTTAAGGCCCTCATAAGTTGGAAAGTCACCAGCTTTTTCAAACGCGTCAATTTGCTCTTGTGCTTTACCTACAAGGAACTCTGCATAGCAATGCCTTAAGAACGCATTTAAGTCCCTAATGAGCAGCCGGAAATCTTCGGATGTCAAGAAAGAACTAAAAGGTTCGCTTAAGCTATCATCTTCTTTAACATACCGCTCAAGAAAAGAAGATTTGATAAAAACGGAAGTATAATAGTCTCTTTTTTTGTTCAGGCTGCTGTACTGCTTGTAAATCGTTTTTAACTTGCTAGATATAAAGTAAAGATAAGACTTTTCCGTGCCAGGCTTCTCATCCCATTGGACAAGATCTACATCAAATATCGCAGAATTTATTTTGATGGCTAGCGAGGTTTTCGTGTGCGATTGGGGTAGGATTTTAATGCCATTTATAGTGATTGTTTTTTCCGACATCAGCACAAGGTGCGGTCCAAATTCTTTGCTGAATTCTTTTATTAGAAAGCTGTCTGTAGGGAGGTTTTTTTCAAAGTTCGTAAGAGTAACGCATGTGCCAGACTTAAAATTTGAAAGCAGAACGTGCTGCTCATCTCGCTGAATGGTCCTACCATCAACTGCGCTTAGATTACTGCTCAGCACTAGAATCCGAGCATCGTGTCCCTCAAAGCGAGTAAACCATGTCGCACTATGACATACTTTGTGAAATGCGAGTCGACCCCGTCCTTGAGATCCATGAGAGTCGAATGAGTCCTTTTTTAATGAATCATTGAATCTGCGAAAATTTTCGTCTGGTTTATCAATGTTAATGCCAATGCCATTGTCTAAAATAGTAACAGCAAGAGTGCCGCCTATTTCTGTACTTTCAATGTCGATATGGACGGTTGTTGCTCCGGCGTCTAGACCGTTCCAAACAAGTTCAGCGAGCGCTTGCCAAGGCTCAACATTCTTAAAATGTTTAGTGATGCCGCTGTGCGTGATGGTGTTAGATCCAGAAAAATCTCGGGCGACAAAATCCATGGTCAATTGATCATCCTCAGTTTTAGCGCCCGTTTAGCGCAGTTATTTTAGCAGTTAAATTCAATGAGCATTCCACATCGGAAACTTCCGCGCCCGAATGTAGATCTCAGCTACGGCTGACCACTTAAGATCTTGGTTTGGCTTGGTCAGGGACATAGCGTCACACCGGTTGTCCGTTCCATACGTAAAGCACCCTGGCCAAGATGTGGGTGTCATCCACGCGGATCTCTTCTATGTCGTGATGCTTATTGTCAGAGATCATCTTGAAGCGCTCCTTGCCTTTCTTCTGCAAGCGCTTCACGTACAGCATCTCGTCGTGGGAGAAGAGGTAGATGCCGTCCCCGGTGAACTCACGGATCGTAATGTCGACGAGCAACGGGTCGCGGTCTTTGATCGTCGGCGCCATCGACTGGCCCCACCCAGTTATCATCTTGAGGTGGAAGTGCTCTTTGAACGTGACGCCCAGGTCGCGCAGATGCTTGGGACTGACCCTTATGTCCTGGAGCATTTCCGGATATTCGTGCGGGATCTGCCCGCCACCCATGGCTGCGCGAACGTCGTAGTGAGCAATTCGTACTTCGTCGCCCACTTGCCCAGGCCGGTAATAATCAATCTCGATCGAGCCTTCGCTACCATCCGACTCTACTGCCGCCAATAGGCGACGGCGTGAGTCATCCGAAAGCCCCTTACCCTGTTTTTCCAGCATTTTGCGCACCATATCGGCCGCTGATATGCCAGCGTCGAGAGTGGGCTCAACCGTACCGGTCAACCCGCTGATCTCATTAGCAAGGCGCTTGCTGAACCTCTCGACCGGCACATCCAGAAGGCGGGACAGCACTGCCGCAAATTTCGGATTTAGCGGATTTGTGCCATTCAGGTACATGGCCACAGCAGCGGCGGAAATATCGGCCTCTTCAGCCAGCTTCGCCTGGGTCAAACCGAGCGCATTCCTTTTCGATACGAAAAGCGCCTTAGCGGCGTCGCACTCAGCTTTCAGCTCTGGTGATAACTCTTTCTTTTTGCTCATCCGTGAAATTTAACCGTTGGTTAACTTAATTGCGTCAACCGGCGGTGTTGCTAGAATGCTAACCGGCGGTTAATATTGGGGTTGACGAAGATTGCTGAGGCAACGACATGAAAAAGACGCCACTGCCAGAACTGGTTGAGCGAATTGGTCAGTCCGCTGTCGCCAAGGGCCTTGGCGTCAGCGCACCAGCCATTTCGAAAGCCTTGAAAGCGGCCAGGGAGATCCTGGTTATCGAACACGAAGACGGGAAGTTCACTGCGGAAGAGATTCGTCCCTTTCCGTGCCAGCTCCCTCCCCAGAAGACCGCCGCGTGACATCCCTATTCGCCGTTCCATTGAAGCCAGATTAAAAGAGAGCAGCCCCTATGCAAACGTCCAGTTCCAGACACACCGTACAAACCCGTGATCAGGTACTGGTCGCCCACGCTGCAAATCAGATCGCGCGCACCAGCTTGAGCCAGGACGACTTCGCTCAGGCGTTGAGCCGCGAACTGCACCTGTCGTGCCCGGATAAGGCCATCGCCAAAGAGGTGCCGGACTTCACCGCGCTTACCTTTCAGAACGACGTGTCCGACTTTGTGAAGGCGACCGGCCGCTGGCTCAAGCGTGTTCAGCGCTGGCTGTCCGGCGATCAGGAAATGCCGTCCTGGCTGGAAGAGTCGTGGGTCAACGCCCTTGAGCCTGAGTTCCGCGACCACTGTGTGAACGAACTGGCGAGCCGCCATGGCCTCACCGGTGCCCGCCAGATGACTAGCGACCAATGCGCGAACAAGAGCTTCGGCGCGCTGATCCGGGCGCTGGGCGATGTGATCGACACCGGCAGCGAAGTGTTTGACGACCGGGTGATGTGCGAGCAAGACCTGCCGCACTTGCCCGCGTTCGCCAAGCAGTGCCGTCAGGTCGAAGCGAAGGCGGGGGAGCTGGGGCGCAAGGCTGAGCAGTTGATGAAGGACGCCCGGCCGAATTTGAAATCCATCGCCTGAATTACAGGCACAAAAAAGCCGACGGTCGAGGTCGGCTTCTTCTACAGCGGTAAGCGAGAGAAATCATGCCAAACATTGTTCCGATACACAACCCTCGGGGGTTCACCCGAATGGACAACCAGATGATGGATGGCTTGATGGCCATCGATTTGTCGGCGCGCGAGATGAAGATCGTTTTGTACGTGGCAAAGGCCACCTTGAACTTCAGCACGGGTGCCCATCGCATCCCAGCGGTCGATATCGCTAAGGCAACCCACATCCACCCCGACACGGTGTCGAAGGCAATCTCCGGCCTGCTGCGCCGTCGCGTGCTGTATCGAGAGGGTGGTGCACGCGGTGATATCGGCGTTTGCGACCCAAAAGAGTGGATCTTCGTCGTAGAGCCGAAACAGACCATATCGCCTGATTCGGCTCAAGTGGTCCGAATCGGCTCAGCCGCGAAACAGACCAAAACCGACGACTCCCTTCTTTATACAAAGAAAGAACCCCTATTAACTCTTTCTACGAAAGAGATTAATCCGCCCCAGGAGCCAGCCGAACCTCCAAAGCCTGATCGCAAGGCTCCGTTCGGCATGGCCCAGTTGCTGGCCGACAACCCGCACAGCGTTCCGGAGCAACTGCTGGCCGACTGGCTGACCCAGCGCAAGACTAAGCGCGCAGCGGTGACCTCCACCGTCTGGTCAACCGTGAACGCCCAGTTGGCCAAGTGCGCCGAGGCTGGTATCACCGCAGACGTTGCAATTACCGAAGCGCTCAATTCTGGCTGGCAGGGCTTCAAGGCGTCTTGGGTGATTAAGCGTTTGGCGGAGTCCGCACCGGTGCCGGCCCCTCAGTCGCGCCACACCGGATTTGCTGAACGCAACTATACCGATGGCCTGATCCAGCGTGAGGATGGTTCCTATGCGATCTGAGCCAATTTCTCCAGCGCCTGAACTACCGCCGGGCACCCGCGTCCAGCCCGCTGAGTGCGAGACCCACGGCCAGTACGAACAGAAGGTCTTCCCAGTACTCGGCAAAGAGCTGAGAAGTGGTTGCCCTGAGTGCAGCCGGATCATTCGCGAGAAGGCTGAAGCTGCTGAGCTGGCTAACAAGGCGATGGAGCTACGCATGGCCATGGAGCGAAAGCTCGGCGCCGCGCTGATCCCAAAACGCTTCGCCAGCAAGACCCTGGACGGGTACGTTGCTACCAGCGCCGAGCAGCGAAAAGCGCTGAACACCTGCCGCCGGTATGCCGCTGAGTTCGCGCAGATCGCCGAATCGGGCCGCTGCCTGCTCCTGCTGGGCAAGCCCGGTACCGGCAAGACACACCTGTCTGTCGCCATCGCCAACGAGATCATGGCCAAGTCCAGCGCAACTGCGGTGTACCGAACCATCGGCGCCGTCCTTCAGTCAATTCGTGCCACCTACGACCACTCCAGCGACCAGAGCGAAAGCCAAATCCTGTCGAGCCTGATCAGCCCCTCGCTGCTCATCTTGGACGAGATCGGCGTCAGCAAGGAAAAGCCCAGCGACTTCGAGCTGACCACACTTTTCGCAATCATCAACGGTCGGTACGAGCAAATGCGCCCGACTGTGATCGTCTCCAACCTTGATGCGAAGGCGCTGCCAGATGCACTCGGTGAGCGCTGCATTGATCGGTTGCGGGAGGGCGGGGTAATCGTCATCCCGTTCGAGTGGGAATCGCAGCGCGGCAAGGAGGAGGTCTGACATGACCAAGCCGGCAAAGCCTCGCCCAATGCCTGTGTACCTGGTGCTGCGCCGCCTGGTCGATCCAGCCACGGGCAAGGAGGTGGCCGCGTTCGTGCCATCCTCCGACGCCGACCGGTCGATCCTGCGCGAGCGTGAATTTAAGATGAACGCGAAGATCCGTGCCGACCTCAAGCAGCCGCGCAACCCGCGGTTCAATGGTTTGGTTCATGGCCTGGGCCGGGTGCTAAGCCAGAACATCGACCGGTTCTCTGGCAAGCAGTCACACGACGCAATCAAGGCCCTTCAACTGGAGTCGGGCGTGTACTGCGACGAGGAACTGTTCGACATTCCCGGCCTGGGCCAGCTCACCCGCAAGACACCCCGCAGCCTTTCCTACGACTCGATGGGGGAGGAGACATTCCAAGACTTTTGGCGCCAGTGCTGCGCGTACCTGGTGCTGCAGGACTGGCCAACGCTCACGGAAGAGCGCCTGACCGAAATGGCAGAGTTTGAAGCATTCAAGGAGGTTGCATGAGTCACGACAACGGATACGGAAAGCCTTGCCCTAATTGTGGCGAGCCTATGAGCAACATGCCAAGCCTGAACAAGCGCCAGTGCGCTACAGGCTGCAAAGAGAAGTTCGACTGGAAGCTGGCCCAGGGTCAGGCGCCATTGTTCGGTAACAACCGGCAGACAGCCAAGGAGGCTGTATGACCATCGAACGGAAGCCGGCCAAGTCGAAGAAATGCCGCGTAGCTACATGCAGGGCCTCATTCGTCCCAGCGAAGCCGTTTCAAACCTGGTGCTCGCCAGACTGTGCAGTGGCGACCATCCGCCAGCGACAGGATAAGCAGCGAAAGTCGTTCGCACAGCGCGAGCGCCGGGAGATCAAGGTACGCAAGGAGAAGCTGAAGACCAGAGCGGACCACCTCAAGGACACGCAGCAAGCATTCAACGCCTGGGTGCGTGCCCGTGACGCGGCACTGCCGTGTGTCAGCTGCGGCCGCCACCACCAGGGTAAGTATGACGCTGGCCATTACCGCACCGTTGGGAGCAATCCGGCCTTGCGCTTCGAGCCGATGAACTGCCATCGCCAGTGTTCGCCGTGCAATACCAGGCTTTCCGGAAACATCGTGAATTACCGCATTGAGCTGGTGAAGCGTATCGGCGCCGAGGCCGTTGACTGGCTGGAAGGTCCTCATGAGGCCAAAAAGTACACCGTGGAAGAGCTGAAGGCGATGACCGCCGAATACCGGGCAAAGACCAGAGAACTCAAGAAGGGGCAGGCAGCATGAAACTGATCAACGCAAGGCAGGTATGGACCGAAGCACAACACGAATCGAACGCGTCGATCAGCGCTGTGGCCATTGACAGGGCGGAGTCGGCACCAGTGAAGACGGGTGGGCGCATCGGCAAGCGTGACGCCCAGTTCCCAGCCATGGGCAGCGAGAAAGGGGAGGAGGCCGGGCGCTTCTCCGTGCCTGGGCAGCGAATCAGCATCAGCGAGACTCGGCGCACATCCGCTGGCAAGTCCACGGCCCGCGCTGCACACCTGGCAACCATCGGCAAAGTCCTGCGCGCTATCGGCACCCTGCCATTCCAGGAGCAACAGTTCGGGCACTACCTGTATCACCCATGCATGACGCTCGCTCACGTGCTCAACGCTGAGAAGCTGATCTGGAGTTGCGTGGACTTTTCTACCCTGACCGAAGCCAAGGAGGCGAAGGTGCATTGCCTTGTGACGATGGCCCTGCAGTCCTACAAGGTGGAGGCTCACGACGGTGCTCAGTGGGGACCCGCTCGTATCGCCGAGGGCATGCTCAAGCTCTACGGCGTCCACATAGAGCCCAAAGTATGGGATCGAGACTGGAAAGAAGCGTGGAATTTCCTGCGAGACGCCATTGAAGAAGTGGATATTCGTGTGCAGCAGCCTGTGTGGCAGGTTATTCACGCAGAAAAAGAAGAAGTAGCGGCATAAAGGTGTTGTCATGTTGGGGTTTTTGATGTACTTTCCCCATAGTGCACAAGTAACGCGAAACGCACACGAAACCTTAAACCCGACCAAGTGTCGGGTTTTTCCTTTCTGCATGGTAGATTTCCTCCGTCGTTAATTGATCAGGAGTAGAAATGGATACCTTAAGAAAAGAACGAAACAAAGCTTCGCGCGCAGCTAAGTGCTGGACCGTTTTTCACGGCATGGTAGTCATCGCAGAAGGGCTTACAGAGTCGGAGGCTGATGCATTGATAGAGCGGCGGCGTAAGGATATTGTGGATTTGGGTATCGTGCGTTAATCCAGAGTAGTGAGATTTTTCCAAGAGCCCGGCCATTAAGCCGGGTTTTTTTATGCCTGAAATTCACCTGTAGCCAGGGCAGCCCTCGGGAAGGCCTGGACGTCGATAGCCGGTAGTGCGACGTACGGACAGCACCGGCAGCCCGAGTACCTATTTAGCCTGCAGGCTGCTCAAGAATTCTTTGCAAAGATCGGACTCGGTGATCTCTCGGGCGCGCGTCGCTCGCTCTTCGATTGAAGAATCGGGTGGTCCCAGTATTTCTTTTAGGCCCCTATCGTAGATCGCAGAAATGTCCGCAAAGGTTTTCTTTATCCCGCGCTCACGCATATACATTTGGACCGCCACGGTGGCTTTGTCGACTACAGCCATGTCTGAGCGCGTGTCATGTGCATAAGCAAGTACGCACCGGTTCACTTGGAACAGGAGCTCGTCTTCAGCTTCGCTCGCATGCAAGGGAAGGGAGAAGGCGGAAAACAGTAAGGCGAAGATACTTAGTTTGGTCATTTATCTGTCCATAGAACTCTAAAAAGCTCGCCGTGGTTTATACCTCGCGCGCTGCGATTGCGCACCGATTTAGGGCCTCGACATTGATCGGGGTCTTTTAGTTTTCGGCTCCACCACACCCATTGCTCCGAGCTGGGAGTGCATTCTGAGCCGATTCAATTCCGCAGGTCACGACCTGCCGTATTCCTAACTCCCTGACGGGGAGGAACCGAGATGTCCAACATGCCAGACAAACCAGATACCTGGGCGCTTGTACTTGCGTGGCTGAGCCAGCATGCGCCGCTGCTGTATGCCGCAGCACTGTCATTCGCCATATCTGCTTTGCGAATCATCTACGGCGGCGGGACACGAAGACAGGCGGCTCTTGAAGCGCTGCTGTGCACGCTGTTCACGGCCGGAGCGTTTCCACTCCTTGAGTACTTCGGGCTACCTCAGAACCTTGCCGCTGCCCTCGGGGGCGGTATCGGATTCATCGGGGTGAAGAAGATCAGTGACCTGGCTGACCGGTTCGCAGACTTCAAGCTGCCGACCCGCAACGGCTGACCGATTAAACCAAAGGCGCCCGGTACTGCCGGCGCCAATCTATTGAGGCCGGCCCGAATGGATTACGTCCTCGGTGACCACACCTACTCAGCCAGCTACCAAGACCTCCGCGAAGAGCACGCCCGATACGTCCAGATGACTGACAAGCGCTTCCTGAAGGAATTACCAGGGGCTATGCACTTCGCGGTGTTCGTGTGTTGGTTCAAGGAGCTGCCGACAAGCCAGGTGCTTTCGGACGAGGGGATCGTTCATCAGCTGGCCCACCTGATCCATTTGAAGGGTGAGCCGGTTGTGATGCGCAGGCTTGGTGAGATCCGGGAGCTGTTCGACCAGCAGCTTCAGCTTGCAGCGTAATCCGCGCCACGTTTTCGAATGCGCCGAATCGTGGCGGGGGATTGAAGGCTGCATGGGTGCTGCTTATGTTTCGAGATTCCAAGCATGGGGGGATTCAGCCTTGCCTTTGGCCTAGGCAAATATTCAGCGCTTCGTATTTTTTATCCCGGGCTACAATTGCCTCCTCGCGCTGCGCTCCCTTTAGGGCATGCGTCCAAAAAGGCTGTACGTCGAGTCGCTCTTCGATATCTTTTATTTGCTGCCTTTCGGCCTCGCAAGGGTCCTTCTTATGAGCAAGTGCTGCGAGATTATTTTTTTCTGTATCTAATACGGCAACCCGACTTTCCGTCTCTCTCAGAATTTTTTGGTTGTAAAGGTTGGCACTTTTTTCTTCTAGTAGCTCTTTTCGAAGACTGTCGATGTCTTTTTGCAATTGGTCCTTTTGTTCGGTAAGCCTTCTGTTATCGGCTTTACTGTCGACCAGTTCTTGAGTGGTTGTCTTCAATAGGGCCTTTCTCTCACCGTCCTCAGCTGATCTGACATTCGACGACTGCCACATCGACGCAAGAGTCGTTAATAGCGCTATCGCAAAAGCGCTTCCGAGCCAGTTCAGTGCTATGGACCACCGGAAACCAGGTGGGGATTCTTGTGTCTTTTTGTTTCCCGATGCGCTGGTGCTGTGTTGCCCGTTACGTGCCATATGGACTGACTACCCGAATTATTGATTGTGGCTTATGACCATCATTGTAAAGGTCTCCTCTAGACCATTTCAAAGTTTCAGAGGGGATCATGATTAGACCGACACCTCCCTCCAAATCACTTGAGCATCAGGTTCCATCTCACTTGGCATAGGCATCATCGAGGTTGGCCTGTTAACTCTGGAGCCGAATGCGTGACGACAATTGCCTACAAAGACGGCGTGATCGCCTATGACTCCCAGGTGACTCGTGGTGATGTGATCACCTACGACGATTACGAAAAATGCCTTGAGCGCAACGGTGTGAAGTTCTTCTGCTCCGGCGCCGTCTCGGACTATCAGCGCCCGGTTGATACCTACTTCGGTGCAAAGCATGAAGGCAACATCGACGTTACGGCCATCGTGTTGGACGGTGAGCAGTTGATGCTGGTTGCCGTGGATGACGCTACGGGCCTGTGGAAGTCGCCGATCATGCTGGATCGCGCTTACGCCATTGGTAGTGGTACGCCCTACGCGTTCGCCGCAATGGACATGGGCGCCAGTGCCTATCAGGCAGTAGAGATGGCCTCCAAGCGCGACACCAGCACCGGCGGCACAATCCGCACTGTAGTGGTGGCCGAGATTCTAGAGCCAGGTAACGCGGACGTTGGTCAGGCGCATAAGCTCTAAGGATTCTTCGAGACTCTTGGTCCCGACGATTTGGTTACCTGTCCCCCCGAACTTCACGTTCATCAGCAACTCATGAGCATCCACCCGCTCAGGGGCCTCGCCTTGAATTGTTTGCGGTGCATTCATGTGCTCATAGGTCAATTCGTACTTGTGCATTATTTATCTCGGTATGGGCTAGTGGTAGGTGTGCCGCAGGTTAGTGCGGCACCAGCTTTTTACGTTGCTGCGTTCTGGATCTTCGTAGCCAAACTGGAAAGTTCGTCTAGTGCTTTCTCCAGGTTATCCACCTTGCCTGCTTGAACCTGCAGCGCTATCAGTCCGATTGCCGCTGCAACAGCATTTGCTCTAGATACGGGCGGGTTTCCTTTTACGGTTTGGATAGTGACTTTTGCGTCTTCTGCTACTGACATGTTGCGTTCCTTGCTGATGAGTTGATCCTAACCAATACCGGCAACGCGCCACTATTTCAATCCAGCCTTTAGGCTGACCTGAGACAATTTATGACAACCAAGCAACCCGACTGGGAGGCGATCGAGCGTGCCTACCGGGCCGGATTGCTTTCCATCCGAGAGATCGCCTCAACCCAAGGCATCACCCACGGCGCCATCAACAAGCGCGCCAAGCGCGATGGCTGGGAGCGAGACCTCAAGGCGAAGATCCAGGCGAAGGCCGATTCGCTGGTATCCAAACGCACGGTATCCACTGAGGTATCCACCAAACAGGCGGATACCGAAAGAGAGATCATCGAGGTAAATGCTGAGGTCATCGCCAATGTGCGGATGGCTCACCGTGGCGATATCTCGCGCGGCCGCCGGCTCACGAACAAGCTGCTGGACGAGCTGGAAGGCCTGACTGACAACCGGGAGCTGTTCGATCAATTGGGCGAGCTGATGCGCGACCCTGACGACAACGGATTCGATAAGCGTAACGAACTGTATGGCAAGGTGATTAGCCTGCCGGGCCGCTCCAAGACTATGAAGGAAATGGCCGAGACACTGAAGACGCTGATCTCCCTGGAGCGCCAGGCTTATGACCTCGACACTAAGTCAGGCAACAGCGATGCCGATGCACTCTCTAAACTGATGGACGATCTATCGAAGGAAGCCTGAAATGAAGCCCGAGCACTTGAAGCTGCTCCGGGATAAGCGCTGGCGGTTGAACAACCTGTACTTCATCACTGACAAGCAGGGCAAGAAGGTCCGCTTCCGGATGACGGACGAGCAGATCGAATACTTCGACGGGATGCATACCCGCAACATCATCCTGAAGGCCCGGCAACTCGGCTTCACCACCGAGTGCTGCATCATCCAACTCGACGCCGCACTGTTCGAGTCTGCCAAGTGCGCGCTGATCGCTCACACCCTGAACGATGCCAAGCGCCTGTTCCGGGAGAAGGTCAAGTACGCTTACGACAACCTTCCTGCTGAGATACGCGCTGCCAACCCTGCTTCTAACGATGCTGCTGGTGAGCTTGTGTTCAGCAAGGGCGGATCGCTCTACGTGTCCACATCCTTCCGGGGCGGGACTCTACGGTATCTGCACGTATCCGAGTTCGGGAAGATCTGCGCCAAGTTTCCCCACAAGGCCAGAGAGATCGTCACCGGCGCCTTCGAGGCTGTCGCTACCGATTGCTTCGTCACGATTGAATCGACGGCGGAGGGCAGGGCGGGCTACTTCTTCGACTACTCGCAGAGCGCGGAACGGCAGCAACTAGCTGGTGTGCCTCTTGGCTTGCTGGACTGGAAGTTTTTCTTCTTCTCCTGGTGGAAGAACAAGGCCTATTGGCTTGACCCGACTGACGTGGTCATACCTCAGCGCCTGACCGATTACTTCAACGAGCTGTTCGCCAAGCACGGGATCGACACTAACCCCGGCCAGCGCGCCTGGTACGCCGCCAAGGAGAAGACGCTCGGCGACGACATGAAGCGGGAATACCCGTCTCTGCCGGCTGAAGCCTTCCAGCAGTCGATTGAGGGCGCCTACTACTCCAAGCAGTTCACCAAGCTTTACGCGGCTCAACGCATTGGCGCGCTATCCGACAACAGCCATTTGCCGGTGCACACGATCTGGGATATCGGCGTCGGCGACTCCACGGCCATCTGGTTCGTTCGGATCGTCGGCGAGGAATACCACGTCATCGACTTCTACGAGAACAGCGGTGAAGGCCTGCGGCATTACATGAAGGTGCTCAAGGATCGAAAGTACACGTACGGCGATCACTGGGGCCCGCACGACATCGACAACCGTGAATTCGGCAGCGACGGCAAGACCCGGCGCGAGCTGGCCAGGGAGGGCTACGAGATCGACGGGCAAAAATACAGCCTCAAGTTCAGCGTTGTTCCAAAGCTCAGCATCGACGAGGGCATTGAGCAGGTGCGGGAGATCCTTCCGGCCTGTGCCTTCGATGAGTCCAAGTGCGAACTGGGTATTTCCTGCCTGGAGAACTACCGAAAGGAGTGGGACGACAAGCGCGGCTGCTGGAAAGACAAACCACTTCACGACTGGTCATCGCACGGCGCGGACGCCTTCCGCTACTTCGCCGTCTCGATGGGCAGGCGCAAACGCACAGGCGGAACACGCCGAATTGGAGGCTTGGCCTGATGCCAGTGCAATCGACAAACCCCGACTACGAGGCGCATATCGCTGAGTGGGAGATGATGGACGACGCGCTCGAGGGTGAGTGCGCGGTGAAGCGCAACGAGCGCAATCTGCCCAAGCCGAGCGGTATGGTTGAGGCTGAAAAGTTGGATAGCGCGGGTAATAAGTACCTCTACGAGAACTACACGAACCGGGCCCAGTACGAGCACTGGGTGCGCGACTCGCTGCGGTCGATGATGGGCCTGGTTTCGCGGTTGATTCCGGAGATCGAGCTGCCCGGCGGACTGAAGGGGCTGGAAGACAACGCAACGGCAGACGGCTTCGGCCTGAAGCAGTTGTTCTTCCGCATGGTGCGCCAGGCCATTTCCCATGGTCGGGTGCCGCTGGTGGTGAACATCGATGACCGCGGCGAGCCGTACTTCTCGACGTACGCCACGCGCAACGCGATCAACTGGGACACCGCTGACCAAGGCGGCCGGCAGGACCTGGTGCTTTCTGTGTTCCGCGAGTTCCGCAAGAAGGGCGGCGATCGCTACAGCCATGACTGTGACACGGTGTTCCGTGAGTTCTTCATGGACGGCGACGTTTGCTACACCGCTGTGCGCAATGAAGGCGGTGAGCTGGTCGAGGACGAAAAGCCGCTGGGCACCACCGGTACCGACAACCGCCTGGTTAAAGGCCTGTCGTACTTGCCGGTGATCTACTGCGGCTCGACCGACAACTCGCCGGACGTGGACGAGGTGCCGCTGCTGACCATGGCGCGGGCCGCGCTGAAGTCCTACCAGTTAAGCGCTGACTACTTCACGTCGCTGCATCAGACCAGCCACCCGCAGCCGTGGGTCTCTGGTCTGGATGAGGCGGTGGAGTTGAGCGTCACCGGCCCTTCGGCGGCATGGGATCTTGGGCCTTCCGGTTCCTGCGGCTACCTAGAGTTCCAGGGCGCCGGCATCGAAGCCGTGCGCAAGGCCATGGATGACCAGAAGAATGCCGCACTTGAGGCCGGTGCGAAGGTCATGGACGTGGGCGGCACCGAGTCGGGTGAGGCGCGCAAAACACGCCAGAACGACCAGCACGCCACGTTGCACAGCATCGTCATCACGGTGGCTGAGGCGGTCGAGCAGGGCTTGCGGTACGCAGCCGAGTGGAAGGGCTACGACCCCAAGCAGGTCAAGTTCAAGGTGAATCCTGAGTTTGTGACCCCTGTAGTTGACGCCCAGGTTCTCGCCGAGCTGCTTAAGGGCGTGATGGCCGGCACGATCAGCGCTGATACCTACTGGCAATACCTCACCACCGGTAAGTTGCCGGAGAGACCCTACGAAGACGAAGCCGAACTGATCAGCGATGAGCGCGAGTCGGCCGGCATCAACCTGGACAACGACGATGCCAACGACAAGCCTGGCGCAGGCGGACAGCCAACTGCTGGAGCAGACGACCCGCCACTCGGTAATGCTGGAGCGACTTAAGGCCGGTGAGGTCAAGAAATTCGAGAAGTACCTGCGCCAGATCGACAAGATGGTGCGGGAGCAACTCACCCGCAAGGAGCTGACCACCTACAGCCGGGACCGCCTTGAGCAGTTCCTGGCCCGGGTGGACGGCAAACTGTTGGAGATATACAAGGCCTACGGCGACCTGGTGCAGGCCGATCTAGTCGACATCGCGCTGTATGAGTCGAGCTTTGAGTCCAAAAGCCTGAGCAATGCACTCTCCATCGACGCGGTGGTACCGACCAACACGGTGATCCGCGCAGCTGTGTTCTCCTATCCGCTGCAGGTGAAGGGTATCGACGGTGGCAAGCTGTTGAAGAGCTTCGTCAGCGGCTGGACGCGCACCGAGACGATGCGCGTCACGAACACCATCCGGCTCGGCTTCGGCCAGGGCCAGACAAATGCTCAGATCATCCAGGCGATTCGCGGTACCGCGGCGCAGAACTTCACGGACGGCGTCTTGGCGGTGAGCAATCGCAATGCTGCCGCCGTGGTGCAGACGGCAATCCAGCACGTGGCCACCACGGCACGAATGGAGACGCTGAAGGCAAACAGTGACGTGGTGCTGGGCTATCGCTGGGTGTCGACGCTCGACCGCAAGACCTCGCAGCAGTGCAAGGGCCTGGACGGGATGCGCTTCGACCTAGGCAAAGGCCCGCTGCCGCCGGCGCATATCAAGTGCCGGTCAACCACGGTGCCGACCACCAGACTTTCGGAGATGTTCGCCAAGGGCGCCACACGCGCCTCGGTGGGCGACAACGGCGGGGCCCAGGTCGACGCAGGGCTGAACTATTACGAGTGGCTGGCAACGCAACCGGCGAGCTTCCAAGATCATGCCCTTGGGCCGGTCCGGGGCAAGTTGTTCCGCGATGGCGGGCTGACGCCGGAGAAGTTTGCCAAGCTGCAACTCGATAAGTCGTTCAAGCCGCTGACGCTGGCGCAGTTGAAGGATGCAGAGCCCGACATGTTCACCCGAGCAGGCGTTACACTCGGCGCTCAACCAGGTTGAGATAGCACATGCAGATCATCGTTGAGGACGGGAAGGGGAGGCCAGACGCGAATAGCTTCGTGCCGCTGGAGAAGCTGAACTTCTACCGCGACTACTACGGGTTCCGGATACCTGAAGCTGAGACTGAGCAGGTCGAATTGTTGCTGCGCGCAGCCTCCGATATCAACGGTCGCCAGTGGAAGGGTCGAAAAGCCAATCCAGAGCAGGCAATGGCCTGGCCCCGACGTGATTGCAAGATCGAATACCAGACGCTGTCCGAGACATTCGTGCCCTTTGAGCTTGAATGGGGCCAGGTGCGGCTGGCGGTCGAACTTTACGCCGCTGAGCAGGGCTTCCAGATCGAAGAGCCGACTCACTGTACCGAGCCGAACGGGCAGCGGACTCGATTGAATCGAGATACGCCAGGCCTGCGTATGCGTCCGCCGCCCTATGCGTCGAGCAGGGCGCAGCTTGCCGATTACCTAGTGAAGCGTGGACTTTCAATCGTTCGGTAGCTTGAGTCTGTCGACTTGCGCCTGATATAAGGCTCCCCTTTTTCAAGGGAGCTGAGCAATGAACTGGATGCTTGGAGTGGTGGTGCTGGTAGTTGCATGTGTTACATGCGCAAGTCTTGGGCTCACGGCTGGGATTAATCTAAATCCTGTGTCCACCGTTAAGTATGTTTGGGATTGGAATGCTGCGGGGAGCTGGGTTTCTGGCATCGGGACGTTTTTGGCGGTCATTGTCACGCTGTGGCAAGTAAGGAGACAACAGGAGCGAGAGAGGCCAAAACTAACCATACAGCAGCACTTCGAGTCGAAAACGTACACCCTGATATTGGTTTCTACTGGGCTTGTGCCTGCTACCGTTTTCGGCGCGAGCCTGTCTTATGATGACGATAAAACGCATTTAGATTTAGCGCACCATTTGTCGGAAGACTCGAAATTACCCCGGCGACTTGACCGGGGGGATGCTGTGACGATTTTAGAACTCAAGAATGTCAGCTTCTCAATGTTGGGACGAAGCATCATTAGGCCGGCTTTAAACGAGTTGGAGGCTCAGGGCGTAAAAAGTGCGGTTTACGGTGAAGGCATCAATCAGAGTTACTTTGATCGCTTGAACGCCTGCGCAGCGCGAGAAGCCAAGCTGATAGTTAAAACGGCTCACAATGCAGAGGAGTTCGCTTTTTCCAAGGAAGCATTTCAAGCACTTCTGAAATACGCGATTGATGATGAATACAAGCTAGCGCAGGAAAAATGCGAATCCTGGAAAGCTGACGCACGCGAGTTGTTGGGCATGCTTGAGGACGCTCGCAAAAGGTCAATTGTGACCATAAGTGAAGCGGAGTAAGCCTTCTCTGTAGATAAAGTGATTCAAGAGTAAACCTCGGCCATGCCGGGGTTTTTTTATGCCTGCAAAGCGGGCCGACCAAACCCAAGGGGTGCACCAAGTGGCAGATGACAACCAGATTGACCTTGAAGACCCGGCAGTTCAGACCGCCATTGCTGCAGCTGTTGAGGCTGCAACCGTAGGCCTCAAGAACAAAAACACCGAGCTGCTTGGCTCGCTCCGGACCACCAAAACTGAACTGGACGGTTTCAAATCCCAGTTCGAAGGCCTGGACATCGCAGCCGTGAAGGGCCTGCTTACCAAGGTAGGCCAGGATGAAGAGACCAAGTTGATTGCCGAGGGCAAGCTGGACGAGGTCATCACCCGACGTACCGAGCGCCTGCGCACCGACTATGACACCAAGCTGGCAGCCGAGAAGGCGCGAGCCGATAAGGCCGAGCAATTCGCTGCCAAGTACAGCGACAAGGTGCTGGCTGATTCCATTCGCGCTGCCGCCATTAAGGCCGGCGCGCTGCCTGAGGCTGGCGAGGACATCATCCTGCGCGCCCGGGGCACTTTCAAACTCAGTGAAGACGGCGAGGCGATCGCCACCGACCGTGACGGCGAGGTCGTTTACGGGAAGGACGGCAAAACCCCGCTGTCGCCGCTCGAATGGGCGGAATCGCTGCGTGAAACAGCAACACACCTGTGGCCAAGGGCTCAGGGTGCCGGGCAGACCGGTGATCAAGGTGGCAAGGCCACGAAAAAGTGGGGTGAGTACACGGAAACCGAGCGCGCTGCGATCGCCCGTGACAACCCTGAGCTCTTCAAGAAAATCCAGGCCACCAAAGGAACTTAATCCATGGCAACTACCCAACTGACCGACATCTTCGTCGGCGACTACTACGCCTCCCTGGCGCCGGTTAACAGCCCGGAAAAGACCGCTGTGTACGAGTCGGGCATTGTGACCCGCTCGCCTGTGCTGGACGCGATCGCCTCCGGCAGCCAGGGCACCGCCGAAATCAGCTACTGGCAGGATCTCAATGCTGATGAAGCCCCTAACATCAGCAACGATGACCCGAACGACCAGGGCGAAGTCGGCAAAGTTACCCAGGACAGCATGCGTGCCCGCGTTCTATACCTCAACAAAGGCTATGGCGTCACTGACCTGACCGCTGAGCTGGCGAACAGCGAGCCCCAGCAGCAGATTCGCAACCGTTTCGGCACCTACTGGACCCGCCAGTGGCAGCGTTACACCTTGGGCGCGGCTCGCGGCATCATCGCCTCGAACATCGCGAACAACGGCGGTGACATGGTCATCGACGCGGGTGCGACCATCAGTGCGAACGCCTTTCAGGATGCCGCGTTTACCGCCGGCGACGCAGCTGACCAGTTCGGCGCGATCGGCGTGCACTCCGTGGTGATGAACCAGATGGTCAAGCAGGACCTTATTGAGTACCTGCGTGACTCCGACGGCAAGATCATCCTGGCCACCTACCTCGGCAAGCCAGTGTTCATGGACGATGCCCTGGTGTATGGCGCGGGTAAGTACCTGTCTGTGTTCTTCGGCCAGGGCGCTTTCGGCTACGGCGAGGGCACGCCGAAGATGCCGGTTGAGCTGGAGCGTAAGCCTGGCGGCGGTAACGGCGGCGGTGCCGAAGTGCTGTGGGAGCGGAAGACCTACATCCTCCAGCCCGCAGGCTTCAGCTGGAAGGGCTCCGAGGCTCAGAACCTCAGCCCGACCGCGACCCAGTACGCAGCTGCTGCGAACTGGCAGCGCGTGTTCAGCCGCAAGCAGGTCCCGTTCGCCGCCGTGATCAGCGGTACCACCACGCCGTAATTCGGCCCACACAGCCTGGCGCCCGTATGGCGCCGGGATGCTTTGAGGTGACTTATGAAAGTGATCTACACGGACAAGCCGGGCAAAGAGCGCGGCGTGTGCTACCGCCTGCTGAGCGAGTTTTTCGGCGTCATCGGCTCCGCAACCGAGGTGGTCGTTGATGGCGATGCACCGGATATCTTCGATGCTTACCAGGCCGTCGGCATCAAGGTTTCCGACGGTAAGGAGCAGGAAGCCCCGGAAACCGACCCTCTGAAAATGAAGGTGCCGGAGCTGAAAGAGTGGCTCACCAGTAAAGACATCGCCTTCGAATCCACCGCACTGAAAGAAGACCTCCAGGCCTTGGTGCCGAAGGAGTAAGGACACGCACATGACCGACTTCATCACCGTTGCCGATGTTGACGCTTCGCTGGGTCCTGGCTGGGCCGGCACCGGTGATCCGGTCCTTGCTGTGACCATGGCCAACGCCTGGCTCACGGCCAAGATCAAGCGGGTTGTTCCTGATCCGGTTCCGACCGAGATCAAAACAGCCGGCGCCCAGGTCGCCAAAGAGGCGGCAGCGGGCAAGTTGTACACGGCAACGCAGAAGGAAGTGCAGAGCAAGACGGTTTCGGCGCAGTCCGGCACCTCTGTGAGCAAGACCTACGTGGCCGGATCTACTGATCAGTCGGCGGGTGTGAACTTCGCCCTAGCGCTGCTGGAGTCTTGGATCAAGCGCTCCGGCGTGATGATGCTCAAAAGGATCTGATCATGGGTATGCGTGAAGAGATCCAGGCTGAAATGGCTGAGGCGTTCGATGACCCCGAGGGCTTGGCCGACGCGGTAAAGCCAGTGGAGGGCGTACGCAAGGTTGCGGGCGAGTATGACCCTGACCTGGGCGGCGAAACGCCGGAAACCACAGTTACCTATGCTGGGCGCGGCGTTCTGGGCAGCTATCTCTCCAAGGAAATCGACGGCTCCCTCATCCAAACCACCGACAAAAAGCTGCTGGTGCTGCAGAACGAACTGTTCGTGTCTGAGGCCGGTGTGACGACAGCGGTACCGGCTTCTCCGGCCATTGGCGATATCGTCAACGGCCTGCGGGTGATGAACGTGTCCGCGGACCCTGCTGATGCGACGTGGACAGCGCAACTGAGGAAGTGAAAGACAATAGGAAACTGATACCTTTCATTTAGACTTTTCCGCTGCTTACTCAATCTGCGCGTGATTTTGAAAGCCTAATAACTAAGCATTTCGTCCAGCTTGTCTAGCGTTTCTGGATTCACCTGTCCATCCCTGAGTTCTTGCTCAAGCACAATTAAAAGTTCGATGGTTTCGTCAGAAAGTTGCAGGTCAGCAGGCATTTTACCTGTTGCAAACTTTGTTACCCATTCTGGGTGAGATTCTCTACAACTAGCCGCAACGGCATCCCGGAGGTTTTTTACGCTCTGAGTAAGATTTTTGCCCTTGGCCGTGTCAGCGAGTACTTGCTTCCTTGCGTTCTCGATATTTTTGGCTGCCTGTTCGCCAAAATTGCGTCCGTGGCTATGGATGCTAGATCGTTGAGTATGCGGCTTTTTCATAGAGAGGATTTCCTTATGCGATGGTTCTATGAGGGATTGGCCAACTTGGCTTCAGGAGTTATCAGTCGAGTCACGAGAAAGCTCAATCTGCATAACAACCCGATCTTGTATCTGCAGGTGCGGTCGTGAGCCGGGCAGGCGCCGGACAGTCCGGTAGTTTTGCGCTCAGCCTGGCCGAGTTCGCCGCCCAGACCGGCGAAGCCATCGACGCCAGTGTGCGCGAGATTATCATCGAGGTCGGCAGCAGCCTAATTCGCATGTCTCCGGTGGGTAACCCGGAGATCTGGGCGCAGAACGCAGTAGCGACCGAGTACAACAAGGCCGTCGACGACCACAACAGCGCACTGCGCAGTGATCCGGCGAATCTAACCAAGGCTGGAAGGCTCAAGAAGGGTCGCAAGCTCAACGATGGCATGGACATCAAGGCGCCCGAAAGCTACGTCGGCGGTCGTTTCCGTGCGAACTGGCACATCTCGCTCGGCGTGGTCGAAAACGTCACCTTCGACGAGGTAGACCCCAGCGGTGCCGAGACAGTCGCTGCTCTGGTCGCGGCAATGAGTGACTTCACCGCCGGCGAAATGGCCTACATCATCAACAACTTGCCCTACGCGATTCCACTGGAGTTCGGCCATTCCACCCAAGCCCCCGGGGGCATGGTTCGGGTAACCGTGGCTCGCTTCCAGCAGATCGTGATGGAGGCCATCAGGAACAACCAGGTATGAGTCACGCAATCATCGCCTCGATCTATGAGGCCAAGCTCATCGCCTGGAACGCTGCCAGGTCGGAGAAGTTGAAGATCGTCTTCGAGAACACGGCCTACACGCCGGCGTCAGGCGAGACGTATCTTCGGGCGTTCACGATTCCGGGCGACACCGCGAGCAACACGCTGGGCGGTGATCACCGGCTGTTCACCGGGGTGTTTCAGGTCAGCATCATCGCGCCGGCTGGCACCGGCAAGACCCAAACCAACCCAATTGCCGCCGAGATAACCACGCTATTCCCACTGTACGTACGCGACGTGAAAAACAGTTTAGTAGTGACCCTCATGACCCCCGTAGATGTCGGTCCGGGAATTACCGGTGACTCGACCTATACCGTGCCGCTATCGTTCACCTACCGGTCCGACACCACGCCATAACCCGCCCGTTGGGCAAATCCTGAACCCGCCATCGAGCGGGTTTTGTCATTTCTGCAAAGAGGAAAACCCATGTCTGTCTATTTCCCCAACGGGGCAACACTGGCGCTCTCCACTGGCTTTGCCGCTGCGAAGGTGATTGCGAGCATCACGAACGCAAACCCAGGTGTGGCTACCGCACTCGCCAACGGCTTCGCCAATGGTGACATCCTGCTGATCACCTCCGGATGGGAGGACATCAACGAGCGGGCCGTGCGTGTTGCCGCTGCTGCTGCCGGCGCCTTCACCCTGGAAGGTATTGACACCTCGAATACCTCGTTCTTTCCCGACGGCATCAGTGCAGGTACGGCCAAGAAGGTCACCGGCTGGGTCGCCGTTAACCAAGTGATCGGCAACTCGATGTCCGGCGGTGAGCAGCAGTACTGGACGTACGCGCCACTCGAAGCGCGCCGCGACAAGCAGATTCCAACCACCAAGAACGCGCAGGCTTTTGCCTTCCAGCTAGCCGATGATGACAGCCTGGCTTGGTACGAAGAGCTCGATAAGGCTGACCGCGAGAAGGAAGTACGCATCCTGCGTATGTCGCTGCCCAACGGCAAGACGATCTACTACGCCGGTTACGCTTCCTTCAACAAAAGCCCGACCCTGGTGCGTAACGAAGGTGCTGCAGTTGCGTTCGGCTTCACTATCAACGCCGAGATCACCGCGTATCGCGCGCCTGTTGTCACTGGCGGCGGGGCTTAATCATGGCGAAGTTCAAGATTGCCCAATCACCGACGTTCCTGGGGGCCGTGATGGTCCCGGTAGTCGGCCAGGATCCGGTGAAGGTCGGGTTCACCTTCAAATACCGAAACCGGATCGAGCTTGCAACGTTGTTTGATGAGTGGAACCAGCGGCGCAAGGACGGCCTCGATAAGTTCGGCGAAAAGCCCTCTGTGTCCGAAATCGTTGCCGTTGACACCGAAAACCAGATTCAGCAAATCAAGGATTTGGTTGTGGCTTGGGAGTTCGACGACAAATTTGACGACGAGAGCATCAAGGCGCTGGTGACTTCCTGTCAAGGCACAACCGAGGCAGTCGTAGACGCCTATCAGGATGCTTACTCCAAGGCCCGCACGGGAAACTGATACGCGCCGCCCGCGCCCTGTATGAGTCCCCGCCGGATGCCGAGCAGATCGCTGCTTTCGGCTGGGACGCAGAGGACATGGAAGAAGAGTTCGATGTTTGGCCGTGCCTTTGGCCAGCCTTCCTCTTGTTCAATCGGATGTCCACCCAGTGGCGTGCAGGTACGGGCGGCGCGATCGGTCTTGATTACAGCAGCATCCGCGACGTGGCCGGGTACCTCGGCATCAAGAAAAAGAAACTCGCTGACATCTTCCTTGACCTTCAGGTGTTGGAAGGTGAAGCCCTGCGCGTTATGGCGGAGGAAAGGGAAAACAGCCCGTAACCACGGGCACTTATTCAAGGTGAGTCGATGAACATTGC
This sequence comes from Pseudomonas sp. NFR02, assembly GCF_900119375.1. Classification (NCBI taxonomy): domain Bacteria; kingdom Pseudomonadati; phylum Pseudomonadota; class Gammaproteobacteria; order Pseudomonadales; family Pseudomonadaceae; genus Pseudomonas; species Pseudomonas sp. NFR02. The sequence continues at coordinate 908,014 of NZ_FPJJ01000001.1, forward strand.
AGAACTCGGCGTCAAGATCGACTCGGCCGATGCAATCCAGGCGAAAACGAGCCTGGATGAAATGGCGAAGGCCGGCGGCCGGGCCGAGCAGTCCGCCGTTTCGCTGATGAACGAAATGCAGGCACTGGAGAAGTCGCTATCCACCAGCGCCAAAACCACACAGGACCTGGCGAAGCAGCGTGACGCGCTCGCCAAGCTGACCAAGACCGGCGCCTATGGCGAGGCTGAGGCGGCGAAGATATCGGCTCAGCTCGATAAGCAGCAGATCGCCCTGGCCAAGTCGGCCATGGATGAACAGAAGGCACTGAACAGCCTGCTTGGGGCGATTGACCCGGCCCGCGCGGCACTGGCAAAGCTGGACAACCAGGTCGAGCAGCTCGGCAAGCACCTCGACGAGGGCCGGATCAGCCAGGACCAGTACAACAGCGCCCTGGGCAAGATTGACAAGGATTATGCAAAGCTTGAAAAGACCACCACCGGCTTCGACAAGCTGCGCCTCGGTACCCGCCAGGCCCAGGAAAACGTCGTACAGCTAGGTAACGCGCTGTCGTCAGGTGACTGGGGTAGCGGCGTGCGTGCCGTGGCTCAATTGGGCGCCGGTGCTGGGGCAGGTGCTGCTGGGCTTCTCGCTATCCTGGCACCTTTGGCCCTCGCCACTGCTGCTGTGGGCGGCCTTGCCTACGCGTATCACAAAGGCAGTGAAGAGCAGGACAGCTACAACAAGTCGCTAATTCTCACTGGTAACTATGCCGGTGTCAGCGCTGGGCAACTGGGCGATATGGCGCGGCAGGTAAGCGCAACGGTCGGCACCACCGGCCAGGCCGCGGCTGTTTTGGCTATGTTGGCGGACAACGGCAAGATAGCTGGTGAGAGCTTTGCGGGTATTACGAAGGCCGCCGTGTCGATGCAGGAAGCTACCGGCAAGGCAGTGAGCGAGACGGTTTCCGAGTTCTCCAAGCTGGCCGAAGATCCAGTGAAAGCATCCGCTGCACTCAATGAGCAGTATCACTACCTGACTGCTTCGGTTTACTCCCAGATTGCAGCACTGGAGCAACAAGGAAACCATGCCGGCGCCGTAAAGCTCGCCACCGAGTCCTATGCCGACGCGATTAACGAGCGCACTCCGAAGATTTTGGAGAATCTGAGCTTCTGGGAGAAAGGGTACAACGCAGTTGCACGGGCCGCCGACAGCCTCAAGAACATCGGCCGCCCGGACATCGGCGCCGATATCGAACAGGCCCGCCGAGACCTGGCAAGTGCGCAGTCCGGCGACGTAGGTCTGTTCCAAAACAAGCAAGAGATGATTGATCTCTATCAAAACCGCTTGAATATGCTTGAGGACCAGAAGGCGGCACAGGCTGAAATTGCAAAGCTGGAAGGCGATCAGGCAAAGGCCCAACAAGCCGCCATCACCTCTATGCAAAAGGTTGACGCTCTCGCCAAGTCCTCGTGGACGAATGAGCAGAAACGCGCCGATGCACTCAAGGACTACAAAAAACAACTCGACGATATCCGCAAGGTAGCGCCGAATGATCCGCGCCTGGCCCAGGCGACGGTCGACAAGAACATCGCCAACATCAACGACAAGTTCAAGGATCCTAAAGCCGCCGGCACACAGGTTGATGTGACCAGCTTCAACAACGCCAAGAACAACCTGGCAGCTATCGCGACTGACTACAAAAACTATCAGAAGGAACTGGACGCAGCGCAGAAGGCCGGGCTTGTGTCGGATGCTGACTATCTGGTTCGACGCCAAGCGCTAATCGGTAACGAACGCGACCAAGTGACGGCGGCTTACGAGTCCGAAATTGCGGCACTGGAAGCCGCCAAGGGCAAGAAGACAACCTCGGCTGCGCAAAGCATCCAGCTGGACCAGAAGATCGCTGACGCGCGTGCAGGGATGGCCAAGGCGCAGAAGGACGCTGATAGCCAGCTTGAAGTACTGGCTACCAACGAGACGGGGCGACTCGCCAAGCAGGAGCGGGCGATCAGTTCGTACGTGCAGGCGCTGGGGCAGCAACAGCGGGCCTTGGAGCTTGCCGGGCAGCGTGCCGTATTGGGCGTCGGCCAGGGTGACCGACAGAATGCACTGAGTGGGCAGTTGAACAGCCAGCAAGACAGGTTTGCTCAACAGTCGCTGGAACTGGAAAACCAGCGATCCGACCCGTCGCGGAACATGTCGGAGGAAGAGTTCAAGCGTAAGTCGCAGGCGCTCGCAGACGCGAACAAGGCCGCCACTGACCAGATCCGGCAGAACTATGCGGATGTGGAGAGCGCCCAGGGCGATTGGACGAAGGGCGCTACATCGGCCTGGGCCAACTACTTAGATTCGGCGCAGAACGTGGCAGGGCAGACCAAAAGCCTGTTCGGCAACGCGTTCAGTTCGATGGAGGACTCAATCGTCAACTTCGCCATGACCGGGAAGCTCTCGTTTGCAGACTTCACCAAGTCGATTCTGGCGGATATGGCGCGCATTGCTACTCGGCAAGCAGCCTCTGGGCTTCTCGGCTCACTTGTAGGGCTCGGTATATCTGCCGCTGGCTCGTACTTCGGCGGCGGGGCTACCACGTCAGCAGGCTCGACAGCGGCAGGGTACAGCCCTGATGTATTGGCGGGCTGGTCTGGCGTGACCCAGGCCAATGGCGGCGCCTGGTCGGGCGGCGTACAGATGTTCGCCGATGGCGGCGCATTCACGAACTCCATCGTCAGCAAGCCTACGGCTTTCGGCATGGCCAACGGTAAAACCGGTGTAATGGGGGAGGCTGGGGAAGAGGCGATCATGCCGCTGACCCGGACGTCGAGCGGCAAGCTGGGCGTTATGGCGATGGGCGGCGGCGGGGCCGGTGGCACGCAGATCAATGTCGAGGTGCATATCGATGGTGACGGTAACGCCTCGTCAACCGCTGACGCCCCTGGCTATGACCTATTCGGCAAGGAACTAGCGACCTTCGTAGAGCAGAAGTATCAAGAACTGCGCTCGAAGGATATGCGCCAGGGCGGCGTCATCAACAAAGCAATCAAGGGGCGATGATGGCAATCGAACGATTCACCTGGGCGACGGAAAAAGGCGCGGAGGGCGATATCGTCCAGCGCGTCCGTACCAAGCAGTTTGGCGATGGATACGCCCAGTCGGCGGAAGATGGCATTAACAACCGGTCGCAGTCTTGGCCGGTGACCTTTACGGGGCTGAAGCCGCGCATCAAGGACATCATGGCATTCCTCGACCGCCACAAAGGGGCGAAGGGCTTCCTCTGGGAGCCGCCCCTGGGCGAGCTGGGCCTCTACAAGTGCAACGGCTACAAGCCAGTGCACCGCGGGGGACAGGTCTACGCCATCACCGCCACCTTCGAACAAACCTTTCATCCCTGAGACCTACCCATGGCATTGATCACGGACATCCAGAAACTGGAGCCCGGCGGCGAGATTCGCCTGTTTGAAATCGACGGGACTGAATACGGCGCGGATTACCTGCGCTTCCACGGGCACGCCATTCCGCATACGCCCGAGGAGCTGCTTGCCTACGAGCATTCAGAAGATGAATTGCCCGCTAAATCGATCTGGTGGCAGGGCGCAGAATACGCGGCCTGGCCGGTGCAGATTGATGGCATCAGTTCCAGTAGTGACGGCACCGCCTCTCGCCCCACGTTCGCCGCCGGCAACATCAATGGCCGAGTGACTGCCCTGTGCCTGGCCTTCGAGGACCTGCTGAAATTCAAGCTGACGGTGCGCGAGACGCTGGCGCAGTACCTGGATGCGGCGAACTTCCCCGACGGTAACCCAACTGCAGATCCGGCTCAGGAGGCTCTGGAGATCTGGTACATCGACCAGAAAACCAGCGAAGACGGCGAGGCGGTGGTCTGGGAGCTTTCTTCCCCGGGCGAGATCGACAACCACGGGCTGCCCGGGCGCCAGATGACGACGTTTTGCCACTGGGCCATGACGAACGGATATCGCGGGGCAGATTGCGGGTACACCGGCGCGGCCATGTTCGATGACGAGGACAATCTCACGGATGATCCAGCGCTGGATCAGTGCAAGGGCTGCCTGTCGTCCTGCAAGTTGCGCTTCGGCGAGAACAACGAACTCTCCTTCGGTGGATTCCCCGCCGTTTCCCTGATAGCACGGAGTTGACCATGCGCAAGCACATCATTGCGGACATCCAGGCGCACGCGGCGGCCGAGTATCCGCGCGAATGCTGCGGCTTGTTGCTTGCCATGGGTCGTGCGCAGAAGTACTTCCCCTGCACGAACATCGCCACGGAGCCAAGCGAAGAGTTCCGCCTCGACCCCGAGGACTACGCTGCGGCGGAAGACCTGGGCGAGGTGATCGGCATTGTTCACTCGCACCCGGACGCTACCAGCAGGCCGTCACCGCATGACTTGGCGATGTGCGAGGCCACGGCCTTGCCCTGGCACATTCTGTCCTGGCCAGAGGGCGACATGCGCACGATCACGCCCACGGGCAGTACGCCGCTGCTCAAGCGTCCGTTTGTGCATGGTGCCTGGGACTGCTGGCAGGTCTGCGCCGACTGGTATCTGCGTGAGTGGGGGCTGGAGTTCGAAGCATTCCAGCGCACCGACGGTTGGTGGGAGCGCGCGGAGAACGCAAGCCTGTACGAGCAGCAATACGAGGCAGCCGGGTTTGTGCGCGTCGACCGACCGCAGCGGGGCGACATGATCGTCATGCAGGTTGGTCGCACCGTTCACCCGAACCACGCTGGCATATACCTTGGCACCGATCCGTCGCTCTCTGGTGAGGACTCAGGTGTGTTCGGTCCAGGGCCGTTCCTGTTGCACCACCTGTACGGCAGGCCGTCGGAAATTATCGTCTTCGGCGGACCTTGGCATGACCGAACACGCCTGATCCTCAGGCATAAAGACGCAAAACAACCAATATGACGCGGCATGGCCGCAGGAGTGGGTATGCAGAAGATCGATCAGTTCAGCCCGGCAATCGCTTGGCGCTCAATGCTGGGGAGCAAGCCAAATCGCGATCCGGTAGAGGTTGATGTTCAAGATGGGCGCGCTGAGTATTTGCTCAGCGGCCCGTATAATCTTTCCGAGGGCGGTAAAATCGAAGTTGTCGGTGGCAAGCTTCTTTTTACAGGCAGCAGAATGAAGATCAGTTGATGTGATGGAAGGCCCTATCGAAAGCGCCGTCGCCGAAGTAGTTGAGATCATCAGCCAAGATCAGCGCATACCCTGAGCCCACGCTTTTTAGCGCGTCGTAGATTGTCCCGAAATCAGACTCTGACAAAAAGGTGATGACACCGCACCCGACTTCAACACCTTTGTAGGCGAATTTCTCCGCTACAGGGATGTAGTCTTCTTTCGAGGTGACGATGATGTAGGGGAAGATGGTTTGTCCTTCGTTCACATTGACCTCCAGGTCATAAACGCGCCGATATTGGCGCTATCCCAGTCCTTGGGCTTGCAGGCGTAGGACTGGGGAACCCTGTGATTTTAAACCTGCGCTTTGAATTGAATGATCATATGAAATCACCGACTTCGTAACTGAGTATTTTTCTGTTCTCTATCTTCGGTATTTGTCAGTCAAGAATTTCAGCAGTAGCGGGTCGTGAGTTTTACACTCTTTTGTTAGTGGGATTGTTTTATAACATGGCTTAGGGTTTTCTTCGGAAATTAACTTGGTCGAGGAGATTTCTTTTACATTCGCAAGTTGAGCTTTTTCCTGTTTTACTGTGCTGTATAGGGCAATGCCGATTGCCGCGCACACCAATAAATAAAAGCCACCAGCAACAGTGAGTAGCGCGTATTTTCTAATTTTTCTGTAGCCCGGCTCTCCCAGTTTTACAGTTTCCCAAGTCTGTTTCAATAAGGGGGCAGCCGTGTTTCTGATAGCTCCACATCCGTCCAAGGCACCTGCGTAGTCACCATCATTGAAGCAGTCTCTGGATAACCTTAAGGCATCCATTAACTTTGATTCGAGTCCATTCGGTTTCTTTATGTGATCTGGGTTAAGGCGAAGATGGATTTTCGACATATTCTCAATGCACTGAGAAAATAATAGTTCAGATTTTTCAATCCATTTTACCTCAAGATCGTATTCGCTAACATCTGGCCATTTATACTGCCGTAGATCCATAAAGGTCTCTTCGTGTTTGGCCAATACTTGAATTGCGGCAGTAAATGATGCTACCTCCTCTCTTAAACCATCAGTCCACGCCAACCGAAACTCCGAGACTTTGTTTTCTTTGGCACTTACTAGATTCACATAAGAGAAAAACCCAGCCAACAATGCGGCAACGATTGCGCCTAGTGCTACATAAACCGTAGGTGGTATAGAAAATAAATCCATTTATCAAATCCATTAGAATTCTGGAGGGAATATTTAGGTGGCATAATGCTATCTTTTGATTGCAAATTTCGCTACTGGCATTCCATCCACGCTGGATGCCTGGACAGGCTTCTTTCAAGGAGGTGTTTGGTCGGTTCGATCTTGTGATGGCGTAGTGCTAGAGTGCGTTCAAAATCACAGGAGTTGAAAGATGGTGCGCACGGTAGCTATTTTGATAGGTTTCGCTTTTTTGGCTGGCTGCGCTAACACGCAGGAGGTCGACGCTTGGCGTGCGGAAGCCCAGCGAACAACGCCAGTATGCACGAGCGAAAATCAGTGCCAGGTGATGTGGTCGGCAGCGCGCGGCTGGGTTCTGGGTCATGCGGGAACCAAGATTCAAAACTACGGGTCTGATTATTTCGACACATACAATCCTATGCCGAACAGCCCAGCCTTGGCCGCGCAGATTTCTAAGGATGCCCTGGGTTCTGGCAAACACAAGATCAGCGCAAAGCTCTGGTGCGACAATATGTTCGGTTGCCAGCCGAACGCATGGCAGGCGTTATTGGATTTCAACCGGACGGTGAATCTGGCGGGCGCGGGTCAATGACCCGATTGACGGGGAGGGGCTAGGTATGCGGATTTTGATAGCGGCGGTAGCGGTGGCGATGCTGGCGGGGTGTGCCTCATCGGCGATATCGGTTAGGGATGCGAAGCCGGTCCCCACGGATGAGCTTTACGCCTTTCAGTCAAAGCCCTCGGGTGAAAGCGGAAAAGTCACAGTTGTTCGCGACTCCGGCGCAGTTGGCTCGGGCTGCGATATCGTGGTGTATGTAGATGGACGTAAAGCGGCGAAAATAGGTACGGGTCAACGGGCTACCTTCCTCCTTCCCCCTGGCTCACCGAGCCTCGGCGCGGGTCTAGCCGGTTCTGGTCTATGTGCTGGCGCGGCCATTCGTACCATCGCAGCAACCGTGCAACCTGGAAAGGAGAGCATCTACAGGATTAGCGGCGATATTGGCGGTTTCTACATTGGCCCTTATGTCGACTACAACTGAAAGCGAAATAGATGAAGCCGCCCCCGGGCGGTTTTTTTACGCCAGGAGAAAGCCATGCAGGCCTCAGCAATCAATTACCAGCCAATGACAACCATCCGCTTGCACGGGCAACTCCGGCAGTTCGGGAAGTCGTTCAGGCTCGCCGTAAAGTCGCCGGCCGAAGCCATTAAGGCGCTTTGCGTCCAGATCCCTGGTTTTGAGCGCTTTCTGTCGAACGCTAAGTCGCGCGGGCTAGAGTTCGCAGTCTTTCGCGACAAACGAAACATCGGAGAAAAGGAACTGAGCTATAACGGTGCCGGTGACATCCGAATTGCCCCGGTGGTAGTGGGTAGCAAGCGCGGCGGCATTCTTCAAACTATCGTCGGCGCGATCTTGATTGTTGTGGGTGTGATTTTCTCTGCCACTCCTTTCGGTACGCCGCTCATCGGCGCTGGCATCGGCCTTGTCGCTGGCGGCGTTATCCAGATGCTCAGCCCGCAGGCCGGCGGACTCAAGACCAGCGCGGCCCCAGAGAATACCCCTGGCTACGCCTTCGGTAGCGCCAAGAACACCACGGCGTCGGGCAACCCGGTACCGCTCTGCTACGGCAAACGCCGTGTCGGCGGGGCGATCATTAGCGCTGCCATTTACGCCGAAGACCAGATGTAGCAATGACCGGAGCAAGCTACTGGTCACTTGAAGTTAGTGTGTGTGCGACTATTCGAATCTCGTTTTTTCTATTTCTCCGTGTTTGCTCTGTAGGTAAATTGTGTAGGGCAAAATGAGGGTGTCTGCAATTCCAGACAGCCCCATATCTAGCAAAATTAATGACGCAGATGGGTATCCGTCAAACCCGGTGCTCTGACGCGGCGCTGCATCGAGTGTGCAGTAATCAAAAACGGCACCGCTGTAGATTCTCGGTACGGAATCGCAGTTCGAACTCCAACGAGCCAGCTTGTTGCTCGCGACGGTGTCGTCTCGGAAAGTGGTGTTGATGGTTCCACAGCCTGTAGCTGATATCGCCGCTACCAGCACCAAAGCGTTTTTGAGCTTCATCATATTGGCTCCTTACCAGAAAAGTTTGAGGTTAACCGAAGCCGCGATATCGCGGTTTTTTATTGCCTGGAGAAAAGCATGGGCGCAGCACGCAAGATTGACATCCACGGCGCCAAGGGCGGCGAAGAGAAGCCCAAAACGCCGACAGAAGCCCCGGACAGTCTGCGCTCGGTCGCCATCGCCAAAATGCTGATCGCCGTGGGCGAGGGTGAATTCGAAGGGACGCCAACGGCCAGGGACATCTACCTCGACAATACTCCGCTGCAAGACCCTCAGGGCAACATGAACTTCCCAAACGTGAAGTGGGAGTGGCGCACCGGGGCCGTGGACCAGACCTATATTCAGGGCATCCCATCGGTAGAGAACGAGACCACCATCAGCAGCGAGCTGCGCAGCGGCACCCCATGGGTTAGGGCGATCAACAATACCCAGCTTTCCGCTGTGCGTGTGCGGTTTGCCTGGCCCGCACTCCAGTCGGTGGACGCCCGGGGCAACATCAACGGGTACCGGATTGAATACAAGGTTGAGCTGGCCACTGATGGTGGTGCCTATCAGCAGGTACTGAGCGAGGCTGTCGACGGCAAGACCACCAGCGTGTACGAGCGCACACGCCGTATCGATTTACCCAAAGCCACGACTGGCTGGTTGATGCGCATCACCCGCATCACACCAAACCAGAACAACAACAAAATCTCTGACACCATGCAGATCGCCGGCTTCACTGAAGTGATCGACGCGAAGATCCGTTACCCAAATACGGCGCTACTCTACATCGAGTTCTCAGCCGAGCAGTTCCGAAGCATCCCGGCCGTGACGGTCGAGACTAAGCTAAAGAAGATGCAGGTGCCGAGCAACTACGACCCTGTGTCACGCACTTACTCCGGTGTTTGGGACGGCACGTTCAAGCAGGCCTGGACCGACAATCCTGCCTGGATGACATACGACATTACCACCGCTGACCGATTCGGTCTTGGCCGTCGCATCAAGCCGTGGATGGTGGATAAGTGGGAGCTGTACCGAATCTCTCAATACTGCGACCAACTGGTGCCGGACGGGAAGGGTGGCCAGGAGCCGCGCTTCATCTGCAACTTGAACCTGCAGAGCAAAGCCGATGCCTGGTCACTGCTGCGTGACATCTCTGCGATCTACCGAGGCATGACCTACTGGGCCCAGGGGCAGGTGTTTACCCTGTCGGATATGCCGCGCGCTACGGACTTCGACTTTGCCTACACGCGGGCAAACGTCATCGACGGCAAGTTCACCTATTCCAGCGCATCGGAGCGCACCCGCTACACCCGTGCGCTGGTCAGCTACGACAACCCGCTGAACAACTACGACACGGACGTCACCGCAGTGACAGACCAGAAGCTGCAGCGGCGCTACGGTGACAACCCGCTGGAGATCAGCGCTATCGGCTGCACCCGCGAGTCCGAGGCCCAGCGCCGCGGTAAGTGGGCGTTGCTGACTAACTCCAAGGACCGGGCCGTAACGTTCAAGGTCGGCTTGGACGGCCGTATTCCGCTGCCTGGTTACGTGATCCCAATTGCTGACGAGCTGCTGGCTGGCCGCGCCATCGGCGGGCGTATCTCAGCGGTAAACGGCAAGGTTATCACCCTGGACCACGACACCCAGGCCAAGCCCGGCGACCGGCTGATCCTCAACCTGCCTGACGGAAAGTGTGAGGGGCGCACTGTGCACCTGGTCAGCGGACGGCAGGTCACGGTAACCGTGGCTTACTCTGTAACGCCTGAGCCTGAACTGGTGTGGGCACTGGATGCTGACGATCTGGCTGTCCCGCTTTACCGGGTGGTCAGCGTGGCCCGGCCAGAGGCTGGCGTGTTCGAAATCTCGGCGGTGCAGTACGACCCAAGTAAATTTGCGCACATCGACACAGGCGCTCGCCTGGAAGAGCGCCCGATCAGCGTTATCCCGATCACTGTGGTACCACCGCCGGCCAGCGTCACGCTGACGTCGAGCTATGCGGTGAACCAGGGTATCGCCATCAGCACCATGAACATCTCGTGGCATGCTGTTGCTGGCGCAGTCGCGTATGACGTGGAGTGGCGCAAGGACAGCGGCAACTGGATCAAGGTGCAGCGTACTGGCTCGACGAGCGTCGATGTCACCGGCATTTACTCAGGCGCCTATCTGGCCCGGGTGCGTTCGGTAAGCGCGTTCGAAATTTCGTCGATCTGGAAAAGCTCCAACCTGACCAACCTTGAAGGCAAGACGGGCCTACCGCCGGCGGTGTCATTCCTGACCACCACCAGCCTGATCTATGGCATCGGCATTCAATGGGGATTCCCACCAGGTGCCGAGGACACCCAACGGACGGAACTCTGGTACAGCCAGTCGCCCGACTTGACGACGGCGGTCAAGCTGAGCGACTTCAGCTACCCGCAGGCCTCGCACGAGATGCACAGCCTGTTGGCCGGCGCGAGCCTGTTCTTCTGGGCGCGCCTGGTTGACCGGACTGGCAACGTCGGGCCGTTCTTCCCTGTGCCCGGCGCCGTCAACGGCCAGGCCAGCAGCAAGCAGAGCGATTATGAGGCGTACTACGCCGAGAAGATCGGTAAGGGCGCCCTGTACCAGAGCCTGCGCGAAGAGATCGAGCTGATCACCGGCGACGGCCCTGGCTCAGTAAATGAACGCCTCGAGGAAGCCAAGCAGGAGCTGGAGGATCTGATCAAGCAGGTAAGCGATGCCCTCGCTTATGACCCGGCAAAGCCCTATCTGAAGGGCGACATCGTGCGGCTTGATCAACGTCTCTACCAAGCGAAAGGCCCTGTGCCTGTGGGAGTAACACCGCCCGACGCCACGTACTGGATTGATATCGGCACCATCCTTGAGACCACTAATGCGCTTGTGTCCCAGGTGCAGATCATCGAAACCAAGATCGAGGAAATCGACGGCAAGGTGTTGGCCACCGCCACTTCAGTTGAGGCGTTGCGCTCAGCTGCCCGTGGTGACGACGGCGCCGGCGATCTGGCCGACGCCATCAAAGGCTGGACTTCGACGGCAGATCTGGCGGTCGAGCGTAAAACCCGAGTCAGCGAAAACGATGCGATGGCTCAGCAACTGCTTACCCTGGGTGCCCAGGTAGGCGACAACAAGTCGTCGCTGACTGTCCTGGAACAGGTTGTTGCATCGAACCGCGAGACGTCTGCAGCGCAGATCACCAAGCTGAATAGCGATCTGTCTGCGGTCGATCAAAAGGCAACCGGTACCGCTCAGGCGCTCACCAGCCTCGACACAAAAGTCACCAACCTAGACGGGAAGATCACATCCCAGGCGTCCAGCAATGAGGCGCTGCGTGCTTCCGTTCGTGGGGACGATGGCTCTGGTGATCTGGCCGGCGCGATCAAGGCGTGGGAGTCAACGGCCAGCTTTGCAGCCGAGAAGGTTGTGCAGGCAAGTGCAAACGAGGCTTTGGCCAAGACTACGGAAACGCTGCAGTCGAGCATCGGCCAGACCAGCGCGTCAGTGCAAACGGTAAGCGAAACGGTGGTTGGGCTCGACAACAGAGTTTCTGCCCAGGTCACGCTCCAGGCTCAAACCATCGTAGATGGGCGGCGAGTAACTACAGGCTTGGCTTTCGGTTCAAACGGGTCGCAGTCGGAGTTCCTGATCATGGCTCAACGGATGGCAGTCGTGAACGAGATCGACGGCAAGGTTATTCCGATGTTCGTCATTGAAAACGGCCAGGCCGTATTCAACACCGCGATCATCAGCAAGGCGGTCATTCAGGAAATTGTTCTAGGGATGGTATTGCGGTCGCCGGCAGTGGACTCGCTTGGGCGTCCACTTCTGGAAATCAATATTCCTGCCGGCACGTTCACATTGAGAAGCGCGGGCACTGGTGGTTCATCGTTGCTCAACAACGACGGATTGACGGTGTTTGATGCGGGCGGGGTCGATCGCGTATCGGTCGGGAGGCTTTCGGTATGATTTTCGGTATGCGGATCAAGGGGCCTACAGGCGTTGTGGAACTTGATGAAACGTCATTCACAATGAGGGTGGTTTATTCTGAAATAATCGCCCCTCAAACTTGGGGGGCAAAGTTTATAGATATAGCGATTCCTGGAATTACTCCTCAAAACGCCGCCGCTTTTCCTACGCCAATACAGGCAGTCAATTCGATGTTCGACGCGCAGGTAGAGCCAGAAATTCTTAACGGAGTTGTGCGGGTGTGGAGAACTATTAAAGGCGATCCATACAATACCTCCGCCATAACAATTACAAGACAGCGTCTGACAGTGGTGAGGTTTAAATGATATGGCGGAATCCTATGGGCTAGTGTTCAAGGCAGGAGACGATAATCGAGTAGTAATTGATTCGGAATATTCGAGACTCGTTGTTATGTACAAGGGGAGGTATGTAGGTACCGAGGAAAATGGAAATTCCTCATCTACGTATTTCCCGTCACCAATTACCACGCAAGAGCAGCCACTTGTTTTCATTCGGCCCGATAGTGCAAACGGCATCATCGGGATGAGCAACCTTGAAATATTTGGATCTGCGGGCAACTGGACGGGCTTCAGGGTCCGTATTTTCAATATGTATACGATCAAGCCAGTAGGGCGATGGTTCGTTGCTGGCTACGTGGCCCAGCCATTAGCCACTTTTGGCGTGCGGCTGCGTGATGCAAGCCGCAAAACGATTTTCGATTCAGGCACACCTGCCGCCCAGTTTGTCAGGGCTAGCAATACTTGGACTTATGCCGGGAGCGGCACTACCGGGCAAGGCGTATCAATAACGTACTTTAATTCACAGTTCAATCTGAATGAAGACGAGTACATGCTCATAAATAATTTATGCATGCAAGCGGTAACAATTGCCTCAGGTACGGCTAACCGCCAGATTGCAGCTATGTGGAACTATCCAAGCAGAATTCTTACTCTCGGGATGATTGGGGTACAGAACGCTATTGTCACAGGCGTAACTGTGATGGTTGGAAGGATCACTCAGTAGCATCGGGCGGCATGTTCAATATCAACTAACAAATTTTGGGGAAACCTATGTCATCTTGGTTCGCAGAAGGAACGGTTACAGTCAATAACGGAAATGCCGTTGTAACCGGCGTCGGCACGAAGTTTTCTAACTGCCGATCCGGCGACATGTTTGTCGGTCCAGATAACGGTATCTATCAGGTGATCAACCCATCCAGCGATACATCCGTCTCTATCTCGCCAGCCTACCGTGGCGCCACCTCAGCGGGCGCTGCTTATGGCATCGTGCCTGTGAACGGCTATCCAAAAGCCTTGGCTGATGCGGTCAACCTGATGGTTCAGCAGTGGGGCGCTACGTTGGCCGGCCTGGGCACTGTATCGACCGAGAACGTTGTGCCAATTTCAAAGGGTGGCACGGGGGACACTACGGCAACTGGTGCGCGGGGTAAGCTTGGTCTTGGCAGCGCTGCTACATTGACTGCTGGATCCGCCTCGGGAAATGTGATGTTGATGGGGGATCGCGGCTCTCAAACGGTGGCCAGTTTGAATACGTGGGGTAATTCCTTTCAGCTCTGGAACGCGAATACTGCCGGTGCTCCTGCCCAAGCATCGGGAACCGTTATCAATGCGGCATTTCCGGAAGGTAATTTTGGGTCGCAAATCATCATGTCTTTCAGTGGCAAGATGTGGTTCCGATCCGGAGACTACGCCAATGCCTCCACTCGAGAGGTCTACCACACTGGCAATACTACTCGTGGATCTGGTGGTGCGCTTTCTGCTGCCTCGCCAATTATGCGGATTGCTTGTGTCGCTACTAGTGAGCGTCGCGACCTTCAGGAAGAGACGTTTGCCCCGGCTGGTGACTGGGGCGTAGTTAACAGCGAGGCACGAGGCGTCACGGTACAACGCATGGGTGTGGGTGAGTACAAGATTGCTGGAAGTCTCGGCCTGGCTCTTGAGGGCTGGCGTACACATGACCCGAGCTCGCCCGACGGGGGGCGAATGCTGGGTATCACTGACAGCCACCAAGATGAAGACGGCACCGTCACGGTACGTCTGTTCAAGCAGCGCTGGACGCTGACGGAAGATGGCGAAATGCTTTCAGGACGCGGTGCGCCAATGGATGTTCCGCTGAATAGCTGGATTGACGTGCGGCTTGAAATGCCCAAGGCGGAAGTTCCACCACCCATTGCCTCAACCGAAGAATAGTAGCCCGCCAATTGAGCGGGCTTTTTTACGCCTGGAGAAATGCATGCCGACCATCGAAACCCGCGGGGTACGCAACAACAACCCCGGCAACATCGATTACAACCCGGCCAACCAGTGGCAGGGCCAGCTCAAGCCAGACCCAGCTATTGAGAAGCGCTTTGCACGGTTCGATACGCCTGAGAATGGTATCCGTGCCCTGGGCAAGCTGCTGCTGACTTATCAGCGCAAGCACGGACTGAAAACTGTTAAGGCGATCATCAGCCGGTGGGCGCCGTCGGTAGAGAACGACACCGCGGCGTATGTTCGGGCCGTTGAAGCGAACACCGGCACGCGGCCTGGCGCCGAGATCGACCTGGGCCATCCTGTGGTTATGACTGACTTCGTCAAAGCGATCATCCATCACGAAAACGCAGGGTATGCCTACCCTGATGTTGTGTTGGCCGAAGGCGTGCGGCGGGCACTGGCATGACGCCGGTACAGAAGCTGGCCGGCCTGGCGGTGCTGATCCTGCTGCTGATGGCTGGTGCCGCGGGCGTTACCTGGCAGGTTCAAGACTGGCGCATGGGCGAAAAGCTGGCTGAGCAGGAGGGCCTGCACAAGAATGACCTGGCCGCGATCAGCAGCGCCGCCGCCGCCCAAGCCCGCGCCGAGCAGGACAAGCGCCTGGCAACTGAGCAGGCCCTGGCCGCATCCGATCAACAGTACACCCGAGAATTATCCGATGCCCAACGCAACCAAGCTCGCCTGCGTGACCAGCTTGCTACTGCTGATGTCCGGCTGTCAGTCCTCCTTGCCGAGGATCCAGCCAGTAGCTGCAACGTGCCTACCACCACCGGCGCCGTCGGCGTGGTTCATGCAGCCCGTCGAGCCCAACTTGACCCAGCGCATGCGCAACGAATTATTGCCATCACCGACGACGGGGATCAAGGACTGATAGCGCTGCGAGCGTGTCAGGCGTACGTTAAAGAGATCGTGCACTGATCTAGAAAACCAACGCTTTATTGAAATTCCCTAACAATGTATGCTGCCATAAAAAGCAGATGTTAGTTAGGGCTCTCAACGCTTCGAATTAGGAAAATCTACTCAAGTGGAAATAATAAGTGTATTTGCTGCGCTGGTGGTTTTGGCGGTGTCTTTGCTGTCGACTAAATTGATTGAAAATAAGCTTGTTGCTCCTTCTTTTCATGGTCGATTTCTGACTATTGATGGTTTAAGAGGGTATCTGGCTGTTTTTGTTTTTCTTCATCATTCATGCATTTGGTATTACTATTTGCAGTCCGGCATCTGGGCGCTGCCGCCGTCTAAGCTTTTTGTGCATTTTGGACAAATTGGCGTCGCCTTGTTTTTTATGATTACGGGGTTTTTATTTTTTAATCAAATTCTAGATGGCCGAGTTAGGAAGATCGATTGGGCGCGCTTGTATCTCTCTCGTCTTCTAAGGCTGGCGCCTCTATACTTTTTATCTACTGCTATCTTGTTTGTGATTGTATGGGTTCTCACTAAGGATCTCCCGCCGCAACCACTTTCTCAGATTGCTATATCGGCGTTAAAATGGCTCGGTTTCACAATGTTGGGTGCGGCAGATTTAAATGGGCTCCCTTCAACATGGATAATTAACGCTGGTGTTACATGGACGCTACCCTACGAATGGTTTTTTTACCTATTTTTGCCAATTGTTGCAGCTTTGATGGGGTGTAAGCCACCAGTAAAGTACTTCTTGCTTACTGCTTTCGCAGTTTATGTTCTTAGCAGCTACGGTTACGATAAAAGTTTTGGGTGGCTTTTCTTTGGGGGGATGCTAGCTTCTTTACTTGTACGCCACAGTTTTTTTATAAGATTTGCGAATTCAAAAGCCGTTTCGTTGAGTATGGTATTGATGCTGGTCTTTGTTGTTTCTAACTATTCGACGATTTACAGTGATGTAATTCCTAGATTTTTGCTAGTTATTGTGTTTTGCTTTGTTGGTGGCGGAAATAGCTTGTTTGGTATTCTCAGTCTTAAAGTTTCACGCGCTTTGGGAGAGATGGCTTACGGGATATACCTGCTGCATGGTATTTTGTTGTTTTCGGTATTTACTTTTTTATTGGGGTTTGAGCGGGCGAGGCAGTTGTCCCCATTACAATTCTGGGGTGTTATTTCGTTGCTTACTCCGATTTTGATAGTTGTGTGCGGGTTTACTTTCAGATTTATCGAAAAGCCTTTCATGAATAAGGTTAATGTTTTTACCGGCTGGTTTAGAGCAAAGAAGAGGTTTTTTTCGGGAGCTGAAAAAGCTGCATGAAGTTGGACGCTTTTCCAAGCTGATATTTTTAATGGTTATCTGGTGGCTTCTAGATCTTAGTGCATCCAAGGCAGGTTGAGGTGCCTTCACCGACGTTCATGGTGAGGTATCTCGACTACTGTGTGTGCATAGTAATCGAGGTGACCGTGATGCGAATTTAGGCGACGAGCTGCAGCCCCGTCTGACGATCAGTCAGGCGCCATGAGGACGGCCAGGGTCAGCTTGATGAACTCCTCGTTATCGTCGATAGCTTGAAGAGCGCCGCGAACATTTTCTGCTACCTCGGCGGAGCCACGCTGCTCCACCCAGTTGGACAATTCCAGGATGGACGCTTCGAGGGCTAGCTGGTTTTCGTAGAGCTTAGAAAGCAGGGAAGGGAGTAGATCTGAATTCGGCATCGGTGTTCCTCCGGAGAGTGAACAGAGTAGTAGCGGGTGTGTTTTTTGGGTAGTTTTGTTCGGTCGGCAGGACGCCGGAAGAGGGAGTAAATCATTTCCGCAACTGTACATACGCCCCTTGAACTGCGGGGCTTACAGCCCACTAAAAATTGACCAAGTGCGGAAATGTTTAATAGCTAAGCTATTGATTTTTAAAGTTAACTCGGCAGTCTTGAAAACCGGCGGACGTTAATAGCGTCTCCAGGGTTCGAATCCCTGGTTTCCCGCCAAGATTTACACGAAAGCCTCGCGAAAGCGGGGCTTTTGCGTTTCTGGGGTTTGGTTATACCGGGCTATTTAGGCAGTTGGTCTAACTCGAAAGGCCAGGAACACCGGCCCGAATGGGAAGGTACTGACTTCCAGCTCATCCAGTGGATTGAGCGTGTGCGTGCGGCTTCCAGCGTTGCTGTAGATCACGTGGCTGCTGGATACGGCAATGTTGATCTTGCCGGCGGCTGCCTGGATTAGATTCACCTTGAACCCTTCAATCACCTCATCACCGATTGTCAGCGTGACATCTGTATCGCTGATGACCAGCATCGACTTGCCTGAATCCGACATGGTCAAGGGCCTGCTGCCGGTGATAGAAACATTGGTGTGCACATGTCCGCCAGTGTGGTAACTGACCATTCTCGGATCAGCGAAGACCCGGGCGAAGGAGCCGACATAATTCACACTGGCGCGCATGTCGTCGAATTGCTCAACCACGTATGTACCAATGCTGCCGGAAACTTCCCCATTGGGGTCCAGAACCCATTTGCGTCCTACCATCAACCCGATCTGGGTATTGGCACGTACACCAGCACGCATTTCTTCCAGAAAGAGCTGGCTGATCTGGCCACCGCCTTTGCCCTGGACATAGGTAAATCGTGCAATGGAATGGCTGTCGCCAGTGGGGCTGCCCTGGGCAGTATCGACCTTGTAGTCGACAAAGTCTGCCGAGACGATGGTGGTCGTGGTGTTGGCGTTTGGCGCCCAGGTAAAATCCAGGACCCTGCCGGTTTTGACCTGCTCTAGAGAGGTGGTGGCTTGTGATGTAGTCGTAGAGCCTGACTGCTTCAAATCGTCATTCATGATACTCATCCGTAAGTGAAGTCGAGGGTCGAAAGTACACGAAGCAAATGACCGCCGTCATCACAGCACTTTTTCTACAAGACTATGCTGTCTTACTGGATCCGTATGGAGCTGTCATCGTGCACGTGCCCTCGCACTGCGTATTCATTACTAAGCACAGTACGGAGCTTTTAGCTTGACTGATTTATTCCTCTCCACGGCAGCCATGGCCTGCCTCATGATTTCAAGCTTGTTTGTTAGGTGAACGTCGAAACTTCTAAAACAGTGCCCTGTCCCAGCTTTCATACCGATGTTTAAGTGCAACCTGCGAAAGCGGCTGAAAAGTCAGCGAGATGGAGTCATTCGAATGAAAATACTGAGCCTTTCGATGCTAGCGGGTGCCTCCATGATGCTAGTCTCTGAAGGCGTTTGGGCTGAGCAATATCTGCCCGAGATTGCCAGCAAAGCGCCTTACAAAAAAGCCTACGCAGAGATGCTCAGTTATCCGGACTGGGTCAGTAAAGCTCAGGGCACAGCGTCGCCAGTCGAGACGGTTTCGGCGGATGGTAAGCGCTTTACGGTAGGCCACATGTGCAAGGCACATGATTGTGCAGACAATCAGCTAATCGTGGTCTTTAACGCAGATGGAACAAAGTCCTGGGGGCTACTCGCGACGCGTCCAGCCGAGGGAGAGGCATTCAGTAAGCAATTGCTGGGTGATCCCGACAGTGTCGTTCAGGGCCTACTGAATAAGTCGTTTGCTGACAACAATCCCGAAGATTGATGACCGGTGTCGCTCTGCTGCGGCAAACGGTGGGTGGGGAGAACGACCATCAGATAAGACATAGCGAACAGCCAGCTTGTTATGGTTATCGTGGATGTTAAAGTCGCACAAATTTTTTGAGGGAACGATATGCGAGGCTTAATCGGAGCATTACTGCTTGCTGCTCTTGGTGGGTGCTCCACATCGCCTATATCTGCCGACATCGCAGACCCTGTGCCATCCACAAGAATGTATGCCTTTACGGAAAAGAACGCGGCTCAGTTGGTGGTGACTAGAGACTCGGGCATCTACGGAGCTGAAGTCCGTTTTATTTTGCATATTGATGGAAAACCGGCTGCCGAGTTTCACCCTGGGGAGGTTGCCAGGTTTGGGCTGGCCCCTGGCAAGCATATTCTTGGTGTCTCGAAATACATGCTTTTCGGCACCTCAAGAATCATCGAATCAGAAATTGATATGAAGCCGGGAGACCTTGTTCGCCGCAGAATTTCTCAGCACGGCAGCAGTTTTTCTTTCACCCCGACTGCCTACTAAACGCCATTCGTCTAACGCCCGGCACTCTCAATCCCGATGCAGCCTCTCAATCCTAAGCGCGGATATCCCGAGCCTATAAACGGAGTGCCAGCATGGAAATCAACGAGAAAGCCCCAGGCAACATTTCCCAGCAAGCGGTTACCCGGGGCACCGATAACGAGACCGGCCATGACCCGCGGCGTGACGAGGACAATATCCCGCTGCCGCCGGATGACGAGGCGCCTCTTGAAGAAGATATGTCGGATTTAGATGCGGCCGATTCAGTAGCTACTGAGCATCCCAAGACCTGAAGGCGTTCAGGCCAAAGAGCCCGGCCCTGTGCCGGGCTTTGTCTGCTGGCCCCCTTGGTCTCGTTCACCTCCTTGTGGCTGTAAGCCGATGCTGATCCGACCCGCACCGCTGCACTTTTTTCCATTTTGCTGATCTACCTCTGTCCCGGCCACCCGACTCCCGCGTGCGGCCCACAGAATCAGACCCGGTGCCGATGGATCGAACGTTTACGATTTTTACCACCCGATGGCCGCTGTTGCTGGCTGCGATGTTCGCGCTGTGTGCAGTGGGTTGCAGCCAACAACAGGGCCGCGATATCGCCAGGCAGTTCAGCGACGGCAAGCCCGATGAGTTCTTCCAGACCAGCGTCGACCGCATGGCCACGCTGGGGATGCGTGACAACCTGCAAAGCCTCTACCTGCTGATGAGCAAGCTCTACCTGCGCAACCCCAACCAGTGGCGTCAATCGGGGTATCCGGATGCGGTGACCGCCGCCCGGAAAATCCGCCAGGCCATCGAAAATCGCCAACCCTTGCCCGCACTGGGTGACCGGCGTGACCTGGCTGCCCTGAGCTATTCCTTGAGCCCCGACTTTCGCGGCGACCGCGTCGGCGCGTTCATCTATGCGATTGGCAGCATGCTCGTGACCGCTCACGGCGGGCGCACGCAGTTCTATGTGACCGACTCGATCAACCCGCAGTTTGTCAGCAATGCCGCGCGCAATATCGAAAAGGCCACCTGGCTGCTCAGCCAGCGTCAGGATGCCAACGGCGTGTTGCTGTTATTTTCCAACGAAATCTCGGAGGAGGGCAGTAACCTCAGTTTTGCCGTTGAGTTCGGCAAGATCGTCGCGCGGTTGGACCTGCTGACCCAAATCCTCGATGAGCGCTACCGGCGCATTGGCCTCAATTACGCACAAAGCCTGTTGCTGATGAATTTCCTGCCGGTGCAGTAAGGCCCATCGCATCGACCAATCGGTGCGGTGTTTCCCTTTCCGCTGTAGGAAGCGGCCTATCTTGTCTCCGGCGGCTTGAAAGGCTGGCCTGCGGGCAATAGCCTCGGATTTTTCTTAAACACGAGGCCCTCCCTTGGGTAAACGAAAAACGGTTTGGCCCACGGATCGCGAAATACGCTTGCGGTTTATCCTCTATGCGGTAATTGACGCCGCGACCGCCCAGGGCGTGTCTGCCGAGTTATTGCTGCCGGCGCATAAGTTATTGCGTGACTCGCCCACGGAAGACCAGTTGCGCGACACCTTGGGGGCGATTCTCGCCACTGACGAAATGTATGGCTTTCGCTTTCCGCCGGGGTCGGATGCAGATGATCTGATGCGGACATTGGCAACTGCCGATGGTTAAACTGATTCACCCCTGTTTTTGATACGCCCCTGTCCGTCATTAAGGAGTGACTCGAGGGGCATACCTGCCTTCCCATCACTGTTCGCGTGGTGGGCTCGGCCCGGCACGTTCCCGGATTCCAAGGACCTGCTCCCAATGCTGCTGCGCCACCCCCCGTTTATTTTTGCCGCCTTGACCCTCAGTTCGCTGGTACAGGCCGAAGGCCTGCAATTGGCGCCGGTTGAAGTCACTACGGCTGAGGCCAGTGCCGCAGAAATCGCCCAGGCGCAGCTCAAAAGCGTGCCCGGCGGCACCAATTACATCGATATGGACAGCGTGCAACAGGGACGGGTCAGCACCAACGAGGATGTCTTCAAGTACCAGGCTGGTGTTTACGCCAAGGCGGCCAATAACGAAGGGGTGAAGGTGTCCATTCGTGGCTCGGGCCTGAACCGCGCCCCCGGTGCCCATGCCTCCGGCCTGTATGAAATGTTCGACGGCCTGCCGCTTACCGGCCCAGGCGGCACGCCCTATGAGCTCAAGGACCCGCTGTGGCAAAGCCGGGTAGAGGTGCTGCGTGGCGCCAACGGGTTCGATCAGGGTGCATTGGCCTTGGGCGGTGCGGTCAACTACGTTACCCGCACCGGCTTGGACGCGCCCAAGCTGCAAGTGCGCTATGAGGTCGGCAGTCGCGGCTATGCCCAACGCGAAGTCAGTTCCGGGCAGGTGCTGGGGGACGCCGACTATTACATCAGCCTCACCGATTCGGAGTCCGACGGTTATCAGCACCAGAGCGCTGGTACCGGCAAGGGCATCGCCGCCAACTTTGGCTATCGCTTTAACCCGGACCTGGAAACGCGCTTCTACTTGCGTTATCGCGAAACCACCAACGATTCTCCCGGCAGACTCACGCGTGACCAGATCAGCCATGATCCGCGTGCCGCCAACAGCCTCAACGCCGCCCGCGATTCAAAACGCCTGCAACCGGGCTCTACCTGGATTGCCAACAAGACCACCTTGCGGTTGGACGATAACGCTCGGGTCGAGGTCGGGCTGGCCTATCACGATTACCCCATGGACCTGCGCGAAGGCACCAACCGCCTCAAAGTTGCCTACACCGATATCAGCGGCACCCTGAATTACATCCGGCAGGACAGCCTGTTCGGCCATGCCAGCACCACCACTCTCGGCCTGCGTACTACCCAGGCGATGCCGAACAATGGCGCGTCGGAATACGTGCGCATCCCTGCGGGCAATACTGCCATTTATGCCCCCGGCACCAACACCCGCGACTACAGCTACCTGGGCTCCGATACTGTGCTGCATGTAGGCAACGAGCTGGAACTGGTGGAGGATCTGTGGCTGACCACCGGCCTTGCCGCCATCTATACGCGCCGCGAAACCCAGGTCACTTACCCTGACGGCCAGGCACCGCTCAGTCAGCATGATTGGGATTACGCGCCGCGCATTGGCCTGCGTTACGACTTCACCCCGCAGCTGCAGATTTACGGCAACCTGAGCCGCTCGGTGGAGCCACCGCACGCGTGGTCGATGATCTGGGGCTCGAACAAATACTTTGGCCCGGGCAGTGGGGCAGCCACGGGGTTGCAGCGCGAAGGCGTGAAGCTGCGTAATCAGACCGCCACCACCCTGGAAGTCGGCGGGCGCGGTGAAGCCTGGCTCGGCCAGTGGGACCTGGCGCTCTATCGCTCGGAAGTTCGCCACGAGCTGCTTTCTGTAGAGACCCAGGCCCAGACTGCCACCAGCAACGCTATCATCGCCGAATCCAACGCCAGCCCCACCGTGCACCAGGGCGTGGAACTGAGCCTGCTCAGCCCGCTGTGGGACGGCGGCGGCAGCGGTAAGCTCGAGCTGCGCCAGGCCTACACCTTCAGCGACTTCCACTACCGCGACGACGAGCGTTTCGGCGACAACACCTTGCCCGGCATTCCCAAGCACTATTACCAGGCGCAACTGCGCTACAGCCACCCGACGGGTTTCTACACCAGCCTCAATACCGAGCATGCATCACGGGTAGCGGTGGACTACGCCAATTCCTACTACGCGGCGGCCTACACCACCCTCGGCGCTACCTTCGGCTACGACGCGCCCCAGCAGGACTGGCAAGCCTGGGTCGACCTGCGCAACCTCACCAACCGCCGTTACACCAACACCGTCACGCCGGGCTACGACGACAAAGGCATGGACGCTGCACGTTCAACCCCCGCTGACGGGCGGGGTATCTACACCGGCGTTTCCTGGAGCTGGCGTTAAATCAACCTTCGTGTTGGCGCAGGCGCTTGTACAGGGTGTTGCGACTCACCCCCAGCTCTCGCGCCAGGTGGGAAATATTCCCGCCCACGGCTTCCAGGCGCTGGCTCAGGTCGAGACTTTCATCCAGGTGTTCAGGTTTAGACAGCGGCACTGTCGCCTGCAAATCCACAAAAAAATCATCGGGCAGGTGCTCTGCGCGGATCGGCTGCTCCTCGGCCATTGCCAACGCCACCTGCAACACGCTGCTCACCTGGCGTAAATTCCCCGGCCACGGGTGTTGCTCGAATAGCCTCAGCACCTCGGCGCTCAGCCCGGCCCATTGCGTCGGTTCGCGGTGTTGCTGCCACAGTAGCTGGAATAGCGCCTGCTTGTCGGTACGCTCGCGCAATGGCGGCAATTCCAGGGTCAGGCCCCCGATGCGGTAGTACAAGTCCTCGCGAAAGCGTCCGGCCTGTACCAGTTCGCGCAGAGCGCGGTTGGTCGCCGAGATGATGCGCAAGTCCACCGGGAACACCTCGCTGCTGCCCACCGGTTGCACACAGCGCTCCTGCAATACTCGTAACAGGCGGGCCTGGGTGGGCAGCGGCATATCGCCAATCTCGTCGAGAAACAGCGTGCCCTTGTCCGCCTTGCGGATCAGGCCGATGCTGCCTTTCTGGTTGGCGCCGGTGAAGGCGCCTTTTTCGTAGCCGAACAGTTCCGATTCCACCAGCTCTGCGGGGATCGCTGCACAGTTCACCGCGATCAACGCCTGTCGGCTGCGGGAACTGGCCTGGTGCAGGGCTTTGACGAACACCTCTTTGCCTACGCCGGTCTCGCCATGGATCAACAGCGGAATGTCCTTCTCCAACAGGCGCTCGGCCTGGCGCACGGCTTTTTCCACGCGCACATCGCCAAAATGTAGGGTCTGAAGGTTGATCGACGTCGGTGCTGGCGGCGGTTGGCTGAACAGCCGGGCCTGCACCGGCATCTGTTTGGGCCGCTTCAACAGGCACTGGAACCGATTGCGTCCCGCCGCCTGCAAGGCGAAGGGCAGCCCTTCCGGTTGGTTGAGCAACTCCAGCAGCGAGACCTTGAACAGGCTGTCGATCATCACCCGCGACAGGCTGATGCCCAGCAGATTATCTGCGCGCCGATTGGCCGAAAGCACCTGGCCGCTTTCATCAAAGATCAACAGGCCGGCCCATTGGCTGTCTAGGTTGCTCAAGCCGGTGTTGAAGGTCAGTTGGAAGTGTTCGCCGCGAAACAGGTTGAGGATCAGCCGATTCTCCACGGTCTGGCTCATCATCTTGACCATGCCCAGGGTGTGGGAGGGCGGCAGGTAACTGTCGCTGGACACATCCAGCACGGCGATGATTTCGCGCTGGGCATCGAAAATCGGCGCCGCGGAGCCGGTCATGAAGCGGTTGGCCTTCAGGAAGTGTTCATCGTGTTCAATATGCACGGCCTGGGCGCAGGCCAGTGCGGTGCCGATGGCATTGGTGCCACTGGCGCGTTCCATCCAACTGGCGCCGGGGCTGAAGCCACGGGCCAGCCTGGGTTCGATAAACCGCTGGGTGCCCCACGACGTCAGGACCTGGCCCTGATTGTCGGCCAGCATGATCAGGCAGTTGGAGTTGCTGAGGATATTTTCGTAGTAGGGCAGCACTTCCTGATGAGTGGTCTGCACAAGTGAATGCTGGCTTTCCAGGAGATGGCGAATGCCCTCGGCGGGCAGTTGGTCAAAGCTGGGGGTGCTCTGGTGATCCAGGCCGTAGGCGCGGCAACGGCGCCAGGATTCCTGGATAAGGGTGTCGTGGGTCAAGGGTTCGGCCATCGTGCGACCTTCATTTTTATTGTTATTGCATATCTAACTGAAGAAACCGATTCAAACTGTGGGAGCGGGCTTGCTCGCGAATACGGTGTATCAGTCGACCGATGATTGACTGACCCACCGCATTCGCGAGCAAGCCCGCTCCCACATTTACCCTGTGTTGGTCATGAGAGTGTTGTTCACAACTGTTCATTGTCAACCCCGGCAGTGTTCAATTGTTCAGCCGGATTGTTCACTCCCGAACATCACCATTCGACCATCTCCTTACACATCAAGCGCTTGCGGTATTGGCACGAAACTCGCTCTGACAACGGACCAGATTCATTCCAATAATAAAAAGGTCGTGTCATGTCATTGACCCTGGAACATGTCTCCCGCGTTGTCGACGGCCAAACCTGGATCGACGACGCCAACCTGCGGTTCGAAGCCGGTTCTTTCAACGTCCTGCTCGGTCGCACCCTATCCGGCAAGACCAGCCTGATGCGCCTGATGGCCGGCCTGGACAAGCCCGACAGCGGCCGCATCCTGATGAACGGCGTGGATGTCACGCAAAAGCCGGTGCGCCTGCGCAATGTGTCGATGGTCTACCAGCAGTTCATCAACTACCCGACCATGACCGTGTTCGAGAACATCGCCTCGCCGTTGCGCCAGGCCGGTGTGTCCCAGGAGGTGATCCAGAGCAAGGTGCTGGAAACCGCCAAGATGCTGCGCATCGAGAAATTCCTGCAGCGCCACCCCCTGGAATTGTCCGGTGGCCAGCAGCAACGCACCGCCATGGCCCGCGCCCTGGTGAAAGACGCTGAACTGATTCTGTTCGATGAGCCGCTGGTCAACCTGGACTACAAACTGCGCGAAGAGCTGCGTCAGGAAATGCGCGAACTGTTCAAGGCGCGCCACACCATCGCGATATATGCCACCACCGAGCCCAACGAGGCCCTGGCCTTGGGTGGCACCACCACCATTCTTCATGAGGGGCGGGTGATCCAAAGCGGCAAGGCCGCCGAGGTCTACCACCAGCCGCAAACTGTCCTCGCCGCTGAGCTGTTCTCCGAGCCGCCGATCAACCTGATGCCAGGGCGCATCAGCGGCAACGAAGTGAGTTTCGCCAACTTCGTGCATTTCCCACTCAATGTTGACCTGCGTCCTATCGGCGAAGGCGAGTTCCGCTTTGGCGTGCGCCCCAGCCATATCAGCCTGGTACCCAGTAATGATGATGACCTGGAGCTGGCGGTGACCGTGGAAGTCGCCGAGATCAGCGGCTCGGAAACCTTTCTGCATGTGCGCAGTGAGCACTTCCTGCTGGTGCTGCACCTGCCGGGGGTGCATGAATACGATGTCGACGCGCCGATCCGTGTGTATATCCCCACCCATAAACTGTTTGTGTTCGATGGTCAGGGCCGCTTGGTCCAGGCCCCCGGACGCCGTGTCGCGAGGGTTGCCTGATGGCCGAGATCCATTTGCGCAACCTGGCCCATAGCTATAGTCCTACACCCACAGGGCCAGAAGATTACGCCATTCGTGAAATGAATCATGTGTGGGAGCAGGGCGGTGCCTACGCCTTGCTCGGGCCGTCGGGCTGCGGCAAGTCCACGCTGCTCAATATCATTTCCGGCCTGCTCAGCCCGTCCGAAGGCCAGGTGCTGTTCGATACCCAAGTGGTCAACGATCTCACCCCAGAGAAACGCAATATCGCCCAGGTGTTCCAGTTCCCGGTGGTGTACGACACCATGACGGTGTTCGACAACCTGGCGTTCCCGCTGCGCAACCAGGGCATGGCCGAAGCGAAAATTCACAGCAAGGTGCAGGAAATCGCCGAAGTCCTCGACCTGCAAAACCTGCTGAGCAAAAAAGCCCGCAACCTCACCGCCGACGAAAAACAGAAAGTCTCCATGGGCCGTGGCCTGGTGCGCGATGACGTGTCGGCGATCCTGTTCGACGAGCCGCTGACGGTGATCGACCCGCACCTGAAGTGGAAACTACGGCGCAAGCTCAAGCAGATTCACGAGCAGTTCAATATCACCATGGTCTACGTCACCCACGATCAGCTGGAAGCCTCCACGTTCGCCGACAAGATCGCGGTGATGTACGGCGGGCAGATCGTGCAGTTCGGTACGCCGCGTGAATTGTTCGAGCGGCCCAGCCACACCTTTGTCGGTTACTTCATCGGTAGCCCTGGGATGAATCTGATCGAGGTGCAGGCCAAGGCTGGCGGTGTAGGGTTCGCCAATACCCTGTTGCCGCTGTCCGAAGCGATGCAGCAACGTCTCGAAACCACCGACTACAAAAAGCTCCAGGTCGGCATTCGTCCGGAATTTATCCACGTATGGGACGAGTACAACCCTGACGCCCTGCAAGCCGACGTCGTACATGTGGAAGACCTGGGCACCTACAAGATCATGACCCTCAACCTCGACGGCGCCACCCTCAAGGTGCGCCTGGCCGAGGACAAGCCGGTGCCGGAAGGCAAGGCTTCCATCAGCTTCCCGACGCAATGGCTGATGCTCTACGCCGACGATTACCTGCTGGAGGTGGCGCCATGAACAAAGTGCAGAACAACAAGGCCTGGTGGCTGGTGTTGCCGGTGTTCCTGCTGGTGGCGTTCAGTGCGGTGATCCCGATGATGACCGTGGTCAACTATTCGGTGCAGGACATTTTCGACCAATCCAGCCGCTATTTCGTCGGAGCCGACTGGTACAAGCAGGTGCTACTCGACCCGCGCCTGCACGACTCGCTGCTGCGCCAGTTCATCTACTCGGCCTGCGTGCTGTTGATCGAGATCCCACTGGGCATCGCCATCGCCCTGACCATGCCCACCAAGGGCCGCTGGTCCTCGCTGGTGCTGATCATCCTCGCCATTCCCTTGCTGATTCCGTGGAACGTGGTCGGCACTATCTGGCAGATTTTTGGCCGTGCCGACATCGGCCTGCTGGGCTCGACCCTCAACGCCCTGGGCATCAGCTACAACTACGCTGCCAACACCATGGACGCCTGGGTCACCGTACTGGTGATGGATGTGTGGCATTGGACCTCGCTGGTAGCGCTGCTGTGCTACTCAGGTTTAAGGGCCATTCCGGACGTGTACTACCAGGCTGCGCGGATTGATCGTGCATCGGCCTGGGCGGTGTTCCGACATATCCAGTTGCCGAAGATGAAAAGCGTGCTGCTGATCGCGGTGATGCTGCGCTTCATGGACAGCTTCATGATCTACACCGAACCCTTCGTGCTCACCGGCGGCGGGCCGGGTAATGCCACCACTTTCCTGAGCCAGACGCTTACCCAGATGGCCGTCGGCCAATTCGACCTGGGCCCGGCGGCGGCGTTTTCCCTGGTGTACTTCCTGATCATCCTGTTGGTGTCCTGGCTGTTCTACACCGCCATGACCCATTCCGACGCCAACCGCTGAGGCCGCCAACATGAGCAAGCGCAAGCTGATTCCACTACTCGTTTACATCCTGTTCCTGCTGGTGCCGATCTACTGGCTGCTGAACATGTCCTTCAAGAGCAACACCGAAATCCTCGGCGGCCTGACCCTGTTTCCGCAGGATTTCACCCTGGCCAACTACAAGGTGATCTTCACCGACCCGAGCTGGTACACCGGCTACCTCAACTCGCTGTACTACGTGAGCCTGAACACCGTGATCTCCCTGAGCGTGGCGTTACCAGCGGCGTATGCGTTCTCGCGCTATCGCTTCCTGGGTGACAAGCACCTGTTCTTCTGGCTGCTGACCAACCGCATGGCGCCGCCGGCAGTGTTCCTGCTGCCGTTCTTCCAGCTGTATTCATCCATTGGCCTGTTCGACACGCACATCGCCGTGGCCCTGGCCCATTGCCTGTTCAACGTGCCGTTGGCGGTATGGATCCTTGAAGGCTTCATGTCCGGCGTACCCAAGGAAATCGACGAAACCGCCTACATCGATGGCTATAGTTTTCCCAAGTTCTTCGTGAAGATTTTTATCCCGCTGATTGGCTCCGGTATCGGCGTCACGGCGTTTTTCTGTTTCATGTTTTCCTGGGTCGAACTGCTGCTGGCGCGCACGCTCACCTCGGTCAACGCCAAGCCCATCGCAGCGGTGATGACCCGCACGGTGTCGGCGTCCGGCATTGATTGGGGCGTGCTGGCAGCGGCGGGGGTGTTGACCATCCTGCCGGGCATGCTGGTGATCTGGTTTGTACGCAACCACGTGGCCAAGGGCTTTGCCCTGGGCCGGGTCTAGAGGAGTCGATGATGGAATGGATGGCCTGGACCACCCCCACTGCGCTGTTCTTTGGCGGCATTGCCCTGATTCTGGCGGGCATGACCACTTGGGAATTACGTTCGCCGAGTATCCCGCGGCGCGGTTTGCTGCCGATCAGCACCACCCGTGGGGATCGCTTGTTTATCGGTCTTCTCGGTAGCGCCTACCTGCATTTGCTGGTCATTGGCGTTACCGACTGGAGTATCTGGGTGGCGTCCGCGCTCTCCCTTGTTTGGCTGTTGAGTGTGATGCGTTGGGGCTAGCAAGCTCGCTCCTGCAAGCCCCGTTTGAAACTAACCTGGAGGTCTCTATGTTGAATAAAAACAATAAGCTGCGACATAGCATTTCATTGGCCGCCGTACTGGCCCTCAGTGGTTTGAGCGCTTCGGCCTGGGCTGATGCGTATGAAGATGCCGCGAAAAAATGGATCGGCAGCGAGTTCAAACCCTCGACCCTTACCGAAGCCCAGCAGTTGGAGGAGTTGAAGTGGTTTATCAAGGCGTCGGAGCCGTTCCGTGGGATGAAGATCAACGTGGTGTCGGAAACCCTCACCACCCACGAGTACGAATCCAAGGTGCTGGCCAAGGCCTTCAGTGAAATCACCGGCATCAAGCTGACCCACGACCTGCTGCAGGAAGGCGACGTGGTGGAGAAGCTGCAAACCCAGATGCAATCCGACAAGAATATCTATGACGGCTGGGTCAACGATTCCGACTTGATCGGTACGCACTTTCGCTACGGCAAGACCGAGTCCATCACCGACCTGATGGCCAACGAAGGTAAGGATTTCACCTCGCCCACCCTGGACCTCAAGGACTTTATCGGCCTGTCTTTCACCACCGCGCCGGACGGCAAGATCTACCAGTTGCCCGACCAGCAGTTCGCCAACCTCTACTGGTTCCGCGCCGACTGGTTCGAGCGGCCGGAGCTGAAGGCCAAGTTCAAGGAGAAATACGGCTACGACCTGGGCGTGCCGGTGAACTGGTCGGCTTATGAAGACATCGCCAAGTTCTTCAGCGAAGACGTCAAGGAAATCGACGGCAAGCGCATTTATGGGCACATGGACTACGGCAAGAAAGACCCGTCCCTGGGATGGCGTTTCACCGATGCCTGGTTCTCCATGGCCGGCGGCGGCGACAAAGGCTTGCCCAACGGCTTGCCGGTGGACGAGTGGGGCATCCGTGTAGAGGATTGCCACCCGGTGGGCTCCAGCGTCACCCGCGGCGGCGACACCAACGGCCCGGCGGCGGTATTCGCCACGCAGAAATACGTGGACTGGATGAAAGCCTACGCGCCACCGGAAGCGGCGGGCATGACCTTCTCCGAATCCGGCCCGGTGCCGTCCCAGGGCAACATCGCCCAGCAGATCTTCTGGTACACCGCGTTTACCGCCGACATGGTCAAGCCGGGCCTGCCGGTGGTGAATGCCGATGGTACGCCGAAATGGCGCATGGCACCGTCCCCAGTCGGGCCGTATTGGGAAAAGGGCATGAAGAAGGGCTATCAGGACGTAGGTTCCTGGACCTTCCTCAAGTCCACGCCCGAAAAGCAGAAACTCGCGGCCTGGCTCTACGCGCAATTCGTGACCTCAAAAACCGTGTCGCTGAAGAAAACCATCGTTGGCCTGACGCCGATTCGTGAGTCCGATATCAACTCCCAGGCCATGACCGACATGGCGCCCAAACTCGGTGGCCTGGTGGAGTTCTACCGCAGCCCGGCCCGCACCGAGTGGTCCCCGACGGGCACCAACGTGCCGGACTACCCGCGCCTGGCGCAACTGTGGTGGAGCAACATCGCCGCAGCGGCCAGCGGCGAGAAAACCCCGCAACAGGCGCTGGACAACCTGGCCAAGGAGCAGGATGCGATCATGACGCGCCTGGAACGCTCAAAGGTGCAACCGGTGTGCGGCCCGAAAATGAACCCCGAGCGTGACGCGCAATACTGGTTTGACCAGCCGGGCGCGCCGAAGCCGAAACTGGCCAACGAGAAGCCCAAGGGCGAAACCGTGAACTACAACGACCTGCTCAAGCAGTGGGAGGCGGCACGTAAGTAATTTCGCTGAATGAGCTGAACACAACGGCACGCTTGCGTGCCGTTGTTTTTTTTTGTGGGTGAGCCACCTGCATTTCATCTGGTGCTCCGAGACAGCTTGCTAGCTTGGGACTAAACTGCTGAGCATTCATACAGGAGGTCATCTTATGGGTGTTCCACTTTCCCCAATTGTTTCCGAATTTGAAACCGAGGAGCAGGCGAATAGTCATGATCTTTGGTTTCGCGCCAAAGTCGAAAAAAGCTTGGCCAACCCCGGACCCGGTGTACCCCATGACGAAGTCATGGCGAGGGTCGAGGCGATTATCCTTGAAGCAGAACGCAAGCAGTGGGCCAAAGCCTGATGTTAAGCGTTGTTTGGCTTGATGAGGCTATCAGCGACCTGATTGACATCGTTACTTTCATTGCAGAAGAGAATCCTGGGGCGGCGCGACGTATCAAGACACGTCTTGAAGGTGCGCCTCTGCCACTGACCGAGCATCCTTACCTGTATCCGAACGGCCGTGTGCCCGGTACGCGGGAGGTCGTCGTTCACCCCAATTACGTCCTAGTGTATCGAGTAACAGCAGAGCGCATCGAGATAGTCAACGTGTTGCACGCTCGGCAAGAGTATCCCTGATTTTCTCCTCCTATCGCGTGAGGCACGATTTGGTGACCCAATGTCCCCATCGCAATAGCACCGCGACCGCTTGTCCCCACGTTAACAATCCAATCTGAATTTTCCGCACATCTCAAGGTTCTGCATCTTAGAAGCGCATGTTTTCAAGCGCTATTGCAGGGCCACCTTGTGGGAGGCCCGTTGTAACGGACTTTGCGGAAACTGCCATCATGACACTCCTCACAGCGCTGTCAGGCCAGCCGGCCTCTCTCACCGATTCGGCCCAGGGCCGCCATCAACAGGTGTACCAACAGCTGTATGGCGAAACCCGAGACGCCACCGAACTGGCGCGTGAATACCTGCACGATCAATTGGCCCTGGTAGAGGCCACCGACTGCGACTTGCCAGAGGCGCCCGAACAGCTGATGGCCTGGGTCGAGCAACGCTGCGCCGAGGTGGCCCAGGCCTATGCCGACTATCTTGAGCAGCGCCGGCAAGGTGGGCCACGGCGGTATTTCCAGAACAAGGCCCATGCGTTGTACTTTCTGCAGCGCGTGGCACCCACTAAACAGGTCGACGGCGCCTGGCTCTATGGCTTGCTGCGCTATTGGCAAGACCAGCGCTTCGACGGCCTGCTCACCACTTACCTGGAAGAATTGGGCGACGGTGAAGCTGCGCAGAACCATGTGGTGATCTACCGCAAGTTGCTCAGCGAGCACGATGCCGACAGCGACGCCGGCCTTGAGGATGACCATTACCTGCAAGGCGCGCTGCAACTGGCGCTTGGCGTGTGCGCCGACGAGTTCCTGCCGGAGGTCATTGGCTTCAACCTGGGTTACGAGCAACTGCCGCTGCACCTGTTGATCACCGCCTATGAACTCAGTGAGCTAGGCATCGACCCTTATTACTTCACGCTGCATGTCACCATCGACAACGCCAGCAGTGGCCACGCGTGCAAAGCTGCACAATCGGTGCTGAACCTGTTGCCGCTGGGCGAGGGCAGGGCAGACTTCTATCGCCGTGTGGCGGCAGGCTACCGTCTGAATGATTTGGGCCTGGGAACCACGTCTATCATCAAACACTTCAACTTGCAGGACGAGGTTGTGGCGATGCTTGAGCGCAAGCGCGCCTTCGGCCAGCACATGCATTCGGACTATTGCCGCTTTGAAGGGCAGACCGTCAACCAATGGCTGGCCCGGCCTGGGCAGATCGGCGCTTTCCTCAAGGCCCTCGAAGACAAAGGCTGGATCAAGCACAACCAGGACCCCACCAACAGTCGCTTCTGGCAATTGATCGAGGGCGCTGGCGCCGCGATGTTCGGAGTGTTCAGCGGTTTTGAAAAACAACTGATCCATGACTGGATTGCGGGTGAATGGGTTGCCAGCGAACGCGTGCCGCCCGTGCGGCCGGGACGCGGCAGCCGGTTTTCCCGCGAGCAGCATCGTCCAGCGGACCCGGATACCCAGGCTTTGGCGGAGTCATTGTGCAACTTGCCCGATGAGCAACAGCTCAATGCACTGATCCCGTGGCTGTCGGCACGCCGTCATTGCACGCCTGCCGGGCTGTATGCCACTCGCCGCTTTATCCAACTGCGTGCGCGCCTGCGCTAAGGAATGTGCCTATGTCTGCGCAACAACTGGCTGATCGTGCCTTGTTGAATCTGGGCCGGGGGTTGAAGGAGGGTGGTTATCGCTTTATCACGCCAACGCCCTTGACCCATGAGCGTGTCTATCGGCGGCTGGCGACGCCCCTGGCAATGACGCTGCGCGATGTGTTCGGTTGGTCGATGCCGTTCGATCAAGGCCTGCTGCCCGAGGCCCTGCGTGAAGAATTGCAGCAAGCGGATGTGATCGAAAAGCACGGCGCGCTATGGCGCAGCGCAGTGCGATGGTCGAGCCTCGACGAGCTGCTGTTCGCCCATTCGCCTTATCCCACCGACCAGGCGGACGCGGTGTTTTTCGGCCCCGATAGCTATCGCTTTGCCCAGGTAATCGAAGCTTACCTGCAACAACGTTTCGAGCCGCTCAAGCGCGCCGTGGACATCGGCTGTGGCGCCGGTGTCGGCGCGCTGGTGATTGCCCAAGCCCGGCATGACGCCCAGGTGCTGGCGGTGGATATCAACCCCCGTGCCCTGCGCATGACCGCGGTGAATGCCGAGCTGGCCGCGCTGAATAACGTCAGCGTGTACCACAGTGACGTGCTGGCCAGTGTGGAGGGCGAATTCGACCTGATCGTCGCCAACCCGCCGTACATGAAAGATGACCGCCAGCGCGCCTATCGCCATGGCGGCGGCGCCTTGGGGGAGCAGTTGTCGCTGCGCATCGTCAGTGAGTCCATCGGGCGCCTGGCCCTGGGCGGTAGCCTGCTGCTGTATACCGGGGTGGCGATGGTGGCCGGCAGCGACCCTTTCCTGGAGGCGGTCAAGCCACTGCTAGGCAGCGACGCCTACGGCTGGACCTACC
Organism: Pseudomonas sp. NFR02; assembly: GCF_900119375.1. Taxonomy (NCBI): domain Bacteria; kingdom Pseudomonadati; phylum Pseudomonadota; class Gammaproteobacteria; order Pseudomonadales; family Pseudomonadaceae; genus Pseudomonas; species Pseudomonas sp. NFR02. The sequence continues at coordinate 942,686 of NZ_FPJJ01000001.1, forward strand.
GCGAACTGGACCCGGACGTTTTCGGTGAAGAACTGGAAAAGCCCGGCTATGAGCAGGTGGAGCGCATCGCCGTGGTCGCACTGACTGTCACCCGATTGCGCTGAATACCCGATGCTCACCTTTGGCATTGAAGAGGAATACTTCATCACCGACCTGCACAGCCGCCAGATGGTCGGCGAGCCCTCGGCGGCGGTGCTGGCAGCCTGCCGCGAAGCGATTGGCGCAGGCTTCTCGTTTGAGATGTTCCAGGGCCAGATCGAGGCGGCCTCTCCGGTGTTCACCTCCAGCGCCGAAGCGGCGGACTACTTCCGAGCAGTACGCCGCAACCTGGCGCAATCCCTGGCTGAGTTCGGCCTCGGTGTGGTGTGCGCCGGCAGCCACCCCCTGGCCGATTGGCGTGGTCAACAGCCGACCGATCAGGCGCATTTCCGGCAACTGTTCGACGATATTCAATATGTAGCGCGGCGCAGTGTGTTGTGCGGGCTGCATGTGCATGTGCAGGTGCCTCAAACGCTGGACCGTATCGCGGTGATGAACCAGGTGTCGCCGTGGCTGCCGTTGTTGTTGCTGCTCAGTTGCTCATCGCCTTTCTGGGACGGCGCGCCCAGCGGCTTCATGAGCTACCGCCAGGCCGCGTGCGACGAGTGGCCCCGCATGGGCGTGCCGGAGCACTTTAGCGACTGGACCGAGTACCTGCGCTACCTGGCCCTTTTGCAGCGCATCGGCGCGATCAAGGCCGATGGCAATGGCTGGTGGGGCATTCGCCCGGCGGCGCGTTACCCCACCCTGGAACTGCGCATGACCGACGCCTGCCCACGGCTGGCGGACGCCTTGGCCCTCGCCACGCTGTTTCGGGTGATGGTTACCCATGCCTGCGCGATGCAGCGCCCTGGAGCCAGGTTCAGTGCCGAGGCGCGCTGGCTGCTCAAGGAGAATCGCTGGCAGGCCAAGCGTTATGGGGCCGCTGGTACCTTTGCGTTGGACGACACCGGCACCCTGGGCAGCGCTGAGCAATGGCTGCAATACGCCCGACAGACCTTTGCCGCCACCGCAGAGGCGATGGGCGAGCCGCTGTTGTTCGATACCTTGGATGCCTTGCTGCAACGCGGCAACAGCGCGACTGAGCAGTTGCGCTGGCACGCCCAGGCCCAGGCCAGCGGCGCCGATGCAATTGCCAGCGTGCGCCAGGTAGTCGACCTGCTGTTGGCCCAGACGCGCGGCGACCATTGATCGGGTGTCGCTCTACGTCGAAGGAACACTGAGGGGCTGCTCTGTCCTTAATTAGTAACCCCTCAACGGCAGGAGCGCAGAGCATGCGAGCGATGACTTACCAGGGCGCACACAAGGTGCAGGTGGATACCGTGCCCGATCCGATCATTGAACAACCCGACGACATTATTTTGCGGGTCACCGCCACCGCGATCTGTGGCTCGGACCTGCACCTGTACCGGGGCAAGATCCCGACCGTGGAGCACGGCGATATCTTCGGCCATGAGTTCATGGGCATCGTCGAAGAAACCGGCCCGGCCGTTACTGCCGTGCAACCCGGCGACCGTGTGGTGATTCCGTTTGTGATTGCCTGTGGCGATTGTTTCTTCTGCCAGCTCCAGCAATTCGCCGCTTGCGAAACCACCAACGATGGGCGCGGTGCGATCCTGAATAAAAAAGCCATCCCGCCGGGTGCTGCGCTGTTCGGCTACAGCCGTCTGTATGGCGGCATTCCCGGCGGCCAGGCGGAGTGGGTGCGGGTGCCCAAGGCCAACACCGGGCCGTTCAAGGTGCCCGGCACCCTGGCGGATGAGAAGGTGCTGTTCCTCTCCGATATCCTGCCCACCGCCTGGCAGGCAGTGACCAATGCCGGCATTGGCAAAGGCTCTAGTGTGGCGATTTATGGCGCCGGGCCGGTGGGCCTGCTCAGTGCGGCTTGCGCACAAATGTTGGGCGCCGAGCAGATCTTCATGGTCGACGACCATCCGTATCGTTTGGCCTATGCGCAGAAAATGTACGGTGTGATCCCGATCAACTTCGAAGAAGACGAGGACCCGGCGGACACCATCATCCGCCAGACCGCCGGCATGCGCGGCGTCGATGGTGTGGTGGACGCGGTGGGTTTCGAGGCCAAGGGCAGCACTACAGAAACCCTGCTCACTGCCCTCAAGATCGAAGGTAGCAGCGGCAAGGCGCTGCGCCAGTGCATCGCCGCCGTGCGTCGCGGTGGCGTGGTCAGTGTCGCCGGGGTGTATGCCGGGTTTATCCATGGCTTCATGTTCGGCGATGCCTTCGACAAGGGGCTGACCTTCAAGATGGGCCAGACCCATGTGCAGCGGTTCTTACCGGAGTTGTTGGAGCACATCGAGCTGGGGCATCTGCACCCGGAGGCGATCATCACTCACCGGCTGCCCCTGGAGCAGGCGGCGCGGGGGTATGAGCTGTTTGATAAAGCCGAAGAGGAATGCCGCAAGGTGATCCTGCTACCGGGTGGGAGCGACCGGCCGCTGACCGAGCCAGTGGACGAACTGACCCCTGAGTTGCGCGTACAAGGTGTTCCCGGGTTCTAGGCCAATAACCGGAAAAATGTGGGAGCTGGTTTGCCTGCTATAGCGGTGGTTCAGTTGAATATTCAGTGACTGACGCGCTGCCTTCGCGGGCAAGCCCGCTCCCGCAGGGGATCTGTGCCGGACGCTGATTTTGTGGGCGATGCATGACCAATGTGGGAGCTGGCTTGCCTGCGAAGGCGGTGTGACAGTCACTGCATCTGTGACTGCACTACCGCTATAGCAGGCAAGCCAGCTCTCACATGGATTTTCTTTGCTTTGACAGTGGTGTTTCCCACATTAACCGGTGTCAGGCTGCGGCTTGCGGCTGGATGCGCAATTGGCCTTCGACATCCTTGACCAACCCACTGGCGACAAACAGCGGCGCCAGGCGTTTGTGCAACTGTGGCTCGACAAACTCGTTGACCGTATCCAGCCCCAACGTACCACTGAGCGGCAGCTCGGCCTTGGTGTACGACAACCATGCCTTCTTCAACGCCATCAACACATCACTGCCCGCCGTCGAAGCGAAGCGACGGTGCAGGGGCTTGGTGTCGAAGGTGAAGGTGTGTTGGAACTCATAACCGCTTTCATCGCCGCCGTTGGCCGTGCAGCGCACGCAGGTGCAAGTGCCGTCGCCGAAGGCGCTGCGCAGGTAGGCGTTGAAGTCCACCACGGGCTTGAGTGACAGGCGCTTATCAACCTCGAACAGGTCCCCGGTCATTTTTTCGTCAGTGTTCAACGTCCATTTCCTCGCAGTCGGTTGCTGTGTTTCAAAGCGCGGCACAATACCAGCCGAGCGTGGGTTTGGGGATTATTTGCGTCGTGGGAGGGTCAGCGGAAGAATTCACCGGGGGTGGAATCAAACTGCTGACGAAATGCATTGATAAAGGCTGAGGTCGATTCATAGCCACACCCCAATGCCACATCCGTCACCCGCTCGCCTTGTTCCAGGGCGGGCAGGGCGCTCAACAGGCGCAGGCGCTGGCGCCATGCGCGAAACGTCAGCCCGGTGTCACTCAGGAACACCCGACTCAGGGTCTTTTCACTCACCTCCAGCTTTCGGCTCCACTCGCCCAACGTCGTCTGCTGCTCGGGATGCAGGTTGAGGCTGCGGTAGATCTGTCGCAGCCGTGGGTCGTGAGGCAGTGGCAACATCAAATCCACCTGGGGTGCGGCGGCGAGTTGATCGAGCAGTACCTGAGCCAGGCGCCCGTCCGGCCCGTCCTCGGTATATTCCACCGGCAATTGGCTGAAGTTGCGGATCAGCTCGCGTAGCAAACTGCTCACCTCCAGCACCTGGCAACGCTCGGCGGCCCAGGCGGTGACGCTGCAATCGAGGTATAAGCTGCGCATTTCCGTATGGGGTGAACTGAACACCCGATGGGGCATGCCGGCCGGAATCCACACCGCGCGCTGCGGTGGTGCGACGAAACGGCCAACGCTGGTCTGGATCTCCAGCACTCCGGAAATCGCGTAGGACAGCTGCACCCACGGGTGGCTGTGGCGTCGCGTCAGCGCACGGTTGGGCAAGGATTCAGTACGCCCGTACACCGGCCTCGGCAGGCTGGAAAGCCCTGGGACACTGCGGCGAACGGCTTTTTCATGTCCTTTAGGCGGCATTTACTGGCTCATTGGCGTTAGTCGGTAACAGGTGGTTACGTTAGAGTCGTCGCGACGCTCTTGGCAACCCCTGGAAGAATTGCTTATGACCCGGCCCCGGTTTCTCCCCGACAACTTCACCCTCACTCTGATCGCCACGGTGATCCTCGCTTCACTGCTGCCCGCCAGCGGCCAGACCGCCGTGGCGTTCGGCTGGGTCACCAACCTGGCCATCGCGCTGCTTTTTTTCCTCCACGGCGCCAAGCTGTCGCGCAAGGCTATCGTCGCCGGTGCCGGCCACTGGCGTTTGCATTTGCTGGTGTTCAGCCTGACCTTCGTACTATTTCCGTTGTTGGGCCTGGCGCTCAAGCCAGTGCTGTCGCCGTTGATCGGCAACGAGCTGTACATGGGCATGCTCTACCTCTGCGCCTTGCCGGCCACTGTGCAATCGGCGATTGCCTTTACCTCCCTGGCCCGCGGCAACATCCCGGCGGCCATCTGCAGCGCGGCGGCGTCCAGCCTGTTCGGCATCTTCCTGACGCCGCTGCTGGTAGCGCTGCTGCTCAACGTGCATGGGGATGGCGGCTCCACAGTCGATGCGATTGTCAAAATCAGCGTGCAGTTGTTGCTGCCGTTCATTGCCGGGCAGATTGCCAGCCGATGGATCGGTGGCTGGGTCGGGCGTAACAAAGCCTGGCTGAAATTCGTCGACCAGGGCTCGATTCTGCTCGTGGTCTACGGGGCTTTCAGCGAGGCGGTCAACGAAGGCATCTGGCACCAGATCCCGCTGTGGGAGTTGGGCGGCTTGGTGGTGGCTTGCTGCGTGCTGCTGGCCCTGGTATTGGTGGCGTCTACGCTGCTGGGCAAGGCGTTTGGCTTTAACCAGGAAGACCGCATCACCATCTTGTTCTGTGGTTCGAAGAAAAGCCTGGCGACCGGCGTGCCGATGGCGCAGGTGCTGTTTGCCGGGGCGAGCATGGGCGTGTTGATTTTGCCGTTGATGCTGTTTCACCAGATCCAGTTGATGGTCTGCGCGGCGTTGGCCCAACGCTATGCCCAGCGGCCGGAGAGCATCCCCGAGTTAATGGGGCAGGTGGATCCGTGATGCACCTCTCATTCGCGGGTAAATAAGCTCAAGTTAACCGGCGTGACGACGACTTACTTCTTAACTAACCCAAGAAGGAGTGTCGGCATGAACGTTCGTCGTGTAGCGGTAATGACTGGCCTTCTGGGGCTGTGGGCAAGTACCTGCGGCGCCGCACAAACCGTGGGGCAGGGCACCATCAGGTTCAGCGGCGCCATTGTCGAGTCAGGGTGTGCGACAAATGCGCGCAGCGGTTCGGTGATGGAACTGCGCGGCTGTGCCCAATCCAGTCGTGGCAGCCGAATCGAGGTGCGCAGTGTGGCGCCGGTTGTCAGTGTCGATGCACCCCATGTGCGGCTGGTGGCGGACAGCGGCAAGGGGCGCTATTACGATCAGCGTTATGTGTTGGTAGACAGCGCCGGCAAGCTCATCCAGTCAGGCAACTACATCATTACCATGACTTCGCCGTAGGCCGCCGGGCGACGATCCGCAGCAACAGCGGTGCGAGAAACCTATAGAATGCTCGGCGGCGGCGCTTGTCCTGGGTGGCCGCTTGATCACCGTCAGAGTACCGCGCCCGTCAATGAGCCTTTCAGCCGCAACCCCACAAGCCAATTGGCAACCGGTCATCGCCCTTGCGCTGGCCGCGTTTGTGTTCAATACCACAGAATTTGTCCCCGTCGGGCTGCTCAGCGCCATTGGTGCCAGCTTTGATATGCCCGTGGCCAGCGTCGGCCTGATGCTCACCATTTATGCGTGGATCGTGTCGCTGACCTCGCTGCCGGTGATGCTGCTGACCCGCAACGTCGAACGGCGCAAATTGTTGATTGTGCTGTTCGGTCTGTTTATCGCCAGCCATATCCTCTCCAGCGTCGCCACCAGCTTCGGCTTGCTGATGGTCAGTCGGGTCGGCATCGCCCTGGCCCATGCGTTGTTCTGGTCGATCACGGCTTCGCTGGCTGTACGCTTGGCGCCAGAGGGCAAGCAGGTGCAGGCCCTTGGCTTGCTGGCCACCGGCACATCCCTGGCGATGGTGTTGGGCATTCCCTTGGGCCGCCTGTTGGGCGAGGCCATGGGCTGGCGCACTACCTTCCTGGTGATCGCCGCGTTCGCCGCCGCCCTGGTGTTCTGGCTGGGGCGCACCTTGCCGCTGCTGCCCAGCCAGAACTCCGGCTCCCTGCGCAGTCTGCCGCTGCTGTTCAAGCGTCCTGCGCTGGTGGCGCTCTATGTGCTGACCGCAATGACCGTTACCGCGCAATTCACCGCCTACAGCTACATCGAACCCTTCGTCGAAGGCGTCGCCGGCCTGGGCGGCAGTGCCGTGACCCTGATCCTGCTGGTGTTCGGTGGTGCTGGCATCATCGGCTCGTTGTTGTTCAGCCTGGTGCATCGCCTCAACCCCCACCTGTTCGTGATCGGCGCAGTGTCTATCCTCGCCGCGTGCCTGGCGCTGATGCTGCCGTTGAGCGGCGCCGAGTCTTACCTGGTGGGGCTGAGTATTTTCTGGGGCATGGCGATCATGGGCTTTGGCCTGGCCATGCAGTCCAAGGTGCTGGTGCTGGCACCGGATGCCACGGATGTGGCCATGGCGATGTTTTCCGGGATCTACAACATCGGCATCGGCGGCGGCGCGTTGATGGGCAGCTGGGTCGGCAGCCACTTCGGCTTCGCCTGGATCGGCGCGGCGGGCGGTTTGCTGGCGGGGTTGGCGTTGGTGGGGTATTGCCTGGCGATTCGGCGGTTTGGGCTGGGTGGTGCCCCGATGCCAAGCTGATCGCCCCGTATCCACCGGATAACTGCAGACTTAATGTGGGAGCTGGCTTGCCTGCGATGGCGGTGTGTCAGCCACTGCATTTGTTGCTGCGCGACCGCTTTCGCAGGCAAGCCAGCTCCCACATTTGATCTTCACTGCCTTGAGCAACGCGTTCGCTTAACTGACTGTCCTACGCCACCGGAATCAATGGATCCGCCGCCGCCAGTGCCACTGCTCTATCCGCCGCCGGTGGGTAGATCCACACGCTATTGATCTGCTGTTTGAGTTCCTTGGCTTCCTGGCCCACCAGCTTGAGCTGACGGTCCCAGCCTTCGGTGTACACCGCGCCCCAAGCGCCGAGGTCGAGGCAGGTCACGTATTTGGGTTGGCTGTAGGCCATGGGGGCCACGCCGATCAGATCGGCGGCGACGTTGTTGCCGGCGTAGCGGCCCAGGGCGATGGCGTGCTGGCAGGACATGGCAGCGAAGTTGCCCAGCGCGTCTGTGGCGGCGTAGGCCACGTCCCCGGCGGCGAAGATGGCAGCCTGGCCCTTGACCTTGAGGTGGGCGTCCACGTGCAGGCGGCCCTGGGGATCGCGGGTGCCCTCAACCTGTTCGGTCAGCGGGTTGGCGCGAAAGCCGATGGTCCAGATCACGGTGCTTGATTCAATCCGCTGCCCATCTGCCAGGGTCACGCCACCGGCATCCACCGAGGCGACCGAGGTGTTCAGTACCCATTCAATCCCCAGCTCGCGGCTGGCTTCGATGATCGAGGGGCGTATGCCGTCGCCCATCGACGCGGCAATCTGCGGCCCGCGGTCGACCACGATCACACGGATGTTGGCCGTTTCACCCAGCGCCGCACGCAGGCGCGCCGGCATTTCGGTGGCGGTCTCGATACCGGTGAAGCCGCCGCCGGCCACCACCACGGTATTGCGGGCCGGGCTGTCGGGCAGGTTTTTCAGGGCGTTGATATGGGCTTCAAGGTGCGCGGCGTCTTCGATCTGATCCACATCGAACACTTGCTCGATGCCGTCCATGCCGGGGCGGTTCAAGCGGCTGCCGGCGGCCACTACCAGGCGATCGTAGGCGAGGGTGGACGGGATGCCGGCCGCGTTGCGGTAGGTCACTTGCTTATTAGTGGCGTCGATGCTGTCGGCAGCGCCTTGCACAAAGGTCACGCCCACAGCGTCGAACAGCGCATCAAGCGGGGCCAGCATGGTATGTACATCGCGCTCGTAGAACCGCGGGCGGATACGCAGCTCCGCTTGGGGGGCGAGCAGGCTGATGCGCACATCGTTGCGGTCGTGTTTATCCAGTAGCCGAGCCGCGCTCAAGGCGCTCCACACGCCACCGAACCCGGCGCCAATGATCAGAATGTGTTGTTTCATGGGGTTGCTCCAGAGACCAGATAAGCCGCAAGGCATTGCCGGATCACTGTAAAAGCAGCAGGGCCTGTCCGAAAGGACATATAACCCTGGATGACTGCCACCTCTGCCGGCCTAGCGGGAAAAGCGCTCGCGGTAGTCGCGCGGTGAGATGGCCAGGTGGCGGTGGAAGGTGCAGCGCATGTTTTCTTCGTCGCCAAACCCGCACAGCCCGGCGATCTGCTCGATGCTGCGCTGTGAGTCTTCAAGCATGCGGCGCGCCGCTTCCATGCGAAACAGCTCAATGGCCTTGGCCGGGGTGCGACCGGTTTTTTGCTTATAGACCCGGGCAAAATTGCGTGGGCTCATATGGCTCTGCGCGGCCAAGCGTTCGACGCTGAGGTCACTGTCGCGCAGGTTGTCGCTGATCCAGGCATGCAGCGCATCAAAGCCGGCGCTGTCGGCGGTTTGCGCTTGCAGCACCTGGCTGAACTGCGCCTGGCCACCCGGGCGCTTGAGGAACACCACCAGTTCGCGTGCCACTTGCAGCGCCACTTCGCGCCCGCAGTCGGCCTCCACCAGCGCGAGCGCCAGGTCGATCCCGGCACTGACGCCCGCCGAGGTCCACACCTGGCCCTGCTGCACGAAGATCGCGTCCACGTCCACCTCGATGCTCGGGAAGCGTTGCTTGAGCAGCTCGCACATGGCCCAATGCGTCGCCGCGCGGCGACCCTCCAGCAAGCCCGCCAACGCCAGCAAAAACGTGCCGCTGCACACCGACGCGGTACGTCGCGCCTGACCGGAGGCGTTGCGCAGCCAGTCCACCAGCGCAGTATTGTCCAGCATGGCTTGCTCAATGGCGGGCGCGCCGGGTACCACCAGGGTGTCGATGGTGGCTGGGTCCAACTGCGCTAAAGCCACAGTGTCGACGCTCAAGCCTTCGGCGGTTGGCATCAGCCCGCCCGCCAGGCTGGCATTGTGCAGCACATAACCTTGCAAACCGCGTTCGTCCATGGCCTTGGTGGCGGCCCAGAACACCGTTTGCGCGCCGGTCAGGTCGAGCAAACCCATCTGCGGATACGTCAGGAACACCAAGGTGCGCGGTTGGGCCAATGGGGAGAGTAGGGTCATACGCTGGCCAGTTGCTCGATCTGGCTCAAGGTGCGCAAGTGTGCACCCATGCCCCTGGTAAATGGCTTGAGTTGTTCAACTTTGGACGTCATGACAGTGGTCTCCGGTAAAGGGGCAGGGCGCTGTTTTACCATGCCCCCCAGACAGTTTAAGCAGTCGCGCAGCGTTTGGTCTTGGTTGAATACTGTTTTGGCCAGGCCCTTCTGCAAACGTCGGTCAGGATTCACCGTTCTGATCGCCTCTGTTTGTTACTATCGCCATCCCGTCAACCGGAGTCGCCGCCCTATGCAACACCAGTGGGATGAAATGCACCGCACCCGCAAGCCCACGTTCGTCCTGTGTGGCGAGCCCCAGGGGGATGTGCTCAATCTCTATGTTCACGGTTACTCGGCGTTCTTCAACCGCCAGCAACTGGGCAACTTCAAGCAGCAGTTGGCGGGTATCGAAGGTTCGACCAACTTGATGCTGTTCTGGCCGGCGGGGCATTTTCTGGAAAACCTGTTTGCACCGTTCAAGGACGTGCTCGCCTCGCTGCTCGGCGGTGGCGGCCTGGGCGCGGCGACGGTGGGCGTGGGCAAGGCTATTGCCTATTTTCTCGACCATTACAAAAGTGTCGAGGCACGGGTGGATGAAGTGGCCAAGACCTTGTTGCCCGAACTGGCCGGCTACCTGCACAACCAGGCGCTGCCGGTGCGGCGCATCAACCTGATCGGCCATTCCCTGGGCGCACGCATTCTGGTCAAGAGCCTGCTGGCCAGCCCCGAGATCGCTCGCGAACTGCCGTTGAATAACCTGTTGTTGATGGGTGGGGCGATCTGTACCTCGAGCCCCTGGGACGAGGTGTCGGCGCCGCTGAAGGGGCGGTTGATCAACTGCCATTCCAGCAAGGACTGGGCGCTGGCCATGAAGCCCGATACCGAGCGTTGCATCGGCCGCTATGCGATTGACGTGACGCCCGCGCTCAAGGCCAAGGTCACCAATGTGCACCTGGCCAGCTTCGATCATGCCGCCTATTGGCCGCAGTTGAAGACGGTGGTGCAGTACACCGATTTGCTGCAGGAACGGCGCGGCATGATCCGTGTGGACTCGCGCAGCAGTGACGTGCGGTTTGCCGAAGCAGACGTGGACCTGTACCCGGCGTTGGTGCAAGCGCGGCCGGAGGAGCTGAAGTTTCTTGCCGAACTGATGGCGCAAAAGCGCAGTGCCGCGATTGATGCCAGTGTGCGTGAGCCGTTGAAACTGGCCATTGAATTGCAGCGCATGGGCGGTGATAGCTTTATGAACCTGGCCCGTGGCCATGGCGTGGGCTATCGCCAGATTGCCGAAGATGTGGCGCAACGCCTGGGCATCAAGTTCGACCAACCACTTGAGCATGTGGCGCTTGCCGAGATCGAAGGGCAGGTCGCAGAAACACTGATCGAGCAGTACAAGGACAAACTCAGCCGCGCTGATCGTCAGGCGTTCGAGGCCGAGCTCAAGGCGGCGGCACAAAAAGAGCAGGGGTTGTTCAACCGCTTGGATGTGGGCCGTTCGGCTACCGCAGCCTTGAGCGGCACGGCGTTGGCCGGGCTGACCGGGTTTATCCTGCGGCGCGGTGCGGCCACGGCGATTCCGGTAGTGGGCCAGGCGCTGGCTGCGGCGATGTTGCTGGTCAGCGGCGTTCGGGCGTTTTCCGGCCCGGCGTATTCGATCACCACCTTGGCGGTACTGGTGGTCGGCGTGATCCGCCAACGCATGGAGCGCGAGGCGCTCAACCAGGAACTGGAGCTGGTGGTGCAAGTGGTGGAAGCGTTTGACCTGCCGCGAGACACGGTGATGCGCACCGTCGCCACCGACTGATAAGCTGCTGCCCAAGTCTTGTGTATTTGCCTGGAATACCGCGTGAAATTCAGCCTGCCGAAAATCGCCACCGCCCCGTTCTGCCCGCCGGAAGTGGCCGGCTCTGTCGCTGTTGATCCCAAGGCCTCGTTTTTTAAACGGGTGCTGATGTTCGCTGGCCCCGGCCTGTTGATCTCCATCGGCTATATGGACCCCGGCAACTGGGCAACGGCCATTGAGGCCGGTTCACGCTACGGCTATAGCCTGTTGTTTGTGGTGCTGCTGGCCAGCCTGGCGGGGATGGCGGTGCAATGCCTGTGTTCGCGGCTGGGCATCGCCACTGGCAAGGACCTGGCGCAACTGTGTCGTGAGCGCTACAGCCAGCGCTCTGCTCGTACCCAGTGGGTGTTGGCGGAAATCTCCATCATCGCCACAGACCTTGCCGAAGTGCTCGGCTGCGCCCTGGCGTTTCACCTGTTGCTGGGCGTGTCGCTGACCACCGGCATTGTCATCACTGCATTCGACACGCTGTTGATCCTGGCCCTGCAAAATCGCGGTTTTCGGCGCCTGGAAGCGATCATGCTAGCGCTGGTCGCCACCATCGGCGTGTGCTTTTTCATCGAACTGGTGCTGATCAAACCCTACTGGCCCGACGTGCTCAGCGGGTTCACCCCGTCACTGTCGGCCATCAGCGATGCGGCGCCGTTGTACCTGGCCATCGGCATCCTCGGCGCCACGGTCATGCCCCATAACCTCTACCTGCACACCTCTATCGTGCAGACCCGCCTGATCGGCAAGGACCTGGCGAGCAAGCAGGATGCAGTCAAGCTGGCGCGTATCGATACCATCGGCTCCCTGGCCTTGGCGCTGTTGGTCAACGCCGCGATCCTGGTGCTAGCCGCAGCGGCCTTCTACAAGACCGGCCATACCGATGTGGTGGAAATCCAGGACGCCTATCACCTGCTCGACCCCTTGGTCGGCGGTGCTTTCGCCAGCATCCTGTTCGGTATCGCCTTGCTGGCTTCGGGCCAGAGTTCGACCTTTACCGGCACCATCGCCGGGCAAGTGATTATGGAGGGTTACCTCAACCTGCGCATACCCTGCTGGCAGCGCCGCCTGATTACCCGTGGGCTGGCGCTGATCCCGGCGTTTCTCGGGGTATGGCTGATGGGTGACGATGCTATCGGCAAGCTGCTGATTCTCAGCCAGGTGGTACTGAGCCTGCAATTGCCCTTTGCGTTGTACCCGTTGATCCGCATGACCGGCGACAAGCAATTGATGGGGCCGTTCGTCAACCGGTTGCCCACGCGGCTGCTGGCGTGGTTTCTGTTCGCGGTGATCAGTGGGGCGAATGCGTGGTTGATCGGGCAGTGGTTGTTCTGAGCCAGGGTTGAGTCATGTGCTCTTTTTCTCAACCCGGCCTTCGAACAGTTTGCGCTCCGTCAGGGGGCGGTCACACTCACCGATCCCAATACGGCACCGTCCCAAAACACTCCACGAAATAGTCGATCACCGTGCGCACCTTCAGCGACAGCCTGCGGCTGCCCGGCCACAACGCAGCGATCTGTTGGGGCTCCAGGGTTGTCGCGACCTCGTACTCACTCAGCACCGCCTGCAAGGTACCGGCGCGCAGGCTTTCGCCAATCAGCCAGGAAGGAAACACCACCAGGCCCAGGCCTTGTTCGGCGGCGTGGGTGAGGGTGTCGGCGTGGTTGCCGGTGATGGGGCCGCTGACGCTGTAGGCAGTCCAGTTGCCTTGGCCGCGGCGGAAGAACCAGCGCTGCTGACCGGTGATGCCTTTGTAGGCCAGGCAATGGTGGTGGGCCAGTTCGTCAGGGTGGCGCGGCGTGCCATGTTGGGCCAGGTAAGCAGGGCTGGCCGCGATGCGAAAGCGTTGCGGCGCGAAGATGCGCGCCTGCATGCCCGAGTCATTGAGCACGCCAATACGAAACAGCAGGTCGGTGCCATCTTGCAGCGGGTCGACGAAGGTGTCGGTTTGCTGGATATCCAACTGCAACTTCGGGTAGCGCCGGCACAGCGCTCCCAGCCAGGGTGCAAGGTGGCGCTGGCCGAACACCATGGGCGCGTTGATGCGCACCAGGCCGCTGGGCTCGCTGTCTTGCTCCTGCAGGGCCTGGTTCGCCGTCTCCAATTGCTCCAGTAGCAAGCGTGCGTGGCGGCCCAGCAGGCGGCCGGCTTCGGTGGGGCTGACGGCACGCGTATGGCGGTAGAGCAATTGCTGGCCGACGGCCTGTTCCATCAGTTGAATCTGCCGCGAAATGGAGGAGGGCGCCAGGCTTTCGCGGCGGGCCACTTCGGAAAAGCTGCCCTGGTCCAGCACGGCCACAAACAGGCGTAGCGCCTTGAAACTCAGTTCATTCAAGCCCTGCATCATCTCTCCAGGCTGTGCGTTTTGCGCAAAGGTGTTGTCCGCATACTCCCATTTATCGCACAGCGCGACCACCGGATAATGCGCGCCATGTTTTTCCTTTTTTGATACACGGGTGATGTATGCAGGCACGTTCTACCGAAGGCCTGGCGCAGGCCAGGCCGAGCAACAACCTTTTACGGCTGCTGCTGTTGCCGTTGGTGATTCTGGCGGGCATGGGCCTGTCGGTGGAGGCCGGGTTGCTCGGGCCATTGGGCGCGCAGGTCGGGCATTTGTGGGCGACGTTGAGCATCTTTGGCGTTGGCACGGCGATTCTGTTTTTACTGCTGCTGTTCAGCGGCCCGCAAAAGGGCCCGGCATTCACGCAGCTGCCGCGCTGGCAGTTGATCGTCGGGTTTCTGGGGCCGATGTATGTAGTGGTGTTGACCCTGGCTACACCGCACATCGGCATCGCGATGACCATGATCGCGATTCTCTCGGGCCAGGTGGGCAAGAGTGTGTTGATCGACCACTTCGGCTGGTTCGGCACCGCGCGCAAACGGGTCAATGGCGAGCGCTGGATCGCGTTGGCGTTGATTGTGGCGGCACTGGTTCTGATTGCACGAGGCTAAGGCGATGAATCTGTTTATGTTGTTGGTGATGGTGATTGCGGCGGGGGCGGTGCTGAGTGTGCAGGCCGCTATCAATGGGCGTCTGGGCCAGACTGTGGGAGTGTTGCGCAGCAGTCTGTTGACTTTCGCGGTGGGCGCGCTGACCACGGCGTTGTTGATATTTTTCTTCGAGCCGGCCCAGGCCGTCAGCCTGCTGGAGGTGCCAAAGTGGCAATTGACCGGTGCCCTGTTTGGCGTGGTGTACATGATGGTGATGGTCGGCGCGGTGCCGGTGGTCGGTACGGCCGTCGCCACGGTGGCCGTGATTGTCGGGCAACTGGGCATGGGCATGTTGATCGACAACTTTGGCTGGCTGGGCAACCCGGCGATCGAGCTGTCGGGCAGTCGTATCCTCGCGATGCTGTTGCTCGCCCTGGCGTTGGTGTTCATGTACCGCAGTAATAGGCGCCGGGCCGACTGACGGCGCTGAACCATGCTTGCTTGCCCAGGGTCACTGCTTAAGGTGCGGCGCTCGCCGCATCGGACGACCATGAACAAGGAGTCTGACCATGCCAGATCAAACCTGTGCTTGCCCTCACTGCAAATGTGTCCTGGGCGCTGACGCAATAATGAAAGACGGCAAGGGCTATTGCTGCCAGGGCTGTGCCGAGCACCATGCTCACGGTGAACCCTGCGCGGCGGCGACGGGATGCGAATGCGCCAAGTCGGCCCACGGTTGACAGGATTGACCTGCAGGCCCGGGCACCCGGTGCCTGCAGGATGAGTAAAAACAGTTCGCTTGCCGGCGACCAGTCTTTACCATGGTCGCCCGTCCTTGTTTGATGTGTACCGCCATGGCCCTGGCCGCGCCCCCCGACCTTAGTGATCACGCCGTTCCCGTGCAGCCGTTGGCGCGTACCTACCCGCGTGGGTTGTACGTAGAACCGCACAGCCACGATTGGGGCCAGTTGCTCTACGCCATGAGCGGTGTGATGTGGGTCGAGACGCCCCGCGAAGCCCTGGTAGTGCCGCCCCAGCGTGCAGTGTGGTTGCCGCCGGGGGTGGAGCACGGGATCCGTGTGGTCTCCGATTTGCAGATGCGCAATATCTACCTGCGCCCGGCGTTGGCGGCGACGCTGGACAGCCAGGTGCAGGTCATCGAAGTGGGCCGCTTGTTGCGGGAGTTGATCGTGACCTTGGTCGAGCAGGGTGATCACGGTGATGCGGTTTACTATGACGCTGTGGTGGGCCTGGCTCTGTTGGAGTTGCAACGCGCACGGCGCTCGCCTATTCGCATCGCCATGCCGGTGGCGGCGGATCGTCGGCTGATCAATGCGTGCCAGGCGGTCATGGCTGCGCCTTCCCTGGACATCCCGTTCGAACAGCACGCCGAGGCAGCGGGCGCCAGCGTGCGCACCCTGGCGCGGCTGTTCCAGCAGCACCTGGGCATGGGGTTTGCCCAGTGGCGCCGTCAGGTGCAGTTGGCCACGGCGGCTGCGGAGTTGATCCAAGGCCAGTCGGTGAGCGGCATAGCGCGCACCCTGGGTTACTCGCCCAGCAGCTTCAGCGACATGTTCCGACGCGAATTGGGCGTGTCGCCGTCGCAGTACCGGAGTTGGCCGAAATCCTGAAGCACTTGGCCGATACCCACGGTAGGTGCGCCCTAGACTGAGCCCATCAATCCACCGGGCGCAGCCTTCATGAGCTATTTGATTTCCTTGGCCATCGGCCTGTTTGTCGGCGTGATCTACGGCGCGCTGGACTTCCGCTCGCCTGCACCGCCCGCTATCGCACTGGTCGGCCTGATGGGCATGCTGCTCGGCGAAAAGCTCTGGCCCATGGTGCGGCAGTTGGTCAGTGGTTGGTTGTCCTGATCCCTTTTCCCTTCCACGGATGCCCTCTATGAACGCACTGCAATTTACCGACACCGGCGACCTCGCCCACCTGCGCCTGGTGGAGGTGCCCATGCCGGTACCGTCTGCCGACGAAGTGTTGGTCAAGGTCAACGCGGCGGGCCTGAACCCCAGCGACGTCAAAAACGTGCTTGGCCGTTTCCCCTACACCACGCTGCCACGCATCCCTGGGCGTGACTTCGCAGGCGTGGTGGTGGAAGGCCCGCAGGCATTGCTCGGCCAGGAGGTTTGGGGCACCGGTCGTGACCTGGGGTTTTTCGCTGACGGTTCCCATGCCCAATACCTGCGCGTGTCAGCCAAGGGCGTAGCGCACAAACCCACGCACTTGAGCTTTGCCCAGGCGGCCAGCCTCGGTGTGCCCTTTACCACCGCCTGGGACGCCCTGGAGCGCAGCGGCGTTGGCAAGGGCACGCGCTTGCTGGTGATCGGCGCCAACGGCGCGGTCGGCAGTGCGGCGTTGGCGCTGGCGAAGATACGCGGTGCGCAGGTATTGGCGGCCGTGCGCAAGGCCGATCAGCTCGAGTTGTTACAGGCCCAAGGGCTGGAGGCGATTGCCTTGGGCAAGCCGGAGGAACTGGGCGCGCAAGTGCAGGCCGTGTTCAATGGCGGCGCCGACGTGATCTTTGACACTACCGGTTTCTGGCTGCCCGCCGCGGTGGCGGGGCTGGCACCGTTCGGCCGCATCGCCATCATCGCCGCCCCGGTTGACGGCCACGTGCAGTTACCGGCCCTGGCGCTGTACCGTAAGGGCGGGTCGGTGGTGGGGATCAACTCTTTGCTCTATAGCTGCGAACAATGCGCGGTGATGCTGGAGGCGTTTGGGCGCTTCTTTGATGAAGGCCTGTTGCCGCTGCCTACGGGGTTGCGTGAAGTGGCGTTGGTGGAGGGTGTTCAGTGCTATGCAGAAGTGAACAACGACAGCCCAGACAAAATCATTTTCCTGCCCTGATGGGATAGAAATGTGGGAGCGGGCTTGCTCGCGAATGCGGTGCATCAGTCACCTATATATCGACTGACACTCTGCATTCGCGAGCAAGCCCGCTCCCACAGTGTTGATCTTTATTCGGTTTCGGGAACGCCTTTTTCCCACGCCGACCAGTTCTTCACAATCGCCTGGACCAACGGGTTGCCCGTGCGGTACAGGTTTTCCAGCGCCGGTACAAACCCACCCTGATCGGCATACTTGAGCAGGTTGTCCACTTCGCTGTAGCCAGGGTAAGGCCGGTCAAAGTCAGAGCCTGCGCGCACCACGGCCAGACGCTGGATATCCACCAAGCCTTCGCGGCTGGCGCGCAGCAGCGCTTCGTAGGTGGAGTTGTCCTCCTGTTGGGTGGTGCAGTATTCGCCTTTGTTGTCGGTGAGCAACTGGGTCCAGACTTCGGCACGTTCGCTCAACCGCGTGCCGGAAAACCAAGTGTTGCCCGCCAGGGTGTCGCAGCGGGTGACTTGCGGCGGCTGGTTGGCCGGGGCGGCGGGGTAGTGTTTGCGCCAGGCGGCGGACTCTGTGCTTTCTGTCAGCTCCACCTTGTGCGACAAGGCAAACGCCTTGGCTTGCAGCTTTTGGTTGAGCTCAAACACTTCGGTCTTGTAGTCCAGCGGAGGTTTTTCGTTGGGCCCCTTGGTGTTGATCCCGATATAGCCCGTCGGCCAGTCCTTGGGTGCATCCCGTGAATCCAGCTCCCACTGCGTGCCGAACTCCACCAGGTAATGGGCCCAGGCGGCGGTACCGATGGTGCCGTGCTTGGGGTTGATGCCGGCGATCCCGGCGATCAGGAAGTAGCTCTGGCGCAGGTCGAACTTGGGCGACAAGGCCAGGGCCAGGGTAGATGCGGCAGCGTTGGTCTGGCCCATGCCGGTCACCAGCAGGCACACGTCCTGGTTGTTGCAGCGAATCACTGGATATTCGGCGGACAAGCCTGGAACGCGTACTTCTTGTTTAAGTTCGAGGCGGTCGATCCAGGTTTGCGCCTCGGGGGCAAACATGGTGATCAGCATCACCTTGGGTTTGATCGGTGCTGGGCTATCCGCCAGCACCATGTGGGGCAATAGGGCCAGGCCGAAGGCCAGCGAGACACGGGTCAATGCGTTCATCTACAGCTCCTTGATCAGAATTGATAGCCCACGCCGGCGTAGTAACCCCAGCCGTCTGAGCGTGCGCGGAAGTTGCCTTCGCCGAAATTCAACTCGCTGCCGTCCTCCCAGTTGCCGCCGTTGTGAAAGTAACGGCCGACCAGGGTAAAGCGCAGATGGGTAAACGAGTACAGCAACACGTTGGTGGCCACCAGGGAATTGGCGGTGCGCGCCGGGTTGTCCTTGTGCAGGTCCGAGCCGAAATCGTAGTTGGTGAAACCGATGTAGGTCAGCGAGGCGCCGTTGTCGAACTTGCCGATGGGCACGATGTACTTCATCTGCGCTCGGTAGCCGTCCCAGGAATACTCATTGCTGGCGCCGTAGTTTTCCCACTGGTAGCGCCCGTAGAAATTGGCCGACAGGTTGACCCTCGAATGGGTGTCGATATCGGTACCCAGGCCGCTGTACAGGGTGTTGGCGCGGTTTTCCTTGCGGCTGCCGTGGTCGTAGATCCAGTCAAAGGCCACATACCATTCCTTGAATGGGCCAATTGCCAGGCTGCGTCCTGCGAGGTAGTCGATGGAGATCCGCGGTTCATGCTCCATGAACACCGGCGAGCCATGGTCCCACACACCTTTGTCATTACTGTTACCGATGGTGAGGATCTTCGGTACATCGATATAGCCGTACAACTCAAAGGGGCCCTTGCGCCCGAAGTACTCGTATTCCAGGTAGACGTCATCTTGAGGCTTGGGGCCGAAACTGATGTCTTTGCTGCCGATCAGCGTGAGGTCCTGGTTGAACCACTCGGACAGATACACGCCTTTTTTCGCCGGGGGGTTGGCTTCAGGGCTGAGGGTTTCGCCCTGTGCTGAGTCATCCACGGGCTTTTCCTGCGCCAAAATGGGTGCACTGAGTACTCCCGTAACGGCGGCCAGTAGCAACGAAACGCCAAGACCGGCACGAGGCTTTGAGGTGGGTTGCATTGAAAGTCCTTATTCTTACGCGGTTTAAACCCGATTCGACGGGGAGGAGTGAACTTGGCGGTCAAGTTCGTTCCGCAAACGTTTGCACAGGTTGTACCAACTTGGGTCAATGGCTTGAACTGTTTAGAAAAAAGAGCAATTAGCCGACGCTTTGGTCAGGAAAACACTGGGATTGATGTCATCCCGCAGAGGCGATGGGGCTGAACATCGGCAATCCGGCCTGCCGCCGGTACTCACTCGGCGTCTGGTGCATTTCGATACGAAAGTGGCGATTGAAATTCGACAGGTTGGCGTAACCCACCTCAAAGCAGATGTCCGCCACTGACATCTGGCTGTGCAACAGCAAGCGGCAGGCACGCTGCACGCGGAACTTGCGCATCAGGTCGATAAAGCCGTGGCCGGTGTTGCGTTTGAAAAACCGCGAAAAGCCAGGTTCGCTCATGTCCAGCTGCCGGGCGATGTCCGACAGGCGTACATCGCCGGTCAGTTCCCGCATCAGGTAGTCAAGCGCCTTGTTGATACGTTCGGCGCTGCGCGCATCCAGGGTCGGTGCGTAGCACGGGCTGGCCAGGGTCTTGGCCTGTGAGGGCGGGGCGTTCTTCAGCGTATCGAGCAGTTGCAGAAATAGGGTCAGGCGTTGCAGACCATGGGCATTGCCGATGGCCTCCATCAGCCTGGCGGCGTGTGTGGCGGTTGCTCCGGTGAATTCGAGGCCGCGTCGCGCCTGTTCAAACAACGCCTGTAACTCGCCCAGTTCCGGCAGGGTGGTGCGCAGAGCGAGCAGGGCGGCGCCGTCGAATTGGAGCACCACATCACGCCCGTGCAGGTATTCGCCGGGGGCCAGGTCGCCGATCCAGTCGTGAGGCAGGTCAGGGCCGATCAGTGCGACATGCCCGGCGCTGAACGCACCGATATAGTCGCCCGCCACCAGCTTGCCGCTGCCTTGGCGGATCAGGTGGATTTCGAATTCAGGGTGGTGGTTCCAGCGTGCCAGTTCATAGGGATAGTCATGTTCGAACCAGCGAAAACCATGTTCCGGTTCGGTCAGGATCACCTCAAGCTCCGCAGGGCGATGCTCGAACAGGGTGGCGGGGCTGACGGGCATGATGCTGCCTCTTGTGGTGGTGCAATTTTCCCAAAATACCCGCACTGGCAATCGGTGCGCTAGCCCCGGTTTCACCTGAGGCTGATACTTTTTTGATCCTGTGCCTCAGGTTAAAAAAGTATCAGCCGCGCATTCGCCAGCCGTTTGTGAGGCGGCAGGCCAAGCTGCTGTAATCGAGGCTCAACAACAAAGGTCGGCAAGCTGTTCTCGGCGGTGTTCACCGGCTACCGGCAATAACCTTCACAGGAGCCCCCATGAAACGACTCGAAAGTAAAAGCGCGCTGATCACCGGATCGGCGCGAGGCATTGGCCGTGCGTTCGCCCAAGCCTACATCGCTGAAGGCGCCACCGTGGCCATCGCCGACATCAACCTGCAACAGGCCCAGGCCACCGCCGCCGAACTGGGGCCCCAGGCTTACGCCGTGGCGATGGACGTCACCGACCAGGCCTCCATCGACGCGGCGATCGCCACAGTGGTGAGCCACGCTGGCAAGCTCGATATCCTGATCAACAACGCCGCCCTGTTCGACCTGGCCCCCATCGTCGACATCACCCGCGACAGCTTTGAACGGCTGTTCTCGATCAACGTCGCCGGCACCCTGTTCACCCTGCAGGCCGCAGCCCGACAGATGATCAGCCAAGGGCATGGCGGCAAGATCATCAACATGGCCAGCCAGGCCGGGCGGCGAGGCGAGCCGTTGGTGGCAGTTTATTGTGCGAGCAAGGCGGCGGTGATCAGCCTGACGCAATCGGCGGGGTTGAACCTGATCAAGCAGGGCATCAATGTCAATGCCATCGCCCCCGGTGTGGTGGACGGCGAGCATTGGGACGCAGTGGATGCGTTGTTCGCCAGGCATGAAGGGCTGGCGCCTGGCGAGAAGAAAAAGCGCGTAGGGGATGAGGTGCCGTTTGGGCGGATGGGCACGGCTGAAGACCTGACCGGCATGGCGATCTTCCTGGCGTCGACGGACGCCGACTATGTGGTGGCCCAGACCTATAACGTCGATGGCGGCAATTGGATGAACTAGCGGTTGACGCTGATCCAACTGTGGGAGCTGGCTTGCCTGCGATAGCGTTGGTGGATTCACTCGCCTCATCGCAGGCAAGCCAGCTCCCACCTTTGAACTTCAGCGTTCTGGAGAATAGGGTAAGTCAGCAACGCATCGATCCCCGCAGTAAACTGTTCCATACTTCAAGATTTCTACGCTCGCCCGGAGGCGGTCGTACGTGCAGACCACCCGAGAACGACCATGAGCCTTTCGAAAGCTGCCATCGCTTCATTCGACGTCGACGCCCAGAAGAGCTTCACGCCTTTGTGTCCCAACGAGTTGCCAGTGGCCGGTGGCGATGGCATTGGTGCCGAACTCAATTACATGGCCAGTCTCGCCGGCCACCGCATCGGCAGCAAGGACGCCCACACCCCCCACGCACCCTGGGTGGTCGGGCAGCACAGCGAGATGCTGCAACCCACCGGCCTGGCCCATGCCGATGTGACCTGGGTCAGCCACTGCGTGCCCGGCACCGAAGGGTTCACCCTGCTCGATGAGTTGCCCACCCCCTATGACTACGACTACTTCATCTGGAAAGGGGTCGAGCCCGACCTGCACCCCTACGGCGCCTGTTACCACGACCTGCACCACAAACTGTCCACCGGCGTCATCGAGTACCTCAAGGCCCACGGCGTGGCCCGCGTGATCGTCGGCGGCCTGGCGCTGGACTATTGCGTCAAGACTACCGCGTTGCAATTGCTCAAGGCCGGCTTGCAAGTGATCCTGCATTTGCCGGCGTGCCGAGGCATCAGCGAGGAGGGCGGTGTACAGGCTGTCGACGAATTGCTCAAGGCCGGTGCATACATCAGTCGCACCCGCGAAGAACTGGCCCTGATTGCGCAGGGCTGAGCCTCAACGCTCAATCGACCGACTCCACCGCGCATTCCACTGCGGCCGTGCCTGGTTGACCTGGTCCCAATCAATCGAAATGGCGGTTTGCAGATAACTCTGCATGGCCTCCACCCGCGCGCGGGTTTTGTCGGTGGTGGGGGTGGTCGGGTTCGACGGGATCTGGTCACCTTCTTCCAACGCCGGCGCCTGGGCCTCGGCAGTCAGCAAGAACGCTGCGAGCTTCTGCGCCAGTTCCGGCTGGTCATTGCGGGCGATCACGCATTCGGCCACGTTGAGCACCACCGCACCTTCTTTGGGCTGCGCGTACTCCATCGGTATGCCGAGCAGCTTTTGCGTGGCGACCTGGGTCGGGGTCAGGGGGAAGATCGCGGCCTCGTCGGTCTGCACCATCTCGGAGATCTTTGCGGAGCTGGCGATGTATTCCAGCACGTTGGGGCCCACGGTCGTAGGCCAGGCCTTGAAACCCGGTTCCACATTGCTTTCATCGCCACCCTGGATGCGGTTGAACATCAGGAAACCATGCAGGCCGAAGGTCGAGGAGGCCAGGGACTGGAACACCACTTTGTCCTTGAAACGCGGGTCGGCCAGGTCCATCCATGAGGTGGGCGCGGCCCAGCCTTTGTCCTTGAACATCTTGGCGTTGTAGCCAAGGCCGGTGACGCCCAGGGTCACGGCCACGGCTTCGTCCTTGATTCGGGCCTTGGCCGGGATCTGTTCCAGTGGCGGGCTCGGCGCGAGCTTGTCGCACAGGCCCATGGAGATGGCGCGGTACATGATGCCGTCGTCGAGGAACATCACATGCATCTGCGGGTTGGCCTGGTTGGCCTGGACCTTGGCAAGAATGTCCGATGAGGTGCCGGGTACGATCACGACCTTGGCGTTATTGGCCTTTTCGAAGGCGGGCAGCACCTTGTCGGCGTACACCCGTTCCATGGTACCGCCGTTCATGCCCAGGTACAGCGTGGGGGCGGCATGGGCCGTGCTGGTGAGCAAGGCGAGGGACAAGCAGGACAACGCGAGACGTGATTGCATGGGGTTTTTCCTCTCAGGCTTGGAAACGACGGATGGAAAATGCTTCGATGGGTTGGCGGCTGGCGCCGTCGCAGACGATCTCTGCCAGGGCTTCACCAACCGCGGGGCCGAGCTGGAACCCGGCGCCGGCAAAGCCGAAGCCGTGGAGCAGGCCGGGTTGGGTACTGCTGGGGCCGATCACCGGTTCGTGGTCGGGCAGGTAACCTTCGGTGCCGCTCCAGGTGCGAATGGCCTGGGCTCCCTGGAGAAACGGGTAGAGTTCGCCGGCATTGCGCAGGATCTCCAGCACCGCCGCCTGGCCCGGCCGGGCTTGCTGTGGGCCGAGGGCAAAGCCGCGCCCGCCGCCGAGGATGCAATTGCCACGGGCGACTTGCCGGGCATAGATGCCGCCGCCCTCGACGCCGGTGCTGACGGTCATCACTCCCCGCAGCGGCTCGGTGACCAGCATTGCCGGGTGCGCCGAGATAATCGGCACCGGCTCGCCCAATTGCGCGGCGACCTTGCCAGCCCAGGCGCCGGCGCAGTTGAGCAGCCAGGGCGCTTGCAAGTGCAGGCCGTTGGCGCAGTGCACCTGGAACAGTCGGCTGTCGTGCGCGATGCGGATCACCTCGGCTTGCTCGTACACCGCAGCGCCATGGCGTTGGGCGGCACGGGCAAAGGCTGGGGACACCAGCCGCGGGTTGGCATGCCCATCATCCGGGCACAACGAGGCGCCCACTGCCACGTCGCCCACCCAGGGAAAACGCTTGCGCAACTCGCTGCGGTCCAACAGCTGCAAGCCCAGGCCAAAGCCACGGGTCTGATCGGCGTAGGCTTGCAGTGCGGCAAAATCCCCGGGGCTGCGCGCCAGCTTCAAATGCCCGCAGCGCACGTATTCACCCTCAATACCAATCAACCCAGGCAGGTCGGCCCACAGTTGGTGAGCGCGCTGGGACAGCGGTAACTGATGCAAGGGCCGCCCCTGGCGCCGCACGCCGCCGTAATTGACGCCGCTTGAGTGCGAGCCACAAAAATCCCGTTCTACCAGTGCCACCCGCTGGCCTTTTTGCGCGAGCACCAAGGCCGCCGAAGCCCCGACGATGCCACCCCCCAAGACGATGACGTCGATCATGGCTGCACCTGCACGCCAAACGGCAGCGGCTTGATCGGCGCCTGGCCACGCAAACGCCCGATCTGTGGGAGGTCGCGGCCGCTGCGCTCTGCTACGATTTCCGCCGCCGCCAACCCGCACATGCGCCCTTGGCAGCGGCCCATGCCGACGCGGCAATGGGCTTTGACCCGGTTAATTTCCCAGTGGCCTTCATCCACCACGGCGCGCACCTCGCCGACGCTGACCTCTTCGCAGCGGCACAGGACCAGTTCGTCCGGCGCCTGCGCGGCCCAGTGCTCGGGGAAGGGGAACGCGGTTTCCAGGCCCTGGCGAAAGCGCTGGATACGCGCCAACTGCCGCTCCAGTGTGGCCCGGCGGTGCGGGTCGACCGCGACGCCGGTATCTTCCAGCAACGCCAGCGCGGCACATTCGCCGGCCATTTGCGCGGCATCGGCGCCCATGATCCCGGCGCCGTCGCCCGCCAGGTACACCCCTTCGACACTGCTGCGCCCGGCGCTGTCACGTTGCGGCAGCCAGGCGCGATTGAGCGGGTTCCAGGCAAACTCACAGCCGAGCAGATCGGCCAATTGCGTTTCGCTGCGCAGGGCATGGGCGAAGGCCACCGCATCGCATGGCAGGGTCTGTTCGCCGAAGCGAATGCCACGCACCCGTTGGTCGCCGTCGATCTGCTTGAGCATTGCGCCCTGATGCACGGCAATCCCGTGGGCGGTCAGCCAGGCGCGGTAATACATGCCTTTGGCCAGGGTCGCCGGTTGCCTGAGCAGCGCTGGCAAGGCCCGGCATTGGGCGCTCAGCGGCGCACTGTCAAGCACCGCCAGCACCTTGGCACCGGCCTTTGCGTATTGGTACGCGACTAAATAGAGCAGCGGCCCGGAGCCACAAAACACCACGCGTTCGCCAATAGCGCAACCTTGGTACTTCAAGGCGATTTGTGCCGCGCCCAGGCTGTAGACACCGGGCAATGTCCAGCCCGGCACAGGCAGGATGCGGTCGGTGGCGCCGGTGGCGACTATCACCTGCGCGTATTCGAGGCTGTCGGCGCGCCCGTTATTGAGCATGTCCAGGCGACCGTCCTCGGCGTTCCACACCAAGGTATCGGGCCGATAGTCGATCAAGGCTGCCAGTTCATCCATGGTGCGGTGCACGGCTTGGGCCTTGCGCGCTTCAAACCCGTAGACCTGCCTGGCGGTGCGTTGAAACCCTGGAGGTTGGCGCCGATAAATCTGCCCGCCACCGCGCGGGCTCTCATCCACCAGGCAAGGTGTGATGCCGTGGTCGAGCAACGTGCGCGCCGCGCTGATCCCCGCCGGGCCTGCACCCACAATCACCACCGGCTTCATGGCTGGCGCCCCGGGTCACGGCTGATCGCCTGGCCGTCTTCAAGCAGGGTCGAACAGGCGCGCACCCGCCGCCCATCGGCCAGCCGCACCCAACAATCCTGGCACGCACCCATCAGGCAAAACCCGGCGCGGCGCTCGGCGCTGAAATCGCTGCCGCGCAGGTGCTCGGCACAGGTCAGCATGGCGGTCAGCAGGGTGTCGCCGAGCAGCCCCGTGGCGGGTTGGCCGTCGAGGGTAAAGGCCAGGGCAGGGCGTTGGGTTTCGCTCAGTCGCTTGAACAAGGCCATCAGTGTTTCCCCACCAGTACGCGGTCCAGGCCGTAGACCCGGTCGAGCACAATCATGGTCGCTGCCGTCAGTGCGATGACCAGCGCCGAAACGGCCGCCATCATCGGGTCGATGGACTCGGTGGCGTACACGTACATGCGCACCGGCAGGGTTTGCGTGGCCGGCGAGCTGACGAAAATCGACAGGGTCACTTCATCGAAACTGTTGATGAACGCCAGCAACCACCCACCGGCCACGCCAGGCAAAATCATTGGCAAGGTGATCTGCCGGAACAGCGTAAAGCGCCCGGCGCCGAGGGATTCGGCGGCCTGCTCGGCACTGCGATCAATGCCGATGGCCGCCGCCAATACCAGGCGCAGCACGTAGGGGGTGATGATCACCACGTGCGCGAGCATCAGCCAGGTAAAGCTGCCGTTTACGCCCATCAGCGCAAACAGGCGCAGCATGGCCACCCCTAGCACCAGGTGCGGAATGATGATGGGCGACAGGAACAGCGCGCTGAAAAAATTGCGCCCCGGGAACGCATAGCGACTGATCGCCAAGGCCGCCGGCACCGCAATCAGGGTCGCCAGCGTGGCGGCGGTGAAGGCCAGGATCAGGCTGTTGTAGAACGCCTGGATAAAGTCAGCGCGTTCGAACACTGCGCGAAACCAGCGCAGGGAGAAGCCCGACGTGGGCAGGCTCAAGGTGTTCTCTGGCGTGAATGCCACCAGGCACACCACCACCAGCGGCGCCATCATGAACAGCACCACCGCTGCATGGAAACCGAGGGCCAACGGACCGTTTCTGGACATGCGCTTAAACCCCCAGGGACTTTTTGTAGCGGCCTTCGACCATACGGTTCCAGCTCAGCATGATCAGCAGATTGACCAACAGCAGCGCCACCGCGAGGGTCGCGCCCATGGGCCAGTTGAGTTCCGAGAGGTACTGGTCGTACACCACGGTGGCGACCATCTTCAGGCGTCGCCCGCCCAGCAGACCGGGGATCGCAAAGGAGCTGGCGGCCAGGCCGAACACGATCAATGTGCCGGACAGCACACCGGGCATCACTTGGGGCAATACGATCTTGCGCATCACCGTCGCTTGGCTGGCGCCCAGGGACAACGCCGCCTGTTCGGCTGACGGATCGAGCTTTTGTAGGGAGGTCCACACCGGGATGATCATGAACGGCAGCATCACGTGCACCAACGCGATGATCACGGCGAAGGGCGTATACAGCAGCTTCATCGGACTGCCGCCGAGAGCCTGGATCATTTGGTTAATCAGCCCGTCGGC
Organism: Pseudomonas sp. NFR02; assembly: GCF_900119375.1. Taxonomy (NCBI): domain Bacteria; kingdom Pseudomonadati; phylum Pseudomonadota; class Gammaproteobacteria; order Pseudomonadales; family Pseudomonadaceae; genus Pseudomonas; species Pseudomonas sp. NFR02. The sequence continues at coordinate 969,973 of NZ_FPJJ01000001.1, forward strand.
ACCCAGCAGCAGGCTCCAGCCAAACGCGCGTACCACCACCGAGATCAGCAGCGGTGTGAGGATCACTATCAGGAAAATCGAGCGCCACGGCGTGCCCATGCGGCTGAGGATGTAAGCCTCCGGCACGCCGATCACCACGCACAGCAGCGTTACCAGGGCACTGATCCAGAACGTGCGCCAGAAAATCTCGTAGAAGTAGGCGTCGCTCAACAGCGCCCAATAATGGGCCAAGGTCCACTCATCGACCTTCACGCCCACTTGGTAGTCAAACACATTGAACGACAGCACCAGGGTCAAGCCCAGCGGCACGATCAGCAGCCCGGCAAACAGCACCAGCGCTGGCAGCGAGAGCAGGTAACCGCGACTCATGGGTGCACCTCATCGGCGGCCAGTACCCGCAGCAAATCGGCCTGCCATTGCAGGCCCACCACCGCGCCGTTAGCCAAAGGTGCGCTGCCGTCGTTACTGCGCACCACGGTGATTTCGCCCAGGGCGGTGTGGACGCGGTACAGCCATTGGCTGCCGAAAAAGTAGCGGTCCAGCACTTTGCCTTGTATGCGCCCGGTGCCCGGCTCCACCAGTTGGATTTTTTCCGGGCGCAGGCTCAGGGTCAGTTCGCCTGCGGTGCCGTCGTGACGCACTTGGGGTGCGCCGAGCGCATCGTAGTCGCCGGCCAGCAGGTTGGCCTTGCCGACGAAGTCCGAGATAAACCGCGTGCGCGGGTGCTCATAGAGCTTGTACGGCGCGTCGATCTGGGTCACACGCCCGGCCTGCATCACCACCACACGGTCGCTGATGGACAGGGCTTCGGCCTGGTCATGGGTGACCATCAGGGTGGTGATGCCCACCGCGCACTGGATACGACGGATTTCAAATTGCATCTCTTCGCGCAGGTTGGCGTCGAGGTTGGACAGCGGCTCATCGAGCAACAACACCGGCGGTTCGATCACTAGCGCACGGGCCAGGGCCACGCGCTGGCGCTGGCCGCCGGACAGCTCACGAGGGTAGCGCTGCGCATGCTGGGCCAGGCGCACCAGCTCCAGCACGGTATTGACGCGGGTGGCGATGTCGGCCGCCGACACCTTGCGCATCTTCAGGCCGAAGGCGACGTTGTCGCGCACGCTCATATGCGGGAACAGCGCGTAGCTCTGGAACACCACGCCCAGGCCACGGCTGGCGGGTTTTGCGTGGGTAATGTCGCGACCGTCGAGCAGGATCTGGCCGCCGCTGACGTCGACGAAACCGGCGATCATTTGCAGGGTGGTGGTCTTGCCACAGCCTGAAGGGCCGAGCAGGGAAACGAACTCGCCTTGTTCCACCGCCAGGTCAGTGGCGACCACCGCATCGACGGCGCCATAGCGTTTGCTCAAGGCCTTGAGTTGGAGAAATGCCATGTTTGCGTTCCACCTTTATTCAGTCGCGTCTAAACGCGCTTTCTTGTTTTGGGCAGATGCGAAAAGTGCGGTGCCGGTGCGTTGGCGCTCGATCTCAAGTCGGCTGCCGGTTGTTGTTCAATTCGCCCCTGTGGACGCAGATTAGGACGAAGACTAGGATGGGCGGAAGGTGGAATTTCACTCAACGGACTACTATTTTGCGATTTATTCATTGAGCAGAATTATTAACGAGATTAGGTGTTATGGATTCCATTGAGCGAATTGATGGTGGCAAAGAAGTCGGTGCGGGCAGCGTCTCCCGGTTGTTTGCTGTGCTGCGAGCCCTGGGGGAGGTACCCGAGGGCGGCGAGCGGGTCACCCAGCTCGCCCAACAGGTGGGCTTGTCCCAACCCACCACCCATCGTCTGCTGCGCAGCCTGATGGACGAAGGCATGGTTGAGCAGGATGCACGCAGCAAACGCTATCGCTTGAGTCTGGAGTTCTTCGCGTTGGCGGCCAACGCGGGCAAGACCGGCAACCTGCGCGACCTGGTGCGCCCCAGCCTGTTGCGCCTGAGCGCGTCGCTGGGGGACTCGCTGTTCCTGCTGGCGCGCAGCGGCTTCGACGCCATTTGCCTGGACCGCAGCGAGGGTCCGTACCCGATTCGTACCTTCACCGGCGATATCGGTGGGCGCGTGGCCTTGGGTGTGGGGCAGGGCAGCCTGGCGATCCTGGCGTTTCTGCCGGAAGAAGAGCGCGAGACGGTGATCCGCTACAACCTGCCACGGCTCAAGGACTTCCACCTGTACGACGAAGTGCTGCTGCGCTCCGAAGTTGAGAACGTGCGCAAGCTGGGTTATGCAGCACGCAACACCGGTGTGCTGGAAGGTATGGCAGGGCTGGCGGTGCCCATCCTCAACCGCGACGGGTACGCGGTCGCGGCGTTGAGCGTGGCGACCATCAGCGACCGCCTGGGGCCGAGCCGCTTGCCGATGGTGGTGGAGTTGTTGAAGCGCGAGGCGGCGGCCATCGGGCCGCGGCTCAATCCGTTTGACCCGACGTTGCGCAGGCCGTCGCAGACCTTTGGGGGTTAACCCGGGCCTTCACAACAGCATATTGGATCCAGTTACGGTATAACCCTGAGACGCTTTCGTGATTCGAGGCCCCATTTTTCATGCAAAACCCTTTGCAACGTCCGCTGTGGCAAATCTATCTGTTGTTCCTGGCACCGATGGTGCTGTCCAATTTCCTGCAGAGCTTTTCCGGCACCCTCAACGGCATTTACGTCGGCCAGATGCTGGGCACCCAGGCCTTGGCCGCGGTGTCGGGGATGTTTCCCATCGTGTTTTTCTTTATCGCCCTGGTGATCGGCCTGGGGGCGGGCGCCTCGGTGTTGATCGGCCAGGCATGGGGCGCCCAGGAGACCGGAATGGTCAAGATGATTACCGGTGCCACCCTGACCCTGGGCGCGTTGGTGGGCCTGGTGGCCGCCGTGCTGGGCAGCCTGTTTGCGCGCCCGGCATTGCAGGCGTTGGGCACGCCGGTGGATGTGCTCGACGATGCGGTGGGTTACGCCCAGATGATGATGTTGATCATGCCGTTGCTGCTGGTGTTTATCCTCTATACCCAACTGCTGCGTGGCGTCAGCGACACGATTTCGCCGTTGCTGGCATTGATGGTCTCCACCCTGGTGGGCTTGCTGCTCACGCCTGCGCTGATTCGCGGCTGGATCGGCCTGCCACCCATGGGCATCCAGAGTGCGGTGTATGCCGGGCTGGTGGGTAACGCCTTGGCGATGCTGTTTCTGATCCTGCGCCTGCGCCACAAAAAACACGTGATGGCGCCAGACCGCGAGCTGCTTGCGGCCTTGCGCCTGGACCGCGTTATCCTCGGCAAAGTCCTGCGCATCGGCCTGCCGACGGGCTTGCAGATGGTGGTGCTATCGCTGTCGGAGTTGGTCATCCTGGCTTTGGTCAACGGCCACGGTTCCCAGGCCACGGCGGCCTATGGCGCGGTGACGCAGATCGTCAACTATGTACAGTTCCCGGCGCTGTCGATTGCCATCACCGCCTCGATCCTCGGCGCCCAGGCGATTGGCGCCGGGCGCCTGGAGCGCATCGGGCCGATCCTGCGCACGGGGCTTGTGATCAACCTGTGCCTCACAGGTGGCTTGATCGTGCTCGGCTATGGGCTATCCCACTGGTTGCTGGGCCTGTTCATCACCGACGACAGCGCACGGGTACGGGCCGAACACCTGCTGCACATCATGCTCTGGAGCATTCTGGTATTTGGCTTCCAGGCGGTGATTGGCGGCATCATGCGCGCCAGCGGGGTGGTGCTGATGCCGGTGGCGATCTCGATCTTCTGCGTGCTCTGCGTGGAACTGCCAATGGCCTATCTGTTCAACGCCCACTTCGGATTGGAAGGAGTGTGGATGGCATTTCCGGTGACCTACCTGGCGATGCTGGTGTTGCAGATCGCCTATTACCGCTTGGTGTGGCGGCATAAGCAGATCAAGCGGTTGGTGTGAGGCTCAGGCCGCGCAAGAGCAACTCCAGGCCTTGCAAGCCTTCCTCCAGCCGTGTGCCCGGGTGTTCATCCCGGGCAATCCACAACGCGGTATTAACCAGGCTGCCGTTGATCAACTGCGCCAGTGCGTGGCTGGGGGCCGTAGGCATCAGGCCCGCTTGCATCAGGGTCTCCAGCAATTGGCGCAAGGACTCCACGCAGTGTTGCTGGGAGCCAGTGTCGCCCAGTACCGCCGGGGCATCCTGCAATACAATGCGCTGGATTTCCGGGTCCTGGGCCATGCGCAGATAGGCGCGACAGCGCTCGCAAAAACCACTCCAAGGCTCTACGGCCTGCTCCGAGATGCGTTGCAAGCGCGCGTCCATCTCGCTGTCGAGTTGAGCGACCACCGCCCCCAGCAGCCCTTTCTTGTCACCAAAGTGGTGATACAGCGCACCGCGCGTCAGGCCGGCACGGGCAGTAAAGTCATCCATCGAGGTATTGGCATAGCCTTGGGTGGCGAAGGCCCGGCGCGCGCTCGCTATGAGGCGGGCGCGGGTGTCTTCGATCATTTCAGCTCGGGCTCGGCTCATGGGCGTCTCTTGGTTAAGTGATTGACATACGCTGCGTATGCGAAGCATGATCTGCCACATACGCGTCGTATGTATTTTGCCCTGATGGATTCAGATAGCAAGCCCAGGGCGTCGAGCAAGAGGTCAAGCAGGATGGCAAACCCCTACGCTGAGTTATTCCAGGTCCCCGGTGCCCGGGCCTTTGTGCTCGCGGGCATGCTGGCGCGCATGCCGATATCCATGACCGGCATCGGCCTGATCACCATGCTGTCCCAGGTACATGGCGGCTATGGCCTGGCCGGTTCGGTGGCGGCGGTGTTTGCCCTGGCCACGGCGATTTGCGCGCCGCAAGTGTCACGTTGGGTGGACCGCTACGGCCAGGGCAGGGTGCTGCCGATTGCCGCGCTGATCGGCGGCGGGGCGCTATTGATGTTGCTGCTGTGTACGCGGTTGCAGGCGCCGAATTGGACGCTGTTTCTGTTCGCCGCGCTGGCGGGCTGCATGCCCAATATGTCGGCCATGGTGCGGGCGCGCTGGACCGAGTTGTACCGTGGCCAGCCCAGGCTGCAAACCGCGTTTGCCCTGGAGTCGGTACTCGATGAGGTGTGCTTCATCATCGGCCCGCCCATTTCGGTGGGGTTGAGCGTGGCGGTGTTCCCAGAAGCCGGGCCCCTGGTGGCGGTGCTATTGCTGGCGGTGGGCGTCACCACCTTTGTGCTGCAACGGCAAACCGAGCCAGCGATACACCCGCATCAAGGCGCGCACGGTCGCTGGCTGATTGCTTCGCCGTCGGTATTGATCCTGATGATTTTGCTGCTGGCCATGGGCGTGATCGTCGGCGTGGTGGATGTGGTCAGCGTGGCCTTCGCCCAGCATCAGGGCCAGCCGGCGGCGGCGAGTATCGTGCTGTCGGTGTATGCCATTGGTTCGTGCCTGGCGGGGTTGGCCTTCGGTGCCCTCAAACTCAAGGCACCGTTGCCACGCCAGTTCCTGTACTGCGGCGTAGCCACGGCGTTGACCACCTTGCCCTTGCTGCTGGTGAGCAATATTCCCGGCTTGGCCGCTGCAATCTTTATCTCCGGGCTGTTCTTTGCGCCCACCTTGATTGTGTCGATGGCCATGGTGGAGCAGATCGTCCCGGCCAGCCGCCTTACCGAAGGCATGACCTGGCTGATCACCGGCCTGAGCATAGGCGTGGCCATTGGCGCCGCTAGTTCGGGATGGATGATCGACCACTTTGGCGCCACCAGCGGATTCTGGGTGGCGCTGGCGGCAGGGGCGGTGGTTGCGGGCTCGGCGGTAGTGGGTTACCGGCGGTTGGGATAGTCAGCCAATCGTCGGGCATGGCTCTGGGTAGTGATGCTGCAGAAATTCGTTCAGTGCCTGACGCGTGAGATCATTCAATGTCACTTTCTTACGGTTTGCCGCCAGGGCAGCGGCCAAATGCAAGTCATGCCCGACGCGTACGTTGAATGAACCTTTGCACGGTTTCTCCGGCGTGTGCCCCAGGCTCTGGCAGGTAGCGAGATAATCATCCACCGCGCCACGGAAGGCTGCGTCCAGTTCAGCCACAGTTTTGCCTTCATAGCTCACCAATGCCTTGATGAACAGGATTTTACCAAACAGGCAGTTGTCCTCGAGGCTGGCTTCGATGGAGCCGATGTAGCCTTTGTGTTTCAGTTGGTTGTTCACTGAATCAGTTCTCCTGATTTCAATTGTTCGATGATCTGGCGCCGAATGTAGTGTTTCAGTTCGTTGCCGGGGTGAGGCTTGTGCAGGGTGATCATTGCGCTGGGGTCGCCCATGTCGAACTTGACCCGGCTTCCGGCCCCTTCAATCTGTGTGTATCCCAATCGGCGTAATAACGTGACGAGCTCAGACCAGGTAAATGCCATGTGCTCATTGAGCAGTTTGGCGAGCAGCTTTTCATTCTTGGACACGGCGTTCCCTGCGTGCAACTAAATGTAGTTGCAAAAAGTGGTGTTCGTCAATGCTAGCTCAGCTTCGTGCGGCTTCGCGGGGATTGATGTAACCCCCGATGACAGCCTGTGCGGCGCCACCCATTCCCCCGCTAATTTTTCCCCGCCCGGTTCGTTTTATAGGGACGACGTGCCTTTGTGCTTCCCGCCTATTGCCCCGGATTCCAAGAAATGAATGCTGAAGACTCCTTGAAACTTGCTCGCCGGTTTATCGGGCTGCCTCTGGAAAAACGCCAACTGTTCCTGCAAGCCTTGCAGAAAGAAGGCGTGGATTTTTCAAGGTTTCCGATTCCGGCAGGGGTGGAGGTGGAGGACCGCCAGGCGCTGTCCTACGCGCAGCAGCGCATGTGGTTTCTATGGCAGTTGGACCCGGCCAGCGGCGCCTACAATTTGCCTGGCGCAGTGCGCTTGAGGGGGGCGCTGAGCCTGCCAGCGCTGGAGCAAGCGTTCGCCAGCCTGGTGGCGCGTCACGAAACCCTGCGCACGGTGTTCCAGCGTCAGGCTGATGAGCGGCTGGCGCAGGTGGCGGTGGAGCCGTCGGTGACCGTCGAGCACCTGGACTTCACGGCCTTGGCCGTCGATGCGCGGGAGTATGCCGTCAACGCCGCCGCCACCCGGCAATCGCTGTTGCCGTTCGACCTGGAACACGGCCCATTGCTGCGCGTGCAACTGCTCAAGCTTGCCGAGCAGGAACACGTGCTGCTGCTGACCCTGCACCACATCGTCTCCGACGGTTGGTCGATGAACGTGCTGATCGACGAATTCATCCGTTGCTATGACGCCCATGAGCGCAACGAAGCGCCCCAACTGCCAGCGCTGCCCATCCAGTACAGTGATTACGCCCTGTGGCAGCGCCGCTGGCTGGAGGCGGGCGAGCAGGCACGCCAGCTGGAATATTGGCAGGCTCGCCTGGGCGATGAACATCCGGTCCTGGAGCTGCCCACCGACCACCCGCGCCCGGCCATGCCCAGCTACCAAGGCACACGGCATAACTTCGCGATTGAGCCGGCGCTGGCCGCGCAACTGCGCAGTTGCGCGCAAAAACATAACGTCACCCTGTTCATGCTGCTGCTCGGTGCCTTCAATGTGCTGTTGCACCGCTATACCGGCCAGGGCGACATCCGCGTCGGTGTGCCGATTGCCAATCGCAATCGCACCGAAGTCGAGGGCCTGATCGGGTTCTTCGTCAACACCCAGGTGTTGCGCACCGAACTGACCGGGCAAACCCGGGTTGCCGAGTTGCTGCAAGGTATCAAGGAGCATGCCCTGGGCGCCCAGGCCCATCAGGAGTTGCCCTTCGAACGGCTGGTGGAAGCGCTGAAAATCGAGCGCAGCCTGAGCCACACGCCGCTGTTCCAGGTGATGTATAACCATCAGCCGGTCGTCGCCGACATCGCCTCGGTCAGCACCGCATCGGGGCTGGAATTGGCCCTGGTGGAATGGCAAGGCCGCACCACCCAGTTCGACCTGACCCTGGACACCTATGAAAAGTCCGGCACCCTGCATGCCGCGCTGACCTACGCCAATGACTTGTTCGATACGCCCACCATCGAGCGCATGGCCCGGCATTGGATCAGCCTGTTGCAAGCCATGGTGCTCGATGGCGAACAGCGCATTGGCGAATTGCCCATGCTTGACGCGGCTGAACAGCAACGGCTGGTCCACAGCTGGAACCAGACCACCGAGGCGTACCCGACCGAGCGCGGGATTCATCACCTGATCGAAGACCAGGCGCGGCGCAGCCCCGATGCACCGGCACTGGTGTTCGGTACCACCACCTTGACCTACGCCCAACTGGATGCGCGCGCCAACCAGTTGGCCCATGCCCTGGGCGAGCAGGGCGTGGGGCCCGACGTGCTGGTGGGTATCTGCATCGAGCGCTCCATCGAAATGGTGGTTGGCCTGCTGGCGATTCTCAAGGCCGGTGGCGCCTACGTGCCTCTCGACCCTGAGTATCCCCAGGAACGCCTGGCCTACATGATCGAAGACAGCGGCATACAACTGCTGCTCAGCCAGCAGAGCCTGCTGGCGTCGCTGCCCGTCGCCGGTATCCAGTTGATTGCCCTGGACCAGCCGGCGCTATGGCTCGACGGCTACAGCCGCGAATCGCCGAACGTGGCCTTGCATGCCCTGAACCTGGCCTACGTAATCTACACCTCGGGCTCCACCGGCAAGCCCAAAGGCGCCGGCAATAGCCATCGCGCCTTGGTCAACCGCTTGAGCTGGATGCAACAGGCGTATGGCCTGGTTGCCAACGACGCGGTGTTGCAGAAAACCCCGTTCAGCTTCGACGTGTCGGTGTGGGAGTTCTTCTGGCCACTGATGACCGGCGCCCGCCTGGTGGTCGCGGCGCCTGGGGAGCACCGTGAACCGGCGCGCCTGATCGACACCATTGGTCGGCACGCCATCACCACCTTGCACTTCGTGCCGTCGATGCTGCAGGCGTTCATCCATGAGCCGGGCGTACAGGCGTGCGCGAGCCTCGCGCGCATTGTGTGCAGCGGCGAAGCCTTGCCCCTGGATGCGCAACAGCAAGTGTTCGCCAAGTTGCCCGCTGCGGCGCTGTACAACCTCTATGGCCCGACCGAGGCGGCCATCGACGTCACGCACTGGACCTGCATCGACGAAGGCGCCGACAGCGTGCCCATCGGCCGCCCGATCGCCAACCTCGGCACCTACGTGCTGGACGCACAACTCAACCCGGTGCCGGCCGGTGTCAGTGGCGAACTCTACCTGGGCGGCGTTGGCCTGGCGCGCAGTTACCATCGGCGCCCGGCGCTGACCGCCGAACGTTTCGTGCCCAGCCCGTTCGTGACAGGCGAGCGCCTGTATCGCACCGGTGACCGCGTGCGCCAACGCGCCGATGGGGTGATCGAATACCTCGGCCGCCTCGATCATCAGGTCAAATTGCGCGGCTTGCGTATCGAGCTGGGCGAAATCGAAGCACGCCTGATGCAGCATCCACACGTGCGCGAAGCCGTGGTACTGGTACAGGGCGGCAAGCAGTTGATCGCCTATCTGGTGCATGCAGGCGAGGCGCCAACGGACCTCAAGGCCTGGTTGCTCGGCAGCTTGCCGGAATACATGGTGCCGACGCATTTCATTGCGCTGCCCAAGCTGCCGGTGACCGCCAACGGCAAGCTCGACCGCAAGGCGTTGCCAGCGCCGGATGCGGCTCAGCCGCAGGCATTTGTCGCCCCCCAAGGCGACCTGCAAACAGCCCTGGCTGCCATCTGGAGCGACGTGCTGGGCGTTGAGCAGGTCGGCCAGGACGATAACTTTTTCGAGCTGGGCGGCGACTCGATCATCTCCATCCAGGTGGTCAGCCGCGCGCGTCAGGCCGGCATTCGCCTGAGCCCGCGTGACCTGTTCCAGTACCAGAGCATCCGCAGCCTGGCGCTGGTGGCGCGCTTCGAGCAGGTCAGCCTGATCGACCAGGGCCCGGTCAGTGGCGAGGTGATGCTGACGCCCGTGCAACACAGTTTTTTCGCCCAACCGATCCCGGCGCGGCATCACTGGAATCAATCCTTGTTGCTGGTGCCCGGTGAGGTGCTTGAGCCTGCACGGTTGGAGGCCGCGCTGGCGCGGTTGATCCAGCATCACGACGCTCTGCGCCTGCGCTTTGTGCAGCAGGCTGACGGCTGGCAGCAGAGCCATGCCGCCGATGTCAGCGAATCGCTGTTGTGGCAATGCCAGGCCAGCACCGACGCTGAACTGGCGGTGTTGTGTGATGAAGCCCAGCGCAGCCTTGACCTTGCCCAAGGCCCGCTGCTGCGCGCCGCGTTGGTGAATTGGGCCGATGGCAGCCAACGTTTGCTGCTGGTGATCCATCACTTGGTGGTGGATGGCGTGTCTTGGCGCATCCTGCTTGAAGACCTGCAACAGGCTTACCGAGAACAGGTGCTGCCGGCAAAAACCAGTGCCTACCAGCGCTGGGCGCAACAGCTGCACCGCCACGCGCAGACCGTCGAGGAGCAACTGCTGTACTGGCAAGCCCAGTCCATCGACGCCGAACTGCCGTGTGATCACCCCGAAGGCGGCCTGCAAAACCGCCTGGGTGCCAAGCTGGAAACACGCCTCGACGTCGAGCACACCCGCCGACTGCTGCAAGACGCGCCAGCGGCCTATCGCACCCAGGTCAACGACCTGCTGTTGACCGCCCTGGCGCGGGTGATCAGCCGTTGGAGCGAGCAACCTGCTGCGCTCATTCAATTGGAAGGCCATGGTCGGGAAGACCTCTTCGACGACATCGACCTGAGCCGCACCGTCGGCTGGTTCACCAGCCTGTACCCGGTGCGCCTGCATGCCGAAGGCGAGTTGCCCGAGGCGATCAAGGCGGTCAAGGAACAACTGCGCGCCGTGCCCGACAAAGGCCTGGGCTACGGCCTGCTGCGCTACCTGGGCGCGCCACACGCGCAGGAAAGCCTGGCGAACCTTACCGCGCCGCGCATCACCTTCAACTACCTGGGCCAGTTCGACCGTCAGTTCAACGAGTCGGCACTGTTCGTGCCGGCCAGTCAGGGCAGTGGCCAGGCCCAGGATCCAGAGGCGCCGCTGGCCAACTGGCTGACGCTGGAAGGTCAGGTATATGGCGGCGAGCTGTCGTTGCAATGGGGGTTCAGCCGGGAGATGTTCGAGGCGGCGACTGTGCAGCGGTTGGCGGATGAGTACGCAGCCGAACTCAAGGCGTTGATCGAGCATTGCTGTGCCACGCCGGCAGGCCAGGTGAGCCCGTCGGATTTCCCGCTGGCACGTCTCACCCAGCAGCAACTGGATGCCTTGCCCGTGGCCGGGCCGGCCATCGCCGACCTTTATCCGCTGTCGCCGATGCAGCAAGGCATGCTGTTCCACACCCTGTTGGAACCCGAGGCACAGGCCTATATCAACCAGTTGCGCCTCGACATCGAGGGCCTTGATTTGCTCGCCTTCGGACGTGCCTGGCAGGCTGCACTGGATCGTCACGACATCCTGCGCAGCAGCTTCCATTGGCTGGGCCTGGACAGTGCTCATCAGCTGATCCAGCGCCAGGTCGACCTGCAACTGCAAGTGATCGAAGACCCCGACGCCGATTTCGACACCCTGGCCCAGGCCGAACGCGAACGCGGTTTTGCCCTGAATGCCGCGCCGCTGTTTCGCCTGACGCTGGTGCGCGGTGCTGGTGCGGCCTGGCACTTTATCTTCACCAGCCACCACATCCTCATGGACGGCTGGAGTAACGCGCAGTTGCTCGGTGAAGTCATCGCTCACTATGCGGGGCAGGCAGTGCTGGCGCCGCTCGGGCAGTTCCGCGATTACCTCGCCTGGCTGCAACAACAGTCCTCGGGCGAAGCGTTCTGGAAAACAGCCCTGGCGGCATTGCCGGCGCCGACTCTGCTGGCGCAAGCGCTGCGCACGCCGGTAGCCGGGGTGGGCATGGCTGACCATCACGTAGCACTGGAGAGCGACTTTACCCGCCGCCTCGGCGAGTTCGCACGCCAGCACAAAGTCACCCTCAATACCCTGCTGCAAGGGGCTTGGAGCCTGTTGCTGCAACGCTACACCAGCCAGGACTGCGTCGCCTTCGGTGCCACCGTGGCCGGGCGTTCCGCACCGCTGCCGGGGATCGAGCAGCAACTGGGCCTGTTCATCAACACCTTGCCGATCATCAGCGCAGCCTCGCCAGCCCAGTCGGCCGCGACGTGGCTCAGCGAACTGCAAGCGCTCAACCTCAGCCTGCGCGACCATGAACATGTGCCGCTCTACGACATCCAGGGCTGGGCCGGCCAGCAGGGCGCGCTGTTCGACACCTTGCTGGTGTTCGAGAACTTCCCGGTCGCCGAGGCGCTCAAGCAAGGCGCGCCGGCCGGCCTGACCTTCGGTCACCTGCACAACCATGAGCGCACGCACTATCCATTGACCCTGGGCATCGAACTGGGCGCCAGCCTGCGCCTGGAATTCAGTTATGACCGTGCCCAGTTCAGCGAGGCGCACGTGGCGCAGTTGAGCGCCAACCTGCAACACCTGCTGGCGCAATTGCTCGCAGACGCTCACATGCCGCTGGGCAACCTGCGCCTTCTCGACGCCCCTGCGCAACGGCAGATGCTCGCTCTGAGCCGCTCAGCCGCAGCGCCCCAGGCCAACGAACGCGTGCATCAGCGTATTGCAGCCCAGGCCGAGGCGACGCCAGACGCCCTGGCTGTACAGGCCGGTGACGCCAGCTTGAGCTACGCCCAGTTGAACCAGCGCGCCAACCGCCTGGCCCATCGCCTGTTGGCGCTTGGCGTCGGCCCCGGCCAACGGGTGGGCCTGGCTTCGCGGCGTGGCCCGCAATTGATCGTCAGCCTGCTGGCAGTGCTCAAAAGCGGGGCGGCCTACGTACCGCTGGACCCTGAATACCCAGCGGAACGTTTGGCCTACATGCTCGCCGACAGCCGCCTGGACGTGTTGCTCAGCGAAACCGGCTTGCTCGCCGACTTGCCTTTGCCCCGCGGCCTGACCCGCGTGGATTTCAGCACCAGTGGCGACGAACTGACCGGCTACCCGACGACCAATCCGCCTAATCACGCGGCGGCGGCTGACCTGGCCTATGTGATCTACACCTCTGGCTCCACCGGCCAGCCCAAGGGCGTGGCCATCGACCATGCCGCCCTCGGCCAGTTTTGTGACAGCGCCACGCTGTACAGCCGACTGAGCGCCGAAGACCGCGTGTTGCAGTTTGCGACCTTCAGTTTCGATGGTTTTGTCGAACAGTGCTTCCCGCCCCTGTGTGCGGGCGCGGCGTTGATCATGCGTGGCGATGAACTCTGGGATGCCGGGCAACTGGCGCAAGAGATTGTCGAGCAGGGCGTGACCCTGGCCGATTTGCCCGCCGCCTACTGGTACCTGTTGGCGCAAGAGTGCGCCGAGCACCGTTGCTCCCTGGGCAAGCTGCGCCAGGTGCATGTGGGCGGTGAAGCCATGTCAGTGGAGGGCGTGCGTGCGTGGTACGCCGCGGGCTTGGGCAATGTGCGCCTGGTCAACACCTACGGGCCGACCGAAGCCACGGTGGTCTCCAGCGTGCATGAGTGCCAATTGGCCGATGCCAACGACGCCTACGGCGTGCCAATCGGGCAGGCGATTGCCGGGCGCGGCCTGTATGTACTCGACAGCGGTTTCGAACTGTTGGCCACCGATGGCGTGGGCGAGCTGTGCATTGGTGCCGAGGTTGGCTTGGCGCAACGCTATTTCGACCGCCCGGCGCTGACCGCCGAGCGCTTCTTGCCGGACCCGTTTTCCGCCATGCCCGGTGCGCGGCTTTATCGCAGTGGCGACCTGGCCCGGTACAACCCGGCGGGTGCGCTGGAGTACGTCGGGCGTATCGACCATCAAGTGAAGATTCGTGGCCTGCGTATCGAAATGGGCGAAATCGAAGCCAGCCTGCAAGCCTTGCTAAATGTGCGAGAAGCCGCCGTGCTTGCGCAGCCGAGCGCGACCGGCGTGCAGTTGGTGGCGTACGTGGTGCCCGCCGAAGGCCAAGCGCTGGAGGCACAGGCACTGGCGGCGCGCTTGCGCCAGACGTTGCCGGACTACATGGTGCCGGGCCATTGGGTGTTCCTCGATGCCTTGCCGTTGAACCACAACGGCAAGCTCGACCGCCGTGCGCTGCCCACACCCGACCTGAACCAGGCCAGCGCCGCCTACGTGGCGCCGCAGAGTCCATTGCAAATCCAGTTGGCGGCGATCTGGCAAGCAGTGTTGCAGGTCGAGCAGGTTGGCCTGGAAGATCACTTCTTCGAACGCGGCGGCCACTCCTTGCTGGCCACCCAAGTGATCTCCCGGGTGCGCCACGACCTCAAGCTGGAAGTGCCGTTGCGGGCCCTGTTCGAACAGCCGACGCTGGCCGCTTTCGCAGCGGCGTGCGCAGGCGTGCAGGCCGATACCGCGCCTGTGATGCAGGCGGTTGGCCGTGACCAGCCGCTGGCGTTGTCCTTTGCCCAGGAGCGGCAGTGGTTTCTCTGGCAATTGGATCCCACCAGCGCGGCCTATCATGTGCCCACCGCCTTGCACCTGTGCGGTGAACTCGACATCGCGGCGCTGGAGCGCGCCGTCGAGGCCCTGGTGCAGCGCCATGAACCGCTGCGCACCACCTTTGTGGAGGCGGGCGAGCACACCGTGCAAGTCATCCACCCAGGCCTGGCAGTGCCGGTTGAACAACAAGAGGTCGACGCCGGCGCTATCGAGCAGGCGGTCACCGAAGAGATCCAGCGCCCGTTCGACCTGCGCAACGGCCCGCTGATGCGCGTCAAGTTGCTGATCGTCGCGCCTGATCACCATGTGCTGGTCATCACCCAGCACCACATCATCTCTGACGGCTGGTCGATGCAAGTGATGATCGACGAGTGGGTGGCGCTGTACCAAGGCGACGCAGGGTTGCCGGCCTTGCCGATCCAGTACGCCGACTACGCCCAGTGGCAGCGCGACTGGATGGCGGCTGGGGAACAACAACGCCAGCTCGATTACTGGTGCGCTCGTCTGGGGCGCGAGCATTCGTTGCTGGACCTGCCGCTGGACTATCCACGCCCCGCAGTGCAGAGCCATCGTGGCGCGCGCCGCCAGATTCATCTGGAGCGTGCGCTGCTGACTGAACTCAAGGCCCTGGCCCAGCGTCAGGACGTGACGCTGTTCATGCTGTTGCTGGCCTCGTTCCAGACCTTGCTGCACCGCTACAGCGGCCAGGCACAGGTGCGTGTCGGCGTACCGGTCGCCAACCGTAATCGCTTCGAAACCGAGCGACTGCTGGGCTTTTTCGTCAATACCCAGGTGCTGCAAGCTGACGTGCACGGGCAGATGCCGTTCGACCAGTTGCTGGCCCAGGTCAAGCAGCGTGCCCTGGAAGCGCAGGCCCATCAGGACCTGCCGTTCGAGCAGCTCGTGCAAGTGTTGCAGCCCGAGCGCAGCCTCAGCCATAACCCGCTGTTCCAGGTGATGTTCAACCATCAGGACAGCCTGCGTTCAGCCCCGGTACAACTGCCCGGCCTGGCTTTGCAGCCCGTGGATTGGGCCGGTCACAGCACTCAGTTCGACCTGAACCTGGAAACCGAGGAATCGGTGGACGGTCTCTGGGCCTCGCTGACTTACGCCACGGACCTGTTTGACGCGGCGACCGTGGAACGCCTGGCCGAGCATTGGCAAAACCTGCTGCGCGCGGTCCTGCAGGATGCCTCGGTGGCCTTGGACGACCTGGCGATGCTCAGCCCGTCGCAATGGCAGCACATGGTGCACGACTGGAACCGCAGCGACACCGACTACCCACGCGAACGCTGCGTACACCAGTTGTTTGAGGCCCAGGCCGCGGCGCAACCCGACGCCATCGCGCTGCACTTCAATGACGAGCACCTGAGCTACGGCGAACTCAACCGTCGCGCCAATCGGCTGGCCCATCGTCTGATCGACATGGGCGTCGGCCCGGACGTGCTGGTGGCGGTGCACGTGGAGCGTTCCCTGGACATGGTGGTTGGCTTGCTCGCGACCCTCAAGGCCGGTGGTGCCTATGTGCCGCTCGACCCGCAATTCCCGGCAGAGCGCCTGGCCTACATGCTTGAAGACAGCCGCGCCCGGGTATTGCTGACGCAACCGCACCTGCTGGGGCACCTGGCGCAGCCGCACGGCGTGCAGGTGCTGATGGTGGAGGAGGCCGGCACAGCGCAGCACAATCCCCAGGTTGCGGTGACACCGGAGCATCTGGCCTACGTGATCTACACCTCTGGCTCCACTGGCAAGCCCAAAGGGGTGATGGTTCGTCACAAGGCGCTGTGCAGCTTCACCAGCGGCATGGCCGGCACGTTGAGTATCGGCCAGGATGCGCGGCTGTTGTCGCTGACCACCTTCTCGTTCGACATCTTCGCCCTGGAGCTGTACGTGCCGCTGAGTGTCGGCGGTACCGTGTTGCTGAGCACCCAGGCAATGGCCCTCGACCCCGAGGCGATCCTTGATCTGGCCCAGCGTCAGGCGGCGAATGTGCTGCAAGCCACGCCCTCGACCTGGCGCATGTTGCTCGACAGCCCACGGGCTCATTCACTGCGTGGCATCGCCTGCCTGTGCGGTGGCGAAGCGCTGCCCGTCGATTTGGCCCAGCGCATGCTCGACCTGCAAGGCCCGCTGTGGAACCTCTATGGCCCTACGGAAACCACCATCTGGTCGGCGGCTCATCGTTTGCACCAGGCATTGCCGTTCGTTGGACGGCCCATCGCCAATACCGGCTTGTTCATTCTCAATGCCGGTCTCACGCCATGCCCCCAAGGTGTGTCCGGTGAGCTGCTGATCGGTGGTGTCGGCCTGGCGCGCGGTTACCACGGGCAGCCGGCGCTGACCGCCGAACGCTTCGTGCCCAACCCGTTTGGGGCTCCGGGCGAACGCCTGTACCGTACCGGCGACCTGGCACGCTATCAGGCGGACGGCGTGGTGGAATACATCGGCCGTGTCGACCATCAGGTCAAGGTCCGGGGTTTCCGTATCGAGCTGGGTGAAATCGAAGCCTGCCTGCGTGAGTTCGACGGCGTACGTGAAGCCGTGGTGCTGGCCGATAACGACCGGCTGATCGCTTACCTGGTCAGCACCGCGCCGCAGGCACCGCAGGTGTATAAAGCCGCGCTGCGCGAGCGTCTGCCGGACTACATGGTGCCAGCGCAGTGGCTGTTCCTCGACAGCCTGCCGCTGACCCCCAACGGTAAGCTCGACCGCAAGGCACTGCCCAAACCGGATGCCAGCCTGTCGCTCAAGGGCCATGTAGCGCCCGTCACCCCGCGCGAGCAGCAGGTGGCGGCGATCTGGGCCGAGGTACTGGAATTGCCCCGTGTGGGCCTCGACGATCATTTCTTCGAGTTGGGCGGGCATTCATTGCTGGCCACGCGGGTGGTGTCACGGGTGCGTCAGGCCCTGGCGCTGGAGGTCCCACTCAAGGCCTTGTTCGAACAGCCGCTACTGGGTGATTTCGTGCAGGCCTTGGGCGAGGAGGGCGTCACCGCGCCGGCGCTGATCAAGGCCGATCGCACGCAGCCTCTGCCGCTGTCTTATGCCCAGGAGCGCCAGTGGTTCCTCTGGCAACTGGACCCGGCCGGCGCCGCGTATCACATCCCCAGCGCCTTGCGTTTGCACGGGCCGCTGGACCTGACCGCGCTGCAAGAGAGCTTTGATAGCTTGCTGGCTCGCCATGAAAGCCTGCGCACGTATTTCCGTCAGGACGCCACCGGCGCGGTTCAAGTCATTGACGCCCAGGGCCGGGTCGATATCGAGCAGGTCGACAGCGACTATGCCGGCCTCAAGGCGCGGGTCGCGCAGGTGGTCGCCCAGCCTTTCGACCTGCTGCATGGGCCGCTGCTGCGGGTCACCTTGCTGCGCCTGGCCGAGGACGACCATGTGCTGGTGCTGGTGCAGCATCACATCGTCTCTGACGGCTGGTCGATGCAGTTGATGGTCGAGGAGCTGGTGCAGGCGTATGCCGCTAACAGCCAAGGCCAGGACGTGCAATTGCCGGCGCTGCCGATCCAGTACGGCGATTATGCCGTGTGGCAGCGCGGTTGGATGGAGGCGGGGGAGCAGGCGCGTCAACTGGCCTACTGGCGCGAGCAGTTGAGCGGCGAGCAACCGGTGCTGGAGTTGCCGTTCGACCATCCGCGCCCGGCACAGCCAAGCCATCGCGGCGCACGCTTGGGTATCGAGTTGCATCCGGAGTTGTTGGGCAGTTTGCGCGCATTGGCGCAGCACGCTGGCGTCACGCTGCCGATGCTGCTGTTGGCGTCTTACCAAGCGTTGCTGCATCGCTACAGCGGCCAGGAAGATGTGCGCGTGGGCGTGCCGATTGCCAACCGCAATCGCCTGGAAACCGAGGGGTTGATCGGCTTCTTCGTCAACACCCAAGTGCTCAAGGCCGATATCCACGGGCAAATGAGCAGCGAGCAATTGCTGCACCAGGTGCGCCAGCGTTCCCTAGAGGCCCAGGCTCACCAGGACCTGCCGTTCGAACAGTTGGTGCAGGCATTGCAACCGGAGCGCAGCCTTAGCCTGAGCCCGTTATTCCAAGTGTTGTTCAACCACCGTGTGAGCGCTGCCGACAGCCATCTGCATCGCCTGGCCGACTTGCACGTCGAAGTCCTGGATCTGGACGAAGGCGTGGCCCAGTTCGACCTGGCGCTGGATGTGGAAGAAAGCCCGACGGCCCTGCGTGCCTCCCTGAGTTATGCCACCGACTTGTTCGCCGTGGCGACCATCGAGCGCATGGCCGGGCATTGGCAGAACCTGTTGCGGGCGATGGTGGTCGACCCACAGCAGCCCATCAGCCAATTGAGCCTGCTGGGCGAGGATGAGCAGCAGCAGATTCTTGAGCTGTGGGACCAGACCGACGCCGGTTTTTCAGCCGAGCGCCTGGTGCACGAATTGGTCGGCGATCGCGCCCGGCAAACCCCGGACGCAGTGGCGGTTAAATTCGACGCGCAAACCCTGACTTACGGTGAACTGGATCGCCAGGCCAACCGCCTGGCCCATGCCTTGATCGCCCGTGGCGTCGGCCCGGAAGTGCGGGTGGCTATCGCCATGCCGCGCAGTGCCGAGATCATGGTGGCGTTCCTGGCGGTGATGAAAGCCGGTGGCGTGTATGTGCCGCTGGATATCGAATACCCACGTGATCGCCTGCTGTACATGATGCAGGACAGCCGTGCGCAACTGCTGCTGACTAACAGCCGGGCGCTGCAGCAACTGCCAGTTCCCGAGGGCCTGGCTACCCTGGCGATTGATCGCACCGAAGAATGGGCCGGTTATAGCGATGCGGCCCCGACTGTGGCGCTGGACGGCGACAACCTTGCCTACGTGATCTACACCTCCGGCTCCACCGGTTTGCCCAAGGGCGTGGCGGTGTCACACGGCCCGCTGGTGGCGCATATCATCGCTACCGGCGAGCGCTATGAAACCTCGCCGGCCGATTGCGAGCTGCACTTCATGTCGTTCGCTTTCGACGGCTCCCACGAAGGCTGGATGCACCCGCTGATCAACGGCGCCAGCGTGTTGATCCGTGACGACAGCCTGTGGCTGCCGGAATACACCTACGAGCAGATGCATCGCCATAACGTGACCATGGCAGTGTTCCCACCGGTGTACCTGCAACAGTTGGCCGAACATGCCGAGCGCGACGGCAACCCGCCGGCGGTGCGGGTGTACTGCTTTGGCGGTGATGCCGTGGCTCAAGCCAGCTACGACCTGGCGTGGCGCGCGCTGAAACCCAAATACCTGTTCAACGGCTACGGCCCGACCGAAACCGTGGTCACGCCGCTGCTGTGGAAGGCACGCAAGGGCGACCCCTGTGGCGCCGTCTACGCGCCCATCGGCACTTTGTTGGGTAACCGTAGTGGCTACGTGTTGGATGCGCAACTGAACCTGCAACCCATCGGCGTGGCCGGCGAGTTGTACCTGGGCGGCGAGGGCGTGGCCCGGGGTTATCTGGAGCGTCCGGCGTTAACCGCCGAACGCTTCGTGCCGGACCCGTTCGGCAAGCCTGGCAGTCGCGTGTATCGCAGCGGCGACCTGACCCGTGGGCGTCCGGATGGCGTGGTGGATTACCTGGGGCGTGTGGACCATCAGGTGAAGATCCGCGGTTTCCGTATCGAACTGGGGGAAATCGAAGCGCGCTTGCGTGAGCAAGCCAGTGTCGGTGAAACCGTGGTGGTGGCCCAGGAGGGGCCGACCGGCAAACAACTGGTGGCCTATGTGGTACCGGCCGACGCCAGCCTGGCCGACCAGGTTGAGTTCCGTGACACCCTGCGTCGTGCCCTGAAAGCCGACCTACCGGACTATATGGTGCCCAGCCACTTCGTATTCCTGGCGCAGATGCCGCTGACCCCCAACGGCAAGCTCGACCGCAAGGGCTTGCCGCTGCCGGATGCGAGCCAGATGCAGCAGCAGTACTTGGCCCCGCAAACCGAGCTTGAGCAGCAGATCGCCACGATCTGGGCCGACATCCTGCACCTGCCGCAAGTGGGCCTGAACGACAACTTCTTTGATGTCGGTGGCCACTCCTTGCTGGCGATCCAGATTACCTCGCGGGTGCAGGCCGAGCTCGGCCTGGACGTACCGTTGATGGAACTGTTCCAGACTGAATCGCTGCGCGCCTACGTGCAGGCCGCAGCCACTTTCCGCGCCGGCAGCGTGGAAGATTTTGATGACCTTCGTGACTTCTTGAGCGAACTAGAGGCGATTTGAACCATGCTTTCCAACCCTAATATCGACCTGGTGTCGCGCTTTCTTCGCTTGCCTCTGGAGCAGCGCCAGCAGTTTTACCAGCGCCTGCAAAGCCGGGGCATGAGTTTCGCTCAACTGCCGATTGCTCCCACCCGCCACGACAGCGACACACCGACGTTGTCTTACGCCCAGGAACGCCAGTGGTTCCTTTGGCAACTGGACAAGGACAGCACCGCCTATCACATCCCAGGCGCCCTGCGTTTGCAGGGGCACTTGGACCTGGCAGCGTTGCAACGCAGTTTCGACAGCCTGCTAGCCCGGCATGAAAGCTTGCGCACGCAATTGGTCGATGACGGTCAACGCCTGTGGCAGGCAGTGATGCCGCAGGCACGGGTGCAGATCCAGCAGGCGCACGTCGACCAAGCGCAGTTGATGGCGCGGGTGGAAGAGGAGGTGGCGCGGCCGTTCGATTTGCACCAGGCCCCGTTGTTGCGTGTGACGCTGTTGCAACTGGCCGAGGATGAGCATGTGCTGGTGATGGTGCAGCACCACATCGTCTCCGATGGCTGGTCGATGCAGGTGATGGTGGAGGAACTGGTGCAGCTCTACGCCGCCCATAGCCAGGGCCATGACCTGCAACTTCCGGAGCTGCCGATCCAGTACGCCGACTACGCGCTGTGGCAACGCGGCTGGATGGAAGCCGGGGAACAGGCGCGCCAACTCGCGTATTGGCAGGCCCTGCTGGGCGGCGAGCAACCGGTGCTGGAATTGCCGCTTGACCGCCCGCGCCCGGCGCAGCAAAGCCATCGCGGTGCAAGCCTGCAGGTGCATCTGCAACCGACGCTGGTGGCGGGGCTCAAGCGCCTGGCGCAGCAAGAGGGCGTGACCGCGTTCATGCTACTGCTGGCGTCGTTCCAAGCCCTGTTGTATCGCTACAGCGGGCAGTCGGATATCCGCATTGGCGTGCCGAACGCCAACCGTAACCGTGTCGAAACCGAGCGGCTGATCGGCTTCTTTGTCAACACCCAGGTACTCAAGGCTGACCTTGACGGGCAGATGAGCTTTGCCGAGCTGCTGCAACAAACCAAACGCCGCGCCCTGGAGGCCCAGGCCCATCAGGACCTGCCGTTCGAGCAACTGGTGGTGGCATTGCAGCCTGAACGCAGCTTGAGCCATAACCCGTTGTTCCAGGTGATGTTCAACCACCAGACCGAGGCCCAGGGCGGCCGCGAAGGCCAACAGTTGCCGGGCCTGCGTGTGGTGGAACTGGACTGGGACAGCCAGACCACCCATTTTGACCTGAGCCTGGACACCCATGAATCCGCCGACGGGCTTTGGGCCGCGCTGACCTACGCCACCGACCTGTTCGACGCCGCCACCATCGAGCGCTTGGCGCAACACTGGCAACACCTGCTGCAGGCGGTGGTGAGCGCACCCCGCAGCCGCCTCTGTGAACTGCCAATAGTGGGTGCCGCTGAGCAACACAGGATGCTCCAGGACTGGAACACCCCGGCCGGTGTCACCCCCTTTGAGGCTGTACACCGGCTGTTTGAAGCCCAGGCTGATCAGCAGCCGGAACGTCAAGCCCTGGCCCTGGATGAGCAGACCCTCAGCTATGGGGAACTGAACCGTCAGGCCAACCGCCTGGCGCATTATCTGCTGGCTCAGGGCGTCGGCCCTCAAGGGCTGGTGGGGATCGCCGTGGAGCGCTCCTTTGCCATGGTGGTCAGCTTGCTCGCGGTGCTCAAGACAGGAGCGGCCTATGTGCCGCTGGACCCTGAGTACCCCCGCGAACGCCTGGCGCATATGCTTGAGGACAGTGGTGTGGGCCTGGTGTTGACCCAATCGCACCTGCATGGGCGCCTGCCGTTGCCGGCCCAGGTGCTGGCGGTGGACATCGACCGGGTCCAGGCGCAGTTGGCGTTGCGTGCCGACGATAATTTGCCGGTTGAGGTCGAGCCCCAGAGCCTGGCGTATGTGATCTATACCTCCGGCTCCACAGGCAAGCCCAAGGGGGTTGCCATCAGCCATGCAGCACTGAGTGAGTTCGCTGGCATCGCGGCGGATTACTCGCAGTTGGTTGCCCAGGACCGAGTGTTGCAGTTTGCCACCTTGAACTTCGACGGTTTCGTCGAGCAGCTGTACCCGGCGCTGACCCTTGGTGCCACCGTGGTACTGCGTGGCCCGCAGTTGTGGGACGGTGCCGAGCTGTATCGGCAGATCATTGCCCAGGGCATTACCCTGGCCGACTTGCCCACGGCCTACTGGAAGCTGTTCCTGCAAGATTGCCTGGCAGCAGGCCCAAGGACCTATGGTGCCTTGCGCCAGATCCATATCGGCGGCGAAGCCATGCCGTTGGACGGCCCGCTGTTGTGGCAGCGCGCCGGGCTCGGCCATGTGCGCTTGCTCAATACCTACGGGCCTACCGAGGCCACCGTGGTTTCCAGCGTGCTGGACTGCACTGACCCGAGCGCCGTCAGCGCCGGCGGTGCCAGCCCCATTGGCCGGGCGCTACCAGGGCGTGGCCTGTATGTGCTGGACCGTGACCTGAACCTGCTACCGCTGGGCGCCGTGGGTGAACTCTATATCGCCAGCGCCAATGGCTTGGCCCGTGCGTATTTGCAGCGGCCAGGCCTGACCGCCGAGCGCTTTGTCGCTGACCCGTTCAGCCCATCCGGCGAGCGCCTGTACCGCACCGGCGACCTGGCGCGCTATCGCGCCGATGGTGTGGTGGAGTATGTCGGGCGGGTCGATCACCAGGTCAAGGTCCGTGGTTTTCGCATAGAACTGGGTGAGATCGAAACTGTGCTGCTGGCCCAGGACAGCGTGCGTGAAGCGCTGTTGCTGGCTGCCGACAACCAACTGCTGGCCTACCTGGTACCTGCGCAGACGCTGTCTGAAACCGAGCGCGCCGAGGTGGGCGAACAGCTGATGGCCACCTTGCGCGACCACCTGCCGGACTACATGGTGCCGGCGCACCTGATCTTCCTCGAGCGCATGCCGCTCAACCCCAACGGCAAGCTGGATCGCCAGGCCCTGCCCAAGCCAGATGCCAGCGTGGAACAACAGGATTGGCGAGTGCCGGTCACCCCGTTGCAACAACAGGTGGCGGCGATCTGGGCGGCTATTTTGGGGGCCGAACGGGTGGGCTTGAACCAGCACTTCTTCGAACTGGGCGGGCATTCCTTGCTGGCGATGCAGGTGGTGTCACGCATCCGCCAGACGCTGAGCCTGGAAGTGCCGCTCAAAGCCGTGTTCGAACACCCGCGGCTGGAGGCGTTTGTCGCGGCCATGCAAGCCCAGGAGAGCTCATCGCCAACGGCGCCGGCCCTGCTGTCGGCCGGGCGCGTGCAGCCGTTGCCGCTGTCTTACGCCCAGGAGCGACAATGGTTTCTCTGGCAACTGGAACCCCACAGCGCGGCGTATCACATTCCCAGCGCGCTGCGCCTGAAAGGGCAATTGGACCTGGCTGCGTTGCAACGCAGTTTCGATAGCTTGCTGGCGCGTCATGAAAGCCTGCGCACCCATATCCGCCAGGATCACGACGGCGCGGTGCAAGTGATTGAGCCGCCAATGTCCTTGCCGATCACCCAGGCCGATGCCGATGAAGCCCAGCTCAACGCCAGGGTGCAAGCGCTGATCGCCCAGCCGTTCGACCTGCAAGAAGGCCCGTTGCTGCGTGTCACGCTGTTGCGCCTGGCCGCCGACGAGCATGTGTTGGTGTTGGTGCAGCATCACATCGTCTCTGATGGTTGGTCGATGCAGTTGGTGGTCGAGGAACTGGTGCAGTTGTATGCCGGTTACAGCCAGGGCCAGGACGTGCAGTTGCCGGCGCTGCCGATCCAGTATGCCGACTACGCCGTATGGCAGCGCAGCTGGATGGACGCCGGTGAGAAGCAACGTCAACTGGCCTACTGGCGTGAGCTGTTGGGCGGTGAGCAGAGCGTGCTGGAGTTACCGTTCGATCACCAGCGCCCGGCTGTGCAGAGCCACCGCGGCGCACGCCTGGCATTCGAGCTGACGCCGGAACTCACTCAGGGGCTCAAGGCTTTGGCCCAACAGCAGGGCGTGACCCTGTTCATGTTGTTGCTGGCATCGTTCCAGACCTTGTTGCACCGCTACAGCGGCCAGGAAGAAATACGTGTCGGCGTGCCGATTGCCAACCGCAATCGCAGCGAGACCGAGCGCTTGATTGGTTTCTTCGTCAACACCCAGGTGCTCAAGGCCGATGTGCATGGGCAGATGAGTGTCGAGCAGTTGCTGCAGCACGTTCGGCAACGCGCCCTGGAAGCCCAGGCCCACCAGGATTTACCGTTCGAACAACTGGTCGAAGCCCTGCAACCTGAGCGTAGCCTGAGCCACAACCCGCTGTTCCAGGTCATGTTCAATCATCAGACTGACGTCGGCCAGGCTCAGGTTCAGCACCAATTGCCAGGGCTGCGGGTAGAAGGCCTGGACTGGGACAGCAAGACCGCACATTTCGACCTGGACCTGGATATTCAGGAGTCCACCGAAGGTATATGGGCCACCTTGGGTTATGCCCAGGACCTGTTCGAAGCCAGCACCGTGCAACGCATGGCGCGTCACTGGCAGAACCTGCTGCAAGGTATGGTCGCCAACCCACGACAGCAGCTCAGCCAGTTAAGCCTGCTGGGCGCGACCGAACAACAACAGATCCTGCAACTGTGGAACCGCACGGAGTCTGGCTTTTCGGCCGAGCGCCTGGTGCACGAATTGGTCGGCGATCGCGCCCGCGAAACTCCGGACGCAGTGGCGGTGAAATTCGATGCTCAAACCCTGACTTACGGCGAACTGGATCGCCAGGCCAACCGCCTGGCCCATGCCTTGATCGCCCGTGGCGTCGGCCCGGAAGTGCGGGTGGCCATCGCCATGCCGCGCAGTGCCGAGATCATGGTGGCGTTCCTGGCGGTGATGAAAGCCGGCGGTGTGTATGTGCCGCTGGATATCGAATACCCACGTGATCGCCTGCTGTACATGATGCAAGACAGCCGCTCGAAATTGCTGTTGACCCATTCGGCCGTGCAACACCGGTTGCCGATCCCGGACGGCCTCGAAGCCTTGGCGGTGGATCAGGTGCAAGCCTGGTCGGATTACAGCGATGCGGCCCCGACTGTGGCGCTGGACGGCGACAACCTTGCCTACGTGATCTACACCTCCGGCTCCACCGGTTTGCCCAAGGGCGTGGCGGTGTCACACGGCCCGCTGGTGGCGCATATCATCGCCACTGGCGAACGCTATGAGACCTCGCCGGCCGATTGCGAGCTGCACTTCATGTCGTTCGCTTTCGACGGCTCCCACGAAGGCTGGATGCACCCGCTGATCAACGGCGCCAGCGTGTTGATCCGGGACGACAGCCTGTGGCTGCCGGAGTACACCTACGAGCAGATGCATCGTCACAACGTGACCATGGCGGTGTTCCCACCGGTGTACCTGCAACAGTTGGCCGAACATGCCGAGCGCGACGGCAACCCGCCGGCGGTGCGGGTGTACTGCTTTGGCGGTGATGCCGTGGCTCAAGCCAGCTACGACCTGGCGTGGCGCGCGCTGAAACCCAAGTACCTGTTCAACGGCTATGGCCCGACGGAAACCGTGGTCACGCCGCTGCTGTGGAAGGCACGCAAGGGCGACCCCTGTGGCGCCGTCTATGCGCCGATCGGCACCTTGTTGGGTAACCGCAGTGGCTACGTGTTGGATGCGCAACTGAACCTGCAACCCATCGGCGTGGCCGGCGAGTTGTACCTGGGCGGCGAGGGCGTGGCCCGCGGTTATCTGGAGCGTCCGGCGTTAACCGCCGAACGCTTCGTGCCGGACCCGTTCGGCAAGCCTGGCAGTCGCGTGTATCGCAGCGGCGACCTGACCCGTGGGCGTCCGGATGGCGTGGTGGATTACCTGGGGCGTGTGGACCATCAGGTGAAGATCCGCGGTTTCCGTATCGAACTGGGGGAAATCGAAGCGCGCTTGCGTGAGCAAGCCAGTGTCGGTGAAACCGTGGTGGTCGCCCAAGAGGGGCCGACCGGCAAACAACTGGTGGCCTATGTCGTACCACTGGACCCGACGCTCCTGGATGATGCTGTCGCTCAATCCACCGGTCGCGAAACCTTGCGGCGCGCCTTGAAAACCCGCTTGCCGGACTACATGGTGCCGACGCATTTGATGTTCCTTGAGCGTATGCCGCTGACCCCCAACGGCAAGCTCGACCGCAAGGGCTTGCCGCTGCCGGATGTGAGTCAGATGCAGCAGGTGTATGTGGCGCCCGAGAGCGAGTTGGAGCAACAGGTGGCGGCCATCTGGGCCCAGATCCTGGGCGTGGAGCGTGTCGGTCTGGCCGATCACTTTTTTGAATCGGGGGGGCATTCATTATTGGCGATGCAGGTAATTTCGCGCCTGCGTCAACTGTTGGGTCGGGAAGTACCCCTCAGAACAATGTTTGAGCAACCGCGACTGCAGGGGTTTGTCGAGACCCTGTGCAACTCCCATGAATCACAGGCAAGTGTGCTTCAGATCCTGCCGGTCAGCCGTCAACAGCCGTTGGCGCTGTCTTATGCCCAGGAGCGCCAGTGGTTTCTCTGGCAATTGGATCCGCACAGTGCGGCCTACCATGTACCCAGCACCTTGCGCTTGCGTGGCTGGCTGGATCATGCGGCTTTGCAACGCAGTTTCGACAGTCTGGTAGCCCGTCATGAAAGCCTGCGAACGCAGGTACATCAGGACGAAGGGCAGGCCTTCCAGATAATCCGTGAAAACGGCACTGTGGCCATCCTTCATGAGCAGGTCAATGAGGCGGACATGCAGCGTCGGGTAGAGACCGAGATCGCGCAACCTTTCGATCTGCAGCAAGGGCCGTTGCTGCGCGTAACCTTGTTGCGCCTGGCCGAAGACGACCATGTGTTGGTGCTCGTGCAGCACCATATCGTTTCCGATGGCTGGTCAATGCAGGTGATGGTGGATGAGTTGGTGCAACTTTATGCCGCCTACAGCCAGGGCCAGGACCTGCAACTGCCGGCATTGCCGATTCAATATGCTGACTATGCCCAGTGGCAGCGTGACTGGATGACGGGTGGTGAACGCGATCGGCAAATGGGTTACTGGCAGGCTCTGCTTGGCGGTGAGCCGTCAGTGTTGGAGCTACCCCTTGATCGGCCGCGACCTTCGGTGCAGAGCTTTCGTGGTGCAAGCCTGGAGATCAAGCTTGCACCGGCACTAGTGGCGGGGCTCAAGGCCCTGGCGCAGCGTGAGGATGTCACGCTGTTCATTGTTTTGTTGGCGTCGTTCCAGGCTCTACTGCACCGCTACAGCGGGCAGCAGGATATTCGCGTGGGTGTGCCTATTGCCAATCGTAACCGGGTCGAAACCGAGCGCCTGGTAGGTTTTTTCGTCAACACCCAAGTGCTAAAGGGCGATATCGATGCGCAGCTGACGGTCACCCAGCTGTTGCAGCAGGCCAAGCACCGGGCGTTGGACGCCCAAAGCCATCAGGACTTGCCGTTCGAGCAATTGGTCGAAGCCCTGCAACCTGAACGCAGCTTGAGCCGCAATCCGTTGTTTCAGGTGCTTTTCAATCATCAGAGTCAAGCGCGTCTAGCCAGTACGAGCCAGCAACTACACGACCTGAGGATTGAAAGCTTGGAGTGGGGCACGCAAACCGCTCAGTTCGATTTGAGCCTGGACACACAGGAAACCGTCGATGGGCTATGGGCAACCCTGACTTATGCGACCGACCTGTTCGATGCCGCCACGCCCAATCGCATGGCGCGCCATTGGCAGAACCTGTTGCAGGCCATGTTGGATGACCCTCACCAGCGTGTCGCTCAGCTACCGCTATTGGAACCTCTTGAGCATCAGGTGATAGTCGAACAGTGGAACGACACGGCGCAGGATTATCGGTTGGAAGACAGCGTGCAGAGGCAGATCGAAGCGCAAGTGCGGCGCACACCGAATGCCCAGGCTTTGGTGTTTGGCGCTCAGACACTGAGTTATACGCAGTTGAATGCACGAGCCAATCGATTGGCGCACCGCTTGATCCAGGCCGGTGTCGCGCCTGATGTGTTGGTAGGTGTGGCGATGGAACGCTCCATTGAAATGGTGGTAGCACTTCTGGCTGTGCTTAAGGCAGGTGGCGCCTATGTGCCGCTGGACCCGGACTACCCGCGCGAACGCCTGGCCTACATGCTGCAAGACAGCAACGTACCGCTGCTGCTGACGCAGGCGCATTTGTTACAGGCCTTACCGGTCAGCACGCCCTCGCACTGTCTGGTGATCGAGCCCGACGATCACTGGCTGAGCGAGTATGCCGATACCGATCCTGATGTGGCCGTAGACGCGGAAAATCTCGCTTACGTCATTTACACCTCCGGTTCCACCGGCCAGCCGAAAGGGGCGGGTAACCGTCACTGTGCGTTGACCAATCGGTTGCTATGGATGCAACAGGCTTATACGCTCGGCGCCGAAGATACGGTGTTGCAAAAGACACCGTTCAGTTTTGACGTATCGGTATGGGAGTTTTTCTGGCCCTTGATGACCGGTGCACGGCTGGTGGTAGCGGCCCCTGGAGATCATCGGGATCCATCGAAGTTGGTGGAGTTGATCAATCGGCACCAAGTGACCACCCTGCATTTCGTGCCTTCCATGCTGCACGCATTCCTGCAGGATTCACAAGTGGCCAGCTGTCAGGGGTTGCGCCGTATCATCTGTAGTGGCGAAGCCTTGCCGGTGGGGGTGCAGCAACACGTATTCGCCGAGCTGCCGAATACGGGCTTGTTCAACCTGTATGGACCGACTGAGGCTGCGATTGATGTGACTCACTGGACGTGCGTCGATGAGCATCGTGACAGCGTGCCGATTGGCAGACCCATTTCCAATCTGCGCACTTACGTGCTGGATGCGCAGTTGCAGCCAGTCGCGGTGGGCGTTGCGGGCGAGTTGTACCTGGGGGGCGTCGGGCTGGCACGCAGTTACCATCGACGTCCCAGCCTGACCGCAGAGCGGTTTGTACCGTGCCCGTTCCAGCCTGGCACGCGATTGTATCGTACCGGCGACCGGGTGCGACAGCGCAGGGATGGCGTGATCGAATACATTGGGCGCCTGGATCATCAAGTAAAACTACGCGGTTTGCGCATAGAGCTGGGTGAGATTGAGGCGCGCTTGCTGGAGCATCCACTGGTGCGCGACGCCTCGGTGCAAGTGCATGAAGGCAAGTATCTCGTTGGCTATGTGGTGCTGCAGGATTCGACACTCGCCTGGCGTGATGCACTGAGCACTCATTTATTGGCACATGTGCCGGACTACATGGTGCCTGCGCAGTGGGTACTGCTGGACCATATGCCACTGAGCCCCAACGGCAAACTGGATCGCAAGGCGTTGCCTGCGCCGGATTCAAACTTGCACGAACGGCACTTCGTCGCAGCGCGCAATACGCTGGAGCAAGCACTTGTAGCCATTTGGCGCGAAGTCCTGGAGCTTGAGCAGGTGAGTGTCGAAGATAACTTCTTCGAGTTGGGCGGGCATTCGTTGCTGGTCCTGATGCTCAAGGAGCGCATCCGCAAATCTGTTGGCGTGGAGCTGTCGGTGAGTCAGTTGATGCTCAATCCGAGCGTCGCAGGACAGGCGGCTTGCCTTGAGGGAAGCGCTGGCAGTTCGTTGATCGTGAGGCTCAACAGTCAAAGCCGTGGAACACCGTTGTACCTGTTCCATCCCAGCTATGGCTCGGTGCATTGTTACAAGGCGATTGCCCTTGCGTTGCGTGAGCACAGGCCGGTGATGGGGGTGATGTGTCGCGCCTTGGCCGAGGAGGGCAGCGAGGTGCCTGCCTGGGCTGCAATGGTCGAGGACTACACGACGCAATTGTTGAAGGCTCAGCCCGAGGGTCCGTTCCGTTTGGCCGGTTGGTCGCTGGGGGGCAACCTGGCGATGGAAGTCGCCTATGGCCTGGAGCAGGCGGGCCGACAGGTCGAGTGTGTTGGCTGGATCGACGCATCCCCGCCGCAGTGGGTCAAGCCGTTTTGGGATACGGCGGTGATGGTTGACGAAAGAGATATTTCTACCAATGAACGGCGTGTGGAACTGTTGGAGGTGATGTTCCCTGAGTTCTCCCAGCAGATTCATGCCCACTGGTCCGAGCTGCAATGCTTAGAGGCTGCAGAAGGCGAGCAATGGACTGCATTCAGCCACTGGGCCGAGGAAACCCTGGGCTCGCGTTTTGGCGAGCTCAAGGATGAGTTGCTCAGTGGCCACGAAGCGCAGATTTCCTGGGAGGTTGACCGCATTCTCGGGCAGCGCCTGCACGATGCCGACTTCAAGGCGATCAAGGCACCGATAAGTTGCTGGTGGGCGACCTTGAGTCGTACTGGGGTACATCATCAATTGATTGAGGCGAGCATGCTGGAAGTTGCAGTGCAATCAACGATCGAGCGCTCAGTGTTGATCGAGACCAGCCATGACCGATTAATCGATAACGCAGAGTTCGTCCATAGCTTCGCTGCCGCGATGAGCTGACCAGAGGCCAATATGAAAAGCCCCCAGTCACCTTGAGCGACTGGGGGCTTTTTTATGGCCCTCTCTATAGTATTCAGAAAAACAAAACGCCCCGGGCAGTCATTGCCTCGGGGCGTCTGATCCTGCTTTAGAAGTCCCAGCGAGTGCTGAGCATGAAGTTACGGGGTTCACCATAAGCGGCAGAATTGTAGAAGCCGATGTTGGTGTAATAGGACTTGTCGAAAACGTTGTTGATGTTCAGCGTCGCCGACACGTTTTTAGTGAATTGATAACGGGTCATCAGGTCCACCAACCAGTACGCTTCTTGAGAGAACTCCTCGTAGCCACCACGGGGAGAGTTATAGATATTCTGCCAGCCTACGCTCTGCCAGCGAGCGCCACCGCCAACGGTCAACTTGTCAAGATTACCCTTGAGCTTGTAAGTGGTGTACAGGCTGACCTGGTCTTCGGGTTCGAAAGTGGAAATCTTGACGTCTTTGTCGTCACGCACAATCTTGTGCGTATAGCCAGCCTGGAGCTGCCAGCCCGGAGCCAGTTCGCCGGACATCTCCAGCTCGTACCCCTTCGTCACGGCCTGGGTGCCTTTGAACGCGTAGTTCGAGGGGGTAGGTTTCAAGTTGTTGTAGTCATCGTCCGAAACGGAACGGTTGTCTTCATGGATCTCGAAGTAGGCCGCACTGGCGTTTACACGACCATCCAGGAAGTCGGCCTTTAGACCCAACTCCCAATTCTGGCCTTCGTCCGGCTCAAGCAGCTTGTTGTCCCTGTCGCGGTTATAGCTTTCCTGGGGCATGAAAATATCGGTGTAGCTGGCGTAAACCGAGTAGGTGTCATTCAGGTCGTACACCGCACCGACATAAGGTACAAAGCGTCCTGACTCGCGATAGGTAGGGTTGTAGCCGGTCACCGTGTAGTTGACTACCCGGCCACCGAGCAGCAGCTTCAGGTCGTCAGCAAGGTTCAGCCGTGTTGTCATGTACATGCCGGTCTGGCGGACGGTGTCGTCGATTTTCGATTGTGGTTTGCCCCAATCAGGTTGCGGTGCGTTGCCGTGCCAGTTATTGAAGTCCACCAGGTTGGGGGCGAGGTTCCAGTAACCATTGCCATTCCATTCCGAAGCGCTGATGGAACCGCCGAATACCAGTTCATGCTCCCTGCCTCCCAGGCTGAAGGGGCCGCTCACATACAGATCGGCGGAGTCACTGACGGTTTCACCGGTGTATTTGCCCGAAGTCAGCTGTGACTTACCATCCAATCCCGGGGTGTCACCCTGAATGGAACCCATGAGTGCGTGGTAGCCGTTGATCTTGTGATCCAGTTGCAGTTTGGTTATCCAGCCATCCCCCAGGTCGTGCTCCAACATGGCGAAGACGGTGCGGGTGTATTGCTCCCAACTGCTCCAGTCGGCCGCGTTGTTGAACGAGCGCTTGACGTCGTTGCGATTACCCTGGGCGTCGATCAATGGGAAACTGCCCGACCAGGATGAGCCTTTCGGCAGGCTGTCCTGATAATCGCCGCCGACTGTCAGCAGGGTATCGGGAGACAGGTCGAACTCCATGATGCCGTAGTAAGTCGGGCTTTTGCGCTCGTAACGGTCCATGAACGAGTGTTTGTCCTGATAGGCGGCGACGGCCCGGCCACGGATATTGCCGGTCTCGGTCAGCGGGCCACTCACATCCAACTCGCTGCGGTAGTTGTCCCACGAACCGGCACCCAGCGTGGCATGACCTTGGAACTCAGAGGTCGGCTTTTTGCGTACCAGGTTGATGGTGGCCCCCAGTGAACCAGCACCGGTCAGCAGGCCAGTCGCGCCCTTGAGTACTTCAACACGGTCGTAGATCGCCATGTCGCTAAGCGTGTTCCCCGCCGAGTAAGCCACGTTGCGCGCGGTGGAAGGGATCCCGTCATATTGGAAGTTGTTGATAGAGAAACCACGAGCATAGTAGTTGCTGCGCTCGGTATCGAAGGCTGAAACGGTAATGCCCGGCGTGTGGCGCATCACGTCGTCGACACTGTTCAGGCCAAAGTCGTCCATGTGCTGACGCGTGACCACGGTCACCGATTGCGGGGTTTCCTTGGGCGTCAGGACCAGGCGCGTTGCGGTGGCAATCGAGCCTGGCGTATAGGAGCCGGTATTCTCGGTGACGTTACCCAGCATGTTGCCAGTGACTTGCGTCGGGCTCAGCTCCAGCCCGCCACCGCTACCAGCAGCAGTGACGGTCAAGGTATTGCCATTGAGGTTATAGGTGGTCTGGCTACCGGCCAGCAATGCAGCTATGGCCTGCTGCGGCTGCATCTTGCCCTTGACGGCGGGGCTGTTCTTGCCCTGCACATCGCCCGGGCTGTAGAGCACTTGCACATTGGTCTGGCGGCCAAATTCCTGCAGTGCGCTCCCCAGCGACTGCGCAGGAATATTCAACTCGATCTCCTGGGCCTGCACATAGCCTGCAATCGGCATCGACACAGCCAACGCCAGGGTACTGGGCAAGAGGTTGATGTTCAGGGCCCGGCGCATGGATAGCGCTTTGCTCAGGGGGCTGAGACCGAGTCGTGCTGGCATGGATGCTTTCTCTTCTATGTTTTAAGTGGGCAATTCTAAGTGTTTATTGAGTTTAGTTCTCATTACCACCAGTGAGACGTTCCTACTTCGCAAAACCGGAAAAAATTATTCCGGTACTTCATGCAGGCTCCATCTCATGCACCACCTGACCGGCGCGCAGGCGCACCAAATGATCGGCGATGTCGAAATAACGGTCGTCGTGGCTGATCACGATGATGGTCTTGCCCAGGCGTTTGAGGTCCGGCAGCAGCTCGGTGTAGAAGATGCGGCGGAAGGCCGGGTCCTGGTCGGCGGCCCATTCGTCGAACACCAGTACCGGGCGCTCTTCCAGCCACGCATTGACCAGGGCCAGGCGCTTGCGTTGGCCGGTGGACAGGTCAGTGGTGCTGAATACACCGTCCTTGACGCTGACCTTGTGCGCGATTTCCAGGCGCTCAAGGTATTGGGTGGCGCTGTCCAGGGACTGGGTGGCACTGCCTTGTACCAGGTCATCGAACAGGTAATAGTCGGAAAACACCGTGGTGAACAACTGGCGATAATCGTCGCGCGCTGGGTCGGTCACCGCTGTACCGTTGAGCAGGATCTCACCCGCCTGAGGCGGATACAGGCCCAGCAGCAATTTGATCAGGGTGGTCTTGCCGCTGCCGTTCTCGCCGACGACAAACACGATATCGCCTTGTTTGATGCTCAGGTTGATCGGCCCCAGGTGGAACGGTTGGCTGCCTTCAACCGCTGGCGGGCTGTAGCTGACGCCGCGCAGTTCGAGGCTGTTGACCACCGGCTTCGGCGCTTCACTGTCGTCCATCAACAAGTGGGGCTCGGGCGAAGAAAAGCGCTCCGACAGTTCGCTGATGCGCCCAAAGGCAATCTTCGCCTTGCCAACGACGGGCAAATAGCCCAGCAGGTGTTCCAGCGGGCCTTTCATATACAGCAGTACCAGCACGAAGCCGGTAATCACGGTGGGATCGGGGTTGGGATTGTAGGCCTGCATCGCCAGGGCCAGGCCAATGACCACGAAGAACAGCATCGAGCCAAAGGTCTTGGCCAGGATATAGATGTTGACCGAACGCACCTGGATATCGCTGATACGGTCTGCGGTTTCCTGAATGCGGTGGGTGTTCATGCGAAACCTCCGCGGGCGGTGCATGCGCAGTTCCTTGGCGCCAGAAGCAATCGCATTGTAGTAACGCTGCAATTCATCTTCGTGGCTGCGGGCCAGATCGAAGCCCTGGATGCCTTTGCCGCCCGCGATGAATTGCACGGCGCTGCCGATGATGATTGCGACCACCATCATCAGGAACATCGGCACGGACAGGTAGGCCAGGTAACCCAGGCATCCCAGGGTAACGGTGGCGGCGATGGCCAGGGGTGTGAAGGCAAAGGAAAAATCGCTGATGGTGTCCACGTCGTGGGTCAGCACCGGGATCAGGCGGTGAGAGCGATATTGCTCGATCTGCCCGATGGGCGCTGACAGCACCTTTTCACCCAGGTCCTTGCGCAGGGCGGCAATGATCCGTTGCCCGACGTAGTTGGTGCCGATGTCGGAAATAATCGAGCTGACCAGCGCCACCACGCACAATGCGGCGAAGGTCAACACCACACCCTGGGTCATGCCCCCCGCCGAATGCAGGGCATTGTTAATCGTCGCCAACAGCAAGGTAATGGCCAGGCCGCCCGCCATGCCAAGGGCGACGGACACCGTCACGATGGTGCGAAAGGGCCTGAGCAATGCGAGCAAACCTTTGAAGGCGCCGCGCTTGGGGTCGGTCATAAATACTTCCCGGAAAGTGAAAAAGAGGGGGCTGGGCACACAGACCCTTACCCATGACAAACGAAGCTGTGGCGTGACTATTTAGCGCGGCGTGCCGGGCGGTGGCAGTGGGCGATAAATTGCCCGGGGCCTGGTTCGTTCTTGTTCTGTAGGCGCACGTGTATCAATGCCGTGCGTGGCCCTTTGAGCGAGAGCGAAACACATGACGAAAAAGAACCTGGTGTATGTCTGGTCCCTGAGAAACGCCGCCGCCGACAAGGCGGGGCAACCGGTGGCCTATAAAGACCACGAGCGCTATATGAAATCGGTGCTGGAGTTTCTGGTGGGCTCGCTCAACGACACGTCGCTGGGCGAGGCTTACAACCTCGTAGGCGTGGTGTATGACGACGATGAGCACAACCCGCGGGACCAGCAGTTGGTGGCGGACTATGGCTTTGCTTACCAGCCGGGTCGCCAGTGGTTGTACCCGGCGGATTTGCGTGTGCAAGGCACGTTGGTCAATGACCTGCTGCTCAGCGTGCCGTCGACCTATCGTCGCCTGCCACGGGGCAGCGCCGAACATGTCGCCGGCAAGCAGGATTTCGAGCGTCGGCTGCATGACACCCTGGTGGAGTTGAAGGCTGACATCGTGGTGCTGGATGGTTTGCTGGTGATCCTCGACGAACTGGTGCGCCCGGGTGCGCCGTTTGCACGGCGCATCATGAACATTCATCCGGGCATCACCCGCCTCGAGTCGCCTTACGAACGCCGTGGGGCGTACGCCACCTGGAATGCGCTGTACGGCGCACGTGGGCAGGCGATTACCGACTGGGCAACCAAGGCGACTCAGGCGTGCGAGCCGTTGTATTGGACCGGTGCGTCATTCCACTACGTGGATAACGGCATCGACTCGGGAGAGGTGTTCCACGACGTGCTCAAGACCGAGATTTCGCCCGAGGACACCATCCTTGAGCTGCGCTGGAACAACTTCAACAACAGCCTGTTCCCGGCATTGCATGAAGGCTTGGAGCTGTTGGCCAAACAAGGCTGAACCCTGTAGGAGCGAGCAAGAACTAGGCGTCCCCTCGCTCCTACAAGGTATTAGAGTTCGCGTACTACCCGGAACCCAATCCAATCCCCCCGTGTTTGCGGGTAGATGTTGTTGCGATTGCCCGAGCGTGAAAACACCGGCGCCTCGCCCCAGTCATTGCCGCGAATCTGGTAGGCCTCGCAGTTGGGCTCCACCCAGGCACTGCCATCAGTTGGCGCGCCGACGTAGTTCGGATGCTCGCAATCAGCCACCCGCTCATACACATTGCCGTGCATGTCATACATGCCAAAGGCATTCGGTGGGTAGCTGCCCACGGGCGACGAATAGCTGTAGCCGTCCGCCGGACCGTAGGTGTTGGCGTGCTGGGCGATGCTGTAGCCCTTGCCTTCGTCGAACGGGAAGGGGAACGGGCCGGTGGTGCCGGCGCGGGCGGCGTATTCGCGTTGGGCTTCGCTGACCATCTGGTACGTGTGCCCGGTCTTCTTCGACAGCCAGCTCACGTACTGCTTGATGTCGTCCATGTCCATGCACACCGCCGGCTGACGTGGCCCCTGGGGGTAGCGCGGCTTGCTGGCGATGCATTCGCGGCCGGGGCGGTCGTCGCCATTGGCGATCTTGACTCCGGTCTGGCGCACGTAGCTGTCCCATTCGCCGGCGGTGATGTGGAAGCGGCTCATGGCGAACGGCTTGGCGAAGGTCACGGCATGCATGGGGCCTTCGTCGGGCTCGCGGCCCACTTCGTCTTCCGGGGTACCCATGGTGAAGGTGCCGGCGGGCAGCACCACCATTTCCGGGCAGTCCTTGCAGTCTTTGAAGACCTTGCCCGGTTGTGGGGCGGCGGCATGGGCCAGGCCGGGCAGCAGGGCGCCGCACAGGGCGGTGAGTGCCAGTGCGGTGAGCGGTTTGAGTCGGGATGGCGTCATGGAGGCGTCTCGTTCAAAGGGAAAAGGGGTCATAACCGCTGGCTCAGCAGGGTCATGAAGCGCTGGATCTCATCGGAGTTGTTAAGCAGGCCCGGCGAGGTGCGAATCACCGGGCCAACGTCACGCTCCACCGCGTCCACCACCACGCGGTTTTTCATCAGGTAGGCCGCGACGGCATCGCTGTCCCGGTTCTTGACCCGAAAGAAGGTGAATCCGGCTGACAGCTCGGGGCTGCGCGGTGTCACCAGTTCGATCTGC
Organism: Pseudomonas sp. NFR02; assembly: GCF_900119375.1. NCBI lineage: Bacteria > Pseudomonadati > Pseudomonadota > Gammaproteobacteria > Pseudomonadales > Pseudomonadaceae > Pseudomonas > Pseudomonas sp. NFR02. The sequence continues at coordinate 1,007,643 of NZ_FPJJ01000001.1, forward strand.
GGGTGGGCCAGCAGTTGGTCCTTGAGTTCGGTATTGAGGGCATGGATACGTGCCTGCACCGGCGCCTTGCCCAGTTGCAGGTGCAACTTGAAGGCTTCGTCGGCGGCCCAGCGATGTTCGAAGGCGTGGTAGCCGCCGGGCGTCATGGTCGTGGCGAAGTTTTTGTCTTCGGAGAAGGTCGGAATCATCGGTGTGACGTATTTGTTTTCGGTCTCGCGGGCGCACACCAGGCCGGTGCCCCGCGGGCCGAACATCCACTTGTGGGTGCCAGCGATGAAGAAGTCGCAGTGCATAGCGGGGAAGTCGAGGTCTTCCACGCCGAAGCCGTGCACACCATCGACGATATAGAGCAGGCGGTCCGGCTCGTCGCGGTTGCGGTTGTGTTCGTCCACCAGCTTGCCGATCTCACCGATGGGCAGTTTTACGCCGCTGCCGGATTGCACCCAGGTCATGCCCAGTACACGGGTGTTGGGGCGAATGTTGCGCTGGATATTGCCCAGCACTTCATCGGCCGAGACCTGATTGGGGTTTTTGAACAGGCGTATCTTGCGAACCTGGGTCTGCTCCTTGCGTACCCGGAAGTCCAGGCTGAACTCGGTAGCGTAATGCTCATGCACCGTGGTGAGGATTTCCTGGTCGGCGCGCACCTTGATCCCGCCATAGATCATCGCCAGCCCTTCGGACGTGCTGCCGGTCAGGGCGATCTGCGCTGGCGTGGCGTTCAGGTAGCGGCCGGCCCACTCGCGTACCTGGCCTTCACGCTTCCAGGTTTCCTGCAGGTCCCAGTCCATGGCCAGGCCAGGGTTACGGTCGATCTGTTGGCGGTAGCGTTCGATGGCCTCGCGCACGGGCCTGGGGTGCGAGGCCACCAGGAAGTTGGAAAAATGCAGGTAATTGGGGTCCTGGTTGAACAGTTGTTTCAATCCCGTCCATGGGTCGTTCGTGGCGGCGGCGACTGCCTGAGGCAGCAACGCGGTGCCCAGCGGCAGGCTCGCGGCAAAGACGCCGGCCTGCTTGAGAAATGTACGGCGGTCGGTCATGGACTTACTTCGTGGTGGTTAGCGGTTGGCCAAGGGTTTGGCGGCTTTTTGGACCTGGTCCCACACCCGCAGGAAGTTGCCTCCCCACAGCTTGGCGATATCGGCTTCGGAGTAGCCGCGCTGGATCAGTTCGGCGGTGACGTTGCGCACTTCGCCGACGTTCTCCCAGCCCTGGAGGCCGCCGCCGTCGTTGAAGTCCGAGGCAATGCCGACATGATCGATGCCGATCTTGCGCACGGTGTAGTCGATGGCGTCGCCGAGGTCCTTGAGGGTGGCCTTGGGCTCTTCCTCGAGAATGCCGTACAGCGCGCTGGCGTATTGGCCGAAGCGTTGCTCGGGCCAGGCGGCAATGATTGCATCGCCGGGCATCAGGGCCATGGCCAGATTCGGCAGTGGCTGCAGGTCGAACCGTGCGCGCAAGGTATTGAGCTTGTCCTGGGTCGGCTGGCTCAAGGGGCGCAGGTAGGCGGGGAAGCCCACCACCTGCACCACGCCGCCACTGTTCTTGATCAGTTGCAGTTCCTTGTCGCTGAGGTTGCGCGGGATATCCACTGACGCCCGAGGCGCCGAATGGGACGCCACCATCGGCGTGCGGCTCAACTGCGCGACCTGCTCCAGGGCCTTGGTCGACATCTGCGACACGTCGATGATCACCCCCAGGTCATTGAGGCGATGCACCGCTTGCTGGCCGATCGGCGACAGGCCTTCAAGGGCGTCGGGGGAGTCATTGAAAAACGGCAGCGGGCGCGACGAGTCGGACCAGGCGTTATTGCCGATGTAGCTGAACCCGAACATGCGCATGCCGCGTGCGGCCCACAGGTCCAGCTGGTTCAGGTCATTGCCCAGGGGGTAGGCGTTGAGCATGCTGATAAAAATCGCGAACTTGCCTTCGCCGTGCAAGCGGCGCATATCGTCCGGGGTGTAGGCGATGCCCACCTGGTTGGGAAAGTCGCGCACCATGCCGGAGATGATCTTATAGCGCACCTCCTGCTCGTGGCGGGCCTCTTCGACAAAACCATCGGTGGGTTTGTGCGGAGCGTTATCGCCGTTCCAGATTTCCGGCCAGCCGAAGATCGTCAGCGCGGCGCCCGACAATCGGCCGCGGGCGGCCTTGGCCAGGTCGAACTGGCCGCTGCCATCCTTGTCGGCCTCATTGCCCGCCGTGCCGAAATCCAGGGGCAGGGTGATGTGGCTGTCAAATGACAACAGGCGATCCTGCATTTCATTGGCCTGCTTGATCACCTCCAGCGGGTAGCCGGCGTTGCCCTTGAACCACTGATCCCAGACCAGCAAGCCAGCCCCGGCGCCGATAGCCAGGGCCAGCGGCAGGCCGATATACAGCGCCTTTTTCGAACGTGATTTTGTCATTGCCATCTCAGTCAGTTGAGGCCTTTGCTATCAGGGAAGGACGAGCGATGACGGGGGAAATTTAGGTGGCGGGGGCAGGGCGGTAAATTTCATCGGGTTGCAAACGTTCTAGCTCTGATCAAGCCGTTTCCTAAGGTAGCCAATGACAATCTCTCGACGTGGGTTCATCGCAGGCCTGGCGCTGACCGGTGCAGCGGTGCCCGCGGCCTTTTATGCCCATCGCGAGTTGACACGGGAAGACGAGTTTCCCATCACCCCCGGCGAAGCCACGGTCGACCTGGCCGACATCCAGGGCCAGCATCTGGCGAACACCCTGCGGGGCGTCTGGAGCCTGCGCCTGGAAGGCCGCGATGCGGGCCTTGCGGGCCTGCCGCTGCATGGCCTGGAGTTGCTGCTGGACATCGCTCCCCGTGGGCGTGGCCTGCGCGGTTACCTGGATACCGCCGAGCAGCTGCGCGCTGAAGGCGAACCGCGCTACCGCGTCTTGGGCGACCTGCTGACGGGCGAGGGCGCCGTGCTCTATTGGCGCTTGATCGACCGCGATTCCGCCGGCGCCGTGCCGGCCTATGAATTCAAAATGACCCTGGATGAAGTCTGGGCCGATTTCGGCAATGCCGGCAGCGCCACCCTCAGCGGGCACATCCTCGATCTTGAGCGGCCCTTGGCGCTGCCCGAACGTGACAACCGTTTTATCGCCCACAAACAACTGTTCCCCGAAGCCCGCCAGCGCATCGGCCTTAACCCCACCTTGCTGGCCTGGCTGGTTTCCCCCGAGCATCGGCTGTTTCACCAACTGTGGCACGCCACCCGCGATCAGTGGCACAAGCTCTCCGAAGAAAAACGCGAGGCCCTGCGTGGCATCGGCTGGCAACCGGGGCCCCGTGGCCAGGAACGCGACGCCCGCGGCAAGCGCAAGGACCGCAATGGGTCGGGCATCGACTTCTTCTTCATGCACCGCCACATGCTCGGCACCGCACGTTCCATGCAGGACTTGCCCTCCTGGCCGCAATTTCCCGAGCCGCAACCGCCGTTGGAGCGCGATCGCCTGGGCTTTGTACGCTACTTTGACAACCACGACGGTTTCGCCCTGCCGCCCTGTTGGTCAGCGCCGGATGATGCCGACTACACCCAGTGGGTCAGCGATATCAAGGCCGCCGAGACCTACCACAGCAATTTCCAGGTGTGGGAATCCCAATACCGCGACCCGCGTTACCTGGCCAAGTTGACCCTGGGCCAGTTGGGCTCGGAAATGGAACTGGGCCTGCACGACTGGCTGCATATGCGTTGGGCCTCGGTGCCCCGCGACCCGTCCAACGGCGCCCCGGTACCCTTCGCCCGTGACCCCGCGGATTTTGCCCCACGGTGGTATGCGCCGGAGAACGACTTTCTTGGCGACCCGTTTTCATCCCACGTAAACCCGGTGTTCTGGCATTTCCACGGCTGGATCGATGACCGCATCGAAGACTGGTTTCGCGCCCACGAACGCTTCAACCCTGGCGAGGTGAACCGCCTGGAAGTCAACGGCATAGCCTGGTTTGCACAGGGCCGCTGGGTTGAAGTAGGCGACCCTTGGCTCGGACCGGACACCCATGGCTGCAGTACCACACCGGGACTGCAACAAGGGCGTTCGATGGAAATGGATCCGGAAGTCATGAAGCTGGCCCTGCGCATTACCTTCGGCGCCGATGAGGAGGTGCTCAAGGGCTTGTTCAAACGTGTACCACGACGGCCTTGGTACGCGCGCCATTTGAAAATCACGCGTACGCTGTAAAGGCGCTGGAGGCGTTCTAGGTTATGGCTATCTCTGCCCTATACAGGCCGCTGACACTTCGAGGATCACCCATCTTATTGATCAGGTATAACTCGTTGAATTCAGAAACGATGTAGCCATCGGCCCTTTTGAGCGGCTGGAATAAGTGGCTGGTCTGTCCACTATTGAGCGCACGTTCCATGCCACTGCGCATGGCGGCCTCAGTGGGAAATTTGGCGAGCCCAAAGTTGGGGTCATAATAGAACCAGGTCTTATGGCCGTTTATGACTCTGACGCCGGCTGTGACGCCATGCTTCGAATTGCTGATCAACAAGGCTTTGGAGGTGGTGGCGGTTGCCAACTCCGAGATAATCTTGTCGTACGTGGCATGGCGGGTGAGCTGCCCGGAGTGAAAGTCATTTGTGAGGGTGTGCTGGAATTTCTCCAGGCTGTCGCGGAATCGCTCAGTATTGGGATGCTTGGGGTGCGCCATACTGATAAAGAAATTCTTGATCAGGGTATCTTCCGCGTTTTCGAGAATGGCCAGTGCCATACCATTCGACAACGCCGCACAGTCTCCCTTGGACGTAAGGTTGACCTGGCTCAGGTAGAAGCCTTGCGGCATGGCGATCACCGCGCCACCCGCTGCGGTCATGTCATCAATGAATTTTCTGCTGCTCGTGAAGCTGGCCTCCATCGCTCGGCGTTGCATATGCTTGAAAAGCGCCCCGAGGTCGGCAGGTGTCAGGTTCGGGTTCAATATCAATTCGCGCAGTTGGTGCATTTTCATTGTCGGCGAGAAGCCGTCGATCCCGTCCGGAGTCCCCCTTGCGAGCGCCTCTTCAAACTGCAATTGTTCTGGCGTCGCGGGCTTGCCGGGCAATGGCTTTGTGGGCGGAATGAGCTTTTCGTAGAGTGTTTTGACTTTGCCTGGCAGCGCCTCCAGCTCGTCGATACGCCTGGACAGGCTACCCAGTACCTCGGGTGACGCGGTGGCGTCCGTGGCCAGTTTTTTCAACTGAGTGATGCCCAGCTCTGCTGAATAGCCAGAAATGCTGGCCGGGGCGAGCGTGTTGTACCCCTGATTGAATGCCGCGTGGCCTGTGGTGGTTGCTTTTGCTGCGTCAACTGCGTCGTTGAAGGCCTCCGGTATGGGTATGCCGGGTTTTGCCGGGTTGAACCAGTTGGCGACCCACTCGCTGAGGGTGCCGTTGATTTCACCCTGGGTTGCCAGGACTCTCGGCGTGAAGCCGTTCACCGGCGTGCCGTAGGGTTGACGGGTGATGGGGTCGTAGTGGTGCCACTGATCGTTTTTGAATACCACAACACTATCAACCGAGCGCCCGCCGGAGGTGATCGAACCGAGCAATGCATTGCCATGCTCCTGGCTGATAGCCTTCAACCAATCATGGGCTTTATCCGTGTTTCGTATGTTGGCCAGCCACGCGGTGCTTTTGGTCAACCCTTTGCTCAGCAGGTTTGCGCCGCCAATGGCCAGGTCAGCCAGCCCGTCCAGAGGGTTGAAGTTGCTCAAGGTGACCATGCCGATGACTTTGCCCGTTCGCGCGACCTTGGTGGCAAGGGATGCGGCACTGCCGGCGACCTTGGTGAGTTTGCCGATATTGGCCGCGCCCGCTGTGAGAAAGCCAAACACATCCAGGGCCAAGTCAAACCCGCCCTCGACGTTGTTGCCTTTTTTAAAGTTTTCAATTGCCGAGCGGAAAGGAATCAAGTTCATGAAGAAATCGTTTACCTGATTGATTTTCTCGTTCGCCAGGTCCTGGGTCGTCTGCCCTCTGGCGTATTTCTTGATATCCGGGTCATCGAGATTGAAATGCTCAACGAAGGCATCAGCAATGTCTTGCGTGCGGTCGGTAGCAAAACTATCAATAGCTGCGTCAGTTGCGCCGGCGCGTTCGTTTGCGTGGTCGGCACTGACGCTTTTGGGGACGAACACGCTGGTGTTGAACGCTACATTCGCCTCCCTGGATTCACGTTCTTTCAGCGCCCACATTTCAATGGGCACGATTTCGCCTTTGGTCGGGTCGATACGGTAGCCGCTGGATTGCCCGTCGCGTTCAATTTTCACCAGCAGGTTTTTTTCATACACCGGGTCGGACTTGCTCCAGAAACCCAACTCAGTGGATGAGTTTCGATAATACGTAACTTTGCCGTACTCAAAGTTTCTACGGTCTTCCAGGGGGAGCTGCGCGATCAGGTGTTTGACCGTCGTGGCGAGGGCGATCTTTTTCTTCTTGATTGTTTCCTCAAAGCGCTTTTCGAAGTTATCGCTCACACCAAATCGGTAGCGGGCGTTCAAGTCGTTGATCGGTACACGTTTGTTCGCGGCTTCAAAGAGATAGGGCAATCTCAGATCCATCATTGCGATGTCGAGCATCGAATGCAGGCCGGGTAGCCATGTGTGTGCCTTGTTCTGCCCTCTGCGCGGAATGTTGCTGGTCTTGATCAGTTTTTGTTTGAACAGATCACCCAGGTCGCCATACCGTTCCACCAGTACGGCCATGGCCATCTTTTCTCGGGTGGGCAATTCCAGATCCAAGGCGGCAGAGGCGCCTAGCATGTCCTGCTGTCGGGCTGTGAAGGTGGTTTTCAGGGTTTCCAGCTCTTGCACGGTGTATTGCGTGTCGTCCTTGCGGGCAATTACGTTATGGCAAACCCCCCAATCTACCAGCGCTGCTGTACGAGCTTGCGCAGCCGCCTCGGGTTGCGCCACCCTTGCATGTTCGCCTTCCTGCATCACTTGGGCAAACGTCATGTTCGGGACTTTCCCCGGCGTACTCGCTTCAATGCTCGCCACGGTAATGACCAGGTTCAGCCAGGCTGGGCTGCCGTGCCTCACGGAGGGCGGTATGTCTTTGATCAGGTAAACAGGGGCCTTCTTGGCCAGCAACACATACGCAGCCACTTTGGACAGCACAGGGCTGATCCTGCCACTGTCGACCAAATGCTTGCTCAACGTATCCAGCACTGTAGACGCGGGTTTGCCCCAGTGGCGCGCGTGCGCCAGGTCAAACCCCGCCACGTTATTACGTTGAGGGGCGGTAATGGATTCGGGGTCCAGTTGCAACTGAATGGCAGCCATCAGGTAGTCGGTGGCGCTGTTGGCAGTGGCGATACCGCCGGATTGCTCCTGCAGGTGTTTACCCAGCGTTTGGCCTGCGGAGGAACTGAGCAGGGCCTCCAGTGCTTGCGCGGGGTCACTTTGTACCTCGGGGGTTAGCGGGTGCTGGGCCAGCAAGGCATCCAGGGCGTTCAGGTAGTCAGACCTCATGGAGATAATGCGTAGTCGGCTCTGCTCAGCCTGGCTCAGGGGTATTGACCACGACAACGCGCCGCCAAAATTACCCATCGGCTGCGTCAGGGCTTCCTGTTTCACCGTCTTTATCAGCTCGGTCAGCGAAAGTTGGGTGGTAGGTATCGGCCAGCCCTTGGCCCTGATAAAGCTCTCCAGTGTCGCGCCTTCACTGGGGCGCACAGGGAACGATGAGTCAGGATGAATATCCAGGGGGGCTCTCAAGGCAGCCAGTATCGCTTGAGGCGTGGTGTTCACATCCAATTGCTTCGCGATGTCTCCGAGTTTCGTGGTCAGCGTTTGCAGGTCGTGTCTGTCGCCGAACCCTTCCTTGTAGGTTTTCGGTGCAGGCGCGTGCGTCGCGCCAGCCAAGGCAGGGGGAGTGGTTAGCGGCTCGATCAGCGGTGGCTGGCGAGGTGGCCCATCGGGCTTGGTAGAGTGGAAAGGGACGTCATACCAGTGGGGGTTGGCTTGCTTGGTCGTACTGAGCATGGGCGGGGACCTGTAAGGCGAATATCCAATAGGCAAGTTTCCTGAGGAGTGCGTCTGAATTTCAGACGCATTGTTGGGTGAAGGAAAAAGCTGCGAGAGTTCCGCTCGGGCAAAGGATGGAGTGTGACCAATAGCGACATGCGGTTAGTCGCATTTCGGTGGTCTGGACACCCTTCAGGCTCGCTCTTGTTCCCGTAATTGCGCACTCATCTCATCGCAACTGCATGACCAGTCGCTGAGCCATTGCGGCATCGGCGGCGAGGTGTCGTCCAACCCCAGCTCGCGGACGAACTCGGAAGGGGGCAGGGTGCCCTTGGCGGAGCGAAACAACCCACGCATCACCACCACGCCGACCACTCGCCCATTGCTGACGAAACGGTGCTCCATCAGGTTCCACTTGTGGTCCCAGCCGAGAATGCGAGTGTGCACTTCGAATGCTTCGAACAGCTTCAATTCCCGGCGAAACTTGCCCCAGGTATCGCCGACTATCGGCATGGCCTTGTGGCGCAGGGCCACGCGAAAGGCGCCGGTGCGCAGCACAAAATCCATGCGCGCCACGTCGGCCAGGGTGAAATATCGGCCATTGGTGACATGCCGGTTCAGGTCCAGATCCAGGGGCCAGACCCGCATGCGCACCACTGTGGTGGCCAGGCCATGGACCGGTTTGCGCCAGGGGCGGCGCAACAGCATATGCAGTAATCGAAACCAGAGATTCATAAAGACGCCAGACAGTTGATCAATGGCTGCACTGTACGGAGCCGGAATCGGCTAAGGTAGATGCGTAGATGACTTATTACATGCGAAAAGTGCAAGCTGGAGTTTTTACATGCACGTCACCTTGCTCCTGGCGGACCAATGCTCCGCTGCCAGTGCCACCCTGGCCATGGAAATGCTCAGCGCGGCCAATCTCTTCGCCGACAGCCCGCCCTTCGAGGTGACGCTGGCGTCCCTGGACGGCCTGCCGGTGACGGCGTGGGGCGGGCAATGCCTGCAAGTGCAGGGTTCACTGGCGCAGATCGCGCATACCGACCTGGTGCTGATTCCCGGTTTTCTCTTTACCCTCAAAGAAGCCATGCCGACGTTCGCCACCTACGGCCCCTGGTTGCGTGAGCAGCATGGGCAAGGCGCTGTGTTGGCTTCGATGTGCACGGCGGCGTTCATGCTGGCCGAGACGGGGTTATTACACGGCTTGCGTGCGACGACCCACTGGGCATTTGCCGGGTTCTTCCGGCGTCGATATGCCCAGGTCAGCCTGGATGAGCGGCAGATCCTCTGCGAAGAGAATCGGCTGGTCACGTGCGGTGGCGCCACGGCGGCGATGGATTTGATGCTGCACCTGATCCGCCGTTTCGGCTCGCCGGAGCTGGCTCATACCTGCGGCAAGTACTTGCTGATCGATGCCGGGCGCACCGAACAGTCGGCCTATGCGATGTGGTCGTTGCCCAAGAGCCACGGTGATGCGCAGATCCTGCGTGTGCAACATTGGTTGGAGCAGCACTTTGCGCAGTCGTTGGTGATCGACGAGGTTGCCCAGCGCTTTGGCTTTGGCGTGCGTAATTTCAAGCGGCGCTTCAAGGACGCCACGGGCTCTACACCGATTGGTTATCTGCAGAGCCTGCGTCTGGAGCGAGCCAAGCAGATGCTTGAGTCGACACGTATGACGCTCGATAGCATCACGTATGCGGTGGGTTATGAAGACAGTAATTCGTTTAGGCGGTTGTTTCAGCAGCGGGTGGGGATGCTGCCGGCGGCGTATCGCAAGAAGTTCCTGATCGCCCAGGGTGTGAAGACGACCTGATACACCCACGATCCCAATGTGGGCGTTGGCTTGCCTGCGATGGCGGCCTGACAGCGTGTGATGTAGAGACTTTGCCAATCGAAGACGAAAAAAAACCGGCTGATCAGGCCGGTTTGGGGTGTCCCGCCAACAGTGCGGGGTTATACGTGGGTGCTCAGCAGACGCTCGGCACCCCCTTCAGCGAGACCACGTTCCTGCAAGCGATCAGCACCGCCTTCAGCCAGACCACGTTCCTGCAAGCGATCAGCACCGCCTTCAGCCAGGCCACGTTCCTGCAAGCGATCAGCGCCGCCTTCAGCCAGACCACGTTCTTGCAGGCGATCCGCGCCACCTTCGGCAACACGGGTTTCTATCAGGCGATCCGCGCCGCCTTCAGCGACAACCGGGTGGGCAAAAGCGTTTGCAGCGAGTACCGAGAAAGCGAGGCTAAGCAGGATTTGGCGTTTCATGATGGTGTGCTCCGAGTATTTAAGTTGGGTGCCGTTTGGCATGGGTTTGATGTTACGCGTTGCATTTTTTAAGAGAACTTCATTGCGCTGATGGTGACTATCGATGCCAACGATGGTCCCGCTGGCGGGACCATCACTGCGACCGTCATGGCATTTGCGGCAGTTCGTTGGGGCGCAGGTCAAACACCAGCACTTCGGCGTCTTCGCCATGGCTCAAGCGGATCTGGCGTTCGTCCCGTACGCGTACACCGTCGCCTTCCTGCAAGCGCTGGCCGTTAAGCTCAATGCTGCCGCGCGCCACATGGATGTAGGCGTAGCGATCCGGTGCCAGTTCCAGGCGGGCACTTTCGTCAGCGTCGAACAGGCCGGCATACACCCGTGCGTCCTGGCGCACTTTCAGCGAACCGTTGGCACCCTCTGGCGAGATGATCAACTGCAAGCGCCCACGTTTTTGCGCTTCAGTGAAATGCTCTTGCTGATAGCGCGGTTTGGCGCCGGCTTCGTTGGGCACGATCCAGATTTGCAGGAAGTGCACGCCGTGACGCTGGCTGTGGTTGAACTCGCTGTGGGCCACGCCGCTGCCCGCGCTCATCAGTTGCACATCGCCGGGGCGGATCACCGAGCCGGTGCCCAGGGTGTCTTTGTGCTCCAGCGCACCTTCGAGCACGTAGGAGAAGATCTCCATGTCGCGGTGCGGGTGCTGGCCGAAGCCTTTGCCTGCGGCGACGCGGTCATCATTGATCACCAGCAGGTCGGAAAAACCCTGTTCCTTGGGGTTCCAGTAGTTGGCGAATGAGAAGGTATGAAACGACTTCAACCAACCGTGATTGGCGGCGCCGCGTTCGGAAGCTTTGCGAAGGGTCAGCATGGTCCAGTCCTCAAGTGAGCGCGGGCTGCGAGATGCAGGGCGCTTGCGTTGAGAAGAAGGTTAATGGTTAACGAATGATTGATTAAGAAGATGAAAATAGAATAACTGTCGCTTTCAGGTTGACAGTTAAAGTCGTGCCATAATGCTCGCCGCACTCCTTCTCGATGGACATTTCCCGCTTATGAAAACCGTGGCCATGGCGCTGTTCCCGGACTTCCTGCTGCTCGACATGGCCGGGCCGCTGGAAGTGTTTTCGATTGCCAACCGCTACCTGCCAGCGGCCGATCACTACCAGATCCTGACCATCGGCACTGAGCCCGGCCCGTTGCAGGCCTCCAATGGCGTGAGCGTGCAGACCGACCTGCTGTTGGAACAGGCCCAGGCGGCTTATGACTTGCTGTTGGTGCCGGGCGGCCCCGGCGCCTATAACGAATGCCACCCCGCGCTGTTGCCGTGGCTCAAAGCTGCGGCGCCACGGGCTCGGCGTATTGGCTCGATCTGCACCGGCGCTTTTGTGCTCGGCCACGCAGGCTTGCTCGACGGGCACCGCGTGACCACCCATTGGCACTACACCGAGCGGTTGATCAAGGCGTTTCCCAACGCCATCGTCGAAACCGACCGCATCTATTTGCAGGACGGGCGCCTGATCACCTCTGGGGGCGTCACTGCGGGTATCGACCTGGCCCTGTCGGTCGTTGCCCAGGACCATGGCAAGCAAGTGGCGGTGGACGTAGCCAAGGTGCTGCTGGTGGTGATGAAACGCCAGGGCGGCCAGGCCCAGTTCAGCCCGATGACTGCCGCCGTGGCGCCCCAGGAAACCCCGATCACCCGTGTGCAGAACCACGTCCTGGCGCATCTGGATCAACCCTTTACCATCGAGTCCATGGCTGAGTTGGCCGGGATGAGCGCGCGCCACTTTGCGCGGCTGTTCGCCAAGGACGTGCAGATGACGCCCATGGCGTTCCTGCAGGGCGCGCGTATCGACCGGGCCCGGCACCTGCTGGAAACCACCGACCTGCCGCTCAAGACCGTGGCCTTCCACGCCGGCTTTGGCAGCGTGCGGCATATGCGCTTTCTGTTCAGCGAAAAGCTCGGGCTGAACCCTACCCAATACCGACAACAGTTCAGTTAACGACACCCTGTCCGTCTCAGGCACCCGATTGTCCGTATTGCTCCCCGTGCCAGCATTGTCCTGTCATCGCCAACTGGCAAGATAGCGTCGAGCCCATGGAAAAGGATGCGCAGGCACTCAAGCACGGGTGTTTCAGCGCTGTGACGGACATGCAAAATGGTACGGCGGTGAGCTTTGGCCCCTACACCTTTCATCGGCAGCAGCGCCTGGTCAGCAAGGCGGGTTGGCCGGTGCCGCTGGGCGGGCGAGCCTTGGATATTCTCGCGGTACTGCTTGAAGCGCCCGGGCACTTCATCAGCAAGGCGACCTTGATCGAACGGGTGTGGCCCAACAGCGTCGTCGAGGACAGCAACCTGCGCGTGCACATCGCCGCGCTGCGTCGTGCGCTGGACGGCCAACGCTGGATCCTCAATCACCCCCAGCGCGGTTACTGCTTCGCTGCGCCTGCGCAGGACGCGCTGCCGACGCTGCTGCCTCAGCACAACCTGGCTGCACGGCTCAGCCCGGTGTGGGGGCGTGATGAACTGGTGGGCGTGCTGGCGCGACGGTTGGCCGCGCAGCGGTTGCTGACCCTCACCGGTGTGGCCGGCATTGGCAAGAGCACGCTGGCCCTGGCCCTGGCCGAGCGGGTATTGCCGCGTTATCGCGACGGCGTATGGTGGGTCGATATGGCCGCTGTGCAAGCGCCAAGCGAGCTGCTCGATAACCTGGCCAGGGTCTTGCTGTTGCATTCGGCGCCCGCCAGCCTCAACGAACTGGGCCGGCGTCTGGCATCGCGTCAGTTACTGCTGATACTCGATGGCGCCGACCTGCTGCTGGGCGCGTGTCGACAGCTACTGCGTGCGCTGCGTGAGATGGCGCCTGGCATCAGCGTGCTGATCACCAGTCGTGAAGCCTTGTTGGCCCCTGGCGAGTGGGTGGTGCGCGTGCCTCGGCTGGCGATGCCGGCGCCGTCGGCCAATGTCGAACAGGCGATGGCCTGTCCTGCGGTGCAACTGTTTGTGGCGCGCGCGCGTGCCAATCAGCAGGGGTTTGATTTGCGGCCTCAGGATGTGGCGCCGCTGCGCGACCTGTGTCGGCGCCTGGATGGCCTGCCGTTGGCCCTGGAATTGGCGGCGGCCCAGGTGGATGCGTTAGGCATCGGCGGTGTGCAGATGCAAGTACGCACGGGCTTGCAAGTGCTGGCCCGTGGGCGCCGCACGGCGGTGGCGCGCCATCGATCACTGACCGCGGCCCTGGATTGGAGCTACGAGCGCTTGAGCCTGCCGCAGTGCTGGCTGTTTCTGCAATTGAGTCTGTTCAAGATGGCAGTCACCTTACCCACCCTGAGTGACCTGGTGGCCGGTACCGAGCTCGAACATGCCGACCTGTCTTACCTGCTGGCGCGCCTGGTCAACGTCTCGCTGCTGAATGTCGAGCCCGGCCTGGGCCCGCCGCGCTATCGCCTGCTCAACTGCGTGCGCAGCTACGCCTTGGGGCAACTGCGGGACCCGCGCCAGGTCGAGCGTTTGCAACAAGGCTATGCGCCTTGCCTGGGCGCGTTCTCAGGCCGGCCGCTTGTCCTGCAACTCGTCGAGCAGGCAGCGCACGCGCAGTAGATCCCGGGTGGCGAAGCCTTCGCTGAAGCGTGCATGGATTGAACTGAGCAAGTCCCTGGCGAGCTGAATGCGCCCTTGCTGTTGCCACAGTAGCGCCAGGGATGCGCCGCAGCGTAGCTCCCAGGCCAGAGCGCCTTGCTGGTGCGCCAGGCCCAGCGCCTCCAGCAGCAGGGTTTGCGCGGCGTGCTCATCCTCTAGCTGCAAGGCGTACACCCGCAGAATCTCCGGGGCGCACCAGCCCGCAGCGCCACTGCGCGCGCGTTCCAGGGTTGGCACATCCACAGCATGGGTGCCGAAGGTGATCAAGGTGTCTTGGATCAGGCCCAGGCCCTGCCAATCCGGTTGGCCAAGAATACCGGCGTAATGCCCGGCCCAGGTCTGGAACAACTGCACAGAATGCTTGTGCGACTGCTCCAGCAACAGCCTTTGCAGGGCTTGGGCGTCGTCTTCGGCGCCGTTGTAGCGGGCGATCACCACTCCAGCCAGGGCCAGGGTGTAGCAGATCGAGGTGCCGTGGTTGATCTGTAGCGCAAGCTCCAGCGCCTGGCTGGCGGTGCGCCAGGCGCGCTCGGGAAAACCCTGTAACCACAGGATTCGCGCCAGCACGGTCAAGGAGGCGACGCTCTGGTCGTATTGCACGCCAACCCCGAGGGCAAAGCGGTTCACGTGACCACTTTGGGACATACGCTGCAGCACCTGCTCGGCGTGGTGCCTGGCAAGAGCCTGGTTCCCGGTGTAATGCTGGCCCAGCGCACGCAGCCGCTGGGCGCTCAGGTCCAGCAACGGCTCGGTGCGTGGGTCCAGGCGATCGAACTGCAGGCTCAGCTCCTGCGCAGGGCCATAGCGCCCGGCGCACAGGTTCACCGCCATCAGCCCGGAGACCGCGCGCAACTGGCCTGCACGGTCCTGGTGCATCTCGGCCAGGCGCGCAGCCCCCTCAAACGCCGCGATGGTCCGAGGCGCAGCGCCCATGGCGTGATAGGAGAGGCTGCCCAGCGCCAATTGCAGTTGCAGGGTCAATTGCGTGCAGGGCGCGCTGACCTGGCCGATCAGCGCCAGCGCCTGGTCCACATAGCCGCCGTGCTCACGCAGCAACGACAATTCTTGCCACAGCGGCATCGCGCTGACCGTCAGGCGGATAGCCAGCAACTGCGCACCGCCCTCGGCAAAGCCCCAGTCGAGGGCGGCACGCACGTCTTCGCGCAGCGGTGCGTAACGGTCGATCCACGGCTGTGTGGCGATCAAATCCCAATCGCCCTGGGCCTGTTCCATCAGTGCCAGGCAGCGGGCGGCGTGGCGCTCTCGCGTGGCATGCAGCTCGCAGGCTTGGCTGAGCTTTTCCAGGGCATAGGTGCGGGTGATGTCGAGCAGGCGATAGACCATCTCGTCATCGCTGGCCTCCACATTCAACAACGACTTGGCCACCAGTTGCGTAATCGAGCCCAGCACTTCGGCGGGGGCCACCTGCTCTCCGGCGATTACCGCCGCTGCGCTGGCCAGGCTGAAGCCGCCACGAAAGACCGCCAGGCGGCGCAGGCAGATTTGTTCGCACGCGGTGAGCAGGTCAAAGCTCCAATCGAGCGTGGCGCGCAGGGTCTGCTGGCGAGGCAGGGCACTGCGTCGCCCACGGGTCAGCAGGCGAAAGTTGTCTTCCATCTGCACCAGCAGGCCCGGCAAGCCAAACCGTTCGATTTGCGCGGCCACCAGTTCTATCGCCAGGGGAATGCCGTCCAGGCGCTGGCAGATATCAATCGCCAGGGGCAGTTCAGCGTCGCTGAGGGCAAAGCTTTCCTGGTGGGACATGGCGCGCTCGATCAGCAATTGCATGGCCGGGTAACCCAGGGCCTGGGCGCGGTTGCCGGTGGCGGGCGGGCAGGCCAGCGGTTCAAGGCGCTGCACATGCTCACCTTCGGCGCGCAGGGCTTCGCGGCTGGTGGTGAGGATGTGCAGGTGCGGTGCATGGCGCAACAGGGTTTCACTGATGAGGGCAATGTCGTCGAGCAGGTGCTCGCAGTTGTCGATCACCAGCAGCATCTGGCGTGCCTGCAGGTTGCGGGCGAGGCTGGCCAGGGACGCATTCTCGCCCGGCGTCAGGCCGAGCAGGGCGGCCAGGTTGGGCAGGATCATGGACGCTGCACTGAGCGGCGCCAGGTCCAGCAGGTGAATACCGTCGCGGTAATGCCCAATCAGCAATTCCGCGACGCGCAGGGCGACGGTGGTCTTGCCGATGCCACCGGCGCCGGTCAGCGTGATGAAGCGTTGCTGCGGCAGTTGTTGTACCAGGGCGTCGATCAGCGCTTGGCGGCCGATCATGCGTGTGCGGCGCAAGGGCAGGTTATGGCTGGGGCGTTGGGGCGCGCCGTCGGTGGGCAGCGTCATGGGTTCGATGCTCAGTGGCGCAACAAAACTGTAGCCGCGCTGGGCGACCGTGACGATATAACGCTGCCCGGCCTGGCCGTCCCCCAGTGCCTTGCGCAACGCCGCCATGTGCACCCGCAGGTTGCCGTCTTCCACCACGCTTTTGGGCCAGACCCGCGCGATCAACTCCTGTTTGCTCACCACATTGCCGGCGTGCTCCAGCAGGATCAGCAGAATGTCCACCGCCCGCCGCCCCAGGCGCAGCGGCCGGCCGGCCTCAAGCACCAGGCGTTGGCGCGGGTGGATGCGGTAGGGGCCGAAATGCACGGCCTGGTCGCTCAAGTCATTCATGGCTGCCCAGGTTCTGGAGGAAGGAAGCGGCCAGCATATTCCAGGTACGTGCAGACCACTAGGCAGCGATCACATCAGGTTTGCTACGCGAGTGGTGGTTTCGCCAGGTCATCGGGTTGACGCCTTCGCTGCGGGTGAACATATGGCAAAAGTGCGCCTGGTCGCAAAAGCCACATTCCAGGCTGATCTGCGTGAGGCTCAGGGACGAGCCGGTAATCAATTCCTTGGCGCGCTGGATGCGTTGCTGGCGAATCCATTCCTGGGGCGACAGCCCGGTGGTGCACTTGAAGGCGCGGGAAAAATGGCTGCGCGACAAGGCGCAGGCCTGGGCCAGGTCGGCAATCGCCAGGCTTTCGCCGAGGTTGGCGAGGATCAGTTGCTTGGCGATACGCTCACGCCGGGGGCACAGGCCGCCGGTGGGAGATAACCGGGGGGCATATTGCTCGAGTCGGGCCATGACAAATATCCGCAGTCGATGGGAACGTTCCCGGTGGATGGGTGCAGTGTAGACGCGCTTTATCTTGTTGCCCGAGTGCCTGGCTGACGAGTTAATCGTTGTTAATTTCGCCAGGTGCGGTGCTGGAAAAGACAGCACAGCTATGCAATCCCAGGCGTGCAGTGCATGCTTCCCTGGCCCTCTGGAAAACGTTTGGATAGCACCCATGAACCGCAACGATCTGCGCCGCGTCGATATGAACCTGCTGGTGATTTTCGAAGCCTTGATGTTCGAGAAAAACCTGACCCGGGTCGCCGAAAAACTGTTTATCGGCCAACCGGCAGTGAGCGCTGCATTGGGCCGCTTGCGCGATTTGTTCGATGACCCGTTGCTGCTGCGCAACGGCCGTGCCATGGAACCCACGGCGCGTGCACTGGCGATACTCAAGGAGCTGCAACCGGCCATGGACACCATCTCGGGCGCCGTCAGCCGTGCCAAGGATTTCGACCCCTCCACCAGCTGCGCGGTGTTTCGCATCGGTTTGTCCGATGATGCGGAGTTCGGGCTGTTTCCGTCGTTACTCAGCCGCCTGCGCGAAGAAGCGCCGGGCATCATTGTGGTGGTGCGCCGGGCCAATTACCTGTTGATGCCTTCGCTGCTGGCCAGCGGAGAAATTTCCGTGGGGGTCAGCTACACCACCGACCTGCCGGCCAATGCCAAGCGCAAGAAGCTGCGCGATATCCCCTGCAAGGTCCTGCGCGGGGATGACGGCGAGGCGCCGCTGACCCTGGATGATTACTGCGCAAGGCCCCATGCGATGGTGTCGTTCTCTGGCGACCTGAGCGGCAATATCGACCTGGACCTGGCCCGCATCGGCCGCTCGCGTCGGGTGGTGCTGGCGGTGCCGCAGTTCAGTGGGTTGCGGGCGTTGCTGGCGGGGACGCAGATTATCGCGACCGTGCCCGATTACGCCGCGTGCGCATTGACCGAAGGCACACGCCTGCGCGCCGAGGACCCGCCGTTTGCGATTGATGCGGCGGAGCTGTCGATGGTGTGGAGCGGGGTGCATGACAACGACCCGGCGGAGCGTTGGTTGAGGGGCAGGATTGCGGAGCATATGGCGCGGGACGTGTGATGGAGCTGACTCCTCTCCACCTGACACCTCACAGGGCTATGTACTGCCCGCAGAATCAGCGCCAGACGAAGTCCTTGTGGGAGCGGGCTTGCCCGCGAAGGCGGCCTGATGGTCGACACAGTTATACCGAGTACATGCCCCCACCACTCGGCTCCCCGCCTGCGTTCGGCCAGCGTGGTTTAACGGGGCGCCTGAGATCAAGCTCAAAAGCAGCTCGCTTACGCGGGAGAAAAGGCCGTAGGTTTAATCGCCTACTCAATGCATCTTGCTATGGTCCATTTTGCTATGGTCCATGCCATCCAACCCACGGGCTGTCGCTTTCACTTCGACAGCCTGCTTTTCCCCCTTGGCATCTTGCACCGTCAGGGTCAGCGGTACCTGGTCGCCTTCCTTGATCTGGCCGGTCAGGCCCATCAGCATCACGTGGTAGCCGTTCGGGTCGAGCTTGACGGTTTTGCCGGCAGGCAGGGCCACCGAGTCCACTGGGCCCATGCGCATCACGTCGTCCTTCATGCTCATCTCATGAATCTGTACGTCTTTGGCGACCGGCGAGGCGACGCTCAGCAGTTTGCTGTCGCTGTCGGCGGTGAGGGTCATGAAGGCGCCGCTGGAAGGCTGGCCGGGTACGGAAGCGCGTACCCAGGCGTCGGTTACTTGTACTTGGGCGCTGGCGTGGGCGGCGAGGCCCAGCAGGGTGAGGCCGAGGGTGAGACGCTTGAGGTGTTGAACGGCAGTCATTAGCAGACCTCCATGACGGTGAGCAGATCTTCTGCGCACTCTTGAGCGGTAAGGGATGCCTGCAAGCCAAGGCGCAGGTTGCCACGGGTGTCGAACACGAAACTGGTGGCGGTGTGGGAGAGGGTATAGGTGTCGCCGGCGGGGATCTTTTCATAAAAGATCCCGAACTCCTTGGCGGCCACGGCGATTTCTTCCGGGGTGCCGTAGAGCGCTTCGAAGCTGGGGTCGAAGGCCTTGACGTAATTGTTGAGAATCTCGGGGGTGTCGCGCTCGGGGTCCAGGGTGATAAACACCACCTGCATGATCTTGCCATCGCGGCCCATCAGTTTCTTGGCTTGGGCGGCGCGGGCCAGGGCGGTCGGGCAGACGGCCGGGCACTGGGTGAAGCCGAAGAACACCACCGGCATCAGGCCGCGGTACGAGCTCAGGGTGACGGTTTCGCCGTCGGTGTTCTTGAGCTTGAAGGTACGGCCCATGATCTTGTCACTGAGGTCCTTGCCGTACTTGAAGTTCAGCTTGGGGCTGTAGTCACAGCCGCCCAGCAGGCTGCCCAGGCCCAATAGGCCCATGCCGGTCAGCACTTTGCGGCGGGTGAATAACGTACTCATCAACTGTGCATCCTGTGAAACGCCTGTAGGGCCGTGGAGCTGCTCCGCCAGGCTTTGAAAAGGAGTAACGAGAAGGGGACAGAGTCTAGCAACCCTGGCCGGTGCGCGTAATCTGCGACGTTCTGCCACAGGGGCGCGGCGCATTTCGTCCTTTTATGGCTTCGGTGGTAGAGTCGCCGCCATGAAATTGCGCCACTCTGACCGCTCACTGATCGCCTGGGCCCTGTACTTCTGCGTGCTGATGAACCTGTTCGCCTGCGGTTTGGGGCATGGCCAGATGATGGGGCAGCAGCTCAACGGCATCGGCGGGCTGTTCTGTTCGGTGGACGGCGGGCAGTCGCCCATTTCCGACAAAGGGTTGGCAAACCCGTCTTCCAGCAACATCTCGAACTACTTTGCCTGCCCGGTGTGCAACGCGGTTACCGTCGCCCTGGTGTTCCTGATCGGCCTGGCCTGGCTGCTCGGTCTTACGCAAACCCCACGTGTCGCCCATGAGCGGCGCAACAAGGCGCCTCCGCGCTATTCCTGGCCCTCGGCCAACCCCCGCGCTTCTCCCGCATCCTGACGTGTGCCTTGGGCTTCCTGTGACCAGGAGGCATTCTCTCGTCACGATTGTGAGAACACGCTATGAACCCTCAATTGCCTGCCGGCGCCAGCCGCCTGGTCAGTAAGGCGTCGCGGCGCCTGCGTGCGCAACCGGCGCTGCCTGATTACCCGAGTAATTCGCGCTGCTTCGTGCACCTGGATGCACGCCTGCTGCCTCACTGGCATACCTTGTTCGACATCTGTCCGGCGTTGCTCAAGCTCGACCCACCGGAGGGCTTGAACCTGTTTCGCGCCTTCATGACCTGGGCCTATCGCAACCAGCCGCCGCTGGACTGGACCTACCATCTGAACGTATGCCGCTGGTTGCTGAGTTCGGCGTACCGCACACAGATTGATGAGGAACCGATCGAAGCCTTCATGGCCGCCGCTGCTGCGCGCTGGGTGCTGACGGACGACAGCCCGTCGGCAGGCATTGTCCTGAGCTGGCGCGATTGCACGCTGTTCGACTGGAAGCATCACCCTTCGATAGCCGCGCCGCGACCGGCATTGCCGCCGCCCGCCTGGGATTTTGCCTGGTGCCCGCTGGATGCCCAAGGCGCTTTCAGCGGTTGGCTGCCCGTGCCATGAAGCGCCGCGTCCGGTAAGCCTCACGACACCCTCGGAAGCGCCGCACACGGCGCAGCGTGCGGGGCCCGCAGGCTGGCACCGACTTGATGACTAGGCTCTAGGCTTCTTTGGTTTTCAGGTCATCAGGTTATGTCTTCTTTGCATCACAACACGCCCACGCTGACGGTGGTCGACCCGCGAGGGTTGGCCGTGCGCAGCGTGGCGTACCCTCGCAATACCGCGCAGCAATCACCCACCGCGCAGGTCACGCGGCAGGTGTTCGACGCTCGCGGCCTGTTGCAGCAACAGTGGGACCCCAGGTTGTTTGAGTTGCACGCTGCCGACCCCGACGTGCCGCCCAATCTGTCTCATCGTTATAGTTTGGGCGGGCAAGTGCTGAGCACCGACAGCGTGGATGCGGGCCGTCAGACGCGCTTGCTCGGCAGTGGCGGCCAGGTCGTGCAACAGTGGGACAGTCGAGGCACGCGCCAGCGGTTCGAATACGACCCGTTGCTGCGCCCCGTGGCGGTATTCGAGCGCACGGAGGAGGTGGCGGTTGAACGCTGTGTCGAGCGCATGAGCTACGCGGGCATGACGTCTACGGAGGCGGCGCGCAATCGTTGTGGGCGCATGATTCGTCACGATGACCCGGCAGGCACTTTGCTCGTTGAGCGCTACGACGTGCAAGGCAACATCACCGAGCAAACCCGGCGCCTTTGCACGTCGCACACCGCGCCCGACTGGCCGCTGCCCATGAGTGAGCGGGATGCACAGTTGCAAGCCCAGACCTTCACCACCACTTGGCAGCACGATGCGCTGGGGCAACGTCTGGAGCAGGTCGACGCGCGCGGCAATCGCCAGCAATCTCAATACGGTGTCGACGGCCAATTGACGAAAAGCGAGATTCTGTTCAAAAGCGGAGCGCGCAAGACCCTGGTGGATCAACGCAGCGTCAACGCCTCGGGCCAGGTGTTGAGCGAACGCCTGGGTAATGGCGTGGTCAGCGTTGCCGAGTATTCGGACACCCATGGACGTTTGACACGCTTGAGCGCCCACCTCAAGGATTCGGCAGGCAAGCGCCTGCAAGACCTCTTCTATAGCTACGACCGGGTCGGCAATGTGTTGCGCATCCGCGATGCGGCGCAGCCGACCCGCTGGGCCAGCAACGTGCAGGTGGAGGCAGTAAGCACATTCGAATACGACAGCCTGTCGCGATTGATCAAGGCCACTGGCCGTGAAAACGCGCGCAATACTGGCGCATCCGCACTGCCGGGCCGAATCACGTTCGGCGCCACAGACGACAGTCTCTGGGGCAGCTACACCCGCCACTATGCCTACGACTCGGCCGGTAATCTGACGCAGATGCGCCATGTGCCCAGCACCGGCAGCGGTTATACCCAACGGATGCAGGTGGGCGAACACAGTAATCACAGCGTGATTGCCCGCGAGGGCGCAAAGGCGCCGGGCCTGGGTAACGGCTTTGACCAACGTGGCAATCTCCAGGCTCTGGCGCCTGGTCAGGCATTGACCTGGAATGGGCGCAACCAGTTGGTTCGCGTCGCGCAGGTGTTGCGTGACAATGGCGAACATGACGATGAGGTGTATCTGTACGACGGCGCCGGCCAGCGAGTCATCAAGCGTCGCGTGGCACATGGCAAGACGCAGACTCACACCCATGAAGTGCTTTATCTGCCAGGGCTGGAGCTGCATCGCCACGGGCCGGATGGCGAGTGGTTGAACGTGGTGCTCGCTCCGGGCGGGCGCCATTCGGTCAGAGCGCTGCAGTGGGAGCAGCAGCGCCCCGAGGAGATGCGGGACGAGCAACTGCGGTTCAGCCTCGACGACCATTTGGGCAGCGGCACCCTGGAGCTGGACGAGGCAGCCGGCCTGTTGAGCCAGGAAAGTTATTACCCTTTCGGCGCAACCGCCTGGTGGGCGGCAAAAAGCGCCTTGGAGGCGAACTATAAAACCCGACGTTATTCGGGCAAGGAGCGCGACGCCAGCGGGTTGTATTACTACGGCTTCAGGTACTACGCGCCGTGGTTGTTGCGGTGGATCAGCGCTGACCCGGCGGGGGATGTGGATGGGTTGAACCTGTATACGATGGTGGGGAACAACCCCATGGGTTATGTAGACGAAGACGGTTTGCAGCGCCGCTCGATGCTGGAGGTGGTGACGGTTCTGCTCCTGGTGTTGTTGATCGGGCATGGGATTGGTATAGAGGTTGGATACAGGGTTGAGCTGGCTTACTTTGGGCTGATTTCAGGAGTGGTGGGTGTCGCCTTTTACGCGCATCAACGGCTCAGCACTACTGAAGTTCGGCGCAGAGCGTTTTATGCGCAGTCCGCATTGGCCGGTGCGCAAGAGCTGGGCCATCGGCATGGCGCTACCGAACATGAAGTCAGCGAGTTGGCGGACTTTTTCCTGGAACACCGACTGGCCACCGCAGACACTAAGCGCCTGTCCTACGGACTGACGCCGGCAGCGCGGGGCGGGCTCTATGGGTACATTGGGCCCACCGAGCACCGGGAGCAGGCTGAAATAGCCTCACAAACGGAGCGTAACCCTAGTTTTACGCTTGCGAGGTTGGGGTTTGTCGGGATAGAACTTCGTGCCCCGGCACGCAAGGTGGGCGCCGGCCCGCTTCCTGCGGCTGGGCTGACCCACACCGAAGTACAACCGCAAACCAGGGTCACGAGCGTGGGTCGCCGAGGCTCCGCTTCTGAAGAGCCCGCCGCGCCACCGGTAAGCTCAGGACCTTCCTCCGGGCTGGAACCTGAGCGACTCGTGATTGACGTTGAGCCTGTTCTCAATGAGCTGCGTGGCGTAGGGGGAGGGATTATCAGGAATGTGATCAACCGCCTGGAAGCCCGCACCCTGGACTTTCATACCGGGCATGCCATGGCGGGCGGGCAGAATGTCCGTAGTTTTGACTTGCCGGGCTATCGCGGGCAGCGCGGTCGTGGCGCCTATCGAGTGATGATTCAGCACATCAGCGGGCTCAATTATCGGGCGGTCAGGGTGATGAACCCTCACCGCCGTTAATACGCTTAACGTCAGCCCAAAGAGCACGGGCCGTGTAACGGCCCGGCTCTGTTGTCAGTCCGGCGCGTGCGTGTCGTTTTCGTCCTCAGCGATGCTGTACCAGGCGCAGTAGGTCTGGCGCCGTGTGTCGCCGTTGGCATTGACCACGCGCACCGGGCGTCCCAACGCGTCATGAAAATGTTGCTCGCTGGGGCGCAAGGTGTTGAAGGCCGCATCGTCGATATAGCCAGCACGGTCGGCAAAGTAAGGTCGCCAGGTGCGCGCCAGGCAACCTTGATTGTCATACTCCACACGGCCGCTGATCCGCCAACGGCGAGTGGCGTCGATTGGCTCGGCACCCGCGCTCAACATACCGGCGTCATCGACTGCAAAGGCCGGGCCTGGTTGCGCCTTTTCCTGGGTTTGCCGCACGCGGCCAAAGCCGTCGCTGAAGGCGAGAGCGACCTGAATCTGCGGGGTTGGCGACGTGCCTTGCCAACGGTCGGCGTGCAGTACCACGGCGTGCACCGGCACTTGCCTGGCCGCCTGAATCAGGCGCTTGAGGGTTTGATGATGGGGGAGCGCAGCGCTCAGGCTGTTCAGGCGTGCCAACGCCGAGGCACGAATGTGCCCGCTGGGCAGCAGGTAACCGTTGCTTACCCATTGCGCCTGGATGCTGGCGGGTGGAATGTGCCCCATCCAACTGAACACGTCGTAGAAACACGCGCTTTGAGCGTTGAACAACGCCGCTTTCGGATCAGCCAGGGCCTGCGCCGGGCCCGTATCGGGCGTGCGGATGAAGGGCGTTTGGGCGTCATGGCCGACGGGCTTTCCTTGCTCCTCTCCCTTGAGGCCGGTCGCCAGCAACTGCCCGTGGGCGTCGTAGTGCGCGTAGCGTTGCGTACGCTGTGCGTCAGTCACCGTCACCGGCAGGCCAAGACGGTAGTCGTACTGCGCCTGGGTCGTGCAGCCGTCCGCCAATTGCACCTTGATGATGTACAGCCCATAGCGGTCGTACTCGGACTGCGTGAACCCATGGCTCAGGCTCGCCTGATGCCGACGAGGCCGATAGAACATTTCAGCCTGGCCGTAACGGGTGTACCCCTGGCCGAGCGACCACAGGGTGATAGCCTCGTCCTGCCCGGGGGCCGGTGACAGGAACGCGGCCATGGCCCGATAGTGCTGTGCACTCAGCGTGGCAGCGACAGGGCGGCCCTCATACACCTCCAGCGCTTGCTGATCGAGTTCGGCTGTCTCGATATAGGCGGGCAGCGCCTGAAAACTTGCGGTGCCGGCCGGCAAGGGGGCGGTGTGCTCCGCCACGCAGTAATGCTGCACCGACAGCCCCCCCAGCTTGCGTTCGGCCGCTGTTCCCAGTGGAGCGGACGGGCCCTGCGCAATGAAGTGTTCATAGCTTATTTTTTCAATTGCTAACGCCTCTTTGCTCAGGACCAGCACGTTGCGTCGTTGCTGGTACGGCAAGTGCAAGCGCCAGCGCTGCGCGGCGTCAAGGTGAATGAAGCGGGCGCGGGTTTCGTTGAGGTAATACGCCTGCTGCGCCGAATCATGCGCGTCACGCCACCACTGCTGCTCGTGGGCCGGCCCCGGCGGTGGGGCGTCGCTGGCTGTCTTGCGACGGGCATAGTCGACCACCACGCTGTGCAGATTGCCGGCGTAGCGGTCCCAGTGCAGATTGAGGATGTGCCGACAGCACGGGTCGTGCGGTTGGCGCTCGTAGCGACAGGTCAGCGACTCCAGCAACAGTGGCAGCAGCACCGCCGGTTCGCCGGCCTTGGCCGACGGGCTTAGTTGGCGTATTAGATAGCGCTGTTGCTGCACCGAATACGGCACTGCCTGTGGTGGCGCATCGGCGGCGGCATACACCTCTTCACGCAGCAGGCTACCCGCCAATGCACGCTGCATCGCGCGGCGGGTGGTTGCGCCGGGCGTAGCGATCAGCGTATCTCCTGTGCGCCCGGCCTCCAACTGGCCCAGCAGGGTTGGCCCCAGCGCGGGCGCCTGCGGGTCGCCCGGGTAAAAAGCCTCCTGCGAGGGCTCAAAGGTGTGGAACCAGCGTTTGGTCAACACCCCAGGCGGCGCATCGGCCCTAGGAGGTTGTTCGGTGTGCAACACCAGGCCAAAGCCGATGAACTGGCGTTCCTCACGGTCGTAGCAGGCTTGCCGGTAACGAAAATACTGGGTGGAGCGGTTACGGCTGACCAGATCCTTTTGCTGTTGCCGCTTGACCACCTGTACCGGGAACGCAAGGCTACTGCCTCGAGGCACTCCCAGGGTTTGCCCGTGCTGTTTTTCGTCGAGCCATTCCTGGGCGCTGCTGCGGTAGCTCAGTTGGGTGGTGGCCCCCCGGTTGTTGAGCGTGGCGGTTAACAAATACGGTTTGAGACTGACGAAGTCATACCGCCAGTGCTGGGGTGTCATGTGCGGCACGCTCAGGATCAGGCTGGAACAGCCCAGGCCTTGAAGGTCGGCAAAGCTGACCTGGCATGTCGCGTCATGGCGCACGCCCTCGGGCCAACGCAGTGTCAGTGGCTCCGATGCCAGCCCGCTGCCGGCGCGGTTCATATAGATCTGTATGTGTTCAGGCGCCAGGTAAATCAGGTCCACCGCGCCTGAGCCGTCCAGGTCGGCGAGGCGAATATGCTCGGCATCGAAGCTGGCGTGGTCGAATGCCAGCGTGGCGAAGACAAACCCTTTGCCGAAGCGCCCACGGCCGAGGTTGGGCCAGCACTTGATTTCGTTATGGCGGATACGCACCAGGTGTTGTTGGCCGCTGCCCAGGGGGTCGCAAAAGGCGATCAATTCGGCCGGCGAATGGCTGAGGGGGGGCAGCCCCTCATCGTCGGGCGTATGGCGCACCTGCTGGCCCGGATCAAACCCGCCGTCCTGGCGTTGAGCGTACAGGCGCACGCTGCGGCTGCCGATCAGAACCAGGTCCAGCCTTCCGCTGCCCATCAGGTCGGCCAGTTGCCCGTGGGGATGGAAAAACTCCTGGGGCATCGCCGCAAAAGGCACGAAACCCGACCATTGCCGCTGCGAGTCGAGGCTGAAAAAACCGCTCAGCCCTGGTTGCGCCACCACCCATTCCAGATGCCCATCGCCGTCAAGATCCGCCAGTGCCTGGCGCGTGGCTTGGGCGGTATCGGCGAGGGGGATGCGTGGCAGGGCCTGCCATGGACCATAGATCAGCGCGTTGCTGCTGGCCCGGCCGGGGGCCCTGAGCGGCTCGCGGTAGTACCAGCTTTTATCGGTGCGGTGCAGGATGCCCGGCAAACCGTCGCGGTACAGGTCGACCAGTTGATAACGCTGCCCATCGTTGACGCCCGCCATGGCGTCGAACGCTTGGTATCGCGCGGCGTCCAGCGTCGGCATGAAGGCGCTGTAGGCCAGTTCCAGGGGCGGCCAGGCACTGGCGTTCCCTTGGGCGTCAAAGGCCTGGTTGTGCACGGCGTTCAGGCAACTGCCGATGGCGTGGCGATGGGTGTACTCCAGCAACAGACGCCGCGTCAGCACCGGCTCGGCGCCCAGGCTCGGCTCGTCGGGGAAGTAATGAAACATCAGCACTTGCTGGCACCGCCGCAGGGTGCCGAGTTCAAAGCCATAGGCATAACTGCTGATCGGGTCGTTGCGGACCGGCCAGGCGTGTTGTTCGGCATAGGTCGGCACTTGGCTCAGGCCAGCGTCGCGTTCGCCATAATCCAGCAGCAGTTCGAAGTGCCATTGCTTGTCAGCGAGGGCGTCCGCGCGCCACAGCGCCAGGTGCTCAAGGGGCTTGAGGTTGCCGTAGCACACCCGCGCCAGATAACGCTGGGCGCGATAGTCCCTGGTGGCGCTTGGTGGCTGGTCGTCGTGTTTGTAGTGGTAATAGATCTGCTCACCCAGCGGGTTGAGGCTTTCCTGCAACAGCCATTGGGCAACACGTAGGCCGTCGTTCGGGTCTGCACAGCGCGCGATCAGGGTCTTGCCGAACAGGTGCACGCAGCCGTCGGCCCCCTGAACCAACCAGAACCCGGCCTTGTCGCTGTCGCAAGACCAATGCTCGATACGGTCGAAGCGCGCTTCTATCACCGGAAAATAGCGCACCACTCGGTGGGGTTCGTCCAGGACCAGGCCGTTATAGTGGTCCCAGGTCGTGGCCTGAATTTCGCCGTCGGCAGCACGCTCAGGGATCATGTCGATGCCTTGGGGGCTGATGAAGCGGTCGTCATCACCGTAGGCCGGTACGCCTTTGCGGGTATCACGGCTGATGGCGCCTGCCGACATCGCCCAGCCGAGGCCGAAGGGCCCGTTGCCTTGGGCGCTGCGATAACCCAGGCTCAGGGCCGGCGTGAAGCCACGGCCCGGCGAAATGGGCAAGGGCACCTCCAGGCACGCCTCACCCCGTGTGCCCACGGCGCCCCATTGCGCGCCGGGGCCCTGGATGGCGCCACCGCCCTTGGGCAGCGCAGGAATCTTCGGTTCCAAGAGTTCGGGCGGCTGCACGCTCATCGTTGACCTCCGGTGTTTTTAGCGGTGTAGCGCAGGTGCACGATGATATCGGTGAGGGATTCGAGTAGAGCATTTTGCCGGGCATGGTTGGGAAAGGTCAGTTGCCAGGTGGAGATCGCTCCTGTGTATTCGAACGGCAGGTAACGCTCGTCGCTGTCGAAGTTCAAGGTGAACAAGCCGCTGTCGTTGAGCCCGCTGGACAGGGCGATTTGCTGTTTGGCGCGCAGGTCTTTTTTTACCGCAGCGTCGGTGTGTCTGGCCGCGGGGGTGAGGTACGTGGTATTGGCGGTTTGGGTCAGGATGGCTTTGATGTCTTCATAGGGGCCCAGCGTGGCGGGCAGGGACACACTGACGTGCTTGATACGCCGCAGGTAATGGCCTGGGTAGTCGTCGTCAAACAGCTTGAGGGTCAGTTCAAAGGTCAAGGCGCCGGTTTTTAGCAGGTCGGCTTTAAGCGCGGCCCAGGGCATGTCGCGCGTGGCCACAGGGTCTTGGCTGTGCAGATGGCGCAACGACACGGTTTTAGTGATTTCCAGCAAACGTTCGTTGTGGGTGAGGTAGGCGTTACTCATGCTCAGTAGGTTTTGCTTGAGCGCTTCCCCGGCGCTGAAGCCGCGATATTGATGGGTCCAGCGCTGGGTTTGAATGAAGTGCTTGTCCCACTGAGCCCGTTCTTCCTGCCAACAGGCCTCGGCCGCCAGGCACAGCGACAGGCTCGAGTCATAGGCTTGGTAGTAGAAAGTGGAAAGTTGGCCATTGAGCCATTGATACAGTTGGGCGTTGGTAAAGCGTTTGCCGAGCTGGTCGTACAGGCTTCGTGCTTGGGCCAGGCTGGTCTGGGCCAGGCCCAGTTGCAAGCGGGTATGGGCTTGCTGTTCGGTGTAAGCCTGCAGCTGGGCGTCGACCTGGGCCAGCTCAAGGCGTGCCTGTTCCAACGAATGGGCCCACTCGGCGGCGCGTCGGGCAAACAGGTCGGTGCGGTCCAGGTGGGCAGCGTTGGCGCGCTTGTCATTGGCAATGCCTTGGGCCGTCGCGTGCAGGGCGTGAAAAGCGCCCTCGTAGCGCACGCCGCCGTTGGAGGTGCCAAAAATATTCGGTATCAGCATCGCCAGCCCCGCGCCGGCTTGTGCCACGGCGGCGGCGGTGTCCCAGCGCGCACTGTCCTGGTACTCCTGGGTGGCCTGGGCCTCGGCCGGGCTGATGCCTCGCTTGAGCTGCTGTTCGAAGAACGTCACCCGCGCTTCGACCATGCGGCGTCCTGCCAGCAGCGCTTGCTGGTTCCTCGCATCGAACTGTACGGCCTGGGCCTGTTGCTCGACGGCCAGCCTCGCCAAGTCCCAGGCTTGCTGCTGCTGGGTTTCCAGGTACTGGGCCTGCTCTTTGCGTTCGAACAACGACAGTAAGGTCGCCCCCAACTGGATCAGGTTGTCGACCGCTTGCAAGGCGTGTCCCAGCAATACTTGGAAGCGGTAGTGCGCGGCCTGGGCGGTGCGCAGCGACGGGCGCAGGCTGGCGCCGACCGAACCTTGCTGGTACGCGGCAAGCAGCGTTTGAGGCGTCAGGGTCGCGGCGTACAGCGGCAGGCTCAAGGGTTTGCCGGTCAGGTCCAGGTGATGGCGCAGGTTGTGCAGGCGAGATTCGATTTTGTCCCAGCGCAGCAGCAGATCAGGGCTCAGGGATCGACACAGCCGCGAGGTGCCCGCAGGTACTGTCGTGCTGTCGAGCGTGGAAGGGTTTTGCAGTTTGTCCAGGGTCGTGGCTGCCCAGGGATCGACCGGGTTGAGCGGCGGTCTTGGCCCGAGCAAGCCCTTGGCGCGGATGTACCACAACTTGGCGTCGGCCAGGCCGTCACGGGTCATTTGCCGGTACGCTGCATCCCCGCGATTGAGCAGGATGTCGACGTACAACAGGTACAGCGCCTGACGAAAATGTACCGCGCTGCTTGTCGCCAATGGGTGGGGCAGGGCAGAGGCGTTGTGGCGTTGTGGCGCACTGGTAAGCAGCGCAGGCAGGCGCCAGAACCCGGATGGGTGTACGGGATCGAACACGTAGCGTATCCACGTTTCGGCCTCGGCGTATTGCTGCTCCTGGTTCAGGCGTTGTGCCAACAGCCAGGGCAGGTAAAGAAACAACTCCCAGTAATAGGTGCCATGGGGGCCGTGGAAGTCCAGTGGACTGGGCTTTTCCTCGCCTGGCAATGGCGGCTCGCGCCAGGCATCCGGGGCCAAGGCAAACAGCTCATGCAAACCTGCGCCCGCGGTTTTTGCCAGCAGCCCGGCCACGCAGGTGTTGGTGCGTATGGGCGCTCGTTTGTTTTCAGGCTTATCGATCGACTCGATCGTGGACCCGTCGAAGTCAATGAATTCTGCCGCGCCATAGGGCGGGGTTGCGAGTCGCCGGATAAACGGAGCCAGTGGAATGATGGGGGTGCTGTTATCGGGCGGCAGGGTGAAGGTCGCGGTTTTCAGCGCGTAGCCCAGGATGATGGGGTCGGGGTAATGCACATCGCTTTCCAGCAGCAAGACGCCGTGAATCAGCGTCAATGTGGAAGCCGTCGTATCAGTGAAGTCCTCGTCGTAGGGGTGTAAGGTCGTGGGGGAGAGTTCGATCTGCGCCTCAAGCGTGTGCGTTTCGGAGAGTTCAGTGAACGTGTCGCGCAGGGTGCGCCGAGAAGCGTCTGCCAGGCCGACGAGTACCGTGTTATTGCGGTGAGGGCTTTCCGGTAAAGCGCTGTGTCCTTGTTTGGGATACATCAACACGGGTTTGTACAGGCGTTGTTTCTGCTGGACCTGGACCTTGTCCAGTACTAAGTCGTAGGCATGGCTGCTGGTCTGCGCCTGATTGTTGTAGAACGACAGGGTGACGGTATAGGTGGCGTCTGGCGTATTGAAAAAATAGTCGAAGGCTTCTTGGCTAATGCGTTGGTCGCGCAGATTGAATGTCGTGCTTTTCGGGTTTTCTTCATCTTTTTCAATTTGCGGCAGGGTAAAGGTCGTCGGCTGATTCGCAGCATTTTTTATAAGTTGGGCATAGCTGACGCCGGTCTCATTGCACTTGAGGGTCAAGTCGATGCGCACGTTGGAGAAGGTTGCCAGCTTGGCGCCCTCCAGGAAAATCTCGGCGGTGGGGCCTAACGCCAGCGTCTCGTTCTGGGCAGGACCGCTGCTGCTGAGGGTGATGGTCAAATTGACCAGTGCGTCTGCCTTGCTGAACCTGACAGTGCGGTGCGGTTCGAAGCGTTTCGCCAGGCGGGTGGTGACCTCCAGTACTGACGTTGTTCGGTTGAACCGAATATCGCTCTCAGCCGAAAGACTGCGGATATGCTGTTGATTGTCTTCGTAGTTCCAGCCATGGGTGGTGCCATGGGGCGCGTCGTTGGTCAGGGAGTGGACTTTGACCTGGACCGTGTCGGGCGCCCTGAATTGAAATCTGGCCCTGTTGTGGTGCCCGAACAGGGCCAGGTAGCGCCCGGCCAGTTCAGCCTCTTTATGCCAGTAGAACATCCGCCGAGTGCTGCCCTGGGTTTCAAGCCAATGGACGTTGAAGTGCTGATCCAGCCGTACCGCTTGAAAGAAATGCCGATGCACGCCGTTGTGCGGGGAAGCCGTTTGATGGTTCGGCTGTGCGCTCAGGCCCAGGAACAGTGACGGCGGTTGGCTTTTTGAATCGAGTACGGCGATGGACGCAGTGGCGCTCATCAGGTCTTCCGAGCTCAAGTCATCCAGGCCCTGTGCCAGGCTGTATTCCTGAATGCAGGCCTGCGGCACGCTCCAACTGTCATCCAGTTTTTTATAGGAAAAGTACAAGCGCAACTGTAGATAGGTGGTCTTTATCCGGGTTTCCAGCCGTTGCTGGTATTCCTTCTCCGATTCAACATCACCGCGCCCGATCCGGGTGATGTCCCTCGACGACGACGTCGGGTTGATGCATTGGGCCCACACCACGAAGAGGCGCCCGTTGAACACCACCGGGCGAATCGTCTGTTCGGGGACGTTATCGTCAATCGACAGCGGGATCTTTTGCCAGGAGGACCAGGCTGGCGGAGTGGTCGCGTCGCCCGAGGCCATTTTCAGCGTGCGCCAGTAATAGGTGTTTTCCGAACTGGGCTTGCCGGTGAAGTAATAAGTGCTGCTGGCGAAGCTGTCTTTATCACCGTCGATATAACCATTGAGGGTCTTGATGTTGGCAAGTGCTTCGAAGCGGCTGAGGTAACTGTGGACGGCTGTCTGCAGCGGCGCAGGCTCGATGCGAAATTGGTTGAGCTGGTTCTCCAGTTGCCTGAAGTTGTCGCTTTTGTCATGGCGCAATGTAGGGCTCAGGTAGGTGGCCGGGTAGTGCTGAAGTTGCTGGTGGGCACGCCACAGTGAATAGGACAGCAACTGGTCTCGCCACTCGATCTGCTCGACAGCGCTCATGCCCTGTTCGTCGTAGCCGGGCTCCAGGCCCAGGTAAATGCCAGTGATGTACTGCTGCAGGCTGGCAATGGCGCTGGCGACACGGGTGGTGGGCACCGTATGGCGGACCTGGGGGTCGAGCAGCCAATAGGTATAGACATCGTCGACGGTCTTGACGGTATCGGCCACTGCCGTGTCTTCAGGCAGCACGCTGTTGAGGTAGAACCCCAGCATCGCGTCGCGCAGGTGTTCGTTGAGGTGTTGGGTGAGGGTGTCAGACATGGTCATTCCTTGAACCAGGCGAAATACAACGGGGTTAGGGGGCTGTGGCGATCAATGCCGAGCCAACGTGTTGCCAGTCTTCATTCATCAAGGTGGCATGCAGGTCGGCAGCCTTGAGCAAGGCGTTGGCGGAGAGGCCGGTGAGCCTGACGGCTTCATGGCAACGCAGGAGCCAGTCCAGGTCGGCCAGGGTCTTCACCTGTTTGGCAGGCAGGGATTCAACGAGCAGGTTGATTTCATCGACATCCCACTTGAGCAATGCGGCCAGTTGCGAAGTGCAAGCCCCATCGTGAGATACGGCGGAGCCTTCAACGGAGGATGAATTGGCGCGCTGCAAATAAGCGAGCACGCTGTCCTGGGCCAGTCCGTAGGTGCTGAGGCAATGGGCAAAGCGTTGCAGCAGGTACAGCGTGCTCAGCGTCAGCTTGAGCAGCGAGGCCGCGGTGTGGTCCGGGCTCAGCCAGTGCGGATGGAGCACAAAGGCCTGCAAGGCCTCACGGCTCACTGCCAGCCCCAAGGACACTTCGGCATCCGGCAGGCTCAGCAGTACATGTTTGTGCAGCTCCGTGGTGGATTCGGCAGTGGCGGTTCGGGCAATTTGTCGAACCACGAGTTTGCGCCATTGCAGGTACGCGGCGGCGTCACCGGCAAGGTGTGAGGGGGCGTTGAGCAGCGTGTCGATGTTTGCTTTCAGCGGCTGCATTTGTTGGTAGAACGCGCCGAGCTTCTTGGTCACTGCCTGTTTGGCATCGCTGTGCAGAGCCGTGTTGCGTTCTGGGTTGAGGCTCAGCGTCTGGGCTTCGATAAGCTGTACCAGCCCATTGGGCAATTCTTTGGGCGGCGCGGGCTTGAGCAGCGGTTGGCTGTGCAGCAGCCCTTGTACGATGAGGGCATGCCAGGCAATGGGCGCCGCTTTGGTGTCAGGCTCGGGCTGGGGCAATGACAGGTCAGCGAGGTCTTCTTGCGCCAACAGGCCATGCTGAGTCAGTTCGACCACCTCATCGAGTTGGGTGATGTACGTCTGCACGTGGGGCGGTGGGGATTGGGCATCCAATAGCAGTTGACGACGAAGCTGATCAACCGTTTGACCCGTGTCGTTGAGCCAGCGGACCAGCCAGTCCATTTGCATCAGCACATCGAGCAGGTCGGCAGGGGCATTGACGCCCGAGCGACGCAGGCTCGGGTTGACCAGTTGGGTGGTGTAATCCTTACCGCCCAGCAGCGCCGCCATATGGTAGCTGTCGAGCACTGACAGCCCGAACATCCGCGCGATCCGGGTTTGGCGATACAGCGCGCTATAAAACGTCAGCGTCGGGCAAGCAGCGGGTAGATGCAGGCGGGCCTGCTTGATCAGCCAGTGCAACGAGGCCGGGGTGTCGCTCAGGTGCAGGCCGGTGCAGAGCTGGTGGCGCAGGGTTGTCGGGATTTCCTCCCTCAACGCCAGGGTCGGCCTGTCCAGCGTCAATGCCTGGCCTGGCAACGGGCCGGGGTTGAACAGCTGGTCGTACAGTGACAGACGAGTGCCGGGTGCCCACACCGGTATCTCATCCAGCACGGCCGCAAAGGCTTGCAATGAAAGGCTGTAGCGGCGCTCCAGATAGCGATAGACACCCAGTGCGCGCAGGGTATTGTCGTTGGCGGGCCGCGCCGGGTCGCCCTCGTGTTCACGGCGCACCACGCTCGTCGACAGCGCGTCGAGTACGTCGAAGGGCAATTGCGTCCAGCGTTGCAGGCGGATCATTCGGTGCAGGCGCTGGTAACGTTCCCACGACGTATTGAGCAGGCGCGCACCACCCTTGTCCTGCGCAGTGATCGACAGGGGCGACTGGGTCGCGCCGGCCTCGGTGATCGGCCCGTTCACGTACGCGGCACCGTCGTGCAGGCGCAGCTTGGCCCGCGGCGTTGGCAGGGCGCTTGCCAGGACATTGCCCGACAGCACCGGCACATACTTGCCGCAGGCCAGTAGTGCTTCGGTCTGATCGGCGGTGAGTCCGGTTTTTTGCAACCAGTGGGGCAACTCCTCAAGGGGCTGCGCCTGGGTGCCATAGTGCTGGGTAAAAAAATCCTCTGCCTGTACGTCTCCCGTTCTTTTTAAAAAAGGCTCCGTCAATAACACCTGCTGGGCAGGGCTCAGCCCGGACAGCAAACGTTGCGCTTCATAGGCCTCGTGCCTGACCACGCCGTAAGTGTTTTGCGCGCGCTGGCTGGTGGGCAGCTTGAGGCTGATGCGGTAACTGAGTTCGCCCAATTGTGGCTTGTTGCCGGACAAACCGAGCCAACACTGGCGATGCGCACGTTCGAACGGCAGCACGAAGGGGAAACGTTGCTTGCCGAGCACCTCATCAAGTGAGCGACCGCGGTATTCACGAGGGGTTTTTTTGAGGTGAGCGTCAATCTGGCGGGACAGGGTTTCGTTGATCATCGAGAGTTGAGGAATCACAGCGCTGAGGCTGCGTTCGTCCAGGGGCAGCGTCTTGAGTTCGGGGCGTCGCTGGTCGAGGGTGACCTTGGGCTGTTTGCCTTTACCGCTTTTTTCCAGCGCTTGGGCAAACAGGTATAACGCCTTCAGGTAGGCGATCGGGGAGTCGATTGCCGCCATGGAAGAGGCCGAACACAGCAGGTGCCAGTCCTCTTTGAACAGGTGGGTATAGGTGGGGGAGTGCGTGTCCATTGTGATGAATCTCCTGAAAGCCCCCGGCCACTGCCAAGGGCAATGGCACGCTAGCATGGGGCGCCAGGCCGGCTCGGTCGGCCGGATCGCTGAGTGAGCGAGGAGAAATCATCGGTGCAAATCGATAGCGCGACAGGGCCTGTGGGTCACTGTCGCGCGAACTTTGCTGCGAGGAGGTAGCCGTTACGCGGCCAGCGGTTTTTTCGCCATGGCTTTTTTGTGCGCGGCCTTCATCGCTTCCATCTCGGCCCCCAGCTCTTCGAGCAGCGCTTTACCCAGCAGTTTCTTGGCCTGGGGGAACATCTCGGTTTCTTCTTCTTCGATATGGTGCTCAAGCAGCTCCTTGACCACTTTGACCCGACCGGAAAACTCGGTGGACGATGGGTCGGTCTTTTTCAAGTCCGGTAGTACCAGCGAGTCGACGGTGCGGTGCTCTTCCTTGGCTTCGTGGTACATGATGTCCTGTTCCTTGCCACCCGCTTTCCTGAACGCGGGGTAGAGGATTTCTTCTTCAAGTTGGGTGTGCAGGGTGACTTCCATTTCAAGTTTGGCCAGCAACTCGGTGCGCTTTTTCACCCCGCGTTCAGTGGATTCGCTCAACTGGGTCAGCAGGGTCTTGACGCGTTCATGGTCGGCTTTGAGCAGGTCGATGGCATTCATAGGTAACCTCACGGGGGTGGGCGGGCGTGTCGAAGTGCACGCCTCGTGGTGAGGAAGGTTGCATCAGGCGTACCAACTTTTATGGTTATAAATCATCTTTAAAATCAGATGGTTATATTTTCATGTGCGCTTGTCGGTCGTGCAGCTTGCATGGTCGGGCCGCGTTGAGGTTGCACAACGCACAGCCGGTTGCTGACACTCCAGCGCAACGGGGGGCCATAAAGTGGGCCCAGGAAAATTCTAATGGAACCCTTGGGGCATCTGCTTGACCTAACGCTTAGACTTCAGGAGGTGAATCATGCAAATTGAATATATCTGGATCGTATTGGCGGTGGTTCTGCTGCTCTTGGAACTCTGGGCGATCAATATCGTTTTGCGCAGCACTGGCGGATGGGAGACCAAGGGGTTGTGGGTCGTGGTGCTGGTGTTCGTGCCGCTGCTGGGGTTGATTGCGTGGGCAATGTTCGGACCCAAGCGTGAAATGGCGCAGCAGCGTAAAAGCTGAAGCGGTGAGTGATAAAAAACAGGCGCCCATGGGGCGCCTGTTTTCATTGCGCTAAGCCGATCAGCCGCCGATGGCCTTGGCAATCGCCTGATTGAACGCCGATAGGTCGTCCGGCGTGCGCGAGGTGATCAAGGTCCAGCCATTGGCCTGGCACTCTTTAACCTCGGCATCCACTACGCTGGCCGCGCCGGCGTTTTCAAGGTCGATGCGCACGCTTTTATAGGCGGTCAGGGTTTTGCCCTTGACCACGCCAGCGTCGATAAGGGTCCATGGCCCGTGACAGATCGCCGCGATGGTCTTGCCGGCCTGCACGAACTCATTGATCAGGCGCAGTGCGGCAGTATCCTGGCGCAGCGTATCGGCATTCACTGTGCCGCCCGGGATGACCAGCGCATCGAAGTCGGCGCTGACAACATCCGACAGTTGCACGTCTGATTCCACGGTCTGGTCCTTTTCCGTGTCGCCGACAAATGTCTGGGTAGTGCCGCCTTTGCTGGAGGCGTGCGTCACGGTCGCGCCGTAGCCACGCAGCGTTTCCAGAGGCTTGAGCAACTCGTCGCGCTCGATGCCGGTGTTGGAGGTGATGACGAGGATGTGCTTGCCGTTGAGTTGCGAGCTCATGGTCGAGTGTCTCCTTGGGTCATGGATGGTTTAATGGGCGTATTTGGTTTGCAGTTCCTTGGCCATTTTCAGGTGGGCTTCAAGGGTGGGCAGGGTCTTGGTGGCGAAGGCTTTCAGCTCGGGATTGTCCGAGGAGGCCGCTTCTTTCTTGAACAGTTCGACGGTTTTTTCATGGGCCGCTACCTGGTTGTTGGCATAGGCCTTGTCGAAGGATTCATCGCGCATTTCCAGGATGGCTTTCTTCGCCTGGTCGGTGAGCGCGGCGTCATCGGGTACTTCGATATCGAGTTTTTTCGCCAGGGCCATCAGTTCCTGATTGGCCTTGGTGTGGTCTGTGACCATATGCTGGGCGAAGGTCTTTACGTCCGCCGAGCTGCTTTTTTCCAGGGCCAGCTTGCCCGCTTCCACCTCGGTGATACCGCCCTCGGCGGCGTTGTCGACAAAGTCGTTGGAGGTCGCCGCCATCGCGGTGGAAATCGAGCCTGCAATCAGCATGAAGGTAAGGCCCATCGGTTTCATCAGTCGAGTTTTCATGGTGTCTCTCCTTGGAAATGGCGGGATGCCGTTACCTGACTGTTGAATCGAGAGGTGGGTAAAAGGTTTAAATTTTTTTGCGCTTTTTTGCCCAGTGGTGAGGCGAGGCAATTGACTTGAACCAATCCGGATTCCCAGGGTTCTGCTGCATAGGGCCGCCATCTCAGGGGCCTGCCACTGCCAGGAGGATTGCACTGTGACTGATCATAAAACCGCCGATAAAACCCCCGACCCCGTCAGCTCTGAAGACGCGCAAAAAGGTAATGCCCAGGCCACCAAAGGGCAGACGCTTGAACCTGCAAACCCCAAGACTGACACCATTGACAAAGTCGTGACGCCGACCTCGATCAAGGACATTGAACGGCAAACGGATGCAATCAACGAAAAGCTCAACAACGGGCGTTGAACCTGCTGAGTTGATTGGCGGCGAGGGAGCTTGCTCCCGTGGTGGCGAAAGCTGCCACTGCTGCTTTTTATAAATAAATATAATAATTAGCTTAGATTAAAATGTGCTTTTTATTATTTATGACCATCCCCTAGTCTTGCCTGGAAGTCCCCTAAGGCCATCCAGGAAGATTTGCCATGAGTAGCGTCACGCCGATTTCCAGTGTCTTGAGCAACGTGCGCCAGCGGGTCACACCGCAAGAGTGGGAGGTGCGGGTCAAGTTGGCCGCGGCCTACCGACTGGCGGCGTTGTACAAGTGGACCGATCATATCTACACGCATTTCTCAGCGCGGGTGCCAGGGCCCGAAGCGCATTTCCTGATCAATGCTTTCGGGCTGTTGTTCGACGAAATCAGCGCCTCCAACCTGGTCAAGGTCGATCTGGACGGCACCATCGTCGATGACCCCACGGGCCTGGGGATCAACTACGCCGGCTATGTGATCCACAGCGCCATCCACGGCGCACGCCATGATTTGCAAGCGGTGCTGCACACCCACACCCGCGACGGTATTGCGGTGTCGGCGCAGAAGCAGGGGTTGTTGCCGATCTCCCAGCACGCTATCGCATTCTCGGGGCGTGTGGCTTACCACGGTTACGAAGGGGTGGCGCTGGACCTGGACGAGCGTGAACGGCTGGTGGCGGATTTGGGCGACAAGAGCGTGATGATCCTGCGCAACCACGGCTTGTTGACGGGCGGCGTCAGCGTCGAGCATGCCTTCCAGCAACTACAAAGCCTGGAGCGGGCCTGCAACATCCAGATTGCGGCACAGGCAGCGGGGAATGCCGAGTTGATCTTCCCACCCGCAGAGGTGGTGGCCAAAGTCGAACAGCAGGCCAAGGTGTTCAGCAATGGCGAAGGCCCGGGCGTGGCGCGGCATTGGAATGCGCTGGTGCGCCAGCTTGAGCGTACCGATACCGACTACAAGAACTGAGTCGGATGTGGATTGGATTGTTCCCACGCTCTGCGTGGGAACACAGCCCAGGACGCTCTGCGTCCCTAAGCGTGACGCGGAGCGGCACACGAGGCATTCCCACGCAGAGCGTGGGAACGATCATCAAAACCTCACGTCAAGGCGATAGTTGACGCGTTGCTGTGCGGCCCGACGGTACTGGCACGGTCCGCCAGGTAACGCGCCGGCGGTTGGCCCATGGCCTTGCGGAACATGGTGATAAACCCGCTGGCATTTTCATAACCCAGGTCCAGCGCCACGCTCTGCACACTTTCGCCGTTGGCCAGGCGCTGCAGTGAAAGGATTACATGCAACTGCCGGCGCCAGCGACCGAAGCTCAGGCCGATCTCTTCCAACAACAGGCGGGTCATGCTGCGTTCGCTCATGCCGATGCGCACGGCCCATTCGCCCAGGGTGGATTTATCGCCGGGGTTGGCCAATAAGCTGTTGGCCAGCCGATGCAAGCGGGGGTCTTGGGGCATCGGCAAATGCAGGGCTTCGATGGGGGCCTGGGCCAGCTCGTCGAGTAACGTCGCCACCAGGCGGCCCTGGGCGCCGTCTTCGTCGTAGAGCTGCGGGAAGCTGACCGCCTTGCCGATCAATTCGTGCAGCAATGGCGACACCGACAGCGTGCAACATTGCCGGGGCAGGGCGCTGGCGGCGTTCGGGTTGATCAACAGGCAGTACACATCCGCTTCGCCGGCACCGCGTGCCGCGTGGGTTACTCCGCCGGGAATCCACAATGCGCATTGCGGCGGCACGATCCAGATACCCGCCTCGATCACACAATGCACCACGCCGCGCAAGGTGTAGATCAATTGCCCGTGTTGATGGTGGTGAGGGGTATGTTCCCAGCGTTCGGACGTACTCGAGGCGCCCACTGCAACAATCGAGCGAGGGATCGCGGCGGCGTCGCGGACCCGGCAGGGGTCGTACTGGTCGAGGCGGTGATGAACCATGGTGAGAACTGCCTTGGCTGGATTGCGAAACATTCTGGCTATTCTGTGCAATGCTGTCCAGCGCCACGCGCCCTATGATGAGAATCAATCTCATCAAAGGAGCTTTGCCATGCGACTCGACAGTTCAACTTTCCCGGTGGTGAAAATCTTTTTCGACGCGCCTAGCGAAGGTGCGCCGGAAGACGCCTTCCTGACCTTCGAACGTCTGCTGGCCCGTGAGCAGCCCTTCTTGCTGCTGCACGAAAAAGCCGTGGATGAGAACAATCACGAACACGCCCACGAAGAGCGCAAGCGCGCGTCTATCTGGATGAAGAAAAACAAGGCTGCCTTGCGTGCCTACGTCAAAGGCATGATCCAAGTGGAGCCCAGCGCTGCCAAGCGCCTGGCCCTCAAGCCCTTTGCCGTGACGTTCGGCAAGGCCTGGGGTTACCCGCTGCTGGTGGTGGAGTCCAAGGATCGCGCCTGGGCGTTGGCCCAGGATGTGCTGGATACAGAAGTGTCGGATGTGGCGCATTTCTGAGCCTGGCCAAAGCTCGACAGCGTCCACAATTGAACTACCTTGATTGACGAGCCTTCCCACTCGGTATTCAAGCATGCGCACTTTATGGACGCGGTACCTGGCGTTGCTGGAAAACGACCTGAGCACGCAGATTTTCGACAATGTTAAAAATCTGTTGGTCTGCGCATTGTTGTTTGCGGCGGGGACCAACGCGCTGGTGGGACCGCGCGAGTTGCTGATCGGTATCTTCGCCTCCAGCGTCGCGGGCTGGGGCTTGATTGTGCTGTCGACGGTGCTGATGCTGTTGAACGTCAGCGACGGCATTCGCCGCCTGGCCAAATTGCGTTATCACTTGGCGTTGCAACTGTTGTTGATCCTGATCTACGTGGTGATTGCCGAGCGGGTGGTAGAGATTGTGTGGGTGTTGCGCGCCCATTGACGTATCCTCCGCGCCTCGTTTACCACTGATTCGAACAAAGATGACAGGACAAGCTATGCAGGCGCTGCTGGAGTCGATCCTCGACGAAGTGCGCCCCTTGATCGGCCTCGGCAAAGTCGCCGATTACATTCCCGCGCTGGCCGACGTGCCCGCCAACCAACTCGGCATCGCGGTATACGGCAACGACGGCACGGCCTACTGCGCTGGAGATGCAGACACGCTGTTTTCGGTGCAGAGCATTTCCAAGGTCTTCAGCCTGGTGCAGGCCATCGACCATGGCGGCGAATCCATCTGGGAACGCCTGGGCCACGAGCCCTCGGGGCAGCCGTTCAACTCCATGGTGCAGCTGGAATTCGAACGTGGCCGCCCGCGCAACCCTTTTATCAACGCTGGCGCGCTGGTGATCTGCGACATCAACCAGTCACGCTTCGCCGTGCCGATTCTGTCGATGCGCGACTTTGTACGGCGCCTGTCGGGCAACCCGCAGATCCTGGTCAATAGCGTTGTGGCCGAGTCGGAAGCCCAGCACGGTGCGCGCAATGCGGCCATGGCCTACCTAATGAAGTCTTTTGGCAACTTCCACAATGATGTGGACGCGGTGCTGCACAGCTACTTCAACTATTGCGCGTTGCAGATGAGCTGCCTGGACCTGGCCCGAGCATTCAGCTTTCTGGCCAATGAAGGCGTGAGTGCCCACAGTGGCGAGCAGGTGCTGACGGCGCGCCAGACCAAGCAGGTAAACTCGATCATGGCCACCAGCGGCTTGTACGACGAGGCGGGCAACTTTGCCTACCGCGTGGGCCTGCCGGGCAAGAGCGGGGTCGGCGGCGGAATTGTCGCGGTGGTGCCGGGGCAGTTTACGGTGTGCGTATGGTCGCCGGAGTTGAACGCAGCGGGCAACTCGCTGGCGGGGATGAAGGCGTTGGAATTGTTGAGTGAGCGGATTGGGTGGTCGGTGTTTTGAGATCGTTCTCTCTGTG
Organism: Pseudomonas sp. NFR02; assembly: GCF_900119375.1. NCBI lineage: Bacteria > Pseudomonadati > Pseudomonadota > Gammaproteobacteria > Pseudomonadales > Pseudomonadaceae > Pseudomonas > Pseudomonas sp. NFR02. The sequence continues at coordinate 1,049,698 of NZ_FPJJ01000001.1, forward strand.
GGAGTTGGCTTGCCTGCGAAAGCGGTGGTTCAGTTGAAGAATCATTGACTGACAGGT